>CAWJOW010000001.1:0-1476803 GCA_963844595.1 uncultured Gammaproteobacteria bacterium
CCGCGTTCATCCAGGGTTAGGAGCCTGGAGTTGGAGATCGCGACGCGATGGGTGTAGCGCGACAGATAGGCCAACACCGCGTTAGGCCCTGCGAAGGGGCGCTTGGCGTAGACCACCCACTCGCACTGGCGAAGCGGTGCCAGCCAGGTAGCGAAGGCGGCCTCATCGGTAAGGTAGGCGAACTCGCCAAAGCACTGCAGCTGTCCGGCGCTGTGGGCCGCGGCCAGCGCTTCGAGGAAGCGGCGTCGGAACAGGCGCGAGAGCACGCGCACGGGCAGGAAGAATCCGGGTCGGCAGGGCACCCAGCGATCGGCGTCGAGGGCGAGGCCGCCACCGGGGACGATGCCGTGCACATGAGGATGGTGAATGAGAGCCGAGCCCCAGGTGTGCAAGACCAGGGTGAGGCCGATGCGCGCGCCCAAATGCTTAGGATCGGCGGCGATCGTGCGCAAGGTCTCGGCCGCGATATCAAACAATAGTCCATACATCAGCTCCTTGTTGGTGTACGCCAGCTTGCTGAGCGGTGCGGGTAGGGTGAAGACCACATGGTAGTAATCCACCGGCAAGAGATCGGCGCAGCGCGCTTGCAGCCAGCGCCGTGCAGCGCTCCCCTGGCACTTGGGGCAGTGCCGATTACGGCAGGAGTTGTAGGCGATCTGAGGCTGTGCGCAGGAGGAGCAGCGCAGCGCATGGCCACCGAGCGCGGCGCTGCGGCAGTTCTCCACAGCCGACATGACCTTGAGCTGGCCGAGACTGAGATGGCCGCGCTCTTGGTGTCGCCAGGTCGGCCCGTGGGCGCGGAAGATGTCCGCGACCTCCAGGCGTGCCACGGGTGTGGCTTACGCGGGTTGGGCAGGCTCGAGTGGACTGATCACCTGGCGCAAGGTCTCGGTGGCCACCTGGGTATAGAGCGCGGTGGTCTCGAGCTTCTTGTGGCCGAGCAGGACCTGGATGGTGCGGATGTCTTCCTTCTGCTCCAGCAGGTGGGTGGCAAAGGCATGGCGCTAATTCCGCCGGCGGAATTAGCGCCATAGTTCCGGCAGCCGGATTATTCCGGCAACCGGCGGGCGATGTGGGTATTTCCCGGGGGATCGCGCGATCTGGGGTGCATTGGTGGCGGCATAATCAGAGGGCTTTCAGGAAGGCCAAGACGCGATCGCTGGGGCGATAGCGAGTGGCGCGGGCCGATGATGCGGTAGTTTTCGCCAAGGCTTGCTCTTTCAGCTGCATGTCGGCCTGCAGATAGATGGATGTTGTTTCCACGTTCTCGTGGCCGAGCCACAGTGCGATGACGGAGCGGTCAGCGCCGTGGTGTAGAAGGCTCATTGCGAGGGAATGCCTCAAGGAATGGAACGTGACACGTTTTTTGAGCAGCGAAGAGCAATGGCGACGAGCGACTGTCAAATGCTTGTTGAGCAGGTATTGCAGCCCGTCGTGACCGAGCGGCTGACCCCGTGTGGTGGGAAACACCGGGTCGGAAGGCTGCCCCTGCAGTTCTCGTAGCCAACCACGCAGGACGGCGATAGTCTCCTTGCGAAGCGGGGTACAGCGGGTCTTGCGTCCTTTGCCCAAGCACTGCACGTGCGCACCGGCGCCCAACACGATGTTTTCACATCGCAGGCCAATGACCTCTGCCGCGCGCAGCCCAGTCTGCACGGCCAGTAGCAACAAAGCCCGGTCACGCCGTCCGCTCCAGGCTCCAAGATCGGGCACTGCGAGCAGAGCGTCGATCTCGACAGGCGTGAGGAAGCATATGGGTCGGCGCACGTAGCGTTTGCTGGGCATGGCGAGAACGCGCTGCGCCACGGCGCTGTATTCCGGCGCGTGCAATGCAACGTAGCGGAAGAACGAATGGATGGCGGCCAGACGCACATTGCGGCTGCGGGCGCTGTTGTCGCGTTTTTGCTCGAGGTGATCGAGGAACGCACCGAGGAATGGCGTATCCAGATCCGGCAGAGTCAACTGCGAGGGGGTCTTGCGAAGCCGCTGCTGTGCGTACTGGATCAACACGCGAAAGGTATCGCGGTAGCTCGCGATGGTGTGGGGGCTCGCTTGCCGCTGTCGCATGAGTCGATCCATGAAGAATGACTCCAACAGGACAGGAAACGGGTTGGGCGCCTTCATAGACGGCTCCCGCGCTCGGATCGCTCGACGCGCTGCAGCACCTGGCGCAGCAGCTGCGGAGTCGCCGTCAGGTACCACTGTGTATCCGTGATGTGAGCGTGCCCCAAGTACGTGCAGAGCTCTGGCAGATGGCGCTCGACATCGACGCCGCGGCGATGCCAACGGGTGAGTGTGGTAATGGCCAGGCGATGACGCAGGTCGTGGATGCGAGGCCCGTGGGAATCGCCGGCGTTGCGCAAGCCGATCTGGCGGGACAATCGGACGAAGGTGTAACGCACGATGTCATCCCGCAGGCGCCGGCCCTGATCCGAGAGGAAGAAGCTCGGGCTGCCAGGGTGAGGACACAAACGGTCCCGCCGCCTCGCGTAACGTTGCAACACGCGTTGCGTGGACGGATGCACCGGAACGTAGCGCGATTTACCAAACTTTGTGTCACGGATCGTCAACACGCCATGCACGAGATCCACGTCGTCACGATCAAGACGCAGCGGCTCGCTCGTACGCAGACCGGCGGTGGCATATAAGCCAAACAGTGTGGCGTAGGTATGAGGACGCAGCCCGACCGTGGAGGGCAGCTGCTGCGCTGCCTTGATCAGATGCCTGATCTCCCGGTCCCGATAGATGTACGGCGACACTCGACGGTAAGGATAGGGAAGCAGATCCGGCGGCGGCACCTGGGTGCGCGGATCGTGGCAGCTGCAGTACTGAGCGAAGCGGCGGACTACGCCCAAGCGCAATGACCACCATGTTTGTCGCGCGTGGGCAGGCTGGGTCGCCCACTTCAATGCCAGCTCGGTCGTGATGTACGCAGCACCGGATTGCTCAGCGAACTCCACGAACTGCTGCAGCAGTAACCCTGTGTCATACAGCTTGTACCCCAGTGCGCGACGTACCGCCAGGTACTCATCAAGAGCGGTTTGTAACTTGCTCATAACGCACCTCCCATCCAAGGGATGGGCAATGCCGCGCAGTGCTTCGATGTCCACCTTGGCGTAGATCTGCGTCGTCGTCGGCTGTGCGTGACGAAGAAGTTGACCAATCTCACTAAGAGAAGCCCCCTTGCGCAGCATATTGGTCGCGAGTGAATGACGCAGGAGATGCGCCCCTTTAAAATCGGGGTTCAATCCGGCACGCCGCAGCGCGCGACGAATGACGCAGCAAATGGCACTCAGGCGAAGGCCGTGCCGCGGCGCTCTCATACGAATAAACAGCTTGCGTGTCGAACACGCCGGACGAACGTGACGCAGATACTGGACCAGCGCCGCACCCACATCCTTGGGCAACGGCAATCTCTCCAATCGCTGACCTTTGCCGCGCACGATGATCTCGCCACGCTCCCAGTCCGGGTCGTCCAGGGTCATCGCGAGCACTTCGCCACCGCGCAAACCGAGTCGAGCCAAGAGCAGCAGAATCGCGTAATCACGCTGGCCGGACAGCGTGCTGCGATCGCAGCATTGAAGCAGTCGCTCGACCTGGTCGGGCGGGAGCGACTTTGGCAGGTGCGACAACCGCCAGTTAGCGACGCCCGGCACGCCGGCGAGAAGATCGGTCTTGATTGCTCCGCGCTGGAATAGGAAGCCCAGAAACGAGCGCAGCGCTGTGACCATGAGCTTGGCGTAGTTGCGACTGCCCCGCGGAACTTGACGCAGAATAAAGCGATGCAGGTCCCGTGGGCGCAGATCCTCAACGCGCAAAGCCTTGTTCCCAAAACGTTCGGTCAAAAATCTCCGCACGATGGGTAAATAGCTGCTCAACGTCGCGGGAGCCAAGCCGCGCTGCGAGCTTAAGAATCTCTCGTAGTCATGCGTGAGCCGACCCAAAACGGTCCGGTCTACTGTTTGCGATAACGCCGGAACGACTCCGAGATCGCGTAACCACTTGAGCAGCTGCTGGCTGGTCGCCAAATCGCCGCGCCTGATCGAGCGGCGATGATGGGCGTGAAACTGCTTGAGCTTCCCCTCATCCACTTGCGCCAGTGGCAATCCGCGCCGTTTGAGCCAGCGGCTGAGATCGGCTACCAGCAAACATTTGCTCTCTACCGAGAGCGGAGCGTAACCCTGGTCGGTGAGAAACTTCGCAAAGCTATCAATATGGGATGCGATTGGCCCAACGCGGAAGCGCGGGGTTGGTGCTGCTAATGCACCCTTGCGACCGATGTTCATCGTTCGTCTCCTCAACGCTGGGGGAAAATCCCCAACGGGAGACGAGAACCGAACGCGCCCTCGCGCTCAACCTACTTCCGAAAGGCATTGGCCTTTGTGTGACGGGTTCTCTCGGTGCCACCACAGTGCTTTTGGCTTAGTCAACACGCCCAAATTATGCCGCCATCAGCGCACCCCAGATCGCGCGATCCCACGGGAAATACCCACATCGCCCGCCGGTTGCCGGAATAATCCGGCTGCCGGAACTATGGCGCTAATTCCGCCGGCGGAATTAGCGCCATGCCTTTGCCACCCACCTGCTGGAGCAGAAGGAAGACATCCGCACCATCCAGGTCCTGCTCGGCCACAAGAAGCTCGAGACCACCGCGCTCTATACCCAGGTGGCCACCGAGACCTTGCGCCAGGTGATCAGTCCACTCGAGCCTGCCCAACCCGCGTAAGCCACACCCGTGGCACGCCTGGAGGTCGCGGACATCTTCCGCGCCCACGGGCCGACCTGGCGACACCAAGAGCGCGGCCATCTCAGTCTCGGCCAGCTCAAGGTCATGTCGGCTGTGGAGAACTGCCGCAGCGCCGCGCTCGGTGGCCATGCGCTGCGCTGCTCCTCCTGCGCACAGCCTCAGATCGCCTACAACTCCTGCCGTAATCGGCACTGCCCCAAGTGCCAGGGGAGCGCTGCACGGCGCTGGCTGCAAGCGCGCTGCGCCGATCTCTTGCCGGTGGATTACTACCATGTGGTCTTCACCCTACCCGCACCGCTCAGCAAGCTGGCGTACACCAACAAGGAGCTGATGTATGGACTATTGTTTGATATCGCGGCCGAGACCTTGCGCACGATCGCCGCCGATCCTAAGCATTTGGGCGCGCGCATCGGCCTCACCCTGGTCTTGCACACCTGGGGCTCGGCTCTCATTCACCATCCTCATGTGCACGGCATCGTCCCCGGTGGCGGCCTCGCCCTCGACGCCGATCGCTGGGTGCCCTGCCGACCCGGATTCTTCCTGCCCGTGCGCGTGCTCTCGCGCCTGTTCCGACGCCGCTTCCTCGAAGCGCTGGCCGCGGCCCACAGCGCCGGACAGCTGCAGTGCTTTGGCGAGTTCGCCTACCTTACCGATGAGGCCGCCTTCGCTACCTGGCTGGCACCGCTTCGCCAGTGCGAGTGGGTGGTCTACGCCAAGCGCCCCTTCGCAGGGCCTAACGCGGTGTTGGCCTATCTGTCGCGCTACACCCATCGCGTCGCGATCTCCAACTCCAGGCTCCTAACCCTGGATGAACGCGGCGTCACGTTCCGCTGGAAGGACTATCGGGCTGAGGGACGCACGCGCCAGAAGACCATGACCCTGAGCGCCACCGAGTTCATGCGCCGCTTCTTGCTGCATGTCCTACCCAGCGGCTTTCATCGCATCCGCCACTACGGACTGCTCGCTCACGCCCGGCGCAAGCACAATATCGCCACGGCACGCGCGCTGTTGCAGGCACCGGCGCCTGCGGCGCCGCTCGACCCCAACACCCGCGACACGAAAGGATCCAGACCACCCACGTTCCTGTGCCGGCATTGCGGCGCGCCGATGTTGATCATCGAGACCTTCACTCGGGCTCAGTACATCCGCGGCCCGCCCGCCTCGAGTGCTTCACCTTGAGCGCGCGCCGCTCGCTATGCTCGACCGTTCCGCCGACACTGCATCAGCAGCGCCAGCGCAAGCACCCGTTGCCAGGCGGCCAGAGCCGTGACTCCATGGCATGGATCAGCGGCCAAACTTCGTCCGCATCCGCATCGCCACCGGACACTCACGCTCGATCTGGCTTGAATACGCGCACGACATCCTCGCCTCACCCCGCAACGCAAGCCCTCAAATCCCCATAGCCCAGCGCCGCCACTGACCGCCCTCAGTACCCCTTCGCGGTTTCCTCCCTTGAGGATTGTCCAACGCCTGTCCGTCAAACCCCGATGGAACTCGATACCTGCACGCACGCGGGCAGGCGTCGGACAATCCTTAACACAAGCGGCCCTTCGGCGGCCGCTTATTCGAACGGATTCAGCACCCGCACGTCGAAACGGGAGAAGTCCCGCACGTTGCGCGTAACAACAGTCAGATCGTGCACGAGAGCCGTTACCGCAATCATGGCGTCTTCGTAGACGGTGCTGGACTGGCGGTGCATGAGCTTGGCCCATCGGCGAAAGCACACGGCGTCCATCGCGAGTACGTTGTAAGAATCCGCCACCTGATCAGCCCATGCCTCGAGTTCCTCCGCCTTGACGGGGTCCTGAGTGCGCGTCATCTCGATGCCGGCTTGTATCTCTCCGACCGTTACTGCGGAAAGATGCAGATCGGAGTCCTCGACGTCCTGAAGCCAGGCGACGACCTTCGGATTCGGGCGCGGCTTGCGCAGTTCCGAGACGATGTTGGTGTCGAGTAAGTACACTGCGGTACTCAAAGCGACGGAATCGAACGTCGCCGATGCCGCCCACGTGGCGGTGCCGTCAGCTCGGCGCGCGCGAAGTCCGTCAGCAGCAGCGCCTTCAACGACGGCCGCGACATCTGGCAGAGCCGCTTCCACTCCTGCATGGGCACCAGCACCGCAGTTTCCTCTCCGCGGCGCGTGACGATCTGGGGTCCTTCACGGACACACGTCTCCAGGAGTTCGCTGAAGCGAGCTTTAGCATCCTGTACCGGCCAAGTCTTTGCCTTCATCGTGTGAGCATATGACTAGTCGTCTGACTAGTCAAAAACCAACCGCCGAGAGGCCCAGTGCCCGCGAGAGAATGCGCACACACGGGCCTACGGTAGCGGGTCTAATCTTCTAAGTTATTGACTCAAATCTTATTATTTTGGTAGCGGGGGCCTGATCTGTACTAATAGTACGGCGGTCGTCCACTTCCCCAATATCGATCGCCGCAAAAACCGGCGCGAGGAAATTCCGAGCCACTGTGGCAGGGGACACCCACTGACGCCGGACAATCTGCGAATCGATCGAAGCGAGCGGCGATGGCGTTGCCTGCAATGCGGGCGCGATCGCGCAACGGCGTTTCGCCGGCGATGTCGCGGGGCTGCCCGAGAATCTCCATGACTGCCAGGGTAGGGCGGGCTGCCGCCGATGAACAAGGGCGCGACTGTCGTGTTCACCCCGAGTCGGCTGGTGCCGGTTCTTATCCCAGATCAGCCGCGCACCGGAACGCACTGCTTTGCACCGGACTGCATCGCCGGGACATTGATGGATGTCCGCGTCATCCGTCTCTTTGCGGCGAACTCCGGTCGGTCGGGCGGCCTAAACGCCTGCGCCGAAGCGGACG
Source organism: uncultured Gammaproteobacteria bacterium (assembly GCA_963844595.1). Classification (GTDB taxonomy): domain Bacteria; phylum Pseudomonadota; class Gammaproteobacteria; order Steroidobacterales; family Steroidobacteraceae; genus 13-2-20CM-66-19. The sequence continues at coordinate 7,579 of CAWJOW010000001.1, forward strand.
TTGGTAGGTCGCGGTAGAGTATTGGGATGGCACGAACCTTTCCACTTGCCCGTTTCCGGCCGATCACCGGAAGGTGCTTGAGGAGGAGGGAAGTGCAGTTAGGAAAACTGCCATCTTCTACTTCACTGCTTTGCGTGCTAGCGCTCGCCGGGTGTGCGCACGCCAAGGGAGACGGAACAGACGCAGATGTCTTTCGGGCCGAACGGACTCGACAGGTGGAAGTCCTCGTTGCACATCCAACTCCGACCAATCTGGCGGCGGCCGCGTTCCTTGTTGAGTCGGGCGACCTAATCGGGCGGCGGCCTCTCGAATTAATCGCACAGGCCGAGGCGCTTGCGCCGCAGCGTGCGGAACTTGCCTGGGTTCATCTCGCGATCTGCGAACGACTCAAGTGTGAGGCCAAAGAGCAGATTGAGGTTCATCTGCAGGAGATCGATGCAGATAACGGGTTCGTATGGGCCGCCGATCTGGAGCATGCGCAATCATCGGGGTCCGTAGTCGCCGTCACGGCCGCAATTGCCCGGATCGGCGCTAGCCCGAGAATGACGTTCTATTGGAACCAGCTCGAGGTCATGATGGTAGACGCGTTGGCCGTGGCGAGTCCGTCTCAGAGTCTCGCCACGCGAGGAACTGAGGCCATCGGCGTGCTTGCCGCGCAGGCCATTCCGCCCCTTCAGCCGATGTCCAAAGCCTGCCGACTTGAACAGCTCAGTCTGCCGGGCCGCCGTGCGGCGTGCGAGGCTTTGGTGGCGCGCATGGAGCAGTCGAGTACGGTGCTCACCCAGAGTCTGGCAATCAGTATGCAGGAGCGGTGGTGGCCGGCCGGTAGCCCACAACGTGAAGTTCTTCGCGCCAAGCGCCGACGGCTCGACTACCTCATGACAACGTCGAGTCGCATTCGGTGGTGGCGAATGAACCGGGACATGGCAGTCCGTATTGACGCGGCACGAACGACCGACCGAGAGGAAGACGTCGAGCTTGCGATAATCAAGTTGTTCGGCTTACCTCCGGAGCCTCCGATGGACTGGAAGGACACCTTGCATCCGGGGTAGTGGTTCCCTCGCTCTTGCACCTGCGTACGTCCGCTCTGCCACTTGTGAGTGGCTCCTTAGGCGCTACGTGTCGTCCAACTATCGAAAATACCGATCTGATTGCGAATGCGGAGAAATGTCATGGTCTCCAGACTCTTGACCGTCCGCGGGTGGTCACTCATCGCGGCCGCAGGATTGCTTCCGAGCGCGGGGCTCGCGGCTCCCCAGCCTGCGCTGGCCGACAGGGTTCAACTGGTTGAGACCGGATTGCTGCCGATCACGGCAACGAAGGGCCACCTCGGTGCTCACGCGAGCATCGCAGACCGCATGCGGGCCTACGGCGTCGAGGGGCTCAGCGTCGCCGTCATCGACGGCGGCCGCATCGCGTGGGCGAAGGGCTATGGATTTGCGCATGCGGGTACTCGACGCCCGGTGACGCCGGAAACGCTATTCCAGGCTGCCTCCATCAGCAAGCCCGTTACCACCGTCGGCGCTCTGCTCCTCGTCGAGCACGGCAAGGTCGGCCTCGATGCCGACGTGAACCGCTACCTCAGGGAATGGAAGATCTCTGCGAACGCACTCACCGCGACGCACCCGGTCACGTTGCGGACACTCCTCGACCACAGCTCAGGGATCACGGATTACGCGGGTCCCAACTACAAGCCCGGGGAGTCAGTGCCGACACTCCTCCAGACCCTCCGAGCCCACGCCGCCGAGATCCGTGTGGCCTCGGTCCCCGGTAAGGAGTACCGCTACTCGGGCATGGGGTTCGTCGTGCTGCAGGAGCTCATGGAAGAGGTCACGGGGAAACCACTCGCCACCTACATGCAGTCGGCGGTGCTCGCTCCGCTCGGAATGACTCACAGCACGTTCGAGGAGCCGCTGTCCCGTCGATGGCTGCGCTTCGCGGCAACCGGGTACTACGCCGGGGGCGAGCCGCTCCCGGGCGACTATCGGCTGGGTCCCGAGCTCGCGGTCGCGGGGCTGTGGACAACGCCGTCCGATCTCGCCCGATTCATTATTACGCTGCAGGAGGCGTACGCAGGAGGACGCTGCGGATTGCTGACGCCCGAGATGGCAAGACAGATGCTCTCGGTCCAGATCGCCTATCGGGGGCTGGGGGTGGTCCTGAGCGGCGACGGTGACGACACGCGCTTCGGCCACGACGGGTTCAATGAGGGCTTCGAGTCGACGTTTGCCGCCTACGTGCACCACGGCCAGGGCGCAGTCGTGATGGCCAACTCCGGCTTCTCCTACATGCTGATCAAGGAAATCATCGCCAGCATCGCGCGCGCTTATCGTTGGCCGCATTACCAGGCGACCAACCAATGGCCGCCGACCGCCAAGATCGCGCAGCAGGAAGTGACCGCGATGCCGCAGGACATGCTGTCGGCGGCAGCCGGTGAGTACACACTCGGCGATCACACGCGAATCACCCTATTCGCCAGGGGGGATCGCCTGTTCTTGCGCTGGCCTGGGAACGGAGACGCCGAGGTGTTCCACACTCCAGACGGCTCCTATTTCTGCCCGCCGCTCACGTTCTGGGAGCTCGGAGATCCGCGGCTGCGGTTCCTGCTCGATGCAAGCGGGAAGGTACAGGAGATCATCGCGAGCTACGGCGCGGCGACGCTGACACGGGCGCTGACCACCCCGTGAGCACCGGAGCGAATATCACCCCGATCGGGCCGCTCGACGAACCCAGGTGCTCGAAAGCGGTCACCCGTGAATGTCTCAGGTGGGTCACGAAGCGACCGTCGCCGATTGTTGCGCTTGGCGACCTGCAGCTCCTCCTATAGTCTGATTGGGCAGGCTCCTGTGGTTTAAATGCGTCTGCGAGGGAATAATGAAATACTTATCGGCTATTGGGGCGGTGATCCTTTTGGTTGCTTTTGTCGTTGACAATGCAAGAGCCGATGATTGCAAGTGTCAATGCCTGACCCGTGACGGATCGGTTTTCGGACGACCGCCGGGTCCGAAAACTCCTGAGTTATGTGCACAGATATGTTCGAGGGTGATCATAGACGGCAAGGGACTAGCCAGCTCCTGCCCTGTCGAGGGAAAGCCGCCGGCTAAAGGCGGACCACAACAGGCGGGCACGGAGCCGCCGGCTCATTACTGAGGTCGCCCCTGCCAGGGGAAAGATCGAGGCCACTAGCTAAAAGCCGGTAGAGCACGCGCGGCATACGCGCGACAGGGTTCAGTCCATGTCTCACCAATCGTTCGGCGAGCGGCACACAATCGCGTACGCGGGGCGCGTTCCATCGAACTCAACCATCGATGAGAACTGTGATGATGCACGCTGTGACGGGGCCACAGCCGACGGAGTAGACCTATCAATCCATTTGTCTCGATAACGCAGGACTCGCGGCGGCATTGCGGTCTGCTTGCGGCGCTGTTGCTTGCGCTGTCGTGGCGTGCGGCGTTCGCAGCGGACGCCCCGTCTGCGGCGGACGAGCCGGCACGCTGGCAGGCGGAAGCGGCGCGCATCGAAATCGCGCGCGACGACTGGGGCATCGCGCACGTACACGGTCACACCGATGCGGACGCAGTCTTCGGCATGATCTACGCGCAGGCCGAGGACGATTTCAACCGCGTCGAGACCAACTACCTGACAGCGCTCGGGCGCATGGCCGAGGCCGAGGGGCCTCAGGAGCTCACCGCCGATCTGCGCCAGCGCTTGTTCATTGAACCTGAGCAACTGCGCTCCGACTACGCACACAGCCCGGCTTGGTTGGTCGCGCTGATGAACGCCTGGGCGGATGGTCTGAACTATTTTCTCGCCACCCATCCGCAGGTGCATCCGCGCGTGCTGCATCACTTCGAGCCCTGGATGGCGCTGGCGTTTACCGAGGGCAGCATCGGCGGTGACATCGAGCGCGCGGTAGATCTGCCGGCGCTCGCCGCCTTCTACGGTGTGGACTTTCAGCCGCCGGCGGCACCGACCGCGGACGTGCCGTGGTCGCGCGATCGCGCCGGATCGAACGGCATCGCGATTGCCCCAGCGAACACGCGCGATGGCCATGCGTTGCTGCTCATCAATCCGCACACGACGTTCTTTTTCCGCTCCGAGTTGCACATGTCGAGTGACGAGGGGCTGGATGCTTATGGCGCGGTGACCTGGGGACAGCTCTTCATCTATCAGGGCTTCAATCCCCACATCGGCTGGATGCACACCAGCACCGGCGCCGACAACGTCGATCAATTTGCCGAGACGATTGTCAAGCGCGGCAACCGGTTCTTTTACCGCTACGCCCACGAGCTGCGTCCGGTGCAAGTGAAGACGATCGAGCTGCGTTATCGCACCGACAGCGGGGCGCTGGCCGTCAAGCGCTTCAAGACTTATGCGACCCACCACGGTCCGATCACCCGCCAGGACGGCGGCAAGTGGATCAGCATTGCGCTGATGAATAAGCCGATCCCGGCGCTCGAGCAGTCGTTCCTGCGCACCAAGGCGAGCGACTTCGCCTCTTACCGACAAGTGGCGCGGCTGCGGGCCAACTCCTCGAACAACACCGTGTTCGCCGACTCCAAGGGCGAGATTGCGATGTTGCTGCCGCAGTTCATGCCGCAGCGTGATAACCAATTCGATTACACGAAACCTGTCGACGGTTCCAACCCCGCGACCGACTGGAAGGGATTGCATAGCCTCGAGTCGCTGCCGGACATCGTCAATCCACCGAACGGCTGGGTGTTCAACAGCAATGACGGGCCGTATACCAACGCCGGCCCGGACAGCCCGCGGCGCGAGGACTTTCCGCGCTACATGGACACCGCTGGGGAGAATCCGCGCGGCGTCCACGCCACGCGGCTGCTCTCCGCGCGCAAGGACTTCACGCTCGAGTCGCTCGAGTCGTCGGCGTTCGATTCCTATCTGCCGTACTTCGCGCGCCTGATCCCGCCGGTGGTGAAGGCGTACGATGCACTGCCGCCCGAGCACCCGCTGCGCGCGCAGCTGCACGATCAGATCGAGCTGCTGCGGCAATGGAACTATCGCTGGTCGGATCACTCACTAGCCACTTCGCTGGCAGTCATTTGGGGCGACTCGCTGTGGGACGCGTTCGTGCGCCCCCAGCACCAGGATGAGAGCAGCGGCGCCTGGGACGACATGGCCAACAGCGACCCGATGCTGAAGCTGCAGAAGTTGGCCGCTGCGTCCGATCTGCTGACGCGCGAGTTCAGCACCTGGCGCGTGCCCTGGGGCGAGATCAATCGCTTTCAGCGCGTCACGGACGACATCGTGCCGCACTTCAGCGATGCCGAGCCGAGCATTCCGGTGCCGTTCACTTCGTCGCGCTGGGGGTCGCTGGCTGCCTTCAACGCCAGGTCCTACCCCGGCACGCGCCGGTATTACGGTACCGAAGGCAACAGCTTCGTGGCGGTGATGGAATTCGGACCGAAGGTGCGCGCGGTGGCGGTCACGGCCGGCGGCGAGAGCGGGGATCCCCACTCGGCGCATTTCAACGACGAGGCCATTCGCTACGCGCGTGGTCTATTGCGCCGCGTATACTTCTATCCGGAAGATCTCGTCGGGCACGTCGAGCGTACCTACCAGCCCGGGCAAAAATGATGCCGCGCTGAAGCGCGCAGGCGGCGCACCTGTTTTTATTGGTAGCGGGGGCCTGATTACGGATCCGGCTACTTGTATCCGGCTGTCGCTAGCGGCTTGAATTCAGAGGATGTCCGACCCGGCGTCTTCCCTCATTTGATTTACCTTCCCACGACTACTGCGGATTTGGGTGGGTAGTCAGTCCGCACCGGACTCGCCCAGCTCCTCTCCAGGCCTGGCGTACGATAGCCCGATGGCCGGAACCGGCCCTGGACGTGTCAGGCCCGATTTGAGGCTTATTTCCACCGCAGATGGTGCAGACTTCGGCTCGCCTGAACCAGTCAGAGAGGAGGACCATTGTGACGCGAGAAGGCGCGAAGAGCTGGAAGACGCTCGGCACCGCCCTGACGCTGCTGGCAGGAGCGGCAGGCGCGACGCTCGCCACTTCATCGTCTGCCGCCGCGACGGAACGTCCTGTTGTGGCGACGGTGGAAGGCCCGGTGCTCGGCCTCGAACACGATGGGGTCGATGTGTTCACCGCCATCCCCTACGCCGCGCCGCCGGTGGGACCGCTTCGCTTCAGGCCGCCCCAGCCGCGCGGCCGCTGGACACAACCTCTGGATGCGAACCGGGAAACGCCGGCCTGTCCTCAGACGCCGGGCTCCGCGATCGGCAAACCGAGCGAAGACGAGGACTGCCTGTTCCTCAACGTCTGGGCGCCGGCCGATCATGCGGGAGGCAAGCGGGCCGTGATGGTGTGGATCCACGGCAGCGGGGACAAGGGTTTCGGCGGCTCGCCTTTCTTCGACGGCTTCCATCTGGCCCATGACAACGGCGTCGTCGTGGTCACCATTAACTACCGTCTCGGCCTGCTTGGCTCGTTGGTGTCCCCGTCTCTGGATTCGGCAGACGGGAAGCATTTATCAGGCAATTATCATCTGCTGGACCAGCAGGAAGCCCTGCGTTGGGTGAAGCGCAATGCCACTCGTTTCGGCGGGGATCCGGGCGCGGTCACCGTATTCGGCGAGTCAGCCGGCGGCGGCGCGGTGCTCGCCCTGTTGGCTTCCCCAGCTTCGAGGGGCTTGTTCCACAGAGCCATAGTGGAGAGTGGAGCGGCCGCTCAGCTTGTCTCGCGCGCCAGCGCAGAAAAACTCACTCACGATGTGTATCTGCCGGCCTTGGGCTGCGCCGATGCCAAGAACGTTGCGGCCTGTCTTCGGGCGGCGCCGGTTGCCGCCTACCTCAAAGAGGCCGCCGCCTTCATGCACGTGCAGGACGATCACCTGCTGCCGCTGGATCCATTCGTTGCGTTCCAGACCGGGGCCTTCAATCGGGTTCCAGTTCTGATAGGTACCAACGCCGACGAAGGTCACTTCCACGCCGCACTTTTTGAGAGTTCTCGTGGCCGCCGTACGACGGAGGACGACTACCGGTCCGACATCGAGCTGCTCGCAAGAATCCCGTGGACGCGTCTGGGCGGATCTGTAAGCACCGTTCTCACGCTCTATCCAACCCGGAATTTCCCCAGCCCGGCGGCGGCCGAAAGCCAATTCGTGACCGATCTGCTCTTCGCTTGCGACGCTGACTTGGCCAGGCGGGGTATGAGCGCCTTCACGACGGTTTACGGTTACGAGTTCACCGAAAGCGACCCGGTGCAGGAGGAGCCGCTGGCCCCCCTCACCGAATTGCCAAACGTGGCTTATCACACTTCCGAAGAGGCCTATATCTTCGACGGCGACCACAATCATTCAGCGCTAACCGGGAACGCCGCCACGCTTTCGGTAATGATGCGCGGCTATTGGACGTCCTTCGCCAAAACCGGTGATCCAAATGGTGGCGGTCGGCCGCGCTGGCCGCGTTTTTCCCACGGCAACCCGGCGTTGCTCAGCTTGCAGGACGTTCCCCGAGTAACAACGCGCTTTGCCGAGCGTCACAACTGCGCCAACCTCGAGGCGGCCGGACTGATCAGCGTCAAGGAGTTGCCGGTTAAGTGATTGTTATTTCGAGTGGTAGCGGGGGCGTGACTCGCTTAATTCCTACTCGCCCCATCGATCTGCGTCTGTCACTGGCCGCCTGAGCGGGGGCCCGAGTTGGGTTTCGAGCAGCCCTCAATTTGTTGAAGTTTTCCTACGGTAATCGGGCTTCCTTGACCCGGGTCGTCGCCGGAGAAAGTGGTAGCGGAGGCCCGCTTCCGCGCTTCCGCGTCGGAAGTCACCAAAGACAAAGGACATTCTAGTGCGCTGTTCTTTGCGCGCAGTCGTGTCAGAATGCGCCGAAATATCCGGGGCAACCAAAAATGCCAAAAAAGAAGCAGCGTATCCCTCCAACTCGTGCCGCCGCCAAACACGCCCCGCCGCGTTCTCGAGCATCTCCAAGGGCGCAGTCACCGGGCCGCCTGCTGCAGCTTGGGCTTGGATTCTGGGGACCGCGTACATTGTTGAGCGCCGTAGAGCTTGGCGTCTTTTCGATACTAGCCAAGGGTCCGCTCGATGAGTCGCAACTGCGCGAGCGGCTCGAGCTGCATCGGCGCTCGGCCCGTGACTTCTTCGACGCCTTGGTCGCCCTTGGCCTCTTGCAGCGCAGAGTAGGGCGGTACCGTAATGTATCCGACGTCGACGCATACCTCGACCGGGCCAAGGCAACCTACGTCGGTGGCTTGCTGGAAATGGCCGCCGTGCGCCTGTATCCCTTTTGGGGTTCATTGACCGAAGCGTTGCGCACTGGCGCGCCTCAGAACGAAGCCAAGAGCGGGGGCGACCCATTCGCCGCCCTCTACGCCGATCCTGAGCATCTGCGTGGATTTCTCACCGCGATGACCGGTGTCAGCATGGGTTCAGCGCGCGCCATCTCCGCCAAGTTTCCCTGGAAAAAATATCAGACCTTCATTGATGTAGGGGGTGCGCAGGGCTGTGTGGCGGTACAAGTGGCGCTGACCCACGAGCACCTTAGCGGGGGCGAGTTCGATCTGCCGCAGGTCCAGCCAATCTACGAAAACTACGTACGCTCTTTCGCGCTCGATGCACGGCTTAAGTTCCACGCGGGCGATTTTTTCCGCGACCCGCTGCCGCCTGCCGAGGTACTGATAATGGGGCACATCCTGCACGACTGGAACCTGGAGCAAAAGCACCTGCTGCTGCAGAAGGCATACGCCGCGCTTCCGAAGCGCGGGGCGCTAATCGTCTACGATGCAATGATCGATGATGCGCGCTGCCGTAACGTCGCGGGGCTCTTGATGAGCCTAAATATGCTCATTGAAACGCCAGGTGGCTTCGATTACACACCGTCGGATTGCCGGGGATGGCTGAAGGCCACGGGATTCCGCAAGACCGCGCTTGTTCCTCTGACTGCAACCGAATCGATGCTAATCGCCATCAAATGAGAATTGCGGGCGCCGGAATGCCACCGGCTGTGCCAAAAGGGAAGTGGTAGCGGGGGCGTGATCCCTACTAATAGTACGGCGGTCGTCCACTTCCCCAATATCGATCGTCGCAAAGTCCGACGCGAGGAAATCCCCACCCACTGTGGCAGCGGACACCCGCTGACGCCGGGCAATCTGCGAATCGATCGAGGCGAGCAGCGATGGCGCTGCCTGCAATGCGGACGCGACCGCGCCGCGGCCTTTCGCCGCCGACGTGGGAGCGGTGCGTGAGAATCTCCATGACTGCCAAGGTAAGACAGACAGAAGCCGGTGGACAGGGGCACAACTATCATGTTCGCCCCGACTCGCCTGGTGCCGCTCCTTATCCCAGGCCAGCCGTGCACCGGAACGCACCGCTTTGCACCAGACTGATTGAGGGCAAGACTGTAAACCGGCGTCGCGAGTTGATCAGTGTCCGGCGTCGAATGTTGACCATGGGCGGATGCGACAACCTTCAGATCCTCATCGAGAAATGCCAGTGCGGCGCTGGTCCGCCTCCGGGGCCGGTTGAGCCAAAACCCTGGTCAAACTTCCACGCCGGTTCACAAATTAACCGATCGACGAATCCAAGATGGCACTGATCGGCTATTCCTATGGCGGCGAGATGGCCGGCTTCGTCGCCGGCAAGACCGATCGCTTCCAGGCGATCGTCTCGGGCGCGCCCGTCATTAACCAGTTCAGTGAGTACGGTACCGAGCGCTGCAGCTTCTGCGACCGCTGGTATTATGGGCGTCCCTGGGATCATTTCGCCGATGTCTGGCGCCAGAGCCCGATCTCGACGGTGATGCATGCCAAGACTCCGTTCCTGCTGCTCCAGGGCGAGCAAGACGTCATCGATCCGCTCGGCCAGTCGCTCGAGATGTGGCGCGCGCTCAAACAATACGGCGTACCGGTTGCGCTGATCGTCTATCCGCGCGAGGGCCATGGCGAGACCGGTGGCAGCTTCCACTCGCGGGTCAGCCAGGAGCCGTGGCACGGAGTCGACCTCCGGCGCCGCATGTTCGGCTTCCTGCGTGCCGCATTCGCCGGCGAGCCCGATCCGCTCGCCATCGCGCGCAAGGACGTGCCGGCGCCCTGATCCCAATTACCTTCCCGGCTTCGGCGGGGAGGGTCGGGCGCGCCCGACTCTAGCGAGCTCAGGCCGCTGTGAATTACCGGGAACTCTCGGCGACGCACCGAATGGTGTCCAGAGCGAGCGGCAGCGTTTCCGAGTTCGATTTGGCGGGATCGTACAGGTAAGTGGACAGGCGGAACTCGGGGCCGAACAGAGAGCTCGCGCGGAGCTGCTCCACCAAGCGCTTGATTCTGGTGGATTGCGTGATTCGCGAGAAAAATCCAGATGCGTCCGATATCCATCGGAGTTGTTGATATGAGGCGCCAATATTCATCGCTTGTAAAATATCAAGATGGGTCTACGCTCAAACGCCTCGACGTTGTTCAATCTGATGTATGGAAAATCTGCTTTTTAGCGGCCGCGAGCATCCTCGGCTCGACGGCAAAGCCGCCGCACTTGCGCATCCCGTGAGCCGGACATTGTCGTTGCATCCTTGCGTCGCGACCGGATTGTGCCATGCCTCGGCGGTTGGACTCGGACGACAGGGGGGGCATCGTGTTGAGCGGCATCAGACGGCTTGAGCATTATCGTGTCCGTGCGAGGGACGGGATCGTCGGCGCAGTCACAGACTCATACTTTGACAGTGACCGCTGGGTACTGCGTTATCTAGTGCGGGGTGTAGGCGAACCTACGGCCACAATAAGGCGACCCCGTTGAAAAGCGCGTGGAGTATCACGGCCGGGAGAAGGCTGCCGCTGCGGCGCCGCAGTTCGCCGGCAACGAGGCAGAGTACGATGGCGCCGACGGCCACGCTGGCGCCACTCTCGAAGTGGATGACGCCGAAGAGCGTAGCCGCAAATAGCACCGCGGCCGACACCGGAACGCCGAACAGCGCGGCGCCGAGCGCCTATAGCTTTGACAGCTTCATGGCTTGGCAGCTGAGATACGCATGCTAGCCCGAGCCGGTCACGACCAAGATGGCATGGATGATGGCCCTCGTCGGGCCCCTGATGAGCTGCGCGAAGAGGCTGAAGTGGGCGCCCACTTGCGCGGCGAGAATCGGCAGCAGGAAAAAGGCCCCGATCACGATCCATATGCCATAGGGGGCCAGCCGGGCGAGCGGTGCTGCGAGGACATTGGGCAGGATGCCGACGGCGACGCGGCCGCCATCCAGGGGCGGGAGCGGGATCAGGTTGAAGACCGCGAGCAGGACATTGATGCTGATTGCGTTGACGAGATTCCTCAGGAGCCACTGACCGATACCCAGCGGTAGAAAGTCAACCGTGTGCAACAGCAGTGCCGCCGCTGTCGCCAGCGCGAGGTTCATGGCGGGGCCGGCGGCGGCCACCCAGATCATGTCGCGGCGGGGATTGCGCAGCAGCCCGAACTTCACGGGCACCGGTTTGGCATAGCCAAAGAGAAACGGCGCATGGCTCAGCAGCAGCAGCCCCGGCAGGAACAGCGTGCCGAACGGATCGATGTGTTTGAGTGGATTGGAGAGACTCGTCCGAGCTGCCAGGCGGTGTCGTCGCCAAAGCGGCGCGCCACGAAGCCATGGGCGGCCTCGTGCAAGGTGATCGCGAGAAGCACCGGGATCACCCAAGTCGAGACCAGATAGATCATGGGATCCACACCCTACGTGCGCCCGCTGGATAAGTACCTCTCCGCCACGTCTATGATGCCTCGACCGAGCAACTTGCGGGACGCCAATGAAAACAGTCGCCCGAAGCGTCGCAAGCTTCCTCGTTGGTCTCATGTCAGTAGCGTGCTTCGCTTCGGCTGGCGATGACGCCCCGAAGCCGCAGTATGGCGCGTGGGGGTTCGACCTGGCCGGCGCCGACCTCTCGACCAGGCCGGGCGATGACTTCTTTCGCTATGCCAACGGTACCTGGCTCGACAAGACGCAGATGCCGGCCGACAAGCCCGCGTATTCGCTGCGGCTGATCATGACCGATCTGACCAAGCAGCGCCTGTATGAGCTCATGGAGGCGCTGGCCGCGAAGGGCAATGTTGAGCCTTCGAGCCTGGAAGACAAAGTCGGCGCGTTCTACCACTCGTTCATGGACCAGGCGCGGGTCGAGCAGTTGGGGGCGAAGCCGATCGCGAGCTAGTTGACGAGGTGAAGCGAGCGAAAACCCGAGCGGACCTCGCCGCCCTGATGGGTCGCAGCGTCACCGATTTTGAAGACTCGCTCTTTAATTCATGAAGTAAACGTAGTTTTGATTCATGGTGAAGATTGCTGGAACCAGATGAATTGCCGGGTTCAATTTAGAAATCCAGACGCTGCTGGCTACGTGTTGGCATCTGGGAAAGAAGAACTCTACTTCACCAGCAAGGAATTCCGATGGGACGACATCAATTCCAATTGGTTTTTGGTTGGGTTCATCAGATATTCTGATAAGGATATCGGAGGGATAGAGCGTGTTGCGCGATACGGCGGCGAGACGACAGAGGCTGGTCACCGTTGGCCGATCTGACGAGCGAAGGGTCGCAAATGTCGCCAGGGCGTCGGTGAGGCGCGTCTTGGTCGCTCGCGACGGCGTGTGAGACGGTGCAAGCGATTTAACGCTGCGGCGCCCGCGCACGATGAGCCTCGTTGGCTAAAATGTTGATTGGTTGCGAGCACCACCCTCTGGCGAGCCACCTCGAGCATAGGGGCGGAGATGTCCACGCCGACAACGGACGCGCAGCGCAAGATCCCACGTCGTCTGGCCGCAGCCGCATCCGATGTGAGGATGCGTCGCCCGGTCTGGGTGCAAGCGCGCGAGCGCTCCTGCCCCAGTGACTTGATCTGGCGATTCAGCTGTTCCTGGAACTGTGCCCATGTGCCCCCGGCGGCCGTATTCCAGTGCTCGAGCTGCGCAGCATTCGGAGACGTTTCTACTCTTTCTGTCATGTGTCCTCGGCGGCGAGTTCGCTCGCGGGATTGCGAGTTGCGAGATTCACCTGGTCCAATCCGCAATTGCGGCGGTGCACCTCGTGGGCTTTGTCCATGCGGGCGTGACTGGGCACATGCCGGCGGCTACCTGAACGAGGAGCGCCGTCATCGAGATCGTGAAGCCAACCGGTTAGTCGCCAGTGCGGTGTCGACCACGAGAACTTGCGCACCAGGATCACGCAGCCGCACCCCGCGGCCGCCGCTAGCGCTCGTCTCGCCATCATTGATGAGTTCCACGCCGGCCGCCTCGAGGGCTGCGACCAATTTCATGAGCGAATCCACTGTGCCCCGGATGACACCGTCGCTGGCTTCCATGCGCTGAATCGTCGGCAGCGACAGGTGCGCGGCGTGTGCGAGACGACGTTGATCCAGCCTGAGCAGGGCGCGCGCCGCCCGTAACTGCGCTGCGGTGATCAAGGATTACCCCCCTGGAATGATGGGTCACACATGCATTATAATGGACTATGCATTGATTATGATGCTCCCCGTAGTTTGCTTCGCCCGCCTGCGGGAGTATCCGAGCGAAGCCACGGACCGCCATCCAAGGGCTTCGGTATGCGCGGACACCTTGATGCTTTCTTCAAGATCGCCGGACGGCGGCACCTCACCCAGGCCGAGGGGCGCGCTTTGCTCGGACCACCCACCGACGACCGCTGGTTTCACTTTATCCACGATGCGGCGCCGAGCATCACGCCGGGAGAGTTGGCACGCGTGCGCGCGGTGATTCAAATCGATGAGGTGCTGTCGGATTGTCTCAGCGAACCACGCGAGGCCGCGCGTTGGCTGCGCACGATCGAGATGGCGCCGCCATTCTTCGGTCGGACACCGCTTGCCTTGCTGTTCCGCGGCATGGGGGGCTTCGAAGCGATCACGGGCTACCTGGAGGCACGGCGACCCGCCGAGCGGACACCGAGACTCCCCTGAGGAGGCGAGTTGCTTCGGAAACCAGACAGGGTGGTGTTTCACGCGCGTGCGGACCCGCCGCGGTTACTACCGCCAAACCCGCGGGACTGGGGTACGCTGAACTTCACCCCGCAAGATCACGCCGTGCTGAGCGCCTTGCTTGCGGACGACGGCTGGCCTCGGGCCACGATGGATATGGCGATGCTGGAGGGTTACTTAGTCGCGTTGCTCGTGTGGCCCGTGGGTATGCAACCCGGAACATGGCTGCCACCGATCTGGGGACAGACAGGCTGGAAAGTCCCGTCGATAATTTCCTCACCGTGCGCATACGCCAAGTTTATCGAGTCGTAGTCGGTTTCCTGCAAGAACTCGACCGTAAACTCGGCGCCCTCCCGCCGGATGTCGCCGCGATCCTCTCACAACGAGAGCCGTACGCGCCGGGGCGCAGCGAGCCCTCCGCGCGTTGGGCGCAGGGATTCCTGAAGGCTCTGCAACTCGGCGTGCACGGCCTTGAGTGGCGCTCCAGTTCAGCCCGATCCGCCGTGACCTACATCGCGCGACATGCATCGGACGCTGCGACGCCGAGCGCCTTCCTGCCAGTACGCATTGAGGAGCTTACGTCGGCCGTGCTGACGCTCGCCGCCGAACGCTCATCCCGCGGGCCGCTCGGCGCTCTTCCGCCTAGGGGCTCTGCTCGTGTCGTGGCGAGGGCGGATGGTGGACGGCATTGAGGAGTACGCGGCGTCTGCGCGTAATCCTGCCATCCAACCAGCGCTCCGCCATGGCAGGTCACGTGGGCTCACGCGATCCAATCACCGGCCACTTCGTGGCGGCGGTGCGCATACGCAGATGCACCCTAAGGCGCGCGAAGGGCACTCCTCTCGGGGCCGCATTTAACGATGCCGATCATCGGATGATTGGCGTGCCGCAGCACCATAGGGAGACTTGGACAGGCGGACAGGGAACGGAGCCGTAAGAGCAAAACACGCAGCAGTCGCCCGGCTTGGGCAGTCGCGGCGCATGCCCTGGTGTGCAGTTCGACCATACAGCGACGGCCGCGCGCGGGGGACGCGAGTCCGGCCGGCGCGAGAGCGCTCCGTCGGCAGCTTTTCATCCACCCTTGAAATCCGGACTTACGTCCCCATCTTGGCGCAAAGAACATTCATTGCTTCAAAGGAGCGTCCAATTATGAAGATTCGTCCTCTTCATGACCGCGTCATCGTGAAGCGCCTGGAAGAGGATCGTACCTCGCCTGGCGGCATCGTGATTCCCGATACGGCGGCCGAAAAACCCATTCAAGGAAAGATCGTCGCGGTCGGCAAGGGCAAGATCCTTGAGAACGGACAAGTGCGTCCCTGCGACGTCAAGGTCGGCGACAAGATTCTCTTCGGCAAGTACAGCGGCACCGAAGTGAAGGTCGAAGGCGAAGAACTCGTGGTCATGCGTGAAGAAGACGTCATGGCCGTCATCGAGTCGAAGTAACTCACCCGAAGGACACGACAATGGCAGCGAAAGAAGTACGATTTAGCGACGATGCGCGCCAACGCATGTTCAAGGGCGTCAACGTCCTTGCGAATGCGGTGAAGGCGACACTCGGCCCGAAGGGCCGCAACGCGGTGCTCGAGAAGAGCTACGGCGCCCCGACCATCACGAAGGACGGTGTTTCGGTTGCGAAGGAGATCGAGCTCAAAGACAAGTTCGAGAACATGGGCGCGCAGATGCTGAAGGAAGTCGCTTCCAACACCTCGGACGAAGCCGGCGACGGTACGACGACGGCGACGGTGCTTGCCCAGGCGATCATCCGCGAGGGCCTGAAGGCCGTCGCCTCCGGTCGCAACCCCATGGACATCAAACGCGGCATCGACAAGGCCGTGCTCGTCACGACGGACGAGTTGAAGCGCCTCTCAAAGCCCTGTAAGGACTCCAAGGCCATCGCGCAGGTCGGCACGATCTCTGCGAACTCTGATGAGTCCATCGGCAAGACCATTGCCGATGCAATGGAGAAAGTCGGCAAGGAAGGTGTCATCACCGTCGAAGAGGGCCAGGGACTTGACAATGAACTCGAGGTGGTCGATGGCATGCAGTTCGACCGCGGCTATCTTTCCCCGTATTTCATCAACCAGCAGCAGAGTCAGACGGCCGAGTTCGAAAAGCCGTTGATTCTCTTGTGCGATAAGAAGATCTCGAATATCCGCGAGATGCTGCCGCTCCTGGAGGCGGTCGCGAAGGCGGGCCGTCCGCTGATCGTGGTCGCTGAGGACGTCGAGGGCGAGGCGCTCGCGACGCTGGTCGTCAACAACATCCGCGGCATCCTCAAGGTTGCAGCGGTGAAGAGCTCCGGGCTTCGGCGATCGTCGCAAGGCGATGCTGCAGGACATCGCGACCTTGACCGGCGGCACCGTGATCTCCGATGAGGTTGGCCTGTCGCTCGAGAAGGTCACCCTGAACGATCTGGGCGACGCCAAGAAGGTTGTGGTCGAGAAAGAGACCACGACCATCATCGACGGAGCCGGCAAGGCTACGGACATCAAGGCCCGCATCGAGTCGATCCGCCAGCAGGTCGAGGAAGCGACCAGCGACTACGACAAGGAGAAGCTCCAGGAGCGTGTCGCGAAGCTCTCCGGCGGTGTCGCGCTGATCAAGGTCGGTGCAGCCACCGAAATTGAGATGAAGGAGAAGAAGGCACGCGTGGAGGACGCCCTGCACGCAACCCGTGCGGCCATCGAGGAAGGCGTGGTACCGGGCGGCGGTGTCGCGCTGATCCGTGCCCTCAAGGCGCTCGATAAGTTAGAGGGTGCCAATGAGGATCAGACGGTCGGCATCCGTATTCTCGCTCGCTCGATCGAAGAGCCCCTGCGAAATATCGTTGAGAATGCCGGCGAGGATGCGGCGGTCATCCTGAACCAGGTGAAAGCCGGCAAGGGTGCCTACGGCTACAACGCGGCGACCGGTGAGTTCGGCGACATGCTCGAAGAGGGCATTCTCGATCCGACGAAGGTCACGCGGCTTGCGCTGCAGAATGCCGCATCCGTCGCGGGCCTGTTGCTCACGACCGAGGTGATGGTTGCCGAGGCTCCGAAGGACGAAGAGCATGCCCATGGCGGCATGCCGGGCGGCGGCGGAATGGGCGGGATGGATATGTAAGAAGGGACGGACGCGCGCAGCGCGTTCAGACGGCGCAACCGCTCGCGTGCGCTGGTCGGGATTCCTGTGCGCGATCGGCCCAACTCCCAGAATCAGGCCAGCCCGTCGCACCCTCCGCGGTGAGGTAGCGGCGGTTGTTTGGACAGAGCGCAGGGGTGCAAGCGGATGGCGGGCATACTCCGGTTACAAGACTGTCCGACTCCGCCGCGTCCGCCCTGTTACACTCGTGCGGATTTGTAACAAATACAAAGTATCTGGGTCGAAGCCGGGGGTGCTCTTTGGCTTCTTCGATCGAGCGCATTAAAGAACAAAAGCGGATCATCATTCATCCGCTTGCCAACTCCAGCGACCTTAAGGGATTGATTCAGGTTCTAACGACCTTTGGGTCGCTTGCGCTACTGTGGTGGGCCGCAGAGCTGAGCGCCCGTGTTTCCAGCTGGCTAACCGTCCCTGTCGCTGTGTTCATCAGCCTGTTTACGTTGCGTGTCTTTGCGCTGATGCACGAATGCGGGCACGGGAGCTTGTTCCGCACCCAGCGGCTCAATCGCACATTTGGGTTTCTACTGGGGGTCGCGGCGGCTATGCCACAGTACGTGTGGTCGCGGCATCACAACTATCATCACACCCACAACGGTAACTGGGAAAAGTACCGCGGCCCGTACACCACGCTCTCGGTCGAAGAGTATGCGGCGCTGACCGCTCGGCAGCAGCGCCTGTATCGATGGAAGTGCAGCATGGTGGGTGCGCCGATCGCCGGGTTCATCTACCTGATCTTCAATCCCCGCTTTACCTGGCTGAAGGGCAGCATCGCCTTTGTGGGGCATGTCGTTCGACAGAAGATCGCGAACCCGAGCCAGTCGATGCAGGCGCATGCATCCACCTTCAGAACGCGCTATTGGCGGCCGGCCCGAACAGACTGGGGGCACATGTCCTCCAACAACGTCGTTGTGCTCAGCGCGTGGGCGCTGATGTGTTACGCGCTCGGTACCTCGTTGTTCTTCGCGATCTACCTGATCAGTCTGTCGTTTGCCGGTGGCGCGGGCATCCTGTTGTTCACCGTCCAGCACAATTTCAAGCATTCCTATGCCAGCGACGCGAAGCATTGGGACTACTACACGGGCGCGATCGCGGGTACAAGCTTCCTGATCTTGCCGGCGTGGTTGAACTGGTTTACCGCCAATATTGGCTGCCATCACATCCATCACCTATCCGCCAGAATTCCCAACTATGGTCTGTTTGAGTGTCACAATGAATACCGGCATCTGTTTTCCGCTGTCAACCGGCTCAGGCTCGCTGACGTTCCTGGCGCCCTGAAATACATTCTCTGGGATACGCGGGCGCGCCAGCTCATTTCCGTCGCGGAATATCGGCAGCAGATGAGCGAAGCACGTTGCGGTAGTTGAGCCCCTGTCACTGGAAGCAGTGGGACAGCGACTTAGTGGCTTGTCTTCACCCGCGTACCCGGAGCCGCTCGCGGCCGCCGGTTTTGTTACTCGGTGTGCTTCTTCAGGTAGTCAATCATGCGCTGATACTCATCGCGGATTCGCACAGCTGCTGGATATGCTCCAGCTTTGCAGCGCGTGAACGGTGGAAGCTCAGCCCCCATTTCCCGGGGCCCTCAGCGACCGCGAAAGATAATGCGGCCCTTGCTCAGGTCGTAGGGAGTCAATTCCACGGTTACGGTGTCACCGGTCAGGATGCGGATGTAGTGCTTGCGCATCTTGCCGGAGATGTGGGCCGTCATCACATGGCCATTCTTCAGTTTCACCCGGAAAGTCGTGTTGGGCAGGGCCTGGGTGACCTCGCCTTCCATCTGGATCGCGTCTTCTTTGGACATACCGCCCTATACGCCCTTACGGGGGCGCGGATTGGAGCATGATGCGCACCGCTCTGGCAATTCACGCCGATCTGCAGGCGATTCGGCCCAGGCAATACTGCCGCAGCTCCGGATGTCGAAATTAACCGTGCCGTTGGCGTGGGGTAATCTCTTCGAGTGGCTCAAGAAACTGAAGGTCGTCATTGAGCCTCAGCATCTCGACCGCGGCGACGTGGCAGAACCCGGGGTAATCTCGATATTTGAGGTTTACCGTTCCGTTCTCCACGCTGATCACCGTGGCGACCGCCCATCGCTGAACCTTCCTTGAGAAGATCCCCCATTGCTGTCCGACCGCGACTTCCATTGGGACCTCGTCACAGTGCGAATCGAAACCGAATCCAGTTTCGTGTTCATGGTACGCCTAATCTGTAGGCTTGCGGCGGCTGGTACGGCTCTGGACAAGCGCGCGGCTGCATAGGCAGGCGAATTGCTTCTATACGCTCCGCCGATGCAAATGGCGAAACGTGCAGCTCGAGAGTTTTCTTCCGGAGTACCCCGCCAGCTTGAAGCGCGGCTGCGGGCGCACTCAACGCAAGCTCAACTATCGCGAGTATTCGGACGCACTCGCGCGGGGAATGGCCCGGGATTCCTCGAAATAAATCGCGGCGAGGGAATCCGATCCTAGTCTCCGCACCCGAGCTAAAGCACTTATCCAGTGCTCCTGAAGTCGACTCACTGGATTCACCTCGGCGAGAGAGGTTAGCCATTCGCTTAGGGAGGCTTCAGCGTGAATCGATCAGCCTCAAATCATGCGCACAGAAACACCGCGGCACCGGAGATGACGGTAGCCTACGAGGCGCTTCCGCTGCTCATCCCACAACCGAAATGAAAGGCATTTCAGGCTAGAGAGCAATGTAACTGGCTTCACTTGGCGGAACAGCTGGTCGAGCGTCTTCGTGGCATTTGCGAAGATGGTAATTTGGAATTCGCGGATTCAAATGATGGATGTGATGAAAGCCAATGTTGCCGGAAAACCATCGCAGGATCGCTGGTAGCTTATAGTACTAACTGCCCCGCAGCGCGGCGGCCGTATGGTCCCAGGCCGGGCCGCGCTCCCAGTACACGCCATCGAACTGGTGTTGCACGTAGAAGAGCCACATGCCTGCGGCTCCGGCTACCACTAATACGGTTGACTGGATTAGGAGATAGGCTCGCCGAGCCGAGCAGGCGGACCAGGATGAGCGTCAGTGTGAAGATCGCTGCGTTCATTATCCAGACCGAGCGGCGCTCGCGATGCGGAGCCGCGGCTGCTGGCAGGCGCTGTGCGAACACAAAGTAGAAGATAGGTCCAATGAGGAACAACGTAATCGGACTGCGTCCTAGGCGATAGACCAGGCGCCGCCAGCACGGGGGGGGGAGGTAGACCTGAACCGTTAGGGTCCACACGTCCCCGGTCCCGCGGCGGTCCAAGTTGCCCGAAGTGCCGTGATGAATGGCATGCTGCCAGCGCCAGTCTGAGAAGTACGGCCTGAAGGTGAGAGAGTGCCGGTGATAAATCCCACGACCTCATTGCCGCGCCGCGACTTCAGGAACGAGCCGTGGCCGCAGTCGTGAAAGATGATGAATGTGCGTACCAGAAGTCCGGCCGCGAGCACGGCCAATGGCAGCGTCGCCCGTTGTCGACGCGCACGATGGCAGACATCAGGACCCAGGTCAGGCCGTACAGGATGAGGGTGTTCAACAGCTGCCATACTGCGCGCGGGATCGAGGGCTCGCGGCATCGCTTCATCGACTCTGCGCCGATCAGGCCGATCAGATGTTCTCGCGAGTTCACGCAACATTCCGCTCGGGCATTTGAAAACCCTTATTCGCTCTCTTGGCGGACTTGATCGACACGCTTAAAGCTGACTCAGTTCACGCCGCAGCAGATCGCGCACAGTGATCGCCTGTATGAGCGGCCAGGCCGAGCTCGCCGGACACGCTCCCGAGCAGTTGCCCCGGCCTGAAATCGATCGACTTGGGCGTTGGAGTGGTTTGACCGCCCGGATAGCGGTCGATGTCGGGAATGCCATCGCGCGCATAGGTCCTGGGATACCCCGCGACGGGATCTTCGTAGAGCACACAGACGATCTTGGCCACGGCAGTTTCCCCACTGGCTCATGGTTGCGGAGGAGACCATCGTCCGCAAGCATCATCCTTTCAATTATACGCCCGAGCCCCGTCTGCGACGCATGAGCGGACGGATGATCGACCGGTCGCGATCGTTGCGCTCGTCTGCCTGCAGCGAACGCGGTGGCTCGCCTCAAGATTGCGGTAAATTGTTGATCGGCTTGCTCGGGACGATGGGTTGTGAACCTGCGAATCCTACCCGTCCCGATCGAGACTGCTGGGAACGTCACTCCTCGCGGCCAGCGAGCTGCTTCGGCCTGGTTTTCGGGGCAGGTAAGGGCGTGAATAGACCCGCGAGGGCGGAGGGCTGCTCCCTGCAGTGCGCAGCCCGAGGCTCTGGTTTCTCTTCTCACATGAGTGCAACAACACTAAAAGATGGTTAATATGCCAAAGAACCTTAGAGGCGTGAAGGGGATCCTTATGGTCGGAGTGCTCCGTGACCGGAAGCAGCAGCTGCTGCGGCAGCTTCTGAGGAACAAGGCGGGGCTGAGCGTGGATGAACTGTCGCGGAACCTCGCGGTTACGCGCACTGCAGTACGCCAGCACCTTGCGGTGTTGATGCGCGACGGGTTCGTCGGTCCTGGCGCGACGCGCCCCTCGGGCGGGCGCCCGCAGCAGCTCTACCTACTCACCGATGTGGGCAAGGAGGCGTTCCCGCGCCACTATTCGTGGTTTGCGCAGTTGCTGGTCGATGCGATGGCTCGCGAGCACGGCGCGGCGGGCCTGCACGCGCGGCTCGGGCGCATCGCCTCCGCGGTCGCGGCGCAGCTGCGCGACCGCGTCTCCGAGACGAAGAGCCGGCGGCAGAAAAGCGCAGCACCTCGCCGCGCTGATGGACGAGCTCGGCTATGACGTACACCTGGCGAAAGATGTGGGCGGTGCACCGACGATCGAGGCAGACAACTGCGTCTTCCACGAACTCGCGATGAAGAACCCACAGATCTGTCACTTCGATCTCGCGCTGCTGTCCGCCTCTAGCGGCAGCCGCCTCGAGCTTCACGAGTGCATGGCGCGAGGCGGCCACGTGTGCCGTTTTCGATTCACGCGCAATGCATGATTGGGAAGGGGTTGTAGGTCTGAGATTTGAAGGATCAAGCTATGGCTAATTTTCTCAAAGTCGCCAATGCGGACGAACTCTTGCCCGGTAGGCACGGCGGGTCAGAGGCCGCGGCAAGCGGCTCGCCCTGTTGAAATATCGGACGGCAACTTCTACGGCCTCGAGGACAGCTGCACCCATAAAGGGGAACCTGCCGTCTGTACGCACGATCGCAGGTGATCATGCCCGTGGCATGGCGCGAGGTTCAACATCCGAACCGACGAGTGCTCGGCCCTCCCGCGCGCCAGGGCATCGCCCGATACAATGTTCGGCTACCGGACCGATATCAAGATTCTGGTCTAGCAAAGGCCGTTGAGTGCGGCCGGGCGGAAGGATGAATGATGAATCAAGCGGCCACACATCAAGGGGACGGGTGCGTCGCCCCAGAGCGGTCCTGAGAAACTGCCCGGGATCCGCCATATCGTTGCCATTGGCAGCGGTAAGGGCGGCGTTGGGAAGTCCACCGTGAGCGTCAATCTGGCGCTCGTGCTGCGGCAACTCGGGGGACGCATTGGGCTCGTGGACGCCGACGTCCTCGGCCCCAGCATCCCCGGCATGCTGGGCATCCCGAGCAACCGGCCGCCGGCCGCGACCCCAGACGGCAGCAAGGCAATCCCGACGGAACGATACGGCGTCAAAACAATATCCATGGGCATGTTCACCGGAGAGGACACACCGGCCGTGCTGCGCGGGCCGATGGTGGGGAAATACCTGCGCATGTTGATCGGCGGCGTACAGTGGGGAGAGCTCGACTACTTGATTCTGGATCTGCCTCCCGGCACCGGCGACACGCAGCTGACACTGGCGCAGAGCTTGACGTTGTCAGGCGCCGTGATCGTCACGACACCGCAGGATGTCAGCCTGAAAATCGCCCGCCGCGGCCTGCGGATGTTCGAGAAGGTGCATGTCCCCATACTCGGGATCGTCGAGAACATGAGCACTTTCACCTGCCCCCACTGCGGCCAGAGCACCGATATCTTCCGTCGCGGCGGGGGCGAGCGGATGAGCCGGGAACTGGCGGTTCCTTTCCTGGGTGCCATACCCCTCGATGCCGATGTCGTCACTGGCGGTGATGAGGGTCGTCCCATCGTGATCGACAAGCCGAAGTCGGCCACTGCCCAGGCGTACGCCGCGATTGGCGCAGCGCTCGCGGCACAGCTCCACGTCGCTGCGACGACGGTGCTGAAGTCCTTTGTGTGGAAGTGGGACAGCCATGAGGGAGAGCCGAGTTGGCTGGAGAGCGTCGTTCGGCCGTCGGGCTCTCGAACCATGGCGATTGGCTTTCGCCAGCGCGACGCTCGCACGCTCTCCGTGCTCTGGGAGGACGGTCACCGCGATGACTTCGATGTCCGCGACCTGCGCTTGGCGTGTCGTTGCGCCCTGTGCATCGAGGAGATGAGTGGCCGGCAGCTGCTCGATCCGAAGACGGTGCGGCCCGATGTGAGCCCGCGCGTGATCTCAAGCATCGGTAACTATGCGATCGGGATCGACTGGAGCGATGGCCATAACTCCGGGATTTACTCGTTCGACTACCTGCGCTCGCTAGGCGAGCGCACTGCAGGGAAGATTGTCGAAGATGTCTGACACCCGGCCTGTTGAGCCCCCGGTCAGCATCCGCGCGGAGGTTTCGCTTGCGGATCCCGACACGTGCAAGTTCACCGTGAGCCGGGCGGTCCATCCTGGGGGCCCGTTCTTCTTTGAGAACTGCGAGCAGGCCGCGGGGTCACCGCTCGTCGAGCGGCTATTCCAGCTGCCGGGCGTTGCACACGTGCTCGTCGCCGGTAATGTGGTCACGATAGGCAAAGAGAGCAATGCCGCCTGGTCCGGGCTGAAGGCGTCGATCGGGGCGGTGATTCGGAGCCAGCTGCTCACGGGAATATGCGCCATCCTCGAAAGCCCACGGCGCGCCGGTGCCAGCAAACGGTCCGACGCCGAGGTTCGAGTGGCCGTTCAAGGCCTGCTCGACCGGGAAGTCAACCGTTCTATCGCCAACCACGGTGGACAGATCTCGATCGTCGATGTTCGCGACGGTAAGCTCTTCATCGCGATGAGCGGCGGATGTCAGGGGTGCACCGCGTCGCAAGTGACCTTGAAGGATGGGTTCGAGCTCATGGTGCGCAGGGTCGCACCGGAGATCGTGCACATCGTTGACACGACCGATCACGCGTCAGGTACGAAGCCATTCTACCCGCAGGCAGGGGAGGCGCGATGAAGATATCAGACGAGCGTTTGCCTCAACCCAACGCGAAGAATCCCTTCGGCTTCGTATCGCGTCCCGCTCGTGTCGACGAGTGTGCCAGCACAGCCCGCGGATCTGCTCGAAGCGGATGCCTCTACCGAAGAGGTGGTCATTGCCTACCATGAGCGGACGAAGCACCATTTTCACCGGTACGCCGCCTCGCCCGGCTACATGGACTGGGCCACGCAGCCCGATCCGTTCCGACGCTATCAAGGAGCGGACCTCGTTCGGCTCCCGCTACCCAAACCGGGCTGGCCGCTTCCTTACTGGCAGCTCTACGCACTCGGGGACGTGCCATCGGAGCCGCTATCCCTGGAGTCGATCTCCCTCTTCTTCCGGTACGCGCTGTCTCTGACGGCGTGGAAGCGCTTCCACGATACGACGTGGTCCCTCCGCGCGAACCCCTCGAGCGGAAATCTCCATCCGACCGAGGGGTATGCGGTTCTGCCGCCGATCGATCGGCTCGGCGACGCACCCGCCGTGTACCACTACGCACCCAAGGAGCACGCTCTCGAGCGACGGGCGATTCTCGACGCGACGGCGTGGAGCGAGCTCTGCGCACCGTTTCCCGAGGGCTCCTTCCTCGTGGGCCTCTCCTCTATACATTGGCGGGAAGCGTGGAAGTACGGGGAGCGCGCGTTCCGCTACTGCCAGCACGATGCGGGGCACGCCCTTGCAACGCTGCGCATTGCGGCGGCGGCTCTTGGCTGGGGTTTGGTGCTCCTCGACGGGATGAGCGATGGCGTCATCGCTACTCTCTTCGGGCTCAGCCGCGATGATGACTACGGGAAGGCAGAGCGTGAGGAGCCTGAGCTTCTCGCATTGGTCACACCCGGTCTTGCGTTGACGTCTCCGCGGCTTTTGAAAGGGCTGACGGCAAGCAGCATCGGCGCACAATGGTGCGGCGAGGCCAACGCGCTGAGCCCCGAGCACAGCGTCAACTGGCCCGTAATCGACGAGGTTGCACAGGCCACGCGACGATCGGCAAGCGCGCCGATCACGGAAGACTTCTCCGGGTTTCCCACGTACGAGGAACTCTACGGCATACCCGTCCGCCAGGGTCTGCTCACCGCGGAGAAGGCCATTCTTGGCCGCCGAAGCGCGGTAGCAATGGACGGCTTCACGGCGATCTCGGAGGAAGCGTTCTTCCGAACGCTCGCTCGGTTGATGCCGACGCGCGACGGGCGATCGATGCCCTGGGATGCGATCCCGTGGCGGCCGCGCATCCATCTCGGCCTGTTCGTCCACCGCGTCGAAGGCGTCCCTCGGGGCCTCTATGCGCTCGCGCGAGATCCCGACAAGCTCGCGGCCCTCAAGGAAGTGATGCGGCGGGAGTTTCGCTGGGAGCGCTTGCCCTCTTGTCCGCCGGGGCTCCCGCTGTACCTGCTCCAAGAAGGGGACTGTCGGGCGCTCGCGGCCACCGTCTCCTGCGGCCAGCACATCGCCGGCGACGGAGCTTTCAGCCTGGGGATGATCGCGGACTACATCGACAGCCTAACCACGTACGGCGCCGCGTTCTACCGGAACCTGTTCTGGGAGGCCGGCATGGTGGGCCAGGTGCTTTACCTCGAGGCCGAAGAGGCGGGCATTCGCTCGACTGGGATCGGCTGCTACTTTGACGATCCCGTCCATGAGGTCTTTGGGATCACCTCACGAGAGTGGCAGAGCTTCTATCACTTCACCGCGGGTGGCCCACTCGAGGACACACGGCTAACCACGTTACCTGCATACGACTTTGAGGAACCGACCTGACAGCCATTTTTTGTCGAGCTCCAAACTGACTTCAAAACCGGGACTCAGGTCACTATCACCCTGGTCGATGCTCGACGCCGGCAGCTGGTCTAACTGACGGGAAAGCGGCCGACGGCGGCCGACAGTACTCTGTCGCCGCCACGGCCGAACATCTCGAGACTAGACCAGGTTGTCGGACTTCAATTGACAGCTACCGAAATTCGCTTGGCCTCGACTCGAGGCTGCTTGGGAATCTCGATCTCGAGCACGCCATCGACATAGCGCGCCTTGATCGCCTCAGCTCGTGCCGAATCCGGCAGGGTGAAACGGCGCAAGAACTGAAGCCCGGGGGCGTCCTGTTCAGCTCTAATCCGCACGGCGAGAACGAGGAAGGTTGGAACCGCGGGCGCTACGGCGCTTACCACAGTCTTGAAGCGTGGCGTCGCTACATGTCAGATGCACGGTTCACAGAGCTCGAGTACTACTACCGGCCAGTCGGGCTGCCGCGCGAACGGCAGCCGTGGCTGGCGAGTGTGTGGCGCAGGCCCAAAAAATGAGCAAATAGCGTTGGACATTGCGTGACACTCAGCGTACGGTCAATGCTGGCTCGTGACTCTTTCTTCTTGCGAGTATCTATTGGCTCGGGCGCGGTTCTCGCGTCACTCTCGCCAGCCCGCAATCCGACCAGTCCTCCGAACTAGACAGGCACACCGCGGTATGGCGACGCCGGCGGGTTGATCGTGGGGACGCTACGCCCGTGGTGCGGCTCCCGACATTTGCGCGATCATCCCGCCCTATGGCGAGCGCGCCGCGATGGCTCATTTCATAAGCAACCCAAGCGGTTTGTGCGAAGCCAGCGGACGCTTGAGGAGTCGTGTTCTTGAGTACTCAGCCTCGTGGCGATCTGAAGTCCACTGCGCCCACCCACTTTAGTCGGAACGCCATGAACCCATTTGGTGCCAAGGATCTCACGGCCCTGGCGGCGATGTTGTCACCCGTCGGTCCGTCAGCGCGCGAAGCACTGATTGCCACAGCACCGTATCGCCAGTCCGAGTTTCGCGAGGATTTCGCGGAATACATCTGTGCTGCGCCATTGGCGACAGACGGCATCGATGCGACCATCGCCGCGGGATATTCTAACGCGCCGGCCTCTGCACTGAGGGCGGGGAGACAGAGATCCCGAACGGCCCCATGGGGAAAGCCCCGTACCAGCGAAGGATGGCGGGACGACCTGGCAAGTGGGGAAGGGCTCACCGTCGCCTTGCGCCGAACGCGTGATCGATCCGAAACCGCCAGGGCCCGCTTGCTGGCTGGAGCCCACCGCGATTTGCGAGAACCATTGACGGCAATGCTGCGGCTCAACAGCGACTGGGATGTTCGGGGGACCGACATGGTGGCGGTAAGAATGATCGAACAACAACGTAAAGCGCTCGAAGTGATGGCCGATCTCATGGACAGCTTCCTCGCGATCGCCGAGCCCGAGATGGCACGGCAGCCCGTACTGCTCACCAACCGTGCATCGCGGTCTGCTGGCGGAGGACTGCGCGAGGCGAGCGCAACGCCCGAGCCGCGTGCTGAGGACTGGTCAGCCGAATGGTCCATGTTATCCGCTCTGGACCCCCCAGAGGGGCCCGTGGCGCTCGGGCCAGCGACCCGCACGTGCCGCGTCCTCTTAATCGATGAGGACCGAGGGGTTTTGGGCGCATTACGGATCTATTTGTTATGCGCAGGGTATCAGGTGTTCGCGGCAGCTAACGCAGACGAAGCGCTTGATCGAGCGCGGATGGCGACATCGCTTATCGACATCATCATCACGAATTTAGACCTCACTGGCGACGATGACGGCCTCGCAGTAATCGATAAAACGCGTCTATTGTTGGGCTACAACGTTCCCGCGGTGTTACTAACGACTCAGACTTCCATGGAGATCGGCAAGCTTGCGCTGGTCGACGATGTTTTTCTGCTCAGAGGTCCTGTCAACCTCGATGAGCTCAACGCCCTAATCGGCGAAGTGCTCAAACGTCCAAGGCGCTCTCGCCTCGCTCACCTGAGAACCACGGGCGCGAAGCTCGGTCACGACGAACCAAACTCAGAGGTTGTCTGCTGACAGCTTCTTAAGGTCACATAGGCGGATACTCACTCAAAGGGTCGAAGTGGCTTGGCTTCCCCTTATGTTTATGAGGATCTTTGCATGACCACCACACACCCAGAACTACACACCTCGCGCCAGTTTCAGGGATTGATTCTCCCCGCGCACCCGACCAGTGGCACCGAAGACGATAACCGAGACGATGAACATGCGGGTGAGAATGAGGCACCGGTGCGCGCGGTCGACGAGGGCACCGAAACCCCTGAGGAGTTCGACGCTGGGGTCGATGCAGGATGTTTTGGCGTATTCCGCTAGCATAATTCCCGCAGCCTCTGCCGTATGTCAGACAGCGTGCCGGTAGGGGATGAGCATGGTGCTATGTATGCATGCATGGAATGTCTCGAGCACGGACACGGGAGCTTGAGCCGCAGGCGACGAGCCTTGACGCCGGCAGTCTCGAGGCGTTGGGAGAGCAACCAACAGTTGGGGCATGCCGCGCACAATGTTCTGCCGGCCCGTTCGCTGAATGGTCCGTCCAAGCCTCATCCGGCAGCGAACTCGGCGGTTACCGGAGGTTTCTCGGACGCTCGAGCGAATCTCACCGCCCCGCACGCCCCCGGAATCTGGTTGTCCTCCGCTTTGCGCCCATCGTTGCATGCTCGAGGACGCAGGGCGGCGCGTCGACCCGAGGGCCGCCCGGAACCCATTGCATGCCAAGGAGACCGAAATGAAAATGATGCTAGACTTTCAGCACCTAAGGGAACGGATCAGCCACCTTACGCACGATGCGTGGAATTCGATAGTGACGACGACGGATCACCTGAGGACTACGACTCTCAATATCCGCCGCCGCAAAAGTGGCGAGCCGCCTTCTACCTCGCAGCACCAGGACAACCGCCCGCACTAGCGGGCGCGACACGCGTTGGCTCACACTTGCAAATTCTGCAGCCGAACGGGTCGCGTGACTGATGATCCGCGACGTTCGCGTGGCGCGACGCGCCCCTCGGGCGGGCGCCCGACTAGCGCCTGACACGCGGCTCGTAAAGCGCGAACGCGCCATAGCCGACCACGTGAGAGCGTTCCACGGTCGTGTCGCCCGAGGGTTGCCCCAACTCTAGATGCGGCCATAAATGAACCGCGCGCGCTCCGCGAGGCCGGCGATCGACGGCTCGCGAAACAGCGAGTCGAGCGCTCTTCCCACGGAGCTCACGTCGGAGGCTTCGAGCATCCACCAACCGTGCTGCGTGAAGAGAGTGAACTGCCTGGGTCTGTTGCGCCGCTTGGACCACTCGAAGACCTCGCCGCGGATGTCGTGCCCTTCGAGAACGAGCCGGGTGACGTTGCGCAGGTCCTCTACCTCGACAAACGTGTTCGCCGTCGCGGCATGCTTGCCCGGCAACTCGAGCGTCAGCTCGAGTTCGTGATCCCGAACAAGCGCGTTTATAGCTATGCGGCCATGCCGAGCCGTGGTCAAGCGCATCGCCCGCGAGCGACTCGCGTTGTCTTCAGGTCCGAGAAGGGGCCGGCGTTCCTGATACCAGTGTGCACGAATGGCGAGCTGAAGGAGCGCGGCCAAGTGAGGCCGGAGCGCCCGACTGAACCGCCGCCGACAGCTCGCATTGCGGTTCGGCCGGTCATGAGGGGCACGTTGGTGAACGGTCGCGCAGTGGGGCTTGGAACCTGAACGCAGCCGAACCGAAGGCCGTGTCCCCTTTGCCTTTATACAAGGTCCTGTCGACTCTAGCTTTATGATTAGGCCGCGTGGGCATGCTTTTCTGGTTGGTGGCCGCTTCAACCAAGAATCACAAGAATCATAGGTCTTATCGCTGAGCGGCGTAGGATCGCCTGGCGGCGCCTAGGTCGCGCGGGAGGGTCGAGCCACATGGGTCAGAAGAGCACCGAAGAGCTGCAGAAGATGATCGAGGCGCTTGCGGCGCGCGTCGCTTCACTCGAGGCGCAGGTCAAAACGTTGCAGCAGACCGCGAGCCGGGCCATACAGCAGGCGAGCCGGAGCGGCGTCCGGTATGGCCGATGATCCGTTCAAGCGTGTGCGCGATCACCTCGCCGTCGCCCGCGAGTCCCTAGTAGCCGCAGGAAAGCCGGCCGCGAGCGCCGCTATAGGCCGCCTCGAGACGATCGAGCACCAGCTAGACCCAACGCACGCGGACTGGCGTGGCGACCCTTACGCGGCGCGGTGTCGGCTTGAGCGCATCGCCGACGATCTGCGGAACCTCACGTCAGTACGGCCGGGCGTCGCTACTGGCACAACCAAGTTGACGCAGGACCCCGCGCGGGTATTGCTGCCTGGTGTCGACGGCGCACTTGAGCAGATCAAGAGCGCGCTGACGTGGTTGGTATGACGGTGCCCGCGCGGCGCGCTGTTAGGTAAGGGCGCTTAGGCGGCTGAGTCGCGATGGCGTCCGCCACTCGGAGTATTGGGGTGGTTTCGGGCAAGAACTCCACCGGTACCCTGTGGAGTCGGGCACTTACGCGGCAAAGGGAGAGGGGGAAAGAAGAGCGGAGTATGGGGGCGGTCTTGCCTCTCGTCCTAGCTTGCCCGCGCGTTCTCGGTGTCAAGGGCTCGCGCTTGGAAAGCGCTCGGCCTTAACGGCAGACCCTTGACACCTGCGCTGCGCGCGGCCGCGGCGGCCTCGGGCAATCCCGCCCGAAGAAGATCCGCAAGGAAATGCCGTCATGAGTGATGTCGTATCCAGCTCGATTGAGGTCGTTCGGGTTCAGAAGGTTCGGCGATCCGCAGCACCTTAGTCGAAATTCTGTCCTCGTCAATGTACTTCTCAACGATGGCAATATCCTTGTTGCGCATGTCCTTGATGTCAGGGGGACGAAG
Organism: uncultured Gammaproteobacteria bacterium; assembly: GCA_963844595.1. GTDB lineage: Bacteria > Pseudomonadota > Gammaproteobacteria > Steroidobacterales > Steroidobacteraceae > 13-2-20CM-66-19. Next base: position 38,601 of record CAWJOW010000001.1, read on the forward strand.
ATAGGTGTTTACCAAGAAGGTGCACAAAAGCCTCAGTTCTTTTGTGATAGGCCGGTAGGTCTTCTCAGCGATCTCACCCTCACACTTCGTGCACGCCTCGAGCAGGTCGGTGTACTGCTCATCGGTAAACCATTCGCGTGGATTGTCCACCCGTGTGACGGTTGGAAAGATAGGCATCTTGTCTATCAGCTTCATCTTCCACGCTTGCTTTAGGATCTTGCTGAGGAAGATAAGATGGTTCTTCACCGTGGCCGAGCTGGGCTCCTTCTTGCCACGGGTCTTCATGTCTTCCATGTAGGCTGTGATGCGCTGAAAGTCTATGTTTCCAACGTGATCGTGTTTGAAGAAGTCCGTCAGGTGGTCAACGATGTAATCGCCATCCCGCAGCAGTGACTTCCTTCGTTCGCCGCGATCTACACGCGCACGATCCTCCTCCAGCAAGGCGTCGGCAGCTGTCTTGAAGGTGTTTCCTTGTGTTAGAGGCTCGTTCTTGGTCTGCTTTACTAGGCACTCGTTGTAGAACTGCTTGGCCGTGGTGATTGCAATCCCACGTTTATCGGTCTTCGTGGTGCGCTTGATTAGCTTCCTGCCGAGATAGCACCGCATCTGATACACGTGGCTGGATGGCGTCATGTAGATGCAGAGAGTCCCGAATCCGGGAATCTTCTCAAGAGTCTCAGGGATGGGATTGGAACGTGTGACCACAGGGCATCAGCCTCCTGCGCTCCCAAGCGTAAAGGAAGCGTAAAGGCTAATAATATGGACTAAGTCACTGATTTCGTGGTAGCGGGGGGTCGCTTCGAGCTTTATAGCACGTACCCAATTCTAGTTTCGGCGGTTCCGGCAAGCATCGTTGCAGCGAGATGAGACGATTTGCAGCGCTTTGCACCGTGCCGACCACCGCGGGCAAGAGCAGACACATTGGTAGCGGGGGCGTGATCCCTACTAATAGTACGGCGGTCGTCCACTTCCCCAATATCGATCCCCGCAAAGTCCCGTGCCCGGAACTCCCGAGCCACTGTGGCAGGGGACACTCACTGACGGCGGACAATTTGCGACTCGACCAAAGGGAGCAGCGATGGCGCTGCCTGCAATGCGGGCGCGACCGCGCCGCGGCATTTCGTCGTCGACGGGATCGCGCTGAGTGAGAATCTGCATGACCGCGAGGGTAGGGCGGGCACGCCCCGGAGGAACAGCGGCGCGACTATCGCGTTCGCCCCGACTCGGCCGGTGCGGGGTCCCATGCCAGATCCGCCGGGCGCCGGATCGCACTGCTTTGCACCAGACTGCATCACGGGAGGATTATCACGGCAGGGCGCGGCGACGGTGGAACGGGCGGACGGGTAGGGGCAAGCAATATCACCGACCGCAACCGGCCCATAGGCGGACAGCGGTGACGCGAGTTCAGCTAACCCCTAAGCCGTCATTCACCGGCAGTGGCTCTCAGGCCCGTTCGGCAGAGCGGCCGCCTGGGTTCTCGCCAGTGTCCCGCGGTCCGCAGTTACCCGGTCGCTCGGCGAGACTCATGGCGTCGCAGATTGGACGGTCAATCGCAAGCCGAATGCCCGCAGCACCTTCGTCAACGTCGCGAGTTCAGGGTTTCCGTCAGCCGACAGGGAGCGATACAGAGCCTCACGTGTAAGCCCAGTCTGCCGCGCAAGCTCGGACATGCCGCGAGCCCGGGCGACATCCCCTAGCGCAGCGGCAAGCACGCGCGGATCTTCCTCCGCTGCAGCAGCTTCTAGGTACGCGGCAATATCCGCCTCGTCCCGCAGGTACTCGGCCGCGTCGAAGCGCCGAACGCCCAGCCGACGCGCCACCTTGGCATTGATCTTGGTACTCATTTCGGTTTCCTGACTTGCTGCTTCTTCCGCTCCGCCGCCTTGAGGGCCTTGGCCATCTCAACGGCACGCTGAATATCCTTCGTTTGTGTAGATTTGTCTCCGCCGGCGAGCATCAGAAAGATCCGGTCGCCGCTGCGCATGTAGTACGCTCGATATCCGGGTCCGACATCGATGCGCAGCTCCGAGACTCCTGATCCGACCGGCTTCACATCACCTGGGTTACCGAGCGCCAGACGGCCAAGCCGCGTCAGGATTGCGGCTCGCCCGACCGGATCTGCTACGGCTGCGAGCCAGCGAGAGAACTCCGCGGTCTGCCGGACCTCGAACATCTGACCAAGTGTAATATATAGGTTACAGGCAAATCAACCGAAGCGCTACTTTCACCGGCTGTATACCCGCCGACATTACTGCTATCGGCCATACGAGCCGTCGTACACGAAAGTAAAACGCCCACCGCAAAGCGGCCGTCTGTGAAAGCCCCATCTAGGGCGCACTCACGCGCCGCGCAGTCGTCAGTTCGTTCCACCTCCGAGCGTTTAGACCCATCAGGAGGAGCCACAGGAACACCGACAGTTCCGCGAGGGCGCAGCGGCCAGATTGTAGGGGGACAGACGCTTCACGAGCGGGTTTGACAGCCAGGTCAGCCAGGCAAGACCCGGCGTCGGTCCTTGAAGGGCATCGGGGTTGGGATGTCGGGCACTGCGTACGTCCCGCCTGCTTCGGATGGATTGCAGCGCGCACGCGCAGACGTGGCCCCCGCAGGCGGTCTACCGGGCGTTGGGCGCTCCCTCGTAACCTTGAAGCGCTACGTCGTCTGTTCCGCGCCTGTACCCTCGGGGAGGATCAAGGGCAATCCAAACGCTCGAAACAACTGCGGCCCGTCCGGCTTCACAAATAATGTCAGGCTCGATATCAAGTCGTCTTCAAGAGCAAGCAAATGGATGGAATGTGCGGTCCACTGTGTCTCGTTACCCATACGAGAGTAAGCGGCAAACGCCGGCTGCCGGTTGGCTGCTGTGGGTATCAAGCGAAAGCCGTGATAGCGCTTCCATGCCCAACCAAAGAAGGCTCCGATCGCTTCGCGTCCGGCATACCACTGTGGTAGAGGCGGCATCGTGTAAGTCGAATCTTCTTTGAGGAGCGCGACAAAATTCGCGATATCGAGGCCTTCCCAGGCCTGTAGATAGCGACCTAGCAACTTCCGCTGGCCCGGATCGCGCGGCCCCGTGGTGGCGGGTGGTTCATCTGAATAGCGTTTGGCCAACGTGTCGCGAGCCCGCTGCAGGGCGCTATTGACCGAGCCGATCGAGTCACCGAGCAACGCTGAGGTCTCAGCAGCTTTCCATCCGAGCACATCGCACAACAACAGCACGGCACGCTGCCGCGGTGGCAGGTATTGGATCGCCGCCACGAACGCAAGTTGCACGGCCTCATGAGAGCTATAGCGCGCTTCCGGGCCTGCTGCCTCGTCCGCAATGCCCTCAAGGTACGAGTCCGGATAGGGTTCAAGCCAGGCGACATCAGTTGCGGGTTTGCCATCGGGCATCTGGTGCGTCGCTGGCGCTCGCTGGTCTGGCATCCATCGCCGCGTGTGCTTTCGACTAGCAAGCGCATTGAGGCACGCGTTGGTCGCAATCCGGTACAGCCACGCGCGAAACGAACCGCCCTCGAACCTCTCAAAGCTGCGCCAAGCTCGCAAGTAAGTCTCCTGAACCAGGTCCTCCGCATCGTGCAGGGAGCCCAGCATCCGGTAACAGTGCAATTGAATTTCCCGCCGGAACGGCCCCGCGAGCCGTTCGAACTCGTGCTTGGCACGGCCTGAGGTCGATTCCTGACGTTGTTCTTTGGACGCGGTCATTGCATTGGAGTTGACCCGGTTCCGTGGACACCTCAACGTAAGGTTTGGAGGGGTTCACGATGGCAAAGAAGACGGTCCGGTACACGCCGGAGTTTAAGCAGCAGATGGTGCAGCTGGTACGCAGCGGACGCACGCCGGCGGAGCTTTCCCGGGAGTTCGGGCCGACGGCCTGGACGATCTCGCTGTGGGTCAGGCAGGAGGCTCGCGACCATGGCAAGGGCGACGGTGGCTTGACGACGGCGGAGCGTGAGGAACTCACCCGCTTGCGGCGCGAGAACCGCAAGCTCCGGGAAGAACGAGAGATCCTGTCAAAAGCCGCGGCCTGGTTTGCGAACGAGAAGCCCGCGACACCGAAGCGCTCTTCGGATTCGTGAAGGCGAACCAGGCCACCCACTCGGTGCGGGTCATGTGCCGACTGCTGAAGGTATCCCCGAGCGGCTTCTATGCTTGGGAGAAGCGTCCGATGTCGCCTCGGGAGCGGGCCGATATCGGCCTCACGGCGCGCATTCACGAGATCTACCGGCGCTCGCGCGAGACGTACGGCTCGCCGAACATCCATGCGGAGCTCGCCGACGATCACGGGATTCACGTCGGACGCAAGCGCGTCGCACGGCTGATGCGTGCGGCGGGACTGCGTGGGGCGACGCTGCGCAAGTTCGTGGTGACGACGGAGAGGGGAGCGCAGAGCTCGCCGGTGACCGATCTGGTCGAGCGGCGCTTCTACGCCGAGCGGCCCAATCGGCTGTGGGTAGCGGATGCGACCTACATCCCCACCTGGAGCGGCTTTCTGTATCTGGCGATCGTACTGGATGTGTTCTCGCGCAAGATCGTCGGCTGGGCAATGGAGACGCACCTGCGGACCGAACTGATGCTCGCGGCGATCGACATGGCGATCACGATGCGCCGGCCGAGAGAGGTGATCCATCACTCCGATCACGGCTGCCAGTACACGAGCTACGCCTTCGGCAAGCGCTGTCAGGAAGCGGGCATCATGCCCTCGATGGGTACGGTGGGCGATGCGTACGACAACGCGATGGCGGAGAGCTTCTTCGCGACGCTCGAGCGCGAAGTGCTCAACCGCCGGCGCTTCAAGAGCCAGGCGGAGGCGAAGATGGCGATCTTCGACTGGCTGGAAGGTTGGTACAACCCGCATCGCCGACACTCTGCGTTGGGTTATCGCTCGCCGGTCAACTACGAGCGCCATGCGCTGCAGAGCGAGGCGGCATGAGCACGCGACCTCCAAGCTCTCAGAGGCCGATCTGCAGGGCTATCACGGTAGCGGGTACCCATGCGATCGCCGCTCCTGGGGCTTCCTACGCGGTCGATTTTCTCGAGGCTGTTGGAAAATGCAGAGCTTCTGCCGCCCGCGGCGGCAGACTGCCCTGCTGGTAAGATCGATGAACATCGAGGAAGACGAGAGTTCGGAACTAAGACGGCAAACCGTCCACGGAAGCGGGGCAGCTCCAGAGTGCCTTGTTGTGGTCTACCTCACCGCTCTTGGTCTTGGGCACCGCCCACCGGTTCCATCGGTACTCGGCACCTAGAATTGGCTTATAGGTCTTCCCAGACAGCGCCGCCGCAGCCTCACGGTCGGCTTCCAAGTCGTCGAGGTACTTCAGGAAGATGATCCACGAGGTTTGCTCGATGTAATCGAGTTCATTCTGGCAACCCGCCTCTGTACGAAGTGTGTTGTCGATGTTCTTGAAGGTTTGCTCAAACATGCCGTCTTCAGTTCCTCGTCGAGCTAGATCACCAGATCATCTTCAGGTTTGTAGTGTGGAATGGTCTTGAATCCCTGTGGCTCGTATCCGGGCTTGTAGGAAGAAGAGATTGATGCGGCGGATCGACGAGCTGCACCTGCAGCTGCCGTACTACGGCTCGCGCAAGCTCGCGGCGGCGTTGCGGCGGGAAGGCCACCAGGTTGGCCGCCGGCACGTGGCGACATTGATGCGCCGGATGGGCATCGAAGCGCTGTACCGCCGGCGGCGCACCAGCATCCCGGCACGCGGTGCCTCGATCTATCCCTATCTGCTGTCGGGTCTTGCGATCGAGCGGCCGAATCAGGTGTGGGCGAGCGATATAACGTACCTGCCGATGGCCCACGGCTTCATGTACTTGGTGGCGATCCTGGATGTCGCGAGCCGCAAGGTGCTGAGCTTTCGGCTCTCGAACACCCTCACCGCGGACTTCTGCGTCGAGGCGCTGGAGGAGGCGATGTCGAAGTTCGGGGTTCCCGAGATTTTCAACACCGACCAGGGCTCGCAGTTTACGTGCGAGGAGTGGACCGAGCGTCTGAAAGCGGCTGGCGTCGCCATCAGCATGGAGGCATGCAAACCTTCCACATTCATTTCAGCGTCCAGATGTGAACCGTAGAATCGGTCAATCATCTCGACTGATGTTCGACAATTCCTAGCCAAGGTGAACCTATCTACGTTTCCTTGGAGCATCCTGAACATGATGCAGCTGTGCCTGAGTGAATAAAGCACACGTGGCTGACCATTGTTATCCGTCTTAAGGGCAGCCTCGTCCAGAACGTGGTTGAATTGAAGTTGCATGATCTTCATCGCATGTGTGCGACCACTCATTGCCGGAAAGAAAGTGAAGTTTTCAGGCTTTCCAAACCCTAGCTTCTTGTTGAACTTGGTCAGTTCCTCGTAGATTTCCACCGCCAGTGGCAGCGAGATCACAGGAGCGGGGGCGACCTTTCCCTTGGCCATGATCCTCAAGTAAGACCTGTCCTTCGTCTTCACGACCGCAATGTCACGGTTCCTCAGTTCCTTCAGATCCTGTGGGCGAAGGAAGGAGTTGACCATGAAGATAGTCAGGTAGAGCAATTCATTGGTGATCGGTTGATAGCGGACTTGCGCCTTGTCCTTGATGCACTTCGCGATCACTCTCTTAAGGTGTTCGTATTGCTCTTTGTCTAGCCAACCACGCGGGTTGTCTGTGATCGTGACACTGGGGAATGCAGGAAGCCTGTCTATCAGTTCCAGCTTGATAGCGTGCTTGAGGCACTTCCTCAGATAGATGAAGTGATTCCTGATTGTGGCTGCACTGACGTTGCGCTCTTGGAGATGAACCACATACTCTTGAATGCGAGCAAAGTTAATGTTCTTCAGGCTGTCGTGCTTGAAGAAGGGCAAGAGATCCTTAGCAAAGATGTACTGGCCGTCATCAACTAGGGACTGCTTCTTCTGTCCAGAAGCAACTCTGGTCTTATCCACCGCCAACATCGCTTTGAAGGTCTTCTCAAACTGAACACCTTCGGTCAGGGGCAGGTTCTGGCTCTTCTTCAGCAGCAGTTCGTCGTAGAACTCCTTGGCCTTCTTGATCGCGTGTGCCTTGATCTGGGTGCGTGTAGATCGCGTGATGCGCTTGCTATTGATGGATGCACGAGACTGAAAGAACTTGCTGGCAGGGATCTTGTACAGCTTCACCCGTGGATAGCCGGGGACGGATTCAACTGATCCGGGGACTGGGTTGGAACGTTTAGACACGCTCACCTCCAGCCCAAGATTGTACTACCGGTGTACTACCGGGTCTTGAGAGGTGGGTTTTATACCACGCAAGTGCTTGATTTTAATGGTAGCGGGGGCAGGATTTGAACCTGCGACCTTCGGGTTATGAGCCCGACGAGCTGCCAGACTGCTCCACCCCGCACCAGGAGGGGCGCGAATTCTACAAGCGCACATCGCCGGCAGCAATAGCCGCCGCCACGAATGCCCGCGCGGCGCGCAAGGCGGGGCAGATCCCCCTCTAGGCCACTGCCGCGGCAATCCGCGCGGCGAGCGCCGCGCCCGCGTCGCGGTCGAGGCTCTGCTGCGGCCAGCCGATGCCAAGTCCTTCGCGCGCGTTGGGCTTCGGAATGATGTGAAAGTGCACGTGCGGGATCGCCTGGTGGGCGCTACTGCCGTTGTTCTCGAGCACGTTGTAGTGGCGCACTCCGGTGACCGCGACCACGGCGCGGCACAGGCGCGGCAGTACGCGCCCGAGCGCGGCGGCGGACTCGTCCGAGAGGCCGTCGAGGGTCTCGGCGGCTTCCTTCGAGACCACCAGTGTGTGTCCCGTGCTCAACGGGTTGATGTCGAGAAAAGCGAGCACGCGCTCGTCCTCGTAGACCTTGTGGCAGGGAATCTGGCCGCTGATGATTCTGCCGAACACCGTGTCCGCCATGGGAGCCCTCGCACGTCGACCGGACCTGGAGAGTCATTGTCGCTCATCGCGGTCGCTTCCTGACAGGAGCTTCATGGAAATCAGTGACCGGGCGCGTACACTGGCAGGCCCGCTGCGGGCATAACGCTTCGGATTCGAGCCGATCTGGCGCCGCCCTCAGGCCACGCGAAGGAGCTGTCGTGATCGATCGCCGACAATTCATGGTTGCGTCCGGTTCTGTCATCGCCACCGCAGTAGCCGCCGCGCTGTTGCGCACCGCGGCCGCCGCGGAGGCGGGCGCATCTAGCCCCGCCGCCGAGCGGCTGGATGCGCTCTTCGACGTCTTCATGGACGAGCGCCTCAGGCGCCGTCCCGAGCAGTTGACCAGCCTCGGTCTCGATAAGGACAAGTACGCCTGGGCGACAGCCAAGCTCAATGACGAATCCCTCGCGAGCGTGCGCGAGTACAAGGCCCTCGAGGCCTCGCAGCTCAAGCGCCTCAAGGCCTTCGATCGCAATTCCGTCAGCGGCCGCGATCGCGCCAACTATGACACCGTCATGTTCCAGCTCGTGACCGCGGAGCGAGTCGCGCCCTTTGCTTACGGCTCGGGAGTGCGTCCGTATGTCGTGAGTCAGCTCACGGGTTCCTACCAGAGCGTCCCCACTTTCCTCGACCGCCAGCACCGCGTGAAGACCCGCGAGGATGCACAGGCCTATCTCGAGCGCCTGCGGGCTTTCGCACACGTGCTCGACGAAGAGACCGAGCGCGTGCGCCACGACGCGGGCCTCAAGGTGGTGCCACCGGACTTCATCATCGACCACACCCTCGAGCAGATGCAGATCCTGCGCAGCGCGGCGCCCGCGGACTCGATTCTCACGACTTCGCTCGCGACCCGCGCGCAGAAGGCCGGGATCGCCGGCAACTGGGGCCCCGATGCGCAGAAGATTCTGGCGCAGCAGATATACCCGGCTTTCGACCGCCAGCGCGATGCGCTCAAAGAGCTGCGCGCGCATGCAGGTCATGCGGCCGGCGTCGGGCACCTGCCGCGCGGGGCCGAGCTGTACGGGGTGGCGCTGCGCGAGGGCACGACGACCGACATGACCCCGGAAGAGGTGCACCAGCTCGGGCTCACCCAGGCGAAGGAGCTCACCGCGCGCATGGACGCCGTCCTCAAGGCGCAGGGCAGGACCAACGGCACGCCCGCCGAGCGCGCGCAGGCGCTCGCCAAGGACCCGCAGTACCTTTATCCGGACACCGACGCCGGCCGGCAGCAGATCCTCGACTACTGCAACGGCCTGATCAAAGCCCTGCAGCCGCACCTGCCGAAGTACTTCCGCATCATGCCGAAGGCCCCCGTCGAGGTACGGCGCGTCCCGGTCTACACCCAGGCGGGCGCCCCCGGCGGCTATTACCAGCGCCCGGCGCTCGACGGCTCGCGTCCCGGCGCCTTCTACATCAATCTGCGCGACACCAGCGAGTGGTCGCGCTGGAAGCTGCCGACGCTCATTTATCACGAGTCGGAGCCCGGGCATCACTTCCAGCTGGCTCTGGTGCTCGAGATGCCGGACCTGCCGCTGATCCGTAAGGCCGGCGGCGGCTTTTCCGCCAATACCGAGGGCTGGGCGCTCTATGCCGAGCAGCTGGCCGACGAGATGGGCCTGTACGACTCCGACCCGCTCGGGCGCCTCGGCCTGCTGCAATCGATGCTGTTCCGCGCGGCGCGCTGCGTCGTGGACACCGGAATTCACGTCAAGGGCTGGAGCCGGGAGCGCGCGATCGACTACATGGTAGAGACCACCGGCGACAATCGCAGTGCCATGACTTCCGAGGTCGAGCGCTATTGCGTGTGGCCCGGGCAGGCGACGAGCTACAAGGTCGGCCAGACCAAGTGGCTGGCGCTGCGGGCGGACGCGCGGCGGCGGCTCGGTGCGAAGTTCGATATCCGCGATTTCCACGATGCCGGACTCACGGCAGCGCCCATGCCGCTGTCGGTGCTCGCGACGGTGATGGACGAGTGGGTGAAGAGCCGGCTCGGCGGAAGCGCCGCATGAGACCGCCGCGGCCCGGCGCGCTTGCGGCGACGGCGCTGCTCGCGGTAGTGGCGTGGCTCGGGGGTGCGGCCCTTGCAGCCGACTACCCGAAGCCCGCCGAGGGTGACTATCTCATCCGCGACTTCAAGTTCACCTCCGGGGAGTCGCTCCCGCAGTTGCGTATCCACTACTACGCGCTCGGTACGCCGCGCCGCGATGCGCACGGCGTGGTGCGCAACGCCGTGCTCATCATGCACGGCACCACGGGCAGCGGCGCCCAATTCCTGCGCCCGATATTTGCCGGGGAGCTCTTCGGACCCGGCGAGCCACTCGACGCCGCACACTACTTCATCGTGCTGCCCGATGGCATCGGACACGGCAAGTCGAGCAGGCCGAGCGACGGCCTGCGCGCGCACTTTCCGCACTACGGTTACCGCGACATGGTGCAGGCGCAGTTCCTGCTCCTGACGCAGGGACTCAAGGTCAACCACGCGCGTCTCGTCATGGGCACTTCGATGGGCGGCATGCAGACCTGGATGTGGGGCGAGGAGCACCCGGACTTCATGGACGCGCTCATGCCGCTCGCCTCGGTCCCCGCGCAGATCTCCGGGCGCAACCGCGTGTTCCGCCGCATCGTGATCGACGCGATCCGCAACGACCCGGCGTGGGACGGTGGCAACTATCGCACCCAGCCGTCCTCGCTCCGTACCGCTATCGAGATGCTCTGGCTCATGAGCAGCAATCCCGTGCTGCGCGAGCAGGAAGCGCCGACGCTGGCGCGCGCCGATGAGGTGATCGATGCCTACGTCGACGAGGAGCAGCGAACTCACGACGCCAACGACGTGCTGTACGCATTCGCCGCCTCGCGCGACTACGATCCGGGGCCGGATCTGGAGCGGATCCAGGCACCGCTCCTTGCGGTCAACAGCGCCGACGACCTCGTCAATCCACCCGAGCTCGGCATCCTCGAGCACGAAATCGTCCGTGTGCCGCACGGGCGCGCGATCGTCATTCCCTACAGCGACAAGACCCGCGGCCACGGCTCGCATACCGTGGCGGCGCTCTGGAAGCAGTATCTCGAGGAGCTGCTCAAGTCACCGGAGCGCTGATCGGCCAAACGTGATGCACGTGCTGCGCGCCGAGCTCGGCGACCGAGTTGCAGCCGAGGAGACCGAGCGCCCGGTACAACTCCGTGGTGATGATCTGCAGCGCCCGATCGACGCCCGCCGAGCCGCCGGCGCCCAGGCCGTAGACCATCGCCCGTCCGAGCTGCACCGCCTCGGCGCCGAGCGCCAGCGCCTTGACGATATCGGTGCCGCGCCGGAAGCCGCTGTCGATGATGATCGGCAGGCGGCCGCCAACCGCGGCGGCGATCTCCGGCAGCACCTCGATCGTCGCCACGCAGTGATCGAGCTGCCGCCCGCCGTGGTTGGTGACCACGATGCCGTCGCACCCCAGGGCGAGCGCGTGTTCGGCGTCGCCGGCGTTGAGCACACCCTTGATGAGGAGCTTGGCTTTCCAGTAATCGCGGATCCAGGCGATGTCGTCCCAGGTGATGGTCGCCTCGAACATCTTCGGCAGGATGGTGCTGCCGCCCACAGCGGACGCCCCGCCCGGCGGCAGAAAGCCCTCGAGGTTGCGGAACCGCGGCACGCCGTTGCGGCCGAGAACCTCGATCAGCCAGCGCGGGTGGCGCAGGCTGTCGAGCGCAGTGCGCAGCGTCGGTCTTCCCGGTGAGCGGTAGTTGCGCTGATCCCACTCGCGGCTGCCCCATATGTTGGCGTCGGTGGTGAACACCAGCGCCTCGTAGCCGGCCGCGGCCGCGCGCTGCATGATGTCGCGCGCGATGGCACGCTCCTTCATCACGTACAGCTGCATCCACAGCCGCCCGCCGGCACGCGCAGCCACGTCCTCGAGGCGCGTCGTCGACAGCGAGCTCAGCGTGTAGGGAATGCCGAGCCTGGCGGCGGCGCGCGCCAGTCCGACGTCGCCCTCCGCGTTGAGCATGTCGTTGAGCCCCGTGGGCGCGATGACCAGCGGCGCGTTCGCCGGGCGTCCGAGAATGGTGGTACGCAGATGCCGTGCGGACGTATCGACGAGGGTGTGCGGCACGAGGCGCAGCCGGTCGAAGGCCATGCGGTTGCCGCGCAGCGTCGCCTCATCCTCCGCGCCGCCTTCGACGTACTCGAACACGAAGTGCGGCACCCGCCGCCGCGCCAGCTCCCGCAGATCGGCGATCGTGAGTGCGCGCGCGAGACTGCCGCCGCTGAAGGGACGCCGTTTCCAGGGCATGGGCTAGCGGAGTGCCGCGCTCAGGCCGGCTGCACGAGTGCCACGTCGATCTTGGTCGCAACGAACGTGTTCGTTGCGGCGTTGTACTGGCCCACGCAAACCACCCGATAGACGAGATCGCCGGCGCCGCGGAAGGCCTCTATCTCGGTGACGAAGGAGGCCGCCTCGTTGAACGTGTCGATTTCCGTGTCGGCGGTGCCGACCGCAAGGATCAAGGTGGTGCCCGAGGCGAATGTGACGGTCGGTACCTGTGCCTGCGACGTCAGGTTGATCTTGTTGGGACCGTTTTGGATGTAGTGGATGGAATCGGCCAGTGCGAAGTCCATGACAATGCCGCCGGTCGAGAGCTGCAGGAACGGATCCGCGACGGCGGCGCCGTTGCTGCCGAACTCGAACACCATCTTCGACGGCAGCGTGCTTGCCTGGGTCACGGACGTTGCCGTGAAATCCGGCGGCGCTGTGCCGAGCGGGGTCACGAGCCCGTTCACCTGCAGCAGGCTGCCTGCAGCAAGCGCACTCTCGTTGAGCGCGCCGGTGTCGACGCCGTAGCTGCTCGCGACGGCGTCGTCGGCGGCGGTGCTGCCGGTGCCCGTGAAGTTGAATTCGGCGGGCTCGAAGTTTTCGATTGACAGCAGGTCCAGGGAGATGCTGCCGGTAGTGGCGGAGTTGAGAGTGCCCCACAGCTGGGTCGGCTGCAGCCGCACCAGCCCCTCGGTGGCGTCGAGCGATATGAGGTCGCCGGTCGAGGAGTTCGTGGTGGCCTGGCCGCCGATGGCGACCTGCTGGCCGATCGAGATCGACTTCGGCCCGAGTCCCGTGGCTGCGACGCCGTCCTCGAAGACCGGCGTGTCGGAGGCGATGGTCACGGGGCTTGTGTTGTAATAAAAGAGTTCGCCGTACCGATTCAGGTAGCTTGTGCCCTTGATCGTCAGCGTGTCGCCGCTGATCGCGGACACTGTTCCGGTCACGTAGTCGGCGAGCTCGCTTTCCTCGCTGGTGCCGACGTAAACCGCGGTGGCATTGAAGGTCGGTGTGATGCCCGAGAGATCATCGAGGGTGCCGTAGGCGACAGCCGGTGTGTTGGTGAGGTTGGTGTTGGTCAGGGTCTGGAGTCCCGCGTTGCCGACAAACACGTGGCCGTTGATGTTGAAGTACGTCGTGGCGCTCGCGTTGACGGTCAGGGCGCCGAGAGCCGAAACCAGGTCCGCGAACGGCCGGATGTTCATGATGTAGTAGCCGGAGGTGGGGTCGGAGACGACCGTCAGGCCGCGGGCGCGTATCGTGCCGGTCTGGGCCACGGGGACCACCGAAGCCGACATAAACGGCTGCACGGTCACAGTCATCGGGTTGGCGGTCAGGTTGAGGGTATTCATGGCCGCCAGATCGATATCGATCGCAAACGCCGTCGACTGATTCGGACTGATGACGAGCGGGTGCTGCGCATCGAAGTTGACGGTCACCGTGGTGGCCGACATCGGCTCGCCGGTGGTATCGACCGGCGCCACAGGCTCGACTGTCCCGCCGACGTCGACGGTGATATTGGGCGACGTGTAGTCGAGGATCAGCGTCATGGAGGTGTAGGTACCGTACGGAAACGCCGGTGCCTCGAGCAGCTCCGTCATGTTGCTGAGCTTCGCGAGATCCACCTCCTCGGTGGTGGCCAGCGGCTCTACGACGAGACCATCGTTGCGGGTGAACGTGATCTCGTCAATCTCGACGATATAGCTGCTGAAGTCCCCGCTCACATCACCGATGGTGATGACAGGCGTACCGTAGATGATATTGGAGCCGTAACTGCATCCGGCCAGAAGCGCCATCGTTCCCAGCACCGGGGCGCACAACCACTTGAACCGCCATGCCAGGCAGCTGCCAACCACTCGCATCCGATGTATCCCCTTCAAAGCGCCTTGCCGACGCGTGTATCGGTCCCTTAGAGAGACCGACGAGCCCGGCGTTCACCGCAATTACAGTGACTTGCTTAAATTAACGACCCGAAAGGGGGCCAAGTGTAGCGGGTGCGCCGCTTTCCCGCCCGGTGGTCTGGCCGTTCCCGCCCGGAGGTCCTAGTCGAGGGTCAGCTGCAGGCTGGCGGACCCGCTCGTGGCGAGATTCAGAGCGGTCTCGGACCATTGCCGGGTGAAGGTCGCCTGCGGATTGGCCGAATTCCACGCCACGACCGTCACGTAGTAGACCGACGCGGACGTGCCGCCCGGCACTTTGTCGAGCACGACGGTGCCGCCGCCGCCCTGCAGCGCCGCAGTGAGCGAGGCCGACGCCACCAGCTGGCCGTTGGTGCCGATGAGCACTTCGCCCGCGTTGTACTTGCCCGGGCTCGCCTCCTTCACCTCCACATCGATCGTCACCGGGTTGTTGCCGCTCGCGAGCGAGAGCGCACCCACGCTGACCTCCTGCACGGGGGTCGTGACCGAAGCGGAGGCCGCGCTTGCCGGCATCGACACCTTGGTCCCCAGCGCTCCGTAGGCGTAGAACGGCGCATCCGCGGCCACCTGGTAGCTGCCGGTGCCCTCCTTGGGCGAGGCGCTCACGACGGTGACGAGGGTCCCGCTGGTGTTCGTGCTCGTGGTGGTGCTGGTCGTGTCGACGGTGTCGGTAATGTCTGTAGTGTCGGCGCCGTTGACGTTATCAGTGGTGTTCTCGTTATTGAATGTCCCCGAGTCCACGGTGCCGGTCGAGAGCTGCTGCGGGGTCGCCAGTACCTGATTGATCGGGTCGATGGCGCTGCGCTCGATCACGTAGGGCAGCTCGTCCGAGCCGGGCAGTGTCTGGTAGAAGGCGATCTCGGCGCCCGCCGGCAGAGGTGCGCTGGCCGAGGTCGTGATGTTCGCCACATAGCTGGTTGCCTGGCGCGGGATCAGCGTGCCGATCGACACCAGGTTCTGCGGCGTGATGACATTGGCCCCGGTGCTGGTCGTGGTGGAGGTCGCGGACGTCGAGCCGAACAGGCTCAGGCCCGTTGTACCGGACGGGGTCGTCGTGCCCGAGGTCGTCGAATTCGTAGTGCTGCCCAGTGACGACGTCTCGTCGTCCAGGGAACCGAGCGAGCTCGAGGAGCTCGAGTTGAGCGAATCGAGGCTCGAGGTCATGAAGACCTGGATGTCCTTGACGATGATGGTGGCGATCCCGGGGCCATGGATCACGATGTCGTAGGTGTCAGGGCTGTTGGTCGAGGAGTTGACCGCGAGCGGGTAGAGCGTGAATGAGCCATCCGAGTTCACCGGGGCGCTCGCGACCACGAAGTGCCGTGAGTTGTCCGGGGTCACGAGCTCCGCGTTCACGTAGATGTCGGGAAGTCCCGTGGGGCCGGTGATCCCGGTCAGGTTGGTGAGGGTCAGCTGCCCGGTGATGCCGCCGGCCTGCGACAGGTCATAGGCGCTGCCGTGCGAGCTGTACAGCACGCCCGTATTGCCGCCGTAGCTGAACATGACGAGGTCGCGGGCGCCATCGAAGCTGAAGGTGAAATTGGCGACCGTGGTGGTCGTCGAGCTCGAGCTGCCGATCCCCAGCCCCGTGCCCGTGGTTGTCGGCGTCGTCGTTTCGGTCGAGCCGAAACTCGTGTCCGGCGTCGTGCCAGACGTACCGGCAGAGGAAGCGACGGAGCTCAGTCCCGCGCCAATGCTGCCGATCGGTACGGAGAGAGATGTCTGGATACCGATTCCCTTGTCGGGGTTCAGGATCTGCAGAGGGGCCTGCACGGTCACGCCGCTCGCATTGACGTAATCGGCCTCCATGTTATAGACGGCGCCGAGAGCCTGTGCCGAGCTGGTGAGTGCCATCGTTGCATCGACCGGGATCAGCCGGATCTGCGAGTAGGTGCCGGGCTCGAGCCGCAGTCCGGTGACGAGGTTGCCGAAGGTGCCGTTGGAGTCCGAATCCGCCACCAGATCCACGGTCGCGGGTGTCGACAGCGGGAACTTCACCCAGCCGTCGTCATCCGGGCCCGCGGTAGCACTGTGGTTGAACCACACGGCCTGCGCGGTCACATAAACATGAGAGTAAAGGGCAGGGGTGTTGCCGATCGCAGACACGTCGGTGCTGGTCGAGCAGCCGGCGAAGACCCCGCAGAGACCGGCGAGGGAGAACGTAGCGGCGAGGGCCGCCAGACGCGAAATGCGTGGTTGTGTCATGCCGTTCCCTGAGCAGACTCTCGACGCCGATGATGTCCCAAGTGCTGCCATGCTGCAACGCGTGGGCGCAGGGCAAGTGTGTGAAATTGTGCGGGCCCTCTCATTAACTTAAGCGCCACGCTACGCTGTCTGCAATGACCGACGTCCTGTGGGGGCTCGTGCGGGCTCTGGTCTTCGCGCTGTTGCTGCAGTCGGCGGGCGCTGCGCTCTTCGCGATCGCATTCGGACGCGGGCTGGCGCACTCGGCGAGCGGCATCGCGCGGCTCGCGCGCAACGCCGCGTGCCTCGCACTCGTGGTCCTAATTCTGCAGTGCCTGCTCGAGCTGGCCCGCATGGCGGGCGACTGGTCCGGAGTGACGGACCCCGCGCTGCTGCGCGTGGCGCTCGGTGCCTCGACCGCACGCTCAATCGCTGTACGGGCCATCGCACTCTTGTGTCTCGTCGTGGCGATGGCCGGGACCGGCGCGCAGCCGACCGGGCGCGTGCGCACGGGCCTCGCGCTCGCGGGCGTGGTGCTCGCTGCCGGCTCGTTCACTCTCAGTGGACACACCTCGGTGAGCGCCTACCGCTGGCAGCTCGCGCCGCTGCTCATGGCACACGTCCTGGTGCTGGCTTTCTGGTTCGGCGCGCTGTGGCCGCTGGCGCAGGTGATGCGCGCCGAGGAGCTGCGCACGGCGGCCGCAGTGCTCGCGCGCTTCTCGGCCGCCGCCGTCCGGCTCGTGCCGCTGATCGCGCTCGCGGGCGCCGTATTGGCGGTGCTGCTGCTGCCCGACACGGCCGCGCTTCTCGAGCCCTACGGGCGCTTGCTGCTTTTCAAGGTGGCACTGTTCGTGCTGCTGATGGGGCTCGCCGCATTGAACCGGCTGCGCCTGGTGCCACAGATCGAGCGCGGGAAAGCGCGGGCATTGCGCACGCTGCGCCTATCGATGACCGCGGAGTACCTGCTGATCTCGGGCGCGATCGCGGTGACCGCAGTCATGACGGGGTTTTATTCCCCCGCATGATGGCGAGGCGGACCGCAGCGAGCGGTGCATCCTGCGTGAGACGCACGGCCGTGCCTTGCGGATCGACGCCGAGCTCGTGCCACAGGCGGGGCAGGTTCGGAGTGACCGGGGTGTCGCGCATCTGCGCGTAGAGATCCTCGAGCGTCGAGGTACCGACCGCGGCGTCTCCGGTGCGCAGCACGCGTGCGATCGGCCAGTCGGTCCCGAGCCCGCCGCTCGCGCGCAGGATGGCCCGCACCGCGTCCTGCAGCCCCAGGCGGTTGTGAGTGCGACGGCGGATGTCGACGTCGGCGAGCAGGCAGAACATCGCCCCGCCCCAGTAGGTGCGTCCCCAGGTATGGGTGTGGTCGAGACCCTGATCGCCGGGCTGCGGCAGTCCCCGTGGCATCGAGCGGAGCTCTTCTTCCCAGACGTCGGTTTCGGCGCGATTGCCCGCCTGCACCCGCGCGACTCCTTCTATGTATGTCGCGAGTCCCTCGGACAGCCAGGCGTGCTCTTCGCCGACGTCCGGAAGCGCCAGGTGCGTCATCTCGTGCACCAGCACCCAGTCGGCGAGCAGCTGCGGCTCGGTGACGTCACGTCCCACGCGAAGCCGGATGAAGGCGCGCGGCGTGCCGTACGTCGTACCGCCGTCTATGCCGTCGCCCGGCATCGCGATGAGATGCACGGTGAGGTCCGTTACCGGGAAGCCGCCGTAGTAGGCGGCGACGATGCGCGCCGAACGTTCTATCCACTCTTGGATGGCCGCGCCGCCGACTGCGAAATCCGCCGGGTCGGACTCGAGATGCAGCACCGGGAGCCCGGCGTGCGTCGGCGCGGCGAAGCCCGCCATGGCGAAGGCGATGAGGAGTAGCCAGGGGCGCGCACTCAGGCTCACCGCACCGATCATGGCGCATTGGTCTCACGGATGGTACAAGTCGCCGATGGCGCAAGTCGTGGTGCCGCCCCCTGCCGCACACGCCCCGGTAGTCTCGGCGCTCACGCGCGCGGGGTACGCGCACCTGAGCGCGGCCGCGGCCCGCGAGGCGCTCGGTGTGGACACTGCCGGGCTCGACGCATGCCTCGCGAGCTGGGCAGATCTGCCGCGCGACACGTACCTGCGCGATGGCGGCAGTTATCGCACACGCCGCCACAGCTGCTTCGTGCAGACTCCCGGGACGCGCGCACTGGAAGCTGTCGCGCACCGGGCCCACTGGCAGCCGACGGCCTACAACGCGCTGCACGGCGGCATCGAGCGCTGGTTCGAGCCCATCGCGCCGGCGGTCGTCGGCTCGAGCGCATGGCGCGGCCTGGTGGGCGGGATCGGCGAGTTGTTTGCGGCTATGCGCCCGGTCGCTCGCTGGTACATCGAGGCGCATCAGTTCCGCATCGATACCGCGCACGGGATTGGCCGCCCGACCCCCGAGGGCGCACACCGCGACGGCGTGGACTTCGTCGCGCTCGTGCTTGCGGCCCGGCGCGACATCGAGGGCGGCGAGACGCGTGTGTTCGATGCGGCCGGCTCCAGCGGGCTACGCTTCACCATGCGCGAGCCCTGGTCGGTGCTGCTGCTCGACGATGCGCGCGTCATTCACGAAACGACGCCGATTCGCTCCCGCGACCAGCGGGGTGTGCGTGACACGCTGGTGCTCACTTACCGCGAGCGCGGGTTTCAGGCGCCCGGAGCCTGACGCTCGGCTGCCTGTAGCTCGTGCGCTGCAGCACACTCCCGGCCACCCGGGCCTTGCTTCGGGCCTCGGGGGTGGCGGCGCCCGGAAAGGGCCGGGCGTTCAAGGTAAACGGCGGAAATATTCAAGCGCCAGCGCGCTTTGGCCGCGGGTGCAATTTCTCTTTAAAGGGATTTACGGGTACATTTCGCAGATACCCATGCAAGGGGCACGGGCATGCGGCACGGACACGACGCGCCTGAAAGCGTCGCGACAAGCCGAGAATTATAACGAGGGGACTGGAAATGCTCATTCTCACCCGACGGGTCGGCGAGACCGTCATGATTGGGGACGACGTTACGATCACGGTCCTGGGGGTCAAGGGAAATCAGGTCCGCGTCGGCATCAACGCGCCGAAGAACGTTGCGGTTCACCGCGAAGAGATTTACGAGCGCATCAAGCGCGAGCAGCAGTCGGATCCGAGCGAGCGCTCCGACTCGGCTGAGACTCCGCCGGAGCAGTCCGCCAAGCGCTACGTCGCCGTCTGACGGTCCAGGACGTAGCGCAAGCATAAGCGGGGCCGTGTCCGGGCGCGGCCGCTCACCTCATTGCTATTCGTCAGCGCCGGCTCGGCAGCAGCGGCGCGGCAAGCGACTGCACATCATGCAGCCGCACGACGGCGAGCGCGGCCTCGATGTCGAGCGCCAAGAGCCGGTCACTCTTCGCGAACGGCACCTTGAGGCGCAGCGCAGCCTGCGCCTGCCCGAGTCGCGCCGAGGTCTTCAGCGGCAGCCGCAGATCGACTCCCTGGGCCGCGGCGAGCAACTCGATCGCGGCGACCGTGAGGGTGTTCTGCGCCATCGTGAGCAGACGCCGCGCGCCGTGTGTCGCCATGCTGACGTGGTCCTCCTGGTTGGCGGACGTCGGGATGCTGTCGACGCTCGCGGGGTGGCAGAGCATGCGGTTTTCCGCGACCAGCGCTGCGGCGGTCACCTGCGCCATCATGAAACCGGAGTTCACCCCGCTGTCGGGGGCGAGGAACGGCGGCAGACCGCTCATCTTCGGATCGACGAGCAGCGCGATGCGCCGCTCGGCGAGCGAGGCGACCTCGACGCAGGCGAGCGCGAGGATGTCGGCCGCGAAGGCCACCGGCTCGGCATGGAAGTTGCCGCCCGAGAGAGCCTCGCCGGTGTCCGGAAAGATCAGCGGGTTGTCGGTGACGGCGTTGGCTTCTACGGCGAGCGTCGTGGCCTGCTGCGTCATCAGATCGAGACACGCGCCCATGACCTGCGGCTGACAGCGCAGTGAATAGGGATCCTGGACGCGGCCGCAGCTGCGGTGCGACTCGCGGATCTCGCTGCCGGCGAGCAGCTCGCGGCACAATTGCGCGACGCGCGCCTGGCCGTCGTGGCCACGCAGGTGCTGGATGCGCGGATCGAACGGCACGTCACTGCCGGCGAGCGCATCGAGCGACAGCATGCCGCTCACCACCGCGGCGGCGAACGCCGTCTCGAGCTCGAAGAGCCCCGCGAGCGCCAGCGCGGTCGACACCTGCGTGCCGTTGAGGAGCGCCAAGCCCTCTTTCGGTCCGAGTGTCGGCGGCGTGAGTCCCTCCTGCGCGAGCGCTTCGGCGGCCGGCAGCACCTCGCCGTGGCGGCGGATCTGCCCCTGGCTGAGTACGCTCAGCGACAGATGGGCGAGCGGCGCGAGGTCGCCCGAGGCTCCCACCGAGCCCTGCGCCGGCATGCACGGATACAGGCCGGAGTTGATGAGGCTCTCGAGAAAGCGCACCAGCTCGACGCTCACGCCCGAGAATCCCTGCAGCAGGCTCGCCAGTTTCAACACCAGCGTCAGCCGCACGATCGGGTCCTCGAGCATCGGGCCGACGCCGCTTGAGTGCGAGAGGATGATGTTCCGCTGCAGCAGCGTGCGCTGCGCTGCCGGGATGCGCGTCTGCGCCAGCAGGCCAAAGCCGGTGTTGATGCCGTACGCGGGCGTCTCGGCCGCGGCGAGCCTCGCGGTTGCGGTATGCGCGGCGCGCACCGCGCTGAGCGAGGTGGGCTCGATCTGCACGGTCACCGGGCGCTCGTACACGCGCCGCAGGTCCGCGAGCCGCAGCGGCCGGTCGCCGAGTTTCAGGGAGTCGGATTCGGCCATCGCAGCACCTCGCCCGCGCGCACCACCGTGCGGCGGGGATTGAAGCCAATCCAGTAACCGAGCTCCTCCGGCGAGCCCACGCTCCAGACCACGAAGTCGGCGGCCTTACCCGCGGCCAGCGTGCCACTCCCGGCGTCGAGCCCGAGCGCGCGCGCCGCGTGGCGCGTCGTGCCTGCGAGCGCTTCCTCGGCGGTGAGGCCGAAAAGCCGGGTTGCCATGCTCATGGCGGTGAGGAGCGAGGCGCCGGGTGCGGACCCCGGATTGCAGTCGCTCGCGACCGCGAGCGCAGCCCCCGCGGTCCGCAGCGCCGCGACCGGCGGCTTGCGCTCAGCCGCGAGGCAATAGAAGGCCACGGGCAGCAGCACCGCCACCGTGCCCGCGCGCGCGAGCGCTGCGGCCTCGGCCTCACCGGCGTACTCGAGATGGTCGCAGGAGAGGGCCCCGTAACGGGTGGCGAGCAGCGTACCGCCGAGGTTGGAGAGCTGCTCAGCGTGCATCTTCACCGGTACGCCGAGCGCGCGGGCCGCGGCGTACAGCCGTTCCGCCTGGGCGGTGTCGAAGGCGATGCGCTCGCAGAACACATCCACCGCATCGATAAGTCCCTCGCGTGAGAGCGCCGGCAGCCACTCGCGCGCGATGTCGTCGATGTAGTCGTCGGGGCGCCCGCGGTACTCGGGGGGCAGGGTGTGCGCCGCGAGCAGCGTCGTGCGCACCGTCACCGGGAAGGCGCGTCCGAGCGCGCGCGCCACGCGCAGCATCTTCGCCTCATCCGCCAGCGTCAGGCCGTAGCCGGATTTGATCTCGACGGTGGTGACGCCTTCGGCGAGCAGCGCCGCGAGCCGCGGCGCGCTTGTCTCGAACAGCTGCTCCTCGCTCGCGGCGCGCACGGCGCGCACGCTCGAGAGGATGCCGCCGCCGGCGCGCGCGATCTCCTCGTAGGAGCGCCCGCGCAGCCGCTCCGCGTACTCGGCGGCTCGCGTGCCGGCGAACACCAGGTGCGTGTGACAGTCGATCAGCCCGGGCGTCACCCAGGCGCCCCCGAGGTCGTGCACCTCGGCGCCGGCCGCCGGCGGCAGCGCCGCCTCCTCGCCCAGCCACTCGATGCGCCCGCCGCGGGTGAGGAACGCTCCCGGGTCGATCCGGCCGAGTGACGGGTCGCAGGTGGCGAGCCGCGCGTTGCGCCAGAGCTTGAGCGCTTCCCCCACGCGCGGCCCGTCAGCGGGAGGCGGCGAGGAACGGCAGGTTGAGCCCCTTGTCGCGTGCGCACGCGATGGCGGCCTCGTAGCCGGCGTCGGCGTGGCGCATGACGCCGCTCGCCGGATCGTTCCACAACACGCGCTCGATGCGGCGCGCCGCCGCCTCGGTGCCGTCGCAGACGATCACGACACCGGCGTGCTGCGAGTAGCCCATGCCGACGCCGCCGCCGTGATGGATCGACACCCAGCTGGCACCGCTCGCGGTGTTGAGCAACGCGTTGAGCAGCGGCCAGTCGGCGACCGCGTCCGAGCCGTCGCGCATCGCCTCGGTCTCGCGGTTGGGGCTGGCGACCGAGCCGGAATCCAGATGATCGCGGCCGATGACGATCGGTGCCTTGAGCTCCCCGCGCGCCACCATCTCGTTGAACGCGAGCCCGAGGCGGTGCCGGTCGCCGAGTCCCACCCAGCAGATGCGCGCCGGCAGGCCCTGGAACTGGATGCGCTCACGGGCCATGTCGAGCCAGTGGTGCAGGTGCTTGTCCTCGGGCAGGAGCTCGCGCACCCGGGCGTCGGTGCGGTAGATGTCCTCGGGCTCGCCCGAGAGCGCCGCCCAGCGGAACGGACCCATACCGCGGCAGAACAGCGGGCGCATGTACGCCGGCACGAAGCCCGGGAAGGCGAACGCGTCCTTGACGCCGGCGTCGAACGCCACCTGGCGCAGGTTGTTGCCGTAGTCGAACACGACAATGCCGAGTTTTTGGAACGCCAGCATCGCCTCGACATGATGCGCCATCGAAGTGCGTGCCTCGGCGGCGACTTGCGCGGGATTCTCGCGGCGCAGCCGGTCCCATTGCTCGAGCGTCCAGCCGCGCGGCAGGTAGCCGTTCACCGGATCGTGGGCCGAGGTCTGGTCGGTGACGGCATCGGGCTGCACACCGCGTGCGAGGAGCTCGGGGAGCACCTCGCAGGCATTGCCGAGGAGTCCGACGGAGACCGGCTTGCCGGCCTGACGCGCACGCTCGAGAACGGTGAGCGCCTCATCGAGGCTCTTCGCCTCGACGTCGAGGTAGCGGGTCTGCAGTCGCTTCGCGATCCGCTCCGCCCGGCACTCCACCGCCAGCATCGAGGCGCCCGCCATGGTGGCGGCGAGCGGCTGCGCTCCGCCCATGCCGCCCAGGCCCGCCGTCAGTATCCACCGGCCGGCGAGGTTGCCGCCGAAGTGCTGCCGGCCCATCTCCACGAACGTTTCGTAGGTGCCCTGGACGATTCCCTGGCTGCCGATATAGATCCAGGACCCCGCGGTCATCTGCCCGAACATCATGAGGCCCTTGCGATCGAGCGCGTTGAAGTGCTCCCAGTCGGCCCAGCGGGCCACGAGGTTCGAGTTGGCGAGCAGCACGCGGGGCGCGTCCGGATGAGTGCGGAAAACCCCGACGGGCTTGCCCGACTGAACGAGGAGCGTCTCGTCGTCCTTGAGCGCGCGCAGCGCCGCCACGATCTGCCGGAAGCACTCCCAGTTGCGCGCCGCCTTGCCGATGCCGCCGTAGACGACCAGCTCGGCGGGGCGCTCGGCGACCTCCGGGTCGAGATTGTTCATCAGCATGCGCAGCGGCGCCTCCGTCAGCCAGCTGCGGCAGCTCAGGGTCGCACCGCGCGGGGCGCGCACGATCGGCGGGGCGGAAGCATCATTCATATGAATCACCTCGGCGGGGCTTGACTCGGCGGTCCGCTTGGCCCGGGTCGCAGCCGGGCGCCAGCACGCCAAGGCGCGAATCATACCTGCGGGTTCCCCTGCCGGCGGGGTTTGGGTAGAATGCGCGGCCCCCCGATCGGGCTTCGGGCGTGTCGGTCTGACCGCTCGAGGGTCACCGGGGGACGGGTGGCTGGTGCTGCGTGCCCCAAAGGGGTGTGACCTACGGGATGCGCGGTGCCCCCGACAGCATGTGAACGGAAAGCCCCCGAGGGGGCTTTTTTATTTTCAGCCCCCATATCGGGAGGTTGTGGATCGGTGGGATGGGCCTTGGGGCCCATTTTTGTTTGAGTCGGGCGGACGGGTTGAGGCAGTGACGGGACCTTTGCGCGAGCGGTTGCTGAGTCTGCTCGAGCCGCTGGTGGCACGGCTCGGGTTCGAGCTGGTCGAGCTCGAGTATGCCTCCGGACACCGGCGCGGCGTGCTGCGGCTCTTCATAGATGCGCCGCAGGGCGTGCGGCTCGATGACTGCGAGCGGGTGAGCCGCGAGGTGTCGGCGCTGCTCGACGTGGACGACCCGATCGCGGGTGCGTACGCGCTCGAGGTGTCCTCGCCCGGCTTCGACCGCGTGCTGCGGACGCCGGAGCACTTCGGGCGCTTCGTCGGCTCGCGGGTGTTTGTCGAGCTGAAGGAGCCGCGCGACGGGCGGCGGCGCTACACCGGCACGCTCGTGTCGGTGGGTGCGGCCGGCATCGAGCTGGCGGTCGATCGTGAGCAGGTGAGGGTGGGATTTACGGAGATTGGCAAGGCGCGGCTCGCCCCGTGAGCGGGCTGCAGCCTCGAGGCGCAGAGGTAAGAGAGAGTGAACAAGGAAATTCTGATGGTGGTCGACGCCGTCTCCAATGAGAAAGGCGTCGACAAGGAAGTGATCTTCGAGGCGCTCGAAGCCGCGCTCGCGTCCGCGACCCGCAAGAAGCACGGCGAGGAGTGGGACGTGCGCGTGGCGATCGACCGCAAGAGCGGCGATTACGAGACGTTCCGGCGCTGGAAGGCGTTCGCCGACGACTCCAAGGAGCTCGAGGTACCCGAGCGCGAGCTGCGGTTCGAGGACGCCATCGACGTCGATCCGAAGGCCGAGGTCGGGGGCTTCGTCGAGCAGCCGATCGAATCGGTGGCCTTCGGCCGCATCGCGGCGCAGCAGGCCAAGCAGGTGATCGTGCAGAAGGTGCGCGAGGCCGAGCGCGCCCAGGTCGTCGACGCCTACCGCGACCGCGTCAACACGCTGGTGAGCGGCATCGTCAAGCGCGTCGACCGCAACGGCATCTACGTCGACCTCGGCAGCAATGCCGAGGGCTTCGTGCCGCGCACCGACATGATCCCGCGCGAGCAGGCCAAACCCCAGGACCGCATCAAGGCGTTTCTCAAGGAGGTGCGCTCGGAGCCGCGCGGGCCGCAGCTGTTCCTGACGCGCACGGCGCCCGAGTTCCTGATCGAGCTCTTCAAGCTCGAGGTGCCCGAGGTCGGCCAGGGCCTGATCCAGATCCTCGCCGCGGCGCGCGACGCGGGCGTGCGCGCCAAGATCGCGGTGCGCAGCAACGACCCGCGTATCGACCCGGTGGGCGCCTGCGTCGGCATGCGCGGCTCGCGCGTGCAGGCGGTGTCGAACGAGATCGCCGGCGAACGCGTCGACATCATTCCGTACGACAACAACGCGGCCCAGTTCGTGATCAACGCCATGTCGCCCGCGGAGGTCATGTCGATCGTGGTCGACGAGGACTCGCACAGCATGGACATCGCGGTCAGCGAGGAGAAGCTCTCGCAGGCCATCGGCCGCGGCGGCCAGAACATCCGCCTCGCGAGCCAGCTGACCGGCTGGGACCTGAACGTGATGACCGAGTCGGACGCGGAAGCCAAGAGCGAGACCGAGTCGAAAGAGCTGGTGCAGAACTTCATGAAGCAGCTCGACGTCGACGCCGATGTCGCGACCATCCTGGCGCAGGAGGGCTTCTCCACCATCGAGGAGATCGCCTACGTGCCGCAGGCCGAGCTCGCCGCGATCCAGGAATTCGACGCAGACATCGTCAAGGAGCTGCGCAACCGGGCGCGCGACGTGCTGCTCACTCAGGCGATCGCCAGCGAGGAGACGCTCGATCAGTCGATGCCGGCGGAGGATCTGCTGCTGCTCGAGGGCATGAGCCCGGACCTGGCGCTGGCGCTTGCGCGCCGCGGCGTGCGCACCCGCGAGGATCTCGCCGAGCAGTCGGTCGACGAGCTCGCCGACATCGAGGGTCTGGCGGCCGAGAAGGCCGCGAAGCTCATCATGACCGCGCGCGCCCCGTGGTTCGAGGCGGGACAGTGACGGCCGAGCGAACGAGGTTGAGTCAATGGCTGAAGTGACCGTTTCGCAGTTTGCCGAAGTCCTCAAGGTGCCGGTCGACCGGCTGCTGGTGCAGCTCGACCAGGCCGGCATCAAGGTGGAGGGCCCCGAGGCGCGCATCAGCGACGAGGCGAAGCTGGAGCTCCTCACACATCTGCGGCGCAGCCACGGCAGCGAATCCGACGGCGACGGCGCGCCGCGCAAGATCACGCTCAAGCGCAAGACCCAGAGCGAGCTGAAGCTCGCGAGCGCGCAGGGGCGCGCGCGCACCGTCAACGTCGAGGTGCGCCAAAAGCGCACCTACATCAAGCGCGACGTGCTGCAGGAGCAGGCGCGCGTGCAGCAGGACGAGCTCGACCATCGCCGCCTGGAGGCCGAGGAGGCCGCGCGCCTCGAGAGCGAGCGCGCCGAGGCGGAGCGGCGCGAGCGCGAGCGGCTCGAGGCGGAAAACCGCCGGCGTGCCGAGGAGGAGGAGACCCGGCGCCGCGCCCAGGAGGACGCACGCCATGCCGCCGAGCAGCGTGCCCGCGACGACGATGCACGACGGGTGCGCGAGCGCGAGGAGCACGAGCGGCGCACCGGCGAGCGCAGCGCAGCGCCGGCACCGCCGGCGCCGGCGCGCGAGCGGCCGGCGGCAGCACCAGCCCCGGCCGGGGCCGCCGACGACAAGCACACGCGCTACGGGCGGCAGGAGCTGCACGTCACCGGGGACGTGAGTTCGCGCTACAAGAAGAAGCGCCGCACGAAGCTGCGGCCGGTGGCGTCGGCTGCCGAAGGCCGCCATGGCTTCGAGATGCCGACCGCGCCGGTGGTGCGCGAGGTCGGCCTCGGCGAGACGATCACCGTGGCCGAGCTCGCCCAGAAGATGGCGGTCAAAGCGACCGAGGTCATCAAGGTGCTGATGAACATGGGCGTGATGGTCACCATCAATCAGCCCATCGACCAGGACACCGCGGTGCTGGTGGTCGAGGAGATGGGCCACACGCCCAAGCTCCTCAAGGAGGACCAGATCGAGGCGAACCTGCAGGGCGAGCAGGCGGAAGCGGAGGGACAGCCGCGCCCACCCGTGGTGACCGTCATGGGCCACGTCGATCACGGCAAGACCTCGCTCCTCGATTACATCCGCCGCACCAAGGTGGCCGCGGGCGAGGCCGGCGGCATCACGCAGCACATCGGCGCCTATCACGTCGAGACCCCGAAGGGCGTCATCACCTTCCTGGACACTCCGGGTCACGCAGCCTTCACCGCCATGCGCGCCCGCGGCGCCAAGGCAACCGACGTGGTGGTGCTGGTAGTGGCGGCCGACGACGGCGTCATGCCGCAGACCATCGAGGCGATTCAGCACGCGCGCGCCGCCAACGTTCCGATCGTCGTCGCGGTCAACAAGATGGACAAGAGCGACGCGGACCCCGACCGGGTGCGCACCGAGCTCTCCAAGCAGGAGGTAATTTCCGAGGAGTGGGGCGGCCAGAACATCTTCGTACCGGTCTCGGCCCGCACCGGTGACGGGGTCGATAAGCTCCTGGAAGCGATCCTGCTGCAGGCCGAGGTGCTCGAGCTGCGCGCGCCGGTGACCGGGCTCGCCTCCGGCGTCGTGATCGAGTCGTCCATCGAGAAGGGTCGCGGCGCGGTCGCGACCGTGCTGGTGAAGAAGGGCACGCTGCACGTCGGCGATCCGATCATTGCCGGGTCGGAGTTCGGGCGCGTGCGCGCGATGTTCGACGAGAGCGGCAAGCCGGTGCAGGAGGCGCCGCCGTCGATGCCGGTCGTCGTGCTGGGGCTGTCGGCGGCGCCGAATGCCGGCGACGAGATCCTCGCGGCCGAGAGCGAACGCCGGGCGCGTGAGGTGGCGTTGTATCGCCAGGGCAAGTTCCGCGACACCAAGCTCGCGCGCCAGACGATCCGCGCCGAGGACGTGTTCTCGCAGCTCGGCGAAGCGAAGGCGGGCGTGGTGGCGGTGCTCATCAAGGCGGACGTGCAGGGCAGCGCCGAGGCGCTCAACGAGGCGCTCTCGAAGCTCTCCACCGAGGAAGTGCAGGTCAAGGTGATCGCCACCGGCCTCGGCGGCATCACCGTGTCGGACGTGCAGCTGGCGGCGGCCTCGAAGGCGCTCATCATCGGCTTCAACGTGCGCGCCGACGCCGGTGCACGCGATGCGGTCAAGGAGACCGGCGTCGAGGTGCGTTACTACAGCATCATCTACGAAGCCATCGACGACGTGAAACAGATGATGACCGGCATGCTGCAGCCGGAGATCAAGGAGCAGATCGTCGGGGTCGCGCAGGTGCGCGAGGTATTCCGCTCGAGCAAGTTCGGCGTGGTGGCCGGGTGCCTCGTGGTCGAGGGGCTAGTGCGGCGCAACAACCCGATCCGCGTGCTGCGCGACAACGTGGTCATCTTCGAGGGCGCGCTCGAATCGCTGCGGCGTTTCAAGGACGACGTCAGCGAGGTGCGCGCCGGCACCGAGTGCGGCATAGGCGTGAAGAACTACCAGGACGTGCGCGTCAACGACCAGATCGAGTGCTTTGCGCGCGTCGAGGTGGCCCGCTCGCTGTCATGAGCGAGGCCCGCCATCGCCGCATCGAGTCGGAGATCCAGCGCGCGCTGGCGGGGCTGATCGCGCGCGAGATCAAGGATCCGCGCGTCGGCAACGTCACCATCACCGCGGTGAGCGTCGCGCCCGACATGGCGACGGCGCGCGTCTACTTCACGCCGTTCGCCGGGCGTGCGCCGCCCGAGCAGGTACGCAGCGCCCTCACCCACGCCGCGAGCTTTTTGCGCGGCGAGCTCGGCCGGCGGTTAGCGCTGCGGCACGCCCCGAGGCTGAGTTTCGTGTTCGATGACGGCATCGCGGGCGCTGCCCGGCTGACGAGCCTCATCGATCGGGCGGTCGCCACCGATCGTGCCGGGCACGACGCGGAGACTGAGCCGCCTGCCGGGGACCCCGGCGACTGAACGGCCTCCCATGCCGAGTGGAATCCTGCTGCTCGACAAGCCGCGCGGGCTGTCGTCGAACGCGGCTCTGCAGCGCGTGCGCCGGCTCTGGAACGGCGTCAAAGCGGGGCACGTCGGCAGCCTCGACCCGCTTGCCACCGGGATGCTGCCGATCTGCCTGGGGGAGGCAACCAAGGTCGCAGGCGATATTCTGGCGGGCCGCAAGCGCTACCGCTTTACGGTGAGCTTAGGCACGCGCACCGCGACCGGGGATGCGGAAGGCGCGGTGACCGCCACCGCTGCCGTGCCGGCGCTGACACGGCCGGGTGTCGAGGCGCTGCTTCCGAGCTTCCTAGGCGAGTCCCTGCAGACCCCGCCGATGTTCTCGGCGCTCAAGCGCGGCGGCGAGCCGCTCTACCGCCTGGCGCGTGCCGGGATCACGGTCGAGCGAACTCCACGGACCATCGAGATCTTCGAGCTGGCACTCGGGGGTCTCGATGCGACGAGCCTCGAGCTCGAGGCGTGCTGCTCGAAGGGCACCTACATCCGGGTACTGGCCGAGGACCTCGCGCAGCGGCTCGGAACCTGCGGGCACGTCAGCGCGCTGCGGCGCCTGTCCGTCGAGCCCTTCGCGAATGAGGCCATGCACACCCTCGAGTCGCTCGAGTTCAACTCGCTGGCAGGCCGCCTGCCGCCGCTCCTGCCCGTCGACTGGCCGCTTAAGGATCTGCCGGCGCTGCAGCTCGCGGCGGCGGATGCCGTGCGTGTGCGGCACGGTCAGGCAGTGACGGCCGCGGGCACCGAGGGGCGCGTGCGGCTCTACGACGCGGCGGGACAATTTCTCGGGATCGGGGCCCGCGACAGCTCCGGGACCGTACGGCCGCGGAGACTCCTCAACACGTAGGCTTCTAGTGCCCGGTGAGCTGGACAGACGGGTCGAGCAGCCGCAGCGCCTGATTGGCGTAGGGCTGACCGGTGTTCTGCAGGTCCTTGTTCGTGTAGGTGGCGCCGAACCCGGCGCACTGCGTGTTGGTGACCGGAATGTGAGTCGCGATCTGCGCCACGCAACCGGCAGGCGGCTTCCCGGCTTTCGCGACCGGCTGAGTCTGACGCGACGGTGTCGCGCAAGCCGCCAGGACCAGCGCGGCGCACGCGACCGGCAGCAGCTTCGTCAACACCCTCGTCTCACGAGCCGCGGATCCAGCGCGCGGGTCCTCAGCGTCCGCCGCCCCACAGCGAGGGGTCGAGCATGCGCAGCTCCTGGTCAGCGTAGGGCTGGCCGGTGTTCTGGAGCTGCTTGTATGAGTAGCTGGCACCGAACCCGGAGCACTCGCTGTCCTTCATCGGCAGTCGGGTGGCGGTCGTCGGCACGCAACCGGCCGCAGGCTTTTCCGCTTTGGCAACGGGCTGCGCCTGCTGCGGGGGCGTCGTTGTCGCACATGCCGCCACGGTCAGGGCCACGCACGCGGCCAGGGTCAGTGATTTGCGCATATGCATTACCTCAGCGTCAGAGACTATGCCCGCATCCCGTGCCCTGCAAGAGAGGCCCGCAAGGGCTGTTACGGCCCAGTGAGGGTACCCGGGAGCTGCGCCCGCCGTGCGCTGTTTTCGGTCCTCCTTTGCCGGCGCGGGACGCGATGCGGGCACGCCCGGCGCGGGGTTTTACCGCCCACGCGGCTTGTGAGTGCGCTGCCCGCACGGGTACAATGCGCGGCTTACCAAAAGGCTCTTACATACCAGGTAGTTAGGACTGATCCTGCAATGACTCTAACCAGCGAGAAGAAGGGCGGAATCCTCGCGCAATTCCGCCGTGCGCCGGGCGATACCGGCTCTCCCGAGGTCCAGGTCGCGCTCCTCTCGGAGCGCATCAACGACCTCGGCGAGCATTTCACCGCGCACAAGCGCGACCACTCCTCGCGCCGCGGGCTCGTCAGGCTCGTCAACCAGCGCCGCAAGCTCCTCGATTACCTCAGAGCCACCCGACCGCAGAAGTACCACGAGCTCGTCGAGCGACTGGGACTGCGCCGCTGAGAAACCAAGGGCCGCCGCCGGATGCGCGGCCTTTGTTTTTTGTGCCCTGAACCTTTTCACTTTCGAGGATTGAAGCTTTGAGCGTCGTCAGCAAGTCGTTTTCCTACGGCCCGCACTCGATCACGATCGAGACGGGCGAGATGGCCCGCCAGGCCGAAGGCGCAGTGCGCGTCTCCATGGGCGATACTGTGGTGCTGGTCACCGCCTGCGCACAGCCGACCGCGAACCCGGGACGGGACTTCCTCCCGCTCACCGTCAACTACATCGAGAAGACCTACGCCGCGGGGCGCATCCCCGGCGGGTTCTTCAAGCGCGAGGGCCGTCCCACGGAGAAGGAGACGCTGACCTCGCGGCTCATCGACCGCCCGATCCGGCCGCTGTTCCCCGACGGCTTCTACAACGACCTGCAAGTGGTCGCGACCGTGCTGTCGATGGACCCGGACATCGATGCGGACATTCCCGCGCTCCTCGGCGCCTCCGCGGCGCTTGCGCTCTCGGGTGTCCCCTTCAACGGACCCATCGGCGCGAGCCGCGTCGGCTGGGCGGACGGCCGCTACCTGCTCAATCCGACCGCCAAGCAGCTCGCCGAGTCGCAGCTGCACCTCGTGGTGGCGGGCACCGAGCAGGCGGTGCTGATGGTCGAGTCGGAGGCCAAGGGGCTGCCCGAGGACGTCATGCTGGGCGCGGTCGTGTTCGGCCACGAGCAGATGCAGGTCGCGATCCGCGCCATCAAGGAGCTCGCGGCGCAGGCCGGCAAGTCGCGCTGGACGTGGCAGCCGCCCGCGCAGGATCCCGAGCTGACGAGCGCGGTGAGCCTGCACGCGCAGGCGGCGCTGGCCCAGGCCTACAGCATTACCGAGAAGCAGCAGCGCCAGGGCCGGCTCAAGGAGATCAAGGCGCAGACGCTGGCGACACTTACCGGCGGCGAGCAGCCGAAGTGGAACGCAGAGCAGGTGGACAGCACGCTCTTCAAGCTCGAGAGCAACATCGTCCGCCAGCGCATCCTCAACGGCGAGCCGCGCATCGATGGGCGCGACACCCGCACCGTGCGCCCGATCACCGTCAAGGTCGGCGTGATGGCGCGCACGCACGGGTCGGCGCTCTTCACCCGCGGCGAGACGCAGGCGCTGGTGCTGACAACCCTCGGCACGACGCGTGATGCACAGATCATCGACGCGCTCGAGGGCGAACGGCGCGAGCCGTTCATGCTGCACTACAACTTCCCGCCGTTCTCGGTGGGCGAGACCGGGATGATGGGCTCGCCGAAGCGCCGCGAGATCGGCCACGGCAACCTCGCGCGCCGCGGCATCAAGGCTGTCATGCCCGACATGACGACCTTCCCGTACGTGATTCGCGTGGTGTCGGAGATCCTCGAATCGAACGGCTCCTCCTCGATGGCGAGCGTCTGCGGTACCTCGCTTTCGCTCATGGATGCGGGCGTACCGATCAAGGCGCCGGTGGCCGGGGTGGCGATGGGACTGGTGCTCGAGGGTGGGCGCTACCAGGTGCTCACCGACATTCTCGGTGACGAGGATCACCTCGGCGATATGGATTTCAAGGTGGCGGGCACCAAGGACGGCGTGACCGCGCTGCAGATGGACATCAAGGTGGAGGGCGTCACCGCCGAGATCATGAAGGTGGCGCTCGACCAGGCCCGCGAGGGCCGCCTGCACATC
Source organism: uncultured Gammaproteobacteria bacterium (assembly GCA_963844595.1). Lineage (GTDB taxonomy): Bacteria > Pseudomonadota > Gammaproteobacteria > Steroidobacterales > Steroidobacteraceae > 13-2-20CM-66-19. Next base: position 71,633 of record CAWJOW010000001.1, read on the forward strand.
CTCGCGGAGATGAATCGCGTGATCCGTGCGCCGCGCGAGAAGATGTCGGAGTGGGCGCCGTCGATCATCACGCTGAAGATCGACCCGGAGAAGATCCGCGACGTGATCGGCAAGGGCGGCGCTGTGATCCGCCAGATCACCGAGGAGACCGGCACCACCATCGACATCGAGAGCGACGGCACGGTCAAGATCGCTTCCGTTTCGGGCGCTGCGGGCCGCGAGGCGCAGCGGCGCATCGAGCTGATTACCGCCGACGTCGAGGTGGGGCAGATCTATGAGGGCAAGGTCGCGCGGCTCATGGACTTCGGCGCGTTCGTCACCATCCTGCCGGGGCGCGACGGCCTGGTGCACATCTCGCAGATCTCCAACGAGCGCGTCGAGCGCGTCAGCGACAAGCTGAAAGAGGGCGACGTGATCCGGGTGAAGGTTCTCGAGGTGGACCGCCAGGGACGCATCCGCCTGTCGATGCGGGACGTCGACGCCGCCTGAGCGGACCCCTCAGCTCTGCGAGGAGCCGCGCTGCGGGGGCTGCCCCGCCAGTCCCCGCAGGCTCTGCTCGAGCCGGTCGCCGACCACCCCGCGCGAGGCGAGCCCGTAGGAGCGGATCACCTGCGAGAGGAAGTCGCGGCTCATGAGCGGCTCGTCACCGTGCTCCTGCTCGGCGATCACCTGCAGCAGGATCGAGCGTGTGATGTCGCCCTGCGACTTCTTGTCGACCACCACGAAATCGACCTGCTCGATCACCAGGCGGCGGATGTCCGCGAGCGTGATGTAACGGCTCTCAACAGTGTCGTACAACCGCCTGTTGGGATACTTCTTTATTGTGCGCGGATCGCTCATCACACGTCCCTCACTATGGGTTGCGCACCTTCCATAGTGCTCAGGCGTCAACGGCTCCCCGACAGCGGCTACCTTAGTACAACGGCAGATGGAACCCAACATCCAACTGCGCCCTGCTGCCTCCGCCGCAGGGTGTGCCCCTCAGGCCGTCAGCGTGACCTCTTTCAAGCGCTGGAATCGATCCAGAGCCCAGTGCCGGCAACCCCATTCGAGCAGGGTGGCGACGGACTCTGACTTGAGCGTAGCTGGAGGGTTCTGGCGCAGCAGCGTAAGTACCTGATGCAGCTGGCGACTTGCCGAGGCGGGATCGAGGGCGATGGCGCCCCGGGACTTGGCGAGTTTGCCGCGGCAAGGCTCGAGGACCACCGGCAGATGCGCGTATCGGGGAGTGGGGAGTCCCAGAGCTTCCTGGAGGGCGATCTGCCAGGGAGTGTTGTCGAGAAGATCCGCGCCCCGGACGACGTCGGTGACACCCTGGAGCGCGTCGTCCACAACCACTGCCAGCTGGTAAGCGAAGGTGCCGTCGCGGCGGCGGATGATCACATCTCCGAGGCTCGGGAGCTCGAATCGACAGGGGCCCTGCGCGCGATCGTCGAAGCAAACGCTCCTTTCGGGCACGCGGAAGCGGATCGCGGTCGGTCCCTGACGGCGGGGGCCGGCGCGACAGGTGCCCGGGTACGCCCGTCCGGGCCGCGACTCGCTGCGGCTGCAGCTGCACTCGAAGGTCAGTCCGCGGGCGCTGAGCTCCGCGAGGCCGCGGGCGTAGAGCTCGGTGCGCCTGCTCTGGTATTCGACTGTACCGTCCCACCTCAAGCCGAAGGTCTCGAGCGTGCGCAACATCGCATCGCTGCACCCCGGAACGACCCGCCCGGCGTCGAGGTCCTCGATGCGCACCAGCCACCGACCGCCTCGCGCACGCGCGTCGAGGTAGCTGCCGACTGCGGCGAGCAGGGAGCCCAGGTGCAACGGGCCGGTGGGCGAGGGCGCGAAGCGCCCTGTGTACTGCGGCGGGGTGGCTTTAGCGATAGCGGTCGTCGCGGTCGCCGTACTGGCGCTCGCGTCGCTCGCGGCGTTCCTGCGCCTCGATGCTCAAGGTTGCGACCGGACGCGCCTCGAGCCGCTTGATGCCGATCTCCTCGCCGGTCTCGAGACAGTAGCCGTACGAGCCGTCATCGATGCGCTTGAGCGCGTCGTCGATCTTGCGTATCAGCTTGCGCTCGCGGTCGCGCGTGCGCAGCTCGAGGCTGAATTCCTCTTCCTGGGTGGCGCGGTCGTTCGGGTCGGGGAAGTTGGCCGCCTCGTCCTTCATGTGCGAGACGGTCCGGTCGACCTCGACCATGAGGTCGCGCTTCCAGCTGTTGAGGATGTTGCGGAAGTGATCGAGCTGCGCCGTGCTCATGTACGCTTCGCCGCGCTTGACGATGTACGGCTGAACGTCGCGCGGCCCGGCGAGCAGGCTTCCCGGCTCGGCGCCCTCGGTCTCGTCCCCTTCGGATGAGGCCGCGCGTGCCGCCGGGGGCTGCGCGGGGGGCCTCGGCAGCTCGCGAGCCGCAGGCGCTGTACTGCGCGCCGGCCTGACTCTCTCGAGCGCGGCGTCGGCGTGGACCCCCGGGTGCGGGGCGGCGGGCTTGCGGGGTGTCGCGGCGCTCTTGCGCAGCGTGTGAGGCGCGGCTGTCCGCGCCCGCGCTGCCTCGGGCTTACGACCCCCCGCGGGCTTTCTGGCCGCAGGCCGGCTCGGCACCTTCTTCGCCTTTGCAGACTTCGGTGCAGGTCTCTTCGCCGGCATCAATCGCTCCTCAAAATACGCCCTCAGGCCCCTCGAAGAACGCGCGATTATACCGGCGCCCCCCGGCCTGTACAGATGCCCGGAAAACCCTCTTTTTCCAGCCTGCCCGGAATGTCCGCGGGGCCCAAAGCCCCCGTCCCGGAGGGCGACCGCCGCCTACGGCAGGCAGACCGGAGGCGCGGCCTGCCAGCCGCGCTGTCGGCGCTCGGCGACAACGGTGGTGAGGATGCCGCCGCGGACGTTGAAGCGCGCGGTCAGGCGCAGGAACCGCGGACGCAGAGTCTCATCCAGGTGAGCTGCAATCTCGTTGGTGACCGCCTCGTGAAAGGCGCCGCGGTCACGGAACGACCAGATGTAGAGCTTCAGCGACTTCAGCTCCACGCACAGCCGGTCGGGCACGTACTCGAGTTCGAGAGTTGCGAAGTCCGGCTGCCCGGTGCGCGGACACAGGCAGGTGAACTCCGGGATCTGCATGCGAAGGGTGTAGTCGGAGTCGGGCGCGGGGTTGGCGAAGGTCTCGAGCTCGCCGGTGGGCTGCGAGGGCATATTGCTCTACACTACACCATCCTCGGAGGCTGCGAAGCGGCGGAAGACTCTTCAAGATGCGGCTGACCAAGATCAAGCTCGCCGGCTTCAAATCCTTCGTAGATCCCACACAAATCAGCTTTCCCAGCAATCTCACCGGTGTCGTCGGCCCCAACGGCTGCGGCAAGTCGAACGTCATCGACGCGGTGCGCTGGGTCATGGGCGAGCTGTCCGCCAAGTACCTGCGCGGCGACAACATGGCGGACGTCGTCTTCAACGGCTCGAGTGCACGCAAGCCGGTCGGCACCGCCACCGTCGAGCTGATATTCGACAACGCCGACGGCAAGATCGGCGGCGCGTATGCGAGCTACGCGGAAATCTCGCTGAAGCGCCAGGTGACCCGCGACGGCACCTCGGCCTACTTCATCAACGGCGTGCGCTGCCGTCGCAAGGACATCACCAACCTGTTCCTCGGCACGGGCCTCGGCGCGCGCAGCTACGCGATCATCGAGCAGGGCATGATCACCCGCGTGATCGACGCGCGGAGCGAGGACATGCGCGCCTTCGTCGAGGAGGCCGCGGGCATTTCGCGCTACAAGGAGCGTCGCAAGGAGACCGAGGTACGCATCGCCGAGACGCGCGAGAACCTCGAGCGGCTGCAGGACGTGCGCGACGAGGTGGAGAAGCAGATCCGGCATCTGCAGCGGCAGGCGGCCACCGCGCGCCGCTACCAGACCCTGAAAGAGGGCGAGCGGCGGCTGACCGCGGAGCTGATCGCGCTCAAGCTCCGCGATCTCGACAGCGGTGCCGAGGTGCACGATGCGGCGCTGCGCGGGCGCGAGCTCGAGCTGCAGGCGCAGCTCGCCGAGCTGCGCGCCGCCGAGGCGGCGCTCGAGAAGCAGCGCGCGGTGCACAGCGCGCACAGCGACAGCCTCGGGGCGGTGCAGGCTCGCTACTACGAGGTGGGCGCGGAGATCTCGCGCCTCGAGCAGTCGATCGAGCACACCCGTGAGCTGCGCGAACGCCAGCGCGCCGAGCTGGCGCAGACCGCAGCGACGCTCGCGGAGCTCGCCGCGCATATCGGTCGCGACGAGACCGAGCTCGCCGGCGTGCGCCGCGAGCTCGCGCAGCTCGCCCCTGAGCGCGCCGCGGCACAACAGACCGAGGAGCGCACGCTTGCCGCCTGCGACTCGGCCGAGCGCGCCCTGCAGGACTGGCAGGAGCGCTGGCAGGCGCATACGCTCGCCGCCGGCGCGGCCGAGCAGACCGTCGGCGTCGAGCGCACGCGCATCGAGCAGCTCGAGCATCAGGAGCGGCGCCTCGGTGCGCAGAGCGCGCGGCTCGAGGAGGAGCGCGCAGCGATCACCGCCCAGGATCCGGATCGGCATCTGCACGAGCTCGGCGCACGCGAGTCCGCGGCACGCGCCGGCAGTGAGCAGTGCGCGCAGGAACTGGAGGAGCTGCAGGGTCGCGTGCAGAAGCTGCGCAGTGCGCAGCACGGCTGCGAGGCGCAGCTCGAGGCGGCACGCGACGCACGGGCCGGCGCGCGCGCCGAGCTGAGCTCGCTCGAGGCGCTGCAGGCGGCGGCGCTCTCGGAGCGCGCCCGCGGGGCCGGCGAATGGCTCGCGGCGGCGGGTCTCGGCACGCGCCCGCGCCTCGCGGCGGCACTTGAAGTCGAGAGCGGCTGGGAGCGGGCGGTGGAAGCAGCGCTCGGCGACTACCTCGAGGCAGTGTGCGTGCCGGAGCTCGAGGCGCCGTCGCGCGAGCTCGGCAAGCTGGCTGCCGGCCGCGTCACGCTGCTCGAAGCGTCGGTACCGGCCGCGGCGGGAACCGCGCGCACGCTCGCCGCCCATGTCAAGGGACCGCCGGCGGTGCTTGCGCGGCTCGAGCGCATTCTCACTGCCGACTCGCTCGAGCAGGCGCTGCGCACGCGGGCGCGCCTCGAGGACGGACAGTCATACATCACCCGCGCGGGCGAGTGGCTCGGCCGCGATTGGCTGCGGGTCAGCCGCGGCCCGGATCCGCGCGCCGGCATCCTCGAGCGCGAGCAGCGCCTGAAGTCTCTCCTCGCCCAGGTCGCGGCGAACGATGCGGGCGTGACGGCTGCGGAAGCAGCGCTCGGCGCCGCCCGCACCGCGCTCAACGCCGCCGAGAGCGGCCGGGATCAGGCACAGGCGGCACTGCAACAGGCGCATCGGGAAAACGCCGAGGCGCACGGTGCGCTCGAGGCGGCCCGCGGCCGCGCGGCACAGGCCGGCGAGCGGCGCGAGCGGCTCGAGGCCGAGAGGGCGGAGCTGGCACGCGAGCTCGCGGCGACACAGGCGGCGCTCGAGCGCGCCCGCGCGGAGCTCGCGCGTGCGAGCGCGACGGCCGCGGAGCTCGAGGGCCGTCACGGCGCGCTCGAAGCCGAACAGGGCAGCTGCCGCGCCGCACTCGAGGATACGCGCGCGGAGCTGCAGACTGCGCAGCTCGTGGCCCGCGACCTGCACGTGCGCTTCGAGTCGCGTCGCTCCACCGAGAGCTCGGTGGCCGTCGGCCTCGGGCGCATGCACGAGCAGCGCGCGCAGCTGTCCCAGCGCCGCGCGGCGCTCGAGGCGGAGCTCGCTTCCGGCGACCAGCCGATCGTCAGGGCGCAGGCGCGGCTCGAGGAGGCGCTCGGCCTGCGGCTCAAGGTCGAGGCGGAGCTCGGCCTGGCACGCGGCGTGCTCGAGGAAGCCGAAGCGGCGCTGCGCGCGCTCGATGAGCGGCGGCTGGCGGCCGAGCAGCAGGTGGGCACGGCCCGCGAGGCGCTCGAGGCGGCGCGGCTCGCGGCTCAGGAGACCCACGTACGCCGCGCGGCGCTCGCCGAGCAGTTTGCGGAGACACGCTATGACCTCGCCGAGGTGCTCGCGAACCTCGCCGCCGACGCGCAGGTCGGCGCCTGGGAGCAGACGCTCGCCGAGACGCGCGCCGACATCGAGCGGCTCGGACAGGTGAACCTCGCCGCGATCGATGAGCTCAAGGAGCACACGCAGCGTAAGGAATACCTCGACCGCCAGTTCGCCGATCTCAGCTCGGCTCTGGAGACCCTCGCCGAGGCCATGCGGCGCATCGACCGGGAGACGCGCAGCCGCTTCGAGGAGACCTTCGAGCGCATCAACGCCGGACTGCGCGAGAAGTTCCCGCGGCTGTTCGGCGGCGGACATGCGTACCTCGAGCTGGTCGGTGACGACAAGCTGACCGCAGGCGTGGCGGTCATGGCGCGGCCACCCGGCAAGAAAAACAGCACGATCCACCTGCTGTCCGGGGGCGAGAAGGCGCTCACCGCCGTGGCGCTGGTATTCTCGATCTTCGACCTCAACCCCGCGCCGTTCTGCCTGCTGGACGAGGTGGATGCGCCGCTCGATGAGCACAACGTGGGCCGCTTCTGCGACATCGTGCGCGACATGTCCGGGCGCGTGCAGTTCGTGTTCATCACGCACAACAAGGCTACGATGGAGCTTGCCTCGCAGCTGATCGGTGTGACCATGAACGAGCCGGGCGTTTCGCGCCTGGTGACCGTGGATGTGGACGAGGCGGTGCGTTTGGCGGCCGTGTAACAGGCCGCCCAAGAGGCGACGATGTCACAGTTGCGCTGGTCGCTCCTGATTCTCGGTGTGGTGTTCATCGCCGCGCTGGCCTGGTGGGAGTGGCGGCGCCCCCGCCAGGGACGCGCCGGCGACGCCGGGCTGCGCCTCACCCCCCGCGGGCCTGCGGCGGACGCCCCGCTGCCGCGAGTGCCGCGGGAGCCGGCGGCCGACGTCGCCGCGGCGCGCGCACCGCGTGAGCCGCCGCTCGAGCTTCCCGAAATCCACGTGCGCGGCTCGCTCGTGACCGAGGACCTCCCGGTGTTCGAGTTCGCGCGCGACGCCGAGAACGTGCCGGTGCTGAGCGTGGCGGAGAGCGCGGCGACTCCGCCGCCCACCGATCCGACCCCGCTGGCCGCCGATCCGGCGCTCGACGAGCTGCCCGTCGACCTCGTACCCGAGCTGCCGGCCGACGTGACTGCCGACGTGGGCGCCGAACTGGTGGCCGAGGAGATTCCGCCACCGGGCGAGTTGCCGGTCATCGACCGCGGGGAAGCCGAAGCCCTGTCCGCGCGGCGCGAGCTGCCCCGCGAGACGCTGCCGGAGCTGCCGCCCGCACCGGCGCCGCTGGTGGAGTGGCCGCCCGACGCGCAGCGCCGTGTCGTCGCGCTGCGGCTGGTCGCCACGCAATCCACGCGCTTTGCCGGTCGCTCGGTCCGCCAGGCGCTCGCGGCCGAAGGTTTCGTGCTGGGCCGGTTCGCGATCTTTCACAAGGCCGACGAGGAACAGCGTGCGGTGCTCAGCGCAGCGAGCCTGACACGCCCCGGCACCTTCGACCCGCAGACCATGGACTCGCAGCACTACGGCGGACTATCGCTGTTCGCGGTGGTGCCCGGCCCGCATCCGCTTCCGCAGACGTTCGAAGAGCTGGTGGCGACTGCCCGCAGCCTCAGCCAGCGACTGCAGGGAGTGCTGCAGGACGAAGCCGGCAGCCCGCTCACCCCCGCGCGTATCGCCAGCCTGCGCGAGCATCTCGGCCGCGAGACACCCGCGTGACGGGCACCGCGGCCGTGCCGGCCGCGGCGGCGGCGCGGGCGGCCGAGCTGCGCGCCCAGCTCGCAGAGCACGACTACCGCTACTACGTCCTCGATGATCCGACGGCCTCGGATGCCGAGTACGACCGGCTGATGCGCGAGCTGCGCGCCCTCGAGGAAGCACACCCGGGCCTCATGACCCCCGACTCGCCTACCCAGCGCGTCTCGGGCGTGCCGAGCACGGCCTTCGGTCAGGTGGTGCACCAGGTGCCGATGCTCTCGCTCGACAATGCCTTCACTGACGAGGAGGTCGCGGCCTTCGACCGCCGTATCCACGAGCGGCTCAAAGTCGAGGGTGAGCTCGACTACGTCGCCGAGCCGAAGCTCGACGGTCTGGCGGTCACGGTTATCTACCGCGACGGGAAATTTACGCGCGCAGCAACGCGCGGCGACGGAGTGACCGGTGAGGACGTCACGGCCAACGTGCGCACCATCCGCGCCGTGCCGCAGCGGTTGCGCGCGCGAGCGCCGTCCCTCATCGAGGTGCGGGGCGAGATCTATATGCCGCTCAAGGGTTTCGAGCGCATGAACGCCCAGGCGCGCGAGCGTGGCGAGAAGGTGTTCGTGAATCCGCGCAACGCCGCCGCCGGGAGTCTGCGACAGCTCGATCCCAACATCACCCGGGCCCGGCCCCTCGCGGCGTTCTTCTACGGTCTGGGAGCACTCGAGGGCGAGGACCTCCCGCCGCGCCAGTCGCGACTCCTGGAGCGGCTCAGGGAACTCGGTTTGCCGGTGGCACCCGAGGCGCAGGCGGTCCGCGGCGTGGCCGGATGCCTTGCGTACTACCGCGATCTCGGAGCGCGGCGTGCGGCGCTCCCGTACCAGATCGACGGCGTCGTCTACAAGCTCGACTCGCGCGCGGACCAGGAGCGGCTCGGCTTCGTATCGCGCGCGCCGCGCTGGGCGATCGCCCACAAGTTCCCGGCCGAGGAGGCGCAGACGCTGGTGCGCGGCATCGAATTCAACGTCGGGCGCACCGGTGCGCTCACCCCGATCGCACGCCTCGAGCCGGTGTTTGTCGGCGGTGTGACGCTGAGCAACGTGACGCTGCACAACATCGGCGAGGTGCACCGCAAGGACGTCCGGGTCGGTGACACGGTCGTCGTACGTCGCGCCGGAGATGTGATCCCGGAGCTGGTCAGCGTCGTTCTCGAGAAGCGGCCGATGGATCCCGAGCGGCCAGGCGAACCGAGGTCGCCGCAGGTGCAGCTGCCCGCGCTCTGCCCGGTTTGCGGCTCGAAGGTAGTTCGCGTCGAAGGCGAGGCGGTGGCGCGCTGCACCGGCGCGTTCACCTGTCGCGCCCAGCGCCAGGAGGCGCTGCGCCACTTCGCCAGCCGCCGCGCTCTCGACATCGAAGGCCTCGGCGACAAACTCGTCGAGCACCTGGTCGAGCGCGAGATGGTGCGCTCGCCCGCCGATCTCTACGCACTTTCTCTCGAGCAGCTCGCCGGGCTCGAGCGCATGGGGGAGAAGTCCGCGGCAAATCTCGTGGCGGCCATAGAGAAGAGCAAGGACACGACGCTTCCGCGTCTGCTCTACGGCTTAGGGATCCCGGACGTGGGCGAGGCGACGGCGCTGCAGCTCGCGCGGCATTTCGGCTCGCTCGAGGCCCTGATGAAGGCGGGCGACGCGCAGATCCAGCAGGTGCAGGACGTCGGCCCGGTGGTCGCAGCCGAGGTCGCAGCGTTCTTTTCCTCGGGAGACCACGTCAGGGTTATCAAAGAGTTACGAGAAAGAGGTGTGGAGTGGCCTGATATGCCATGCGCCCTCGGCCCCGGTGCGCTCGCCGGGCGCACGTTCGTGCTCACCGGAACGCTCTCGGGTATGACGCGTGAGGAGGCGCAGCAGGCTCTGGTGGCCCGGGGCGCAAAGGTCTCGGGGAGTGTGTCGAAGAAGACCAGCTACGTAGTGGCCGGCGCCGATGCGGGCTCGAAGCTCGCGAAGGCACACGAGCTCGGTGTTCAGGTGCTCGATGAGGGGCAGTTGCGCGAGCTGCTCGCAGAGGGCGGCTGAAGGGGAAACCCGGGAGGCCGCAGCGGGCCGCCTGCCGCGGCCCGCTGCCTGAGGCTCCCGCTGCGGGACGTCAGCTCTTCGGCTGGCCGGCCGGCGGCGCGGCAGGAGTGGTTGCCGGCGCGGCTGCGGGCGCGGCCGCCGGCGGCTGATCGATGAGCTTGACGATCTGCGCATTCTTCATGAGCTCATCGGTGTAAGTCTTGAACTCCCTGGCCTCAACGACCTGGGTCAGACGCGGCTTGAGCTGCTCGAAGGTCGCCGGGACCAGGGGCCGCGTCTCCACCAGCTGGATGATGTGCCAGCCGTACTGCGTCTGGACCGGCTTCTGCGTGTACTCGCCGGGCTTCAACTGCACGAGTGCCTTGCCAAATTCCGGCACGACGCGGTCGGGGGTGATCCAGCCGAGATCGCCGCCCTGGTTCTTCGAGGTATCCATCGACTCGACCTTGGCGAGATCCTCGAACTTCTCGCCCTTCTGCAAGCGGTCGATGACCTTCTCGGCGAACGGCTCGGTCGCCACCAGGATGTGCCGGGTGTGGTACTCGAGCTTCGGCACCTTGTCGAGGAATGTCTGGTATTCGGCGCGCAGCTGCTCGTCGGTGGGCTTCTTGTCCTTGAGATAATGGTCGGAGACCGCCTGCTGCAGCAGGTTGAGGCGCGAGAGCTGCAGCAGGTAGACCGTGTCGCCGCTCTTGTCGAAGCCCTCCTTGGTCGCCTCGTCCGCAACCAGCTCGGCGCGGATCAGCCGGTCGAGCGCCTCGCCGCGCTGGTCGGCGGTGAGATCGGCGGAGGCCTTGCCGCTGATGCCCTTGATGTAGAACTCATAGAAATCGCGGCTGATCGGCACGCCGTTCACGGTCGCGACCGGCGGCGAGGTGTCGGCGGACGCCGCGGGAGCGGCGGCCTTGGGCTGGCAGGCGCTTAGCGCCGCGAGCGTGAGGGCGAGGAGCAGGATGCGCACTGGATTCATACGTCGGTTTCCGTTGGTTGCCAAAGATCGGGAATTCGGGGAGTCGGGTCTCAGGAGCTTTCCTCGGGCGTGCGTGCCACGATGTTGAGTGCGTGCACCGCGCTCTGCATCAACGGCGCGACCGCGGCATACACCAGCCGGTGGCGCTCGAGCTGCGAGTGTCCGCGAAAGGCATCCGACACGAGCGTTACGCGAAAGTGCCCGCCGCCGCGGGCCCCGGCGTGACCCACGTGCCGCGCGCTCTCGTCGACGATCTCGAGCGCGCGCGGCTTGAGCGAGCGCTCGATCGCGCCGCGCAGCTCAGCCATGGTGTGCTCGTGCATGCCGCGCGCACCCTACGGGGCGGGCTCGGCAGGCGCCGGGGCGGGCTGGGCTCGGGCGCTCAGCCACAGCAGCTGTGCCACCAGGAATGCGAAGGTGAGGAGTGCGAGCCCGAACACCTTGAAGTAGACCCAGGCGCGTTCGCTCGCATAGTAGGCCACGCCAAGGTTGGCGGCGCCGAGCACCGCATAGAACGCGGCCGACCAGGCGTTGGCGCGCTGCCAGAGCGCCGCACTCACGCTGCGCCAGGATTCGAGGGCCGGGGCGAGGAAACGCTCGGCGAGGGTGCGCTCGCCGACCCAGGCGCTCGCCACGAATCCGCCGCTCAGCAGCCACAGAAGCAGCGTCGCCTTCCACTGGATAAAGATGCGATTGTGCAGCAGCAGCGTCGCACCGCCGAAAATCAGCACCAGCACCGTCGACAGCGCGTGCAGTTGCGGAATGCGCTTCTGGCGCAGCCAGTCGAAGCCCAGCAGCAGCAGCATTGCGACCATCAGCACCGCGGTCGCGGCATACAGCCCGCGCAGCGCATAGGTAACGAAGAACGCCAGCAGCGGCGCCAATCCGGTGAGAGCCTGCATGGGAGGGAATCGGGAGCGCGTGCTTTCCTGGAGCGCCGGGCGGTCAGGACGCCGTTGGCGTGGGTGTACGTGGCGAAGGGCCGCGTATATTGTCATGCGCGGCGCCCGAGTTCCATCGGATCCTAATGGCCGACTATCTCAAGCTGCATCCCGTCGATCCGCAGCTGCGCCTCATCCGCCGCGCCGCGGAGGTGGTGCGCGCCGGCGGCCTGATCGCCTATCCGACCGACTCCTGCTACGCGCTCGGTTGGCAGCTCGGTGAGAAGGGGCCGCTCGAGCGCGTGCGACGCATCCGTCAGGCGGACCGGCATCACCACTACACTTTAGTGTGCGCCAACCTTGCCGACGTCGGGCGCTTTGCGCGCATCGAGACCTGGCAATTCCGCATGCTGCGCGCCTGCCTGCCGGGCCCCTATACCTTCCTGCTGCACGCCAAGCGGGCGTTGCCGCGGCGGCTGCAGCACGAGCGCCGGCGCACCATCGGTGTGCGCATTCCCGCGCACCCCGTGCCGAAGCTGCTGCTCGCCGAGCTCGGCGAGCCGTTCATGAGCTCGACGCTGCACCTCAAGGGCGACCCGGCGCCGCTCACGGAGGCGGGCGAGATCCAGGCGCGGCTCGACCACGAGATCGACGTCATTCTCGACGGCGGGGATTGCGGCATCGAGCCCACTACGGTCGTTGACTTGTCGGTGACGCCGCCGGTGATCGTGCGCCAGGGCAAGGGCAGCCTCGGTCCGATCACGGGGCGTGCGCTATAATTCGAGCGTGCGCAACGGTGTGATCGTCACGTGAGTTCGCCCGCGCCCGCGCGGCGCGTCCTGTCCGGCATGCGGCCCACCGGCCGGCTGCACCTCGGTAACTACCACGGCGCGCTGCGCAACTGGGTCGAGCTGCAGTACCAGTACGAGTGCTTCTTCTTCGTCGCCGACTGGCACATGCTGACCACCGGCTACGACGACACCGCGCAGCTCCAGGAACACATTCGTGACGTGCTGATCGACTGGCTGGCCGCGGGCCTGAATCCCGGCGTGGCGACGCTCTTCGTCCAGTCGCACGTGCCCGAGCACGCCGAGCTGCATCTGCTGCTGTCGATGATCACGCCGCTCGGCTGGCTCGAGCGCGTGCCGAGCTACAAGGACCAGCAGGAGCAGCTCAAGGAGAAGGATCTCGCGACCTACGGCTTTCTCGGCTACCCGCTGCTGCAGAGCGCCGACATCCTCGTGTACCGGGCCACCTACGTGCCGGTCGGCGAGGACCAGGTGGCGCACGTCGAGCTGACACGCGAAACGGCACGCCGCTTCAACCACCTCTACGGCAAGGAGCCGGACTTCGAGGCCAAGGCCGAGCGCGCCGTGAAGAGTCTCGGCGGGCGCAACGCCACCAACTACCGCCAGCTGCGCCGCCGCTTCCAGGAGGGCGGCGACAAGGAGGCGCTCGAGCGCGCCCAGGCGCTGGTCCACAGCAACAACCGCATCACGGTCGCCGACCGCGAGCGGCTGCTCGGATTCCTCGAAGGCACCGGCGTCAGCATCCTGACCGAACCGCAGGTGCTCCTGACCGCGACCCCGAAAGTGCCGGGCGTGGACGGCCGCAAGATGTCCAAGTCGTACGGCAACACCATCGGGCTGCGCGAGGACCCGGAAGCGGTGGTGCAGAAGCTGCGCGCCATGAAGACCGATCCGGCGCGCGTGCGACGCACCGATCCGGGCGATCCGGACAAGTGCCCGGTGTGGGATCTGCACAAGATCTATTCGGACGACGCGACGCGCAACTGGGCGAGCGCCGGGTGCCGCAGCGCCGGCATCGGCTGCCTGGACTGCAAGCAGCCGGTGATCGACAAGATCGTGGAGGAGATCAACGGCATGCGGCGGCGTGCCCAGGAATTCGAGGACAACCCGGAGCTGCTGCGCGGCATCGTCGCCGAGGGCGGCGAGAAAGCGCGCGAGGCGGCGCGCCAGACGCTCGACGACGTGCGCCGCGCCATGCATCTGCGCGCCGACTGAGGCTGCGAGCGGACGGCGCGCCCATGAAACCCAGGCCCGATCTGAAGATCGTCGTGTCGAACGCACCGGCACCGCCGCCGCCCGCGAGCGCACCCGAGCAGGTGGAGATGCCGTTCGCGGTGGTTAACGGCGAGCCGATTTCCCAGCTCCCCCACGACCTGTACATCCCGCCGCAGGCGCTCGAGGTGTTCCTCGAAGCCTTCGAGGGGCCCCTCGACCTGCTCCTCTATCTCATCCGCCGCCAGAACCTGAACATCCTCGACATTCCGCTGGCGGAGATCACGCGCCAGTACATGCAGTACATCGAGCTGATGCAGGAGCTGCAGCTCGAGCTCGCGGGCGAGTACCTGGTGATGGCCGCGACGCTCGCCGAGATCAAGTCGCGCATGCTGCTGCCGCGGCCCAAGCCCGCCGGCGAGGAGGGCGAGGATCCGCGCGCCGAGCTGGTGCGCCGGCTGCAGGAGTACGAGCGCTTCAAGCGCGCCGCGGAGGGGATCGACGCGCTGCCGCGCCTCGAGCGCGATGTCTGGCCGACGTCGGCGGAGCTCAGGGAGCGGCGCGTGGTGGATACGCTCCCGCAGATCACGCTGCAGGAGATGCTGGTCGCCTTCAAGGACGTGGTGGCGCGCTCGGAGATGTTCGCGCACCACCACATCCAGCGCGAGCGGCTGTCGGTGGGCGAGCGCATGAGCGACATTCTCGCCGCGCTGCGCGTCGGCGGCTTCGTCGCTTTCCCGCAGCTGTTCCGGCCCGAGGAGGGCCGCATGGGGATAACCGTCACTTTCGTCGCCCTTCTCGAGCTGCTGCGCGAGGGGCTGATCGAGATTGTGCAGGCGGAAGCCTATGCGCCGCTGCACGTGCGCGCGGTGGCGCCTGAGCCGGCGCTGCACCTGGTGGCCGAGCGCGGCGCGACGCCGCCACCGGCCGCCGCGCCGTCTGTCGAGGATGAGGATCCATCATGAACGACGACTACATCCGCAACGTGGTCGAGGCGGCGCTACTCGCGGCGGGCACACCGCTCCCGGTAGCGGAGCTCGCGCGGCTGTTCGAAGAGAACGCGCGGCCGAGCGCCCAGCAGCTGACTGCCGCCCTGGCGACGCTCGAGGCCGAGTACGGCGGCCGGGGCATCGAGCTCAAGCACACCGCCGGCGGCTACCGCATCCAGGTGCGCCGCGAGCTGGCGGCGGAGATCTCGCGTCTCTGGCCGGAGCGGACCACGCGCTACTCGCGCGCGCTGCTCGAGACGCTGGCGCTGATCGCCTATCGCCAGCCGATGACGCGCGCCGAGATCGAAGCAGTGCGCGGCGTCGCCGTCAACCCCAACATCACCCGCACGCTGCTCGAGCGCAACTGGGTGCGGGTGGTCGGTCACCGCGACGTGCCCGGTCACCCGGAGCTGCTGGCTACGACCCGCGAATTTCTCGATTACTTCGGACTGCGGGGCCTGGACGAGCTGCCGCCGCTCGCGGAGGTGAAGGCCATGAGTGAGCTCAACCTGCAGCTCTCGCTCGCCGGGAGCGCGTGCGCGGGGGTGCCGGGCGAGGCGGCCCACGCGCCCCAAGGCGCGGACGGCGAGCCGGGCGATGCTGACGAGGCTGCAGACGATGACGAGCTGTCCGCCGACGGCGGACCCTCGCGTGAGCTGGTCGCCGGCCCCTTAAGCCTGGAGGACTGATGCGGCGCGGCGCCGCGCGCAGGCGCGGGAGCGGCCGGCGGACGGCGCCCGCGCCGGCTGCACAAGGCCCTGCGCCCGAGCGGCTGCAGAAAGTGCTGGCACGTGCCGGGGTCGCCTCGCGGCGCGTCGCGGAGGCCTGGATCCGCGCCGGGCGCCTCACGATCAATGGCAAGCCGGCCGTGCTCGGCGCGCGCGTCGGACCGCACGATAAGCTGCAGCTCGACGGGCGCACGATCCACGCGCCGGCGCCGCGGCGCGACCCGCGCACGTTCCTCTGTCACCGCTCGCCTGGAACATCGCTCGCCGCGTGCCTCGAGCGGCTGCCGCGGGGTGCCGGCCGGCGCCTGATCGCGGTGAGTCCCATGCCGGAAGTGGACGGGGGACTCGAGCTCGTCAGTGCCGACGGCGAGCTCGTCGTGCGGCTGCAGCGCAGCGTGCATTCGCTCCCCTGTACGTTCAGCGTGCGGGTGCGCGGCGAGGCGAGCGAGGCGCAGCTCGCCGGCGTTCTCGGCGGCGAGCTCGACAGCGGCGCGCGGCTCGCGGTCGAGCGCTGCGAGAGCGCAGGCGGCGAGGCGGCGAACCGCTGGTACACTCTGGGCGTTCGCGGCGCGAGCGGCAAGGAGGTGCGGCAACTGTTCGAGCGGCAAGGGCTGCTGGTCGGGCGCGTGCTGCGCACGCAGCTCGGCCCGCTCACGCTCGAACGTACCCTCGCCCGCGGCCGCGCCCGTGAGCTCAGCGATGCAGAGTTGCGCGCCCTCGGCGCGCGCGGCAGGGAGGCGGCTGATGAGACAGGTCGGGGAGGCTAGGGGGCCGGCGACGGCCACCACGCGGGCGACGCGCTACCGGACGATCACGGTCAACGGGCTGAATATCTTCTATCGCGAAGCGGGCAGGCCGGACGCGCCGGCACTGCTGCTGCTGCACGGCTATCCCTCTTCGTCACGCATGTTCGAGCCGCTGCTGACACGGCTCGCGGGCGATTGCCGGCTGATCGCGCCGGACTATCCCGGGTTCGGGCACTCCGACGCGCCCGCGCGGGGCAGCTACACCTACAGCTTCGATGCGCTCGCCGAGACGATCCTCGGCTTCACGGACGTCCTGGGACTTGCGCGCTACAGCCTCTACGTCCAGGACTACGGCGGCCCGGTGGGCTTTCGCGTGGCGCACGCGCGGCCCGAGCGCGTGCGCGCCCTCATCGTGCAGAACGCGGTGATGCACGAAGAGGGGCTGACGCCGCTGTGGGAGCTGCGGCGGGCGTACTGGGCGGAGCGCGCGCCGAACGAAGCGAGGATCCGCGAGGGGCTCTGCTCCGTGCAGGCGGGCATCGCGCGCCACGCCGGCGGCCGCACGAACCTCGACAGCTTCGATCCGGACCTGTGGATGGACGAGATTGCGTTCCTGCGCCGTCCCGGCGTGGAGGACATCCAGCTCGATCTCATCTACGACTACCAGTCGAACGTGCGCGCCTACCCCGAGTGGCAGGCTTACCTGCGCGAGCAGCGGCCGCCGCTGCTCATCCCCTGGGGCATCCACGACCCGATCTTCTCCACCCAGGGTGCACAGGCCATGCGGCGCGAGCAGCCGGCCGCAGAGCTCTACCTGCTGGATGCCGGGCACTTCGCCATCAACGACTGCCCGGAGGACATCGCCGGTTACGTGCGCGCGTTCCTGCGGCCGGTCAACGCGTAGCGGCTGCGATCTGCGCGTCGAACGCGCGGCCGGTGACTCCGCGGCTCGCTGGGCCGAGCAGCGCGAGGTAGGGGGCGGTGAGCGCCTCCGGCGGGGGCAAGGTCTCGGGATTCTCGGCCGGGTACGCCTGCAGGCGCATCGCGGTACGCGCACGCCCGGGATTGAGGGTGTTAACGCGGATGGCGCTGGTGTTCTCGAGCTCCGCGGCGAGCACCTGGGAGAGTCCCTCGAGCGCGAACTTCGACGCCGCGTACGCGCCCCAGTAGGCGCGTCCCTGCCGGCCGACCGCGCTCGCGGTAAAGACCATCGAGGCGTCGGCCGACTTCTTCAGCGCCGGCAGCAGCACCTGGGTGAGCGCAAACGCCGCCGTGAGATTCACGTGCAGCACCCGGCACCAGGTCGGCACATCGTAGTGCTCGATCGGCGTCAGCGAGCCGAGGATCCCGGCGTTGTGCAGCAAGCCGTCGAGACGGCCGTAGCGCTCGAGCAGCGCATCGGCCAGCTGGTCGTAGTCGGCGGCGAGCGCTCGCTCCAGATCGAGCGGCGCGATGCTCGCTTCGGGCGCACCGCGCGCTGCGATCTCGGCGTGCACCGCCTCGAGCTTCGGCACGCTCCGCCCGATCAGGATCACGTTCGCTCCGTGCTGAGCGCAGGCGAGGGCAACCGCGCGGCCGAGCCCGGAGCTGGCACCGGTGATGGCGATCACGCGGCCGGCCAGCTCGGCGGCGGCGGCGCGATGAGTGCGGGGATCGAATGACGCGTTGCTCACGGATCGCCTCTCGCAATGGTGGCCGGGCGCCCGGCGTCGGCACGGCGCGCCGCGCGCCACGCGCGCCAGGCATCGAGCGGTGCCTGATCCTCGCCTGCAGCGAGTGCACCGGGCAAGCGGCGTTCGGCACGGTGCGAGCGGGCCGCGGCGAGCGCCGTCCACACCAGCAGCGCCCGCAGCGGCGGCCGCTCGGCGGGAGCGAGGGCGCCGGCGGCGGCGGCGAGGGCGAGACGCAGCTCGCGGTGGCGTTGCCTGATGTGCGAAGCGAGCGCCGGTGCCCACGGAGGCCGCGCCAGCTGCGCCGCAGTGGCACCGCTCGCCTCCAGCTCATCGAGCGGCAGGCGCAGCCTTCCCGACAGCGCCTCAGCGACGAGTCCGCAGACGAGCTCGGTCTCGCGCAGCGCGGCGCCGAGCGTACGGGCGGTATCAGGTGCGAGGCCGGGAACGGCGCGGCGGGTGAGCGGCAGCACGATCGCCTCAGCCCAGCGCTGGCAGTAAGCGGCGAGCTCCCGCCGGGTCTCGAAGGTTGCCGCGGCCAGATCCCAGGCCGCGGTGTCGACGAGGCCGGCAAGGCCTGCGAGTGCCCCGCGGTGCTCGGCGCCGCAGGCTGCCAGCAGGTCGCGGGTGAGCGGATGCGCCGGATGTCCGGCGGCGCAGCGCGCGCATTCCTCGCGCCAGAAGGCGAGGCGCACATGCGCGACCTGGTGGTCGAGGCCCTGGCGCAGACTCGCGGCGATCTCGGCCTCGATGTTGAGCAGTGCCGCGAGCAGGGCGCGCTGCCCGGGCGGGCAATAAAGTTGTGCGAGCGCGCGCGTCGCGGCAGGCGCCGGCGAGGCGCGCATCAGTCGCGGCGCACGTCGCGGTGCGGGGCGGCCTCGACGGCCGGCGGCGGCGCAGCCGCTGCGTCCGGCTCGTGCGCGCCGAGCGGTGCGGCGGAGCTGCGCACCGGCTGGCTCACGGGCTCGAGCTCCGGCAGCGGTGCGTCGGAGGTGACCCCGAGCTCCGGGAAGCGCCGCGCCTGCGGCAGCACCTGTCGCTCGAGCGAGTTCACGCCGGTGTTGTAGGCCTCGACCGCCTGCGCGAGGCGCTGACCCATCCGGCCGAGATGGCCGGTGAAGTTACCGAGCCGCCGATACAGCTCCTGGCCGAGATCGCGGATCAGCTGGGCGTTGTGCGCGACCGCCGCCTGGCGCCAGCCGTACGCCACGGTCTTCAGCAGCGCGATCAGCGTCGAGGGCGTCGCGATGATCACGCTCTGGCCGAGAGCACTGTCGATGAGTCCCGGGCGCTCGGCGAGCGCCGCCGACAGGAACTGGTCTCCGGGCAGGAACAGCACCGCGAATTCCGGGCTGCGCTCGAACTGCGTCCAGTAGCCCTTGGCCGCCAGCTCGCGCATGCGCGTCTCGACCTGCTGCGCGTGTCGGCGCAGCGCGTCCCGGCGCTCCTCTTCAGTCGTCGCCTCGAGAGCCGCGAGGTAACCATCGAGCGGCGTCTTGGCGTCGATCACCAGGTCGCGGGCGTCGGGCATGTGCACAACCAGATCCGGGCGCAGCGCGCCGGCCTCGCCCGCGAGCTGCAGCTGCTCGGTGAAGTCGCAGTGCTCGACGAGGCCCGCGAGCTCCACCAGGCGTCTGAGCGTCAGCTCGCCCCAGCGCCCGCGCACCTCGGGGCGGCGCAGTGCCGTCACCAGGTTGCGCGTCTCGCGCTGCAGCTGCGCCTGGCCACCGCTCAGCGTCTCGATCTGGGTGCGCAGCGTCGCGAACGCCTCGCGCCGCTCGCGCTCGAGCGCCTGCACCTGCTGCTCGGTGCGCGCGAGCGCCGCGCGCAGCGGCTCCACCAGCTGTGCAATCGCCGTTTCGCGCTCCTTGAGGGCGCCCTGCGCGATCACCTGGTCGCGCCCGAGCGATTCGCGCGCCAGACGCAGGAACAGCTCGCTGTTGGTGCGCAGCGTCTCCGCGGCGAGCGAGTCGAACGCCGCGCGCAGCCGTGTCTCGGATTGCTCGAGCAGCTGCACCCGGTCGGCATCCTGCAGCGCGCTCGCCTCGAGCCGCGTGCGCGCCTCGGCCAGCTCGATGCGCAGCGCCTCGATGCGGCGCAGCGCTCGCAGCTGGGTGAGGAGCGCACCCATTACCAGGCCCGCGAGCAGCGCCGCGGTGGCCACCAGCAGGACGAGGGGGCCACTCACGATGCTGCGGGGCGCTCGAAGTGGGCGAGGTAGTTCACGTCCAGGCCGGGCACGAGGCGCGCGGCCCCCGTGAACGGATTGAGCTCGATGCCTACGGTACCCGCGAGCGCGAGACCCGCGGCGCGCCCCCAGCGCGCCAGCTCGGAAGGCGTGATCAGCCGCTCGTACTCGTGCGTGCCGCGCGGGATCAGCCTGAGGAGATACTCGGCCGCGACGATCGCCAGCAGGAATGACTTGAGATTACGGTTGAGCGTCGAGATGAACACGGCACCCCCCGGACGCACGAGCCGCGCAAGCGCCACCACCGTGGCGGCAGGCGCCGGCACGTGCTCGAGCATCTCCATGCAGGTAACGATGTCGTAGACACCGGGCGCTTCCTGGGCGAGCGTCTCAGCGGCGCTGACCCGATAGTCGATGACGAGGCCCGACTCCGCAGCATGCAGCCGCGCCGCCTCGATCATGCCGGGAGCCAGGTCAATGCCGGTCACCTGCGCCCCCTCGC
Source organism: uncultured Gammaproteobacteria bacterium (assembly GCA_963844595.1). Classification (GTDB taxonomy): domain Bacteria; phylum Pseudomonadota; class Gammaproteobacteria; order Steroidobacterales; family Steroidobacteraceae; genus 13-2-20CM-66-19. Next base: position 92,131 of record CAWJOW010000001.1, read on the forward strand.
GCGCCAGGCTCTCGGCGAGCAGCCCGCCGCCGCAGCCGACGTCGAGCACGCGGCGGTCCGCGGCAGGCACGCGCGCCGCGATGAACTGCGCGCGCACCGCATTCAGCAGGTGCAGCGGGCGGAACTCGCCGTGCGGGTCCCAGAAGCGCGCGGCGAGCGCGTCGAACTTGCGCAGCTCGCCCGGATCGACGTTGGCGGCAGAAGGGTTCGGGTTGGCGGACATGCGGATCGGGTGCGTAGGACAGCGTGCGTCAGGACTGTGTCCAAGTATATCGGTGCGGGCTCCGCGGCGCGCCGCTGACGGCCTCCCTGTAGGCGCCCCGGGGCGCCATGTCAGGGGATTGCCTGACACACAATTCAGCCAGCGTTCAGTGCACTTGGGCCACCGTCAGTAGTCGAATGTGGTAGCGAAAACCAGGCACAGGAGGTGCGAAATGCGGAACAAACTCAGCGGCGGCGTTCTGGCGATGCTGCTATTCGCGTTGCTGCCGGCGGCGGCGTTCGCGCAAGTGTCGATCGGCGTGTCGGTCAACGTCGCGCCTCCACCTCTCCCCGTCTACACCCAGCCTGCCGCTCCCGGCGAGGGCTATCTGTGGACGCCCGGCTACTGGGCCTGGGACGACAGTTACGGCGATTACTACTGGGTTCCGGGAACCTGGGTGATGGCGCCCGAGCCCGGCTTCCTGTGGACGCCCGGCTATTGGGGCTGGAACAACGGAGCGTACGGCTGGCACACCGGCTACTGGGGACCGCAGGTCGGGTTCTACGGCGGCGTCGACTACGGATTCGGCTATTCCGGCAACGGCTATGGCGGCGGCCAATGGCGCGGCAACCGGTTCTATTACAACCGTAGCGTCAATAACATCAGCAACACCAACATCACCAACGTCTATAACGAGCCGGCGCCCCGCGGCAGCGGCGAGAATCACGTGAGCTACAACGGCGGTCAGGGTGGCGTGCGGGCCGAGCCGACCGCGCAGCAGCGGGCAGCCGCGAGCGCGCATCACGTGGGTCCGACCGCGGCCCAGATGCAGCAGGAGCATGCGGCTTCGGGTAACCAGCAGATGCGAGCCTCGGTGAACCACGGCAAGCCTGCGGTCGCAGCGACCGCACGACCCGGAGAGTTCTCGGGCAAGGACGTGGTCGCCGCGATTGCCGCGGGCGGCGCGGTGCACGCCACGGCGCGACCGCAGGGGGCGCGCGGCGCGAGCCGGCCGGAGGGGCAGCAGCGTGCCGAGGAGCAGCGCACTGCCAAGGCCGACCAGCAGCCGCGTGCCCAGGAGCAGCGCACTGCCAAGGCCGACCAGCAGCAGCGTGCCGAGCAGCAGTCCCGCATTCGCGAGGCGCAGGCACCGGCCCGGGCACCCCGGAGCGGGGAGCGGGCGCAGGCGCCGCGCGCCAACGAGCAGGGCGGCAACTCGCGCCGCCAGGCGTCCAAGCCGAAACAGGCGCCCAAGCCCAGAGAGGACGAGAAGCCTCACGGCGGCTAACGACTGACGAGCGCCGGTCGGATCGGCGTGCCGCTGCAGCCTCGACGAGGGTTGCAGCGGCGCGTCGTGTTAAACTTCGGCCTTTATTTGGGCTCTTTGCGCCCTCCCATAAATGGCCGAAATCGCCCGCGAAATATTGCCGGTCACCCTCGAAGGGGAGATGCGGCAGTCCTACCTCGACTATGCAATGAGCGTCATCGTCGGGCGTGCGCTGCCCGACGTGCGCGACGGCCTCAAGCCCGTACACCGACGCGTACTGCATGCGATGCGCGAGCTCGGCAACGAGTGGAACAAGGCCTACAAGAAATCCGCGCGTGTCGTCGGCGACGTGATCGGCAAGTATCACCCGCACGGCGAGAGCGCGGTCTACGACACCATCGTGCGCCTGGCGCAGCCGTTCTCGATGCGCTACCTGCTGGTCGACGGCCAGGGAAATTTCGGCTCGGTGGACGGCGATCCGCCGGCAGCCATGCGCTACACCGAGGTGCGCATGACGCGCATCGCGCACGAGCTGCTCGCCGACATCGACAAGGACACGGTCGATTTCACGCCCAACTACGACGAGAGCGAGAGCGAGCCCTCGGTCCTGCCGACGCGCGTCCCGAACCTGCTGGTGAACGGCCAGACCGGCATCGCGGTCGGCATGGCGACCAACATTCCGCCGCACAACCTCACCGAGACCATCGACGCCTGTGTGGCGCTGCTCGATGACCCGGCGCTGCCACTGGCGGCACTCATGCAGCACATGCCGGGCCCGGACTTCCCGACCGGCGGCATCATCAACGGCGCGCAGGAGATCGCCACCGCCTACCGCACCGGGCGCGGGCGCCTTTCGGTGCGGGCGCGCGTCGTCATCGAGGACATCGGCCGCGGCGATCGCCAGGCAATCGTGGTCATCGAGCTTCCCTTCCAGGTCAACAAGGCGCGCCTCATCGAGCGCATCGCCGAGCTGGTGCGCGAGAAGCTGATCGACGGCATCGCCGCCGACGGGCTGCGCGACGAGTCCGACAAGGACGGCATGCGCCTCGTCATCGAGCTCAAGCGCGGCGAGGTGACCGAGATCGTCCTCAACAATCTCTACGCGCAGACGCCGATGGAGACGGTGTTCGGCATCAACATGGTGGCGCTGCAGGACGGCCAGCCGAAGCTGATGTCGCTCAAGGAGATGCTCGAGGCCTTCATCCGGCATCGCCGTGAGGTCGTCACCCGCCGCACGATCTACGATCTCTCCAAGGCGCGCGAGCGCGCCCATATGCTCGAGGGACTCGCGGTCGCACTCGCCAACATCGACGCGGTGATCGCGCTCATCAAGGCGGCGAGCTCCCCGCCCGAGGCGCGCGCGCAGCTGCTGGCGCGCGCCTGGCCGCCGGGCCTGGTCGTGGAGCTGCTGGAGCGTGCCGGCGGGATCTCCACCCGGCCGAAGGGACTCGCCGCGGAGTTCGGTCTGAATGGCGGCGGCTATCGCCTGTCGGAGCCGCAGGCGCAGGCGATCCTCGACATGCGCCTGCACCGGCTCACCGGACTCGAGCGCGACAAGATCGTGACCGAGTACCGCGAGCTGCTCGACAGTATCCGGGACCTGAGCGACATCCTGGCGCGCCCGGAGCGGCTCACGCAGGTGGTGCGCACCGAGCTGTTCGAGATCCGCGCCAGCTACGGCGATGCGCGCCGCACCGAGATCAACCGGGATCATCTCAACCTCACCACCGAGGATCTGATCGAGCCGCAGGACGTGGTGGTGACGCTGTCCCATGCCGGCTACGCCAAAAGCCAGCCGCTCACCGAGTACCAGACGCAGCGTCGCGGCGGACGCGGCAAGACCGCGACCGCGGTCAAGGACGAGGACTTCGTCGAGAAGCTGTTCGTCGCGCATACGCACGACACCGTGCTGTGCTTCTCCAACCGCGGCAAGGTGTACTGGCTCAAGGTGTACGAACTTCCCCAGGCGGGCCGCGGCGCGCGCGGCAAGCCGATGGTGAACCTGCTGCCGCTGGAGGAGGGCGAGAAGATCAACGCGCTGCTGCCGGTGAAGCAATACGACGAGCAGCACTTCGTCTTCATGGCGACCCGCGCCGGCATCGTGAAGAAGACGCCGCTCGCCTCCTTCTCGCGGCCGCGCTCGAGCGGCATCATCGCCGTCGACCTGCACGCCAACGATCAGCTGGTCGGTGTAGCGCTCACCGACGGCGAGCGCGAGATCATGCTGGTGTCGAGCGGCGGCAAGGCGATCCGCTTCCACGAGCACGAGGTGCGTCACATGGGGCGCGAGGCCGCGGGCGTGCGCGGCATCCGCTTGAATCCCGGCCAGGAGCTGATCGCGCTGATCGTGATCGGCGACGGTCACGTGCTCAGCGCCTCCGCCGCCGGCTACGGCAAGCTGACGCCGCTCGCGGACTTCCCCGTGCACGGCCGCGGCGGCCAGGGCGTGATCGCTCTACAGACATCGGATCGCAACGGCGACACCGTCGCGGCACTGCAGGTCCTGCCGGGTCAGGAGATCATGCTGATCAGCTCGAGCGGCACGCTGGTGCGCACGACGGTGGATGAGATCTCCGTCCAGGGGCGCAACACGCAGGGCGTCAGGCTGATCCGTCTCGGCGAGGGCGAGCGGCTGGTTGGCATCGAACGGGTCGAGAGCCTGGAAGCCGGCGAGGAGGGCGCAACAGAGGAAGCGGGCGCGGATCCGGGCGCCGTCGACCCGGCAGCCGGAACCTAAGTCCGCCACCGCCGCCCGTGCGCGTTTTCAATTTCGCCGCCGGGCCGGCCGCCCTGCCGCTCGAAGTGCTCGAGCAGGTCCGGGGCGAGCTCACCGACTGGCAGGCCTCCGGCATGTCGGTTCTCGAGACGAGCCACCGCAGCAAGCCCTTCATGGCGGTCGCCGAGGCGGCCGAGAACACGCTGCGCGAGCTGCTCGCCGTGCCGGCCGATTACCGGGTTCTCTTCCTACAGGGCGGTGCTACCGGGCAGTTTGCCGCGGTGCCGCTCAATCTTGCGCAGGTTGGTGGCAGCGCCGATTACCTCAACACCGGCATCTGGTCGCAGCGGGCGATCGAGGAGGCGCGGCGGCTCCTCGCGACGGTGCATGTGGCCGCGGACGAGGCGGCGTCGGGCTACACCGCGGTGCCCGATCCGGCGACGCTGCGCCTGCGCCTTCAGGCCGCGTATGTGCACTACACGCCCAACGAGACGATCGGCGGCGTGGAGTTTCCCTACGTACCCGACACAGGCGGCGTGCCGCTGGTGGCCGACATGTCCTCCACCCTCCTGTCGCGGCCGATCGAGGTGGCGAAGTTCGGCCTGATCTATGCCAGCGCGCAGAAGAACATCGGACCGGCGGGGCTCACGGTGGTGATCGTGCGCGAGGATCTGATCGGCCGCGCGCGCCACGGCGTGCCGAGCGTCTGGGACTATCGCGCCATGGCCGAGCAGCACTCGATGCGCAATACGCCCGCGACCTTCGCGTGGTACGTCGCGGGGCTCGTGTTTCGCTGGATCCGCTCGCAGGGCGGGCTCGCGGCGCTGGCCGGGCGCAACCGCGCCAAGGCGCAGCTCCTCTACCGGGCTATCGACGACTCCGGTTTCTACAGGAACCGCGTGGCGGCGGGCTGCCGCTCCTGGATGAACGTGCCGTTCACGCTGCCGCGGCCGGAGCTCGAGGCGCCCTTTCTCGCCGAGGCTCGCGCAGCCGGCCTCGCCAATCTCGCCGGTCACCGCCTGGTCGGGGGCCTGCGCGCCAGCCTCTACAACGCGATGCCGCTCGAGGGCGTCGCGACGCTGGTAGGCTTCATGCAGGATTTCCAGCAGCGCCACGGCTGACAGCAGCTCGCCACCCATGATCCGCAGGCACGACACCGGCAAGGCCGCCGCAACGCGGCGCACGCGCAGCGCCGTGCGGCCCGCGCTGGAAGAGGTCCGCGCGCGCATCGACCGGGTCGACGAGCAGATCCACGCGCTGATCAGCGAGCGCGCGCGGCTCGCGCAGCAGGTCGGTATCTCCAAGGGCGCCGGCGGGCGCACGGTCGACTTTTACCGGCCGGAGCGCGAGGCGCAGGTGCTGCGCCAGGCGCGGGCGCGCAACACGGGGCCGCTGCGCAACGAGGAGGTGCTGCGGCTGTTCCGCGAGATCATGTCGGCCTGCCTCGCGCAGCAGGAGCCGCTCAAGGTGGCGTTCCTGGGTCCCGAAGGGACCTTCACCCAGACCGCGGTGCTCACGCACTTCGGCCACTCGGTGCGCGGCTTGCCACTCGGCTCGATCGACGAGGTGTTCCACGAAGTCGAGGCGGCGAGCGCGGACTTCGGCGTCGTGCCGATCGAGAATTCCACCGAGGGCACGGTCAACCACACGCTCGACCGCTTTCTTACCTCGCCGCTCAGGATCTGCGGGGAGGTGGAGCTGCGCATCCGCCATCACCTGATGGGCACCATGAGCTCGCTGTCGCGCATCGTGCGGGTGTGCTCGCACCCGCAGTCGCTCGCGCAGTGCCGGGCGTGGCTCGAGGAGCATCTGCCGGGCATCGAGCAGGTGCCGGTGTCGAGCAACGCGGAAGGCGCGCGGCGCGCCCGCGACGAGCGCGGGAGCGGGGCGATCGCCGGTGAGACCGCTGCGGAGGTCTACGGGCTGAAACTCCTGGCGGCCGGCATCGAGGACCAGGCGGACAACACCACGCGCTTCCTCGTCCTCGGGCGCAAGCTCTTCAGCCCGAGCGGCGAGGACCGCACGACGCTCCTCGTCTCGGTGGGCCACACGGATGCGCCCGGGGCCCTCTACCGGCTGCTCGAGCCGCTGGCGCGCCATCGCGTGAGCCTGACCCGCATCGAGTCGCGGCCATCGCGCCGGCGCAAGTGGGACTACGTGTTCTTCATCGATCTCGAAGGTCATGCGGACGAGCGCCACGTCGCGCGAGCGCTCGCGGCCCTGAAGAAGCGCGCCTCGCTCTTTCGCGTGCTGGGGTCCTATCCGCGGGCGGTGGTGTGAGCAGCGCCGGCGATAGCGCGGGCAGCCGTGGCTACCGGGTGGCCGCCGGTGGGCGCGTCGGCGGCACGCTCACCGTTCCCGGCGACAAGTCGATCTCGCACCGCGCATTGATGCTGGGAGCGCTCGCGCACGGTGAGACCCGCGTCACGGGGTTTCTCGCCGGCGAGGACTGTCTCGCCACGGCGCACGCGCTCGGGGCTCTCGGCGTCGGCATCGAGCGGCCGCACGAGACCACCGTGCTGGTCCACGGCGCGGGTGAGCGGGGACTGACAGCGCCGGCGACGCCGCTCGACCTCGGCAACTCCGGCACCGCCATGCGCCTCCTGACGGGGCTGCTCGCGCCGCAGCGATTCGACGCGACCCTGGTCGGGGATGCCTCGCTGATGCGCCGGCCGATGCAGCGCGTGGTGGTGCCGCTCGCCATGATGGGCGCCCGTATCCATACCCACGAAGGCCGCCCGCCGGTCGAGATCCGCGGCACGCCGCAGCTGCGCGCGATCCACTACAGCCTGCCGGTCGCGAGCGCCCAGGTGAAATCCGCCGTGCTGCTCGCCGGGCTCGCGGCCGCGGGCGAGACGCGCATCACCGAGCCGGCGCCCTCGCGCGATCACACCGAGCGCATGCTCGAGGCCTTCGGCGTGCGGCTCGAGCACACGGCCCGCACGGTCGTCATGGCGGGTGGCCAGAGGCTCACGGCAACCGCGGTCGACGTACCGGCGGACTTCTCCTCGGCGGCCTTTTTCCTGGTCGCCGGATGCCTGGCCGCTCCTTCCGGGCTCACGCTCACCAACATCGGCGTCAATCCGACGCGCACCGGACTCCTCGACCTCCTGCGGCGCATGGGCGCCGACATCCGCGTGTATCCGCGCCCGCGGCCCGCCGGTGCCGAGCCGGTCGCGGACATCGAGGTTCGCCAGAGCGCTCTCACCGGCATCACCGTGTCCGAGGCGGAAGTGCCGCTTTCGATCGATGAGTTCCCGGTGTTCTTCATCGCCGCGGCCTGCGCCCGCGGCGAGACGCTGGTGCGCGGGGCGCTCGAGCTGCGCGTCAAGGAAAGCGACCGCCTCGCGGTCATGGCCGCCGGTCTCGCCACCCTCGGAGTCGAGCACCGCCTGCTGCCCGATGGCCTTTGGATCCGCGGTGCGGAGACACTCGGCGGCGGTCGCATCGCCAGCCACGGCGACCACAGGATCGCCATGGCGTTCGCGGTGGCCGCGCTGCGCGCCCGCGCGCCCGTCGAGATCGAGGACGTGGCCAACGTCGCGACCTCGTTCCCGGGCTTTGAGCGCACGGCGCGCACGGCCGGCTTGGGTCTCGAGCCGCTCTGACGCACACTGGCCTGAAGATGCCTCCCGCCGACTGTCCCATCGTGACCATCGACGGCCCGAGCGGCTCGGGCAAGGGCACGATCAGCCGCGCTGTCGCCCGGCGTTCGGGGTGGCACCTGCTCGACAGCGGTGCGCTCTACCGCCTGGTTGCGCTCGCCGGTACCGAGGGCGGGCTCGCACCCGAGGACGTGGCGCGCCATGCACAGCTCGCGCGGGACATGGTGGTGAGCTTCGAGGTGGCGCGCGACGGGAGCGAGCGGGTGCGGCTCGGCGGGCGGGACGTTACGGCGGCGATCCGCTCGGAGGAAACCGGTCAGGGGGCCTCGCGCGTCGCGGCCTGGCCGGCGGTGCGCGCGGCCTTACTCGAGCGTCAGCGAGCCTTCGCCAAGGCCCCGGGATTGGTCGCCGATGGGCGGGACATGGGCACGGTGGTGTTCCCCGCAGCGGCCCTTAAGATCTTTCTGACCGCCACCCCAGAGGAGCGGGCCCTGCGGCGCTATAAGCAGTTGAAAGACAAGGGTTCCGATGTTAGCCTTGCCGCCCTTTCGCGCGAGATATCGGAGCGGGACCTGAGGGACCAGACCCGTGAGGTCTCCCCCCTGAAGCCCGCGTCCGATGCCTGCGTGATCGACTCGAGCCGACTGTCGGTCGAGGCGGTGGTGGGGCGGGTGCTGGAACTGGGGGCCGCCCGCCGCCTGTGGGTCTAAGGCCACTCGCTCCCGATTGCGCACGGAAGGTTATAGGAGGCTGGCACATGCCGGAATGCGTGTGCCCGTCAGTTGTTCACCCCGGGTTGCAGGGATGACGACCCGGATTGCCGAGCGCCGTGCATGGCGCACTGTGAAGGTATGACAGAAAGTTTTGCCCAGCTCTTCGAGCAGAGCCTTGCGAATCAGCGCATCCGCCCCGGAATGATCCTCACCGGGCTGGTGATCGATGTCACCAGCGACGTCGTCATCGTCAATGTCGGACTCAAGTCCGAGGCGGTCATCCCGCTGGAGCAGTTCAAGAACGAACGCGGCGAGGTCGAGGTCAAGGCCGGCGAGCAGGTCGAGGTGGCACTCGACTCCGTCGAGGACGGCACGGGTGAGACCCGGCTGTCGCGCGAGAAGGCCAAGCGCGCCCGCACCTGGACGCGCCTCGAGGAGGCGTTCAACAAGTCCGAGATCGTCACCGGCGTCATCACCGGTCGCGTCAAGGGCGGCTTCACCGTCGAGATCGAGAACGTGCGGGCGTTCCTGCCCGGCTCGCTGGTCGATGTGCGCCCGGTGCGCGACACCTCGTACCTCGAAGGCAAGCCGCTCGAGTTCAAGGTCATCAAGCTCGACCAGAAGCGCAATAACGTGGTGGTCTCGCGCCGCGCGGTCGTCGAGCAGGAATTCTCCGCCGAGCGCTCCGCGCTGATGGACAACCTGCAGGAAGGCGCGGTGGTGCGCGGCTCGGTGAAGAACCTCACCGACTACGGCGCGTTCGTCGACCTTGGCGGCATCGACGGCCTGCTGCACATCACCGACATGGCGTGGAAGCGCGTCAAGCACCCCTCCGAGATCGTCAAGGTGGGCGATGAGCTGGAGGTGCGCATTCTCAAGTTCGACCGCGAGCGCTCGCGCGTCAGCCTGGGTTTGAAGCAGCTCGGTGCCGATCCCTGGGAGAACATCGGCCGGCGCTATCCGCCCGGCACCCGCGTATTCGGCAAGGTCACCAACATCGCCGATTACGGCGCGTTCGTCGAGATCGAGGACGGCGTCGAGGGCCTGGTGCACGTCTCGGAGATGGACTGGACCAACAAGAACGTCAATCCCGCGAAGGTGGTGCACACCGGGCAGGAAGTTGAGGTCATGGTGCTGGACGTCGACGAGGAGCGGCGCCGCATCTCGCTCGGCCTGAAGCAATGCCAGGCCAACCCGTGGAAAGAGTTCGCCGAGAATTACAACCGCGGCGACAAGGTCGCCGGGCAGATCAAGTCGATCACCGACTTCGGCATCTTCATCGGGCTCCCGGGCAACATCGACGGCCTGGTGCACCTGTCGGACATCTCCTGGGACCAGCCGGGCGAGGAGGCGGTGCGCAACTACCAGAAGGGCCAGCAGCTGGAAGCCATGGTGCTGTCGATCGACCCGGAGCGCGAGCGCATTTCGCTCGGCATCAAGCAGCTCGCCAAGGATCCGTTCTCGGCCTACATCGCCGACAACCCGAAGGGCACGATCGTCAAGGGAGTGGTGAAGGAAGTGGACGCGCGCGGCGCGATCATCGATCTCGGCAACGGCATCGAGGGACAGCTGCGCGCCTCCGAGCTCGGGCGCGACCGGGTCGAGGATGCACGCGCCGTGCTCAAGGCCGGCGACCCGATCGAGGCGAAGTTCACCGGTGTCGACCGCAAGTCGCGCACCATCTCGCTATCCATCAAGGCCAAGGAGGCGCACGACGAGGCCGAGGCGGTGCAGAGCTACCGTTCCGAAGCCGCACCCTCCGGCACGAGCCTCGGAGAGCTGCTCAAAGAACAGATCGGCTCGGGAGAACGCAACGGCTAGAGCGCCATGACGAAGTCGGAACTGATCGAGATCATCACGGCAAAGCAGAAGCATCTGCCGGCTAAGGACGTCGAGCTGGCGCTGAAGCAGATTCTGGAGATCATGAGCGATGCACTCTCGCAGGGCGAGCGCATCGAGATCCGCGGCTTCGGCAGCTTCTCGCTGCACTTCCGCCCGCCGCGCCAGGGACGCAACCCGAAGACCGGCGAGGCGGTGGCGCTCTCCGGCAAGCACGTGCCGCACTTCAAGCCCGGCAAGGACCTGCGCGAGCGGGTCAACGACGGCGCCGACCGGCCGATCCGAGACTGAGTGTTTGAGCTGCCTCCACTGCTGCTGGCACTGGCGTTCATCCTGGTGGGCGTCGCCGCGTATTTTCTCGGCCGGCGCAACGGCGCGGCACGCACCGTGCGCCTGCCGCGCGATTACTACGTCGGCCTCGACCACCTGATCAACGACCGCTTCGATCATGCGGCGGAGATCTTCGCGCGCATGGCCGAGGCGGACGGCGACGCCGCCGAAATCCAGTTCGCCTTAGGGAGCCTCTTCCGCCGGCGCGGCGAGGTCGACCGCGCCATCGCCATTCATTCGCGGCTGCGCGAGTACGGCGGCTCGAGCCTCAGGGACAAGGCGGCCTTCGCGCTGGCGCTCGATTACCTGAGCGCCGGCCTCATGGACCGCGCCGAGTTGCTGCTCGAGGAGCTCGCGGCTTCGCGCCAGTACCGTGCCGACGCACTGGACCATCTCGAGCGCATCTACGAGTCCCAGGGCGACTGGGCCAAGGCACTCAAGGTGTTTCACGAGCTGCCGCAGCCGCTGCAGTCCGAGCGCCGCCGTGTCGCCGCGCACTACCTGTGCGAGCTGGCGGAGGAGGCGCTGCTGCAGGGTGATACCGAGCGCGCCCGGACGCTCCTGCGCCAGGCACGCACCCATCAGGCGGAGCTTTCGCGCGCCGACATCCTCACGGCGCGGATCGCCGAGGCCGCCGGCGACCCTACCGGGGCGTTGGCGCTGTATCTGCAGGCACTCGAGATGTCCCCGGGCCTCGCGCTCGAGATCATTCCGGCGGTGCTGCGCATCTCGGCCGCCACCGAGGGCGGCGCGGATGTGCTGCCGGAGCTCGGCCGGCGGCTGCGGGGGAGCGGTCGCATCACCCCGCGCCAGCTCGCCTGGCTGCTCGCGACCGCGGTGCCGGCGCCGGACGTGGCGCGCCTGCCGGACATCACCGCCGAGCTCGGTGCCGGTGTGCACTCGCTCGCCGAGGCCACCTCCCTCAGCGCACTGCTGACGCGCATCGGCGATGCCGGCGGTCGTTACCAATGCGAGGAGTGCGGACTGAACAGTGTCGGCTGGTACTGGCACTGCCCGAAATGCCGCGCCTGGGACAGCCTGCGTCCGGCGGTCTTCAAGTGGGCCGACCGGGCCGATCAGAGCGGACACCCGGCCTGAGCGTGCAGAGACACAAGGAGAGTGGTTCGATGAGGACGCCGCCCAGATCGAGCATCCGCACGGCCGTGTTCCCGGTGGCAGGGCGCGGCACGCGCTTCCTGCCCGCGACCAAGGCGAGCCCGAAGGAAATGCTGCCGGTGGTCGATAAGCCGCTGATTCAGTACGCGGTGGAGGAAGCGCTGCAGGCCGGGGCGCGCCGGCTGGTCTTCATCACCGGCGCTTCGAAGCGCGCGATCGAGGACCACTTCGACTCCGACCAGGAGCTGGAAGCGATGCTCAACGCGCAGGGCAAGAGCGACCTGGTGAAGCAGCTGCGCAGCGTTCTGCCCGCGTACGCCTCGTGCATCTACATCCGCCAGCCCGCGCCTCTCGGCCTCGGGCATGCGGTGCTGTGCGCGCAGCCGGCGGTCGGCGCCGAGCCGTTCTTCGTGCACCTGGCGGACGACCTGATCAAGAGCGAGGTCTCCTGCCTCGCGCAGATGGCCGGAGCCTACGAGGCCAAGCGCGCGAGCGTGATCGGCGTGCAGGTAGTGCCGCGCGCCGATACCGAAAAGTACGGCATCGTGGCCGTCGAGGCCGACAAGGCGGTGACCAGCCGGGTGCGCAGCATCGTGGAAAAGCCCAAGCCCGCGGTTGCGCCCTCGAACCTCGCGGTGGTCGGCCGCTACGTGCTCTCACCGGCGATCTTCGAGCACCTCGAGCGCGTCGGGCGCGGCGCGGGCGGGGAGATCCAGCTCACCGACGGCATCGGCTCGCTGATGCGCGAAGAGGCCGTTTACGCCTATCGCTTCTCGGGCAAGCGCTACGACTGCGGCAGCAAGCTCGGCTACCTGCAGGCGACCGTCGAATACGCGCTCGGTCACCCGCAGCTCGGCCGGCGCTTTCGCAAATATCTCCAGGCGCTGGACCTCGAGGTCGCCGACGCTGACGGCAACCCGGCCGTCAAGCGGGCTGCGCCGCGCAAGGGCGCGCGCCGCACCCGCCGCGGCCGTTGACCCGCTCATTCGGCCATTGCGCAGGCGGCCCCGCTGGTCGCAAAGTGGAGCTCTGCTCATCAAGGATTGCAAAGGAGGAGCTGATGATCATACGTCGAACAACTGAGACCCCGCGGGTCACGGAATCAGGCACACGCGGCGAAGCACAGCGCGGCGAGCGCAGCTTGCGCGCCAAGACGACGCCCGCGCGCCGACTGCAGGTCAGCCCGGAGTCGCGTCGCGCCATGGTCGCCGAGGCCGCGTACCTGCGTGCCGAGCAGCGCGGCTTCGCGCCCGGCCAGGAGACCGAAGACTGGCTGGCTGCGGAAATCGAGGTCGACGCGCTGCTGCGCAGCGAGTACGGCGGCCCGGCACAGTAAGCCTCCCCGTAGCCTTAACCCCGTTTCGATCAGCGCCCCGTGGCGCCCGCGGCTGCGGGCGTTGCGGTGGCCGGGGGCGCGCCCGGCGGCCGTGCAGCCGGGGGCCGCAGTCCCTTCGAGTACACCACGCGCCCGTCGGGACAGACGAACACCGCGTCGTATTCCGGCATGCGATTGATGATCTCGAGCGCCCGCTCCGGCCCGAGGACGAACGCGGTCTTCGACATGCCGTCGGTCTGAGTCGCGGTCGGTCCGATGAGGGTGGCGCTGCGCACCTTGCTGGCGGAGTGACCCGTGTGCGGGTCGATGATGTGGTGGTAGCGAATGCCGTTCTCGTCGAAGTAACGCTCGTAGTCGCCCGAGGTCGAGACCGCAGCGTCGGACAGCGGGATGCGCGTCACCACCTTGGTCGAGTCGTCGGGGTTGCGGATCGCGACCAGCCAGGGCCGGCCCATATGATCGCCGAGGATGCGGCTGTCGCCGCCGGCGGTGACCAGCGCATGCCGGATGCCGAGCTTCTGCAGGATGCCGATGCCGTGATCGACGGCGTAGCCCTTGCCGATCCCGCCCAGGTCGATGCGCATGCCCGGGCGCGCGTAGTGGATCGCGCGCGTCGTGTCGTTGAATTCGAGGTAGCGCCAGTTGACCGCGGGCAGCGCGGCTTTGATCTGGTCCTCGGTCGGGTGGATGTGGAGCGGATAGTTATAGAGATAGCCGACGCTCGCGTAGGTGATGTCGAAAGCGCCCTCGGTGATCTGTGAGTAGTGAGTCGAGAGCTTGATGAGATCGTAGAGCTCGGCATCCACCTGCACCCACTCCTGCGCGGCGTGCTGGTTGATCTGCGAGAGCTGGCTGTCGGGCTTGTAGTGGCTCATGAGCTCGTCGATGCGGCGCATGTCGGCCATGACCGCATCGATCGCGGCGTTGCCGGCGGCGGTGTCGTCGGCCCAGAGCTGCACGTACACCCGCGTACCCATGATCGCCTCGGTGCGATCCATCCAGGCGGCGCGGGCCGCCTGCGGCAGCGCGCCCCCGCACAGGGCGAGCCCGAGGAGCAGGAAAGTCCGGTGATGCATCGCGTGTGATTCCCCGTTGGCCGGCAGAGTACCCCGCTCCTACAATAAGGGACAACGCCGGAGAGGACCGCACATGAACGTCTCAAAAACTCCACGGGCTGCTTCGCGGCACCGACCGGCTTTCAGAATCAACGGCATCGATCACCTCGTGCTGCGGGTGCGCGACCTGCCACGCTCGCTCGAGTTCTACCGCGACGTGCTCGGTTGCACGCTCGAGCGCGAGCAGCCGGAGCTCGGACTCACGCAGCTGCGCGCCGGGCGCTGCCTGATCGACCTGGTGACCGCCGACGGTCCGCTCGGCAGCCGCGGCGGCACGCTCGAGGACTCGGGCCCGAATATGGAGCATTTCTGCCTGAGCATCGCGCCGTTCGAGGAGTCGGCGCTCACGGCGCACCTCGCAGAGCGCGGCGTGAGCGTGCATGAGCCCGCCTTGCGCTACGGTGCGCAAGGCGAGGGACGCTCGCTCTACATCGAGGATCCCGACGGCAACCGCCTCGAGCTGACGGGCGGCCCGGGCGGGCGCTGAGGGTCTGCGCCAGGCTGCGCACACCATGAGTCTCGCGGGCAAGACGCTCTTCATCACCGGTGCAAGCCGCGGCATCGGGCTCGCGATCGCACTGCGCGCCGCACACGACGGCGCCAATGTCGCGGTGGCTGCCAAGACCGCCGAGCCGCATCCGAAGCTTCCGGGAACCATCTACACGGCCGCCGCGGACATCGAGCGCGCCGGCGGGCGCGCGCTGCCGCTGGTCGTCGACGTGCGCGAGGAGGGGGCGGTGCTGACTGCGGTGCGGCGCTGCGCCGAAACCTTCGGCGGTATCGACGTCTGCGTGAACAATGCTTCCGCGATCAACCTGGAGCCCACCGAGCGCGTCGAGATGCGCCGCTACGATCTGATGCAGCAGGTCAATGTGCGCGGCACCTTTCTGACGACACGCGCCTGCCTGCCCTACCTCAGGCAGGCGGCGAATCCGCACGTACTGACGCTTTCGCCGCCGCTCAACCTCGAGCCGCAGTGGTTCGGCGCGCACCTCGCGTACTCGCTCGCCAAGTACGGGATGTCGCTGTGCATGCTGGGGCTGGCCGAGGAGTACCGGGCCGCGGGGATTGCCTGCAATGCGCTCTGGCCGCGCACCACGATTGCCACCGCGGCGGTGGAGTTCGCGCTCGGCGGCGCGCCCATGCTGCGCCGCTCGCGCACGCCGGAGATCGTGGCGGATGCCGCCTACGCGATCCTCAACCGCCCGGCGCGCGAGTGCACCGGGAATTTCTTCATCGACGACGACGTGCTGTATGCGGCCGGCGTACGTGACTTCGACCGCTACAGCGTGGAGCCGGGCGGCGCGCTGCTCGCCGACCTCTTCATCCCGCGCGACGCGCCGGCGCCGCCCGGTGTCACGGTGCAGTTCATGGAGCTGCCGCGCTGAGGAGCTGAGGCGTGGGCCTCAGGCCCGCGCGGCCTGCGGCCCGGTCCCGGCGCTGTGCGTCGCCCAGCCGTGCAACAGCTGCAGCTGCAGTCGCAGCTGCTCGATCTGCCTGGCCGCGGGCCAGTCGCCGGGGTTGGCGATCGCGCTGGCGGTCAGGCCGTTGATGAAGGTGACCACCGACTGCAGCACCTGCTCGCGGACCTGCGGCTGCCAGCGCGGCCACTCGCGCCAGCACTGCGCCAGGCAACGTTCGAAGAGGCGCAGATACTCGCG
Source organism: uncultured Gammaproteobacteria bacterium (assembly GCA_963844595.1). Classification (GTDB taxonomy): domain Bacteria; phylum Pseudomonadota; class Gammaproteobacteria; order Steroidobacterales; family Steroidobacteraceae; genus 13-2-20CM-66-19. Next base: position 108,031 of record CAWJOW010000001.1, read on the forward strand.
GTGCACCCAGGAGTTGATGCGCTTCAGGCGCTTGTCGGTCGGGACCTGACCCCAGAAGGTCGTCCAGAACGCGCACTCGATGCGACGATGCTCGTCCACCGGCAGCGCTTCGGTGAGCAGCATGAGGAGGTCGGGACCCTCCGCCGACTGCGCCGGTGTCCCGGTGAGGCGCTCCTCGATGCGGTGCAGGATGAGCCGCAGCGCGGCGATGATGATGTCCTGCTTGCTGGCGAAGTAGTGAGCCAACATACCGGTGGTGTAGCCGGCTTCACGCGCGATGCGCACCATGCTCGTCTGATCGAAGCCGTGCTCGGCCACCACGCGGCACGCGACCAGCGCGATCTCGTCGCGGCGCTGATCGTGATCGACGATCTTCGGCATGGCTGAGGTCCGATAGTAACCGCGCCCCCGGGGCGGTCAATGCACCGGCTGGACGGTCAGTGCACGGGAGCGTCCGCCGGCGCATCGGGATCGAGCCCCAGGTCCGCCGCGGCCGCCCGCCGCCGGTCATGCTCGAGATCGATGGAGCGGCAGGCGAGGAGGTACGCGAGGGCCGCCACCGGCAGCCCCACCAGCATGGCGATGTCGGCGCCGCCGAGGGCGCGCGCCACCGGGCCCATGTAGTGCTCGGTGCTGAAGAACGGGATCATCGCGAGGAACCCCACGCCGTAGGCCGTGAGCCCACGCCAGTTCCAGCGGCCGTACATGCCGCGGGCGTTGAAGATCTCGCGGATCGAATAGTGGCCGCGGCGCACGATGTAGAAGTCCACCAGGTTGATCGCCGTCCACGGCGTGAACAGGTAGAGGAGAACCGCCAGCAGGTCGTTGAAGCCGGCGACGAAGTTGCCCGAGGAGTTGAGCGCGATCACCGTGCTGAGGATGAGCGCGGCGGCGAGGCTCGCGATGCGCTTGCCGACCGTGCAGCGCAGCGGGCGGAGCGTGTCCGCCACAGACAGCAGCGTGAGCGAAGCACCGTAGAAATTCAGCGCGGTGATGGTGACGAGGCCGAGCAGGCCGCCGATCAGCAGCACCTTGCCGAGGCCGGGCAGCACCAGGTCGGCGGCGTGCTCCATCGCCGCGGCGACGTCGAGCTGCGGCGCGGTCGCCGCCGCCACCGTGCCGACCAGCATCATCCACGCGCCGCCGACGAACGCTCCGAGGTAGGTCCACCAGAACGAGGCACGCACGCCGACATCGCGCGGCAGGTAGCGGGAGTAGTCCGACACGTAGATCGACCAGCTGAGCTGGTACGAGGCCGCGGCGAACAGCTGCGTGAGGAACGGCACCACGCGGAAATCGGCGAGCCGCCATTGTGCCGCAGGGAAGCGCAGCACGAGCAGCGCCCCCGCGGAGAACACCGTGAGGATCGCGATCATCAGGCAGGCGAAGCCGCGCTGCGCGAGATGGATCTTGTCGTAGCCGACCAGCGCCAGGCTGACTGCCAGCACGGCGAACACCACGATCGCGGCCGGCGAGGTCGCGGAGATCGCACCCGTCACCTGGTGCAGCGCCTGGGCGGCGAGCACCTGGTTGAATGCGTTGTAGCCGATGTAGGCGATCATCGCCACCGCCCACACGAGGAGCGCCCCGGTGTAGCCGAACTGCGGCCGTGACTGGATCATCTGCGGGAGCCCCAGCTGCGGCCCCTGGGTGGAATGGAACGCCATAAAAAAGGTGCCGAGCAGGCAGCCGGCGATCACGGCGATCATGGTCCAGAGGAGGTTGCCGCCGAGAGTGATGCCGAGGATACCGACCGCCAGCGTCGCGAGGTGGGCGCTGCCCGAGAACCATACCGGCCACAGGTGCCAGACTTTGCCGTGCCGCTCGGCGAGCGGCACGTAGTCGATGGAGCGGACCTCGACGCGGATCAGTCGGCGCCGGCCCATGCGGAGGCGGATTCAGCCCGCGCCGGGCGAACCGCGCCGCCCGCGTGGCACGACCTCGGCGCCGGCCACCTTCGGCTCGTCATCGACGATCTGCGCCGGGAAACCCGGCGCCTCGACGCGTACGCCGCAGGCCTCCTCGAGGCGCCGGATGATGTTGGGCGAATGCTCGCGCGGGCCGTAGCGGCGCGCACCGTCCCTGAAGACGTTCAGCACCAGCGGCGACAGCTCGAGCGGCACGCCGTGGGCGCGCCCGATCGCATCGAACAGGCCGACGTCCTTGATAACCAGATCCATGGTGAAGTTGATGTCGCGGCTGCCGTTGAGGATGACCTGCGACTCCGTCTCGTGCACGAACGAGTTGCCGGAGGAGATGCGGATACCCTCGTAGGTGGTGTTGAGATCGAGACCGGCCACCTTCGCGACCGTGAGCGCCTCGGCGAGCGCCGCCAGGTGCACCGTGCACAGGTAATTGGTGAGCACCTTGAGGGCGGAGGCCGAGCCGACCGGCCCGGTATGCAGGATGTTGCGGCCGAGGATCGACAGCACCGGCAGCACGCGCTCGAAGGCCGCGCGGCTGCCGCCGGCGAATATCGCTATGTTGCCGGTCGCGGCCCGGTGGCAGCCGCCCGACACCGGACAGTCGAGCGCGGTGCCGCCGAGCGCCTCGACGCGCGCGGCGAGGCGGACCGCCTCAGCCTGATCGGTGGTGCTCATTTCCAGCCACAGCTTGCCGGGGGAAAGACCGGCGAGCACGCCGTCGGGGGCCTCGAGCACGGCGGCGGATGCGGCCGGCGAGGGCAGACAGGTGATGACGAGATCCACCGCGCGAGCGAGCTCGGCGGGTGAGGCGGCGGATTTAGCGCCACGGGAGGTGAAAGCGGCGACGCGCGCGGCGTCCAGGTCGCGCACCGCCAGATCGACGCCGTGGCGCAGCAGGTTGCCGGCGAGCGCACCGCCGACGTTCCCTAGACCGATGAAACCGATGCGCAGGTCAGTCACTGCGCCATAGCATGCCACGGCGCGCGGGGCCGACGCATCAGCTGTTCAGGTCCGACACTATCGCGTACTTGCTGGTGGAATTCGCGCCGGCGACCGCGACGACGAGCTGAGTCGGCGACACATTGGCGTCGAGATAGGCAAGGCCGGTGAACTGCACGCCGTTGAGCGGAGCATAGGTGCCGGTGCAGTCCTCGAGCGTGTAGGACACCTGGTAGACGTTCACGCTGCTGTCGGTGGTGGATATCGAGCCGTTGAGCACGCAGCCAGTGTTGGTGTTCTGCTCGGTCATGACGCCGCTGCTGGTAATGGAGAGCGTGGCGTTGGTGGCGATGTCGGTGTAGTTGCCCTGCACCGCGGCGGTCGAGGAGGCGGAGCTCGAGAGCGTCTCGAAGCTGAGCGACCAGTTGCCGGTCTGCGAAGCGCCGCCGTTGGTGGTAAACGTGAGGGTCGCGGTGAGGGAGCTGCCGGTCGAGACGGTGCCGTTGAGCGTACCGATGCCGTAAGTGGAGCCGTCGCTGAAAGTCTGGTTGAAGTTGGCGTAGCCGGTGACGGTGGCGGCGAGCGTCGTTCCGGAGACGTCCACGGTGCCCGCGAACTGCACGCCGCCGTTGAGGATGAAGGTCGCCTGGCCGCCGGAGTTGATGACGCCGACGACCGGGTCGCCCGTGACGGAATCCGTACCGCTCCACACGCCGGTCGCCGATTGGTCAGTGGTGGTGCCCGAGCCGCCGGTCATGGAGGAGTTGCAGCCGGCGAGACACGAGGCCACGAGAAGCGCAGCCAGTCCGATGAACCTGCTCCCTGGTACGCGCATGATTTCCGCCTCCCGGTGTTCCGCGTGCGGATTAAAGCACGTACCCACGTGAGCCGATGTCATGGCAGAGTAACGAACTCTTAAGCTCCCCTACCCGCGGGACGTGCGGACTGGGAAGATGGCGCCATGCCGCGCTTAAGCCGTCGCGCCTTCTCAGCGCTCGCTCTCGCCTTCGGTCTATCCGGCGCGCACGGCGCGCGGGCGTCGTCAGAGGACGACACCGCCGCAGCGTTCGACGTGATTCTCGAGAGCAACCGGCGCGTGCCGATGCGCGATGGCGTGCGGCTCGCGACCGACGTCTACCGTCCCGCGCGCAACGGCCGGCCGGCAGAGGGGCACTTTCCGGCGATCCTCGAGCGCACGCCTTACGGGCGCAACGTGACTTACTTTCGCGACATCACGGCGCGGGATCCGCTGCCGCGCACGCGGGCCGAGGTCGCCGCGTTCTATGTGCGGCGGGGCTACGTCGTGGTGCTCCAGGACTGCCGTGGCCGGCACGACTCGGAGGGCGAGTTCGTCAAATACCTCAATGAGGGGGCCGACGGCTTCGACACCTGCCGCTGGCTCGTCGGCCAGCCCTGGAGCAACGGGCTGTTCGGCACCATGGGCCTCTCGTATGCGGCTCACACTCAGGTTGCGCTTGCCTGCCTGAATCCGCCCGGACTGAAGGCGATGTACGTCGACTGCGGGGGCTTCTCCAACGCCTACCAGGGCGGCATCCGCCAGGGCGGGGCGTTCGAGCTCAAGCAGGTCACCTGGGCGTACAACCTGGGACTCGAGAGCGCGCAGGTGCAGCGCGATCCGCGGCGCCTCGCGGCTCTCAAGGCCGTCGATCTCAAGGCCTGGTTCGCTCACATGCCCTGGCGGCGCGGCCACAGCCCGCTCAGTCTCATTCCGCAGTACGAGGACTACGTATACGAGCAGTGGGAGCACGGCCGGTTCGACGCTTACTGGAAGCAGCTCGGGATTTATGCAGCCGGCTACTACGGGCAGTTCGCAGACGCCGCCATGGTGCACCTGTCCGGTTGGTACGACGCCTACGCCCGCACCGCCACCGAGAACTATGTTGGGCTTTCCCGACGCAAGCGCGCCCCGGTGCGGCTGATCATGGGGCCGTGGACTCATGGCGCCCGTTCGGCGACTCATGCGGGCGGCGTCGACTTCGGGCCCGGCTCGACGCTCGACGCCGACGGCGGCGACATCTTCGCGCGGCGCCTGGAATGGTTCGACCGTCACCTGAAGAACACCACGGGCGGCGGGACGCCCGGGCCGCCGGTGCGCCTCTTCGTCATGGGCGGCGGCAGCGGGCGCAGGAGCGCGGACGGCCGCCTCGAACATGGCGGACGCTGGCGCAGCGAGAGCGACTGGCCGATCCCCGACCGGCAGCTCACTCCTTACTACTTCGTCGCCGGCGGCCGGCTGTCGCGGCAGGCGCCGAACGGCACGCACGGCCCGCGCCACTACGACTTCGATCCGCGCCGGCCCGTGCCCACCATGGGCGGCACGATCACCTCGGGTGAGCCGCTGATGCGCGGCGGCGGCTACGATCAGCGCGAGGGGCCGGAGTTCTACGGCTCGCGGGCACCGTACCGGCCAATATCGGCACGCGCGGATGTGCTCGTCTTCCAGAGCGAGCCGCTCGCCGAGGACGTCGAGGTGACCGGCGCCATCGAGGCAAAGCTCTGGGTCAGCTCCGACGCCGTCGATACCGATTTCACCATCAAGCTCATCGATGTCTACCCGTCGAGCGAGGATTACCCGCAGGGGTTTGCCCTCAACCTCACGGACGGGATCCTGCGCTGCCGCTACCGCGACTCGTGGGAGGACCCGACCCTCATGACACCCGGGCGCGTGTACCCGATCACGGTGAGCGCCTTTCCGACGTCCAACACCTTCGTACGGGGTCATCGCATCCGCCTCGATGTCTCCTCGAGCAACTTCCCGCACTTCGACGTCAATCCCAACACCGGTGCGCCGGAGGGCAGGGGCCTCACGCAGAGGATCGCGCGCAACAGCCTCTACATGGACGCCGGCCGCCCCTCGCACGTACTGCTGCCGGTCATTCCGAGGCGGGTCTGAGGTTGGGCTCTCGAGGCCAGTCCCGCGCCGGCGCCGTGATCCGCGTCGCGAGCGGCAACTTCCTCGAGATGTACGACTTCATGGTGTTCGGCTACTACGCCGGCGCCATCGGGCGCGCGTTCTTTCCCGCGGGCAGCGCCTTCACCTCGCTCATGCTCGCCTTCGCCACCTTCGGCGCGGGGTTCCTCATGCGTCCGCTCGGCGCCATCGTGCTCGGCGCCTACGCCGACCGGCACGGGCGCCGCGCGGGTCTGCTGCTGACCCTCGTCCTCATGGCCATCGGGATCCTCCTCACCGCCTGCACGCCGGGCTACGCGGCGCTCGGCGTGGCCGCACCGCTCCTGGTGCTCGGCGGCCGCCTGCTGCAGGGCCTGTCCGCGGGCATGGAGCTCGGGGGCGTGTCGGTGTACCTCGCGGAGATCGCGACGCCCGGGCACCGGGGCTTCTACGTCAGCTGGCAGTCGGCCAGCCAGCAGGTCGCGGTTATATTCGCCGCGCTGGTCGGACTGACGCTGCAGTCGCGCCTGACGCCCGCGGCGATGGCGGCCTGGGGCTGGCGCGTGCCGCTGCTGCTCGGCTGCGCGATCGTGCCGCTGCTGCTGTGGCTGCGAGGCTCGCTCGAGGAAACGGCCGCGTTCGCATCCCGGCCCCAGCGTCCGGGCACGCGGGCGCTGCTGCGGTCGCTGCGCGCGAGCTGGAGGGTGGTGGTGATCGGCGCGCTGCTCGTCACCATGACCACGGTCTCCTTCTATCTGATCACGGCGTACACACCGACCTTCGGCAGCGAAGTGCTTAACCTCTCCGGCACCGACGCCTTCATCGCGACGCTGTGCGTGGGAGCCTCGAACCTCTTCTGGCTGCCGATCATGGGCGCACTCTCGGACCGCGTGGGGCGGCGGCCGCTGCTCATCGGCTGCACGCTGCTGATGCTCCTCACCGCCTACCCCGCGATGGCGTGGCTGGTGCAGGCGCCGTCGTTTCCGCGGCTGCTCGCCACCCTGCTGTGGCTGTCGTTCCTGTACGCGAGTTACAACGGTGCAATGGTGGTCTTCCTCACGGAGATCATGCCCGCCGACGTGCGCACGACGGGCTTTGCGCTCGCCTACAGTCTGGCCACCAGCCTGTTCGGCGGCTTCACTCCGGCGATCGGTACCTGGCTCATCCATCTCACGCACAACCGCGCGGTTCCGGGACTGTGGGTGTCATTCGCCGCGGCGTGCAGTCTCGCCGCGACACTACTGGCCGCGCGCTCGCGCAGCTCTCATAATCCGACGCTCGCCGCTGCCGCATAGCGACAGTACGCGGAGGAGGGTCCATGCAGCAGGCCGTGCGCAAATATCTGTCGGCCCTCGAAGCGGGCGATCCGGGGAAGGCGGCTGCGCTGTTCGTTCCCGGTGGGTGGGTCCGCTCGCCGTTCCTCGGCAAGCTCCCGGTGCGCGACTACGTGGCCAAGGTGGCGCACGCGACCGGCGGCGCGCGCCTCACGGTCCACGACGTGCTGGTGAGCGCCGAGGGGCACCTGCGGGCGGTTGCATACTACCTCTACGACTGGTCGCTGAAGGACGGCACACGCGTCTCGTTCGAGTGCGCCGACGTTTTCAACTTCGATCATGAGACCGGCCGCATCGAGTCGATCGTGCTGGTATACGACACACAGCCGGTGCGCGACGCGGTCGAGCACAAGTACCCCTAGGCGGCGGGAGCGGAGCATTGGGCGTCGACTCTGGCGTGCCGATCATCGACGTCGGCGCGCTATTCGGGGAAGCGGGGGCGGCGCGCGCGGTGGCCGATGCCGCCATCATCGCCGCCGCCGGTGAGGTCGGCTTCATGGGCATCGTGGGCCTGCCGGCGGCGACGCCGATCGGCTGCGCGGCGCGGACCGCGCTGCTCGAGATCTTCAGGCTCGGGGACGGCGCACTGCAGGCGCTCTGGCGGCGCAAGTTCGAGCCGCGCAATCCCAACATCTACCGCGGCTGGTTTCCGCTCCAGCCCGGCAATGTCACCAGCAAGGAAGGCATCGACCTCGGCGCCGACGTCGCCCATGGGGCCGCGGTCGTACGGGCGGACGATCCGCTGTGCGAGCCGACGCCGCTGCCTGCGGAAGCGCAGCTCCCCGGATGGCGGGCCGCGGCCGCCGGCTACTACCTGGCGATGGAGCGGGTGTGCGTCGCGCTGATGCGCTCGATCGCCCGCAGCCTGCACCTCGAGGAGCACTTCTTCGATGCCGCTTTCGAGCGCGGGCTCTCGACGCTGCGCCTGGTGCGTTATCCGCCACGCACGCCCGAGGAGCTCGCCACCTGCGCCGATCCCGGCGTCTGGGTCATGCACGAGGGCGTGCGGCGTTACCTGACCGGCGCGCCGCACACCGACTCCGGCTTCGTGACCGTCCTCGCGCAGGACGGGGTACCCGGGTTGCAGGCGCGCGGTCGCGACGGCCGCTGGATCGATGTGCCGCCGCAGGATGGCGTGCTGGCGGTGAACTTCGGCCAGGTCCTCGAGCGCTGGAGCGCCGGACGCATCCGGGCGACCGAGCACCGCGTGATCGGCTCCGGAAGGGAGCGCTTTTCCATTCCTTTCTTTTATGAGGCGTGCACCGACGCCGAGATACGCCCGCTCCCGGGGGGCGCCTCGAACGCCTTCGAGCCGTTCCTGTTCGGCGATTATCTTTGGGCGCGCATCACCGAGTTCGTCGAGTTCCGCGGCATGCAGGCCGAGCGCCGGCCGCGGCGCGCGGCCCGATGAGCTCGCGGAATGTGCTCTCCCGCGCAGTTCCGCAGCGCCTTCGAGAACTGCGTCACGTCGCGGGACTTTTTGCTGGCCTGACCGGCCATTAGTCGCAAAAATGCGACCTGCGGGCAACTTAAGAAGCGTTACCGCCGCGCACCCGTATACGACGTGGAAACACAGGTACTACCGGCCCCATCGCCCCGCCCGGCCACGACCACCCGTTGGGTGGACGCGCTGTGCCTCGTCCAGTTGTGCTACGTCGTGCTGGTGTCGGTCTGGATGCTGGCGGGCTTCGGTGGCCCGACGGTTACGCACTACGTCGGTCTGATGTCGGATCTGCCGGCGGCGCTCGCCGCCATCGTCGTGATCGCCGCCGCCGCGCGGCACGCCGCGCCGGGTCTGCTGCGCGCCGGCTGGAGCGCACTCGCCATCGCGCTGGCGCTGTACCTCGTGGGTGAAGTCATCGGGGTGAGCTCCTGGCTGCGCGGCCCCGATCCGTTTCCCGGTCCTGCCGACTTCTTCTACACATCCTTCTATCCGCTGCTGGCGACCGCGGCGCTCTGCCTGATCCGGGCTGCGGCGGTGCGCGTGCCCTGGGTGCACCTGTCGCTGGATGCCGCGATCTTCGTGGTCGGCTTCGGCGCTTTCTTCTGGTACCTCGTGATCAGCCCCGCGGCGGCGCACACCGAGGTCGATTTCCTCAAGCAGATGCTGAGTCTCGGCTATCTCGCGCTCGACTGCGTGATGCTGCTGATGTTCGGCGTACTGCTCATCGCGGGCGCCGGCAGCGCCGGCGGCTGGCGTGTGCCGCTGCTGCTGCTCTCCGGCTTTGCCGGCATGTTTCTCGGCGACATCCTCTGGTCGCTCGCCAAGATGCGCGGCTACTACCTGCCGGGCCAGTTCCAGGACGTGATGTATCTGTGCTGCTACGCGCCGCTCGCGCTCGCCGGGCGCGAGCAGCTGCGCGCCAGCTCGGCGCGCGGCCGCGCGCTGTCCGGCACCTCGGTACTGCTGGCGCGCTCGCTGCCGTACGCCGCCATGCTCACGGCGTTCCTGGTGATGGTGTACTTCAGCCGCGGCAACGTCGGCGCGCCCGCCACGACCATGACCATGATCGTGTTCACGCTGACGCTGCTTCTGATGGTGCGCCAGGGTGTGCTGCTGCGCAGCGATGCGCTGGCGCGCGAGCGCAATGCCGCCCGCCTGGTCGAGGAACGCTACGCCTCCCTGATCGCCAACGCCTCCGATCTCATCATGATCGTGAGCGTCGAAGGTCTGGTGCGATTCGCCTCGCCGGCACTCGAGCGCACTCTCGGGCTCAGGAGCGAGGAGGTCGCCGGCAGGACGCTGCCGGAGCTCTGGAGCGGCGAGGACGCGGAGAAGCTGCGCATGTTTCTCGCCGAGGTGGCGCTGAGCGCCACCGGCACGGTGGGTCCCGTCGAGCTGCGCATCGAGCGCGGCGCCGAGCGCCGCATGATCGAGAGCGTCGGCAGCAACCTGACGCACGATCCGGCGGTGCAGGGGCTGGCGCTCAATTTCCGCGACATCAGCGAGCGCAAGGCGCTCGAGGAGCAGCTGCGGCAGCTCGCCTTCCACGATCCGCTGACGCTGCTCGCCAACCGCAACCTGTTCCGCGACCGCGTGCAGCACGCGCTTACCCTGGCGCAGTGCGGCGGCCGCGCGGTGGCCGTGATGTTCCTCGACCTCGACAACTTCAAGAACATCAACGACTCGCTCGGTCACGACGCGGGCGACCGGCTGCTGCAGGCGGTCGCACACCGCATCGTCAGGACCACGCGCTCGTCCGACACGGTGGCGCGGCTCGGCGGCGACGAGTTCGCGGTGCTGGTGGAGGGGATCGAGGCGAGCGGCGACGTCGCGACACTCGCAGACGGGCTCATCGAGACGCTCGACGTGCCGTTCCCGCTCGACGGCAAGGAAGTGCGCGTCGGTGCCAGCGTCGGTGTGGCATTTTCCGCCGCCGAAGGCGGCGCGGACACGCTGCTCAGCAACGCCGATATCGCCATGTACCACGCCAAGGCGGCCGGCAAGAACCGGCACGTCACCTTTCAACCGCAGATGCAGGACATTCTGCACGAGCGGCTGCGGCTCGAGGCCGACATCAGCCGTGCGTTCTCGCAACAGGAGTTCTTCCTCGAATATCAGCCGATCGTCGATCTGGGCAGCCGCAGTCTCCTCGGCGTCGAGGCGCTGGTGCGCTGGCGGCATCCGGAAGCCGGCGTGCTGATGCCGGCGCGCTTCATCCAGGTGATCGAGGAGTGCGGCCAGATCGGCAAGCTCGGCCGCTGGGTGCTGCAGCAGGCCTGCCGGGATCTGTGCGCCTGGCGCAGGTCGGTGGCCGGCGGCAGCGAGCTGCGCCTCGCGGTCAACATTTCCGGCCGCCACCTGCAGCACGGCGAGCTGACGCGTGACGTCGCGCAGGCGCTGCAGGACTCGGGGCTCGAGCCCGGCAACCTCGTGATCGAGCTCACCGAGAGCACGATCATGTACAACACCGACGCCAACCTCGAGCGCTTCCGGCGCCTCAAAGCGCTCGGGGTGCGCCTGGCGATCGACGACTTCGGCACCGGCTACTCGTCACTCTCCTACCTGCACCGCTTCCCGATCGACATCCTCAAGATCGACCGCTCGTTCGTCAGCTGTCTCACCAACTCGGAGAACGGGCCGGAGCTGGCGCGGGCGGTCGTCACCCTCGGCGACACGCTCGGGCTCGAGACGATCGCCGAAGGCATCGAGCACGAGCCGCAGGTCGCAGCGCTGCTCGAGCTCGGCTGCGTCGCCGGGCAGGGGTTCTTATTTGCGAAGGCGGACTCGCTCGAGCACCTGGCGCAGGGGGCGTCCGTCGCGCAGCGCAACCTGCTGTGGTCGGGACATACCGCGCGCGAGGCGCAGATTTCGGCCACCGGCCGCTTCCTTGCAGCGGGCCGCCTCGGCCGGCGCGGAGTCGCCTAGCGCTCAGCCTCGAGGGAGGGAAGAGAGACCGCCCCTCAGGGGGAAAGGGGCGGTCGATGCTCGGTCATCAGCGATTAGCGATGTACGCAGTAATCTCCATCCCGAAACGCAGCACAACAACTCTGGGTTTAGTCCACTTCATAAGATCTGCTCTCTCGGTTCTTTCTTCGGTGGCTACTCGCTGCCGGCGCGTCGAAGCTCGCATCAACGGGGCGCGCCGGCGAGTCCCAATATACCCCCGCGTGCCCGGCCTGTCATAGCGAGGCGAGGCGCGTGTCCAATTTGGCACGGCTGCGCCAGAGGTGACATGTGCGCGCGCAGCTGAGCGAGACCCGGCGCGCCCATCGGATTCATAATGCGCACATGACGCTCGAGACACTCAGTGAGCACCGCAGCTTCGGCGGCCTGCAGGGCTACTACCGCCATGCCTCCGGCGTGATCGGCCTGCCGATGCGTTTCGCGGTGTATCAGCCCCCGCAGGCGCGTGAGCGGCGCGTGCCGGTGCTGTTCTATCTTGCGGGACTGACCTGCACGGAGGAGACCTTCGTCATCAAGGCGGGCGCACAGCGGATCGCTTCCCAGCTCGGCCTGATGCTGGTGACCTGCGATACGAGCCCGCGCCAGACCGGCATCCCCGGCGAGGCCGACGATTGGGAGTTCGGCAGTGGCGCGGGCTTCTACCTGAACGCCACGCAGGCGCCCTGGTCGCGGTACTTCCGCATGTACGACTACGTACTCGCGGAGCTGCGCGAGACGGTGTTGGCGCATTTCCCGGGAGAGGGGCAACGGCTGGGAATCTTCGGTCACTCCATGGGCGGACACGGCGCGCTGGTGCTGGCGCTGCGCAATCCCACGGTGTACCGCTCGGTGTCGGCGCTCGCGCCGATCTGCTCGCCGACACGCTGCCCGTGGGGACAGAAGGCGTTCACCGGCTACCTGGGCACGGACCGCACCGCATGGGCGGACTACGACGCCGTCGAGCTCGTCCGCGCGCGCGGCGCCCGGGTGTTCCGCGAGATCCTGGTGGACCAGGGACTGGCAGACAAGTTTCTGCCGCAGGGACAGCTGTTGCCGGAGCAGCTCGAGGCCGCGTGTGCGCGCGCCGGGCAACCGCTGCGGCTGCGTCGCCAGGAGGGCTACGGACACGACTATTTCTTCATCGCGACCTTCGTCGAGGACCATCTGCGCTTTCACGCCGACGCCCTGAGCGTATAACCCGCGCCCTGCGCTGTGGCGACAGAATGACAAGAGGCACGCCACCCGGAACGCTCGCACTGCTGCTCGCCGCGACACTCACCGCGTGTGTCGCGGTGCCGCCGCCCGCGCCCATCGCGCCGTCCGAGACGAGTGCCGAATTCGCCGCGCGCCGCCTCGCCTCGCTCCCGGGGCTGCCGCCGGCGCGCGCGGGCTGGGACCGATCGCAGTGGCTCACGGCCGCCCTTGAGCTCAACCCGCTGCTCGCCGAGCGCCGCGCCGACGTCGCGACCGCCGCCGCCGCCGAGCGCACCGTGGCCGAGCATCCGAACCCCGGCATGGAGCTGTTCGCGGAGTACCTGACGAATGCGGCTCAGAGCGCGGCTTGGCTCTACGGCTTGTCGCTCGATTTCCTGCTGCGACAGCCCGGCACACGCGCGCGCGAGCGCGAGCGCGCGCAGCTCGAGACGGCACTGGCGCAATCCGACCTCGCCGACTCGATCTGGCAGGTGCGCGCGGCGCTGCGGCAGGCGCTGCTCGAGGCCGTCTCGTTGCAGGACGAGGCGCCCCTGCTCGGTTCGCTGGTCATGCAGCGCCAGGCAGTGCTCGCGGGCGACCGCCGGCGCGTCGAGCTCGGCGATCTCGATCGTACGCAGCTGCTGACCGACCAGCTGGCCCTCGCGCGCGCGCGGCAAGAGCAGCAGCAGTCGCAGGCGCGCAGTCAGGAGGCGGTGGCGCGACTGGCCGCGGCGGTCGGTGTGTCGGCGGCTGCGCTCACGGACGTGTCGCTGCGCTGGGACAACTGGGCGGCGATCGACACGCTCCCGGACCGCGCGTCCGGCCGCTGGCGTGAGCAGGCGCTGATCGGGCGGCCGCAGATCGTGCGCGCGCTGCGCGAGTACGACCTGGCGGAGCTCGCCTTGAAAAACACGGCCGCGCAGCGCTGGCCGCAGCTGCACGTCACGCCAGCCTACGCCTGGGGGCCGGGAGGCGCGCGCGAAGAGACGCTCGAGGACGTTGCCCAGGAAAGTGCCGTCGCCGTCTCCTTCGAGCTGCCGCTGTTCAACCAGCACCAGGGGCCGATGGGCGAGGCCGTCGCGCGGCGCACCGCCGCGGGCGAGCACCTCAAGGCCGTGCAGGCCGACGTCTTCGCGCAGATCGACCGCGCCGAGCTCGGCTGGCCGGCGGCGCGCGCGGGGTGGGACGGCACGCGGGCGGCCGCCGCCATTGCCGCGCAGCAGAGTGCGCGCGCGCAGCACGCGCTCGCCGCCGGCGACGGCGATCGGAGCGAGGCGCTCACCGCGCAGATCGCCGCCACCGAGGCGCAGCTCGCGGTACTCGAGGCGGCGTACAGCGCGCAGGTGGCGTTCGGCGGGCTCGAGGACGCCTATCGCCGCCCGCTCGAGGGTACGGAGAGCCGGCTGCCATGAAAGCAGGCCGCGGCCTCCTCGTACCGCTGCTGCTCGCCGCGATCGCGGTGGCGACGGCGAGCGCGGCGGCCGCGCCGGGAGCGGTAAGCACCGCAAACACCGGCGAGTCGTCCGAAAGCGAGCCGACAGTACCGCTGGTACTCACCCCCTCGCAGCGGGAGGCCGTGGGCATCCGCGTCGAGCAACCGCTGCCCTTGAGGAGTCCGCCGCAGATCGAGGCGTTCGGAACGGTGCTCGACCCGGCATCACTGGTGGCCGACGTCGGGCGCCTCGAGAGCACGCGCGCGGCGGCGACGGCGGCCGGCGCCGAGGCGGCCCGTCTCGGGCACCTCTATCACGAGGAAGCGCAGGCCTCGCTCAAAGCATGGCAGGCAGCGCAGGCCCAGGCGGTCGAGGCCGCCGCCCAGGCGAGCGCGGCGGCGGTCAGCTTCAGGCTGCAGTGGGGACCGCTCGCCGCCTGGAGCGGCGCGCGCCGGCAGGCGCTGCTCGAGGCACTCGATGCGGGCAGCCGAACGCTGTTGCGCGCGGACGTGCCCGGCAGTCATGTGAGCGGTGCGGTCGGCGCGCGGGCGCTGCTCGAGGTCGACGGCGTGAATGTCGGCGCGGAGGTGCTCGGCACGTTGCCGCGCGCCGCGCCCCAGTCGCAGAGCACCGGCTGGCTGCTCGAGATTGGCGCGGCGCCTCCTGGCCTCGGTCCCGGCGCACGCGTCGCAGTGCGCCTGCAGGCGCCGCCGGTAGCGGGCCTGGTGGTGCCGGCGGCGGCGCTGGTCTACGCCGAGGACGGCACGTACGTCTACCGGCAGATGCCCGCGGCGCAGCCGGGCGCCTTTCATTATGAGTCGGTGGCCGTGAAGCCGTTGGTGCGCGTCGGCGCCGCGTGGCTGGTGCAGGGCCTCGCGCACGGCGATGAAGTGGTGGTGCAGGGCGCGGGTGTGCTCTGGTCGCTGCAGGGAATTGCCGGCTTTTCCGCCGCGGAAGAGGAACACGACTAGCGCCCATGCTTGCTGCCATCGTCCGTGGGTCCCTCGCTCATCCGAAGATCGTCACCGCAGTCTCGGTGCTGATCGCGCTGCTGGGAGTCGGCGCGCTGCTCACGGCGCGCTTCGACGTGTTTCCGGACTTCGCGCCGCCGCACCTGTTGATCCAGGCGGAGGCACCGGGACTCGATGCGGTGCAGGTGGAATCGCTGGTGACGCGGCCGCTGGAGGACCTGCTTGCCGGGGCCGAGAACGTGGACGCGGTGCGCTCTACCTCGAGCCAGGGGCTGGCCGCGATCCAGGTCGTGTTCGGACGCGGCAGCGACCCGTACCTGCAGCGGCAGGTGATCAGCGAGCGCCTGGCAGATGCCACTGCGCTGTTGCCGGCCGGGGTCGGCGTGCCACTGCTGTCGCCGCTCAGCTCGTCGATGGAGTACCTGCTGCACTTCGGCTTCACGAGCGAGCGGCTGTCGCCGCTCGAGCTGCGCGACCTGATCCGCTGGACCATCAAGCCGCAGATCCTCGCGGTACCCGGCGTGGCCCAGGTGCAGATCTTCGGCGGCGATTCCCGCGAGCGGCAGCTGTGGATCGATCCGCTCAAGCTCGCGGCTGCGGACGTGACACTCGACGACGTGTTCGAGGCCGCGCGCCGCGGCACCCACATGACCGGCGGCGGGTATCTGGAGACCGCCAGCCAGCGCATCGTGCTGCAGGCGCAGCCGCCGGGGCGCACGCCCGAGGAGCTGGCGCAGGCGGTGGTCGCGATGCACGACGGGCTGCCGGTGCGCATCGGCGACCTGGCGCAGGTGCGCGACGGCGCCGCGCCGCGCTTCGGCGATGCGATCATCCAGGGTGAGCCCGGCATACTGGTCGAGACCTCGACCCAGTACGGCGCCAACACTCTCGATGTCACGCGCGAGCTCGAGCACCGGCTGGAGGTGCTGGTCCCGGCGCTGGCGCGCCGCGGCGTCGTGTACCACCCGGCGCTGCTGCGGCCGGCGAGCTTCATCGAGAGCGCTATCGCGAAACTGCGCAACTCGCTGGCCGTCGGCGCGGTGCTGGTGGTGGCGCTGCTGCTGTTGACGCTGCGCGACTGGCGCGGCGCCCTGATCTCGTTCAGCGCCATCCCGATATCGCTGCTCGCGACCGTCTGGATCCTGATTCTCGGCGGACTGACCCTCAACACCATGAGCCTGGGAGGCCTGGTGGTGGCGCTCGGGGTGGTGGTGGACGATGCCGTGATCGACGTCGAGAACATCACGCGCCGGCGCCGCGCTGCCGGCCCGGCCGGCAGTCTGGCGGCGTTGCTGCTCCATGCTTCGCTCGAGGTGCGCCGGCCGGTGTTCTACGCGACCGCCGCGGTGGCGGTGGCCTTCCTGCCGATCCTGATGCTCTCGGGGCTGCAGGGCGCGTTCTTCCGTCCGCTGGCGACCGCGTTTCTGCTCGCCGTGGGGCTGTCACTGCTCGTGGCCATGAGCGCGACCCCGGCGCTGTGCGCGCTGCTGATGGGTGGCTACCAGCCGCGCTCGGAGCCGGGCTGGCTGACGCGCCTCAAGCGCCGGCAGCGGGCGGCGATCACGCGTCTCGCAGCGCACGCGCCGCTGGTGCTGGCGGCGATTCTCGTCAGCGGCGCGGTGGGGCTGGCGCTGCTGCCGTTGCTCGGTGCGCGGCTGTTGCCCGATTTCCGCGAGAACTACCTGATCGCGCATGCCTCGCTGAGACCCGGCGTGTCGCTCGAGGAGACCTCGAGGGTCGGTGAGCGGATCGCGGCGCGGCTCGCGACGATTCCCGGCGTGCGCAGCGTCGCCGAGCAGATCGGGCGCGCCGAGAACGGCCAGGATCCGGATGCGCCCAACAAGAGTGAGTTCGAGATCCAGCTCGATCCCAGGGCGGTGACCACCGCGCAGGTCGAGTCCCGGGTGCGCGCGGTATTCGACCAGTTTCCGAACCAGCTCGTGGAGATCTACTCGGTGCTCGCCGAGCGCATCGGCGAGACACTTTCGGGCGAGGTGGCGCCGTTCTTCGTGAGCGTCTTCGGTCCCGACCTCGACACCGACGACCAGGTAGCGGGCGAGATCGCAGCGCTCCTGCGCCGCTGGCCGCAGAGCGGCACCGTGCGGCTGGAGGTGCCGCCGCGGCAGCCGGAGCTCGAGGTGCGGCTCCTGCCCGAGCGACTGAGTCTCTACGGACTCGAGGCCGAGGACGTGCTCGGCGCACTGAACGCCGCGTATCACGGCACGCAGATCGCCGAGCTCAGCGAGTCCGACCGCAGCGTACCGGTGGTCGCGCGGCTCGCCGGCGTCGGCCGCACACCCGAGGACGTCGGCGCACTGCGGGTGCGTGGGCGCGACGGCACGCTGGTGCCGCTGTCGGCCGCGGCCTCGCTCAGCATGGTGTCCGCGCGCAGCCTGGTCGAGCACGAGGACGGGCTGCGGCGCCAGGTGGTGGTCGCAAGTCCCACCACCGCCGATCAGGCAGGCTACGCGCGCGCCGCGCAGCGGGCGATCGCCGCGCAGATCCGCCTGCCGGCGAACGTGTACCTGCGCTACGGCGGCACGGCGCCGGCGCAGGCGCAGGCGGCACAGGAGCTCCTGTGGCACTCAGCGGCCGCGCTCATCCTGATCGTCCTGCTGCTGGCGCTCGCCTTCGGCCAGCCGCGGCACGTGTTACTGGTACTGGCGGCGCTGCCGAGCACGCTGATCGGCGGGCTGGTCGCCGTGGCGCTCACCGGCGGCACGCTGTCGCTCGGGGCGATGGTCGGGTTCGTCGCGCTCTTCGGCATGGCCGCGCGTAACACGATCCTGCTCATCTCGCATTACGAGCACCTCGTCGTCTCCGAGGGCGCGACCTGGAGCCTTGCCACCGCGGTGCGCGGCGCGGAGGAGCGGCTGACACCGGTGCTCCTCACCGCGCTACTGACCGCGCTGGCTCTGCTGCCGGTGGCGCTGCAGTCGCACGCCCCCGGCCACGAGATCGAAGGTCCGATGGCGGTGGTGATCCTCGGCGGGCTCGTGTCCTCGACGCTCGTCAGTCTGCTTCTGGTGCCGCCGCTTGCGGCGCGCTGGCTGCACCGCAGTTAGGTTGCACCGCGAGGCGGTCGTGTTGGAGTGGGTCGTTTGTGCAACAGACCCCGAGGCACACCGCGGCCTTTCTGACAACACCGTGCCAGCGGCCAACATGCGGAAGTTATAAGTCGTTGTTCCCACACGAACGGATCTGTTGCCGTACAGCAACGCCGCCTGGCATGTCGTTTGCTCTTACAAAGGGCTGAGGACCCAACCCTGCGGGAGTAATTCAAATGAGCAACGATTGCCCGACTCGACGGATTCTGCGGCCGGCGTTCGCCGGCGCCGTGTTGGCCCTGTTGACTGCGCCCGCATGGGCGGTGGACCTGTCGACCTCGGACGGGAGCTGGACTTTTTCCATCGACGGCAGTGTGAACGTCGACTATATCTACTCCAGCTGCCAGAGCCCGACCAGTGCGGCGGCCATCAGCGGCGGTCTGACCTGTGTCGGCTCGGCGAATGGCAACGGCGTGTCGAACGTCGGCAACGGCCTGTTGCCGGCGGCCTTTACCTTCGGGGTGGCCACGACCCAGGACGGCATCGACATGTCGGCGCATCTCGGCCTCTATCCGGGCATCGCGACCAACGACGGCGGCAGTCCGAACCTGCAGGTGACCGACGGCCTCACCGGGAACCCTGGTGAGAGCAACACCGCACTGGGCAGCACCGGGTTGGATATCCGCCAGGTCTACATGACCTTCGGCACCAAGACGGCCGGGACCGTCACGCTCGGTCGCAACATCGGGCTGTTCGGCGCCGACGTCATTCTCAATGACATGACACTGTTGGGAGTCGGCGCGCCCGGCTCGGCCGCCGGGGCCTCGCCCTCCAACACCACGTTAGGCGGCATCGGCTTCGGCTACATCTATACCGACTGGCTGGCGCAGATGGACTACACGACTCCCGACCTCTCGGGCTTTGCGGTCACCGCGGGAATTTTCGATCCGCTCAATTCGCTCAGCGACCCTGGGACCGTCGAGGGGAAGAAAGCGCCGGGCTTTCACGCCAAGCTGACCTACACGCTGCCACTCGGGGAGGGCTCGAAGCTGTACCTGTCCGCGGCCTTCCTCACGCAGCAACAGGACTATGTCGCGCCGGGCAGCACTCTCATAGCCCCGACGCCCTACAGCTACACCGGCAGCGGCATCGACGTGTTCGGCAAGCTCGACATCCAGGCCCTGGAACTGATCGCCTACTACTACCATGCCGACGGTCTCGGCTCGACGGCGCTGTTCGATGGCGGAGCCTTCGGCCTCGGCCAGACGCGCACCTCGGACGGCTTTTTTGCCCAGGCGACCTACAAGTTCGGGCCGGTGAAGCTCGGCGTGAACTATGGCCGCAGCAACCTGGATTACGCCAATGCTGCCGACCAGCTCGCCAATCCGGACCTGCTCGACTACAACCAGAAGATCACCGGGGGCCTCTACTACTCGCTCACCAAGAACCTGACGTTGTTGGGCGAGGTGAGCGGCGTGAAGAGCGAGTCGCAGGCCGGCGGCAGCAACAGCGCCACGACCTTCAACGTGGGCGCGTTCCTTGCCTTCTGAACGGGCTGGCGGGGCTGCGGCGGCGGACCGGGTGGTGCGATTCGCAGCGCCCGGGCGGCCGCGCGCGGCCGCGGTTGTGTCATTTGTGACACAGACTTGTAGCGAACCCGCGGCCCCTACAGATAAACATGAATTGAGACTACGATACGCGGCTAGGTTCGCTAACGAATTTTCCAGGGGAACACGCGCTCTCGGCAGTGCTCGCCAGCGCCTCAACACCAACTCGAAGTCTTAGGAGAACTGCGTATGCGATTCGAACGCAACAGAAGCAGCCTGCGCGATGTCATTTTCGCGCTGGCACTCGGAGCGTCCTGCGCAGCGGCATTCGGGGATGAAGTCACCGACCGCTCGAAGGATCCCAACCTCTGGGCAGCCCCAGGCGGCGATCCGGCGTTGACCCGCCACAGCAAGCTCAACCAGATCACCACCTCGAACGTCGACAAGCTGCAGATGATCTGGTCGCAGTCGAGCGGCACGCTGCGCGGGCACGAGGGACAACCGCTGGTCGTGACGCTGGACGGCAAGCCGATGATGTTCATGGAGAGCGGCTGGCCGAACATCGTCCAGGCGCTCGACCTTACGGACCCGGATCATCCGAAGGAAGTCTGGAACTACACCAAGAAAACCAACCGCGACCAGTCGGCGGTGGCGCGCGCCTGCTGCGACACCGTCAACCGCGGCATGTCGTTTGCCGACGGCAAGCTGGTGCTGGAGACACTCGACGGCTACGTCATCGCGCTCGATGCGGCGACCGGTAAGGAAGCCTGGGTGGTGAAGGATGCCTGGCCCGATAAGGGCGAGACGCTCACCGCAGCGCCGATCATTGCCGAGGGCAAGGTGCTGATCGGCTTGAGCGGCGACGAGTTCGGGGCGCGCGGGCGCTTCGATGCCTTCAACCTCGCCGACGGCTCCAAGGCGTGGGAGTGCTACAACAACGGCAGCGACAAGGACGTATGCCTCACCAAGGAGACCAACAAGAAGCATCCGGAATACGGCCGTGCCGGCCACGACATCGGTCTCAGCACGTATCCGGGCGACGAGTGGAAGCGCGGCGGTGGCGCAATGTGGGGCTGGTACAGCTACGATCCGGAACTGAAGATCGTCTACGCCTCCAGCGGCAACCCGGGCCTCTGGAGCCCGTCCTACCGCTGCGGTGCGCAGCCGGTTACGCAGGAAGCCTGCAACGACGGCAAGTGGGACAACAAGTGGTCGATGTCGATCTTCGCCCGCAAAGTCGATACCGGCGAAGTCGTATGGGTCTACCAGATGACGCCGTTCGATCAGTGGGACTACGACGGCATCAACGAGAACATGCTCGAAGACCTCACGGTCGACGGCAAGATGCACAAGGTGCTGATCCACTTCGATCGCAACGGCTTTGCGTACGTTCTCGACCGTACCGACGGCACGCTGCTGCGCGCCCATAAGTACGTCACCGTCAACTGGGCCGAGAAGATCGACATGAAGACCGGCAGGCCGGTGAAGGTGTTCGAGCACTCGCCGTTGAAGGTGCACGACAATACGCAGGCCTGTCCGTCGGCGATGGGCGGCAAGGACCAGCAGCCGTGCGCGATCGACCCGAGCGAGCCCGGCATGGCCTATTGCCCGACCAATAACTGGTGCATGGAGGATGAGCCGCAGGAGCGCACGCACACGCAGCAGGGCATCGTGTACGTGTTCGCCAATGTCTACATGTATCCGGAGAAGCCGGGCATCACGGGCCGGTTCAAGAAGTTCAACGTGCTGACCGGCGAGACGGTGTGGGATATCCCGGATCCGTATCCGAACTGGGGCGGCGCACTGGTGACCGACGGCGGGCTGGCCTTCTACGGCAGCCTCAACGGCGACTTCCGCGCCGTGGATCGCCAGAGCGGCAAGGTGCTGTGGCAGCGCCGGCTCGGGTCGGGAATCATCGGCAACCCGATCACCTACTCGATCAACGGCAAGCAGTACATCTCCGTGTGGAGCGGCATCGGCGGCTGGATCGGCCTGCCGGTGACTGCGGGCCTTGATCTTAGCGATAAGTTCGGCGCCATCGGCGCTACCGCGATGACCAAGGCAGCGGGACTGAGCATGATTCCGCAGGGTGGGACGCTGTACACCTTCGCCGTAGAATAAGCACATAATCGCGGATGGGATTGGACGCGCCCGGCGGCCTTGCCGGGCGCGTTCCTCGTCCGGGCGAAGGGCGCCTGAGGGACCTAGGAGCCACAAGAATGACGACGTCGATGAGGAGTGGACCGGCGCTGGCCGCAGCGCTGGTCGCCGGGGCGGTCACTCTGCTGGGGGCGCCGCGCGCAGCCCAGGCCGAGCTGCGGGTATGCGCCGACCCGGGCAACATGCCGTTGTCCAACAATCGCGGCGAGGGCTTCGAGAACAAGATGGCCGAGGTGCTCGCCCGCGCGCTCGGCACCACACTTACCTACTACTACCGTCCGGGAGTCGAGCGTGGACTCACCCGCAATACGCTCTACGCCGACAACTGCGACGTCATGCTCGACATGCCGCCGGACTCCGACGACGTGCTCACCACCAAACCGCTGTATCGCACGACCTTCGTGCTGGTCTACCGCAGCGATCGCGGCTATGACTTCAAGAGCCTGGGCGACCCGCGGCTGAAGCGGCTCAAGGTCGGGGTCTACGAGACCTCGGCGCTGCGCGAGGCGCTGCTCGAGCACGGCGTGGTGCGCAACGTCTCGATCCACTACCTGAGTCATGACGCCGACCTGGTACCGAAGGATCAGCCGAGCTACCAGGTGCAGCAGGTGATCGACGGCACGCTGGACGTGGCCGCCGTATGGGGACCGATGGCCGGCTACTACAAGACCGTGAAGCACGCCGCGATCACCATCCAGCCGGTGAACCTGCTGGAGGATGAGACGCCGCTCGAATTCGACATGGCGATCGCGGTGCGCAGCTCCGATCACGAGCTCGCGCAGCATCTCGACGAGGCGATGCAGCAGCAGCGCGAGGCGCTGCTCGCGATTCTCACCGAGTACGGCGTGCCGCTGGTGAAATGCGCCGATTGCCTGATCAGCGGCGATCTGCCCTCGCACGGGCCGTACGCGCCGCTGAAGCTCGAGGCGGCGAGCGCGCCGGCGAAGCCCGAGGTGAGCATTGCGCAGCTGGACACCTGGCTCGCCAACGGCGCGAACGTCAACCAGGAGCTGAACGACGCGGTGATGGCCGACGATGTGGCGCGCGTCAGATATCTGGTGGAGCGCAAGCACGCCTCCGTGGCGGCCATGGACCTGCAGGGGGAGACGCCGCTGCAAGAGGCCCTGATCCAGCGGTCCCCGACCATCGTCGCCTTCCTGATCGCCCACGGTGCTGACGTCAATCAGCGCGATCGCGACGGCTGGACGGCGCTGATGGAGGCGGCCTATACGGACGATGCGGCCGACGTCAAGGCGCTGGTGGCGCACGGCGCCGATCCCAACGCGGTCAGCCGCCAGAATCTCACGCCCCTCGGCATCGCCGTGCAGTACGGCAAGGACAGCGCCGCCGTGGCGTTGATCGCAGCGGGCGCGAATCCCGGCACGGCAATTGGCGGCGCCCGGTATACGCCGCTGATGCTCGCGACCGCCAACGACGCGCCGGCGCTCGCCCAGGCGCTGCTGGCCAAGGGGGCCGACGTGAACGCCGTCAACAGTGGCGGCGTTACCGCGCTGATGCTCGCGGCCGCCGACGACCACGTCGACATGGTGACGCTGCTGCTGCACGCCGGCGCGAACGCCAACGCGCAGACGTCCCGCGGCGAGACGGCGCTGTCGATCGCACGCGCCAAGGGTCATAGCAAGGTGATGCAGCTGCTGGCGAGCACGCCGGCGCATCCGGGCGCCTGACGGCGCCGCACCGGGGAAGAAAGGCTGGGAGCAGGTGATCAAGGGTCTGTGGTTGACAGGTGTAGGTGTACTCGCGCTGATGTCCGCGCCCGGCTATGCGCAG
Organism: uncultured Gammaproteobacteria bacterium; assembly: GCA_963844595.1. Taxonomy (GTDB): domain Bacteria; phylum Pseudomonadota; class Gammaproteobacteria; order Steroidobacterales; family Steroidobacteraceae; genus 13-2-20CM-66-19. Next base: position 131,670 of record CAWJOW010000001.1, read on the forward strand.
CAGCCGGCCGCCGGCGGCGGTACGGCGGGGGCGGGGGCCACCATGACACCGGTGCAGCGAGCGGATGCCGCGCCCAAGGGCAGCCTCAAGAACCCCTACAAGGATAGCGACGCGGCGGCGGTCAAGGCCGGGCAGCAACTGTTCATGAACTATGCCTGCAGCGGCTGTCACGGCGGGGGCGGGGGCGGGGGCATGTGCCCGCCGGTGATCGACGGCGTGTGGGTCTATGGCGGCGATGACGACACACTCTTCAGGCTGGTTGCCTACGGCAGCCAGATTTTGCAGAGCAAGGGCTACACGCGCGAGGCGATGGAAAACGTCGTCGCCCCCATGCCGCAGATGGGCATGATCGTGAAGACCGACGACGATCTGTGGAAACTGCTGGCGTTCGTGCGCTCGGTGTATCACGGGCCGCCGGAGTGCAAGTACGGCTGCAAGAGCGGCGCCGGCGACCAGGGCGCCCATTAGCCCGGCAGGCAGGCGGGGGTTCGAGAAGCGAGGAGGGGTCTATGATGCGCGCGCGACCTGCAGCCCACAGTCATGCGGACCTCATCATCGGCAGCCTGACCCGACGGCACGGCGCCGAACCGCCGATCACCGACGTGGTGCGCAACTCCTGGACGCGCTGTCTCAACAACTACGCGCTCGATCCGCAGGAAAACCGGCGTCCGAACAGCGTCGATCGCACCGACCTGGATGCGCGGCGCGAGCGCCTCGGCGTGCTGCTGTCCATCGCGCGCATCGAGATGGAAGCTCTCGGCAGGCTGATCAAGCATTCCGAGTACAGCATCATGCTCACCGATCGAGACGGGGTGATCCTCAGCTATCTCGGTGATACCGGGTTCTCGGCCGTGGCGCGCCGCTGCGGCTTTCGCGAGGGCGTGGTGTGGAGCGAGCAGGAGATGGGCACTAACGGCATGGGGACTTGTCTCATGGCCGGACGACCCGTCGTGATCCACCGCACCGATCATTTTCTCGAGCAGAACACCGCGCTCACCTGCTCGGCGGCGCCAATCTTCGACATGCGCGGGGAGCTGCTCGCGGCGCTCGACATCTCCGGCGCCTCGACCAATCTGCAGAGCCATACGCTGGCGCTGGTCGACATGGCGGCGCAGAACGTCGAGAACCGGACGCTCCTCTCCGCCTGCAAGGAGCTGCACCTGGTGCGTTTTCATCGCTGCGCCGAATTCGTCAGTACCCCGGGCGAGGGGGTGCTGGCGTTCGACGACCAGGGCGTGGTGCGCGGCGCGAACCGTGCGGCGCTGACGCTGCTCGGGCAGCCCGACCACGGCTCGGTGTGCGGCCAGCGCGTCGACCGCATCCTCGACACGAGTCTCGCGACCCTGATGCGGCTCGCGGCACAACGCGACTTCCGTGCCGAGCCCCTGAGCCCGAGGCTTGCCCCGCAGCGCTGGTTTGCCACGGTGCACCCGCCGGCGGTGGCCCCGAAGCGCTCCCGGGCGCCAACCGGCGGCGCGGAGACCGAGGCTTGCCTGGACGTACGCGGCTCGCTCGATTGTCTCAAGTCGTCCGACCCGACCATGCAGCACAACGTCGCGGTGCTCGAGCGCGTCATCGACCGCGACATCTCGGTGCTGCTGCTCGGTGAGACCGGTACCGGCAAGGGCTACTGCGCGCGTGCGATCCACTGTGCGAGCAACCGCGCCAGCAAGCCCTTCGTGACGGTGAACTGCGCCGCGATCCCCGAGCCACTGATCGAGAGCGAGCTGTTCGGGCACAAGCCCGGCGCCTTCACCGGCGCGGCGCGCGAGGGCGGCGTGGGACGGATTCTGCAGGCGAACGGCGGCACGCTGTTTCTGGATGAGATCGGCGACATGCCGGTGGCACTGCAGGCGCGGCTGCTGAATGTGATCGAGGACCGGGAAGTGATGCCGCTCGGCGGGAACAAGACGGTGAATGTCGACGTGCGGATCGTCAGCGCCACGCAGCACGACCCGCTGCAGATGATCGCGCGCGGCAAGTTCCGCGAGGATCTGTACTACCGCCTGAACGGCATCACCGTGCGCATGCCGCCGCTGCGCGAGCGCACCGACTGCGCCGAGCTGATCCGCAAGCTGATCGGCGTCGAGGCCGCTGCCGGGCCGCCGGTGGAGATCGAGCCGGCGCTGCTCGAACGGCTGGTACGGCACAGCTGGCCGGGCAACGTCCGGCAGCTGCGCAACGTGCTGCGCACCATACTGGCGCTGCGCACGGCGGACACGCTGGAGCTGAGTGAGTTCAACGAGGAATGGCTGACGGTGCCGGCGGCCGAGCCGCAGGCGCCGGGCCAGGCGATGAGCACGGAAGCGGACGGGGAGAGCGTCCTCAGCGATGCGGAACGTGAGGCACTGCGCCGGACGCTCGAGTCCTGTCACTGGAACGTGAGTGCGGCGGCGGCACGTCTGCATATCAGTCGCCGGACGATCTACCGGAAAATTCATCGACACGGGTTGCTGCGGGACGCCCAGCACCTCGCGGTGAGCACGCAGGAGCCCGAGCTGGGCGCCTGAGGCGTTGTGTTCAACCCATATACGAGGCTTAGACGAACATGGCGACAAAGATACATCCGCTGGTTGATAACGGAGTGAAGCACGGCACGCCGGGCTTCGCCGGGGGTACTCTCACCTGCAAGTGCACAAAGGATCCGGTGACGGTGCGGATCGCGTCCAACGTGGCGTTCAACCACGTCTGCGGCTGCAGCAAATGCTGGAAGCCCGCAGGCGCGCTGTTCGCGCTGATCGGCGTAGGCGGCCGCGACAAGGTCACGGTGACCGCGAACGCCAACAAGCTGAAAGTCGTTGACGACAAGGCGGCGATCCAGCGCCATGCCTGCACCGGCTGCGGCGTGCACATGTACGGCCGCATCGAGAACAAGCAGCACCCCTTCTACGGCTTCGACTTCTTCCACGTCGAGCTGTCGAAGGAGCCGGGCTGGGAGGAGCCGAAGTTCGCCGCCTTCGTCTCATCCATCATCGAGTCCGGCTTCCCGCCGAAACAGATGGGCGAGGTGCGCGGGCGGCTGAAAGAGCTGAAGCTCGAGCCGTACGACTGCCTGTCGCCGGACCTGATGGATCTGATCGCCACACACGCGGCGAAGGCCAAGGGCACTTACAAAGAGGCATAGCGGACTGCGCTTGCAGGGGCCCCGCCGCGCGGGGCCCCGGGTTCTTTGGGTTGCCATAGTCTCGGACCAGGAATTTTGCAGTCATGAAAACACGCGCCGCGATCGCCCACGCCGCCGGCAAGCCGCTCGAGATCGTCACGGTCGAGCTCGACGGGCCGAAGAACGGCGAGGTGCTGGTGGAATTGAAGGCAACGGGCATCTGTCACACGGACGAGTTCACCCGCTCGGGCGGCGACCCGGAGGGGCTCTTCCCCTCGATCCTCGGTCACGAGGGCGCCGGGATCGTGGTGGACGTCGGGCCCGGCGTCACCACGGTGAAGAAGGGCGATCACGTCATCCCGCTCTACACGCCCGAATGCCGTCAGTGCAAGAGCTGCCTGTCGCGCAAGACGAATCTCTGCACCGCGATCCGCGCGACCCAGGGCAAGGGCGTGATGCCGGACGGCACCAGCCGTTTCTCGCTCGGCGGTCAGAAGGTATTCCACTACATGGGCTGCTCGACGTTCTCCAACTTCACCGTGCTGCCGGAGATCGCGGTCGCGAAGATTCGCGAGGACGCGCCGTTCGACAAGGTCTGCTACATCGGTTGCGGCGTGACCACCGGCATCGGCGCGGTGATCAACACCGCGAAGGTCGAGCCCGGCGCCAACGTGGTGGTGTTCGGGCTCGGCGGAATCGGCTTGAATGTGGTGCAGGGCGCACGCCTGGCAGGCGCCAACAAGATCGTCGGCGTCGATCTGAACCCGGCCCGCAAGGCGCTCGGCGAGAAGTTCGGCATGACCCACTTCGTGAATCCGAAGGAGGTCGGCGGGGACCTGGTGGCGCACCTCGTGTCGGTCACCGACGGCGGAGCGGACTACAGCTTCGAGTGCGTCGGCAACGTGGAGCTGATGCGCCAGGCGCTCGAGTGCTGCCACCGCGGCTGGGGCGTGTCGGTGATCATCGGGGTAGCTGGCGCCGGCAAGGAGATCCATACGCGTCCGTTCCAGCTGGTCACCGGACGGGTGTGGAAGGGCACCGCCTTCGGCGGGGCGCGCGGGCGCACCGACGTACCGAAGATCGTCGACTGGTACATGGACCGCAAGATCCAGATCGACCCGCTCATCACCCACACCATGCCGCTCGAGAAGATCAACGACGCGTTCGATCTGATGCATTCCGGTGCCTCGATCCGCAGCGTCGTGATCTATTGAGGGCTGCCCGTTGAGTACGCGTCTTTCCGGCGCCCGGCGGACGCTCGCCGCCGCCGCCACGCTGACGGCTTTATATCTGCTCGGCCCGATGACAGCGGCCGCGCCGGCGGGCGCGGAGCGGCTGTACGTCTCGGACGAGTGGGGCGGCTACGTGGTGATCGTGGATGCGCGCGAGGCGCGCGTGGTGACGCGTATCCCGGTCGGCAAGCGGCCGCGCGGCATCGTGATCTCCCCGGATCGCACGCGGCTGTACGTGGCGCTGACCGGCTCACCCGCCGCGGGGCCGGGGGTCGATGAATCGAAGCTGCCGCCGCCCGACCACCACTACGACGGCATCGGGGTGATCGATCTCAGGTCGCAGCGGTTGATTCACACCTATCCGAGCGGCATCGACCCCGAGACCTTTGCGCTGTCGCACGACGGCAAGGTGCTCTACGTCTCCAACGAGGACAGCGGCCAGCTGTCGGCGCTCGATGTCACCCAGGGGAGCCTGCGTGTCACGGTGGCGGTCGGCACTGAGCCCGAAGGTGTGGCGGTGAGTGCCGACGATCGCCTCGTGTACGTCGCCTGCGAGACCTCCAACGCCGTGTACGTGGTGGACGCGCCCACCATGAAGGTGCTGGCACAGATCCCGACGCAGAAGCGTCCGCGCGCCATTTACCTCGCGCGCCACGCACACCGCGGCTATGTCACGGACGAGTTCGGCGCGGCGCTCACCGTGTTCGACACCGCCGATTACAAGGTCGTCAGGACCATCGACCTCGGCGATCCTAAGGTGGTGCGTCCGATGGGTATCGCCTCGGCGGACGGCGGCCGGCGGCTCTACGTCACCACCGGGCGATTCGGCGCGCTGCTCGAGGTGGACCCTGATTCCGGGAAGATCGTCCGCAGCATCGACAAGGTGGGGGCGCGTCCCTGGGGCGTGGCGCTGAGTCCTGACGGTAACACGGCGTACACGGCCAACGGCCCGGGCGGCGATGTGTCGATCGTGGACCTAAAGTCGGGCCGCGTGCAGGCCCGGGTGAAGGTCGGCGGCAGTCCCTGGGGCGCGGTGCTCGCCGTACCGGCCGAGTAGCGGCTGCAGCGCAGGGCGCCCGGTAACGAAGCTGATGTCCGAAAAATCGCCGGCAGGCGATTTTTCCTATCAACTAAGGCACGACGTGCGAGCTGCCGGCGTCCTTCCAGCTGTAGCGCGGTACCTCTACCCACTGCCCGTCCTTGAGCTCGGGCACCTTGTGCACCTTGGTCTGGACGACGCTCATCGTGCCGTTCTTGTCGTCGATCCAGAAGTCGATGTCGTAGATCTGGTTGCTGGTGCCGGCGACGCGGAAGTCGGTACAGGCGAAGTAGTGGCCGTTCTCGTCCAGCTGCCGGATTGGCTGGTGCGTGTCGATGAACTGCAGGTTCAGCTCCTGGCCGGTCTTGTCGTCCTTGAGCTTGAAGATGCCGTTGTTCTTCGCCTGCTCGGTGAGGGCACTCTGTTCGACAGCCGACATCACCTCCCAGCCGCGCTTGTTCGCGACCTTGCCGGGATGCTCGGAAGCCGGGATCCACCACCAGGGAATCGGCTCACGCGCAGTCATTTGCCACGAGCCGTCGCTCTTCACCGGCGCCTTGTAGATGCGGGTCTCCTGTACCTGCAGCTGGCCGTTGGTGGGGGCCACCCAGAAGTCGATCAGAAAGTGCTTCTGCGCATCCGCCTGATCATGAAACTTCACGTCCGGAAAGAAGCCGTAGCCGTCGAGAGTGCGCGTGAAATCGATGCCATCGAAGATGAGCATCAGCTGCGCGCCGTCGAGCGGGTCCTGCAGCGGGAAGACGCCGTTGTTCGCCGCAGTGCTCGCGGCGATGACGCGCTTGACCACGGTCTCGGCATCTCCGCCGTCGAAGTCCTGCATCGCCTTCTCGGTGGATTCGACGCTGCTCGCGGCGATGAAGTCGCGCGCCTTCTGCAGATTCTGAGTCGGGTTTGCGAGGAACGCTTTCTTCGACCCCTCGCTGCTGAAGCAGTAGACCTTGCCGTCCTTGTCGGTCCAGGTCACGCTGCAGTCAGTGACGACGTGCCGGCCCTGCGCGAGCCCTTCGGTGCACTGTCCGCCGAACTGGGCCTGGGAGGGCGGCGCCGGATTGTCGGCCGCGAGCACCGCGCCGGTCACGAGCCAACCGACGAGGGCAAGCACCGCGCGTCCACGCCGCAACAGCGACGGAGCGAGATTGCTGGTAGTGCCTTGCATGGCGAAGTGATGGTACTCCTGCCCTGCGGCGCTGTCCCCTCGGAGCTGCACCCCCTCTCTAGAGGCTCAGCCGCACGCCCGCCCAGATGGCCAGCGGCTCCGCGGGCGATACCCCATTCTCGTTGGTCCAGTTGGCGGGATTGGGGATGAAGACGCCGCTCGCGGTAAAGGAGTTGCTGGTGAGAAAGCCGGCCGTCGAGTACCTCTTGTCCAAGAGATTGACGACGCGAGCGAACACCTGGACCTGTTTCGAAAGCCGATAGCTGGTCTGCAGATTTACGACCGTGTAGCCGGGAATCCACCCCGTGCCTTCAACGTAGGCACCTGCCGCGTTGGTCTGACCCGGCTGATTCGCATTGTTTTCGTCACCGTGCAGGTAGGAGCCGGAAGCCGCGACCAGGCTGCCGCCGATCTGCCAGCGGCTGGTGAGATCGTAGTCCAGCACCAGTCGCGCCGTGTTCCGGGGGATGAGCGGAATGCGGTCGCCGGGGCTGACCACGATATTGCCGTTAGCGTCCGCGGTGCTGTTGGAGGCCCCATTGACGGTAAAGCTCGACTGGAAGGTCGCGTCCACCAGGCTGTACGCCAGGTGCCAGTTGAGGCCGCCCTCTTTGCCCCCGAGCGCGAGATCGAGCCCCTGCCGGCGTGTACTGCCCACGTTGTCGAAGTAGCCCGCATTGATCGCGCTGGCGACGAACTGAATATCGTTGCTGTTGACGGTGCGGAAGAGATCCGCGCTCCAGTTGAGCCGCTGATCTGCGAGCTTGCCGCGTACGCCTACCTCGACCGTGCGGGCGATCACCTGCTGCAGGTTAGGATCGCTGGCGAAGTCGTTCGGCAGCCCGCAGGGCGTGACGGGATTGGCGCAGCCGAGCTCGATCACGGTCGGTGCGCGGCTTGCCTGGTTGTAGTCGGCGTAGAGGGTCAGCGCATCGCTCGTGGTCACGGTGAAGCCTAAGGCGGGATTGAGGTGACTGAAGGTGTGATCGCCGCTCAGGGAGCCGGGCTCGTTGAAGCCCGGGCCGAGGTTGGTGTTGAGACTGTAACCGTCGAGTGTCTCGGTGTTGCTGTTGTAGCGCACCGAAAGCGTGAAATGCAGTAGCTTGTCCGGCGAGAGCGTGTCGGTCAGATACGCGCCGTAGATGCGGTCGTCGCCGCTCAGCGAAATGACCGTCTCGTCGTTGAACGGACTGGCCTCGTAGATGAGCAAGTGATCCGGCGCCAGACCCCCGTACTGGTATGACTGCACGAACGTGTCCTGCGAGTCTGTGTAATCCGCACCGAGGACTGCCTGGTTGCTTGCGCCGAACAGGTCCTGCGAATCGGTCAGCTGCAGCCCGATGCCCTTGCTGATCTGTAGCAGGCGGCCGGTGGCGTTTTGTCCCGGGGTGCAGTAGGCGAGGGCTGTCTCATTGGCGGGGGGTGCGCCGCAGTCGATCGCCGGACCCACGTAATCGCTGCTGTCCAGATAACTGTCGTTGATGTTGCCGTTGATGCTGTCGGTGATCAGGTGCCGATAGTAGACATTCCCCGCGAGCAGCAGCTTGTCCGAGAGAAACTGCGTGCCGGTGAGGTTGACGAAACTCAGGAGATTGGCGGTGTAGTCGGGCGTGTAGCTCGACTCATACAGATAGTCCAGCATGCTCTCCGGCGTCGCGCCGTTGCCGTAGAGGCTCGTGTCCGCGTAGGTGTAACTCAGGTCGAGATCGGTCTTGTCCGTTTCCCAGCCCACCTTGCCGAATCCCTGGTAAACCCGGCTCGGGGAGTTGTCGCGCCAGCCGACTTCATCGAAATAGCTACCGGCAAAGAAATAGTCGAAGTCGCCAAGCGCCCCGCCGGTCTGCCCTTCAAACGAGCGTCGCCCGAAGGAGCCGCCATAGGCCTCGAGCTCGGTTCCAGGGTCGTCATGACCGCTCTTAGTCCGTATCGAGAGCGCCCCGCCCAGGGTGTTGAGACCGAACACCGGATTGGAGCCTGACATGAGCGTCACAGTGGAGATCGCCGACTGCGGAATCAGGTCCCAGTTGACGGTGTCACCGAAGGACTCATTCACGCGCACGCCGTCCAGGTAGACCGAGAGTCCCTCGGGTGTTCCGAGCAGCGGCGAGGCGGTGAACCCGTGGTAGTAAATGTCCATCTGGTAGGGGTTGCCCGCACTGTCGCTGGCACTGACGCCGCTGAAGTTGTTGTTCAGGTAGTCCGCGATGTTCAACGTCTGCTGGCGTTGCATGTCCGCGCTGTTGCCGGTCTGGACGTTGCCGGGCACGTCATACAGCGGCAACCCGAGTCCTGGGAGTGGCGTGGTACCAATGACCGTCACCTGCGGCAGTTCCTGGGCCGCGGCCGGATTGCTTGTGGCGGGGCCATCAGCATCCGCGGCTAATGCGCGAGTCGGAGGCATCGCGCATGCCAGGGCTGCGAGAGCACACGGCGCCAATGGCCTTGCTATGTGGAGCGTATACCGTCCCTCTTTAACCCCGGCGAGCCAGGATTGTCATCTGCTATCGGGTCGGGATATTCTCCCAGTGACTCGGGATTTTTTCCCGACTTCGGGATTCCGAGGAAGGACTGGGATGGCGCTCATCATCGGTCGTTCACTCTCCCTCGGCGTCGCAATGCTACTCGTTGCCTGCCAGCATCCCCCTTCCGCTGACTACAGGCCCTATTGGCCAAGCCACCCCTCATGGGAGATGTTTCCGCGCGCCAGCAGCCCCCCTTCGAATTGTCCAGGGCAATACCGTGACACGATAGCGACCTCCAGCGGCAGCTTCTTTTTGGGGTGCTGGGGCAACAGAACAAACTGATCAGCGCTGGGGTTTCCTGCCCCCGAACGGGAGCCCATCAGGCAGCTTCGGATCCGATCGTCGCGCCGACCGCGAGGTCGAGGGCCATCGCCAGCTGCGCGGCCGGCATCTTGGCGCCGCCGTCGATGCGTCCCTCGCGTACCTCGAGCCAGCCGCCCTGGAGCGCGATCTCGATCCCAGTGTCGGTGAGGTCGCAGATCTCTCCGGGCTTGCCCGGCACCGCGGCGATGGAGCGTGTGCGGTGTCGGCTGACGTCGTAGAGACGCACCTTGCGCCCGCGCACGGTCGTCCAGGCACCGGGAGACGGATTGCAGCCGCGGATCAGGTCGTACACCTGGTCGATGTGCGCGTGCCAGTTGATCTCGGCTTCCGGATCCCGGCACCAGCCCTCGTAGGTTGCGAGCTCCTCGCGCTGCGCGATCTCCTGATGGCGTCCCGCGACCACCAGGTCAGCGGCTTCGAGCAGCGCTGCGACACCGAGCGGAAACAGGTGATCGAAGTACACGCTCCCGAGCGTGTCGTCGGGGCCGATGTCCACCGTCTTCTGCAGAATGATCGGGCCTTCGTCGAGGCTGTCGGTCGGCCGGAAGATGGTCAGCCCGGTCTGGCGGTCGCCCTTGATGATCGGCCAGTTGATCGAGCTGGGCCCGCGATACCGCGGCAGGAGCGATGGGTGATACTGAATGGTGCCGTGCTTGGGCACGATGATGAAGCTCTGCGGGGCAAACTGCAGCACATAGGCCATCACGGCGAGATCGACGCTGAGGCCCCGCAGCAGCTCCGGGGCCTTGTCTCCCTTCAGCGAGGGCAGCTGAAAGAGGGGCAGGGCACGCTCCTCAGCCGCAACGCGCAGGGGATCGGGTTTCGTGCCGGGCTTCTCCGGCGCGCAGAACACGCCGGCGACTTCGGTACCCCGGGCGATGAACGCTTCGAGGACGCTCTTACCGAAGGCCTGTTGTCCGATGATTGCGATGCGCATGCAGGCCTCGCAGGTAGCTGTCGCCGTCAGTGGGCCCACACTACCGTTGAGAGCAGGCCGGTTTCAAATGGGACGCGACGGTGTGCGCCAGAAATGACACGGGTCAGCGCCGTGCAGGTACGGCCTTGGCACGGCGCCGGGGTGCATGCGCTGTGGCAGCGAGGAACGCGCAGTCCGGCGCTACGGGGCAGGCGCCACAGCGCGGATTGGTACGTTTGCACAGCGCCCGGCCGTGACGTTGCAGCAACAGGTAGGCCCGCATGCGCGCGGGAACGGTTCCGGGAAGGTGAGCATCGAGCGAGCGTTGCGCCTGGGCGTACACGGCAGTGTAGGCGGCGGGCTCGCGGCCCGACTCGATGCGCACCAGCACGTGCGGGCAACTCGATGGAACGGCCGCGACCGGCGCGATATCGCCGAAGAGCAGGATGCGGTCGGCGCCGGGGTTACCGATGCCGGGAAATTTCCGCAGTGCCGAGCGCGCCTCCGCCAGCGGCAGTCCCCGCAACCCGGCGCGCAGGTCACCGGAGAATGCGGTGCGGATGCGCCGGGCGACTTCCTTCAGGCGCCGCGCCCTGAGCTCGGGCACGAGGCCGCCTGCTTTCAGAACCCGTGCCAGCCTTGAGGAGCTGACCCGAAGCAGGTCATCGGGCGCAACCCCGACCTCGGCATTCAGCGCCTTCCAGCCCAGGCTGCAGCGCTCCTCGCTCGGCGGGTAACCGCAGTGCCACCACACCAGGAAGAGGTAGGGATCGGTCGGAGCAGTCGGAGGCTGTGCACCGTGAAAGGATTCGAGCGCGTCGAGAATCCGAGCGAGCGGCGGCGCCATGCGCACAGCGTACTCCCGAAGGTTATCCTTCATCCATGATGCGTGCGGCGACAGGGCTCCTGATGGTCGCGGTCTCGTTGCCGACTCTACGAACGACTGTCAGCGCTGCTCGATGCTGAGCGTCAGCGGCGTGCAGTCGGACGTGCTCACCGGCTCGAGACCTGTTGTCGGCCGGTAGGAGCCCGAGGCGGATTGAGCGATTCTCAAGGCGGCGGCATCGAACTGCGCATCGCCCGAGGAGCGTACGACAGTCGGTTGCTGTGCGAGCTTGCCGCTCCCGTCCACACAGACGCGCACATCGACGCGGGCATCTGCGGCCGGTGGCGCATGCGACGCAGCTGCCGCGGGCGCCGGTGCAGAGAGGGTTGCCGGCGCCGCCGACGTGGATGCCGCAGCGCTGGTGTGCTCGGAGGGCCTGAGCCAGCGTAGCGCCAGCTGCTGCCACGACGCCACGGCCTCGCCGTCCCCGGGCCTCGTGGCCGGCTGAAAGCGCAGCTTCATGATGCAGCTCGTGGCGGCAGCATCGAGACTTGCGGAATGAGACGAAGCGCTGATGGAGGCAGCCGATGGAAGCCCCGTCACTCCGACCCGGAAGACGACGATCGCGACCGCCGCTTCGCCGGGGTCGCCACGCTTGAGCTCCGGACAGCGCGCCGAAAAATTGGTGATCACGGCGAGATTCGCGGTCCGCGCCGCGGCCGGTGGTGAGCCTTCGCTCTGCGCTGCCGAAAGCTGTGGGAGGCTGCACAAAAGCCCAAGCGCTACGCCCGTCAATGCTGCACGTCGCCAGTCGCGCATTGGAGATTCTCCCGTTCGCTCGTTAAGTATACGGGGCCTGGGTGACAGGCTGCCTTCAGGCGTGTTTCACCGGCGGACCACAGCCCGGAGACTCACAGGAGCCTTCCTCTTCGATCTGCACGGTGGTGTGCTCGACCTGCAGCCGCTCCTTGAGCCGCGCGTGGATCGCGGCGAGAACCGGCCCGTGCTGGGTGCCGGAGACCAGGTTGGCGTGCAGCGTGACCGTCGACTCCTCCCCCGTCATCGACCACACGTGCACGTGATGCACGCCGGCAAGTCCCGGGATGAACCCGACGAGCTCCGCCTCGATGCTGCGCGCATCGAGTCCCTCCGGGGCACATTCGAGGAGCACATCGGCGGACTCGCGGGTGAGCGTCCACGCGGAACGGAAAATGAGCGCGGAGACGACCAGCGAGAGGAGTGGGTCGGCGAGCGTCCATCCGGTGCCGAGGATGACGAGCGCCGCGGCGCTCGCCGCCGCCGAGCCGAGGAGATCGCTCAGCACGTGCGCGCGGGCGCCGCGCTCGTTGAGCGAACGCGCGCCGGAGAGTGCGAGGAACGCCGCCAGATTCGCGACACCGCCGATCAGTGCTATGACGAGCATCAGCTGGCCGTTCACGGCGGGCCGGTGCATCAGGCGCAGCACCGCTTCGTAGACTACCCAGAGCGTGATGAGCAGCAGCGCCTGGCCGTTGATGAAGGCTGCGAGAGGCTGGTAGCGACGGTGCCCGTAAGTGCGCCGGAAACTGGCCGGGCGCCGCCCCACGCGGATGGCAACCACGGCGAGGGCAAGCGAGGCGGAGTCGGCCAGCATGTGCGCCGCCTCGGCGAGCAGGGCGATCGAGTTGGCGAAATAGCCGCCCACCGCCTCGATCACCGTGAAGGCGCCGAGGATGAGCAGAGCGAGGATCAGCCGACGTTCACCGGCTTGCATCCCATGGTGGTGATGGTGGTCAGGGTGCGCCCCACCGCGAGCGTCGTGCTCGGGGTGGGCGTGGCCTACGCGGGGGTGGCCGTGGTGTTCGTGTTGGTGACTCATGCCCGCGCGTAAGGGCGGCCGGACAGCAGCAGCCGGGTCAGCCGGCTCACCAGCCACCAGACGGCGTGAAAGAGCAGCCAGACCGCAAGCGCAAAGGCCACGGCGAAGATCAGTCCCTCGGCCGAGAGCGCGAAGGTCGGCACCCAGTCGTTGAGGGTCGCGCGCGCGAGCGAAGGATCGGCATGTAGCGTGAGATAGGCGACCTGCTGAGCGAGGCTCGTGTGCAGCGCATCCACCGCGCTCTGAAGCTGATGCACGCTGGCGACCAGGCCGTGGATGACGCCGCCCTCGGAATGAAACGTCGGATCGGTGCTGCTCAGGTGGTACTGGATCAGCTTGTCGATGTCGCCGTGGTAGAACTGATCGGCGAGCTTCTGCCACGGCTCGAGATCAAGCTTCGCCTGGTCGAGACGACCACCGAGGCGCTGCCGGTACTGGGCGATGAAGCCGGGGACGAGACCGCCGGCCACCACCGAAATGACCAGCAGGAATCTATCGAGGAGGCCCCGCAGAATCGACACTGATTGCGCTTCCCCCGTTGTCAGGGATAAGTCACTCTAATGTAAGCTCCAAGTGATTGAAAGATCGTTGAATTCGCATTTGAAGGCCCGCTCCGGGGCAGCGCGCGGGGGTAGGCACGGCGCGGACAGTAGTTTCGCAGGATAGTGAACGAAAGGGTTCAGTGTTCCCGGAGCGAGTGCGCGCGCGTCGAGCGCGACACCCTCCATGGCAACGATGAGCATCTGCCGCAAAGCCCCAGGATCAGTCCTTCGCCTTGCGCAGGTTTACAAAAACATGATAGGCCACAGCGTCCCACGAGTTGTGGATGCCAACAAAGAGCAGCAGCAGTGTTGCCGCGCCGACCGCAAACAAAGCGGCGTGGGCGCGCGCGGGGGCCGCGAACAGCGATAGAGCGAGCGCGAGGTAAGCGAGCAGAGGCAGCAGAGCGTGGAACAACCAGTCCTCGAATACCGGATCGTAGGACTTCTGCGTTCGCATACGGCGTACCACGACACCGGTGTAGACGACGCCGCAGACTCCCACCAGGCCCCAGAACGAGGCCACGGACATGAATGAATGCCACGGGGCGCGCAGCACGGCCGACAGCAGCAGCACCGTGCTGAAGTGAATGACCGTGGGACTCCCGAAGGCGGCACCCGCCTCCGGGGAGCCGATCTGCGGACGATTGGCGATGAGCGTCATGACGACGAACTGCAGGCCGATCAGCGCACCGGCGGCCGAGCCGACGATGACATAGAAGCTGTCCCACTGCCCGAGCTCCGACATCCGGCACCTCGCGATCCGAGTCAACTGCGGAGCTTACACCGTGGGCTGCGCAGCGTTAGAAATGGGCTCCCCCTCCTAGGGATGGCGATACGGAGTGTCGCGTGGTAGTTGTGGGTGCGTCGGCAGTCGTCTGCCACCCCGATACGCGAGGGACTGATGAAATCACTCGGCTCGAAGGCGAAGGGCGCCCGCCTGGAGCGCATGCAAACGTCGCCGCGCTGGGCAGGAGAGGGGTTTCGCAACGTGCATCCGATCCTGCCGGGGCTTCGCGACCGGAACGCGCCCATGCCCACGTGGACCGACTTTTTCTGCAGAGACGATCGGCGCACGCCGGCGCGGCCGTTGCCGACGGTGAGCCCGCTGGAGCAATGGCGCCGCAAGCCCGACAGCGGCCTGCGGGCGACGTGGCTCGGGCATTCGACCGTGCTGATCGAGATCGACGGCGTGCGGGTGCTTACCGATCCGGTATGGGGACCGCGTGCCTCGCCGCTGCGGCTCGCGGGTCCTAAACGCTTCCAGCCGGTGCCGGTGGCGCTGCGCGCAATGCCGCCCGTCGACCTCGTCATCGTCTCGCACGATCACTACGACCACCTCGACTATCCGACGATGCGGGCGCTTGCAAAGACCGACGTGCCGTTCGTGACTTCACTCGGTGTCGGCGCTCATCTCGAGGCCTGGGGCATCGCGCCGGAGCGCATCACGGAGCTCGACTGGTGGGAGTCGCACGAGCTTGCGACGGCCGGCCTGCGTGTGACCGCCGCACCGTCGCAGCACTTCTCGGGCCGCACGCTGAAGACGCGCAATGCCACGCTCTGGTCGTCGTTTGTGCTGCGCTCGGGGCGGCACGGCGTCTTCTTCAGCGGCGATACGGGTCTCACCACCGAATACGAGGACATTCGCACACGGCTCGGCCCCTTCGACCTGGTGATGCTAGAGATCGGGGCGTGGAATGCCGCCTGGGGCGATATGCATCTCGGTCCAGAGAACGCGCTCAAGGCTTTCGCACTCCTCGGCGGCGGAGCTTTCCTGCCGGTGCACTGGGGGACCTTCGCGCTCGGTATGCATCCCTGGGACCAGCCGGCCGAGGTGCTTCTCGAGCGCGGCGCGAGGGCCGGCGCGCCGCTTCTGATGCCGAGACTCGGAGAGCCGGTGGAGCCTCAAGCCGCTGCCGGCCGCGTGGAGCCCTGGTGGCGAAGCGTGAACAGTGCGGGGCAGCTCCCCGGATCCGGCTCTGCCGCCGACCGGCTGCCGACGATGATGCCCTGGCCGATCGACTAGCGCCGCGGGAAAGCGCCCGTAGGTCGACTCTTACCGCTGCTGCCGCATCGGGCCGACCGACCCGCCGGGGCGGTGGGCGCACCGTCTGAGCGAATGAAAGGAGGATCTATGTCCGCTCGCACCAATGGACGACGTCGTGCCCGTATCCGCCACGCAGCTCAGAACCTCGCGGAAACCTCCGTCGCGGCTGCCCACGACGAGCAGCGCGTACTCGTTGCTGCGGTCGAAGATCTCGTCGAGCGACTCGGAACGGTGGCCGACGCGCGGGCGCGGCAGTTGCGCCGCAGAGCCGAAGCCGCCCTCGACCGGGCCAAGGACACCATTGCTGAGCGAGACGAAGGGCACACGACACGCTGGGCGTTGCTCTCAGTGGCAGCCGTCTGCGCGATCGTGATCGGTGTGTGGACCGGTCGGGCGGTGCTGAGCGAATAAGCGCCGCCGCACGCTGGGCGCGTTTTGTCGGATGACGATGACACGCTGGTCAGTCGAGCGCCGCTGGCAGACGTCGCGGCGCGCAATTTACCCTCATTCCATACACCTGCGGACCTCGAAGCAGAGTCAAGTGGGTTTTCGGCAGATCAGTGACGACGAATAGATACATCACAGCGCCCTTCCTCGGGGGATGAGTCATGGAGCATCGTTGGGGTCAGCGGCATACGTTTGAGCAAATGGTATTGCTTCGCGCCGCGGGTTGGCGCGTCCTCGCACGGATCAGGGACATCAGCATCAGCGGCGCCTATCTGCGCTGCGTGGTGCCGGAGTCGGGCGTCGTGCGTGTCCGCGTTGACTTCAGGCAGCCGCGCTCGACCGAGCTTGTGGCCTACATAGTGCGCCGGACGCCCGAAGGGATCGGGATTGAATGGGGCGAATTCGGCTGTCGGGCCATCACTCGATTGCTGAGTCGAGTGCCGCCGGATGGGGCGGAGGCCTGCCCGCCGTTGGCGGCATGCTCGCGCGCATCCGCGGTGCCGCGCGGGAATGTCGGCCGCCGGCACAGACGACACGGCTCACAGCACGACTCGCATATCGGGTGAGAGCAGTGCCTGCCGAAGGCAAAGTCCGCTCGCGCAAACGTAACAGAGCAGGCATGGGCGTCCGTGCGGACATGGACTCTCTCGGCAATCGCAAGCAGCGCGGCGTGCAGCGGGAAATCGCGGACGCCGACAAGGTCGCGCGCACCGGATCCAAGGACGAGCCCGTGCGCGACACCCCGCCCGCCGGCGCCTGGAATGACGTGTCGGGCGACTGAGCCGGGTCTATCGCCACGGAGCGGGTACCGGCGGGCGTGTCAGGAAGTCGAGCAGCGAAAGCGCGAGAAGCATCGCGAGCCAGATGAAGCCGAGCGCCGAGGTGAGGCGGGTCAGGCTGCGGATACCGGTCTCATGCATGAAGACCCCCATGAGGAGCAGCGTCTCCGCGGCCGAGATCGCGAGATTGACGACCAGGTTGAAGGGTCCCAGCGCGAGCCGCGCGCTGCCGGCGCTCGCGAGCAACAGGCCGACGAGCGCGAGCAGTGTCCACAGGTAGTGGCTGAGGGGCTTAGGTTGGCTCATGTCGAACGATCCACGAGATAAATGAGCGGGTAGACGAAGATCCACACGATGTCGACCAGGTGCCAGTAGAGCGCCGTGAGCTCGAGCGTCGTGAAGCGCCCGGGTCCGAAGGTACCGCGGGCCACGCGCACGGCGAGGCCGAGAATCACCCCGACGCCCACGAGCACGTGCAGGGAATGGAACCCCGTGATGAAGTAGTACAGGCAGAAGAACAGCTCGATCTCCGGTGCGCGGGGCCCGGCCTGGTTGAAGTCGATCCCCGGAATCAGGTGCTCGGTGTACTCGCGGTAGTACTCAAAGCCGTGCATGACCAGAAAGGCGATGCCGAGCGTCCCGGTGGCGAGCAGCAGGATCCAGCACTGGCCGCGCTGGCCGAGCCTGATGGCACGCACCGCGAGCGCGATCACCGTGCTGCTCAACAGCAGTACGATCGCCTCGATCGTGCCGAGCAGCACGTCGGTATGGCGGCTGCCCGCTGCGAACCCTTGCGGGTGCAGCACGCGGCAGACGGTGTAGCTCGCGAACAGCACGCCGAAGAACAGAATCTCGCTGGCGAGAAACACCCACATGCCGAGCGTCGCGGCCTCGCGCTGCTGGCGGGCGTCCTCGAACTGCTCCTCGAGGAAGGGCGGCCGCCGCTGCAGCCCGGCTTGCGCGGCACTGGCGCTCATGGCGACGGCTCATCGTAGGCATAGGCCTCGCGCACCAGCGGCGGCCGGGTGAAATTCTCCGTCGGCGGCGGCGAGCTCGTCTGCCACTCGAGTCCGCGCGCACCCCAGGGGTTATCGCCGGCGGCGGCCCCGTAGCGCAGCGACCAGAGCAGGTACGCGATCGGCAGCAGATAGGCGATCGCGAGAATCGAGGCGCCGCCCGAAGAGAGCACGTTGAGCGACTGGAACTGCGGCAGGTAGGAGTGGTACCGGCGCGGCATACCCTCGTAGCCGAGGATGTACTGCGGGAAGAAGGTCAGATTGAAGCCGAAGAACATGAGGATTGCAGCGAAGCGCGCCCAGGCTTCGGGATAGCGCCTGCCGGTGAGCTTCGGCCACCAGAAGTGGATGCCGCCGAGATAGGCCATCACCGAGCCGCCGACCATGACGTAGTGGAAATGTGCGATCACGAAGTAGGTATCGTGCAGCGGAATGTCGAGCGCCGGAGCTGCGAGCATGAGCCCCGTGAGCCCGCCGAGCATGAAGAGACCGACGAAGCCGAGGGCGTACAGCATCGGCGCCTCGAAGGTGATGTCCCCCTTGCGCAGCGTCGCGGTCCAGTTGAATACCTTGATGGCCGACGGCACCGCGACTACGAAGCTCAGCAGCGAGAACGCCAGGCTCGCGTACACGGACTGTCCAGAGACGAACATGTGATGGCCCCACACCAGGAAGCCGATGACCGCAATGCCCAGCATCGAGTAGGTCATGAAGTGGTAGCCGAACACACGCCGCTTGGCGAAGCAGCAGATGATCTCGCT
The DNA here is from genome assembly GCA_963844595.1 of uncultured Gammaproteobacteria bacterium. GTDB lineage: Bacteria > Pseudomonadota > Gammaproteobacteria > Steroidobacterales > Steroidobacteraceae > 13-2-20CM-66-19. The sequence goes on from CAWJOW010000001.1 coordinate 150,256, forward strand.
CACCACCCCCATCGCCGGCAGGATCATGATGTAGACCGCCGGGTGCGAGTAGAACCAGAAAAGGTGCTGGAAGAGCAGCGGATCGCCGCCGAGCGCCGGGTCGAAGATTCCGACGCCGAGCCCGCGCTCCAGGCCGATGAGCGCGAGCGTCATGGCGAGCACCGGCGTCGCCAGCACCATCACCAGCGAGACGGCGTACATCGCCCAGATGAACAGCGGCAGCCGGAACCAGCTCATGCCGGCGGCGCGCAGGCTGTGAATGGTCACGATGAAGTTGAGTCCGGTGAGGATCGAGGAGAACCCGCTGACGAATACCCCGATCACGGCAAGCATCACATGGCTGGTGGAGAAGAGCGTCGAGAACGGCACATAGAAGGTCCAGCCGGTATCCACCCCGCCCGCGAGCAGCGCCGCCACCGTGAACGCACCCCCGGCCATGTAGAGGTACCAGCTCGTGAGATTCAGGCGCGGGAAGGCGACATCGCGCGCGCCGATCATGAGCGGGACCAGAAAGTTACCGAGCGTCGCCGGGATCGAGGGGATCAGAAAGAACCAGACCATGATGACGCCGTGGAACGTGAACGCCTTGTTATAGGTCTCGGCGCTCAGCAGCGCGCCGTCCGGCGTAATCAGGTTGAGACGGATCAGGGTCGCGGCCACACCCCCGAGAAAGAAGAAGAAGGTGATGCCGAAGCCGTAGAGAATCGCGATCCGCTTGTGATCGAGCGTCGTGAGCCAGGCGACCAGGCCGTACTCGCCGGCGAGGAAGCTGCGCGGCGCGGCCGCGGCTTCAATGGCGCTCATAGGAAGCCTCCGTGCCGCTTGTGACGGCGAGGGACCTGATGTAGGCGATGAGCGCGAGCAGGTCCTCCTCGCTCAGCTGTCCGCTGAAGGAAGGCATCACCGGCGGATAGCCCGCGACCACCTGGCCGGCCGGCAGCAGGATGCAATCGCGCAGGTAGCGCTCGTCCGCGATTACCGTGCGACCGTCGGCGAGATGGACGGTGCGCCCGTAGAGCCCGGTGAGATCGGGCGCGTGGATCACAGCGTTCGGGCCGTGACAGCCACTGCAGCCGCGGCTGCGGAAGAGCTGCGCCCCCTGCGCGGCCAGACCCCCGGCGCTCCCCTGGCTCGCCAGCCACCGCGCATACTCTGCGGGCCGCATCACGACGATCTCCCCGCCCATGTGCGCGTGATCGAGACCGCAGTACTGGGTGCACAGCAGCGGAAAGCTTCCGAGCCGGGTCGCGGTGAACCACAGCTGCGTGTAGCGGCCGGGCAGCACGTCCTGCTTCAACCGGAAGGCCGGCACATAGAAGCTGTGAATGACATCCTGCGAGGTCATGGCGAGGCGCACGGGCTCGCCGATCGGCACGTGGAGCGTATTGATCTCGCGCTGTCCGCCGGGATGCTCGACCTTCCACATCCACTGCTTGGCGACCACATACACGGTGCGCGCATTCGGGGGCGGCGTATGGGCCAGCGCGAAGAGCCACAGGCTCCAGATGAAGGCCGCGACGAAGAGGCCAAAGGGCACCAGGATCCAGGTGAGCTCGACGGCGAGGTTCTCGTCGTGCCGACCGTGCCGATCGGCACGGCTGCCGTGGCGGTAGCGGATGCCGTAAAACACCACCGCGACGAAGACGGCGAGTGCGACGAGCGCACACAGCACCGTCATGGACCAGAAGAGTGTGTCGATGCGGAAGGCGATGCTCGACGCCTCGGGCAGTAACATGTGGAAAGGGGTCAGGGGCGTGCTCCGCTCGAGGGCGCGCGCCGCTCCGCGCGTCGCAGCACGATGACGAGGAGCGCGAGCATCGCTGCCGTGAGGAGCCCGAGTCCCTGCAGCACGCGGCTGATCGCCAGGCTGTAGCGACCGGTCGAGGGGTCATAGTCGCAGCAGACGAGCAGCAGCCGATCGACGAGCGAGCCGATGTGCCCATGCGAGGCGTTGACGAGCGCCAGACGCAGCGTCAGCGGGGCAAACTGAATACCGAGCAGGTACTGGCTGACGACGCCCCGTGGGCTGAGCAGCACGATTCCCGCCGTATGGGCGTACTGGCCGTTGCGCGGGTCGAAGAGGTAGCGAAACCCGATGGCGCGCGCGAGCGCCGCGGCAGTTGCCGCAGTCCCCGTCAGGTAGCGCCAGCGCGGCACCTGCGCACGCGGGTGGGTCCGGGCGTCACTCTCCTGCGCCGCCGCGGCGTCTGCCGGGGATTCGCGCGGGTCGATGCTGAAGAGCAGGACGTTGAACTGCTGACCCGCCTGAAGGCCGATTGCCGTGACCGCCTGAGCGACGCCGGCGCGGACCACGTCGCAGAGGTTGGTGCAGCGGAAGTAGCCGGGCACGAGCAGCGTCGGCCTGCCACCGAGCGCTACGCCAAGCCGCAACGCCTCGCCTCGCGAATCGCGAAACTCGAGCCCGAGCGGCACCGCTGCGCCGAGCCGCTGCTCGAAGCCGACGTGCGCGAGCAGATTCGGCGGGGGAAGGAGTTTGCGGGCTCCATCCCGGCGCGGCTCGGCGGCAGAGGGTTTCGCAGAGCCGCTTTGCCCGGCGTAAAGGGCCATTGCGCGCTCGATCGGGATGTGTGCGAACTGCTCGGACCGATCCGTCCAGCCCCAGCTCTCCAGCAGGGATTGCTTCTGCGCGTGGAACTCCGCCAGGTCGTCGGTCGGATGTGCCTGCAGCCGCGGCGCCGGCGGGATCACCGCGCCGTGCGGCGCGACGCGAGCGGGCTCGGGCTCGGGTCCAAATCTGAGCGCGATAAACACTGCAGCGACGGTGACGATGACGCCCACGGCGAGCACCGCGCCGATGCGGAGCAGGCGCGCGACCGGGATCGCCGGAGACTCGTGACCGAACCGCGGCTCATCCATGGACACTTCCCAAGGGCACGCCGGCAGCCTCCTGCGCAAGCGCGCCGCGGGGCGCGAGACGCAGTCCCCGGAAGTAGAGCGACAGCCAGAGGGCGCCGATCCCGGCCGGCGCGAGGAGATCGGTCCAGCGAAGCGAGAAGCCCGTGGTGCGAGAGTCCGGCACGACGAGCCAGAGTGCATCGGCCAGTTGTGCGGCGAGGAGCATTGCTGCGATCGCCGCCAGCCAGGTCCGATGCTGCTTCGCCTGCCGGGAGAGCAGTACCGCGAACGGCACCGCGAAATGGAACGCGATCAGGAACCAGGCCAGCCAGCGCCAGGTGGTGAGCGTGCGCGAGATGTACCAGGAGGTCTCGGCCGGCTGATCCGCGATCCAGATCGTGAGGTATTGCATGAACGCGAGATAGGCCCACGCCAGCACAAACATGAGCAGCAGGTTGCCGAGATCGCGCAGAGTCCGCGGTGCCTGCTCGGCGGGCGCGCCGCGCGAGGTGCTGCGCAGCACGGCGAGCGCGGCTGCCCCGAGCATCCATCCCGTCGCCACCATCATGCCGAAGGTGGAGGAGTGCCATTGCGGCACGAGCGACATGACCCAGTCGGTCGCGAGGACGAGCGTCGAGAGCGCATACACGATGAGGCCGGCAGCGGCCAGCCGAGGGAGCGCCGCCGCGCGCGCCGGCTGCGCCAGCCAGCGGAGGAGCACGGCAAGGACAGCCAGCCACAGAGCGAAGCAGACGACGGTGCGCGCGACGAAGAACCCTTCGTCGAGATACCAACCCTGCGCGCGCAACACCGTATCGTGGGCGAGGAGCGCCGGCATCGTCCACGGGTACAAGACGCGCATCCCGACGAGGATGGGCAGCGCGAGTACGGCCTGGAGCGGAAGGACGCGCGCTGCAGCGAGGAGCGGCGTACGCAGCGCGTCGCCCCAGGCGCCACCGGTCAGAACATGCACCAGGAGCAGCGCGAGACTGCCCGCGGAGAGCCCGGTGAAGAATAAGAATGCGAACAGGTAGGAAAGGAGGCCCTGGCGCGGCGCCACCCGACCGGCCAGCAGGCAGAGGACGAGGAGCACCGCGCCTGCGACGGCCGCAATGCCGCTGGCACGGGATGACGGCGCGGGTGGAGGCGGGAATGACGCCGGCGCGCTCATCGCGCGCTCTCCGCGAGGTGCGCGAGGTCCGCGGGGCTCAGCGAGGAGCGCGGTGCGTGGCGGCTCAGCTGCAGCGCGCGGATGTAGGCGACGATCGCCCAGCGGTCCTCCGGCGCGATGCGATCGGCGTACGGGTACATGACGCCGTAGCCGTTGCTGATGACCTCGTAGAAATGACTGTCGGGGGCAGCCCGCAGCCGCTCGCTGTGATAGCTCGGTGGGGCGGGAAAGCCGCGCCGGACGATCATGCCGTCGCCGTCTCCGGCGCGACTGTGGCACGGCGCGCAATAGATATCGAAGCGCTCGCGACCGCGGGCGAGCAGCGCCGGCGTGACGGGCAGCGGGTTGGTGTACCCGGAAGCGACGGCCTGACCCCCGGTCACGAGGTTGCGCCCGCCAGCACCGATCACCGCCGCCGGAGCCGCGGGTGGCTCGAGCGGCACGAGGCCGTTGCGCCCGCTGCTACTCCCCGCCACGCTGCCGGCGGACCGCGGTACCGTGTCCGGCGCCTGGGGACGGGACGAATTGCCATCGGCGAAGAGCGGCGACGGCGCGAGCGGCCCGTAGCGGGGCTGGTCGTACATCTCGTGCAGGCCGCGCTCGCAACCGCCGAGTGCTAGGGCACTCAAGGCCAGTGCGATGAGCCCGCCGTTCATGAGGCCACCTCGGTGAGACTGAGCGGCGAGAGCGTCTCGAGGAAGGCTCGCGCGGCCGCGACGTCGAACTGTGGTCCGGCGGCGCGCAACACGAGAAAGAACCGGTCGCTCGTGGCGCGCTCGAAGCCGGAAGCTGCGAAGAGCGGATGATGCAGGCGCGGCAGGCCGTTGCCGACGAGCATGGCGATCACGCCCAGCGCCGCAGCGCCGAGAATAGTCATCTCGAGCGCCGGTGGAACGAACGCGGGCCAGCTGAGGAGCGGGCGTCCGCCGATGTCGAGCGGGTAATCGAAGACCGCCGCGTAACACTCCAGCGCATAGGTGCCGAGGCCGCCCGCGAGCGCTCCGAGCAGCATCCAGAGCGGCACCCGCGTCGGGCGTGCGCCGACTGCCTCGTCCAGGCCCTCGATCGGAAAGGGCGAATAGGCTTCCACCGCGCCCTGCGTCGCGACGCCGCGTGCCGCCCGGGCAGCGGCCAGCAGCTGCTCGGCACCGGCGAACTCGGCGAGCAGCCCATAGAGAGGAGTGCCGCTCATGCCGGCTCGGCCCGGTAGCGGCCATCGGGTCCTCGCCGGTGCAGGAGCTTGCGCAGCTCGAACATCGAGACCACCGGCGCGAGACGCACGAACAGCAGGTAGAGCACGAAGAACAGACCGATCGACCCTGCGAGAAACGCGATGTCCCACAGCGTCGGATAGAACATGCCCCAGCTGGACGGCAGATAATCCTGATAGAGCGTGGTAACGATCAGCATGAAGCGCTCGAGCCACATGCCGATGAGCACGCCGACGCTGATGAGGAAGAGCGCGGTGCGGCTGGCGCGCACCCGCGGCCACCAGAGGAGCTGGATCAGGAGCACGTTGCAGAAGATCGTGCCCCAGAATACCCAGGCGTAGGCGCCGACCATGCGGCGCAGCGCGAGCGCCACCTCGTACCGATCCATGCTGTAGAAAGCGGTGAAGATCTCGGCGAGGTAGCTGTAATCGACCACGAGCCCGACGGCCAGCATCATCTTGGCCATGTTCGCGAGATGCCGCCCGGTGATGTAGGCCTCGAGCCCGAGCGCGCGGCGCATCGGGATGCCGAGCACCAGCACCATGGCGAAGCCCGAAAACAACGCGCCGGCGACGAAGAACGGCGGGAAGATCGTCGAGTGCCAGCCCGGCAGCAACGCTTCGGAGAAGTCGAGAGCCACCATGCTGTGCACCGAGAACACCAGCGGTACCGCGAGCCCGGCGAGCAGCAGGCTCAAGGTCTCGAAACGACGCCAGTGACGGGCTTCGCCACGCCAGCCGAGGGCGAGGAAGCCGTAAAGGCGCGCCGTGCCGCGGCGCACCGCCCGGTCGCGCAGCGTAGCCAGGTCCGGCAAAAGCCCGACGTACCAGTACAGAATCGAGACCAGCAGGTAGGCGATGATGGCGTAGAAATCCCACTCGAGCGAGCTGCGCCACTGCGGCCAGACGCCCATGATGTTGGGGTAGGGGAACAGCCAGTAAAAAAACCACGGCCGACCGAGGTGCAGGATCGGAAAGATTCCCGACACCGACACCGCGAACACCGTCATGGCCTCGGCATAGCGGCTGAGCGAGAAGCGCCAGTCCTTGCGCACCAGGTAGAGCGCTGCCGAGATGAAGGTGCCCCCCATGCCGATGGCGATCCACCAGACGTAGTCGGCGATCGCGAAGCTCCAGGCGACGGGGATGTTGAGCCCCCAGATACCGACGCCGCGCGTGAGCAGCCACGCAACTCCGGCGGTCAGGAGCAGCGTCAGGCACAGGGCGAGCAGGAAGCCCCCGAGCCAGAGCCGCCCGGGCGGACGCGCGAGCGTGATGGCGCTCACCGTCGCGCTGATCGAGGCATAGGTCTCGTCCGCCGGCAGGAGCGGCACCAGCTCCGCGTCGTTGCCGAGCGCGGCCGCCACTCAGGACTCCCCGAGCGCGGGGTTGGGATTGCGCAGACGCGCGAGGTAGCTGGTGCGCGGGCGCGTATTGAGCTCGCCGAGCAACAGGTAGTTGCGTGATGAGGTCTTGGTCTGCGCGACCTGCGAGCGCGGGTCGGCGCTGTCACCGAAGCGTATCGCCTGCGTCGGGCACACCGCCTGGCAGGCCGTTAGTATCTCGCCGTCGCGGATGCGGCGGCCGTCGCGGTCGGCGGCGATGTGCGCGGCTTCGATGCGCTGAATGCAGTAGGTGCATTTTTCCATGACGCCGCGCCGCCGGACGCTCACCTCCGGGTTGCGCTGCGCTTTCTGCATCTCGGCGCCGAAGTCGACGTACTGCAGGAAGTTGAAGCGCCGCACCTTGTAGGGGCAGTTGTTGGAGCAGAAGCGCGTGCCGACGCAGCGGTTGTAGACCTGCACGTTGAGGCCTTCAGAGTCGTGCACCGTGGCATCGACCGGACACACGAGCTCGCACGGGGCGTGCTCGCACATCATGCAGGGAACGGGCTGCGAATAGGTACGCGGATTCGCAGCCGCGCCTTCGTAGTACTGATCGACGCGGATCCAGTGCATCTCGCGGCCGCGCAGCACCTGGTCTTTGCCGACCACCGGGATGTTGTTCTCCGCCTGACAGGCGATCGTGCACGCCCGGCAGCCGATGCAGGCGTTAAGGTCGATGCTCATTCCCCAGGCGTATTCCCCCGGAGGGTAGTCGGGGTAGAGCGAGGGGAGACGTTGCGGGGAGTCCGCCGCCGCCTGCGCAAAGTGCGGGTCGCTGCGAAAGCCGGCGACGGTGCCGACCCGCACCAGTCCGCGACCCTCCATGTTGAAGTGCCCCTGCGTGCTGGCGAGCGAAGCGCGCTCGCCCGTGCGCACCAGCTCGACGCCGGCGGCGCGCGCGGGCGTGGCGTGCGGCTGCAGCGCGTACGCATCGAATCCCCGACCGTTGCCCACGCTCCCCGCCTGGCGTCGGCCATAGCCCAGCGGCAGCGTGATGCTGCCCGCGGCCTGTCCCGGCAGGATCCATGCCGGTGCCCGCAGCATGCGACCGCCGACGCGCAGCTCGAGGACATCGCCGCTGGCGAGCCCGAAGCGGGCCGCCAATGCCGGGCTGACGAGCGCGGCGTTGTCCCAGGTGAGTTGTGTCAGAGGCTTTGGTAGCTCCTGCAGCCAGCCGTTGTTGGCCCAGCGGCCGTCGCCAACGGTCGCATCGGGCCGGAAGAGGAGCTCGAGCGGCCCCTGATCCGCGACTGCGGCTGGTGTCGCCAGAAACGCATGACTCAGCGGCACCGATCTGATAGCAAATGCGCTGCCTGCAATGACGCCGGCCTGGAGTGCCGCGTTCCACGCCGCCTCGTCCGCGAGCTCGGGCCGCCACTGATCGCGCACCAGCGCACGTCCGTTGGTGACCTCCGCGCCGAGCAGCATCGCCAGCACCTCGTGCGCGGAGCGCCCGTCGTAGAGGGGGGCGATGAGTGGCTGCGCGAGACTGGCCGTGCCATCGAAGGCACGCGCGTCCGACCACGCTTCGAGCTCATGCGCCTGTGGCAGGTGCCATTCGGCGAGCGCCCCGGTCTCATCGCGGTAGAGGCCGAGATGCACGAGGTGCGGCACCCGCTCGAGCGCCGCTGTGAATCGCAGCTCCCCGGGCGCGTCGTACGCGGGATTCGCGCCGAGAACGAGCAGCGTATCGACGCTGCCTTCGCGCATGGACGCCACCAGCTCCGCCAGCGTGCCGCCGTCGCCGGCGAGCTTTTCCGCCGGCTCGGTGCAGCTCACCGTCACTCCGGCGCCGCCGAGTGCGGCGTTGAGCGCGTGTCCGAGCGCGTGCATCCAGGGCGGCTGCGTGGCCCCGACGACGACGAGCGCGGCTCCCCGGTGGGCTTCGAGGTCGGCGGCGAGGACCTCGAGCCAGCGCGCGAAGTCAGGATCCGCCCCCGCGGGGGCCTCGACCGGCAGGCCGAGACGCCGCGCCAGGCGCCGGGCGAAGGATTCGAGCCGTGCGTCCTCGAGCGGCAGGCGGTGATCGGCCATCGCGCCGGTGATCGAGGGCGTCGGCTCGAGGACATAGAGCCGGCTGATCGGCCCCACGCGCCGCTCGGGATCACGCGTCGCGATGAAATCGCGCGCGTAGTGCACACCCGCGGCCGGGTCGCAGAGAAAGTCAGCGTCGAGGGCGAGTATGACCGCGGCCCGGTCGAGGTGCAGGCGCGTCGCGAGCGGTTCGCCGAAGGCGAGGCGCGCGCCGGTGATCGCCTGGCGGTTACCGATTGCCTGCGTGCTGTACCACCGGGCGCGCGGATACCGGCGAGCGAGCGCGTCGAGCTGCGCAGCGAGGGTGGGGGAGGTCACCGTGCCGGTGAGAACATGCAGTCCCGCGCCGTCATCCCCTGCCGACCGCGCCATCAGCGGCACGAGCGCGCCGGCGAAGTCGTCCCAGGTCGCGGGCTCGTTCCGATGCATCACCGCCTGCGAGCGATCCGGATCCCACAGCCCGAGCACCGCTGCCTGCGCGAAGATGTCCGTGGCGCCGAGGCTCGCGGGATGGTCGGGATTGCCTTCGACCTTGGTCGGGCGGCCCATGTGGTTCTCGACGAGTACGCCGTGCGCATAGCCGTCGCGAGTCAGCGTAGTGGCGAAGAAGCGCGGCAGACCGTCCACCTGGCCCGGGGGCGCCCGCAGGTACGGCACGAGCTCGCCTTCGGGTGGGCGGCTGCAGGCGCCGAGGCCCGCGAGTGCGAGCGAGGCGGCGAGATTCTGCAGAAACTGGCGCCGGTCGAGGTCCAGCGCGCCGTCCGTGGCCGGCCAATAAGCCTCGGGCTCAGCGCGCGCGCCCGCGGCTTCGGTGAGCTCGCCGTTCCTCAACGGTGACATACCGAGCATTCCGTCAGGCGTCGCGTGTCGATCCGGTATTCGCGCATCAGGCGGGCCCCGAGTGTGCCCGGATCCTTCGGCCGCCAGTCGAGATTGAAAACCTGCTCGCGCGGGCGCAGATGCGGGGCCGGGTTGCGATGGCAGTCGAGGCACCAGCGCATGGTGAGCGGCGGCACGCGCCAGGTGAGCGGCATGCGGTCGACGGCGCCGTGGCAGCTGACACAACCGACACCCTTGGCGATGTGAATGCTGTGGTTGAAGTAGACGAAGTCGGGCAGCTTGTAGACACGCTGCCAGTGCAGCGGGACCCCGGACGAGACCGCCTGCATCAGCGGCTCGAGTACGCGCTGGTCGGTGTAGAGCTCGGAATGACAGGTCATGCAGGTCGAGAGCGGCGGGATCCCTGCGAAGCTGGAAGTCTCGACCGAGCTGTGGCAGTAGCGGCAGTCGATGCCCTCGTCTCCGACGTGATGCTTGTGGCTGAAGGGGATTGGCTGGAGCATGGGAGCGCCGACCCGGGGAGGGTAGGCGATTACCGCGCGCCAGGTGAGGATCGCGCTGACGAGCAGCACGACGCCCGCGACGACGGCGAGACGAACGAAGAACCCAAAGCTCTGGCTGAAGAGCTGCGCCACGTCGCGTGTTCCGTCATCTCGCGCGGCCTCGCTGTAGGAACAGCCTGACAACACCGCGGGTCCGGCGCGTCCTACAGCGCGAGGTAACGGTTTCAGGCAGGTCCGGGCAGGGAGGTCGGTTAGAGTTGCGCGCCAAGGAGATCAACGCATGAGTACCAGGAACACGGTGTTGAGTCTGACAGTCATCGCGGCGCTGCTCGGCGGCGTCGCGGTCGCCCAGGATGTGGATCTCAATCGCGACCATCCCAAGGCGTTCGTGAAAGATTCGGTCATCACGACCAAGGTAAAAACCAAGCTGGCCGCGGAGCACCTCTCGAGCCTCGCCAGGATTCGTGTGAATACGGATGCCGACGGGATCGTGTGGCTGAGCGGTACGGCGCCGACGCGCGCGGCGGCGAAGCACGCGGAGACCGTCGCGCGCGAGACCGAAGGCGTCGCCGGCGTCAAGAACGGAATTCAGATCCGTAACGACTGATCGGGGCTCAGCCGGCGCCACGCTCGCTGCGCACCTTTCGGACATCGTTCGCGCTGACCGTGGGGGCCGCATGTCCCCAGCTGTTGCGCACGTAGGTCGCGACCGCGGCGATCTCGTCATCGGTCAGTTGCCGGCCGAAGGCCGGCATCGCCGGTCCCGTCGGCTCGTCCCGGGTGGCGACGCTCTGCGCGCCGTGAATCAGCACGCGCACGAGACTGGTCGGGTCGTTCGAGGCGACGAACGAAGAGTCGGCGAGGTTCGGGAAAAGGTAGGGCACCCCCTTGCCGTCGTCACGATGGCAGGCGGAGCACATGTCGGCGTAGATCGCGGCGCCGCTCTGCATCGCGGGCTCGCGCGCGTCGAACGGCACGCCGCGGTGCGCCGCCTCGTCGGGCTCGTTCTTCAGGTACACGGCAATGGCGCTGAGGTCGGGCGGCGCCAGGCGCGAGGTGGAGTCAGCCACTTCCTCGGCCATTGGACCCGAGGCGGCCGCGAAGCGGTTGTGTCCCGTCCGAAGGTACGCGACGACATCGTCGGTGGACCAGAGGCCGAGCCCGAGCAGCTGTCCGCCGGCAATGTCGGGCGCGAACCAACCCTGGAGTGCGTACCCTTGAAGCGGCTCGCGCGCGCGGTCCCCGCCCAGGTGCGACTTGGGCGTATGGCAGGCCGCGCAGTGTCCGGGGCCCCTGACCAGATACGCGCCGCGATTCCACTCGGCGGACTTGGCGGGATCCGCGTGGTAGACGCCGGGCTTGAAGTAGAGCGCGTCCCACAGGCGCATCCCCGCGCGGATGTCGAACGGGAACGGCAGCTGGTCCGCCTGAACGGCGTGACGCACCGGCGCAAGCGTTTTCAGGTAGGCATGAATCGCGGCGACATCCCCGGCGCTCATGTGGCTGTAGTAGGGGAACGGCATGGCTGGATAGAGCCACTTGCCGTCCGGGGCTCTGCCGAGGCGGACGGCGCCGTCGAACTGCGCATCGTTCCACCCCCCGATCCCGGAGACCCGATCGGGCGTGATGTTAGGTGCGACCACGGTGCCGAAGGGTGTCGCAATGGGGCGTCCCCCTGACAGGGCGCCGCTCCCGCCGGGATCGGCATGGCAGGCGGCGCAGTCGGCGGCGACCGCCAGGTAGCGGCCGCGCTCGATCTGGGCGAAGTCCTGCTCCGAGGGGTGGGCTCCCTGGGCCTCGGCTGTCGGGAGCCGGGGTGCACAGGCCGCTGCGAGCGCGCCTGCGGCCGCAACGAGCGCCACGCGCCAGGGGAGCCTACGCATGGACCAGCGGGCCCGGGTTTTTCAGATAACGGGTGCGGATCGCATCCGCGGCCCAGAAGGCGAGCGCTCCGACCGTGTCGGTCGGGTTATAGCCGGCGTTCTGCGGAAAGGCGGTCGCGCCCATGACGAAGAGGTTCGGCACGTCCCAGCTCTGCAGATAGCGGTTCAGCGCACTGGTATGCGGATCGCTCCCCATCACCGCCCCGCCGCACAGGTGCGTGGTCTGATACTTGGTGATGTCGTAGGGACCCTTGCGCGGCTCCTTCATCACCTCACGCGCACCCATGGCGTGGAAGATCTCGGCGAACTTGTCCGTCAGGAAGGCGTTCTGCTTCAGCTCGTTCTCGTGAAAGTCCATGGTGATGCGCGCGAGCGGGCGCCCGAAGCGGTCCTTGTAGTCGGGATCGAGGTCCACGTAGACGTCGCGATAGCTGTACATGCTGCCGTGGACACCGGTGCCGGGCTTTATGGTGCTCTGATAGCTGTCGCGCACGGCCTGCTTCCACTCGGCGCCCCAGCGCGGCGTGCCCGTCGGCACGGGCGTGGTCTCGATGGGACGGCCGTTGGTCTGAATGTGCCCCATGTAGCCGCCCCCGACGAAACCGTGGGCGGCGTGATCGAAGTTGTCGCCGTTGAACTCGTCGATGCACATGCCGATCGCGCCCGAGGCGATGAAGGGGTTGAAGACGAATTTCGACTTGTCGAAGAAGGCGGTGCAGTCGGAAATCGTCTGGTGTGTGAAGTTGCGGCCGATTACTCCGCGGTTTGCCACCGGGTCGTAGGGCGTGCCGATCTTCGACAGCAGCATCAGCTGCACGTTGAAGATGGTGAAGGCGGCGAGGATCACCAGATCCGCGGGCTGTTCCCATTCGGCGCCGCTGCTGTCCACGAACGTGACGCCGGTGGCACGGCTGCCCGAGGAATCGGTGTTGATGCGCGTCACCTCGGACTCCGGGCGCGCCGTGAAGTTCGACTTGCGCATCAGCACCGGCAGGATCGTCGTCTGCGGGCTCGCCTTTGAATAGTTGGCGCAGCCGAACCACTCGCAGAACCCGCAATAGGTGCAGGGCCCGAGCCGCACGCCGAGCGGGTTCACATAGGCGCGCGACATGTTGCCAGAGGGCTGCGGGAACGGCCGGTAGCCGAGCTCGCGCGCCGCCTTTCCCCAGAGCGTCGGCCCGAAGGGCTGATCCTGCGCCGGGTTGGGGTACGGGCGCGAACGCGGCCCCTCGAAGGGATTACCGCCCGGCTGGATGTTGCCGTTGAGGTTGCCGGCCGTCCCGCAGGTTCCGCACAGGTACTCGAAGCGATCGTAGTAAGGCTCCAGGTCCGAGTAGGCGATGCCCCAGTCCTGGATGGTCATGTCCTTGGGCAGGAAGCGCGCGCCGTAGCGCTGTGTCAGGTGCGTGCGCAACACGAAGTCAGTCGGCAGGAAGCGCCAGGTCTCGGCGTTCCAGTGCAATCCGCCGCCCCCCACGCCGTTACCCGGCATGAAGGCGCCCCAGCTGCGGATCGGCAGCGCGGTGTCACTCATCTTGTTGCGGAACGTGAAGGTCGTCTGGTCCGGACGCAGGAACAGGTCGTGCCGGATGCGATAGCGGAGCTCGTCCTGCGCGTAGGCCGGCGAGAAGTCAGTCGCCGTATCGCGCCACGGTCCGCGCTCGAGGGCGATGACGTCGAGACCGGCCTCCGTCAGCTCGTGCGCGAGGATCGAGCCGGTCCAGCCGAGACCGACGATCGCCACATCCTTGTGGGGGAGCTTGCGTGCCATCGCGTGACCCTATGTAGGTTTCCACTCCGGTGCCCCGGCGATGCTGACCGGCGGGTGCGGGTAGCGCTCGTTGTGACGGTTGACCCAGTCGCGGTAGTCGTAGCGCGCGCCGGGAAAGCCGATCATCTTCCACGCGCACATGTCACGGTTGCCGCCGTAGATCGGGTCGGCGAAGAACCCCTGCTGCGTGTCCGTCAGCAGATGCTCGAAGAAGGTCTTTCCATCGACTCCCTCGAGGTGCGCGCTGCCGTCCTCGAGCCCCTTGAGGATCCGGTCCTGCTGCGCGCCGTCGAGCTGCGCAAACGGCTGGCCACCGTCCTGACTCGAGCGGCAATAGCGATCGAGCGCGGCGAGCGCGGCACGGTAGGCTTGCGCGGGCGTCTGCTCGGACTGCGGTCCCTGCGACTTGCTGCCCTTCAAGAAAGGCGGCTGGTTGTAGAGTCCCTGGGCCCGGCCGTAGGCGCCCGCGAGCTGCCGATCGAGGAACACGGCGCAGCCCGCGTCCTTGCCGCCCGGGGTCTCGCGATCGGGGGGAATGAGTCGATCGACCGCAGCCTCGACGGCCGCGGCCTCCGCAGGGGTGAAGAATTTCCAACCGCCGGGCTCGACCGGCTGCGGCGGCTCGCCGGCATCCGGATGCCAGGGGAGTTTTCCAGAGACAACTTCGGCGTGCGCCAGGGTCCCGCCAACCAGCACCACGGCGGTGCCCGTCAACAGATCGCGGCGGCGAATGGTCATGTACAGTCGTCCGATGACATTCCGATTCCAACAGCGCGAATCGGGGTCGGTGTGTTCCTTACACCGAGTTGGAGAGTGTCACAAGGTTGCATCGCCGGGGCGCGGGATTCAAGCGAGTCCGCAAGCGCAGCGGTGATGATCGGTCGCGATCCTGACAGTGATCGTCTGACGGATGTTGGTTGAGGTTCCTACGTGCCGCGGCGCACCAATTCCGGCAGCGACTGGCCGACGCGCTCGATGGCCGCCCACGGGTCGGCATCGAGGCGCGCGAGGCGCCGCGCGATGTTGCCGAAGCGGAACTGGTCGGGCGCGCGAACCCGCGGCAGCTCATCCCAGCTGAGCGGCGTTGCCAGCGGTGCGCCGGGGCGGTTGCGCAGCGAGTAGGAACAGACGGCAGTCGAGCCGCGGGCGTTGCGCTGATAGTCGAGGAAGATCCGGCCGCGACGGCGGGCCCGCGTGGCGACCGCCAGAAACCGCCGTGGCTCATCCTGTGCCAGATCCTCGGCGAGCGCGCGTGCGAAGCCATGCACGCGGTTCCAGGCCGCGGTGGGGCGCAGCGGGACGACGACGTGCAGGCCCTTGCCGCCGGAAGTCCGCACGAAGCACTCGAGGCCGAGGTCCGCGAGCCGCGCCCGCAGTGTGAGCGCTGCATCGATCACGACCTTCCAGCGCACACCCGCGCCCGGGTCGAGGTCGATCACCAGGCGATCGGCCTGATCGAGGTCCGCGATGGTCGCTCCCCAGGTGTGGTATTCGAGGCAATTCATCTGCACGAGCGCCATGAGGCCCTCGAGGTCCTCGATGTAGATCCAGCGTTGCCGGCCGGCGCGGTCGTGCAGCTCGCGGATGGCGGCGGGAAAGCCGCGGCCGCCGTGCTTCTGGAAGAAACACGCGCCGCTCGCGCCGTCCGGGCAGCGCAGCAGCATCAGCGGACGGTTGATGAGCCCTGGGATGATGAAATCCGCGATGCGGCGGTAGAAGTCGGCCAAATCGCTCTTGGTGATACGCGGACTGCGAATCAGCACCCGGTCGGGATGGGTGAGGTGCACGACAGTGTGCGAGTGGGCCACGGTGGATAGTGTGGCTGCAGCTCAGTGCCGCGCGCTGTCGGCGGCCGGCTGATCTCGCGCGGCTGCGTGCCGGTGCGGTCCCGGGCCGACAGGCGATTTGATCTCCGGCCTACAGAGGCTCGAGCGCGGCCGCGTTACGTTGGCGTGTTCGCTGGGGGCATCGAGCATGATCCTCCGCGCCATGAGCCAAGGCATCGAAGTCAGTCCCACCCGATCGGGCGCGCTCGGCGTCCGGGAGATCCTGCGAGGGCAGATCGCCGCGGCGCAATCGGAGCTGCCGGGCGCTCGAGCGGACGAGGAAGGGATACATGAGGCTCGCCAACGGCTCAAAGCTGCGCGTGCCACGCTGCGGCTGTTGCGAACTGCGCTCGGCGAGCGCGAGTATCGGGCGGAGAACGCCGCTTTGCGCGACGCAGGACGGCTGCTGCGCCCCGCGCGGGATAGCGTGGTCCTCGTCAGGGCGCTCGAGCGGCTGGTGGCCGGGATCGACGACGAAGAAGCACGCCGGGCCTTCGAGAGGCTCCTGCGGGAGCTCAGGCAGGAGGCCCGCCGCGCGTGCCTCGAGGTGCAACAGCAGGGCGTGCGCCGGGTCAGGGCGCAGCTCGCGCGTGCGCGGGCCCGCGTGCGGTCCTCGGCTCTGGCGGACGCGGGCTGGAAGCCGGTGCGGCGCGGACTCCTCGAGAGCTATCGCAAGGCCCGCCAGGGGGCACGCGACAATCGGCGACACGCAGGCTACGAATTGCTGCACGAATGGCGTAAGAAGACCAAGTCGCTCCGCGCTCAGCTCGAGCTCTTTGCGCCGTTGCAGAACGCTTCCCTTACCCGGATGGCCGATGGCCTCCAACGCGTGTCCAGCCGGCTCGGTGAGGAGCACGATCTCGCCGAGCTCGCGCACCTCGTGCGCCGCCGGCGGCGGCTCCTCGGGGCGGCGGCGCAGGCTCTGCTCGAGCGTCGCATCGCGCGGCGCAGAAGGAAGCTCCGGAAAAAGGCGCTCGCCGCCGGTACCCGCGCATATGCGGAGAAACCGGGCCACTTCGCGGCGCGGATACGGCGCTACATCCGTCAGTGGCCGCAGTGATCGCGGCCATTCACCGCTGGCTAGGAGGCTTCCCGACTCATGAGTGCCGCCGCGTGCAGCAGCACCCGCTCCTCATCCGTCGCGGCGACGTGTATGCGCACCCTCCCCGAGCGGTCGCTGATCCGCGCGTCGCCCTCTCGCGCTGCATCGTTCAGCACCGGGTCGAGCACGATCCCGGCCCACTCGAGGTTGGTAAGCGCGCGGGCGCGCACCGCCGGCACGTGCTCACCCACCCCACCACCGAAAACGATGCCGTCGCAGCCCCCGAGTACCGCGAGATAAGCGCCGATGTACTTGCGAATCCGGTAGCAGTAGAGGTCCAGCGCAAACCGGGCCCGCGCTGACGGGTCGGCCGCGAGCTGCCCCGGGTCGGCAGCGGTGCCCGAGAGCCCGGCGAGGCCGGATTCGCCGTTGAGGAGCTCGACTACCTCGTCGCTCGTCTTTCCGAGCTGGCGCTGCAGATGCGGGACGATACCCGCGTCCACATCGCCCGAGCGTGTCGCCATGACCAGCCCCTCGAGGGGTGAGAACCCCATGCTGGTATCCGCCGGGTCGCCGTGATCGATAGCGGCAATCGAGCAGCCCCCGCCGAGCTGCAGCGTGATCACGCGGCCCCCGCGGACGAGCTCCGGATACCAGGCGCACCACCGCCGCCAGAGGCTTTCGTGGGCGAGCCCGTGGAAGCCGTAGCGACGCACGCCCAGCTCGGTGCCGTAGCGCGGCGCCAGGGCGTACTCGGCCGCTACTCGCGGCAGGTTGGCGAAGTAAGCAGTATCGAAAACCGCGATCTGCGGTATCTCCTCACCCCACACTTCGCGCGCCGCCTTGAGCCAGCGCAGCGCTTCTGGATTGTGCAGTGGAGCGAGAGGCGCGAGCTGTTCGATGGCCGCGAGCACGTCGGCATCGATGCGCGTCGGGCGGACGAAGCGCGTGCCGCCATGCACGACGCGGTGCGCGATCATCCCGGGCGGCGAGGGCAGTTTTGCGGCGAAGGTGCGCAGCACTTGCGGCGCATCGAGATTCCGGCCGCTATGGTGCTCAGCGGCGAGCCGAATGGGGTCTTCGGACGAGGTCGCGTCATAAAGCGCAAGCTTGATCGAGGTGCTGCCGCTGTTTACCGTCAAGACCGTCATGCCGGAGCATATTAATGCAAGCGCACGAATGTACGGGCCATCACAGATATCCTGCGAGCCACAGCACCAGCAGGATGATCACTACTATTGCCAGGCCTCCGCTGGGGTAGTAGCCCCAACCCCATCCGGAGCTGTAAGGCCAGGTGGGGAGCAGGCCGAGGAGGATCAACACCAGAACGATCAGAATGATGAGGGTCATGGTTGGCAAACCTCGCCTGATGTGTAGCGGCCTCGCGCATCCTCCGGCTTTGCTGCGCACGATGGCAGAGGCTGGCCGTGGCAATCGCGTGTAGGTAAAGGCTGAGGCCCAAAGCGCAAGCTTGACCAGAGGGGCTGCCGCTCTTGACCGTCAAAACTGTCATGCTGGAGCACGTTGATGCGCGTCGATGAATGTCACGTCGCGCATATATACCGACGGTGGCGGCCGTGCGAACGGTGTTTTCTCCGGGAGATACTCACATGGGCGACGTGCTCGACCCTGAGCTTTTAAGGCGCATGGACGCCTACTGGCGGGCCGCAAACTACCTGTCCGCCGGCCAGATCTATCTCTACGCGAATCCCCTGCTGCGCGAGCCGCTCGCGCCGGAGCACATCAAGCCGCGGCTGCTGGGGCACTGGGGCACGACACCGGGTCAGAACTTCATCTACGTGCATCTCAACCGTGTCATCTGCAAATACGATCTCAACATGATCTACATCGCCGGCCCCGGGCACGGTGGCCCGGCGGTGGTGGCCAACACTTATCTCGAAGGGACTTACAGCGAGGTGTATCCGGAGATCACGCCCGACGAGGCTGGTCTGCAAAAGCTGTTCAAGCAATTCTCGTTCCCCGGCGGCATACCGAGCCACGTCGCGCCGGAGACTCCCGGCTCCATCCACGAGGGCGGGGAGCTCGGCTACTCGCTCAGCCACGCCTACGGGGCGGTTTTCGACAACCCGGATCTGATGGCCGCGTGTGTGATCGGGGATGGCGAGGCGGAGACCGGGCCGCTCGCGGCGGGCTGGAACGGCAACAAGTTCGTCAATCCCGCAACCGATGGCGCGGTGCTGCCGATCCTGCACCTCAACGGCTACAAGATAGCGAACCCGACCCTGCTCGCGCGCATCGATCGCCAGGAACTCGTGGAGTATCTGCGAGGCAACGGCCATGAGCCGTATGTCGTCGAGGGCCACGAGCCATCGCTTATGCACCAGCGGATGGCGACCACGCTCGAACGCGTCATCGGCGAGATTCGCGAGATCCAGGCTGCAGCGCGCAAGAAGGGCTCGAAGACGCGCCCACGCTGGCCGATGATCGTGCTCGCGACGCCCAAGGGATGGACGGGTCCCAAGGTCGTCGACGGGTTGCCGGTCGAGGGCACGTTCCGCGCCCACCAGGTGCCGCTGGCGGAAGTGCGCGAGAACCCGGCGCACCTGAAGCTACTCGACGCCTGGATGCGCAGCTACCGGCCCGAAGAGCTGTTCGATGAGCACGGCAGACTCATGCCGGAGCTCGCGGCACTCGCTCCCAGGGGCGCACGCCGCATGGGCGCGAATCCGCACACTAACGGCGGCGTGCTGCTGCGCGAGCTGCGCATGCCCGAGTTCCGGGAGTACGCGGTGAGCGTGGCCTACCCGGGGAGCGTGCGCGCCGAGGACACACGCGTGCTCGGAACCTTCCTGCGCGATGTGATCAAGCTGAATCAGCAGCCGCGCTGCTTTCGCCTGTTCGGAGCGGACGAAACGAACTCCAACCGCCTGACGGCGGTATTCGAGGCGACCGATCGGCAATGGCTGGCGCAGACGGTGGAGGGCGATGACCACCTGGCCGCAGAGGGCAGCGTCGTCGAGGTGCTGAGCGAGCACCTCTGCCAGGGTTGGCTCGAGGGGTACCTGCTTACCGGCCGGCATGGGCTGTTCAATTCGTACGAGGCTTTCATCCACATCGTGGATTCGATGTTCAACCAGCACGCCAAGTGGCTCAAGGTGACGCGGCAGATCCCCTGGCGGCGCCCGATCGCTTCCCTCAACTACCTCTTGAGCTCGCACGTCTGGCAGCAGGACCACAACGGTTTCACCCATCAGGATCCGGGCTTCATCGACAACGTCGTCAACAAGAAGGCGGACGTCGTGCGCGTCTACCTGCCGCCGGACACGAACTGCCTGCTATCGGTCGCCGATCACTGCCTGCGCAGCCGCAACTACGTCAACGTGATCATCGCCAGCAAGCAGCCCTCGCCCCAGTGGCTCGACATGGACGCCGCCGTCAAGCATTGCACGCGCGGCATCGGCATCTGGGAGTGGGCGAGCAGCGATCGGGGTGCCGAGCCCGAGCTCGTCATGGCGTGCGCCGGGGATGTCCCGACGCGCGAAACGCTCGCGGCCGTCATGCTGCTGCGCAGCCACTTTCCCGAGCTCAGGATCCGCGTCGTGAACGTCGTCGATCTGATGAAGCTGCAGCCCGCGAGCGAGCACCCGCACGGCCTGCCGGATCGCGACTTCGACGATCTCTTCACGCCCGACCGCCCGGTCATCTTCGCGTTCCACGGCTATCCGTGGCTCATTCACCGCCTGAGCTACCGTCGCACCAACCACGCCAATTTCCACGTGCGCGGCTACAAGGAGGAGGGCACGATCACGACGCCCTTCGACATGACCGTGCTCAACGACCTGGATCGTTTTCACCTGGCCGGCGATGCGATCGACCGGCTGCCGCAGCTCGAGTCACGCGCTGCCGCTGTGCGCCAGCACCTGAGCGACAAGCTGATCGAGCACGGTGAGTACATCCGCAGTCACGGCGAGGACCTGCCGGAGATTCGCGACTGGCGTTGGAAAGCCGGAGCTTGAGGGCGCTGCGACAATCACTTGCCACGGCCTATCTGCACGGCGGCTCGAGCCGCGTCGGCTGCTACAGAACAGGAAGCCCGCGCGCGGAGGCGCTCAGTCTAAACGCCGCGTCGATCCGGGCGAGCTCGTCATGGCTCAGTCGCAGAGCGCCTGCCCCCGCATTGTCGGACGCGTGCGCAGGGTCGGAAGCTTTCGGGATCGCGAACAGGGCAGCGTTGCGCACGAGGAACCGCAGCGCGACCTGACGTGGAGTCGCGCCGTGGGACGCGGCAATCTCTTTCAATAGCCGGCCGCGGGCGGTGCGCGCGCCGGGAAAGCCGCCCTCGTGACCGAAGGGGCTGTAGGCAACGACGGCGACACCGTGACCCTTGCACCAGGGGAGCACGGCATGCTCGATCGCGCGCTCATCGAGGTGATACAGGACCTGATTGCAGGCAGGATGTCCGGCGCCGGCGAGGCGGCGGACCTCTTCGAGGTCGTCGACGTCGAAGTTGCTGACGCCCCACGAGAGTATCTTGCCGTCCCGCTGCAGCTGCTCGAAGGCGGCGATGGTTCCCTCGAGAGGCTCGCTCCCGCGCCAGTGCAGAAGGTAGCAGTCGAGCCGATCCGTCCCCAGGCGAGCGAGCGATCGCTCGCACGCGGCCAACACCCCGGCCCGGGAGGCATGCGACGGCAGCACTTTTGAGACCAGGAAGGCCTCCGCGCGTCGGCCCCTGATCGCCCTGCCAACGAGCTCCTCGGCCCGTCCCGCTCCGTACATCTCGGCGCAATCGATATGAGTCATGCCGAGGTCGAGCCCCTGGCGGAGCGCTTCGACCGCGCGGCTGGGGTTGCGCTCGATGTACCAGGTGCCCTGGCCAATGACCGCGACCTCGCGGTTGGCAGAGCCGAACTGTCGCTTCTCCACGCGCCGCTTCCAGGCCGGCTCAGGTGCCGGTGGTCATTTCCTTTTGCGTGGGACTTTGGCGCCCGCCCGGCGCGCTTCCGAAAGCCCGATGGCGATCGCCTGCTTGCGGCTGCGAACGGTTCTCCCGGAGCGACCACTCTTGAGCTCGCCGCGCTTCATCTCATGCATCGCTCGCTTGATTTTTCTTGCACTGGCCTTGCCATATTTCCGTGGCATGAACCGCTCCTTGATTCCGGTGACTTGAGAATGGTGCTGGGTCGATCATTTCAGCGGCACCGGGCGCCACGAAGACAACACGTAGTCCTTAGCCGACATCCGCGCCGGCGGCCGCCGCGCGCCCGGTCCCATGGCTGCGGATGCGCGTGAATGCCGCGCCGAAGTAGAAAATCATCGCCGAGTAGTAGACCCACAGGATCACGACAATGAGCGAGCCCGCCGCGCCGTAGGCCGATACCACCGCAGCCTTTCCGAGATACAGACCGAAAAGGGCTTTGCCCACCGTGAAGAGCAGCGCCGTCGCGAAGGCGCCTTGCCAGACGTCTCGCCAGCGCAATGCGATATCAGGAACGTACTTGAGAATCAGACCGATCAGGACAAATATGCCGCCGAAAGACACCAGCACATCGACCGCGACCAACAATGCGTGCGGCAGCGGCAGATGAGCACTGAAGAACCGGCTCAGTGCGGCGAGCGCCGCGCTGAACAGCAACGACACCAGAAGCAGGAAGCCGAACGCCAGTACCAGGGCAAACGAGACCAGTCGGGACTTCACCATGGCCAGCAGACCGGAGGAGGCCGCGGGTTGCGCGTCCCAGATCTTGTTCAGGGCCGACTGCAGCTCGCCAAAGACGCTCGAGGCTCCAAAGAGCAGGACGCTCAAGCCGATTACCGAGGCGATGCCGGCGGAATGCGGTGCGCCTGCGTGCGCGACGATCAGCTGAATCGTGCGCGCGCCGCCGTCCCCCATCAGGTCGCGGGCCTCATCGATGATGGCGTCCTGGGCGGCGGTCTGGCCGAAGGTGAACGACGTCATCGCGACGGACAGGATCACCAGGGGGGCAAGGGACAAGAGGCTGTAGAGCGACAGCGATGCGGCGAGCCGGGGACCCTCGTGGTCGAGCCAGCTGTGAGCCGTCGCCGTCAGATCCCGCCAGATGTGTTGGGACATCACGCCAGCTCGAGGCTTTTGGCGCTTCTCCTTAACCGTTAGCCTCAGCGTTGCAGGAGAGATTGTCACGATGCAGGCACGATGCGGGCGCGATGGAGGATGTGCAATAAGACCTCTAAACGCTGCAAGGGTTTGCGGCTGCGAACGATCGGTAGGCTAACGCTGACAGCTCTTGCCGCACCGGGCCGAGGGACCCAGCGTGACCGTAGGCGCATTGTCAAATCGGCTACTCAACATGCGACAGGTTACAAGGAGAGGGTCCATGCTTTACTGGGCTGCTATTTTTTTCATCATCGCGATCATAGCCGCGGTGCTGGGATTCGGCGGAATTGCGGCGAGTGCCGCAGGGATCGCCAAGATACTGTTCGTCATCTTCCTGATCGTCGCGATCGTCGCGTTCCTCGTAGGTCGCGGGCGCACGCCGCCGGTCTAGCCGAGCCGCGTGCCGGACCGGGAGAGATCAAGGTCCGGCTCGCGGCTTGCCGCTCGGGATTCCCATCGCGAAGCACCGATCCATAAGGATGTGCAGTGCCGACCAGCGATGCTTCCATGAGCCACGCGGGCACCCTGGTGACCGCTGCCAGCCTCATCGCGGGGTTCGGCTCTGCGCTCATTGCTTTCCGTTTGCAGCGGGAGCTGGACATCGAAGAAAGGAACGAACAGCGTCCCGCCCACCTCAGGGAGCATCACTGGTTTCCGGCGTCCGACTGGCTGATCGTTGCATCCAACGTCGCTGCGCTTTGCCTGGTCGTGGCGCCGCTGGTAGCGCTGGAATCGCCTTCGCAGCGCCTGGTCCAGTTTTGCTCGGCCATCTGCTGCGCCGCGGCCATCATGCTGGCCGGCTACATACCCAGCATACTGGCTCACTATCGGTTTCTGGTGGGCCTGACAGAGGAGCGAAGCAATCCGACCTTCTGGGAGGGAGTCTTTCTTGCCTTGACGGTGGTCGCTGCCCTGGTCGCCTTTGCGGTCGTACTGCACGGGGCCGGGTCGGCATCCTGAGGACCATTCATGGCAGCGCATTCGAAGCGAAGAAAGACACGAGCCACGCCGCATCGCTGGTCAGCCAAGGTGACGAAGGAGAGCGATGCCCTCGATCTTAAATCCAGGGTTTTCAAGCAACGCTCGCGTCAATCGCGCGGGACGCGGCCTCAAGCCCGCAGAGCGGCGAACGCTCGAGCGCGCAAAGGTGGAGCTGCGCCGGCTCTTTGGTCGCCCCAGATGAGCGGGCGCGAATTCAGCGGCTCGCGCGACTCTGCGCAAAGAGCTCGAGCGTTGCGCGATTGAACGCCGGCAAGTCGTCGGGCTTGCGGCTCGTCACGAGCTTTCCGTCCACGACCACTTCTTCGTCGACCCACTCCGCGCCCGCGTTTCTGATATCGGTCTTCAGCGACGGCCAGGAGGTCATCCGGTGTCCCTTGGCCGCGCCGGCCTCGATGACGGTCCATGGCCCATGGCAGATCGCCGCCACGGGTTTGCCGGCCTGGAAGAACGCCTTGACGAATGCGACCGCCTCGGGGCTCATGCGCAGGTTGTCGGGATTCATCACTCCGCCCGGCAGCACCAGCGCGTCGTAGCTCTTCGGGTCGGCTTTCCCGAGTTCCCGATCGACCTCGACCTCGCGACCCCATTCCTTGTGACTCCATCCGCGGATGCGGCCGTTTTTCGGAGAGACGATCTCGGTTTTGGCGCCGGCCTCGTCGAGCGCTTTTCGCGGCTCGAGAAGCTCGGACTGCTCGAATCCGTCGGTCGCGAGAATGGCCACCTTGAGTCCGCTGAGTTTGCTCCGGGTCATCGCTTCTCTCCTTGGGGAGCGCCGAGCATGCACGGGGCTCCAGGCGACGCACGTCAGCCACGCACGCAATCCGCTGTCGGTATGAGGACAATCAGGCTTGGGGGCGGCCAGGGTCAGCCCTGAAGCTTGGGGCCGCGCACGCCCGCAACCCGGAGGTCAGGTCGGGCGTTCGCGCGCCAGCAAGCGCTGCAGCGCGTCCATGTCGGCGGGCTTCAGCAGGTGATCATCGAATCCGGCCTCCCGGGCGCGCTCGCGATCTTCGTCGCGGCCGTAACCCGTGAGCGCGATGAGTCGGATTCCGGGAACCGGATTGCTGGCGCGCAGGCGTCGCGCAATCTCGTACCCGTCGACCTCCGGCAGGCCGACATCGAGGAGCACGATCTCGGGTCTCAGGCGCTCGACCGCCTCGAGCGCGCTAGCGGCGCTATAGGCCGCTTCGGCCTCGTGGCCATCGATCTTGAGCAGCATTGCGAGCGAATCCGCCGCATCAACGTTGTCGTCGACGATGAGCACGCGGCGCTTGACCGTCGAGGCCAGTCGGGGCGGCGGCTTTGTCGCCTCCGGCGGTGCGATCCGCGGCAAGCGGATCGTGAAAGTAGAACCGCAGTCGGTCCCGGCGCTGGTAGCTTTGATCGTGCCATCGTGCATCGCGACGAGAGCCTTGACGATCGACAGCCCGATCCCGAGCCCTCCCTGGGCCCGATCGAGCGTCCGCTCACTTTGCACAAAGGGATCGAAGACATGGGGGAGCAGCTGCTCCGGGATCCCAATGCCGCTGTCACGTACCTCGAGCTCGAGGTGTTCGCCTGAAGCAGTGACCACGAGCGTAATGGCGCCCCCCGCATCGGTGTACTTGGCCGCATTATGCAGCACGTTGCTCAGGCTCTGCGTCAGGCGCGCACGGTCGCCGTGGACGTATAACGGCGCGCCTGGCTTCTCGATGCGCAGCTCGTGCCCTTTTTCACTGATGATCGATTGCACGGTCTCGACTGCCTGATCGATGAGGCCGCTGATCTCGAGTGGCTCCTTCCTCAGGGCGATGCGACTCTGTGCGAGCCGTGCTACATCGAGGAGATCATCGACGAGCCGGGTGAGGTGATCGGTCTGGCGCGTGATCATGGCAAGCAGCCCCTGCGCCTTCGGGTCGTTGCAGAGTAAACGGGTGAGAAGCTCACCGGCGTGGCGGATAGGGGCGAGCGGGTTTCTGAGCTCATGGGCGAGCATCGCGAGGAAGGCGTCCTTCTGCCGCACCGCGAGGCGCAGCTCGGCTTCGGCGGCCTCGCGCTTGCTGACCTCGAGCGAGAGCTGAGAGTTGCGCAGCGACACCGTGAGATCGGTGGCAAGCAGACAAAGCGCCGGAGTCGGGTCGCACGTGCGGGACGACTGGCCGAGCGGGCTCAGAGCGATCAGGACCGGCAACGACGCCCCGCCGGCGACGCGAATCTCGAATTGATCGGCGCGATGCCCGCTCGCCGCGGCGGCGCGGGCCGCTGCGAATCGCTCGCGCTCGGGCGGAGCAATGAAATCCGCGAACCGCTGCCCGAGAAGCCGCTCGAGCGAAAGGCCCAGGAGCGCAGCCAATCGCGCGTTGGCATACGCGAGCGTGCCATCGGCGATGAGCGTTGCCGCTCCCTGGCTCATCGATTCGACCATGACGCGATAGGGATGCTCGGCGCCCTCGAGCGTAAAGACGTGAGCTCCTGCGGAGCCGGCGACCAGCAGGGCATCGATCTCGCCGCAGCGGATCGCCTCGAGTACGCCTTGCGCCTCCTCCAGCTGCGTCCGAAGCGCATCGGATTTGGCCAGTTGTTCCTGGAGTCGCTGTTCAAGATCAACCGCGACGCCTGCTCGCTTGAGCTTGTCCGTGCTCATGCGGCGAGTTCCAGTGTTTTGAGAACCTTGGTAGTTTCCGCCAGGCTGCCGATCAGCCGCCGGAATGGCGCGGGGGCGTTCTTGACGAGGGTCGGGACCGCCACGATCTGTGCCTGCACGGCCAGCTCCGGCTGCTGGTAGATGTCGATGATCTCGACATCGCAGCGCCCCGGAAAGTACTCCTGGCAGAGCCTGCGGAAGTCAGCGATGGCGCGTGCTGATCTGGGGGTGCAGCCTGACACGTAGAGCCGCAGCTCGATCTTTTCCGCGCGCCGCGCGCGAAGCGCCCGCTCGAATTCAGCGCCGACGTCCGGGGCTGGCGGCGAGTGCGATTTGCGCTTCATGGCGTTGCCGGCGGCCCGCGATGCTTCGGTCAGCCGACCGGGCGAAGGTCGAGGCCGATGAGCACGCGCTCGGTGTTCGAGAGATCGCCGATGATCTTCTTCATCGGCTCCGGAAGCTTGCGCACCAGTGTAGGGATCGCGAGAATCTGATCCCCCTGGGCGAGCTGTGGCTGCTTGAGCAGATCGATCACCTCGATCCGGTAAGCGCCCGCGAGATGTGCCTCGCACAGGCGCTTGAGGTTGGCAAACGCGGCCAGACATTTCGGAGTCTGCCCCGCCACATAAAGTCGCAGCTCCCAGAGCGCGGGCACGGGTTGCAGGCTTCGTAAGGTGCTGCTTTTTGTCATAGCCGTCTCTCTTGTCGCTTCCGACCTCTGTGCTCGGCGGATGCGCCGCCACGCAGTTGTGCGCGCAAGCCCGCGTCGTTTGATAGTGTGCGCTCGCGCCGGTCGCTTTCTGCAAGCTCGGCCGCGAGCGCTTCCGTTTCGGCATCGAATGCCAGGTGCAGCGCCGCTACCTCGGCCTCGAGCGTCTGGCGCTTGCGCTCGAGCTGGCGCCGGACACGCTGCCGGGCTTCGGCGCGCTGCAACGCTTCGGCGCGCTCAATCGCTTCCTGGTTGGAGCGCGCAGTTCCTGTAAGGACACCGGCGCCGCCGATGTATGCCGCGGTGAGGGTGATTCCCCGGTCGCTCAAGCGGAATTCGCGGATCTGGTTCGAATGCGCCATGCCGCGTGATTTCAGCACGTACAGGCCGCGGTTACGCTCCCCATCGCTCTCGAGATTGCGCAGCAGAATCCACGTGTCCATCAGCGAGGATATGCCTGCGTTCGAGCGCTCAGCGTCGTGCGAGCCGTTGGTCAGCGCCGTAAAGAGTGCCGTGATGCCCTCTGACTTCAGATAATCGATGAGCCGCGTCAGCATACTCTGGGCCTCGGAGCTCGATCCGACGGAGACGAGGTTGGTGATGGGATCGAGCACCACGACGCTCGGGTGGAACTCGCGTACTGCGCGATGGAAGTCGGCGAGATGCGTCTCAAAGCCATAGGCGGTGGGACGTGCGGCGTGGAAGCGCAACCGGCCCGAACGGACGCAGACCTCGAGATCCAGACCGACCGAATGCATGTTCCGCTGGATCTGCGCGGGCGATTCCTCGAAGGCGCAATAGAGAGCGCGCTCGCCGCGACGGCACGCGGCCGCGACCAAAGCAGCGGCAAGAGTGGATTTGCCGGTGCCCGCGTGGCCGGAGACGAGGACGCTCGAGCCGCGATAGAAGCCGCGTGCGCCGAGCATTGCGTCGAGTCCCGCGGTCCCGCTCGAGATGCGCGCGGTCGAGGCTTTGTGGCTAAGACTCAGAGATGTGACCGGCAGCACCGTAATGCCATCGGTATCGATCAGAAAGGGATACTCGTTGCTGCCGTGGGTTGAGCCACGGTACTTCACGATCCGCAGGCGGCGCGTAGTGACCTGCTCGACGACCCGGTGGTCGAGCAGAATGACGCAGTCCGAGACGAACTCCTCGAGCCCGTGCCGCGTGAGGGAGTCGCGCTCAGCCACCGGTCCGCGCTCGGCGGTGACGATCGCGGTGACGCCGCGCTCTTTCAACCAGCGGAACAGACGCCGCAGCTCGGCGCGCAGAATCCCGGGATTCGAAAGCCCGGCGAACAGAACCTCGAGCGTGTCGATGACGACGCGCCTGGCTCCGACGGCATCGATGGCATGCGCGAGGCGAACGAAAAGCCCCTCGAGGTCGTAGTCACCGGTCTCGTGGATCTCACTGCGCTCGAGATGCACGTGGTCGACCGCTATCTGCCTGCGGGCGATGAGCCGATCGAGATCGATGCCGAGCGAGCGCACGTTCTGCTCGAGGTCGGCGGTGGTCTCCTCAAACGTGATCAGCGCGCCCGGCTCGCCGAACTGCCGCACTCCCTGCACGAGGAATTCGATGGCGAGCAGTGTCTTGCCGGAGCCCGCCCCGCCTGTAAGGAGGGTAGTGCGGCCCTTCGGCAAGCCACCGGAGGTGATCTCATCCAGTCCGGATATGCCCGTTGGTGACTTGGCGAGCGCACGCGATGGGCGGCCACGTGGCCGGCGCAGTTTTTTTGTTGCCAACGAACCTCTCCGACGCTGGTTCAGCGTTTTTTTGGGCTCGGTGAACCAAACTGGTTCAGGAGCTGTGCGGGCGCAAACAGCCGCCAGCGCCACGAGCCTTTCGCCCGGAAGAGTGCCATCTTCCGGCTCGCTGCAGGTCGGTAAGTATAGGCTGGCCGAGCGCTAGGAAATGGGCGCGGACGAACGTAGGAATCGGACTACGGGCGGCGCCCCGACGGCGGCGTGTGGCCCGGATTGTGCGGTGCGGGCAGTCCCCATGGGCAGCAGCTGAGCGCTGGTGTCCTCATTTGCATGACCGGGTGAGTGAGGTTAGTTAAGAGGAATGGAGCTGCTGTGGCGATTCCTGCTGGGTGGAGCAATGGTCAGCCTCTTTGCGATGATCGGTGATGTCGTACGGCCGAAGCGCTTTGCAGGACTTTTTAGCGCCGCGCCGTCCGTAGCGCTCGCAACACTGGCGCTCACCATGTCGACCTCTGGAGCGGCGACAGCCGCCCTGGAAGCGCGTTCCATGATTGCGGGCAGCGCGGGCTTCATCGCCTACGCGCTCGCCTCGGAGCGATTGCTCGCCACCGGCCGCTTGCCCGCGTTGTCAGTCGCGGCCGGCGGTTTGCTGGTCTGGGGGACAGTGACCTGGGTCGCATGGCTCGTCACAGGCCTCCTGACATGACTCCAGCAATTGATTTTTCGGGGCTCAAACAGGCGCATTGGACGCAGTTTGCTCTGCGATTCGTCCTGGGCGGCGCAGTGACCGCATGCACGGGACTCCTGGCGCAACACTTCGGTCCCGTCCTCGGCGGACTGTTTCTGGCTTTCCCGGCGATTTTCCCGGCCACCGCTACACTCATCGAAAGACAGGAGACCGAAAAGAAGCGCAGAGGCGGATTCGACTGCCGCGTCCGTGGGCGCAAAGCGGCGGCTCTCGATGCGGCCGGAGCGGTGCTTGGCGGATGGGGCCTGATCAGCTTTGCGTGGATTGCCTGGGTACTGCTGCCCACGCGCTCGGCGGGGTGGGCTCTGGGGGTCTCGGGGCTTGTCTGGCTGGCGGTTGCTGTCTCGCTGTGGTGGCTCCGCGAGCATGCACGCCACCTGCGCCTCTGATGGCCCCGGCGAGCCTGAAAAGCCGAGCCGGCTGCGGCTACTTCATGAGACTGTCGCTGGCCTTGTTCAGATAGGCGACCAGCTCGGGAGCCCCGCCGGCGGCGATTGCGGCGGCGAAGTCGCTTCGGTGCAAGACGAGCGCGCTGACCCCGTTGGAAATGACGTCGATAACCTTCCAGGTTCCGTCCACCTCGCGCATCCGATACAGCAGCGTCACGGGCGCGTCATGTGGGGAAATGATCTGCGTACGGACGATCTTGTCCGCGCCCCGGCTCAATACGTCGTCGATCTCAAATTTCTGCCCGTCGAAATCGCGAAAGTTGTGAGCGTAATTGGCAACCGTGTAGCGGGTGAACGCCGCGACTAATGTTTGCTGCTGATCGGGCGAGAACTTGATCCAGTCGGGACCGACCGAGAGCCGTGCCACGAGCGGTAAGGCGAAGGCCCGCTCGATCGCCGGCTCGAGATCCCGGTACCGTTCGGTCATGGAGAGGGCGGCACCGGCTCGCATGGACCTGAGCAGCGCGTCAGTCAGGGTCTGCACTTGAGCCGCTGCCGGATCGCTCGCTGCGGCGTAGGTGGAACCCGCGACCCATAGCTGCAGTACAACGCACAGGAGCGTCGCGAGCTTCGGTCTCATGGGCGGAATCATACGGCTGCTTCCACAGCGGCGAAGAGCGTCTGCAATCCGGACGACACGTCCACGATTATCCCGTTTACGAAAAAACCCGGCGTCGCGCGCAGGTGGCTGCTGCGGCCGCCGTCAATGTGCTCGCGGATGCGTTGCAGATAGACTTCGTCGTCCATCTCGGCGGTGAATCTCGCGTGGTCGAGGTCGAGTCGTTCCGCGTATGAGAACAGGTGCTTTACATCGAGATGCGGCTGATTGGCGAACAGCAGATCGTGCATCGGCCAGAAGCGCTCCTGGGCACCCGCGCATTCGGCAGCCTCGGCCGCGCGCAGAGCGTGCGGATGAACCGCCTCCTGCGGGAAGTGGCGATAGGCGAACAGCACTCGATTCTCGAAGCGCTCCAGAAGGAGTTTCACCGCCGGCGCTGCCTGCTTGCACGTGGGGCATTCGAAATCCCCGTACTCCACCACCATGGTCCGGGCGCGAGGATTGCCCAGAACGTGGTCTGTGCCGTTGATGGGATGCGAAAGGTCGGGGGATCTGGGGGTGTTCATCGAGTGAGCCTCATGATGCACGAGGCGAGAGTAGCTGCGTCACGACGCGGAGTCACCCTATCCGTGCTTACCACAATCCAGCCGGCCCGAGCACTCGGCGGCGGCGCTCGTCGGGCGTCTCACTTTTGTGAGCCTGCGCACGCCGAAACTGCGGCAACTACGTGCCTGACGGCGGTTTCTGCGGGTGCCGGGGCGGGGGCTGAAGCCGTTTAATCCTCTCGACCGCTCGCGTCATTGAGACGCGCGCACGGGAGAGTGGATATGAAACGACGGCCCGTTTGCTCGAAACTTCTCTACGCAGCCGTGACCCAGAGCCGCTGGGCCCACGCCGTGATCGCCAGTGCGGGGCCCGACCTGTCGCACTTGTGCGTTTGGCATTGGAAGGCTACATATGCGCTGCGCGGACCGCCGGCGGCGAGAATGGCGCGCGGGCGCTGACACTGACGAATACGCCCACGTGCCAGCATCAGACCCGATCGATCCGAGCCGCGAAACAGCCCGGCTTCGCGTTGTGTGCGTGGAGGAATTCGACCTCCTGCCGCGCGAACATGTGCTCGATGACGGCTGCGAGCTCGATTCCCTGCACGACCTCGGCTTCGACCAACATGCCCGCTCCATCGAAGGCCCGGACTGACAGCAGCCGGGTGCGGAGGACCTCCGGGATCTCGTTCACCTCGGGCTGCGCCTCGACCGCCTTCTCACGCACGTAGATCGCATAGCGTGAGCGGTAGGGGCTCACGGCAGGAAGGTGCTCATAATTCAACAGCAACACCGTTTCACCGGGTTCGGCATCGCGCAGGCTCACGCGACACGGGAACCCGGGCATCCGGTCCGCTACCTTCCTCATAGCGCCGTGCTGCGCAAGCTCCGCACCGGACATTGCAAAGAAAGGGGCAAACTCCGCAGCCGGCAGTCCTCTGATCTGAAAGCTCATGGCACGCATCCAAGCCGTCGGTTTGTGATGGCGACAGAGTGCTGCGGCTGGGCGCCGTCCCGCATTCCGATTCTTGCTGACGAGAGCGGTATCATACGGTTCAAGCAAGCATGGCTTCGAAGGGGTGACAGCGTGCGATTAGCGACAGCAGCAACCTGGGCCTGCGTGGCCTGGATGAGTGTCTCGGCCGCTCAGGCAAGCTCGGCGGATCACGAGCGAGCCGACGCTCAGGCGCTCGATTTAGCCAAGCAGGCCATCGCGCTGCGCTCAGTGCGCGGCCCCGGCAATCAGGTGCCGCAGGTGGCTGCGCTGTTCAAAGCCGCTTTGGTGGCGGGCGGGTTCAACGACGCCGATGTGACGATCACCCCGGTCGATGATACGGCTTTTCTGATCGCTCGCTGGAAAGGCCAGGATCCCGGGCTCAAACCGCTCGTGATCTCGGGACACATGGATGTGGTCGAGGCCAAGCCATCGGACTGGAAACGCGATCCCTTCACGCCGGTCATCGAGAACGGGATGCTCTACGGCCGGGGGTCGAGCGACATGAAGCTGGACGATGCGCTGGCGGTAGCCGCGGTCATCGAGCTCAGGCGCGAGGGGTACAAGCCCCGCCGCGAGATCGTCCTGGCATTCTCCGGCGATGAAGAGACCATCATGAAGACGACCGGGATGCTCGCCAGGGAGCTCTCGAACGCCGAGATGGTCCTGAATGTCGACGGTACGGGTGGGCAGCTGGATCCCGAGGGCAAGCCCCAATATCTCACCTGGTCCGGCGCCGAGAAAACCTACGCGGATTTCGAGCTCACGGTCACGTCGCCCGGGGGTCATAGCTCGCGCCCGTACGAGCCCAATGCCATCAATGAGCTGGCTGCTACGCTGGTACGCATCGGGCAATACAGGTTCA
This sequence comes from uncultured Gammaproteobacteria bacterium, assembly GCA_963844595.1. Taxonomy (GTDB): domain Bacteria; phylum Pseudomonadota; class Gammaproteobacteria; order Steroidobacterales; family Steroidobacteraceae; genus 13-2-20CM-66-19. The sequence continues at coordinate 183,071 of CAWJOW010000001.1, forward strand.
AGCCGGAGCTGAGTGAGCTGACCCGCGGCTATTTCACGGCCGCGGCGCGTTACGAAGATCCGAAGATCGCCGCTGCCATGCGCGCATTTGCGGCCGATCCGACCAATGCGGGGGCGGTCGCCGTCCTACGGGCGGATCCGGCGACCATCGGCAGGATCGGCACGACTTGCGTCTCGACCATGATCAGTGGTGGCCATGCGCTCAACGCACTACCGCAGCGAGCCACGGCGAACATCAATTGCCGCATATTTCCGGGTCATTCGCGTGAGCAGATCATGGAGGAGCTGCGGCGTGTCGCGGCGGATCCCGCGATTCAGTTCAAGGATGTCTCGCAAGGCAGCGTTGCAACCGAGGCTTCGCCCATTCGACCGGATGTGGTCGAGGCGATCACCAAAGCGATCCATCTCGGCTATCCCGGGGTGCCGGTGTTCCCCACGATGTCAGCCGGCGCCAGCGACAGCATGTGGTTTCGCAATGAGCACATCCCGAGCTATGGAGTAAGCCCGCTTTTCATAAAAGACAGCGACCGATTCGCCCACGGGCTCAACGAGCGCATACCGGTGGGCGACGTGCCGCCCTCGATGGCTTACCTGTTGTCGTTATTAACCGATCTGTCGAAGTAACGTCGCTTATCAAGGCGAGTGCGTAGCCAACAGACTCTTGTCCTTGACGTAACGTGCCAGCGACGGATCGAGGTGCACGGCGGTCGTGAGATCGTTGTGCGCATCCTGCAATTTGCCAAGCCCCGCGAAGGCCGCGCTACGGAAGTAATAGGCCCGGGCCAGCTTCGGGTCAAAGTGGATCGCCTGGGTCTCGTCTTCTATGGCGTTCTGGAATTCGCCCTGCAGCAGGTACAGACACGCTCGCTCGTTCCACAAGTCAGCCGCTTTCGGCTGCAAACTGAGAGCGTCCGAATAGTCGATGCGTGCGGCGCTCAAATTACCTTGAATCTGGTAGATCTTCGCGCGCTTACGGAGCGATGGGAGGTGCTTGGGGTTAATGGCCAGCGCGGCGTCGAAGTCGCGTAACGCCGAGTCGTTATCGGACTGCGCAATGTAGAAGACCCCGCGGTTGTAGTAGACGTCGGCGTTACGGGGAGCCAATTTAACCGCTTCATTGAAATCATCGAGGGCATGCTGCTTATCGCCCTGGGCAAAATACGCCGCCGCACGATTGGCAAACAGAAAAAAGCGTGCGTTGCCCTCAAATATATTGTGGTCCAGCGACTCCGTGCATGCCTGAATGACCCGGGGCAGCGCCGTATTGCCACTGCGATTGATGCACGCCTCGACGACGGTATGCTTTTCCTGACTGAGCTGGTTCTCACACAGGACGGCCTGCGTATAGTCTATCTGCTCGGTGTTGTATCCAATCAGCCCATAGCAGTGGGTGAATTCGTCCGGCGCCAGCTCTGGCAGTGGTGGCCCGACAGGCGGCGCCGTGACCGTCACTTCCGGTTTGGTCGTCGTGGGTGTCGCCGGTGCGCGGCCGGCGTCGGCCGGTGCTGCACTTTCTCCGGGCGGGCTGCCTGCTGACTGACCGTTCTGGTTTGGATTGGGGACTTGAGCTCCCGCCGCGATTGCGGCCCAGAGCAGCAGAACGGAGAGTCCCGACGAGAATAAAGGCCGCATGGCGTCAATCCGTGAGTTTTCGTCCCCGCATCGGGGAGCATACCCTGATTAGTCCGGGGTTTGCAGGCGTGCGCGATCCGGGCGCCTGCCAAAGATCAGCAGGACGACGCCGAGAACCACGATGCCCGCGGCCAGCCATTCCTGCGGGGTCACCGTTTCGCCTCCGAAGCCGATGCCGAGGAGTAGCGCGATCACCGGATTGACGAAGGTATAGCTCGCGGCGAGCGCGGCGCGTGTGTGCGCGAGTAGCGTCATGTAGGCGGTGAAGGCGATGAGCGATCCGAAAACCACCAGATAGGCCCAGGCCGCGGCCGCGAGCGGCTGCGGCGGCCAGTGGAAGCCTTCGCCGCGCAGCCATGACAGGATCAGCAGCAGGACCCCGCCGCACAGCATCTCGCTGGCAAAACCGGAAGAGCCGGCCGCAAGCCCCAAGCGCTGCACGCTGAGTACACTGCCCACCGACCAGCAGACGGTCGCGATCGCGACCGCTGCGAGGCCGGCGGGCGAGCCGTTGAAGCCCGCACCGCTCGCGAGCACCACGACGCCACCGAGCGCGATGGCGATCCCGGCGGCCTCGGTTGCTGCCGGCCGGATCCCGAACGGCAGGTTCGCGAGTGCGATCAGCACCGGGCAGATCGCGATGAACACGACGACGAGCCCCGAGGCGACGGATTGCTCGGCGTACGCCACGCCACCCATGCCGCCGACCAGCATCAGGGCGCCGATCAGGGCCGCGTTGCGCCACTCCCGGAGGTTTGGGAGTTTTCCGCCCCGCAACCATACCCAGCCAAGCAACGCTCCGCCGGCCACCAGGAAGCGGCTGCCCATCTGGAAGAAGGGCGGGAAGCCGGGCAGCGCGAGCTTTATGGCGAGGTACGTCGATCCCCAGATCAGCCAGGTCGCGACGAGGCATCCCAGGATCAGGGGCCTGATGCCTCCCAACGGAGCTCGCTTCATCGATCGTGCTTAGGGACGATTAACATTCCGGAATGGCGATTTTCGGAAACGTCGGCTCGCGGATCTGGCACGAACTGTACACCAGGCCCGCTCGCGACCATCCTGAAGGGCCGATCGGCTCTTCGAGAATCCGATGAGTGGTGAGTCGCATCCCCAGCCTTCGACGCCTGGCACGGCGGCGCCCGCGGCTCGGATATCCCCTTGGAGCGCATTTCGTCATCCGACCTTCCGGGTCATCTGGATCTCCACCGTCATCTCGAACGTGGGGGGCTGGATGTCCTCGACCGCCTCGGGGTGGCTCATGACGAGTCTCAACCCCGATCCGCTCGCCGTGGCACTCGTGCAGGTTATGAGCAATCTGCCCCTGTTCCTGCTGGCTCTGCCGGCAGGCGCGCTGGTCGATGCGGTGGATCAGCGCCGGTTATTGCTCGCCGGGGAGCTCGCGACCATGGGCTCTACCCTGGTGTTCGCGATCCTGGTGTCGAGCCATCTGATTACGCCGACCAGTTTGCTCATCATGACAGGCCTCACGAGCGCCTCAGTCGCCGTGACTCTTCCAGCCTGGCAAACCGCCGTTTCGCAGTTGGTGCCCAAGACGGAGCTGCCTGGCGCTGTGGCCTTGAACAGCCTCGGAATCAACGTCAGCCGCGCCGTCGGGCCGGCAGTCGGCGGATTACTGGTCAGCGCGCTCGGTTTCGGTCCTCCGTTTTGGATCGATGCCGTCAGCAACGCGGGCGTCATCGCTGCCTTGTTCCGCTGGCGCCGGCCCGCACGAGGTGGCGCCAGGCTTCCCCCTGAGCGTATCGGCAGCGCGCTGCGCGTGGGATTACGTCACGCAAGATACAACCCGCACCTGAGCGCAACCCTGATACGCACGGCGGCATTCTTCGTGAGCGCAAGCGCCTATTGGGCGTTGCTGCCGATTGCGACGCGGCGACAGGCCTCGGGAGGCGCGATGCTCTACGGTGTTCTTCTCGGGACGATCGGCGCAGGGGCCGTGGGCGGTGCGCTCATGCTGCCGCGCCTCAAGGAGCGTTTGGGTGCGGATCGACTCATGACAGCCTGTGCAGTCGGCACGGCGCTCGCCATGGCGCTCTTCGGCATCGCCCGCAATGGCGGCACGTTCGTGGTGGCAAGCGCGCTCGCCGGAATCTGCTGGATCGGCGCGGTATCTAGCCTCAATCTATCCGCGCAGGTGGCCCTTCCCGAGTGGGTCCGCGGTCGTGGGCTTGCCGTGTTCGTCACGGTGATGTTCGGCACCCTGACTGTGGGCGGTCTCCTCTGGGGCAAAGTTGCGGCGCTCGTCGACACCTCGGGTGCACTGCTCGCTGCCGCGGCGGTCGCTGCGCTCACCATACCGCTCACGTGGAAATGGAGGCTGCAAACCGGCGCGGGCGTCGACTTCACTCCTTCCCAGCACTGGCCGGCTCCTATCACCACGCACGAGATCGAGCACGATCGCGGACCGGTCATGGTGACCGTGGAATACCGTATCGATCCCAAGAATCGCAGCGGGTTTCTCAAGGCGCTCTATCGCTACGCGCGCGAGCGACGGCGCGATGGCGCCTACAATTGGCGCCTGTTCGAGGACCCGGCCGAGGATGGCAGGTTCCTGGAAACCTTTATGACCGATTCGTGGCTGGAACATCTGCGCCAGCACGCGCGCGTGACGAGGGCCGATCGACTGCAGGAGGACGTTGTGCAGCGCTTCGTGATCGATAACTCGCGTAAGACGACACATCTCATCGAGGTCGACGATCAGTAGGGCGGGGTGCCTCGAGCCCGCGTTGACCGCGGCGGCCCAGCGGGTGTACAAAGCGGCGCCGCTGCGGCGGCCGACATAATTAATAAGGAAGGGATCAATGAGCCACATGCGGGGGTCATCGTGGGCTGTGCTGACAGTCCTTGCTTTGAGCGGCGCTGCGACGCTGGTCTGCGCGGCGGATGCGGCAGGCACTGAGGATGGCAAGGCTGCGATCGAGGCGCTCACCCAGCGCTTCGTGGCGGCGTGCAACGCCAAGGACGTCGATTCCATCATGCAGCTCTACGCACCCGGTCCACAGTTGTTCGTCTTTGACGTCAACCCGCCGCGGGAGATCGTCGGCTGGGACAACTACCGCAAGGACTGGCAGGAGCTGTTCGCGGCCTTCCCGGGCCCAGCCAACTTCTCGGTATCGGACCTCGTGATCAGCACCGCCGGTACGGTCGCCTATAGTCACCGCATCGATCACCCACAGTTCACGCAGAAAGACGGCTCGAAGCACGAGCTTGTGCTGCGGGTGACCGACGTATATCGCAGGATCCTCGGCCAATGGCTGATCGTGCAGGAGCACGTGTCCGTCCCAGTGGATCTTGCGACCGGCAAGCCCGACCTGATGTCCAGGCCCTGAGGCCGCGACCCGAGCCGCAGGACGAGGGCCGCGCTCAAAGCGCCCCCGGATGCCTTCGCCGAGGGTACGGTGCAGCCTCGGCAGGGCGCGGACGTGAGCGTGTCAGTCAGTGTAGACCATTGACGACAGTGTGCTTTCCTTCCTCGCAGGGGCTACCTTCGGTGTAGTCGTCTGCGGCGGTTTCCTCTGCCGCTGACGGTTAAGTTGCCGAGGGACATGCACAACCGGGTCATTCGCTCTTCGATCCCATCAAAGCCGCGCATTCTCCTGGTCGAGGATGAGGCGACGCTGCGAGAGCATCTTGCCCGCACGCTCTCGGACGAATACATCGTAGATACGGCCGGCAACGGAACCGAGGCGTTGCGGCGCGTGCTCAAGACCACGCCCGACCTCGTCGTGACGGACATCGTCATGCCTTATCTTGATGGCATCGAGCTCGTTCGGGCTTTGCGCAGCACCCGGCGCACCCGAACGGTCCCCGTGTTGCTGATCTCCGGACGCGCCCCTGACGAGCAGCGCATCGAGGGGTTTGACGAGGGCGCCGACGGCTATCTGGCCAAGCCCTATACGGAGCGCGAGCTGCGGTCCCGCATCAGGTCAATGCTGCAGGGAGCCCGTCTGCGCGACCAGGCGGCCAGATCCGAAGCGCGTGCGCAGGCCGAGCAGCAAGCGCTGGTCGAGCGCGCCGCGCTACTCGAGAGCATCACGGACGCCTTTTATGCCCTGGACGATGCGTTTCGATTCACCTACCTGAACCAACGGGCACTGGATCACTTCGGTGAGACCCGTGAGTCCTTGCTCGGAGAGGTTCTTTGGGACGTGCTTCCGGCGGAAAACCGAACCATCTTCCAACAGGAGTACGAGCGCGCGTTGCGTCTGCAGTGCTCGGTGGCGTTCGAAGCAGGGTCGCTCCTCAGCGGTCGTTGGGTCGAAGTGCACGCTTATCCTACCCCGCAGGGGCTGGCTGCATACTTCCGCGACGTTACTGACCGCAAGCGCGCGGAACAACAACTGCAGGAAGCCGATCGCCGTAAGAGCGAATTCCTCGCCGTTCTGGCACATGAACTGCGCAACCCCCTTGCAGCCTTGCGCTACGGCTTGCATATCGTGGAGCGGGGCTCGGGCGCGGAGCCGACGATCATCTCAACGCTGGGCATGATGGACCGGCAGATGACGCGCCTGGTACGCCTGGTGGATGATCTGCTCGATCTAAGCCGCATCACGCGTGGCAAGCTCGAACTGCGGCGTCAGAAGATCCTGCTGGCGGAAGTGCTGGAACGTGCTGTTGAGGCCTCGCGGGGCTTCATCGACGCACGTCATCATCAGCTGAGCATCGATTTACAAGCGCAGAATCTCCTGGTCGACGGCGATCCCGATCGTTTGACACAGGTGTTTTTGAACCTGCTCTCCAATAGCGCCAAGTACACAAACGAAGGTGGGCGCATTGCAGTCACGCTGGAGCGCGACCGCGTCGATGCACTGATCACCGTCCAGGACAATGGCATAGGCATTCCGCCAGGGGCCCTCGAGCATGTTTTTGACATGTTCTCTCAGGTACGAGCGGAAGACGCAGGCACGACGGATGGGCTGGGCATCGGCCTTTCATTGGTGCGAACGCTCGTGCAGATGCATAGTGGCTCCGTCCGGGCCTCGAGCGACGGGCCCGAGCGCGGCAGCCGATTTTCAGTGCGCTTACCGCTGGCCAAAGGGCGTGCGGATCCACGCAGAACGCCTCGGGGCCCCGCCGCGCGCGACCCGAGCCAGCGCGTTCTGGTCGTGGACGACAACTCGGACGAGGCGGCAGCGCTTGCCTTACTGCTCGAGATGGAGGACTGCGAGGTACGCACAGCAGCCGATGGCGAGGACGCCATAGAGCAGGCTCGTACCTTTCAGCCGCAGGTCGTCTTCATGGACCTGGTCACGCCGCGGTTGGACGGAGCAGAAGCCGCACGCCGGATCCGCAGCCTGTCGGCAGGAGAGCGCGTTCGCATCGTTGCGCTGACCGGAAGTGGTCGAGAGGAGGATCGACAGCGCTCACGGGATGCGGGCATGGATAATCATCTCATCAAACCCGTAAGTCTGGATGTCCTGAAGAGAGTCTTGGGGGCGTAGGCGCGGAAAGGCCGGTCTGGAAGTTGGCGCACCGTCATTATTTTTGGATGCTTTAAGAATGGCCGCTGTTTGCGCGCGTCACAGAGCTGCAGCTGTCGCGCTCGCTGTTACCGTTTTGAGCCTGTCGGCCTGCGGTACCCAGGCACAGTTGCAACAGTCCGTTCCTGCTCCTGCGACTCACATCTTCGCCACACATCATGTGCGTCAGGTCGTACTCATGGGACAGGCGCAGCCTGTCGGGCGCCTCCCAGCGGCCCAAGTAATGCAGCTCAATATAGTTCTACCGCTGCGCGACCCAGCGGGGCTGAAATCATTTCTGCAGGCTCTCTACGATCCAGCCAGCCCGTCGTACCGGCATTTCCTCACAGTGTCGGAGTTCACCGAGAGATTTGGACCTACCCGGGAGGACTATGACGCCACTGTTCTGTTTGCAAAATCGCACGGTTTCGTGGTTGTTGGTGGAACACGCGATGGAATGGATGTGCAGATCAAAGGCCCCGTATCGGCGGTCGAAAGTGCCTTCCATGTAACCATGCGGACGTACCAGCACCCCACGGAGAGACGCACTTTCTTCAGCCCAGACCGTGAGCCTTCGACAGACCTGCCATTCGTGCTCTGGCACATCTCCGGTTTGGAGAATTACTCCATCCCGCGTCCCTTGTTCGTCAGGAAGAGCGACTACGCGAAGGCCCATGGCATCAGGCCGGAAGGCGTGGTGTCGTATGCCACGACGGGCTCCGGCCCGTCGGCTTCGTTCCTGGGCAGTGACATGCGCGCCGCCTACTACGGCGGAACGGCGCTGACCGGCGCCGGCCAGAACCTCGGACTGCTCGAGTTTGCGGGCACTGACCTGGCTGATTTGAACACCTACTTTGCGAACGTAAGCCAAACCAACAATGTGCCCATCACGCTTGTGTCGACGGACGGCACCAGCACGTCCTGCGTGGATTCGGCGTCCGGCGGCTCTTGTGACGATACGGAGCAGACGCTTGATATGACGCAGGCGATCGGCATGGCTCCGCAGCTGGCGAGCCTGGTGATCTACATCGGCGCGACGGATACGGCCATCATGAGCGCCATGACTACCCACAGCCCGCTGCCCAGCACCATTGGCTGCTCGTGGGGCTGGACGCCGGCGGATGCAACCACGCTTGACCCCTACTTTGAAAAGATGGCGGCGCAAGGACAGACGTTCTTTGCGGCCTCGGGCGACGCTTCGACGTGGTCGTCAAGCAATGAGGCGTGGCCGGCGGATGATGCGAATGTAGTTTCAGTGGGTGGAACAGACTTGATGACTGCCGCCCCGGCAGGCCCCTGGCAGTCGGAAACCGCCTGGGCCGAGAGCGGCGGCGGCATCTCGCCGGACGGTATAGCAATCCCAGCGTGGCAGCAGCTGGCCGGCGTGATCAACTCCAGTAACCAGGGCTCGACGACGCTGCGCAACGGTCCGGATGTATCCGCCAACGCGAACTACACCTTCTACGTTTGCGCCGACCAAACCGCCTGCACGGCAAACGAATATGGCGGCACGAGCTTTGCGGCGCCCATGTGGGCTGCTTACATCGCCCTGGTCAACCAGCAGTTGGCTGCTAACGGCGCAGCGCCCATCGGCTTTGTCAACCCGGCGATTTATTCCATCGGAACAGGGTCTACATATAACTCGGCCTTCCACGACATCACCAGCGGCACATCCGGCAGCTATTCCGCTGTGGTCGGTTATGATCTGGTGACCGGGTGGGGAAGTCCGAACGGGACAAACCTGATCAACTCCCTGGCAAGCCAGCTGTGAGAGCGTTAGTGGTCGGGGCGGGGAGCGTCGGCGGCTATTTTGGCGGCCGCCTGGCGGCTGCGGGACGAGACGTGACTTTCCTCGTCCGCGCCCGGCGCGCCAGCCAGGTGGCAGACGGGCTCACGATCATCAGTAAAGGCCAGGAGACCAGGGTAGCTGCAAAGGTCATCATGAAGGGCGAGGCGGCGGGTGAGTTCGATCTCATCCTTCTCGCAGTCAAGGCCTACCAGCTGGAGGCCGCGATCGAGGACTTCGGCGCCCATGTCAGTCAGAGAAGCATGATTCTGCCCGTGCTCAACGGGATGAAGCATGTGGACATCCTGCGTTCCCGTTTTGGGTCGCACTGCGTCATCGGCGGGGTCGCGAAAATCGCAAGCAGCCTTGATGAGCGGGGCAGGATATTGGATTACGCGGACTTCCATGACCTGGCTTACGGTGAGTGGAGTCGCGAACGGTCCGGCCGCATCCTGGCTCTCGACCAGTTCATGGCGGGAGCGGGCTTCGAGGCCCGCTTGTCCGCGGACGTCGAGCGCGACATGTGGGAGAAGTGGGCCATGCTGGCCAGTCTCGGCGCCATCACCTGTTTGCTGGATGGCGACCTCGGCCAAGTGGCGCGCGCGCCAGGCGGCATCGCTCTCGTCAGGAGTCTATTCGGCGAGGTAGTGGCAGCCATTGGTGCTGCCTGGCGACCGCTCTCGGACCCGTTCAAAGCTCAAGTCCTCTCCTTGTTAACCGATCGCGGGTCCAGTCTGACCTCCTCGATGTATCGGGACATGAGGGGCGGTTACCGCGTCGAGGCGGATCAGATCATTGGTGATCTGGTGATGAGATCGACCGAGAAGGGAGTCGCCACGCCTCTGTTGTCCGCCGTCTTGACTCGGCTGAAGGTTTACGAACAGATACGCGTGGAGGCGCGAACGCCCTGATCAGGCGCACGGGTCCGATCGTGTCGGACTTGGCTCGAGCCGTCATGAAGCGCTCGAGGTCTGGGTTGATCATGCGATCCTGCTGGGCGACCACCGCGCTAATGGAGCGGTTTCAGAAATCACAGCGGGGTACGATGGGCCAGAGCTGACTCCAGAGTCACTGAGTGCAGGCGAAGGGGGGCGGTGCATGTACACCATACTCGACGCGGCGGCGCGCGCCGCACGTGCATACCTGGAAGCCCTCGATAGCCGCGCCGTCAGACCTGACGCCGAGGCTGTCGAGGCGCTTAGCCAGCTCGACGGACCGCTTCCGGAACGGACCAGTGATGCCGCCGAGACACTCGCGCTGCTCGATCGGGCTATATCGCCCGCCACGATGGCGATGGCCGGCCCGCGTTTCTTCGGCTTTGTGATCGGAGGCTCGCTACCGGTCGCTCTCGCTGCCAACTGGCTCGCGGGCGCCTGGGATCAGAACGCCGCGCTGTATGAAGCGACTCCCGGCGTCTCGCACCTCGAGGAGGTCGCATCGAGATGGCTCGTCGAGCTCCTCGGATTGCCGCCCGCGACCGGCGTTGGATTCGTGACCGGCGCGACGGTGGCGAACTTCACGGCTCTCGCTGCGGCGCGACACGCAGTCCTCGCGAAGGCCGGCTGGAACGTCGAGGCAGACGGACTCTTTGGTGCGCCGCCAATCACGGTGGTCACGGGCGCGGAGGCTCATCCGACACTCCTCAAGTCCCTCGGCATGTTGGGGCTGGGACGCAGTCGCGTTGTGCGCGTGCCTGTCGATGGTCAGGGGCGTATGCGGCCCGAAGCGCTGCCCAGGCTCAAGGGACCCACCATCCTGTGCGTGCAGGCGGGTAACGTAAACACCGGTGCGTTCGATCCCTTCGAGCCTCTGATCGAGGCGGCTCATGCGGCGGGCGCCTGGGCTCATGTCGATGGAGCCTTCGGACTGTGGGCGAAGGCCGCGCCCTCGCTGAAACGCCTCGCGCAGGGACTCGAGCGCGCCGACTCGTGGGCAACGGATGCGCACAAGTGGCTCAACGTGCCGTACGACAGCGGAATCGCGTTCTCGCGCGATGCCCACGCGCTGCGCGCAGCAATGGCGATCACGGCCGAATACCTCCCGACTGAGAGTCTGCACCGCAATCCCTCCGACTTCGTACCGGAGCTCTCGCGGCGCGGGCGCGGTGTCGAGGTGTGGGCCGCAATGCGCTCCCTCGGCAGGGCCGGACTCGTGGAGCTATTCGAGCGCAACTGCCGTCAGGCGACGCGATTCGCCGAGGGGTTGCGGGCCGCAGGACATGAAGTGCTGAACGAGGTCGTGCTGAATCAGGTGCTGGTCGCGTTCGGCGACGCGCGGCGCACGCGTGGCGTCATCGCAGCGCTGCAGAAGGAGGGGACTTGCTGGTGCGGGCCGACCGTCTGGCAAGGACGGACGGCGATGCGGATCAGCGTCAGCAGCTGGGCTACGACCGATGAAGATGTCGATCGAAGCCTCGATGCCATTCGGCGTGTCGCCGAGCGCGCCGCGCCCAAGTAAGGTGTCCGTATGAAGATTGCATCCGTCAAAGCCACGCTGACCGATCCCCACTTCTGGATACCGCTTGCGGTGCTCGCCATTGGCATCACGCTGCTCGTGGTACTTGCATGAGCGCCGCGGGCCGGCCTGCCGCCCGTCAGTCTCTTCACTCGGTGGGCGTGGTCTGCGGTCTCGCCGCCGGAGCCTGGCTCGGCGCGGCCGAAGCGCCGACGAAACTGGTCGCGATCGGCTTCTCACCTTTTATTGTTTCGCTTGGCATGGTCATGGGGGTGTTCGTAGCGCGCTGGACGGTACCGGTCGCGCTCAAGGGGACGAGTTACGTGTGGCAAGACTTGCGCGAGAAGCCGCACCTGATCGTCTGGGCGATTATTGCCGGCATGCTGTGGGCGGTCGCGAATACGCTCACAGTGTTCGCGATCCGCGACGTGGGATTGTCGATCGCGTTCCCGTTGTGGAACGTCAACAGCCTCGTCGGCCTGTTCTGGGGCTGGCTCCTGTTCAGGGAACTGCGGGGCAGTGCCGGCAGAGCCCGGCTCAAAGTGCTGAGCGGCGCCGTGGCCATCGTGATCGGCGCATGCGTGCTCGCGTACGTTACGACAGATGGCGCGCGCGCCGGGCAAGGCAGCGCGGCGCCGGGGGTACTGGCCGCACTGGGTGCCGGGCTCCTCTGGGGCACGATGTACATTCCCTACCGCAAGGCCTACATCAGCGGGATGAATCCGCTCTCGTTCGTGACGGTTTTTACCCTCGGCGAGCTGGCTACGGTGTTCGTATTGGCGGCGATTTTCGATGGCGGCGCAGCCAAGGTGCTTGGCTCGCTCAGGCAGGCACAGCCTGCGCTGTTCTGGCTATTCCTGGGCGGTTTCTGCTGGGTGCTCGGAGACCTGTTCCAGCAATATGCGGCCAAGTACGTCGGGATCAGCCGCGGCATTCCGCTCTCCAACACCAACCAGCTCTGGGGTCTCGCGTGGGGCGTACTGGTATTTGGTGAGCTCGCCAACATGACGGGCGCTGCTCAGGCTCTCGTCGTAGTCGGGTCGCTGATCATGATCGCTGGAGCCGCTGCCATCAGTCTGGCCGAAGCCCCGCCAACCGAGCAGCGCGAGTGGCACGCCGCGATGGAGCGGGAGTGTGCGCGTTATGGTCTCGATCGTGCGCGCGTCGCCGCGGCGCTGGCGGGCTCAGAGTCTTCCACCCTCACCCGGGGTTCCTGGCGGTGGTGGGAGATGCTCATCGTCGGTGCCGCCATTGCGGTATTTGTCTGGTTGGGACTGCACGCGAAGATGCAGGCAATCGCTGTCAATGTCGGCTGGCTGCTGGCCCTTGGCGCTGCATCGTTGGCGCTGCTCCTGGCTGGCGGAGTCGTGCTCTGGAAGCGCACTCGATTCTGCTGAGATGTGTGCGTAAGCCGACTGCGCCGGGAATCGACCAAGTGTGAATTCGCAGCTGGATCTCATCACCATCGGACGCGTGAGCGTCGATCTGTACGGTCAGCAGATTCGCAGCCGGCTGGAGGACGTGTCCACCTTTATAAAGGCGGTAGGAGGATGTCCGGCGAATATCGCAATTGGAGCCGCGCGCCTCGGACTGAAATCCGCATTGATCAGCCGTGTGGGCAACGAGCCCATGGGGCGGTTCGTCATCGAGCAGTTGGCACGGGAGGCCGTCGAAACGCGCTGCGTGCGTACCGACCCGCAGCGCCTTACCTCGCTCGTGCTGCTCAGTGTGCGGGATCAAGACAGCTTCCCGCTGATTTTCTACCGCGACAATTGTGCCGATAGCGCTCTGTGCGAGGAGGACATCGATGAGTCGTTCGTGGCTTCCGCGCGCGCCATTCTGGTGACCGGCACGCACTTCTCGATTGCCGATGCCGCCAAAGCGCAGCGCAAGGCGATGAAGATAGCCAGAGCCAGCGGCAACAGAATCGTTCTCGATGTCGATTACCGCCCGAACCTATGGGGAATCGGTGGGCACGATTCCGGCGAGAGTCGCTACGCGCCGTCCGCGAATGTGACGAGTGTCCTCGAGTCTGTGCTGCCGGAGTGCGATCTGATCGTAGGCACGGAAGAGGAGCTACACATAGCAGGCGGCAGCGGGGAAACACTGACAGCGATTCGCCGGATTCGCGAGCTGTCGAGTGGCATCATCGTCTGTAAGCGCGGCGCCAGAGGCTGCATCGTGTTTCCCGGTAGCATTCCCGATCGTCTCGAAGACGGGCTGGTGGCCAGCGGCGGGAAAGTCTCGATTTACAACGTCCTTGGCGCGGGGGACGCGTTTTTGGCCGGGTTTTTGCGTGGCTATCTGCGGGGCGAATCCCATCAGAGCAGTGCGCGCCTCGGCAACGCTTGCGGCGCCATTGCCGTTTCGCGTCTGCTGTGCTCTTCGGAGTTTCCGACTCTGACGGAGCTGGATCACTATCTCGCGGCCGGCAGCGCACATGAGGCGCTTCGCGAAGACGACGACCTCAATCACCTGCATTGGACTACAACTCGTCGGCGTGGGCCTGAGAGACTTTTCGCACTCGCCGTCGATCATCAAGGGCCGCCCGAGGAAATCCACAAGCAGGGCGCGGCGCCCCTGGAGCGTATCTCTGAGCTCCAGGGGCTCGCTGTCGAGGCTGCGGACCGCGTCGCTGCCGGGCGAGACGGTTTTGGCGTAGTGCTGGGTGGCGATCATGGAGTCGCGGCCCCGCAACGTGCGGTGCCGGGGAATCTGTGGCTCGCGAGGCGCGTGGAGCGCCCGGACTCGCGCCCTCTGGAGTTTTATGCGGCGCCCAGCCTGGCAACGCGCCTCAATGAATGGCCGACGGACCTCGTCGTCGCATGTCGATGCTTCTATCATCCTGATGATCCGGTCCAGCTCAGACTGGCCCAGGAAAGAGAGCTGCTGCGACTCGCGGCAGCCTGCCGCGCTCAGCGTCGCGAACTGCTGTTGGAGATCGTGGCCGGGACGGCCGGTGAGCTGGGCGAGGATACAGTGCCTCGAGCGTTGTCACGCCTATACGCGATCAGAGTTCGGCCCGACTGGTGGAAGCTCGAGCCGCAACCGAGTGCGGCTGCCTGGAAAGCATGCGCCGATGCGATCGCCACTCAGGACCCCTTCTGCCGCGGCATCCTGGTCAGTGGGCAAAACGCGTCCCGCGACGGGTTGAGCCGTGCTCTGCAGCTCGCCGCCGTGCATGCCCGGGTGCGAGGGTTTGCCGTGGGGCGTACGATATTCGCCTCCACGGCGGAAGGGTGGTTGTCAGGTCGCATCTCGGATGAGGCCGCGATTGAAGAGATGGCCGAACGCTTCAGAGCGCTCGTTGATCTGTGGGATTCCGCTCGGGATGCCCGGTTGGACGGGCTGGACAGGAGTGGCGCGTGACCGCAAAACGGCTGACCGTCGCGCAGGCACTGGTACGCTCACTAGCCGCGCAGTGGACCGACATCCAGGGCAGGCGGGAACGATTGTTCGCCGGCGTATGGGCCATTTTTGGACATGGAAACGTGGCGGCACTCGGCGAGGCGCTGTTTGAAGCTCAGGAGTCGCTGCCGACGTACCGAGCCCACAACGAGCAGGCAATGGCGCACGCTGCAGTGGCTTTCGCCAAAGCCTGCAACCGCCGCCGGATCATGGCCTGCACGACTTCCATCGGTCCGGGGGCGACCAATTTAGTTACAGCGGCGGCAGTCGCTCATGTGAATCGCTTGCCGCTGCTGCTGCTACCCGGAGACGTGTTTGCCAACCGCGCGCCCGACCCGGTGTTGCAGCAGCTCGAGGACTTTGGCAACGGCCTGACGACTGTCAACGAATGCCTGCGACCTGTTTCCCGGTATTTCGATCGCATCACGCGCCCGGAGCAATTGGTAGCGGCGCTGCCGCGAGCGTTACAAGTGCTGACGGACCCCGCGACGTGCGGTCCCGCGACACTGTGCCTTTGTCAGGATGTGCAGGCCGAAGCGTTTGACTGGCCCGCGGACCTGTTCGAGGAACGGGTATGGACCCCCAGGCGTGCGCCGGCTCCTCGGCAGGAGCTGGCTGAAGCCGCAGAAATCCTCAGAGCGGCCCAGCGGCCGCTGGTCATCTGCGGTGGGGGAGTGCTGTATTCCGAGGCGAGCGCGACGTTGCGGGAGTTTTGCGAGAAGCACGGGGTTCCCGGCGCGGAGACCCAGGCCGGCAAGTCGGCGTTACCCGGGGATCATCCTCTGAATCTCGGCGGCATCGGGGTGACTGGCACCAGTGCCGCCAATGACATGGCCGCCGAAGCGGACGTGATCCTGGCGATCGGTACGCGCCTGCAGGACTTCACCACGGGTTCCGCGACACTGTTCCAATCCGAAGGGCGGCGGATCCTGGGCCTCAACGTACAGCCGTGGGACGCCTGCAAGCACCGTGCGTTGCCGCTGATTGCGGACGCAAGGGAGGGATTGCGGCAGCTGAGTGAAGCGCTGCAAGCGTGGCGCGCTCCTGATACCTGGACCAGGCGTGCTCACACTGAGCATGACAACTGGCGTGCGACGAGCGCGTCGATCACGAGAGACGATGGCGGTGCGCGGCCGAGCGACGCCCAGGTAATCGGTGCTGTCCAGCGGGCCTCGCAGGCGTCCGACATCATCGTCGGTGCTGCGGGCGGGCTTCCCGGGGAGTTGCACAAACACTGGTACGTCGAACGGCCCGCGGGTTATCACCTCGAGTACGGCTTCTCCTGCATGGGATACGAGATTGCCGGGGGGCTCGGCGTCAAGCTGGCGCACCCGGACAAGGAGGTAATCGTGATGGTGGGAGACGGTTCTTATCTCATGCTGAACTCGGAAATCGAGACTTCCGTGAGAATGGGCGCGAAGCTCATCATCGTGCTGCTCGATAACGGCGGCTTCGGCTGCATCGAGCGGCTGCAGAGCTCAACGGGCAACGCGAGCTTCAACAACCTGTTGGGCGAGCGCCCGGGCGAAGGGCGCGTGGATTTCGTTGCGCACGCCCGAAGTCTCGGCGCTGTCGCCGTCAAAGTGCGCGGTTGTGCCGAAATGGGGCCGGCATTGGCGTCCGCGCGCCACGCGGATCGCACCTTCGTGATCGTGATTGAGACCGACCCGCGCTTGAGTACAGCCGCCGGTGGACACTGGTGGGACGTCCCAGTACCCGCCGTGTCGGCTCGCGCCGAGGTCCGGTCCGCGCACCAGAAATACGTCGCGGCGCGCGACGGCGGCCGCAAGGGCCAGTGACATGACCGTTCGCATCGGAGCCAATCCGATTATCTGGTCAAACGATGATCTGCGCGAGCTCGGTGCGAAGACCTCGCTCGAGACCTGCCTCTTTCAGGCGAGTCGCGTCGGCTTCGAGGGCATGGAGCTCGGGCACAAGTTTCCTCGAGAGCCTGCTGAGCTTGCCGCCGTACTGGGTCGCTACGGCCTGAAGTGCGTCTCTGGCTGGTACTCGGCACAACTACTGGTGAGGGACGCTTCGACGGAGTTGAGCTTCCTGCGGCCTCATCTCGATCTGCTGAAGTCGCTCGGCAGCTCGGTGCTGGTTTTCGCGGAAACAACCGGCGCGATTCATGGTGCGCTAAGCGAGCCGTTGACGAAACGTCCGCGCCTCACGCCCGGTGATTGGCGGGAATTCGGGCGCCGGCTTACCGAGCTCGCGCGAATGACCGCGGCAGAGGGTGTGCAGCTGGCATACCACCATCACATGGGTACCGTGGTGCAGAGCGAGGAGGACGTCGACACCCTCATGGAGGTCTGCGGACCCGAAGTGGGGCTGCTCCTGGACTCCGGACACGCCGCTTTTGCGGGAGGTGATCCGGTGCGGCTCGCAAGGACTTATGCTTCCAGAATCCGGCATTTTCATGCGAAGGATGTGCGTGCTGCGGTACGCGAGCGGGCCCTTGCCGGCGACTGGAGCTTCCTGCGATCGGTCCTTGAAGGGGTGTTCACGGTCCCCGGAGACGGCTGCATTGACTTTGCCTCCGTGTTCCGGGCATTGCGCGGCTACTCTGGATGGATCGTCCTCGAGGCAGAGCAGGACCCCGAGCGAGCGGACCCGGTGACATATGCCTCGCTCGGATATGCCAACCTGCGGCGACTGGTAGCAGAGGAACTGCAATGAGCTCTCCACTGTTGGTCAAGCCGCTGCGAGCGGCTCCCGCTGGGCAGGTGCACCGCATCACCCCGGAGCAGGCGGGCTGGCACTATGTGGGTTTCGAGGTCTTCGACCTGCGCCCGGGACAGGAGCTCGTCAGGGACACACTGGGGTGCGAACTGTGCCTCGTTCTGCTCTCCGGAGTCGCATCGGTCAGCGCGGGAGACCAGACCTTCGCGAGCATCGGCGGGCGATCCAGCCCGTTCGATGGAAAACCTTTCGCCGTCTATGTTCCGGCGCGCTCCCGCGCCGTCATTCGAGCCGAAAGCGCTTGCGAGCTTGCCGTGTGCTCGGCGCCGGCGGAGGGCCGGCTTGAGCCGCGCCTGATCCGGCCGGAGCAGATCGGTGAGGAGGTGAGGGGAACGGGCACAAACACGCGCTACGTGCGCAACATACTGTCTCAGAGCGAGCCGGCCGAGAGACTGCTTGTCGTCGAGGTGCTCACGCCCGGGGGGCACTGGTCGAGTTACCCGCCGCATAAGCATGATTCACTCGAGGGCGCCGAGACCGAGCTTGAAGAAACATACTATTACCGGTTCTCGCCGCCGGGCGGTTTTGCTTTTCAGCGGGTGTATACGGACGATCGCTCGCTCGATGAGGCGATCGCGATCGAGGATCGCCACCTCGTCCTCGTGCCACGCGGGTACCATCCGGTGGCTGCGCCGCACGGGTTCGACTTGTATTACCTGAATGTGATGGCAGGACCGGTCCGGCGCTGGCAGGTCACGAACGCCCCGGGTTACGAGTTTCTAACCCCGGGCCGCTGAGCGGAGACCGTCACCCCATGATTGGCCTGGCGATAATTGGTTGCGGTCGGATCGGTAGGGTGCATGCAAAGAATGTCGCACAACACCCGCGCGCCAGACTCATCGCGGTCTACGATGTCGAGCAGGAGCTTGCCAGGAAAACCGCGAGCGAGCTTGGCGTCGCGGCCGCAGCGTCCCTCGAGGAGATCCTTGCCGACCGCAAGGTGGATGCGGTGCTGCTCGCGAGCCCCACTGCCACTCACATTGCGCTCATCAGCGCGGCGGTAAAGGCTGGCAAGGCGGTGTTCTGTGAAAAACCGATCGATCTTGATCTGGAGCCCGCGCTGGCCTGCTGGCGCGAGATTGAGCCGCATCACCCGGTCGTCATGATAGGTTTCAATCGGCGCTCCGATGCTTCGTTTCGCGCCCTGCGTGAGCGGCTGCACGCCGGAGAGATCGGAAAGCTGGAGATGGCCATCATCACCAGCCGGGATCCCGCGCCGCCACCCGCCGAGTACATCAAGGGGTCCGGTGGCTTGTTCAAAGACATGAGCATTCACGACTTCGACATGGCCCGATGGCTGGCGGGAGAGATCGTCGAAGTGCACGCTTTTGGCGCCAATCTCGTCGATCCGCTGTTCGCTCAGTTTCGGGACATTGATACGTGCGCGGTCTCGCTGCGCGCCGCTTCCGGTGCACTGATACAAATCAACAGCAGCAGGCGCTGCGCCTATGGCTACGACCAGAGAATCGAGGCTTTCGGGTCAAAGGGCATGTTACAGGCTGGCAACCAACGCGCGAACTCGGTGGAGCTTTGGAATGCCCGGCAGACGGCCGCAAAGGACCTCGTCCTGGATTTCTTCATCGAGCGCTACGGGCAAGCATACGCGGCAGAAATCGATTCTTTCATCGCAGCGCTGGAGAACGGTCGGTCCGTGAGTCCCGGATTTGCGGACGGGATTGCGGCGCAGCGCATAGCCGTGGCCGCTTCAGAGAGTCTGCAGACGGGGCGAGCGGTCAAGCTTGCCTCGTGAGCCCAAGGGGTTGAGCTCGTCTGCGCAGTCGCAGTACTGTCAGGCATGAGCACGGAGTCAGAAGAGGCGGCGCGAGCCGCCCAATTACGCTACGTCGATGATTCGCGCCCCGGTATCCGTCGCCGGGCGGCAGGCAGCGGTTTCACGTACATCGATGGACAGGACGCACCGGTCGAGGACGAAGTCGTTCTCGAGAGGATCAAGGCCCTGGCCATTCCGCCCGCCTGGACCGACGTATGGATCTGCAAGCTGTCGTATGGTCACCTGCAGGCGAGCGGTCGTGATGCGCGGGGTCGCAAGCAGTACCGCTATCACGCGCGCTGGCGGAAAGTCCGAGATGAGGCTAAATATGATCGCGTGTTGGATTTCGGTGCGGCCTTACCGCGTATCCGTGAACGCGTCGAAGCACATTTGCGCCTGCCGAAGCTGACTCGCGAGAAGGTACTGGGGATCGTTACGCGTCTTCTGGAAATCACCTTCATAAGGGTTGGCAACGAGGAATACGCGCGCACGAACAAGTCTTTCGGCCTGACCACGTTGAAGGACCGGCACGTCAAGGTCGAGGGCGGCACGATTCGGTTCCGCTTCCGCGGCAAGAGCGGTAAGGAACACGAAATCACCCTCGCCAACCGGCGCATGGCGCGGCTGGTCAAGAGCTGCCAGGACCTCCCCGGACAGGACCTGTTCCAATACGTCGATGAGAACGGCGAGTCGCAGGCAATCGACTCGGGCGATGTGAACGCCTATCTGCGCGAAGTCGCGGCCGAGGATTTTACGGCAAAGGATTTTCGAACCTGGGCGGGGACGCTGCTGACAACCCATTGCCTTGACCAGTACCCTGCGGTCGAATCCGCTACGGCTGGCAAGGCCGCTTGTGCGAACGCGGTGGCAGAGGTCGCGCGAAAGCTCGGTAACACCCCTGCCATCTGCCGCAAGTGCTACATCCATCCGGCGCTCCTGGCGGGATTTATCGATGAAAAAAGGCTCGCGCTGTGGAAAAGGATCTCGGCCGCAGCGAACGAGCGCGCCGGGCTGTCTCGTCAGGAAGTCGCGCTGCTGCGCTATCTGGAGGCCGCTTCAGGTTGACACTCGTTCCGCTAATGCGATGCTAAGGACACTCTTGTGAACCAAATGCTCAGCCGCGGCGGTGTGCCGCCGTTTTGCACCACACTCCGGACGCTTGGGGTGGGCCTCGGATTGGCATTGAGCCTCGCGGGCCCGGGCTTTGCTCAGGAGCCGGCGCGGAACGTCGACCCCAAGATCGCCGCTGCGCTGAAGGAGATCTCGGCCGCGCGCATTCAGGGCGACATCGAAAAGCTCGTGAGCTTCGGCACACGTTCGACCCTGTCGGCGCAGGATCCGGTGTCCATCGCAGCCGGCCGCGGCATTGGAGCCGCGCGTGAATGGATCAAGGCGCAGTTCGCACGCTACTCCAAAGACTGCGGCGGCTGTTTCGAAGTGAAGACAGACGCCTTTACTCAAGACCCCGCGGAACGCATCCCGCAGCGCACCGAGATTGTCAACGTGTATGCGGTAATGAAGGGCAGAGATCCGGAGGCGGCGAAGCGCATCGTGCTGGTCACGGGTCACTACGACTCACGCGTCACGGATGTCCTGGATGCCAGGAGCGCGGCGCCGGGTGCCAATGACGACGGCAGCGGCACGGCGGTGAGTCTCGAGTGTGCGCGAGTCCTGAGCAAGCTCCAATTTCCGGCGACGATCATCTTTTTGACGGTTGCCGCCGAAGAACAGGGTCTGTACGGCAGTCGGCACTTCGCGCAGATGGCGAAGGAGCAGGGGTGGAACATCGTGGCCGCGCTGAACAACGACATTGTCGGCGGTGACAAGGGCGCCGGACAGAACGCGGGCGTGGTACGCGTGTTTTCCGAAGGTGTGCCCGTCACAGCGGATGACAAGCAGCTGAAGCAGATCCGCGCACTCGGCGGCGAAAGCGATTCGCCCTCTCGGGAGCTGGCGCGCTATGTCGTAGAGATGGGTGCGGACTATGACCTCGGCGTAAAAGGCCTGCTCATTTTCAGACTCGACCGTTACTTGCGCGGCGGCGATCACTCGGCCTTCAACCAGCAGGGTTACCCTGCGGTTCGCTTCACCGAATACCGCGAGGACTTCAATCATCAGCATCAGACACTGCGTACTGAAAACGGCATCGAGTACGGGGATCTGCTGAAGTTTGTGGACTTTGGTTATGTAGCGAACGTCGCTCGGTTGAATGCCCTGAGTTTGGCGGCGCTCGCCTCGGCGCCGGCATCGCCGGCGGACGTAAGACTCGTTATCAGTAACCTCGATAATGACTCGACGCTGAAATGGGCGCCGTCCGCGGACGCCAGCAGCTATGAGGTCATCTGGCGCGCCACGAGCAGTCCAACATGGGAGCACGCTCAGGACGTCGGAAATGTCACGAGTTCCACGCTCAGGATCTCCAAAGACAATGTCATCTTTGCGGTGCGGGCGGTCGATCGCGAGGGGCATCGAAGCCTGCCGATCGTTCCATTGCCCGAGCGCTAAGTGGCTCAGTCGGCAGAGGCCTGGAAACGAGACTAACTATCTGAAGCATGTTATTGATAAGTATGTAAATGACTGCTGGGGTGACGCCCAAGGTTTGACAGGGTGCGCGCCATGACGCCGCAGGGAATCGCACGTCCTGCGGTGCGTCGCTTCGGTGCTATGCTCATGCTGCGGCGCGGACGCGCTTCGGCGCGGCCGGCACCTCACGAAAGATGCGTCGCTCATTTTGCTTGTTCCGGGCCGAGTAAGAGTCCGCAGAGCCGAAACACTTGCCCGTAATGCATTCGCTCATGGAGTTGATCGGCATCGCCAGCCTGGTGCTCGCGGTGAGCTACGCCGTTCTGGTTCTCGTAGCCGTACTGGTCTGGCACATGGCCAGGGCGCCCGCAAATTCCCTGCCGCTGCCACCGGTGACGTTGCTCAAACCCTTGTGTGGCGCCGAACCCAACTTGTACGAGCACCTGCGCTCGTTCTGTCAGCAGGATCACCCGGAGTTTCAAATAGTCTTTGGCGTGCGCGATCGGGCTGATCCCGCTCTCGAAGTCGTGGAGCGCCTGGTGGCTGAATTCCCCTCACTGCCGATCGACGTCGTGGTCAATCCGCAGCAGCACGGCAGTAACTTCAAGGTCAGCAACCTGATTAACATGGTGGCGCGAGCGCGTCACGATGTACTGGCACTGGCGGACAGCGACACTTTCGTCGGGCACGACTATCTCCGCACTGTAACCGCACCGCTGCTGGATCAGAACGTAGGCCTGGTCACCTGCATTTACCGCGGCGTGCCAACGGAGCGCATTTGGTCACGGATCGGGGCGATGTACATCAACGAATGGTATGTCCCCTCGGTGCTGCTCGCGTGGCTCTTCGGATATCGCGGGTATGTCTCCGGTCAAACGTTGTGTCTGCGCCGGGATACCCTGCGAGCGATCGGTGGCCTGCGGGCGATAGCGAACCACCTTGCCGAGGACTATCGACTGGGCGAATTGATTCGCCGATTGGGTATGCGGATCGTGTTGTTGCCGTATGAGCTCAAGGCGCAGCACCATGAGCCAAGCCTGGACTCCCTCACGCGCCATGAGGTCCGGTGGATGCGTACCATATATGTGCTGCGACCGGGCAGTTTCCCGTTTCTGTTTGTAACCTTCAGCTTGCCCCTGGCAGTCTTCGGCCTCCTGCTGACTGCCGCCGAGCCATCCTTCTCGACGGCCGCGTGGGCGCTTTTCCAGGTCACTGTGGCGGCGCGGCTGGCGTTGCATCTTGTAGACCGGTTGTGCGGTGCCCGGCCTCTGCTGCGGGAGTTTTGGCTCGTGCCTGTGCGGGATCTGTTGCTGTGCTGGGCGTGGGGCCGAAGCTTCTTCACCAGTCGAGTCACGTGGCGGGGCAACGAGTTTACCGTCGATGCCGACGGTGTCATGCGCAGGCTGTCCTGAGAATTCGTCAGCCGGCACTCCTACCAGATCGCGCGCGGTGGCTGCGTAGGATGCCGTGAGCAGCCCGCCCTCGCTCACCGTTCGGCTGGTTTCCTTTTGCGCCGACCGGGCCTGGATCGTGGTGTTCCTGGCCCTGGCGCTGGCGACGACGGCCACGGCATATGTGCTGGGCCACTTCGCCATGAGCACCAATACTTACGACCTGCTTTCGCCAAAACTGCCGTGGCGAATTCGCGAAACAGAATTCAATACACTGTTCCCGCAGGCCGGCCAGAAGATCGTCGTGGTCGTCGATGGCCAAACCCCCGAGCTGACCGAGGCAGCCACCAGCTCGCTTGCGCAAGCGCTACGCACTGAGCCTGGGCTTTTCCGTTCCGTCTACCGCCCGGACTCCGGGCCCTTCTGGGCCCGCAACGGCCTGCTGTACGCCCCTACTCAGGAAGTGCAGACGACCCTGGCCCAGCTGATCAGGTTCGAGCCATTTCTCGGTCCAATGGCCGCTGACCCGTCGCTGCGCGGCCTCATGGGGACGCTGTCGAACGCAGTGCAAGGTGTGGACCGGGGGCAGGCGTCGCTCGCCAGCATCCGCAGCCCGATGCGGCGGCTGGCGGGGGCGCTGGAAGGTTTGCGTAGTGGTAAGAGGGCTTATTTCTCCTGGCGCAATCTTATCTCCGGGAGCGCACCGGACGAAGCAGAGCTGCGTCACTTGATCCTGGTCGATCCGCACCTTGAGTTTTCGCAATTGCAGCCCGGGGCACTGCCGATCGCTGCCATCCGCGCGGCGGCAAAGGCGCTGCGACTCGACGCCGCTCACGGGGTGAGCGTGCGGATAACCGGGCCGGTGGCCTTGGAGGACGAGGAATTCGCAAGCCTGGCCGAGCGTGCGCCCTTGATCGCGACACTCGCACTCGCTGCCATCTTAGTAATGTTGTGGATGGCGGTACGCTCGATCTGGCTCATTGGCTCAATCCTCGGCACCACGTTGGTGGGCCTCGTGAGCGCGGCAGCGCTGGGCCTTGGCGTTTTCCATCGCTTCAATGTCATCTCGGTCGCGTTCATTCCTTTGTTCGTCGGCCTCGGTATCGACTTCGGGATCCAGTTCAGCGTTCGCTATCGCGCCGAGCGGGGAACCCAGAAGGACGTTCGCAGTGCCCTGGTCGCGACCGGCCAGGGCATGGGTCGATCGCTGACCTTGGCGGCAGCGGCGGTTGCCGCGGGCTTCCTCGCTTTTGCGCCGACTGCCTACATCGGGCTGTCACAGCTCGGCGTGGTTGCCGGCTTTGGCATGTTCATCGCGCTGGCGCTCAATCTGACCCTGCTGCCTTCCCTGATTCAGCTCACGCGGCCGACGGGAAACCCGGCCGGGGCAACCCATGCAGGGCTTGTCCTGGTAGATAATTTCGTGTTGCGCCACCGCGTGGCGGTGGTTTGCATCGGCGTCGTCGTGGCCGTGGTTTCTGCTGCCCTATTGCCGTGGTTGCATTTCGACTTTAACCCGCTGCACCTCCGCAACTCCAAGGTGGAGTCTGTCGCTACTCTGTACGATCTGACGAAGGACGTGCAGCGGTCGCCGAATACGCTCGAGGCGATATATCCCGACCTGGCCACAGCCGACCAGCTCGCTGCCCGGGTCAGAGTGCTCCCGGAGGTCTCGTTTGCACGGACGCTCTCCAGCTTTGTACCCGATGATCAGGCCAAGAAGATCTCGATCATCGACGATGCGGCTAACCTGCTGGACCTGCCGCTGAATCCGGTGTTCGTGGAGCCGCCGCCGAACGACTCCCAGGTGATCGCCAGCCTGCTCGAGACGTCCAACCAGCTGCGTCAGGCGGCGACCCGCGACGCGGCGGCGGGCGCCGACGCCGCCCGGCTCGCGGGTGACCTCAGGGAACTGGCGGAGGCGCAACCTTCCATGCGAACCCAGGCGGCCGGATTGTTGCTTCCCGGCCTGGCGACCGTGCTCGAGCAGATCCGTGAGTCGCTGCACCCTCAGTCCATCACCGTCACGACGCTTCCGCCGCAGTTAGTGCGAGGCTGGCTGGCCCCCGACGGACGCGCGCGGCTATCCATCACGCCGAAGGGCGATGCTAATGAGAATGGGGTACTCACTCGGTTCATCGCCGCGGTTATCACAGAAGTTCCGGACGCGACGGGTACCGCGTTGAGCATCCGCGAGGCCGGCCGAGCGGTGGTCTCGGCCTTCGCCGAGGCGGGCGTGCTCTCGTTCCTCGCCATCACGGGTCTCTTATTGATCACACTGCGACGCGTGCGCGATGTCGCCGTCACCATGGCACCGATAGTCCTGACCGGTCTCCTGACCATGGGCAGCTGCGTCGTAATCGGCCAGCCCCTGAATTTCGCCAATATCATTGCGCTGCCGTTGCTGTTCGGGATCGGAGTCGCCTTTCACATTTACTTCGTGATGGCCTGGCGCGTCGGGCGAGCGCACCTGCTGACCTCAAGCCTCGCGCGCGGCGTGTTCTTCAGCGCGCTCGCAACCGCCACGGGGTTCGGCAGTTTGTGGGCTTCCAGCCATCCGGGCACTGCCAGCATGGGCAAGCTATTGATGATATCGCTGGTCTGGACATTGGTATCGGCGCTGCTGTTTCAGCCGGCCCTGATGGGGATCTCCCCTGCGGTGCGCGCATCCCGGCGCTGACCTCGGTCTGAGTCCTCCGAGCGCCCTTGGGCTCATCCGGCTTCTGCTTGGTCCGCGTTCTTGCGTATAGTGCAGGGGCTGGCCCAGACATCCACGAGGCTTGGGCATGACTTCCAGTTCCGCGCCACCGCACGCTCTGAAGACGCTGTTCCTGCAGGCGCCGTCCTTCGATGGCTTTGACGGGGGCGCCGGAGCGCGTTATCAGGCCAAGCGCGAGGTCAGGTCATTCTGGTACCCCACCTGGTTGGCGCAGCCGGCCGCGCTGGTCCCGAACTCGCGGTTGCTTGATGCCCCGGCTGACGGACTGAGTGTCGATCAAGGTCGTGCGGTCGCGCGCGGCTACGATCTCGTCATCATACATACCAGCACTCCATCGTTTCCGACTGACGTCAGGTTTGCCGAGCTGCTTAAACGTGACAGCCCGCGTGTCAGGATTGGTCTGGTCGGTGCAAAGGCGATGGTAGACCCGAGCGGCTCGTTGAACGCCTCGCAGGCAGTGGATTTCGTCTGCCGGGAGGAATTCGATTACACATGCAAGGAGGTTGCCGACGGGCTGCCGCTCGAGAGCATAACGGGGTTGTCCTACCGCGCTGCCGACGGCCGCATCGTGCATAACCCGCCGCGCGCAGTAGTCGAGAACATGGACGAGCTGCCTTTCGTTGCGCCGGTCTATCGGCGCGATTTGCAGATTGCGAATTACGCTATCGGCTATCTGCTGCATCCCTACGTCAGCCTCTATACCGGCCGCGGCTGTCGTTCGAAGTGTACGTTCTGCCTGTGGCCGCAGACCGTCGGCGGCCACCGCTATCGAGTGCGCTCGGCCGAGAACGTCATTGCAGAAGTGAAGTGGATCAAGGAGAACATGCCCGAGGTCAAGGAAATCATGTTCGACGACGATACCTTTACCGACAGTGCAAACCTGGCCCGCGTCGAAGCCATTGCACGCGGAATGGGGCGGCTCGGCGTGACTTGGAGCTGTAACGCCAAGGCGAACGTGCCGTATGACACTCTGAGGGTGATGAAGGACAATGGTTTGCGGCTGCTGTTGGTCGGCTATGAATCGGGCGACGACCAGATCCTGCACAACATCAAGAAGGGCCTGCGTACCGATATTGCGCGGCGTTTCAGCGACGACTGCCGCAAGCTCGGCGTATTGGTCCACGGCACCTTCATACTCGGCTTGCCCGGAGAGACCACGGAGACGATTGAGAAGACGATCAACTTTGCCAAGGAGATCAATCCACACACCATTCAGGTGTCTCTGGCTGCACCTTACCCGGGCACGACTCTGTACAAACAGGCTGTCGAAAACGGCTGGCTACAGGAGAATGACGCGGCGAACCTGGTCAACGATAAGGGGGTACAGCTCGCGGCAATCAGCTACCCGCACCTGACGAAGGAAGAAATCTTCCACAGCATGGAGATCTTCTATAAACGCTTCTACTTGCGGCCCAGTAAGATCTGGGAGATCGTCAAGGAGATGCTGGCGAGCTGGGAGTTCACGAAGCGGCGCCTTCGCGAGGGCGTCGAGTTCTTGCGTTTCCTGCGCGCACACCAGAGCTGAAGGAGCCATCGCACGTAGCGTGTTGGCCTCGGTTGCGAGTAAGCCACATCTGATAGTGGCTGCACCGGTTTGAAAACCGCTCTGTACATCGGCGCACTGCTGGGTCTGACGCTCCTCGTCGTCCTGGTTGTTCGCGTCGACATTGCTGCAATACTGCATGTCCTAGACGTGGCCGGCTGGCGGCTCCTCTGGCTGGTCCCTTATCGCGCGCTGTTTTTCCTTCTCTACGCGCTTGGCTGGGTTGCCCTGCTGCGCGCTTACAGTCCCAAGGGACTCGGCCTCGGCTATCTTTTTTGGGTCACCACAGTACGTGACGGGATAGATCGCCTGCTGCCGGTAGCCAGCGTGGGCGGTGGTGTGGCTGCAGTCCGGTTACTACGCTGGCGCGGAGTCCCGGTGGCACAGAGCGGCGCGAGCGTCATCGTGGAAATTCTGCTGACGCTCTTCGCGGTGTACCTATTTGCTGTCGTGGGGGTGGTGCTGCTGTTCGATCAAGGCCTGAGCGTCCACCAACATCGTGGTGTGCTGCTTGCGCTGCTGCTCAGTCTGCCGATTCCCGCGGTCACTGCCGTGCTGTTGCGCTACGGGTCAATACTGGGGCGCGTGCACTCCATTCTGCTGGGGTTGGTGGGGGCAAGCCCGCTGACCGAGGGCGCAGCGTCCCTCGATCGCGAAGTGCGCGCGAGCCTGCGACGCACGAGCTCGCTACTGGTCGCCGCCGGCCTGCAATTCGCCGCATTGTGCTCCGGAGCATTCGAAGTCTGGTTCGCTCTGCGCCTGTTCGGTCATCCCGTTAACTTCCAGTCTGCGCTGATGCTCGAGAGCATGACTCAGGCAATACGTCATCTCGCCTTCGTGGTTCCTGCGGGTCTGGGGGTCCAGGAAGCTGGCCTGATCCTGTTTGGACGGGCTCTGGGAATCGACGCGGAATTGGCGGTGGCCGTATCCATGGCCAAGCGCCTGCGGGAAGTGCTTTGGGGCATGACGTCGCTGCTTTCGTGGCAATGGATGGAAGGTCGCCGAGTTCACAGAGAGGTGGGCGAACGCAGCTAATGGTCAAACGGTTGCAAGCGCCCATCTCGAGCGCCTCGCTCCGGAATTAGCGGGAGCCCAGGAGGCCCTTGTGGTCCGTCGACTGACTCGGCAAAGCGGGCCGTGGCTCGCATTCGTCCTTCAGGGCCGCAAGTGGCACGCCAGACGGGTCGCCGCTCAGACGGGCTAGCTCGTGGGCTATCTCATTCGGGCGCAACACGACACCAACGCAGCCGGTTTCAATCGCGTTGATGGGCATGCTGGGAAATCGAGCAGATCCCGGGTACTGCGCCAGTGTGGCGCCGCCACTTTGCCTGATTGCCCGGATGCCGAGGGCACCGTCGGAGCCCTCGCCTGAGAGGACGACGCCGATTGCGCCGTGGCCACGCTCTTCCGCGAGCGAGGTGAACAGACTGTCTCCGGGATGATGACGGCCGCCGCCCGCTTTGGGCGTCACCCGAATACGGCCGCCGGTCATTGTCAGCGCGGTGTTTGCGGGAGCTACGTAGACATGGTTCTGCTCTACTACCACGCCGTCGTGCGGGCGCGTCACCGGACGAATCGTTCTCTGGCTGAGAGCTTCGAACAGCAGCTTCTCGAGACTCGAATCGAGACCCTGAACGATAATAACCGCTGCGGCACAGGCCGCCGGTAAAGCAGACAGCAGTTCGGAAACCGGCTCAAGGCCGCCGGCGGAGAACGCCACGGCTAAGACGACGGGTGATTTATCCATGACTGCTCAAACGACGTCGCGAGTGTGGCTTCGGCAGCCTTCGCGTCAGCAACGAGCGAACCTTGGCGCCGAGCTCAAGCTCGGCAAACTCCTGCGCGAACAGACTCCGGCACCTCTCAATTCACTACCCTTGTACACCAAGTGACACATCTCGACGTCCTTATCTCGCGCAGAACCGGGGGCCTCACGCAAGCCTCGGTCTGAGAGCGCGTACGTCACGAGACGAGACCGCACCGAGAAGGTGATCGCTCTCGTCCGTGACGGGCAGCGCCCTAAAGTCGTAGCGCTCGAACAGCATCCTGGCCTCCCGCAGCGTCGCGTCTTTCGGCAACGCGATCACATGCTCGGTCATGATGTCCCCAAGGGTCTGCCCAGGCTCTGCGGCAACGATCTCGCGAATGTCCACGACCCCTTTCAGGACACCTCCGGCGTCTGCGACGTACACGTACATAACCACGTCCTTGCCCGTCGCAAGTTCACGATAGTGGTTGAGGACCTCTGCGGCCAGCGTCGTTTCAGGCAAGCGGATCAGCTTGACGGACGCATAGAGCAGAATCTGCTCGTTGTGCTCACCAATGATGTGCTCGACCTTCGACGATTTATCCCGGTCGATGAGCTTCAGGATCGCGCCGGCCTCGTCACGCGGCAGTATCGCGAGGATGTCCGCCGCCTGGGCGGGGCTCATCTCGTTGATCAACATGGCCGCACGCTCCTTCTCGATGGCATGGATCAACTGCCGCTGCACCGGCGGTTCGATCTCTTCGAGCGCGTCGGAGGCTTGTTCGGGGTCAAGCGCGTTAAACAGCGCGACGCGCTGGCCGCCCTCGAGTTCCTCGAGCATGTCTGCGAGATCCACCGGATGGATCTCATTGAGCTGCGCTTTGGGAACTGTGAGCTTGATGTTACCGGCGAAGCTGCCCAGGTGTTCCGGAAGCGGCTGCACATACAGCCAGGACACGCGATTCTCCTTGTTGCGATCCGCGAGAAGCTTCGCGAGCTTGTGAAGGCCGAGCCGGCGCAGCGCTCGGTAGCGGCTGTAGTCGACTTCGGCGGCGTATAACCTGCCGTTCTGGAAGGCAAGTTTCACGTCGTAGACGACCTCGACGTCGTGGTCATCCATGTCAATAATTTTCTTGTCGAGTATGTGATCGTGCAGCAGGATCAGATGCTCCTGCGGGGCTCGCTCGAATTGCGACAGGCTGTCCTCCGCGAGGTCGAGCACCACTTCGTGATTGGAGATGAGAAGGACCTTCTCCCAGGGAATCGTCAATGCAGGGTAACCGTAGCGGCGGTCGACCACTACCTGCGTGACTTCGGGAAGTTTGCCGGTCTCAATGATTGCAAGATCGCTCAAGCGCCCAATCCGCTTTGTTTTGGCGAAAACGCGCCGGCCGAGGATCTCGCTCAGGAAGAACTCATGCTCGAGGACGGTAATCACGGGTCTATCCTCTAACGACGAGGATGAACTTGTAGATCAGCAAAGCGACCAGGGCCAGCAGGTACACCCTGAGAACCAGCAGCGACAGTCGGACGGCCCCCGATATCTCGATGCGCGGCGCGTGATAGCGCGCATTGATCGCGCGGACTTTGGCGAAAAGATTTCGGAACGCACTCATGTTGGACTGCTCGACTATCGGAAGAGGTTTGGAAATAGCACCGAGAAACCGTACAGAGTCGACAGGATGATGATCGAGATGACAATAAAGCCGCCGATGAGATTCTGGAGCGGTGTATTGCAGCGCTCGCCCATGGTCCTGCGGTCGTTGAGCAGCAAGATCAGGAACACGAGCGCCGCGGGCAGAAGCGTTACGGCAATTACCTGCACGAAGAGGGTGATCAGTACCAATGGCGCCCGGGGAATCAGCACCACCAGGCCGGCGGTCACCAGCATCAGAAAGTAGGTTGCATAGAACCACGGCGCCTGGCGGATCCTGGTATTGAGCGAATGCGCCCAGCCGAAGATCTCCCCGAAAGCCCACGAGCTTGCGAGCGAGATGCAGATCGCGCCCAGCAGGCCGGCGTCAAAGAGGCCAATAGCCAGGAAAGTCCCGACGTAGCGGTCGGTCTTCATCAGCTCGTGAGCGGCCTGGGCGGCATCGTCAATGTCGATGCCCGGCAGCACGGTCCCGGTCACGATCACGATGAATACGGCGACGACGACTGTAATGATCGAGCCGATTAGTGTATCGAAACGACCCCAGGGAATGTCCTTCTCGAGCATGCCCTTGTCGACGACTGCACTTTGCTGGAAGAACAGCATCCAGGGCGCGATCGTGGTCCCGATGTTGGCCATCAGGAAGAAGAAGAGCTGGCCGTTGAATCCCCCGGCAAAGTTGGGAATAAGACCGTGGCGCAACACGTCCCGAACGGACGGGTGAACGAGAAAGGCGCCCGGGATGTAAACCAGGTTCAATGCGCAGAACAGCAGAGCCAGTTTTTCAAAGGTCCAATAGCGGCCGTTCAGCACGATGACGGCCATGAGCACGATCACCGCGATGACCGTAATCCACGGCGGCACGCCAAAAATGGCGAGCGCAGCGGTCATGCCGACGAACTCGGTAACCAGCGTGAGCCAGTCGACGATCATCAGATCGAGCAGCGAAAACCAGCCCCAGAAGGCTCCGAAGCCGTCGAAGATTGCCTCGGCGTGTCCGCGCTTGGTGATGGCACCGAGACGTACCGTCATTTCCTGGACGTAGTAGGCGACCGGGATCAGGAGCAGCAGAAACCAGATCAGGTGGTATCCGTACTTCGCCCCTGTCGCCGCATAGGTCGTGATGCCGCCGGCGTCGTTGTCCGCGACCATGACGACCAACCCGGGTCCGGCGATGACCAGGTACAGCCCGACCGCCTTCGACGCCTTGCGAAGCAGGTAATAGAGCTTTGCGAAAAGATTCACTGCTTCTGCCTTACGTTACTTACGGGCCATCCTCCTCTGACGTGGGCCGCATTCGTGGCCGATGTCGGGATGCCAGACTGTGACCGTCAGAATCGGGCGTGCAGGCGCACCCGGGTGGAGCCTCACGGCCGAGCTAACTTGCTGTCAGATCGCGCGCAGCGCCGTGGTCACTGGCACGCGCCCGGCGCGTATCGCCGGCAGTATGCCGCCGATCAGCCCCATGACCAGTGCCCACGCGATGCCGGTCAGGGCGAGTGCCGGGGTGACGTCGAGCTCGAAGCTGAAGCCGAAAGGGCTTACCGACATGCCGTGGAACAGTGCCCAGGCGAGCGCGGCTCCGAGCAGCGCACCGGGCAGCGCGAGCAGTATGGACTCGACCAGCATGGCGGCGGCAATCGGGGTCGAGCCAAAGCCGATCGCGCGCAGGGTGGCGAGCTCGCGCCGCCGCGCATCGACGATCGAGTAGAGAGAGTTCACCGCCCCGAGGGTTGCCCCGACCGCCATGATCGAGCCGACGAAGAAGGCGGCGAAGTTCAGTAGTTGGTTGAACCGCTTGATCTCCTGCTCGATTGCCTCGGGCTCACGGCGCGCCTCGAGATGCAGCGTCGGGTTGGCCTCGAGGGCCTGGCGAAACACGGTGAAGGACTGGGGCGACTCGAGCATCACTGCCACCTGGTTGTAGACGTTGCGGTTCAAGGCCGACATGAGGATTGCGGCATCGGCGAGCAGCACGCATTGCTCGGAATGGCCTTGCGTGAAGTGCCCGACGATGGTCCAGTCGCTGCCGCCGATGTCGCGCTTGCCGCCCAGCTCGAAACCCGTGAACTGCCGCACGCAGGGATTGCTCGCCACGAGCTCGTGCAGTCCCGGGCGGAAGCTGCGTCCGTCGGTGAAGCGGATCTCCGGCGCGTAGTCGCTGATGCTCGCGCCGGTGACGCCGAGGAGCGGAAAGAAGATCCGGTTGCCGGTCACGCGCCGGTGGGCCTCGACGGGTACCGCCGCCTGGAACACCACGATCGGCTCGCCGTCGCTGCCGCGCTTGATCCCCGGCAGGTCGCGCACCGTGGCCGCCTCGTCCCGCGGGATACTGCTCTCCAGGCCGCGCGCCCCGTGGCTGCTGAGGATCACCCGGTCGGGGCGCGCGTCGCCGGTCGCCTGCCGAGTCGCCCCGGTGCCCATCGCCAGCATCGAAATCAGCACCCCGACCGCGCAGGTCACCCCGATCACGATCGTGAAGACCGAACCCAAGCGCTCCCGGATGCTCTCGAGGTTCAGCACCAGTAGCGCCGTGAATTGGCGGGTGAAGTCCATGCGCCCTGTCTCAGCGCCGCGCGAGCGCGGTCGCCACGCGCAGCCGCGCCGCGAGCGCTGCCGGTACCGCGGCGCTCATCAGCGCAACCAGCGCGCTGCCGACGACGCCGAGCGCTACGATCACGCCCGGCATCACCAGGCCGGGCACGAACCTCGCCGCGTAGGGAAGGGTGAGCGCTGCGAGCGCGAGCCCGCAGGAGGCGGCGACCACCCACACCAGCAGCGCCTCGGCGAGGATCAGCAGGTACACCGTCCCATCGGTGAAGCCGACGGTTTTCAGTACTGCGAGCTCGGGGGTGCGCTCGCGCACCGACTGGATCGTCATGGTGGTGGTCGCAAACAAGAGCGCCACCAGCACCGCACCCACGACCGCACGGATCAGGAAGTCGAAATCCCCGATGGACTGTAGCGCGCTCTGCGCCAGCTCGCGCAGCGAATCGGTCTTGGTCTCGTGGGAGGAGTTGCGGAACCGCCGGTCGATCTCGTCGGCCACCTGGGACGCGAGCTTCGGATTGTCCACCGCGACGTTGAAATGCCCGACCGTGCCCTTGCCGGTCGCCCGCGCCTCATCGAAATTGCGATAGTGGATGAGCACGTTGATCTTCGCGGCGCCGACGTCGCTGTCGGCGAACGTACCCACGACGTCGAACGTCCAGTCAGTGGAACCGTTCATCTGTGGGGTGGTCGACATGAATGGAATACGATCCCCCACCTTCCAGCCGTACTTGTATGCCAGCGCCTCGTTCACCAGGACTCCGGTGCGTGTCTGCTGGAAGGCGGCGAGATCGTGGCTGCTTATCGTGTAGGTGAAAGCCGCAGTCCAGTTCTTCTCGGGCTCGATCGCCACGACCGCTACGCCCTCGTCGGGCTTTTGGTAAGTCGCCCCGAAGATGTCGACCGGGACGACCACCTTCACTCCCGGAACCGACTTGATCGTCTCGAGAAGCCCGAGCGGCAGCGGATTGGCAAACAGGCTCACGCGGCTGTGCACCAGCAGGAGGTCAGCGCGCGCGGCGTCGACCGCGCGGCTGACCCCGGTCTTCATCCCCTGGAGCACGCCGAACAGCGCGAAGGCAATCATCACCTGGAGAAAGATCAGAATCGTGCGCCCGGGCTTGCGCCACAGGCCGGACCAGATGAGGGGCAGGAACCTCATGCGGCAGTCCGCGCCGCACCCTCGATGAGCCGGCCCTTGTCGACTTCGAGCCGCCGCCGCGCGTGCGCCGCAGCCTTCGGATCGTGCGTCACCAGGACGACGGTCTTGCCGAAGCGCGCGTTGAGGGTTCCGATGAGACTCAGGATCTCCTCCGCGGACTGCCGGTCGAGATCTCCGGTGGGCTCATCGCACAGAAGGAGCGTCGGATCGGCGATCAGGGCGCGCGCAATGGCCACGCGCTGCTGCTGGCCGCCGGAGAGCTCAGCGGGTCGATGCCGCCCCCGGTCGGACAGCCCCACGAGCTCGAGAGCGGCCGCCACCTTGCGGCGCCGTTCGGCGCTTGACAGCGAGGTGAGGAGGAGTGGTACTTCCACGTTGCGCTCGGCGGTGAGCATCGGCAGCAGATTGTAGAACTGAAAGACAAAGCCGACGTGTCGGCCCCGCCAACGCGCGAGCGCCGCGGCCGAGAGGCGGTCGATGCGCTCGCCGGCGACGGTGAGCGCGCCGGCGGTGGGTGAATCCAGCCCGCCGATGAGATTGAGGAGCGTGGTCTTGCCCGAGCCCGACGGGCCCATGACGGCGACGAAGTCCTCCTCCTCGATCTCGAGATTAAAGTCGTGCAGCACCGCGACCGTCTCGCGCCCGCGCACGTAGTCCTTGGACACGCCCACGCACGATACAATGGCTGTCATCCCGCCTCCTGGGCTAGGGCACCACGTGAACGCGGGCCCCATCACGCAACTGCTCGAGGTTTCCGCTCGCGAGCTGAGCACCGGGGGCGACGCCGCTCAGGATGATCTGCCCGTCGAGAGTTCTGAGCCCAAGCGGCACGCGCCGCTGCTCGAGGCGGTCGTGGGCGATCACGAACACCGTGCCCGCATCGCCGTTGCCGAGCACCGCGTCGGGGGAGACGATGACGCCGCGGGCCGCCGAGGCGGGGGCGGACGGGGCGCCGGATTTGCCTTCGAGAAACGCCACGCGCACGCCCATGTCGGGCACGATGCGTGGGTCCCTGGACTTGAAGCCGACGCGCACCTTCACCGTCGCCTTGGAGCGATCGGCGGTCGGAATGATGGCGATGACCTGCGCGGGGATCTGCCAGTCCGGGTAGGCATTGAGCGTCACGGTCGCGGGCTGGCCGGCGCGGACGCGATTGATGAAGTTCTCGCTCACATCGACCTCGACTTCGAGCGAATCCATGTCGACGATCTTGGCAATACCGCCCCCGCCGGAGAACTGCGGCGAGACGATCTCGCCCGGCTGTGCCGTCTTCACGGTCACGACGCCGTCGAACGGGGCCCTGATGATCGTGTCGTCCTCGTAGCGCTGGTTGACCTCGACGTTCGCGCGCGCGACGGCGAGGTTCTGCTCGGCCACGGCGACCTCCGTCTCGAGGGCGTCGTAACTCGCCTTGGCGGCGTCGAAGGTGTCCTGGCTGATGAGTCCCTGCGCGAGCTCCTTCTGACTGCGCTCAAAGATCGGGCGCGCATCGGCCGCCGCGAGCCGTGCCGCGGCGAGCGCCGCCTCGAGCTGCTTCACCTGGGCCTTCGACTGCTCGAGCGCGGCGCGCGTGTTGGTATCGTCGAGACGGGCCATGACCTCGCCCCGCCTGACGGGCTGCCCTTCCTGCACCAGCACGTCGTCGACCTTGTAGATGCTCTTGCCCGACACCGTGGCCTCGCGCAGCGCGACGACGTAGCCGGACGCCTCGAGCAGGGTGGCGCCGCTCGGAGTGCCCCCGCTGAGCGCCTTGGCGGTGACCGCGTGGACCTCCTGCCCTCCGGGAGAGAGCGCCACGAGCGCGGCGCCACCCGCCACCGCCAGCACCAGGGCGGCGATGCCAAACAGCCAGCGCCGCCGGCCGCGACCGGCGGCCGGCCGCTCGCTCGCGCTGCGATCGATCCGCAACTGCTCGAGCAACTCGTGTTTTGAGCTCATGGCGCCTGCCGCGTCCCGGCCTGCTTCGTCCCCGCCGTGCCCCGGTTCCACCAGCCGCCGCCGAGCGCCTGGAACAGCGTCACGGTGTCGACGTAGCGGCTCGCCTCGGCCTGCACGTAGGCGAGTCGAGCCTGGTTGTAGGTGAGTTGGGCAGCGAGCAGCGAGGCAAAGTTCACCGCTCCCGCGTCGTACTGCTCCTGAACCAGGCGCAGACCCGCGTCGGCCGCTTGCAGTGCCTGGTATTCGGCCTGGAAGGTTTCGGCGTCATGCTCGAGCGCCGTCAGCGTGTCGGCCACGTTCTGAAAGGCCTTGAGAACCGTCAGCCGGTATTGGGCGCTCACCTGATCGTAGGTATCGAGGGCGGCGCGCCGCTTGGCGCGCAAGGCGCCCCCTTCGAAGATCGGCTGGGTAATGCCCCCGGCGACACTCCAGATCCCCGAGCCGCTCTGCAACAGGGTGCTGAAGACGAGCGAATCGCCCCCGAGCGCCGCGCTCAAGGTGAGCTGGGGCAGCAGGTTCGCGGTCGCGACGCCCACCGCGGCGCTGGCCTGGTGCAGCAGCGCCTGCTGCTGGCGGATGTCGGGCCGCTGCGAGACCAGGGACGATGGCAGGCTGAGGGGCAGATCTTCCGGGAGCTTGAGGTCGGCCAGAGTGAAGCCGGAGGGACGCGTTGCTCCCGGGAGCCGCCCGGTCAACACCGCGAGCTGATGCTCGGTCACCGCGCGCTGCTGCTCGAGCCCGGGCAGAGTCGCGCGCACCAGCGCCACGTTGGATTCCTGCTGCAGCACGTCGGCGCGGGTCTGTGCCCCGAGATCGAAACGGCGGCGGATGAAATCGAGCTGCTTGTCCTCGATGGCAATGATCTCGCGGGTGGCGCGGATCTGATCGGTCGTCGAGGCGAGCTGGATCGCGGTCGAGGCGACGTTGGAAGTGAGTGTGAGGTAACTCGCCTCGAGCACGAACTTCTGAGCCTCGGCCTGCGCCTCGAGCCCCTCGAGGGCGCGGCGCTCGCCGCCGAACACGTCGAGCGTGTAGGAGACGTTGACGGTCGCCTGATAGATGCTGGTGATGAAGCCGGGAAAGCCGGGTGCGATGCTGGCGCCGGATACCTTCTCGCGCTCGGCGTAGACGCTGCCTTGCAGCTGCGGAAAGAACAGGCCCTCCTGGGCTCGAACTGTCTCCCACGCCGCGCGTAGCGCGGCCTGCTGGGCCGCGATGTCGGGGTAATGCGCCATCGCGTCCTGCATCAGCGCATCGAGCTCGGGCGACGCGAACAGCGTCCACCACTCACCGGCGAGCTCGCGACCGAGTTGGAAGCGCTGCGGATCGCCGCCGTGCGCGGGGGTGGCCGCAGTGGCTTCCGGCAGGGGCCCGGCGATATAGCCGTCGGTGATCGGCGGCGCGGGCGGTGTGAATCGCGGTCCCACGGCGCAGCCGCCGGCGGCCAGCGCGCTCGCAAATGCGAGCAGCGCGCCTCCTATCTGTTGAGTGCGTTTAGACATGCTCCCCGGCTCCGAGACTGGAGCGCCGAAACCATTCTAGTCTTGCTCGTCAGATCCCCGGCTCTATCCATCGTGCCGGGACCTCTGCCTGTCGGATGGCGCCCCATTCACTTAGGGCTAGAAACGAGGTTAATAGTCTACAGGAGGTTACTGATAAACAATAGTAAAGTGCCACACGCTTTGTAGTGCAGACTCGTCAACCAGGACGAGGTGGACCTGGCCTACGGGAACGGCAGCTGGTGGTGCCTTAGCCGGACTCACCGAATGGTCTGGCACCGGTAGCGGCGCAAGCGCAGCGCTCAGGACGGCTGAGTTGGCGCAAAAGAGCACATGCTCCCGACTTAGCGAGTATGGTCCTGGTGGCGCGTTATATATAGCCGAGCTCGATGTGAAGCGAACGAGCGGTCTTAAGACGGCTGGGTTGGTCGCCGCAGCGGTGCTCGTGGTCGTCGCGATCGCCTCGGGAGGCGGAAGCCACCAGGTGGGATACGGCAGCCGATAACGCCGATAACAACTTCGATACCCAATGGTTGGGAGCCGGACGAACATGCGACACGTGTTGACAACACTACTGGCCTTTGCCTGCCTGACACCGGCCTCGGCGGCTTTCGCCAGCGGCCCCGAGCCTCGCGCTCGCGATCTGGGCGTGCCCTTCGACGGAACTCCAGGAACCAACGACGCCATTACCGATGTCGCGGGCGTGGAGGTCGGGTTCAAGACTCTGATCTCGGGCGACGGGGCCCTTGTGCGCGGAAAGGGACCGGTCCGGACCGGCGTCACGGCCATTCTTCCGCGTGGCAAAGCGGACAGCCGCGCCGTGTTTGCGGGCTATTTCGCAGGGAACGGCAATGGCGACATGACCGGTACCCACTGGGTCGACGAGAGCGGCGTACTCGAGACGCCGATCCTGATTACCGGCACGGGCAGCGTCGGCGTGGTGCGCGACGCGGCTTTCAAGTGGCTGGCTGACCATCGCCAAGGCTATTTCTGGTATCCGGTTGTCGCCGAGACTGCCGACGTGCCGCTCAACGACATGGCCGGTCAGCACGTGACGCAGCAGGATGCGCTCGACGCGCTTGATAGTGCTGAGTCCGGCCCGGTCGCCGAAGGCAATGTCGGTGGCGGCACGGGGATGGTCTGCAACGGCTTCAAGGGCGGCACAGGCACCGCCTCACGCAGGCTGACCGAGGAAACAGGAGGCTACACCGTCGGCGTGCTGGTGCAATGCAACTATGGTCGTGCAAATCAGTTGCGGGTGGCGGGAATTCCTGTCGCGCGCGAGATGACCCTACAGCCGCCTTGCGTAACCCGGCTCACGTCCCCGCCACAGCAGCGCTTGGGGACTATCGCCAAACTCTGCGATCCGAAGCGCGTGGCCATCGCCGACGGTCTGGATCAGGAACACCGTGGGTCGATCATCATAGTCATCGCCACCGACGCGCCGCTCACCCCCGATCAACTGAAACGCCTGGCGCGACGGGCTTCCGTTGGGCTGGGGCGTCTCGGCGCGATTGAAAGCGACGGGTCGGGCGACATCTTCATCGCCTTCTCGACCGCTAATGAGGGCGCCGACGATGGCAATTGGGCGACCGATACAAGAAGGCCCGCACAAGTCGCGCGCTTGCGCAGCGAAGCGCTCAACCCCGTGTTCGAGGCCACGATCGAAGGCGTGGAGGAAGCCGTGGTAAACGCCCTCGTGGCCGCGCGCACCATGAGCGGCGCGGACTACTGGACAATCGCTGCCCTGCCTCACGACCAGCTGCAGAAGGTGCTCCGGCACCACGGTCTGCTACAGCCGAGCCCGCATTTGCATCAGTGAGATGTGGCCCCGCAGTGGCGCCTGCACCGGCAGTTCGTGCTGCTGGCCAAGGGAGGCGCCGCATCTAACACCTGGCAGTTCATATAAGCGCGGATGTTTGGGAAGCCTTCGGGCGCAGGGGAGACCGTCGTTCGCGATCACGCCCGCTAACACGAAACCTGCAAAGTGAACCGCTCTTGATCTTCGGAGCGCTCGGGTGCATCTTCAGCCGGGCGCTCCGGCTCGCACGCGAGCGCGCCGCAACAAAAAGAATCAGGCCGCAATCACTCAAGGGGGTTAACGTGAAAAAGGTTCTCTCACTTCTTGTACTCGCAGCGGTGACCTTTGCGAGTCCTGCCTTCGCCGCAGACCCGATCGTGGGCACCTGGCAGCTCAATGTCGCAAAATCGAAGTTCAACCCTGGCGCAGCCTTGACCGCCGGAACCCGTGTCTATACCGAAGCCAAAGGGCTGTACACGCTCGACGAAAAGCTGACGGGTGCAGACGGCAAGGAAATATCGATCCGGGCCCAATACCGCAACGGCAAGGACGTAAAGGACGTGTCGGGAACCTCGGGCACGGATACAACGTTCGGGAAGAAGATCGATGCCAACACCTGGGATTTTGATCTCAAAAAGGATGGCAAGGTGGTCGGCCACGTTCATCGTGTCGTATCGGCCGGCGGCAAAACGTTGACCGTGCACAACACGGGTGTGCAGGTGAACGGCGCCATGGGCGACGAGACGCTTGTATTCGACAAGCAGTAGAGGTTCGAAAGGCCGCACGCGCACAGGGACGTGCGCACCCAGGCTCTCATGGGCACCAAACCTGCCGGCTGAGCAAAAGCCCGTCGTCCGTAGGCAGGAATTGGACTCCCGATAGCTGCCGTACGGGTGCCCCGTCTCTGCCCGGTTGCCAACTCCCAAGGCATTCGCGACGATGCCGCACAATCGTTGGCCGGGGGGGCTGAAGATGGTCGAAGGCGGTGGCGAGGACAGGGTCAGGGCAAGCGCGCCTGCGGTCTTCATCAGCTACGCTTCCGAGGACACGGAGGCCGCGAGTCGCATTGCCGCGGCCCTCGAAGCAGCCGGCATCGAGGTCTGGCTCGACAAGACTATCCTGAGAACCGGCGACGCCTGGGATCAAAAGATCCGGCGCGAGATTCGCGATTGTGCGCTGTTCATAGCCGTGATCTCCCGTAACACGCAAGCGCGCACCGAAGGCTATTTCCGCCTCGAATGGCACTTGGCCGATCAGCGCACGCAGCTGATGGCCAGGAGCCGCCCGTTCCTCATTCCGGTGTGTATCGACGAGACGCCCGAGAAGCACGCGGAAGTCCCGGAGTCCTTCTCGCGGGTACACTGGAGCCGGCTGCGGGGCGGGGAGGCCCCGGCGGTTTTCGTCGAACAGGTATTACGGATGCTCGCGGCGGAGCATCACCCACAGCAGACCCCTTCCCCCGAGGGGCGTGATTCGCTTGCGGCAGGAGTCAGCCCCGTGGCCCGCTCGCAGTCGGGTGCGCCCCGCCGCATGCTTCGCTGGGCCGCTCTCGGGGCCGCCGTGGTGCTGCTTGCCGCTGCGGGGCTCTGGTGGGCAGCCTACCGGGGTTACTTCTGGCGGGACCCGCTTGCCAACGCGCAGTTCTCGCGCCTGACGGACTGGTCGGGGCGCGAGCAAGCGGCGGCCATCTCGCGCGACGGCAGAACCGTCGCGTTCATCGCCGACCATGACGGACCGAACGACGTCTGGGTCACCGAAACCGGCAGCGGCCACTACCGCAATCTGACCCATGGGAGCGTCAGCGATCCGATCAACCCCGAGATTCGCACCCTGGGCTTTTCGGCGGATGGCTCGTTGGTCACGGTGTGGGCCCGCAGCAAGGACGGCTCCCGGTCGGGGGACATCAACATCGTGGCGGTGCCGACGGCCGGCGGGGCGCTGCGCGCCTACATACCGGGTGCCGCCGAGGTTGCCTGGTCGAGCGACGGCCGGCGCATCGTCTATCACACCACGGCTCCGGGCGATCCGATGTTCGTGGCGGCTTCCGCCGGAGGCGCCGCACAGAGGATCTACACCGCGCCCGCGGGCGTGCACTGCCATTTCCAGGCCTGGTCTCCCGATGACGCCTTCATCTATTTCGCCCGCGGTGTGCCACCCGACCATTGGGATCTGTGGCGCATCCGTCCGAGCGGCGAGGGTCTCGAGCGTCTGACCTATCACAACTCGATCGTCAATCATCCGGTCCTGATCGATGCGCGCACGCTCCTCTATCTGGCGAGCGATGTACCGGGAGCAGGGCCGTGGCTGTACGGCCTGGACCTGAGGCGCCGTGTTCCGCACCGCCTGAGCTTCGGTCTCGAGCGCTACACCTCCCTCGCCGCGAGTGCCGACGGCAGGCGGCTCGCGGTGACGGTGGCGAATCCGAGCTCGGGACTGTGGCGCGTGCCGCTGCCGACTGGCACGGCCGT
This sequence comes from uncultured Gammaproteobacteria bacterium, assembly GCA_963844595.1. GTDB lineage: Bacteria > Pseudomonadota > Gammaproteobacteria > Steroidobacterales > Steroidobacteraceae > 13-2-20CM-66-19. The sequence continues at coordinate 225,338 of CAWJOW010000001.1, forward strand.
GGCAACTGCGGCCGAGCACCTGTCGTCGGATTTTGCCACCGGGTCCTCCCCGCGGAGCGGCCCGAGCTACGTGCTGTATGTCTCCCGCCAGTCGGGGCGGCCGGGCATCTGGAAACTCGCGAACGGTGCGGGTCGCGAGCTATGGGCCGGCTCGCCGGCCGATATTCTGAGCGCGCCTGCCATCGCGCCGGACGGACGCATCGCATTCACGGTCGCAGACGGCGAGCGGTCGTGGTTGTACGTTATGCAGAGCGATGGCACGCACCCGGTGGTGATCGCGGATTCGCTCACCCTGCGTGGCACTGCAGCCTGGGCACCCGATGGGAAGTCGATCATCGTCGCGGTACTGCACGAGGGCGAGCCGCGTTTGATGAGCTTCTCCCCGGGCGGCGGCCCGCCGCTGCCGCTGGTGTACGAATATTCCGTCGATCCGGTGTGGTCGCCTGATGGGCAGTTCCTTTTATATTCGGGGGCGGGCGTCGGGGTAACTTTTCCGCTGCGGGCAGCCGACCGCGACGGCAGGCCCTACCCGCTGCCGCCCGTGATGTTGTTGCGCGGCACGCAACGCGTGGTGTTCGGCCCCGAGGCCGGCACCATCCTCGTGCTGCGTGGGGAATTCGCGCGCAAGGACTTCTGGCTCATCGATCTCAGGACCGGTGCCGAGCGGCGGCTGACCCGGCTCGCGCCCGATTTCGACATTCGTGATTTCGATCTCTCCGCCGACAAGAGCCAGATCCTGTTCGATCGCGTGGAGGAGACCTCGACCGTGGCGCTGATCGACAGGGCGGCTGAGCATTAGGCACCTGCGAGAGCCCCGAGCGCGTGTGCCCTTCTCGAATTGCTACGTCATCGCGAACCTTTCTTGCATGACGATCACACTCGCGATGCGCTGGACCACAGCTTCTGCGGCGATGCGCTGGTCGTCCGGGGAAGTCAGTAGCTGTTCCAATGCTACTTTGGCTTTCTTCATGTCATAGATTGGCTGGTCCCTGGCGGCCTGCGATTCAAACGTATCGCGGTAGAAGCCCATCATCGGGTCACTCTTAGCGCGGATTGGCGGCGAGGTAAACGGATGCTTTTGGCGATTGTAGACCTCTGGTATCAAGACATCCCTGGTTGCCTCACGCAACACATGCTTTTCGCGGATGCCTTTGACTTTCATATCCACCGGCACCCGGGCGGCTGCCTCGGCAACAAGATGATCCAAAAATGGTACGCGACCTTCGACTGAGTGCGCCATTTCCATGCGATCGCCAAGGTAGTTGAGAATGAAATTCGGCAGGATGGTCTTGGCACAAAAATACAGCATCTGATTCAAGTGGTCGCGACCTTCAATACGCATGGCTAATGGCAGGCGATCCATGGCGGCTGCGATTGGGTTGAGCTCGTGAAGCTTAATCAGCTGATCATCGCGAAAAAACTGAGCCATCAGGTTTATGTTGGTTGCGATCAGATTAAGCGAGGCGGGGATCCAACCCAATCTGCGCTCCAGCGAATCCATGGTGGGGTTGCTTAATCTCTCCGGCATCAGGAGTGCACGAGTGGCTTGATTGGTGCCGAACATCTGATCGATTAGCGCCGCTTTTTCGCCTTGCGAGAGGGCTGGGTTGTTATTGACTGCATCGACTCGGTAATACGGATATCCGCCCAGCATTTCATCAGCGCCTTCACCGGTGAAAACCACTTTAATGCCCGCATCGCGCACGGCGCGGCTGAGCAGATACTTGGCTACGCCGTGACCATTGAACATCGGTGTTTCGGCGTGCCAGATTGCGTCGGCGTAGGCATCGGCAATCTCGCGTCCGGTGATTGGGATGGGATGAAAAGACGCACCCACATGCTTAGCCTGTGCTTGGGCAATTGCGGCTTCATTGTGCAGCGGGTTATCAAACGTGAGTGTGAATGCCCGGATCGGGCGACTCATTTCCTGCTGGGCAAGTCCGAGCACGGCGCAGGAATCAATGCCACCGCTCAAATAACAAGCGACCTCCACATCGGCCACCAATCTTTCGCGAACCGCATCCTTCAATACGGAACGGAAGTCTTGCACTACTTGTTCGTCGCGAGGTGCATCGCGCTTCATCTGCCCGGCCGTTGGAAATTCCAAATCCCAATACGGATAGATTCGAACATCTCCGTCCTTGACAATCGCGTAACAACCTGGCGGAACCGTGCTGATGCCAGCGAACTGGGTGACTTCGTGGGATTGTCCCAACGAGCCGTACACTCCCTCCACATTCCATTTGGCGGGAACGCCAAGTGCCAGCAGAGCTTTGATCTCGGATGCGAAGAAGACTTCACCATTCACCACGGAGTAATAGAGTGGCTTGATGCCAAAGCGATCGCGGACGGCGATTATTACCCGCTCGCGTTCGTTCGCGATGACAATCGCAAACTCGCCGCGCAGTTGTCTCATCGCCTGCATGCCGCGCTGCTGATACAGATGCAGGGCAATTTCGCTATCGCTCTCAGTGGCGAAGCGACAGCCGGCTGCGCGTAGCTGATCACGGATGGCGCGGTAACCGTAGAACTCGCCGTTGACGACAACATGTACGGTGTTGTCGGGACTCGCTATGGGCTGATCGCCGTTGTTCAAGCCGATTATGGAAAGTCGTGTGTGGCCGAGCGTCCAGCGCCGATCGTCAGATGTCCAGGTGCCAAGACCGTCGGGCCCGCGATGATTCAACACTTTCAACGCCGCGCTGATGCGGTCGGGAGCAACGCCGTGGCGCGTTGCGGCTGCAAATATCCCACACATGGTTTAGCACCTGCTCCGTATCGGTCCGGAGGAACTTGCTGGTTCCGCTAACGTTGATCTCCACGGGCGTTCAGCGGCCACTCGCACGTGACGTTGTTGACCGGGCAGCTTCCACGACTCGTTGCCTTGGAGGCTGTATTCTCGCGGGCCGTGGACAGTCAGGCATGCCTCGCTGGATAATGAAATTAGCGACGGCGCCGGAAAACACTTCGAAGCGGCGTCCTCCCTGCAATGCGGAGTCACGAATGAAAAAGTCAGTACTGGCACTTTCTGCGCTATGCACGCTAATGCTCGCGACCTCGAATTCGCCGGCAGAGTCGACCGGCGCAACGGTGTCATCCCCGGGCGAAAAGGTCAAAGAAGAAGTGAGCAAGATTGAAACCTTCAAACCCGAGCAACAGCCAAGCAAGGGAACTATAACGTTCTCGGGCAAGCGTCTGGACTATGACGCCTACGCCGGAACGCTGGTAGTGCATTTGAAGGACTGGGACGACGTTCCCCAGAATGCCAATAAGGAGGACAAGGTTGGCCCGGCGGAAGCCTCGATGTTCTATGTGGCTTACTTCAAGAGCGGGGTGCCGAGCGCGGCGAGACCGGTCACCTTTCTTTTCAACGGCGGCCCGGGTTCGTCCACGGTCTGGCTGCACATGGGAGCGTTTGGTCCGAAGCGCGTCGTAACGGCAGACGATACCCACACGCCCGCCGCGCCCTATCGGATGGTGGATAATGCGTACAGCCTGCTCGATGTCAGTGACCTGGTGTTCATTGATGCGCCGGGGACTGGCTTTAGTCGCGTGGCTGGCAAGGATCACGACAAGGCATTCTACGGCGTGGATCCGGACGCCCAGGCGTTTGCGGACTTCATCCAGCAATTTCTCTCCAAGTACGGCCGCTGGAATTCGCCCAAATACCTGTTTGGCGAGAGCTATGGGACAACGCGATCTGCGGTGCTCGTCAACCTGCTGGAGACCGACCACGACGTGGATTTCAACGGGGTGATACTGCTCTCCCAGATACTGTCCTTCGATAACAGTGGCGATGCGCCGCAGTTCAACCCCGGCACCGACCTGGCCTACGAGCTGGCGCTACCCACCTATGCGGCGACGGCCTGGTACCACCACAAGCTGCCCGATGCCCCCAAGGACCTCAAGGCGCTGCTCGCCGACGTCGAGCAGTTTGCGTTGACTGACTACGCGCTGGCGCTGCAGGCCGGCGCGTCGCTTGATCCGAGCCGGCGGCAAGCCATCGTCACCAAACTTCATCAATACACCGGACTACCTGACAGCTACATTGAGAAGGCAGACCTGCGGGTGAACGTTGGCGAATTCGAGAAGACTCTTCAGGATGACACCGACACGACCACAGGTCGCCTGGACACGCGCTTTTCGGGACCGACCATGGATCCGCTCAGCAAGGAGGCCGACTACGACCCGCAATCGGCGGCCATCAGTTCTGCCTACGTATCGGCCTTCAACGATTATGTGCGCAAGGATCTGAAGTTTGGCGAGGGTCGTACCTTCAGGCCGGAGGTTGACCTGGAGCATTGGAATTTCATGCATCAGCCCCCGGGGGTTCATGAACCGCTGCAGCAATCTACGAACGTGATGCCGGATTTAGCGTCGGCACTCAAGTACAACCCCGGTCTGAGGGTGCTGCTGAACGCGGGCTATTTCGACCTGGCGACGCCTTTCTTCGAGGGCATCTATGAAATGCAGCATCTGCAGATTCCGGCCAAGCTGCAGAGCAATATCGAGTTCAGGTTCTACGAATCAGGACACATGGTCTATGCGCACGAGGCCGCCTTGAAGGCACTGCACGATAACGTTGCTGACTTCGTTACGCGCACGGCCAATCTGGCGCACTGATCTTCCCCGCCTATCAGTAGGAAGCGAGGGCGGGGTGAGACTGGATGCGGCGGGACGGAAGCTTACGCTCCAAGGACTAATCGCAGGCTGTGGGTATTGCCGTCATCCACCAGCGGGATGCGCGTTTGTGAACCCGACGGCAGCGTCTCACCATTCAGCTCTGCGTGCGCTATGCCGCGACTGACGCCCAGGGGGTTGTCGACCAGGATTTCGTAGCGTGCAGACCGGTACTTGAACACGATCTCGAAGTGCGGCCATTTCTCCGGGATGCACGGAGCCAGGACCAAGCTTGCTCCCTGCACGCGAAACCCAAGGACCCCCTCGAGGCCGGCGCGGTACATCCACCCCGCTGAACCCGAATACCAGGTCCAACCGCCGCGCCCTACGTGTGGAGCCACGGAATACACGTCCGCGGCGACCACGTAGGGTTCTACCTTGTAGCGGTGCACATCTGCGCGTGTATTCGTACGGTTGATGGGATTGAGGAGCGAGAACAGCCCCCAGGCCTCGTTCCCCTGGCCGAGCAGGGCGTACGCAATCACGGACCACGTGGCGGCGTGTGTGTACTGACCGCCGTTTTCGCGAATGCCGGGCGGGTATCCGCTGATGTATCCCGGGTCAGGTTTGCTCCGATCGAAGGGCGGCGTGAGGAGCAACGCCAGCCCCACATCACGTCGTATGAGCCGACGCTCCACGGCGGCCATCGCGCGCGCGGCGCGAGACCGGTCGGCGGCTCCGGAAATAACGCTCCAGGATTGCGCGATGCAATCGATCTGACACTCGGTATTTGTGACGGATCCGAGCGGTGTCCCATCGTCAAAATAGCCGCGTCGGTACCATTCGCCGTCCCAGGACTCTCGCTCCAGTGAGCTCTTGAGCGCCCCCGCATGGGTCAGCCATTTGGCCTGGCGCGCCGGCTGATCGCGTGCGCCCGCCAAGGGCGCGAACGCCACGAGCGTGGCGTACAGGAACCATCCGAGCCAGACGCTTTCACCCCGTCCCATCTCGCCAACCCGGTTCATGCCATCGTTCCAGTCGCCCGTGCCGATCAGGGGCAGGCCGTGTTCCCCGACAGAGAGACTCTGTTCCAGCGCCCGCGCACAGTGCTCGAAGAGGGGAGCGGCCTCGTCGGAGACGACGGGCTGAAAGTACGCATCCGGCTCTCCCGCTCGCAATGCCTGGCCCTCCAGAAACGGCACCTTCTCATCCAGAACCGCGAAGTCACCAGTCGCTTCGACGTAGTGAGCCGTGGCGTACGCAAGCCAGACCCGGTCGTCGGCAATGCGAGTGCGCACGCCGGCCCCGGCACCGTTCGATCCCTGTTCGGCCGACGGAAGCCACCAATGCTGGACGTCGCCCTCTCTGAACTGTCGGGCGGCCGCGCGCAGCAGATGCTCGCGCGTCAGGGCGGGCCTGGAAAGAGCGAGCGCCATGCCATCCTGAAGCTGGTCGCGGAATCCGTAGGCACCGCTCGCCTGATAAAAGGCCGTTCGTGCCCACATGCGGCAGACGAGCGTCTGATAGAGCATCCAGCGGTTGAGGATGATGTCGAGGGAGCGGTCGGGCGTCTTTACTTGAACCACTCCGAGGACATCGTCCCAGTGCTGAATCACCGTGCCGAGCACCACGTCGAGATCCACCGACCGATAACGGCGCAGCAGAGCCTGCGCCTCCGTCGCGCTCGCGGCTTGCCCCAGGAAAAAGACCACTTCCGTGGTCTCGTCCGCTGCGAGCTCCACGTAGGTTTGCAGCGCGCAGCAAGGGTCGAGACCTGCACCCACGCGTTTAGACAGGGGTGCCCTTCCGGTAAGCGCCGCCGGGCTGTCGAGCGTGCCATGTCGGCCGAGAAACTCGCGACGGTCGGCGCTCCATTGTGTCTGCTTTCCGGCCAGATCCGCGAACGCCACGCGTGAGCCGAACAGTGAGTTCCAGGGGTTGTGGGCGAACATCGCGCCCGTTGCGGGGTCGATCGCTGTCAGAATGAACGGTGCCGAGGCAGCTCGCGACGGCCCGAGTACCCATTCGGCGTAGGCCGTGACGGAGAGTTTGCGCGGCCTTTCTGAGCTATTGTGGATCTTCAGGCGCGAGATTTTTATGGGATCGCCCACCGGGACGTACACCGTCAGGTCGAGATCGAGACCGTGTGAGGTGTGCTCAAAGCGGCTGTAACCCTGCCCGTGCCGCGCGACATACTGCGCCCCTTGATCTCTGATCGGCGCAGCCGTCGGCCCCCACACGTCGCCACTCTCCTGGTCGCGCAGATACAGCACCTCACCCGGACGATCCGCGACCGGATCGTTTGACCACGGCGTCAGTTGGTTCTCCCGGCTGTTCAGCGCCCAGGTAAACCCGCTCCCCTCGGCCGCGACATGGAAGCCGAAACTGGAGTTGGCGATGACATTGATCCACGGAGCGGGTGTCACCTGTCCCGGACCCAGCAGCGTGACGTATTCCCGTCCGTCTGCCGCGAATCCCCCAAGCCCGTTGAAGAATTCGAGCTGCTCCGGGACGGCAGCGCTGCTGCTCACTGCTTCGGGATGCGGGCGGCTCCTGGGTGGCAGTGTGGCAGGTAGCGCGGGCGACTTCAGACGATCGAGTTCGTCGACCAGATTGCCGCGTTGCGCGACTAAAACGACGCGTGCAATGGCCAGGAGCCGTGCGCTCGTCTGCTCGGAGAGCAGATCCGCGCGCAGCAGGAATACCGAGCCAAGGGGTTTCTCGGCACCGATCTGCGGCCGCGACTGACTCATTCGCAGCTGTGTCTCCAGGGCCGCCTGCAGATCCTGGAGATAGGAAGTTCGCTCGTTAAGGATCACGAGATCGACGGGAAGGCGCTTCATGCGCCAATATTCGTGAGCGCGGAGTAGCTGCCTTGCGACGGCGATGTCTTCGACATCGGCGATTCGCAGCAGCACGATCGGTAGATCGCCGGAGATGCCGTGAGTCCACAGTCCGGCCGGCCCGCCAGCTCCGCGGCGTATCCTATCCGATGAGGGCCGCATCGATGCATCGGCATAGAGCACAAAACCTGCAAGTCGCTGAAAGAGGCTGGCCTCCGCAGCGTCGATGCCGATGTGACGAAGTTGTACCTGTGCCTGCGTCCACGCCAACGTGGCCGCGCGCACGAAGGCGTTCGCTTCCTGATGCTTGTCGACGAGATCCAGAACGCCTTCGCGGGACGCGGCAATACTGGTCCAGAACGCTATGCGTACTGTGGCGCCCGCCGGTATGCGCACCCGGAAGCGCAGCGCGAACACCGGGTCGAGGACGGTACCGACGGTGTTGGACAAACGCCGTCCGTCCGTCATGGCGATGGGTTGCCGAACGTCGCGGCCGCGGCCGAGGAAACGTGCTCGGTCCGTTTCGACCTCCGGCCTGCCCAACGTTTCGCCTTCAACGACTGCGTGATGCGCCGCCCAGATCTCCGGGTCGGTGACCGAGCGCCGGCGCCGCGTCGCCAGGAGCACGCCTGCGTTGGCCAGATACTCGGTCTGCACGAACAGCTTTGAGAATGCCGGATGCGCCGTATCGGCGGCGGCGGGTGCCAACACGAGCTCGGAGTAGGATGTAATCTCCAGGTCGCGCGTGCGATTGCCGCCGTTCACGATCGATATGCGACGAACCTCGGCGTCATCCTCGGGGGACACGAGCACCTCCAGCGTCGTGGTGATGGCAGCGTCGCCGCGAGTGAATTCGGCCCGATCTTCGCTTAAGTTCACCTCGTAGCTGTCGGGCTCCACGGCGGTTGGTTGGTAGCCCGCCGACCACACGGCACCGCTTTCGATGTCACGCAGGAAGAAATAGCTGCCGCTGTCGTCGCGTGTGGGATCCTCGCGCCAGCGCGTTACGGCGAGATCGTGCCAGTGACTGGAACCGGAGCCGGCGCCGGTAAGCATCACCGAGTAGCGCCCGTTCGAGAGCAGGTGGGTTTGTGGCGTTGATTCGTGCGCAGTCCTCAGACGCCGCGCTCCCGGGAGTTGCACCTCGCCGACTCCCGCCGCCGTGCGGACTTCTTCGGCCCGCGGATGAGCGACCGAGACGTCACGCGGCGCGCACTCCTGCAACAGCAATTCCGTCGCCTGGATGCGGGGCTCCGCGTGAAACCGTTCGCGCATCCTCGCGTCGAAGAGCACGTTGGCGATGGCAACCACGCTCATGCCTTGATGGTGTGCCATGAACGCGCGAACGATGGCAACCTCGGATCCTTCCGGCAGACGGCTGCGAGTGTAATCGAGTGCCTCAAAGAAGCCGTATCGACCACGCGCGCCGATCGCGATGAGTCTCGCGAAGTTGAGCGTCGAGCGCTTTGGATCGACCATCGCGGCGAGGGCGGTGGCATAGGGCGCGGTCACGGCGTTCTCGCTCAAGCCCCGTTTGAGCCCCAGGCCCGGCACGCCGAAGTTCGAGTACTGGTAGGTGAGCTCCAGATCGCGGGCGTTGTAGGCGGATTCGGAAATGCCCCAGGGAACGCCGAGCTCGGCTGCGTACTGGATCTGTCGCTGAACAATCAGGCGATTGGTCTGTTCCAGAAGGCTCCCGAATGGCGCACGCATCACGAGCGATGGCATCAGGTATTCGAACATCGATCCCGACCAGGAGATCAGCGCCGCCCCGTGGCCGACCGGCGTAACCGCGCGTCCGAGCCGAAACCAGTGGCGCGCAGGGACGTCGTTCTTGGCGATGGCAACGAAGCTTGCCAGGCGCGCCTCGGAGGCGAGCAGGTCGTAGCAGCTCGGATCGAGCGTGCCCTCGGTCGCGCGATAGCCGATCGAGAGGAGCCGGCGTTCGGGATCAAGCAGAAAGCCAAACTGCATGGCCTCGAACATTTCCCGTGCAGTTGACTCGAGGGTCGCCAGCCGTTGACGCAGACCCCGGATGGCCGTATCCGTCAGGTCGACATCCCGCTGCCAGCTCTCGACCGAGCGTCGCACGGCTTCGCTCCAGAAGAGTACTTCGCCGCCCACGGCATCACCCAGCTCGCCGGCCAGCGCCCGCGCAATGTCGGCAAGGGTGGCGGCCAGAGGCGCCAACCTCGCCAGTCGAGCTGCCGGGTCACCGCGTTCCGGCTGATCGTCCTCGAGCTCAACGGCAAGCGCAGCGATCGCGTCTTCAAGCTGTGCAGAGGCGATGGTGTGCGTTCGCAGGTCGTTGGGGAGCTCAGCTAAGGCTTCGCGCGCGAGGTCCAGCGCGTCTGAGATTCCGGCACGTGACAAACGCACTGCCTCGGGGACCTCGATCCACTCCCGGCACGCATTGGCCAGTGCAATGAGATGCGCCGCGAGGTTGCCGCTGTCCACTGAAGAGACATAGCGCGGATCGAGGGGGCGCAGATCCCGCGTGTCGTACCAGTTGTAGAAATGACCGCGATACCGCTGCAGGCGGCTCATCGTCACAAACGCCGCTTCCAACCGATCGACCGTATCGATCGTCCCTGTCCAGCCGAAGTCGCGGGCGGCGACGGCCGACAGCAGGTACAGGCCAAGGTTGGTGGGAGAGGTCCGATGCGCCAGCACCGCGCGCGGATCCTCCTGAAAGTTATCCGGCGGCAGCATATGGTCGTCCGCGGTAACGAATGCCTCGAAGTAGCGCCATGTGCGGCGCGCCACCAGTCTCAACGCCCGGGCGTCTGCATCCGTGACCGCCAGGCGGCCGGCGACGAGTGGCGAGAGGCTGATCCATACGGCGATAGCGGGGGAGGCGATCCAGAGGAGCACGAATGGTATTGCCACAGGCCACGCGTCCGGCCGCAGGTACCCAACCAGCGCCGCGCAAGTCAGCGCGATGAGCAGACTGCCACTCATGCGGCGATAAGCGCTGTCGAGATCGAACTGGGGCCTGAGGCTCGTCTGCGCTGCAGTGACCCACTGCAGCAGGTTGCGCCGACTCACGCACAGGCGAAAAAGCGTTCGGCCGATCGCATCGATCATCAGCCACGCCTGATGTGCGAGAAAAGTTATCAGGAAGGCGGTGAGAGACGCGGCCAGCCAGACTTCTTTGCGCAGCGCGCGAAAGTGACTGCGTGCGTTGACGTCGGCGCGGCGCGGCATGACAGCCGCGACAATCGGCAGTAAGGCCGGCAAGCCAATCGTCAATACGATAAAGACGGTCCAGAGCAGTGCGCCGTTGCGCAGCAACAGCCAGCCGGCCAGCAGCGCCGCGACACTCGCCGGTGCCGACAAGGTGCGTCGCAGGTTATCCAGCATCTTCCACAGGCCGATCGGCGGCAGGCGGCTGCCGCCCCGAGCCGCAGCCGCCGCGTCGCGCCTTCCCAGTATCCAGGGCAGCAGTTGCCAGTCACCACGCGCCCAGCGGTGGCGGCGTGCCGCAGCGACGTCGTACCTCGAGGGAAACTCCTCGACGACTTCGATGTCGGAGACCAGGCCCGCGCGCGCGAAGACCCCCTCGAAGAGATCGTGGCTGAGCAGTGTGCCGTCCGATACGCGGTCGGCAAGCGCGGCCTCGAAGGCATCCACATCGTAGATGCCCTTGCCCACGTACGAGCCTTCACCGAAGAGATCCTGGTAGACATCCGACACGGCGCCGGCATACGGATCGATACCGCTGGTACTCGAGAAGACTCGCTGAAAGAGCGAACCCTCGCGACCGACTGGCAGGGACGGAGTGACCCGAGGCTGCAGGACGGCGTATCCCTCGACCACGTGTCCGGCTGCGGCGTCGAACCGCGGGTGATTCAGCGGGTGGGCCATCTTGCCGACCAGGCGGCGAGCCGTTTCCCGCGGCAGCCTGGTGTCGGCATCCAGGGTAATGACGTAGCGAACGCCCGGCGGAACTTCGGGAGCATTGCCGTTGACGTTCTGGAAGGTCGTATCGGTCGCCCCACGCAGCAGGCGATTCAGTTCGTGAAGCTTCCCGCGCTTGCGTTCCCACCCCATCCACTGTCTCTGCACATCGCTCCAGATGCGGCGACGGTGCAGCAGGAGGAAGCGCTCACCTGCCGAAGCCCGGCCGTGAAGCCGGTTCAGTCGCGCAATCGCCTCGCCCGCGATCGCGAGCAACGTCTCATCTCCGGCGGCGTTTTCGGTCGGAGCGTCGGTCCAGTCCGTGAGCAGCGCAAAGTACAGCTCGCCCTCGGGGGAGGCGAGGTAGTGGACCTCGAGACGGGCGATCTGCTCTTCGAGTGCGGCGCGAGTGGTGAGCAGGGCGGGTACGACCACCATGGTGCGCAGACGCTGCGGAACGCCCTCACGCAATGCGAGGCCAGGCAGGATCGTTGCGTTGAACCCCCTCGTGACGGCGCGATTCATCAGCGCGATGGCGGCATCGAGCGCAGGAATCGCGCCGAGGAGTGCGAGCAGCGCGAGTTCCGCCGCGGAAATGCCCCACGCGTTGAGCACGAGTAACGGCAGCGACAGGACGACCGCCGCCAGCAGCATGATCGCAGCGACGTAGTCACCCACCCCGCTCGCGACTGCCGACCGGCGCGGCCATCTGAAGACAGGGTGTCGATAGCCGATGGTCGCTTCGAAGGCAGGCCGACCGCCCGCGAGCAGGTAATACCCGGGATCACGACGGCGACCATCGCCAGGCTCAACTGGCGCGGCCAAGTCATTGGTGGCTGTCAGGGCTGCGCTTGCGATCGCGAGCTCCGTCAGTTTGGAGCCTCGTGCAAAGCGCTCTATTGCCTGGCGGTAAAGGTCACGCGTGGGAAAATCCATTGCGGCAAAGTCACTGCCGGAGCGCAACAGCTCGTCAACCAGGCTTACGCTCTCGAAGAACTCCGGCCAATCCACATCCGAGAGCAAGCGCATGCTCGTGATGATGTTGCGGACAGTCACGTTGGAGGCGCCCTGGCGCTGATGCTCGTCGCGCACGGTCTCGTCCGAGGTCGTTCCCTGCGCAGCCAGGTGCTCCTCCAGCCAGTGCAGGGCCGGGGTCACTTTCGGGTCCTGGTCCCGCAGACGCTGGACGAGCTGAACCGCAAATGCGGATGAGAGGTATTCGGGGTCTGAGTCGTGCTGGAGCAGGGCGTCAGGCTCAGCGGTATGACCGTTGACGCCCAGTAATCGGTCCGCGAGGGCATCCGCTTCCTGACGCGCGGCACGACCGCTGACGATGCGTGCAGCGGCGCGTCGAAGATTCTCGACGAGTACGATGCGCAGCGTGATCGCGACTGCCCACAGCTCGCCGATGGTCAGTGGCTGCACACGCTGATAAGCGCGCACGAAGTGACGCAGCGTCTCGGGATCGAATCGGCTGTCGGTGTGCGCCACGAACGCCCAGGCGACGCCGAGCACGCGTGGATAGCCGTCAAACGGTCCATTGCCCAGTTTGGGTAACAGTCGATAGAAGCCCGGCGGAAGGTCCCGGCGGATCTCGCGGATCTGCTCTTCCACCAGGTGGTAATTGTCGAGCAGCCACTCGGCGGCCGGCGAGATCGGGTGACCCTCGGCGGCTGCTGCCGCCAGGTCCCGGTAGGCCGCAAGCAGCACCGCTTCGTTGTCGCGAAGCCGCACACCGAGCGAGCGGCGGCGCGCCGGCCGCTCCGTGACCTGTTGTGCGGTGGCAAGGCTTGCGGCGTGCTGCTCCAGGCGCTCGATACTGAAGAGCTCGGCTCGCAGGATCTCGTCATTGTCCCAAGGGGAGAGCTCTGGCCGGCGCCCGAAGGCCCGACGGATGAGCGCTTTCAATATGGGCTTATGGATTGCGCGCGCCCGGGCGGCGGGTCGCGTGTCCGTCACCGCATCCTCGGGCATGACTCTCCTTGCCCCGGCGCCCGCCGGGCCGCAACCGCCCGGATCAGCCAGACATCGGCGGGGCGCAGACCCCGCAGTGCTGCCTCAAAGCGGCCCCGGGCAGCCGCAAGCAACAGGGCCGAACCGACCTCTCAGTAGCGGCGCGGTCCGCGTCCGTCGGTAGCGGTGCGATCGCGCTCCTGCGCCTCGCTGATCTTGAGGGAACGGCCGCCGAAATCGGTGCCGTTCAGGGCCTGCGTGGCTCGCGCGGCATCAGCGCTCGGCATCTCGACGAAACCGAAGCCACGCGGACGACCCGTATCGCGATCGCTGATCAGCGCGAGCTTTTCAACGGTTCCGTGCGGCGTGAAAAGGGCGCGCACAGTATCCTCGGTGGCCGTAAAGGGAAGATTACCAACGTATAGTTTAGTCACTGCGAATTACTCACAAAGCAGAAGGGGAACATCAGCAGGGAGACCCTGCCTCCTGGTTCGACAGACTTTCCGAGGTGGCAGACGTTGGCCGGAACACGCGCCGGAACGGCACAGGGCCAAGGGCAGACAAGCCGAAAGATCACGAGCCTGAAACGCACTTTACAGCAAGTCGCCGTCTGTTACGGAGGTTTCGCGTGCAGGACTCGGCCGGACGACCGGATCACGGTCGCATCGCTTGCCTCAGGCGAACAACTCGTCCAGGGCCGCTGAGCCAACGGGCTTGATCAGGTAGCGCTCGATCCCCGCCTCCCGAGCGAGTTCGCGGCCGGGATGCCCGCTGCCAGCTGCCAATGCGATCAGTCTCAGGTTCTGTAGCTGCGGATGTTGAGACAGATGACGGGCGACGTCGTAACCGCTCATGTCAGGGAGATCCAGGTCCACGAGTACGACCGTCGGCGCGAATTCGACAGCCAGAGCAAGAGCGGTCGCGCCGGTGTGCGCGACGCGCGCATCACCGTAGCCGGTCGATTGCACCAATGAAGCGAGGGAATCGGCGGCATCCACGTCGTCATCGACGATCAATACGCGCGGCATGACGTCCCGTCGACCGGCTTGACCCTGTTTCCCGGTTTGTGCTGGCGGATGCACGGCAGCTCTCAACGGAACGCGCCGTTAGACGTTTCGCAACGGCGCCTCGGCAGACCTTGAAGTCCGGCCGCCTTCGTCTTCCCAGGCAGCCAGCGGTGCTGCCTGGCGGTCCTCTTCCCGGTCGGCGCGCGGCATGGCGGCCGGAACCGTCGGCTTCTGAGAGCCTTTTGAGCCGGCATCCTCCGCGGGGTGAGTCCACAAGCTTTTCACCTTATCGGTCAGGTGCTTCCAACGCGTCGTCACCATATCGTCATGCATAGCCATCTCCTTATGCGTCACCTGTGGGGGGGGTCTCCTTGGCTGCCAGCGCGGTTCGTCGCAGCAACATAGTGCGCACTTTGGATGCCACGAGGACCGTCAGGTGCGAGCGAACTTTGGCGCCGAGCTCAAGCTCGGCAAATTCCTGCGCGACCAGACTCCGTACTTCTCGTTCACTACCCTTGTACACCAAGTGACGTATCTCGACGTCCTTATCTCACTGTGGATGGCATTGGGTTGTCGATCAGCCGTTTTCGAAGGCGGAGCTCGAGGCGGGCGGCCCGAATGCCATCGAGCTCGCGGGCTGCGAGCCGGCGGGACGGACCTCGCTCTTCTAGCGCGAAGCGTAGGTTCCAACCTACGCCCTCCGGGCTCATTCCCCGACCGAATTGCAACGGCCAAGCAGGCCAAATGGGATTCAGGCACTCGACCTGAGTCCCAGCCGGAGGAGCAATGCTTTACTACGCAGCCGTATTCCTGGTGATCGCGATCATCGCCGGTGTGCTCGGCTTCGCAGGGTTTGCAGCCGGCGCGGCGAGCATCGCAAAGATACTTTTCATTCTCTTTCTCATTGGCGCCGTCGCTATGTTTCTGCTGGGACGTCGAAGCGTCTAGCGGCGTACCCGACCTCGCCCTCCACGGAAACATGCAGGGAGATCGCCGCTTCCGATGACGCGTGAGACCGCGGCGGCGAAGCCGGTCGTCGGCAGCGCGAAGCCACCGCTCCGGGCGCGCAGAGCGCGTGGATTGTCGGGCGTACTCGGGGCCGGTCTCATCACGGGGGCTTCGGATGACGATCCGAGCGGGATCGGCACGTATGCGCAGGCGGGGGCCAGTTACGGCTTCGGGCTCGGGTGGACGCTACTCTTCTCCTATCCGCTGATGGTGGCCATCCAGGGGATCTGCGCGCGTATCGGACGAACCACGGGCCGCGGACTCGCGGGCAACCTTCGCGAGCACTATCCCAATTGGGTGTTGCAGGCCACCGTCGCGCTGCTCCTTGTCGCCAACACGCTCAACATTGGAGCAGACCTCGGTGCGATGGCCGCAGCCACACGCCTGCTCCTGCCGGATTCGCCGGGCTGGCCGTGGCTCGTCCTGTTTGGAGCGCTATGCACGGCGGCACAGATCTTTCTCGACCATCGCCGCTACGTCGCCGTCCTCAAATGGCTGACGCTGGTGCTCTTTTCCTACTTCGCTTCGCTCCTCGCAATCAGGGTGCCCTGGCTGTCGGTGCTGCAGGGTTTGCTGCTCCCACACATCTCCACGAAGTCGTCGTTCTGGATGATGGTGGTTGCCATCCTGGGAACGACCATCAGTCCCTATCTGTTTTTCTGGCAGGCCGCTCAGGAGGTCGAAGACACGAAGGCGGACCGCACTCGTGTTCCGCTGCGCCGCAGGCCCCGGCAGGGCTCCTCGGAGTTGAGACGTATCCGCATCGACACGCTGATCGGCATGGGGATCTCCAATCTAGTAGCCCTCGCGATCCTGGTGACGACCGCGGCAACGCTGCACAGGGCCGGCCTTCACGAGGTGACGACGGCTGCCCAGGCCGCCGAGGCTCTGCGACCGCTCGCGGGCGACTTTGCGTTCGCACTCTTTGCACTCGGGATCATCGGTACCGGTCTCCTGGCCGTGCCGGTGCTGGCCGGATCTGCGGCCTATGCTCTCGGCGAGGCGCGCCGCTGGCCCGTGGGTTTTGCGCGCAAACCTTTGCAGGCGAAGGCCTTCTACGCGACGATCGTGGCGGCGACGCTGCTGGGAGCGCTGGAGAACCTCGCCCGATTGAATCCCGTCACAGCGCTGGTCTGGTCGGCCGTGATCAACGGGATCGTGGCTGTGCCGCTGATGGCGCTCTTGATGCTGATGGGCGCGAATCCGAAGATCATGGGCGCCTTTAGAATCTCTGGGTGGTGGTCGCGACTCGGATGGGCCGCTACGGTCGTGATGGCAATGGCGGCAGGCGGGATGATCCTCAGCGCCCTGTAGGCGCCGTGCTCCCTTCGTTCAAGATTTGGACAGCCGGCTCAGCCGGCAAGCTATCGGCGCGTCCTCGTCGTAATAACAGACAGCGCAAACGCGGTGATAACCGTCGGCGATGATCAAGGGCACGGCCTTCGACATGTCACCTTCTATGAGGAGCACGGGCGACAGAGGCTTGCCTTTGTTAATCCTTTTCAGATCATCCTCGACATGCGATTCGTCACGTGGCAGAAGTGGCAGAGCACTCGCACGTAGCAGGTCCTTGGCGGCGTGCTCAACGGTGTTGGCCGAGCGCAGTGCGTGCACCAGTCTCTTAGCGTGTGATGCCGGATAGATCAGCGACAGATAGCACTGCGCCGCCTCAAAATCCTTGCTGTCGGGCTTGTCGTTCCAAAGTTTGGAATGCTTAGGCATGGGAGGCTCCGGAAAGAATGCGGAAAATGCCTGCCTCGCCGGCGGTAGGTCGCTGAGATTGGCTCGTATCATCGCTGCATACAGCCGTGATGTGAAGCCCGCGGAGAGCATCGAGCGGAAGCAGTGAATCACCCCGTGCCCGAATGACCAAGTACGTTCTAATTGACGCAACGCAGCGGCCAATGTGAACACAACATGAATGCAACATGGGAAGGAGGCAAACACTGACACCTGCCACGCCATCACGCCGACGGTCGGCTACGGGAGGCGGCACACACAATTGGAGCAGGAGTTCTCGGGCTATCTGGCGATCAACACGGGCCATCCACAATGTCGCAACCCAAGTACGAACAGGACCTGCGAGCGCTCTCGCGCGAACGCATCGCAAAGGGAGAGCTGCCATGCGAGCCAGTCTCTCGAATGTGGGGCGGTCACGGAAACGGGCGGGATTGCTCGTTATGCGGCGAGCCGGTTCAGCACGATCAGATGGAATTGGAAGTCGAAACCGCTCGGCATAGCCTGAGATTTCATGTCATCTGTCAGTCGGTCTGGCAGCTTGAGTGCGCCAGCCAACGATCCTCGAACAGTGAGGTTCCCTAGTTGGGCCCCTTGGTGACTGCGGCCTGAGTCCGCGCGATCACGCAATTCGCCATCGTGCGAGCCGCGCGATCGCGGTCAAGGTCACCAGCAGGAAGGCGGCGAATAGGCCGCACTCGATAAGAAACGCCCGGTCCAGGCCCGTTTCGGAGATCGGGAGCTGCGAGAAGGTGCCGGCAATCTGTGTCCACCAATAGGCGAACAGGCCAATATCCATGATCGTGTGACCGATCATGCAGAAGACCAGGGAGCGAGACGCCCATGCGAGCGTGCCCAGGAGCAGCCCCGCGCCGAAGATGATGGGCACCATGCCGATCAGCGCCCAGTCCTTCGTCAAGTGCAGCAGCATGAAGAGCAACGACGAAACCAGGATCGCCACCAACGCACCGTGGCGCTTCTCGATGGGCTGCTGCATGTAGCCGCGAAAGCCGGTCTCCTCGCAGATTCCAGCCGACGCCGCAGACACGACGCAGGCGAGCCATTGCACTGAGCGCGAATGGATGAATGAAAAATCGTAGCCGTGATGAAACGCTTGCGCGGGAAACGGCACGAACCGAAACAGCACGACGATGGCGGCGTGGATCGTTCCTGCGAAGCAGGCTGCCGCGAGCAATCCCCATGCCCATTGCGGGCCCCTGAGCGAACCCGCGCGAAACCGATCCGCGCGCACGGCCTTTAAGGACGACGGCGGGCCGCCGCCGCCTGCCCACCAGATATAGGCGATCAGGAAAAGCGCTTCGGCACCCGCCGCCACCGGCATGCCGAGCTTGAGGAGCAAGATCGGCCAGACATTTGCGGCTGCGAGTCCGACAACGGTGCCCGTGGCGATCGCGCGTACGATCACCGGTACGCGGCTCCAGATTCCAACGCGTTCTGCGTCGCTCATGCCAGTTGACCTCTCATCCCTCCCCGGCATTCAAGTTCCCACTCACGGCGGATTCGACTGACCAGAATCATGCATCGCCCAGATGAGGCGGATTTGCCCGACTACGTGATCGAAAACCGGCGGTGCTTGTGGCCGGCAGCACGTTCCAGCGCCCCGTCGGTAGCACTTATCACCCGGTTTTTTGAAGAGGTATGGACAATCTTGGCCTTTTTTGGCGGGTTGTCGTCGCTAGCAGCGTAGTGCTCTAGTCTTTATTGTGATGCTTTTGATATGAAACTGTAGTCAGGTTCGCTGAGGTCCGGCTCAGGCTGCCCGTCGCAGTGCTTGTGCCCCTACGGTCAACTGGTGGTGCTGCACGAGACAGTGCGCCGTCTCGATGAAACGGGTGAACCGGACGTGCCGCTTTTGCGGCGCCACCAAGAACAGGCCGCCCCGCGGCAGGCGGGCCGCGCTTCAGGCTGCTAGAGCCGCTCGGGGTGCGTTAGTCGCTCCATCTGATGACCGATCCAGAGCAGCGCAACAAAGCTCAGGCCAATGATCGCCACAGCGACTGAGATCCACCACAGCATAAATCCCCCCGAAGGCGCGCTCATCCGCTAGTTCTCGTGATGGCGCGTCGAATTGTCGGAGGATTATGTGACAGGATGGCCGTCGGGGTCTGTGCGACAGGTCACGGCGCTCACGGTCGCCACCGGGAGATCACGGTCCCTCGGTCCGATCGACGCCGACGTTCTGCTGCGCCACATCCTGCGCCGAGCGCTGCGCAGGGGAGGGCTCCCGCCGCTGCGCTTCCACGACCTGCGGCACATGGCCGGCACGCTCATGCACGAGGCAGGCGTCCCCTTGAAGCGCGCCCAGGAGATCCTCGGTCATGCGAGTGAGCGCACGACGCTCGCGATCTACACCCACGCGATGCGCCGCACGCGCGACGACTCGGCCGACAAGCTCGCCGAGCTCGCGGGGCTCTCGAATGTGGGAAACAAAGTGGAAACAAGTGGCTCCGTAGAACCTTCAGAAGCGGAGCTAAGTGATTGTTTCAGTGGCTCCCCGGGTTGGAATCGAACCAACGACCAGACGATTAACAGTCGTCTGCTCTACCGCTGAGCTACCGGGGAACGCGGCGGGATGCTCGAAGGGCGCGAATTCTCCGCAACGCCTCCCGGGGAGTCAAGGAAGTCCGGGATCGCCCGGGCGGGACTGGCGCGCCAATGGCCGCAGCACGCCGCCGGGCCCTTGTGGGCCGGGGTTTCAGTTGCGGGCGATTTCCTCGGCGATGCGGTCGGCGAGCTGCCCGAGGAGGCGGCTCATGGCGGCGACCTGATCGTTGGTCGAGCTCCCCGCGGCCTCCTGCAGATGAACGCTTCTCTGTAGCGCGGGTCGCGCCGGCGCTCCCTCGAGCAGCGTCCAGTCGGCATCGAGAACGATGTCGGACCCCTTGGGTTGGAATGCGAGGATTTCGACGACCAGGCCGCGAGCGTTATCAGGTGCGGGAGTATCGGGCGGGAGCACCATGCCGGCGGGCAGCCGCGCCTCGAGATCCTGCGTGAGCACTCGCCGAACCAGCTCACCGAAATCCGCTCCCCACCGATCCTGAGAAGAGATTGTCAGCTGATGGTCGATCTCGCCGCGGACGATCGTCTGGCGGTCGAGCGTCGGCGGGACATGCACGGCATTGACCTCGACCGGTGCGCCGTGGGCCTCGCGATGAATGGGGGGCGCAGTCGCGTCGAGCGTGAAAAAACGCGTCGGCGGGCTCGTGCCGCAGCCTGCGATCAGGCATGCGCCCAATGCGATCGAGAGCCTCACGTGCCTGCTCCGCGGCCTTTGATCAAGGCCTCCGGATGGCGGTCGAGATATTCGGCGAGGGAGCGCAGGGCACGGGCAGCCTGCGTGATCTCCTGCACGCTCGAGTTGAGCCCATTCTGCGTCGCCGTTCCGCCGACGAGCTTCTGCGCCGACTTCGCCGTCGTATCGAGGTCGTCGGCCGCGGTGCGCAGGCGCGTGACCAGCGCGGTAATCTGGGGACCGGCGCGCGTCGTGACCTCGTGGATCTGCCGCAGCGATGCATCGAGCTGGCTGATGGCATCTTTCAGCTCCGGCGATGAGACCACCGAGTCGATGTGATGTGTCGCGTCGAGCACGTTCTGTGTGATCTGGTCAATCGGCACCCTGTTGAGCTGCGCCAGGATCGAAGCGACGCCCCCACCGGGCGCAGAGGGAATCAGCGGCATCCCGTCCACGCGGGTCGGAACGGCAGCCGGAGCGCCCGCCACGATCTCGAGGCTCACCCGATAGCGGCCGATGAGGGGCGGGTCCTGGTCGAGTCGCGCGCGCAGGCCTCTTTGGATGAGCTCGCCTAACGCGGCGATCAGTTTTTCCGGGCTCCCGGGAGGAGGGACCCCCCGGATGTGAAAGAGCGCGGGATAGAGGGCCAGAGTGCCCGGCATGGACAGGTTCCCGGTCGTCGGGTCGTAGCTGAACCCAACGCTGCGTACTTCACCGATCGTCAACCCGTATAACTCGACGGGATCGCCGCTCGCGATCACGCCGAAACCGTCCTTGAACGAGACCGCGTACAGCACCACCTGCGCGTTTGCAATCGGACTCACGGGCTTGCGCTCGAGGCCGGCAAAGGATCGGGTTCGCGCTCCCGGGCCCGGCTCCATGACGATGCTGGGTCCGGACAGGAGCGCTCCCACCGAGGAGAGATCGCTGAGGCTTGGATTGGCGCCGCGGAGCCAGAAGCGGGTGCCGAGTCTCAGGAGAGGGGTTGCGCGGTCATCGATCGCGGCGGTGACGATCACGGCACTACCATTCTTGTCGAGCCTCACATCCGTGACGCGGCCGATCGTCGCGCCGCGATAGACCACGGTGTTGTTGGCCTTCAGGTCATGGGCGTCCTCGAAGCGGATGGTGATGTTCTCGTTCCCGCTCAGGAGCGTACGCGCACCCAACCAGCTGACGACCACGAGTGCCGCGACCGGAATACCCCAGATCCATCCGGGCCACCAGCCCCGCCTAACTTCGGCCTGATTGCCCTCGGGCTCCGCCCGGCCCTGAGTCTCCTCGCGCTTGCGCGGGCCGCTCATGTCGGCCGTGCCCCGCCGGCGTCCCACATCAACCTCGGATCGAAGGTCGTGGACGCCACCATGGTGAGAAAGCTCATCAGCATGAACGCGGTCGCGCCCCAACCCGCGGTCGCCGAGCCGAGCGGCCCGAAATTCATCAGCGGCACGAAAAACACGATGGTGAAGGGGTCGGTCTTCGACCATCGGCCCGATTCCGCCACGACTCGGAATGCCTCGGTCTTCGCGATCAGGTGTCTGTTGGAGCGCGTACAGACCGAAAGTACGCACCAGCCGACGGCGAGGATCTTGACGACGGGGATGAGAATGCTGGTGCAGAAGACAACCACCCCGAGGGGCCAGAGACCGAGCTTGAACAGGTCGACGATGCCCGTGAATATCGTGTAGCCGAGCTGAGCTCCCAGCTGCTGCGACACATTCATGGGATAGATATTGGACGGTAGCAGCAGGATGAACGCGGTCACGAGGAGCGCCGCGGTGCGCGCGACGGCCCGAGTCTTGCGCTCCCTGAGCGGCGCACCACAGCGAGGGCAACGCCTTCCGGCGCGCGAGGCGGCCTGTACGAGGTCGCAGGTCGTGCAGCCGATCATATCTGCGCCCGGGGGCGCGGCAATCTCACCCCCGATGGCGCGCCACACGCTGCGCCGGTCGAGCGTGGCGCGCGAGAGCATGGTGAAGAGTGCGGCCGCGATGAAGCACTCTCCGCCCGGCTCGATCGAGATCTGCGCCTGGTTGAGTTGGCTCAGCCGGAAGTAGCCGACGCACGCGGCCAGCAGGTAGACATCGAGCATCGCCCAGGGATCGAGCCACACCGCCCAGCGAAACGCCGGCCCGAGCCAGCGGGGCCGACGCCCGAGCCGCAGCGAGGCGAGGACCGCTGTGAGCGCCCCGAAACGCACGAAGGGGAGCAGGATCACCAGCACCGCACTGAGTCCTGCCAGCAGGATCCAGCCGTGACTCCAGAGCTGCGCCACGCCGGCGCCGATCACGTTGTCCGCGTGCCGGCCGAAAATGTCGATCCGTATGAGCGGCAGGATATTCAGCGGGAAGAGCAAAAGGAATGTGGCGGAAGAAAACGCGAGCGCGGCCGTTATGCTGCGGCCGCTCGTTCGCTCGAGCGGGCTGCGGCAGGTCACACACACGGCCGTGCTTCCTCTGGGCAGGGGCGGAAGAATTTCGAGGGTGCCACAGTCGGGGCAGGCGATCGTCATGTTAGCTTCCGACGACGCAGTCATTGTATAGGACGGCCGGGATGCAGCCGGTCAAGCTATCGGTAGTGTTTGGTCGTCGGTGATTGCCTCGTCATGGCGTCGGGCGCGTCCGACGCGGAATTAAACCGCGCGATGCCGGAGCCAAAAGCCCCCATACGCGACCGCGTTGAGCGCCAGCAGCACCGCAGCGAGCAGCCACTGGAGGTCAGGCGTGAGTCCGGGCGGATAGAGCACCCGCAAGAGGTAGTGGTCGATGAAACCGCCGCTGTAGCCGGCCACGCCGCCGAGCGCGCGCAGGTGATTCTCGAGCGGCGTCAGCGGACACACGCTGTGCGAGGCCTCGACCCAGCAGCCCCAGCCGAGCGCCGGCAGGTGCGCGAACGCCACGCGACGCCATCGCCAGGTGAGAAAGCCACCGAGCACGACGAATGCCGTGAACGCAAAGTGGACGACGACGAGTGCGTTGGCGAGGAAGGCGTACCCCATGACTCACCCGCCGCGAAATGGGGCGTCGGCGCACGCCCCTGGCGCGCGGTTGGCGCGCCGCAGGGCCAAGTCTTCAGGCCGCGACGCGCTCGACCAGGATCCGCGCGATCCGGTCCATCGCCTTCTCGAGCGTCTGCCGGCTGCAGGCGAAGGAGAGGCGCACGTGACCCGGTGCGCCGAAGCCCGAACCCGGGACCACGGCGACGCCTGCCTCGTTGAGGAGGAGCTCGGCGAACTCGCTATCGTCGCGGCAGCCGAGCGAGGCCATGGCGCGCGAGACGTCGGCGAAGGCGTAGAAGGTGCCCGCCCCCGGCAGACAGCTCAGCCCGGGGAGCGAGTTGAGCGCCTTCACGACGAAGTCGCGTCGCGCCTTGAATTCCGCGGTCATGCGGGCGACGCAGCCCTGATCGCCGCTCAAGGCCGCGGTCGCCGCCTTCTGCGAGATACTCGAGGCATTCGACGTCGACTGCCCCTGGATGGTCGCCATCGCGGCGACGATGTCCCTGGGTCCCCCGCAGTAGCCGATGCGCCAGCCGGTCATGGCGTAGGCCTTGGAGACGCCGTTGATGGTGATGGTGCGCGGGTAGAGCTCCGGCACCGCCGTGACGAGACTCGTGAAGGGCTCGGGATCCCAGTAGATCTTCTCGTACATGTCATCGGTGCCGATGAGGATCCGCGGATGCTCGAGCAGCACCTCGCCGAGCCCACGCAGCTCGGCAGCGGTGTAAGCCGCGCCCGTCGGATTACACGGACTGTTCAGGATCACCAGCCGCGTCTTTGGCGTGATCGCGGCGGCGAGCTGGCGCGGGGTGATCTTGTAGCCCTGCGCGAGACCTGCGAGCGGCATCACCGGCAGGCCGTCCGCGAGCAGCACCATGTCAGGATAGGACACCCAGTAGGGCGCCGGGATCACGGCCTCATCGCCCGGATCGAGCACCGCCATGCAGAGGTTGTAGATCGTCTGCTTGGCGCCGGTCGAGACCAGGATCTGCGAGCGCTCGTAGGTGAGGGCGTTGTCGCGCTGGAACTTCGCGATGATCGCGTCCTTGAGCTCGTCGATCCCCTCGACGTTGGTGTAGCGGGTGAAGCCGTTCCTGATCGCATCTATCCCCGCCTGCGCGATCTGCGGCGGGGTATCGAAGTCCGGCTCGCCGGCGCCGAGCCCGATGACATCCTTCCCTTCCGCCTTGAGGCGGGCAGCGCGGGCGGTCACAGCCAGGGTCGGGGACGGCTTGACGCGCTGGACGCGCCGCGAGAGGGGCAAGGTCACTGAATTTCCTGGGTACTTCGCTTGAGTTCGGGTGCCGCCGCTATATTAAGGGATTGCACCGGCTCGGGCCATCCGCGGTGGATGGCGCGCGAGGCTTCCGGACGCCGATCGCAGCTCTCCCATGGCGCAGCAGCCCTTCAAACTCGAAGCCGATTACGCCCCCGCGGGCGATCAGCCGCAGGCGATCGAGAAGCTCGTCGAGGGGCTGAACGAGGGGCTGGCGCATCAGACGCTGCTCGGCGTCACCGGCAGCGGCAAGACCATGACCGCCGCCTCCGTGATCGAGCGCGTGCAGCGCCCGGCCATGGTCCTCGCGCACAACAAGACGCTGGCGGCGCAGCTCTACGGGGAGTTCCGCGAGTTCTTCCCGCACAACGCGGTCGAGTACTTCGTTTCCTACTACGACTACTACCAGCCGGAGGCCTACGTACCGTCTTCCGATACTTATATCGAGAAGGACGCCTCGGTGAACGAGCACATCGAGCAGATGCGCTTGTCCGCCACCAAGGCACTCCTCGAGCGTCCCGATTCGATCATCGTCGCGACCGTCTCCTCGATCTACGGCTTAGGCGATCCGCAGGCGTATCTTTCCATGGTGCTGCACCTGGTGCGCGGCGATGCGCTCGACCAGAGGAAGCTCCTGCGGCGCCTCGCGGACATGCAGTACACACGCAACGAGCTCGATCTCACCCAGGGCACCTACCGCGTGCGCGGCGATGTCATCGACATCTTCCCCGCCGAATCCGAGCGCGAGGCGGTGCGCGTCGAGCTCTGCGACGAGCGCATCGAGTCCATCACGCTGTTCGATCCGCTCACCGGGGCTGTCGCCCGCAAGGTGCCGCGCTTCACCGTCTATCCTGGCACCCACTACGTCACGCCGCGCGAGCGGCTGGTGGGGGCGGTGGACCAGATCCGCGACGACTTGCGCGTGCGCCTCAAGGAGCTGCGCGAGGCGGGGCGGCTGCTCGAGGCGCAGCGGCTCGAGCAGCGCACGCAGTTTGACCTCGAGATGATCCGGGAGGTCGGCTATTGCGCGGGCATCGAGAACTACTCGCGCTATCTCTCGGGGCGCGCGTCGGGTGAGCCGCCGCCGTGTCTGTTCGATTATCTGCCCAAGAACGCGCTGCTCTTTGTCGATGAGAGCCACCAGACCATCCCGCAGCTCGGCGCTATGTACAAGGGCGATCGCTCGCGCAAGGAGGTGCTGGTTGAGTACGGCTTCCGGCTGCCCTCGGCGCTCGATAACCGGCCGCTGAAGTTCGAGGAATGGGAGCGACTCGCGCCGCAGATGATCTTCGCCTCGGCGACCCCCGGGCAATACGAGTCGAAGCGCTCGGCGCAGGTGGTCGAGCAGTTGGTGCGGCCCACGGGACTCGTCGACCCGGAGGTCGAGGTGCGCCCGGTGGCCTCGCAGGTCGACGATGTGCTCTCGGAGATCGGCAAGTGCGTCGTACGCTCCGAACGGGTTCTCATCACGACCCTCACCAAGCGCATGGCCGAGGACCTCACCGACTATCTGCGCGAGCACGGGGTGCGGGTGCGGTACCTGCACGCCGACATCGAGACGGTGGAGCGCGTCGAGATCATCCGCGACCTGCGCTTAGGCAAGTTCGACGTGCTGGTCGGGATCAACCTGCTGCGCGAGGGTCTCGACATGCCCGAGGTGGCCCTGGTGGCGGTGCTCGATGCGGACAAGGAGGGCTTTCTCCGCTCGGACAACTCCCTCATCCAGACCATCGGCCGCGCCGCGCGCAATATTCACGGGCGGGCGATTCTCTACGCCGCTCGCCTCACCGGCTCCATGCAGCGCGCGATCGAGGAGACCAACCGCCGCCGCCAGAAGCAGCTCGACTACAACACCGAGCACGGCATCACCCCGCGCGGCATTCAAAAGGCAGTCACCGACATCATGGAGGGCGCGCGGGCGGAAGGGGCCTCCGCGGTTGGGCCGCTCGGGCGCGGCCGGCGAGGTGCCCGGCCGCTGACACCCGCCGACCTCAGGCCCGAGGTGCTGGTCAAGGAGATCAAGAAGCTCGAGGCGGAGATGCTGCGCCGGGCACGCAATCTCGAATTCGAGGAGGCCGCCCGCTTACGCGATGAGATCGAGCGCCTGAAGCAGCTCGAGCTCGGACTTCCGGTCCCTTCGTAAGTGCCTGGCTCTAGCGATTCACCTGCGCCTGCAGTTCCTTCGGGTAGCGATCACCCTCGACCGTAATGGCGGAGACCTCGCTGTCGATGTCGTGCAGCTCATCGGGCGTCAGCGCGATGCGCAGCGCGCCGAGGTTCTCCTCCAATCGGTGCCGTTTTGTCGTGCCGGGAATCGGCACGATCCAGGGCTTCTGTGCCAGGAGCCAGGCGAGGGCGATCTGCGCCGGCGTCGCGTTTTTTTGCGCGGCGATTTCACCCAGACGAGCGATCAGGGCCTGATTGCCCTTGCGTGCTTCCGGCGCGAAGCGCGGCAGGTTGTTGCGGAAGTCCTTGGAATCGAACCGGGTGTTCTCGTCGATGGCGCCGGTGAGAAATCCTCTTCCGAGTGGACTGAAGGGAACCAGCCCGATGCCGAGCTCCTCCAGCGCCGGCAGCAGCTCCCGCTCCGGTTCGCGCCACCAGAGCGAGTACTCGCTCTGCAGCGCGGTAACCGGTTGCACCGCATGGGCGCGGCGGATCGTGCTCACGCCCGCCTCGGAGAGGCCGAAGTGCCGCACCTTGCCCTGGCGGATCAGGTCTTTGACGGCCCCTGCGACGTCCTCGATGGGCACCTGCGGATCGACCCGGTGCTGATAGAGAAGGTCGATGACGTCGGTCTGCAGGCGCCGGAGGGATGCCTCCACGACCTCCCTGATGTGCTGCGGGCGACTGTCGAGGCCCGCCTGCTGCTTGCCGTCGACGACGTGGAAGCCGAACTTGGTGGCGATAACGACCTGCCGGCGAAAGGGCGCCAGCGCTTCGCCGACCAGGTCCTCATTGGTGAACGGGCCGTAGATCTCCGCGGTATCAAAGAGAGTCACGCCGCGCTCGACGGCAGCCCGGATCAGCGCGAGGGCTTCTCCTCGGTCCGTGGGAGGTCCGTAGGCGTGACTCAGGCCCATGCAGCCGAGTCCGAGAGCCGCGACCTCGAGGCCCTCGCCCAGTGTGCGTTTCTGAAGTGTCTCCATCGGTGCTCCTTCTAAGGGCGCCGGCATCCACGGCGCCATCCTAAGTTCTTGGATTGTCTCGCATTAGCTTGCCTAAAATCCTCTCCTTCTTGTATCGTGCGCGCCCCTCCTGTAGAGAGCTTGTGCTCTTTAGGGAGGTTTTTGTAGGCGCGTAGCTCAGTGGTAGAGCATCACCTTGACATGGTGGTGGTCGGTGGTTCGATCCCACTCGCGCCTACCAGATAGTTGCGAAGAGGGCGCTCCTTCGGGCCTTTCGCCCCGGAGCGCCCTTTTTTGCTGTGCCTTAGGATCGTCCGCGATATGCCCATAGTCACGTTGCCCGATGGCAGTCAGCGCCGCTTCGACCACCCGGTGACGGTGGACGAGGTGGCGGGCGATATTGGCGCGGGCCTGCGCAAGGCCGCGCTCGCCGCGCGCGTCAACGGCAAGCTCGTCGATACCTCCTACGTGATCGCAGGCGACGCCAACCTCGCGATCGTGACGAACAAGGACAAGGACGGGCTCGAGGTGATCCGTCACTCGACGGCGCATCTTCTCGCCCAGGCGGTGAAGGAGCTCTTTCCCGAAGCGCAGGTGACCATAGGCCCCGTCATCGAGGACGGCTTCTACTACGACTTTGCCTACGCGCGGGCGTTCACGCCCGAGGATCTCGCGAAGATCGAGGCGAAGATGACCGAGCTCGTGCAGGCGGACCAGAAGGTCGATCGTCGCGTCATGCCGCGCGATGAGGCGGTGAAGTTCTTCCGCAACCTCGGCGAGATCTACAAGGCGGAGATCATCGCCGGGATCCCCGAGAAGGAGCAGATCAGCCTCTACGGCCAGGGCAACTGGGTGGATCTGTGCCGCGGCCCGCACGTGCCGTCGACCGGCAAGCTCAAGGCCTTCAAACTCACCAAGGTTGCGGGCGCTTACTGGCGCGGCGATTCGCGCAACGAGATGCTGCAGCGGATCTACGGCACCGCCTGGCCCGACAAGAAGCAGCTGGACGCCTACCTGCATCGGCTCGAGGAGGCGGAGAAGCGCGACCATCGCCGTATCGGCAAGGAGCAGGATCTCTTTCACCTGCAGGAGGAGGCGCCGGGCGCGGTGTTCTGGCACCCCAAGGGCTGGACGGTCTTCCAGACCCTCATCCAGTACATGCGCGAACGGCAGAGTGCGGCCGGCTACGAGGAAGTCAACGCGCCCGAGCTCATGGACGCGGCGCTCTGGCAGCAGTCCGGGCACCTGGAGAAGTTCGGCGAGAGCATGTATCTCACCAAGACTCCGGACGAGCGGCTCTACGCCATCAAGCCCATGAACTGCCCCGGGCACGTGCAGATCTTCAAGCACGGCCTGCGCAGCTATCGCGAGCTCCCGGTGCGGCTCGCCGAGTTCGGCAAGGTGCACCGTTACGAGCCCTCGGGCGCGCTCCACGGCCTCATGCGAGTGCGGGCCTTCACGCAGGACGACGGCCACTGCTTCATCACCGAGGAGCAGATCACCTCCGAGTGCGTGGCGATCACGCGGCTCATCCTCGACATTTACCGCGACTTCGGTTTCGAGGAGGTCGCGATCAAGTTCTCCGATCGCCCGCCGAAGCGCATCGGGAGCGACGCCATCTGGGACCGCGCGGAAGCCGCGCTCACCGCCGCCTGTCAGGCCGCCGGGATCGACTACACGCTCAACCGGGGCGAGGGGGCTTTCTACGGACCCAAGCTCGAGTTCGTGCTCCGGGATGCCATCGGGCGGGACTGGCAGTGCGGGACGCTGCAGGTCGACCTCAACATGCCCGAGCGCCTCGGTGCCTACTACATCGACGACAAGAGCGCCAAGCGCACCCCGGTGATGCTGCACCGCGCGATGTTCGGCTCGCTGGAGCGCTTTTTTGCGATTCTCCTCGAGCACCATGCGGGGCGGCTGCCGGCGTGGCTCGCCCCGGTCCAGGCGGTTGCGCTGACTATCACCGACCGGCAGGACGAGTATGTCCGGCGTGTTACGGAAACCCTGAAAAATCAGGGCTTTCGGGTCGAGTCAGACTTGCGCAACGAGAAGGTGGGCTTTAAGATCCGCGAGCACACGCTCAGGCGTGTTCCGTATCTTCTGGTGGCGGGCGACAAGGAAGTGGCCGGCAATCTACTTGCAGTGCGCACGCGCGGCGGCAAGGACCTAGGCACTATGAGTCCGGAGACGTTCGCCGAACGGCTCCATGCCGAAGTCGACAGCCGCGGCCGCACGAGTATGGAGGGTTGACACATTATTGAGTATGGAGGGTTGACGAATCGCTAGTGCAACGAAGCGGGTCCGGCGCAACGACGAAATCAGCGCGCCGCAACTGCGTGTGATCGCGGCCGACGGGTCGCAGGCCGGGGTGATGTCCCGCTACGAGGCGCTGCAGATGGCGTCCTCTGCCGAGTTGGATCTGGTCGAGGTGTCCCCGACCGCAGAGCCACCGGTGGTGCGGATCATGGATTACGGCAAGTTCCTGTTCGAGCAGAACAAGAAAGCCCACTCCGCCAAGCGCAAGCAGAAGCAGATTCAGGTCAAGGAAGTGAAGTTTCGTCCCGGCACGGGAGAGTCGGATTACCAGATCAAGCTGCGTAATCTGACGCGCTTCCTCACCGAGGGCGACAAGGCCAAGGTGACCTTACGGTTCCGTGGCCGTGAGATGGTGCACCAGGACCTCGGGCGCAAGCTCCTCGACCGGGTTTCAGGCGACCTCGCCGCACATGCGGTGGTCGAGCAGAACCCGCTCATGGAAGGTAAGCAGATGGTCATGGTATTTGCACCGAAGAAGAAGTAACGATCGGGCGGGCCCTTCGCGGCTCTCTATATAGAGGCTGCTGAGGCCGTTGGATCGTTCGCCCGTAGCGGGCGCTTGTCTCAAGCGCCTTGCGAACGGGGCTACACAATGTAAGGAGTCCTATCGATGCCCAAGTTGAAGACCAACCGGGCCGCGGCCAAGCGCTTTCGCAAGACGGCGAAGGGCTTCAAGCGGTACGCGGCCAACCGCCGCCACAATCTCGGCCACAAAACCCGCAAGCTCAAACGCCACGCACGTTCCGGCGGCTCAAGTCTCGTGGACTCCACCGATGTGGGCCGCGTCGAGCAGCTGCTCCCCTACCACCGTTAAGTCTCATCGAGTTTAAGCGAGCAACAGCATGGCACGAGTCAAGCGTGGCGTGACGGCCGGGCGCCGTCACAAGAAAGTCTTAGGCAAGGCGAAGGGCTACTACAACGCCCGCCGCAAGGTCTATCGCGCCGCCAAGCAGGCGGTCATCAAGGCGGGCCAGTACGCCTACCGCGACCGGCGGCAGAACAAGCGGGAGTTCCGCGCGTTGTGGATCGCGCGCATCAACGCGGCGGCACGCCTGCACGGCCTCTCCTACAGCCGCATCATCGACGGCCTCAACAAGGCCGGCGTCGAGATCGATCGCAAGGTGCTCGCGGACATTGCCGTTCACGACACCGCGGCGTTCGGCGCCATCGCGCAGCAAGCGAAGACCGCCCTCGGCATCGCCTGAAGCGGGGTAGGTCTTGGCAGACCTCACGGCCCTCGTCGGCCAGGCGCTCGATGAAGTCGCGGCCTGCGGGACGCTCGCTTCGCTCGAGGAGGCGCGCGTGCGCTGGCTCGGCAAGAAGGGCGCGCTCACCGAGCAGCTGAAGTCCCTGGGCGCGCTGCCCGCTGCCGAGCGGCCCGCCGCGGGCGCGCGTATCAACGAGGCGAAGGAGAAGCTGCAGGCGGCGATCGAGGCGCGGCGCGTCGCTCTCGAGCGCGTGGCGATCGAGCGTGAGCTCACCGCCGGCCGTCTCGACGTGACGCTCCCCGGACGGGGCGAGGAGGCGGGCGGCCTTCATCCGCTGACGCGCGCGCGGCAGCGCATCGAGACGCTGTTTCGCCGCGCGGGATTCGAGGTCGCCTCGGGCCCGGAGATCGAGGACGACTTCCACAACTTCGAGGCGCTCAACATTCCGCCGGATCACCCGGCACGCGCACTGCACGACACGTTCTACTTCCCGGACGGGCGGCTGCTGCGCACGCACACCTCGCCGGTGCAGATCCGCTCACTCCTGAAGCACGGCGCGCCGATTGCCCTCATCGCGCCGGGGCGCGTCTACCGGCGCGACTCCGACATGACGCACGCACCCATGTTCCATCAGCTCGAGGGGCTGGTGGTCGATGAGAACGTGAGCTTCGCGAACCTGAAGGCGGCGCTGCACGGGTTTCTCCAGGCGTTCTTCGAGCGCGATCTCAAGATGCGGCTGCGGCCGTCGTACTTTCCCTTCACCGAGCCTTCCGCCGAAGTCGACATGTCGTGCGTCTTCTGCGACGGCAAGGGCTGCCGCACCTGCAAGCAGACCGGCTGGCTCGAGATCTCCGGCTGCGGCATGGTGCACCCGAACGTGCTCAAGGCGAGCGGGATCGATCCCGAGCGCTACACCGGCTACGCCTTCGGCGCCGGCATCGACCGATTAGCGATGCTGCGTTACGGGGTGAATGACCTGCGGCTCTTCTTCGAGAACGACCTGCGGTTCCTCAGGCAGTTCCGGGCGGCCTTCGCATGAAGGTTCCCTACAGCTGGCTCAATGAATGGGTGAAGGTGCCGTGGGGGGCGCCGGAGCTCGGTGCGCGCCTCACCATGGCGGGCTTCGAGCTCGAGGCGCTGGAAACCGCGGCACCACCCTTCACCGGAGTCGTGGTCGGGGAGATCGTCACGGCCGAGCGCCGCCCACGGGCCGACCGCCTCAAGGTCTGCCGTGTCTCGCGAGGGAGCGGGGCGCCGCTCACGATCGTCTGCGGGGCGCCGAATGCGCGGGCCGGACTGAAGAGCGCGCTCGCGATCGTCGGCGCGAAGCTGCCGGGCGATCTCACGATCAACGCGGCCGAGCTCCGCGGCGTCGAGTCGCAGGGCATGCTCGCCTCGGCGAAGGAGCTCGGGCTCGCCGAGAGCTCGGGCGGGATCCTCGAACTCCCCGCCGATGCGCCCGTCGGGAAGGCGCTGCGCGCCTACCTCGAGCTCGATGAGCCGGTGCTGGATCTCAACGTGACGCCGAACCGCGGCGATGCCATGTCGATCTTAGGGATGGCGCGCGAAGTGTCGGCGCTCCTCGGTCGGGCGCTTGTGCCACGCGCGATCCGGACGGTCCCCGAGGCGCACAAGGAGCGCTTCAAGGTGCAGCTCGCCGCACCTCGGGCCTGCCCGAGCTTTGCCGGCTGCATCGTCAAGGGCGTGAACAATCGCGCGGTCGTTCCCCTGTGGCTGCGCGAGCGGCTGCGTCGCGCGGGGCTGCGCTCCATCAGCCCGGTGGTCGATGTCACCAACTACGTGATGCTCGAGCTCGGGCAGCCGATGCATGCCTACGATCTCAAACGGCTCAAGGGCGGCATCAGGGTGCGCCTGGCACAGCGCGGCGAGCGCCTCAGGCTCCTCGACGGCCGGGAGATCGAGGCCGAGCGCGACATGCTGCTCATCGCCGATGCCCAGGGGCCGGTCGGGCTGGCCGGCGTCATGGGCGGCGAGCGCACCGCGGTGAGCGAGGAGACGGAGGAGATCTTCTTCGAGTCGGCGTACTTCTCGCCCGCGGCGATCATGGGACGCGCACGGCGCGTCGGGCTCACGACGGATGCGAGCCAGCGTTTCGAGCGGGGCGTCGATCCGACGCAGCAGGCGCGTGCCATCCGCCGCGCACTCGAGCTCCTCACGCCGATCGCCGGCGGCCACGCCGGCCCCGTCGAAGTCACGCAGTCCGCCAGGGATCAGCCCAAGCGCCGGCCGGTGACGCTGCGCGCGAAGCAGCTCAGCCGGCTCCTCGGCGTCGCGCTGCCCGCGAGGCAGGTGGCCTCCGCTCTCACCGCGCTCGGCATGAAGGTCAAGGCCGCGAAGGACAGCTGGCACGTGGCCCCGCCCGCGCACCGCTTCGATATCGCCATCGAGGCGGATCTGATCGAGGAGGTCGCGCGCATCGTCGGCTTCGAGCGCATCCCGGAGACGGATGCGCTGATCCCGCAGCGCTTCCCGAGGCTCCCCGCGGAGCAGCCGCCGGAGACCGCGCTGCTCGAAGTGCTTGCGGCGCGCGGCTACCAGGAGACCGTGACCTTTGCGTTCGTCGACCCCGCGCTCCAGCAGCGGCTGTTTGGCTCGAGCGGCGCTCTCGCGCTCGCGAATCCGCTCTCTTCCGACCTGTCGGCGATGCGCGTCTCGCTCTGGCCGGGGCTTCTCAAGGTGGCACGCGACAACGAGCGCCGCCAGCAGGAGCGCGTGCGGCTCTTCGAGCAGGCAGCGCGCTTCGAGCCGGCAGCGGGCGCGGGCGCGCGGGAAATCGCGACGCTCGCCGGACTCGCGAGTGGCGCGCGACTGCCCGAGCAGTGGGGCGTGTCGAAAGAAGAGCGTGCGATGGTCGACTTCTACGACGTCAAGGACGATCTGGAAGCGCTCTTTGCAGCGACCGGAGTGCCGGCGGCCTTCACATTCGCGGCCGATGCGCATCCGGCGCTGCATCCGGGTCGCAGCGCGCGCGTGCTGCGCGACGGCGCGCGCGTCGGCTGGCTCGGGGAGCTCCACCCGGCGCTCGCCAAGGAGCTGGACTTTACATATGCGCCGGTGCTCTTCGAGCTGGACCTCTCGGCGCTTGCTGTCAAGAGGGCGGTGCACCAAGAGCTGTCGCGCTTTCCGCAGGTGCGTCGGGACCTGGCCGTGGTCGTGGATGAGTCGGTGACTTTAAGTAGGCTCGCCGAGCGTGTAACCTTGGCGACCTCAAGCCTCCTGCGTGGTCTCCGTGTTTTCGACGTGTATCGTGGTCCCGGCCTCGAACCCGGTCGAAAAAGCGTCGCTTTAGGCTTGATTTTTCAAGACATTTCTCGCACTCTAACCGACGACGATGTAGAGCGCCTCATGGCCTCTGTGGTTTCGGAGCTGCGAGAGAGCTTGAACGCGAGAATCAGAGAATAAATAAATGGCCCTGACCAAAGCGGAGATGGCGGAAGCATTGTTCAACCAGCTGGGTCTCAACAAGCGTGAGGCCCGCGAGCTCGTGGATCTCTTCTTCGAGGAGGTCCGCGCGGCACTCTCGGGCGGAGAGCAGGTCAAGCTCTCCGGCTTCGGGAATTTCGATCTGCGCGACAAGAACCAGCGCCCCGGGCGCAATCCGAAGACCGGAGAGGAGATTCCGATCAGCGCGCGGCGCGTGGTGACCTTCCGTCCAGGGCAAAAACTCAAGGCACGGGTCGAAGCCTATGTTGGAGCCAAAGAATAACGCCCAGCTGCCCGCCATTCCCGGTAAGCGCTATTTCACGATCGGGGAGGTAAGCGAGCTGTGTGGCGTCAAGCCGCACGTGCTGCGCTATTGGGAGCAGGAATTCCCGCAGCTCAAGCCCGTCAAGCGCCGCGGCAACCGCCGCTACTACCAGCGCCAGGACGTGATCGTCATCCGTCAGATTCGCAGCCTTCTCTATGACCAGGGCTTCACCATCGGCGGCGCGCGCAACAAGCTCACGGGCGAGGAGGCGCGCACCGACGTCACGCAGAGCCAGCAGATCGTCAAGCAGATGCGGACCGAGCTCGAGGAACTGATCAAGGTTCTGCGCCGCTGACCCACCGCTTGCGCGCGCGATATTCCCGGCTCTTTTTCCTGCTCCGCAGCCTCGCGCTCATCGCCGGCCTCGGCTCGGTGCCGCTGGCGCACGCCGCGGACTTAAGCAGCAGTGTCCAGCAGCACATTCGTGCCGCCACCTTCGAAGTGGTGCAGTTGAAGCCCCCCGAGGCCGGTGTCAGCTACGAGCACGAGCTGCCGATGGACCTCATTCCCTACCAGCAGCGCATTGACAAGTACCGCTCGGTGGGCACGGCGTTCGCGATCGGCCCGAATCGCTACGTGACCGCCGCGCACGTGATCGGCGTCGGCCTCGGGAGCCTCTACGGGCCCCCGGCGCTGCGCGATGGGGCCGGGAAGGTCTATGACATCGACCAGGTGTTCAAGTACTCGACCCGCCGCGACTTCGTGGTGTTCTCGCTGCGCGATCCGCCGAAGAACGTGCAGGCCCTGACGCCCGGCAGCAAACCCGCGCTCAACGAGGTCGTGTACGCCGTCGGCAATGCGCTCGGAGAGGGCGTGGTCATTCGCGACGGTGTGTACACCTCGGACACACCCGAAGAGCTCGACGGGCAGTGGCAGTGGCTGCGCTTCTCGGCGGCGGCGTCGCCGGGTAACAGCGGCGGACCGCTGGTCGATGCGCGCGGCAAGGTGATCGGCATCGTGCTGCGCAAGTCGCCTTCGGAGAATCTCAACGTCGCCTTACCCATCGCCGAGCTCGTCAACGCGAAGGAAGGCGAGGGCAGAGTCGACGGCCGCGCGCCCGCGCGTCTGCCGATGGTCGATGCGGCCGAGACGACCCGATTCAATCAACGCTTCGATCTGCCGAAATCGCTCAGTGACCTGTACGCCACCCTCCTCGATCTCATGCTGCAGGAGGGCCGGGACGTCACCGCGAAGCTGCTGAAGGACAATGCCGATCATCTGTTTCCGCACGGCACGGGCTCCGAGCAGTTGCTGCGTACGAACGAGCGCGCAGCGTTTCCGCTGCTGATGCACGAGGACGCCAACAAGGTGTGGGTGGCCGGCGCAGGCCAGCGTCAGACCGTGCAGCTCGATCACAACGGTTTCGTAGAGTTGTCGGGCGCTTTTGTCCGGCTGCGCGCTCCGGACGATGTCAGTCTCGGCACGCTCTATGGCGATGACAAGCTGTACCTGGACCTGCTGCTCAAGGCCTATACGCTCAAGCGTACGGTTGGCAGCGAAGCCGTCCGCGTGACGTCCCTCGGCAAGCCGAAGAGCTCGAGCGAGTTCACCGACCGGTGGGGACGCACTTGGCGCGTGCGCGACTGGGCCATTCCCTACGACGATCAGATCCTCACGGTCGTGAGTCTCCCCACGCCCGAGGGTTACGTCGCGATCCTCGGCCAGATCAACAGCGGCTTCGTCGGTCTCCTGCGCATTACCCATCAGCTGATTTGCGATTACCTGTACGTGACGATGGCGGGCACGCTCACTCAGTGGCAGGACTACCTGGCGCAAAAGGACGTGCAGCCCAAGGCATTCGAGGCGCTCAAGATCGAGATCGATCCGCAGCGGGAAGTCGCCTTCCGCTCGGACCGCTACGAGCTCGAGGTGAAGCCGGAGCTCGTGAAGCTCAGCAAGGACAGCATGCTCTTCCTCGACTTCGGCTTCTCCCGCGAGGGGGACAGCGCCAGCTGGAGGGTCAACCGGGTCGTAGTCGCCGAGAGCCTGCACACGCATAACTGGGTCCACGCCGCGCGTCGCACCGAGCCGCCGAGCTCGCTCCCCGAAGGCTTCCAGGACAGCTGGGCCAAGTTGAAGAATGGGAGCTTCCCCTATAACGGCAAGGTCGACAGCGAGGAGGGCCAGACGCGGGTCAGCATCGCCGCGCAGGGCTCCCGGCCGGACGCCACCATCCGTTACGGGCTCGAGGTCTCGATGGAAGGGGTACAGCCGCAGGAAGCGATGACCCGCAAGCTGGAGCTCCTGCAGCACTCGTTCAAGATGCTCGAGGTCGGCGGGGGCAAGTAGCTCTTCCGGCGGCCGCCTGACGCCGGCGGCAAAAGGCAAGTATCATTCCGCCTGCGGCGCCGGTCCCCAGCGCCGGACCCATTGAGAAGAACAAATCGTGTCGGAGCGTGGCGCAGTCTGGTAGCGCACTTGCATGGGGTGCAAGGGGTCCCGAGTTCAAATCTCGGCGCTCCGACCAGCCTTTCAGAGCATCTCAAAAACCTCCGGTGGTCCCATGAGTGGTCCCATTTCCCTGGGACCGTCCTTTTGCTCGCCAACCGTACGCACCCTTGCTT
The DNA here is from genome assembly GCA_963844595.1 of uncultured Gammaproteobacteria bacterium. GTDB lineage: Bacteria > Pseudomonadota > Gammaproteobacteria > Steroidobacterales > Steroidobacteraceae > 13-2-20CM-66-19. Next base: position 262,918 of record CAWJOW010000001.1, read on the forward strand.
TGAGATCTTGTCGAAAAATGGTCGAAGCTTCGGTTCATATCGTCGACCGGAATCTATACTCGTCTGATCGATTCGACGCGGTACGTGGGGTAAGGTCTGTTTCTATGAATGCCCGACTAACGCTGGAAGAAATCCTCGATCAGGTCCGCCACCTTTCCGAGGAGGAGCGGCAACGGCTGGTTGCGGATCTGCAGGCCAATGCTGGTCGTGGTCGGACTCCGAGCGAGGGTCGCCGGCGGGCAGCCATGCGGCGATGGCTCGCGCGTGCCGGCACGGGGCACGCGGACGTTGACGACATCTCGAGCAACAAGAACGGGTATCTGGCGGAGAGTTACGCGACGAAGCCGTGAGACGCGTCTTCGTTGATACCAGCGCCTTCTTTGCGCACCTCGTCGCCGAGGATCGCCACCACCCCCAAGCTCGTGCCCTCTTTGAAAGGGTGGGCCGAGAATCCTGGGTCCTCGAGGCATCCTTGGCATCCTTGGTCAGAACGTGGTCAAGTCGTGGTTCTTCTCCGCGCTGGCGGCTATACTGAGCGCACTGGACGGATTGCATGCCTGCATCACGAACTCTTTTCGCTACGGTTCCTGACAAGGACTACCTCGGGTTCTGGGCGGACCAGACGCTCAATGCCCGAGAGGTGGTCGATTTCCTCGACCTCAACAAGCGCGACGTGGCCAAGCTTTCGGGCGTCGCGCCGGCGTCTGTGCGATTCGATCAAAAGATACCGAAAGAAGTCCTCGATCGCCTCCAGGAGATCGCGAACATCTGCGGCCTGGTTGCGCAGTTCTTCGTCGGTGAACGCGTCAAGACAGCGCTCTGGTTCAAGACCGTAAATCCGCTGCTAGGAAACATTACCCCGCGGGACATGATCCGCTATGGGCGGTACGAGAAGCTCCGTCGCTTCGTAATGGAGGCGCTGGAAGAAAACGCCGCTAGCCAGCGCACTAGGGGCAGGGGACATGCGGCGGAATCGTCGGCCGCGGCCTCCTGAAGCGCGGCGTCCGCTCCGGAGCGGCGAGCCCGACCTTCCGTCCCTTATAGAACTAGAGCGCTTCACTCAGGCGTCGCTCCGCCAGTGGCTTGCTACGAAGGGCAACCTCGACGGACTGCAGCGCGCACTTTATTTCGAACTCGAGCCGCTTCGACAGCGCAACGAAGCCCGGCTGCTCGAGGCTCTGCGGTCTCAGGCGCTTCCGTCCCTGTCGTTTGAAGGCTGGAGCCGCATTCTCGACTACCGATACGGCCTGCAGCCGCTCTCCGTAACCGGGAGCCTGAAGGGCGAGGGTGGGCGTTTCGTAACCGGTAACTCCGCGGCGTTCTGGTCTTATGGAGACGCGGTGTGGACACTGGCGCTCTGAGAGTTTCATTCGGAGCGTGCAGATGGAACAGGTCAAGCGGATACATCGGGACGAGGCGACGTGGCGAGAGATCTTTGCACGGCATGCGACCAGCGGACTGCTGACGTCGCAGTTTTGCCGGCAGGAGGGGATCAACCCCGGGATATTTCGGCGCTGGCGCACGAAGCTGGAGAGCTCGCCCGGGCCGCAGGCGCAGCGAACACAGCGACCACGTGGTGGGAAGGCGAAGCAGTCCTTTGTGGATCTGGGCGAGTTAGGGGCAGGCGGGTCGGGCTGTGAGATTCGGCTGGAGTTGGGCGGCGGGGTGGTATTGAGCCTGGTGCGCGGCTGATGTTCTTTCCGGAAGGTCAGATCCGGGTGCAGCTGTACGGACAACCCTGCGACATGCGCCGCTCGTTTGATGGCTTGCAGGTGTTGGTGCGGCAGGAGCTCAGTTGCGATCCCACCGATGGGTCGCTGTATGTGTTCGTGAGCCGCCGCGCGACACAGATGCGCGTGCTGTATTTCGACCGCAGCGGGTTTTGTATCTGGAGTAAGCGGCTGGAAGCGGGGCGATTCATCAGCGATTGGCAACAGGTACGCTCGCGCGAGATGGACTGGACGGGGCTGAAGCTGATGTTGGAAGGGATCGAGCCGGGTCGGCTGCGCAAGCGATACCAACACGTAAAAATTTCTGCGTACGATGCGCCTGCATCGGTTGCGATGCGGTAAAATGCGCGTGTGGCGGAACCTGACACGCTCGATCCACAGCGCCCCGCAGCGGACGTCCATAGTTTGCTGGCGATGATCGAGACGCAGCGGGTGCAGATCGCCGATCTCACGCGACAGCTTGAGTGGTTTCGCCGTCAGGTGTTCGGGCAAAAGAGCGAGCGGCTGTCGGTTTTGGCGAACGCCCAGCAGCTGAACCTTTCCCAGCTGCCGCTGCCCGAATCGTCCGCCCCGGTGAAGACCCGCACCGTGGCCGCGCACACCCGCCGCCTGGGACAGCGCGATGCGGTGGGCGAGAGCGAGAGTGTCCCGTTCTTCGACGAGAGCCGCGTCCCGATCGAGACGATCGTGGTGAAGGGCGCGGAGGATAAGGGTCTCGCCCCCGATCAGTTCGAGGTGATCGGGGAGAAGGTCAGCTACCGCTTGGCGCAGCGCCCGGGGAGCTACGTGGTCTTGAAGTACGTGCGGCGTGTGATCAAGCGCACCGACACGAGTGAGATCAGCTGTGCGCCGGCTCCTCAGGGGGTCATCGAGGGCAGCCGCGCCGATGTGAGCTTCATCGCCGGCCTCATCGTGGACAAGATGGCTTACCACCTGCCGCTGTATCGCCAGCATCAGCGCCTGAGCGATGCAGGCATCCGGGTGAGCCGGCCGTGGCTGACGCAGCTCATCCAGCAGGGCATTGGCCTGCTCGAGCCGCTCTATGAGGCCCAGCTCAGCTCCATCCGGACAAGCCGCGTGAAGGCCATGGATGAGACCCCGATCAAGGCCGGGCGCGCCGGTCACGGCAAGATGAAGAGTGCCTACTTCTGGCCGATCTATGGCGAGCGCGATGAGGTGTGCTTCCCCTACTTCCCGTCCCGTGCCGCCGAGCATGTGCGCACAGCCTTAGGCGTGCGGCATGCCCCCGATGCGGTCCTGGTCACCGACGGCTACGCCGCCTACCACAGCTACGCCCAGAAGACCGGGCTCACCCACGCGCAGTGCTGGGCGCACGGGCGCCGAGCACTGTTCGAGGCGCAGGCCGCAGATCCAGATGCCGTGCACCAGGGACTCGAGCAGATCGCCGCGCTCTATGCCATCGAGGAGCAGATCCGGGCAACCGCCCTGGTGGGTGAGAGCAAACGCTGGCATCGCCTCACGCACAGCAAGCCGCGGGTCGAGGCCTTCTTTGCCTGGATCGATCGCCAGTTCGAGCGGCAAGGGCTCCTGCCCAGCAATCCCTTCGTCCAGGCGCTCCAGTACCTGCGCACGCGCCGCCTCGGGCTCGAGGTCTTTCTCACCGATCCGGATGTGCCGATCGACACCAATCACCTCGAGCGCGCCCTGCGCGCCATCCCTATGGGGCGGCGCAACTGGTTGTTCACCTGGACTGAGCTCGGCGCCGAGCACGTCGGCATCGCCCAGAGCCTCATCGTCACTTGCCGCTTGCACGGCATCGACCCGTACACCTACTTGGTCGATGTCCTGCAGCGTGTCTCGAGCCATCCGGCCGCGCGTGTGGCTGAACTGACACCGAGGCTCTGGAAACAACACTTCGCCGCCAGCCCGCTGCACTCAGACTTGCACACCCTCGCCGCGTAAGCCAGACGCCGCGGAATTACCGGTTACGGCGTTTCAACATCGGAGCCGACCTGAGTCCAGGAGCGTTCACGCCCTTTCCAGCGCTGTACATCGCCGAGGACTACGAGGCGGCATTTCGCGAGCGGTTCGCGGCACCCTCGACACCGAAGTCGGAGGGGCTCTCGGTACAGGAGCTTGCGCTGCGCGCACCAGGGTCCTTCACGCAGGTTCGGCTTCGCGGGATGGCGGAAACGGTGATCGACGTGGGGAACCCGGAGGCCTTGAAACTCTTCGCCGGCGTGCTTCGAGAATTCCCCATTCCCAAGGACGTTCGGCGGCTGGCGAGAACGCTTGGCCTTCACCCGCCACCATGGCTCGTGCGCTCGCCGACTACCCTCCAACGCCAGCTCCTCCATCCCAACTGGCGGATGCTCCCGCAGCAGTTTGATCTCCCTTCGAACTCACAGATCTTCGGGCGCATCGCCCTCGCGGCCGGGATCAATGGAATTCTTTATCCGTCAGCTCGCCAGGTTCCAAAGCGTTGCCTTGCGTTGTTCCCGCAGAACTGGGCCGGAAGCAACTGCTTCGTCGAAGTCACCGATGAAGCGCCCGAGGGCGCAACGCTTACGCGAATTGACGCCACGACTAAAGTATTTGTTTAGGGGAAGGGTCGCCTCCCTGTAGCCATCGCTCGACGTCGGACCGGAGCCAGCCGTGACCACCGCCCGCGCGTTTCTCCGGGAATGTCCCAGCTCTTACCCAGCGGTAGATCGTGCAGCGGTGTCGACCGGTAATGCGTTCGATGTCGTGCGTGCCGAGCACCTGGTCGATCCCCGGTAACCGTTCCACGTGCTGCTTGTCTTGAAGACGCGGCGTGGATGGTTTTCGCGGCCGACGCTGAGTGGTGGCCACCGGCACCAGGAGCTCCATCTGCTTGTTGTCAATGCTCATGTGTGCTTAGACCTTTAGCGCGTTCTATCGTCCGTGCGATCACGGGTCGGCTCGTGTCCCCGGGTTCTCGCAGACCTTTCCGCCTTTACATGACGAATAAAATCCGCCGCCAGACGTTCCCGGTCGGTCAGCACCGGCGGCAGGCGCGTGGCGAAAGAGCGCACTTCGCCCGCCAGGACGATCTCGCCCTGAGCGTCCAGGGCATTAGCGACCGCCTTCCATCCGGCAACGACCGCGTTTCGAGTCTCGGCTAGCTTATTGTGGGCTGGGTCGCGGACCGAGCCCGTTCTTGAGAGCTCGCAAGCGATACTCTCGACCTGTGCGCGAAGCGCGTGCGAACGCCCGTGGTGCCTGGTCTGGTAAGCGGGCGCCGGCATCGCCTTCTTGCCCTGACCGCGGGCCGCTCGCGGAGTGGCGTTCGCGGCGATGCCCTGATCCCGCATCATTTGGGCGAAATCCTCGCGCCACTCTCGCAGCATGGCTTTGTCGATGTGGAGGCGCCGACCGTCGATGCCCTCGGCCTTAACGACCAGGTGCACGTGTGGGTGCTGCTGGTGAGTATGGAGTGCCATGGCGTAGCGGTGCTTCGCCCCGAACTTCTCGCGTGCAAACACCTTCGGGACCGCTTGATGGCAGGTCTAACGAACGAGGAGCTCGAGCAGCTTCTCGACGCGGGCGCCGAGATCGAAGCGTACTGTGTGAGCTGCGATGAGCACTGGGTCGTCGCGACGGAAGATCGTGCTGACATGGCACGTGCGCTTGAGCTTCTGAAGAAGCGGCGCTAACGAGGAGAGCGTCCTGCTTGTCGCCTCTCCAGTAGCGCCTCGACAGTCGCATTGGATTTACCGCCCATTGGACGGGTCGCCAGGCTTGCCGGAAATGGGGAGGGCCATCGGGTCGCAGCGCCCTCGCAGAGGACATCGAGCGAGTCGTCCAACGCGCGACGAAGGGGATTGAGGTTGCGACCGTCGGTGCCATATGAGCTCGACCAGCGGCACCGTGTCCAGCACCTCGACCGTCGCCCCGCCGCAGTCGCCGGTGAGGAGAACAGCATCGAAACCGGCGGCACGCGGTTCCCGGACTTCCGCTTTCACAGAACGCCCCACGTTGGGGCTTGTGGGATCGTGCGAGGTTCCTTCGGAAGTCAGATCGCTGCCATTGCGCGATAGGATCAACTAAGCGTCGAGCGGTCGCCCCGTGGGGCGTCTCCGACGGATTTCCTGCTCCGGTCAATGGGGGGGCCACGCCTGTGCGAAGTCTTCTGTCATAGGGGTAGCTTGTGCGGGAAATGCGCCACCGCTCGCGCGTCTTTGAGTCTCTTCGCGATATGACCGGCAAGTGAAGCCGCATTGGGGGATGCGACGTGTCCGAATGTCTTAATAACCGAATCCATCCAGTTGGGAGGGAGCAGGACATAGCGCATTCGCATCCGTGCTCAGGCCGTGCCTGCTGGCTGGGGATGCTGCTACTGCTGTGTACGTGGCAAGCGTCCGCCTCGGAGACCCAGAAATTTCGGTTTGATGTACAGCCGGGTACCGCGGACGTCGTGTTGAAGACGCTGGCCAAGCAGGCGGATCGCCAGATCCTGTTTCCTCTCGAACAACTCAAATCGGTCAGAGCGAATGGTGTCCACGGTGAGCTTTTGCTTCGGGAAGCCCTCGACCGGGCGCTGGAAGGAACCACGCTCAAGGCGCGCATTCTCGCGAGCGGGGCAATCACCGTCTCATTCGCCTCAGGCCAGGACGCGACAGGGGGAGACGGGAAGATGAAGACGACACCATGGCGTGAACTCAAGGCGCTGGTTGCAGCGCTGGCGATTCCACTCAGCGCGACCGCGCAGACCGAGCCGGCAGCCAACCCGGCGAGCACCGAGGTGCAGACGGTGGTGGTCACCGGCACGCTGATCAAGCAGAACACGGAGAACTCACAGCTCGTCACCAATATCGATGCGCAAGAGATCCAGATGCGCGGTGCGACCGATGCCACCGACATTCTGTCCGCCGTCTCCCAGAATCAGCTCTCCTCCACGCCGAACGACGGCGCGCGCGTGGGAAGCCTCACGACTCTGGCGAACCTGCGGAGCCTCGGGCCGGAGAACACGCTGGTGCTGGTCAACGGGCGACGCATGGTCAACAACCCGATCTTCGACAACGGAGTCGATCTCAATACGATTCCGGCGGCGCTGATCGACTCCGTCGATGTACTCTCCGATGGCGCCTCCTCCATCTACGGCTCGGACGCGGTCGCTGGCGTCATCAATTTCCGCCTGCGGCAGGACTTCCAGGGCCTGCGTTCAACGTTCGAGGCATTCGATCCCGAGCACCCCGGCGGGCAGCTCTATTTCGGCTCGCTGGCGGCCGGCGTGGGCTCGCTGAGCGAAGACGGCTGGAACCTCGTCGTGGGCGGCTCGTGGCGCGAGAGGAGGGAGATTCAGTCCGTCAATCGGGATTTCGCCGATACCTCGTATCGGCCGGACCAGGGCTTGGACAACACGCTCTCGCAACCCTTTCCCGGGAACCTGGAGCAGACGAGTACTAACATTTTCACCAATCCCTATTACCCGGCATGCTCACCGCCGGGGTCCATACCCGAGGGGGGCACTTGCCGGCAGGACGCCGACGCGGCCGGCCTGATCTCGCTGCAAAACCCAGAGAAGCAGCTGTCTGGGTACGCCCGTATGGCCACGCGCTTTGACGAGCAGACACTGTCGCTCGAATACCTCGTGGCGCAGTCGGACATCACCTCAGCGCTCACGGGCACTACGCTGTTCGGCTATACCATGCCGCCGAACAACCCTTATTTCCCGGGCAACGGCATCGTGCCGGCAGTCCCGGGGCTGGATCCCACCCAGCCGATCTCCATTGAAAGCCGCTACACGCCCGCCGGCCAACGCGTCACGCAGAATCTGAGCCTCACCGATCGGCTGCTTCTGGACCTGACCGGGGATGTCAGGGGGTTCGATTACGATGTCTATGCGCTGCGCTCGACCTCGACCGCGGACCTCAATTCGCTCGATGGCGCGCTGCTGATCAGCGGAATCAACAATGGGCTGACCGGCACCAACGGCGCGCCGTTCCTCAATCCCTTCGGCAATCCGACGCCGGCGCAGGCCGCTTACATCCAGAGCATTGAATATCACGGTGCCCTGGCCGAGGGTGCTGATGTTCTGGACAATGCTGGCGCATCCGTGACGCGTAATCTCGTGCAGCTGCCGGGCGGGGACATGTCCGCCGCGCTCGCGACGGAGTGGGCGCGCGAGACGTTCAGCTACACGAACTATGGCATCAACAACTATCTGGAAGGGGCGGTGCCCGGCGTGGCTGTCCCGGCGAGTGGCGAGCAGACCCGCTATTCCGGGACGGCTGAGCTCCTGGTCCCCGCGTTCCCGCGATTCACGCTCGACGGATCGGTGCGCTACGACGACTACAGCGCCTTCGGTGAAACCGTCAACCCCAAGATACTGGTCGGCTATGACGTGCGCTCGATCCTCAACGTGCACGCCTCTTACAACAAGGGGTTTCGCGCACCGCCACTACCGGGCCTGTACGCGCCGCAGGCGCTCGGCATCGTGAACGGGCTGTTCAACGATCCGGTGCTGTGCCCTAATGGGGTCGTCAACAAGTCCGCAGGCGGCGTCGCGGCGCGCGACTGCAGCGCCGACTTCAATTCCCTGAGCGGCGGCAATCCGAATCTGCAGCCGCAGCGCTCGACGGCCTACACGGCCGGCTTCACCCTGACCGTCCCCGAGGGGGCCTGGTCTTTCGGCCAGCCGCGTCTGAGCGTCGAGTGGTGGCACTACAACCTCACCGACGCGATCGGAACTCTGGCCGGCAGCAGTATCTTCGACAACGTAGCGAGCTTCGGCAGCTATATCGTGCGGTGTAGCCAGGCCAGTCCGGCGCTGCGCGCCGAGAGTTTCGGGTGCACCTTCGGTGGTCCCGGTGATCCGATCGCCTATGTCACGCAGATCAACGAGAACCTCGGAACGATCGAGACGGCGGGCGTCGATCTGGGATTGAATTGGTCACTCCCGACACGCTACGGCACGTTCGGCCTGAGCTACCGCAGCACCTACGTCGCGACCTACAACTATCAGCTCGTACCTGGGGGGCCCATCTCGAGCCGCAAGGGTCAATACCAAGACGGCTTCCCGGTGATTCCTTATAGTCATTTCGGCCAGCTCACCTGGGACCGGGGTCCGTGGACCATTGCGCTGCAAAACCGGCTGGAGAGCGGCTACGAGGACTGCAACGCCGAGTGCGGAATTGCGCCGCAGTATTGGGACCGTGTTGGCGTATATTCGCTGTGGAACGTGGTCGGCGCATACCACTTCAACGACGACTGGACGGTTGCGCTGCACATCAACAATATGTTCGACACCAATCCACCGTTTACGAACCAAACCGACGGCAACTGCACCGGCTGCGACTTGCGCTATATCGACCCGACCGGGCGCTCTTTCGGGATCTCGTTCGTGGGTAACCTGGAGACTCATCAACGGTAACCGTGGGCCAGGCGGCGTTCGCGAGACGCACGCGCGGGCACCGCGGAGAGGATACGCAAGGCTTCCATGGCGGAGCGCTATAACGAAGTAGCGGAGGGCACGAGCAGTCCCATCCAGGTGGCGTTCCTCAAATATGAGCGGGCGCTGAAGCGTGTGATCGCCCGAATCACGCGCTCGCAGGATGCCGCCAACGACATCGCCCAGGATGTATTCCTGCGCGTGCTGGCCGCGGAGCGGACCACCCTCATCGCTAACGCCAAGGCGTACATCTTCGAGGCCGCACGGAATGCAGCACTGAGTGAGCGAACGCGGCGCACTAAGGTGGTGCTCGCGGCCGTCGAGGACGCCCTCAACCCGGTGCGGCCCGACAGCGAGCTGTCGGCCGAGGCCGTGATCATGGGACAGGAGCGTCTCACGCTCTTCTGCGAGGCCGTCGATCAGCTGCCTCCGCAATGTCGCACCGTGTTCGTCATGTGCAAGGTGCAGGGCAAGTCGCATCGGGAGATCGCCACGAGGCTCGGGATCTCCGAGAGCACCATCGAGAAGCATGTCGGCACCGCTCTGGCGCGCTGTGCCGCCTATATTAGCGATCGCGAGCAAGGACCCTCGCAGAGCGTCCCCATGGTCGCGATCAGCGGTCGGAGGATGCCGCGATGAGGGGCGAGCAGGCAGCAATCGGGCGACTGGAGACGGAAGCGTCGGCGTGGATTGCGCGCCTGGATGCCGGGCACTGGTCGACGGCTGATCAGCGGGCGCTTCGCGAGTGGTGCGCGCGCAGCCCGGCACATCGGGACACCTTGCGGCGTATGTGCTCGACCTGGGTGGACCTGGATGAGTTGTCCGTGCTGCGGCAGGTCTTCAACGAACGCTCGAGCCCGGAGCCGGCCCGGCTGCAATGGAATGGTTTCTGGGCCGTTCATGCCGCCTTCCTCGTGGTGTTCCTGGCTATTGCGACATGGTGGCTGTTGCCGAGCACCCCCAGGGCCGTGGGGTCGCCGGCGATCGAGCTTTACGCGACACGGATCGGCGAGCAGCGCACGGTAATGCTGACGGATCATTCGACCGTGCGCCTGAATACGAACAGCCTGCTCGAGGTCGATTATCGTCCGGACGAGCGCCGCGTCCGGCTTGTGAAGGGTGAGGCGCTGTTCGAGGTCGCGAAGGATGCTCGGCGGCCTTTCCTCGTGAACGCCGCAGCGGCCAGCGTGCGCGCGGTCGGAACCCGGTTTTCCGTGCGCCTGCAACACGACGACGTGGAAGTGGTCGTGAGCCAGGGATCCGTCACACTGACTCGTAGCGGCACGAATGCCAACGCTTCGGGGTCGCGGACGCATCTGCTCGTCGTGCGGCCTGAGCAGATTGCGGTCATGGGGGATCGTACGACCGATCCCATTCACGTCACGACGGTAGATGTGCACGAGGTGGAGAGGCGGCTCTCGTGGACGCAGGGCGTTCTGGAATTCGACGGGGAGCCGCTCGAGAAGGTCATCGCCGAAGTGAGTCGCTACACGGCGCTGAAGATCACGATCGCCGATCCGGAGTTGCGAGATGTGCCCGTAGGGGGGCGCTTTAAGATCGGTGAGACACGCGCCTTGTTCGAGGTCATCGAGGCCGGGTTCGGTGCGCAGGTCATCCCCTCCAAGGACGGCGTACTCATCACTCGAGCTCACGCGAGCCGCGACTGAGGTCGGAGGCGGGTCATCCGCGGCTTCGGGCCCGCGGTACGAGCTGGGCCGCGAGCAGCGACACGTCCGGCACATTCTCCAGCTCCGCGATCGATCGCTCGATCCGCTGTAGCTGCTCGAGAGGCAGGAAATGCCGGCCGTCCTCTTGCAACCATGGACCCCAGGCCTCGGGCGGAAACGGAAAGACCGCGTTATCCGCGTCGCGCGAGATCTTACGACCGTTGCGGGTTATGACCTCGACGCGCGCGTAGCGAGGCGCCGCGTGGGCGGCTTCGGTATGCAGATGCACGAGGGACATCGCGGCATCGACCCGCGGGTCCTGCAGGTTCGCCTGATAGCGCGTCGTGTTCATCGCGCCGTAGACCAGGACGACCGCGAGGGCGTAGGGGAGAGAGGCCCAGGCATCGACCCAGTCCTTAAAGGGGCCGCGCGAGGCCAGCTCCCTCTTGCGCTCGATGGATTCGCTCGCGAACCCCGTGTACACATCGATCCGGGCGACGTCCTCGGTCCTGAGATGCTCCGCGGCCAACAGTCCCCGGAAGACCTCCGTCGCGACCGTGTTCTGGCCGGTTCCCGGGTAGCGCTTTTGCGCCGCCGTGAGGATTTCCCAGTCGCTGCCCAGCGCGCGGATCTCCTGTGCTACGGTCGGCGGCACCATACCGAAGAACGATCGGTACAGTCCCGTGGCGCCTTCGATGGTGTAGGGAGTGTAGGGGGCGCCGCCGGCCTCGGCGAACTGGGCGGCGCAGGTCGCATAACGGCATAACAGCCCGTAGAAGTGCTCGGTCTGACCTCCTTGCGGCACGCCCATGGTCAGGTTGGCCGCGTACCCGTACGCATTGGCGAGGCGCTCCTCGTCCAGCTGCATCAGGCGGCCCGCCACGGTAATGGGGCCGAAGGCCCCATAGACCATGGTCGGCCGACGCGGCTGGGGCGTGCTCCAAGGGTCGGCCACGCGCGCCAGCTTGCACATGACTTCGTAGCCCAACACGTACGCGACCAGGAGCTCACGCCCGCTGCTGTGCCGCAGCTCGCCGACCGCGAGCCCCGGGGGCAACGTGATGATCCCGGCATGGATGCCGGTGGGCCAGGTGACGTCGTCGCGCCACAGGGCCCGCATCACAGTGGTGTTGTAGAACGCGGCGTCCGACAAAGAGAGCCGGAATCGCTCGCCGATCACGGCCGCCCCGCGTGGCAGCGCGAGCGGGCGAATGACCGCGAGCGCCTGCTCGCTTTCCTGCGTCCGGATGCCACCGAAGGCAAGGCCGAGGTGATAGACAATCTGCTCCTTGGCCTTGAGGATCACATTCGCCGGCAGATCCTCATAGCGCACCCGCCGCACAAATTCAGCGAGCTGCTGTGTGATTGGGGTTTTCGCGGGGTTGCTGCCCGCTAAGAGCGAGTGCGCGAGCCCCGGGCGGCTGACCGCCCACGCGCCGGCCTGAAGGCCCGCAGCCTTGAGAAGCGTGCGTCTGTTGAGTCGGGTCATGGTTCAGCTGACAGCAGCTGTAGCAAGGGACTCACGTCCTCGAGCTGCTCGAGGCGGTGAACGCCGGCTACAAACCGCTCGAGGGACGAGCGCGGTACGAACGAATCGCCATCCCGCTCCACCCACGCCAGCGCATCCAGGGGCGGGAAGGCATAGCTGTCACCCTGCCGCTCGAACCGGCGGCCCTCCCGGGTCGTGACGACCACGCGGGCAAATCGGGTGTTCGCGTGGGGGCGAAGTCGGATGATCACCCGATGTGTCACGGCCAGGACCTGCGGGTCGTTCGGGTGATCGTAGCGGGCGAGATCAATGTGCCCGTCCAGAAGAATGATCGCGGTCTGGAACGGCAGTGATGATTCGGCCTGGGTGCGGCTCGGGTAGGGCCCTGTGGAGATGGAGTCCTCGAACGTGCTGCGATCCTCCGGCAGCTCGAATTCGATGCGTGACACTTCGCGCGCGGTGAGATGCTCGCGGTTCACGAGGTCGAGCATCAGCTCGATGGGCACGACATTCATCGCCGTGCCGGGGAAGCGCTTCTGCGTGACGCGCAGGATCTCGAGGTCCTTGCCCAGCCGCCTGACGATGTCGTCGGCATTGGGCTGACGTCCGATCAGCGTGGCATAGAAGCCATACTTCCCTTCCAGAATCGTGGGGGCGGTCTCGCCCCCGGCGCGAGCGAGCAGGGCCGCCATGATGGCGTGGCGTGCAATCAGTCCGTAGATATGCGTCGGCTGCTGCTCATTACCTTCCTTCAGCCCCATGGCCGAATCCGCCGCATAGCCGATCGCCTCCGCGGTCCGGGAGGCCGGCAGCCGCAACAGGCGCGCCGTCGCCGTGGCACCGGCAAACGGGCCGAACGGCATCGAAGGACGGTGCGGCGCCCGCCCGGGAGCTTCGTCGATGACGAGCTTGCCGAGAATCTCGTAGGCGGCGATCACGGCGACCAGGAGCTCATCGCCGCGGCTGTGCTGCTGCTCCGCGATGGCCAGGGCGGCCGGGTAGGTCAGGAGGCCGGCGTGGGTGGCCGAGGGGAACAACACGTCGTCGAGGCCCAGCGCACGGATGAAGGAGGCGTTGGCAAAGGCCGCCTCAAGGGCTCCATAGCGGCCGTGTGCTCCGATGATCGTGCTCGGACCCGGACAGCCGCGGCTCAAGGTGCGCGCGATCTCGAGTGCCTGCCGGCCCGCGGCTGTTTTTGCACCCGTGAAGGCGAGTCCGACGTGATAGAGCAGCTCCTCCTTGGCGCGCTCGATGGCCGCGGGCGGGAGATTCTGCAGGCGGATACCGACGATGTAGTCCGCCAGGCGCCGGGCCAGTGGCACCGCGTCCGCTGCCACCGCGGCCGCGGCCCTCGAGCCCCGCACGGCGCCCACTCCGGCGGCTCCGAGCAGCGCGCCGGTCAAGAGGCCTCGCCGGGTCCAGCGGGGGGTATCGCTCGGCATGGGTTCGACGGCTCGAGGGCGTCAGCGGATATCCCGGTTTGAGTGAAGACAAGCCGCGAAGGCGTTTCCCCCAGAGGCGCACTCCAACGAGCGCCAGGGTCGGCCGGCTGCTGCGCGCGCAGCCGATGGCGGAAGGGCGGTGCTCGTGAGTCTCCCTCATGGTGAAAACAGACCGCTTTACGGGGCGCGACTCGTTGATTCTGGTGACGATCGTCGTGGTCACAGGGGTCGCCGGCTTTGCGCTGTCTCGGAGCTTCACGCCTGCGAGTCCCGTGCGCGTGGATGCCGGGGATTGGCTCCTCGCCGTGCCCTCGGCCGACGGGCGCGCTCGAATGCTCGAGCGCCAGCTCCGTGGTTTCGATGTGGCGATGTGGGAAGTCGGGCACCGGTTCACGGCTCTGCATGAGGCCCTCGGCCGAGCCAACTACGACCTGGCCGTCTATGAGTGGGACAAGATTGGGGTCGGCATCAGAAACGCCCTGATTCGCCGTCCGGGCAAGACCGCTCATGCGCAGCAGTACCTGCTCGGCCCGACCTTCGATTCCATCCGCATGGCGTTCGCCGCCAAGAACCCCGCGCTCGCCTGGGATGCGTTCGTGCGTGCGAAGGTCGCCTGTGAGTCCTGCCACGGGGCCGAGGGCGTCGCCTACGTCAACGCGCAGAGCCTCTTCGAGCTCGGCCCCCCCGAGGCGGCGCCGGCCGCGGGTCACTAAGGGTTAGTTCCTGGTGCTCGAATCGCAGCCCATCCGCATGGCCCTGCCGGAGCACCCGGAGAGCCACGCGCACCCCAGCATCAGCCAGCGCCTTGCGGACTTCGTCGCGCGCGTCCGCTACGAAGATCTCCCGCGTGAGGTGGTCGTCAAGGCGAAGGAAGAGATCATCTTCCTGATCGCTCGCGCCTTCGAGGGAGCGGCTTCGCCGGAAGCCCACCAGGCGCGCCAGGTGCTGGCCGCCTGCGCGCGGCCCGATGGCGCTCATGTGATCGCGGATTCCCTGCGGCTCGATGCGTCCGATGCGGCGTTATTCAACTGCGATCTCATGCGCGGCGCCGGCGGCCGTGACGACGTACTGTGGCCGGCCGGCGTCCACGCCGGGTCGGTCACGTTGCCGACGGCGCTCGCCCTCGCCGAGGCCACGCATGCGTCTGGCAAGGCGCTCATCGTCTCCCTCGTCGTGGCTTACGAGATTCTCGGGAAGCTCGGTACGGTTGCGGACTCGTGGGCCACGCGACTGCCGCGGCGACCGACCAACGTGTATGGGCCCTTCGGGTCCATCACCGCCGCTGGCTACCTGCTGCGGCTTGATCGGGTGCGTCTGGCCAATGCCTTCGGCTACGCGGCCAATCTCGGGATCGGGATTCCCGAGGGGGGAATGATGGACCACTACTACGGACTCGTTAACCGCAACGGCGTGCTGGCGGCGCGTCTCGCGGGCGCGGGAGGCATGCCCTACACCGTCGACACGATCGAAGGCGACACGGGACTCTACTGTTCGTTCTTTGGCCAGGTGCCGAGTGGCCTGGGCCCCGCGATGGATGCGCTCGGTAAGAACTGGGAAGTCATGACCGCCGAGATCAAGCCCTACCCCGGAACCGGGCAGAATGCGCCGGCCATCTATCTCTTACTCCAGCTCGCGAAGAGTGAGCGACTGACGCCACTGAACGTCGCGGCGATCGAGGTCGTTCAGCCGCACGTCACCGACTCCGAGCCGAGAAAACGCGAGGTGGCCTTCCAGGGGCCGTTCGTCCGGTCCGTCCAGGCCTATTCCTCGCTCCCGTACGCGCTCGCGCTCGCGCTCATCGACGGACACGTCGGTCTCGAGCGCTTCCCGGATGCCGACGATCTGAAGCTGCTGAACGATCCGGCGGTGGCGCGCCTGATGAAGAAGATCACCCTGCGGTTTGAAGCCGGGCATGCGTCTCCGCGCTACTGCCGGCTGCAGGTGCGCCTCACCGACGGACGGGTGCTGCGCCGGGAAGTCGACCAGTCGGTCATCAAGTTCCCACGCGAGGAGTGGGGCCCGGCGCTTGAGGAATTCGGACGTCGGGTTCTGCCGGAGCCCCAGCTGCAGAAAGCCAAGGCCATGCTGCTCGACCTCGAGAAGCTGACCGATGTGAGCGAGCTGATGAGGACGCTGGCGACCGACCGCAGCGTAACGCGGGAGAATTGAGGTGCTGACCAAACACAAGATCTGGCTGGGCGCCGGCGTGCTCGCCATGGCCGTCGGAGCCATCGTCGGCCGCGCCCCGGCCTTCAGAGCGACGGTCTGGCCGGCTCGCTCCGGCGCGCTGAACCCCGAGGGAAGCGCCGAGGAGGGGGAAAGCGGGGAGAGCGGCGAGGCGTCCCCGACCGCCGAGGCCGGAGAAGCGGGCCGTGGGAGCGCAACAGAAGCGAACGCGGCGGACGAGAGCGGAGAAGCCGGCGAGCACGGGGCCGTGCCCACCAGCAGCAGCGTGCAGGACTTTGCCGGAGGCTCGTTCGATACCGCGCTGGCCAAGGTGCTGGGCGGGGAGGGTGGCAAGGGGGGCCTCGGGATCACCCCTCTTTACTATAACGGCGGGCAGTGGAGCTTCACCGTGCCGGCTCTCACCGGTGCGCAGACGCACAAGGCGGTCGCCGGCAACTCACTGCGCAGCGAGCGCCATTTCGCGCTCCATTTTGCCCCCGACGGTCACTACGGCGGCTGGTCGTTCACCTGGGCGAAGGCGGCTTCGCTCGCGCGCTGCCCGAGCAAGTCCGGCGAAACGTGGGGCGTGTTCGACGGCGAATGCTGGGTCGCGACCGAGAACCCACTGGCGGGGACCTGGACAGTTAAGGGTGACACGCTTTGCTTCGCGCCACCGGCCCGAGGTGTGACCGACGGCCGCGATTGCGTACGCACCGCGCTCATGCTGGGCAGTCTCGTCATGTTCGGACCCGACGGAAAGATGATCGGCAAGGGGGCCGAGCTCCTGCCGGGGAACAATGCCGGCCGATCGCGAGTCCGCTAGGCAGCGGCCGCCCATCCGAGTGCGGGCGAGCCGGCGTGATCCTCTCCATCAGCGATGTGCTTTCCGCGCCGAGCCTTTCGCGCGTGCAGGAGCTGGCCGCGAGCGGCACCTTCGAGGACGGGCGCACGACGGCGGGATGGTCGGCGAAGCTCGTCAAAAACAATCGACAGTTGCAGCCGGGGAGCACGGGCTACGACGAGGTGATCCGCCTCGTCATCGGAGCCGTCTCCGAATGTCATACGCTGCGGATCGCGGCCCTGCCGAGGACGTTCCGGCCACCCGTGATCAGCCGCTGTGACGTGGGCATGGGCTACGGCCCACACGTGGACGATGCCCTCATGGGACAGCCCATGGTTCGGGCCGACCTGTCGTACACGCTGTTTCTCCGCGATCCCGAGACCTACGAGGGGGGCGAGCTGGTCCTGGAGGATACGCAGGGCGAGCAGGCCTACAAGCTTGCGGCCGGGGGTCTCCTTCTTTATCCCTCGACCTATCTGCATCGAGTGGAGGCCGTACGGTCGGGCATCCGATTCGTTGCGGCGGGCTGGATCCAGAGCGTCTGTCGGGAGGCGGCGCACCGGGAGATCCTGTTCGATCTTCATCGACTGATGACGGCGGAGTTCGAGCGGTGCGGCAAGAGCGCCGAATTCGACCTGCTGGCGAAGACGCGCTCGAACCTGCTGCGCCTGTTTGCGGACGTTTGAAGGGGAAGCGCTGCCCAATGGTCCAAATCATCGATACTCCGGCCCTGGCGCAGCTTCTCGCCCTGATTGGCATCGAGACGTTTCTCAGCGAGCTGGCCGAGCGCATCGAGAACGATTACGCGCGCTGGCCGGAGTTCGAGAAAATGCCGCGCGTCCCTTTCCACTCGAAGGACGGCGTGATCGAGCTCATGCCGATCGCAGACGCCGAGTGGTTCAGCGTCAAACTGGTGAACGGCCACCCGGCCAACCCGGCCAAGGGACTGCAAACCGTGACGGCTGTGGGAGTGCTGGCCGATGTGGCCACGGGGTATCCGCGGCTTCTGTGCGAGATGACCGTGCTGACCGCACTGCGTACGGCCGCTACCTCGGCGGTTGCGGCCCGTCACCTGGCGAATCCGGGAGCCACGACGCTGGCGATGATCGGAACAGGCGCCCAGGGCGAATTCCAGGCGCTCGCGTTCAAGCGGTGTCTCGGTATCCGCACCGTTCGTTTCCACGATACGGACGCCGCCGCAATGGCCAAGTTCGCAGCCAACCTGCGGACCGCGAGCCTGCAGCTCGTCCCATGTTCCAGCGTCGCCCAAGCCATCGCAGGGGCAGAGATCATCACGACCGCTACCGCAGTCCGCGGGGCACGCGCGGTTCTGACCGATTCAATGGTAGGCCCAGGCGTGCATGTCAACGCCATCGGCGGCGATTGTCCGGGAAAGACCGAGATCGATCCGCGGGTGCTCTCGCGAGCCCGGATCGTGGTGGAGTATCTCGCGCAGACGCGCTGCGAGGGTGAGATCCAGTCCCTCGGCGCGGAAGTCCCGGCGGCCGAGCTGTGGGAGATCATCGTCGGCTGCTCGCCGGGCAGATCGGGAAGGCAGCAGATCACGCTCTTCGATTCCGTCGGCTTCGCGCTCGAGGACTACTCTACGCTTCGCTACGTCTACGATAAGGCTCGCGTGCTGGGCATCGGACGCGCGGTCCCTCTCATCCCGGAGCCGAGCGATCCGAAGGACCTGTTCGGTTACATCAGCGAGCTCGCGCGGCGCGCCACCGGGTGAAGCCGGCAGGTCCGAGGAGGCATCTACACGAGCTCTGACCCGCTATCGAGCGTGAAGAGCCGCTCTAGCCGGTGAGGCTGCGCGAACGGGAAGTGACTTACAAACCCTGCAAAAAGGCCGAAAACCGCCGAGGTACAGTTTTTCAGCTCGGCTGCGAGAGTCCGTCCAGGTAAAGTGCGGATATTCCAGGGCCGCCATGAGACTCCGCCAGATCGCCCGCGCGGGGCAGGAAGTATGGCCGATCACACGAAAATCCGCTCTTGCAGTCAGTGCAGACAAGGCGGTGTGACTGGGGCCCAGCCTTTTCATCGGTGCAGGTCAGACTCGGCCACGTCAGCTGACGTTCTCTGAGTGTCGGGTGCCAGCACGCGCAATTGGCCCCGTCGGAGCGTGATCTCTGTGTCGGTGCAAAGCAGGGCAGGGTAGAGCTGCCCGTCGTGCCAGTACCGGCTCTGAGGTATGAGTGTCATGCACTGGATGACCCATCCGGGACGGCCTTGTGCCGCACGCAGTATTTGTCTCTCCATGTCCAGCTCGACTGACAGATGGTGCTCGGCACACAGCGACCGAAGCAGCATGCGCAGTTGCCGCGTGGATGCGGGCGGCATGCGCACCGAGAGCGCGAGCCGCCGCGCGCGCATTCGCTGTCGCTCTCGCTCGACGTCGACATCGACGACGAACAGTATTCCCGCAAGGCCTCCCCGGAGCCGACG
Source organism: uncultured Gammaproteobacteria bacterium (assembly GCA_963844595.1). Taxonomy (GTDB): domain Bacteria; phylum Pseudomonadota; class Gammaproteobacteria; order Steroidobacterales; family Steroidobacteraceae; genus 13-2-20CM-66-19. The sequence continues at coordinate 282,079 of CAWJOW010000001.1, forward strand.
ACAGAACCCGACCATTGCGGTGCTTACCTTGGTGAGGTGATCAAGCAGCAGCACGCAGCCGCGCCGGTCCGCGGCATTCCAGAGTCTTGCCCGAGCCGTTCTACGGGCTACTGCCTGGATGTTCACTTCGGGATAGGCGCTTTCCATGGTGCGCGTAATGTCATCCAGGCAAGAAGTGTACCGAGCGACCCCGCAGGGAGTGTTCGCTTTGGCAAAGCGAGCATGCAACTGGGACACGAGGGTGGACTTACCACTACCGCGCGGGCCGTAGAGGATCAGGTGCTCACCGCGCCCCACGCGATCGAACAAATCCGACCGGAGTTCGTGAACACTACTGTGCATGACCAGCGGGTCTAGCGCGACGCAATAGGGCGCGCGCGTACCGGGACTCTTGCCCTTGTCTTCACGCGACCATCGTAGCTTATGACACGCGCCGCAACCCCGAACCAGTTGCGCCCCGACCTTGATCTGGCGCGTTGTTCTCTGTACGCTGATATGAACGTGGGAGATGGCATTCCTCCTACAACAAAAAACCGCCTGACCGGCTGATGATGCCTACCTGACTTCTCTTCGGAGAAGAGGATAGGCATGACCGTTTGGCCGGCGTTTCCGCTCCTCCTGCGCGCTTGTCCGGGCACACGCACCGGCGCTCTCTCCTTCTGCCGACGAGCACGAGTGTGATCGCGCGCATCCTGTTCAACCTCGTGCAGGTCGCGGTCGTGATGATCGCCGCGCCACTCGCGGCGGGAGTCCTCGCGCGCCTCAAGGAAATGGTCCAGTCCAAGCGCGGGCCGAGCATTTTTCAGCCTTACCGCGATCTATGGAAGCTGTTCCACAAGGACGAGATCGTGTCCGAGGACAGCTCGTGGATTTTTCGCTTTACGCCTTACATCGTGTTTGTCGCGCCGATTCTTGTCGCGCTGCTGATTCCGGTGCTGACGAGCTATCCGCTGTTCTTCGCCTTCATGGGCGACATGCTTGGCGTCGGTTTCGTGCTGGCACTCGGGGGCTTTTTCGCCGCGCTCGCGGCCGTTGATACCGCCAACCCCTACGGGCCCATCGGAGCGAGCCGCACCCGCATGGTCGGCTTCCTCGCTGAACCGGTGTTCATGATCGTGTTCTTCACCCTTTCATTCGTAGCCGGCTCCACCATCCCCTACATCGTTCAGCAGAGATGGGTGACGCCGTTCGCGAATTTCTTTGCGCCGTCACACGTACTGCTCGTGCTGGCTTTCCTCATGTTGATTCTCGCCGAGGGCGGACGCATCCCGGTCGACAACCCGACCGGTCATTTCGAGCTGGCGATGATCGATGAATCCAAGTCCCTCGAATATTCCGGCCGCGGCTTCGCCCTGGTGAAGTGGGGCGGTCAGATGAAGTTCTTCGTACTGCTGTGCGTTTTTTTGAACGTGCTGGTGACGCCGTGGGGATTGGCGAGCGAACAGACTTTCGGGGCCGTGCTGCTGGCAATACCCGCGGTCCTCCTGAAGGTGTTCTGCTTTCTCCTCGTGCTGGTGGTCATCGAGTCGTCGCTCTCCAAGCTGCGGCTGTTCCGCATCGCCGAGTTCCTGGGCGCCGCGTTCATCACCGCCGTTGCAGCCATGGTGTCACAGGTCTTCTTGTCGTGAACCAAGCATGAGCGCGGTAACAAAGGAGTTGCTGGAGAACCTGAACGCATTGGCGGGGGGTCTGTTCCTGCTCACGGCATTTGGCATCGTTGCGATGCGACAGGCCAGAGGCTGCCTGAATCTGTTCATCGCACAGTCGCTGCTGCTCGCTGCGTCTGCGGCGCTGCTGGGCTTGCGCTACCACTCGGGGCATCTCTATGGAGTAGCGCTCGTCAACCTGATCAGCAAGCCGATCATCGTGCCGTGGCTGCTGCGCAGAACGTCGCCGGCGGAGATCTACACTCGGCGTGAAATCGACCAGGTCCTGAATATTCCGTCCGCGCTGCTCATCGCTCTGGCGCTCGCGATCGGCGCATATTTTGTGGGCACTCCGCTCGCCAATGCCGTCGGACCGGAATTCCGCGGCCCGAACGTGCCGATCGGCATCGCCGTGCTGCTGCTGGGCGCATTCACGCTCACCGTGCGGCGCGAGGCGCTGTCGTTGCTGATCGGTCTATTGGTGATGGAGAACGGCGCGTTTCTCGCCGGCATCTCTATTGCCCGCGATCTGGGAATGCTGGTCGAGCTCGCCATCGCCACGGACGGCTTGATCATCGTGTTCATTATGGGCGTGCTGGTCCGTGCCGTGCAGAAGCAGGCCGGCACTACGGCCGTCGGGGAATTGGCGAGTCTCAAGGAGACGGCAACGGTGCCGGCGGCGGACGAAGGCCTCCTGTGAGCGTCATCGTCATTCTGCTGCTGCCGCTCGCCGCCGCCTTGCTCGTTTGCATTCCATTCGGCAAACGCTGGGTACCGGGCGTAACGGTCGCATTCTGCGTGGCCAATCTCATTCTGGTCGGACGGCTGGCCCGCCAGGTCGTGACCGGTGGCGTCCCGGCGCAACTGCTGGAGCCGGCGTGGTCCAGATGGCTGGCCGTCGACGGCTTGAGCGCGCTCATCCTGCTGCTCATCGCGTTTGTCGCAAGCACCGCCGCAATCTACTCCGTGGGCTACCTCGCACCGTCAAACCTGGATGGCAAGAAGCTCCGCCTTTATCACGCGAACTACAACCTCTTCATCTTCTCCATGCTCGCCATTCCGGTGTTGGCGGAGCCCGCATTGGTGTGGATCGTGGTGGAGCTGACGACGCTTTGTTCTGCGCTGCTGGTCTGCTTCGACAACACGCGCGAGGCGCTCGAGGCGGCGTGGAAGTACGTGGTGCTGTCGCTCATGGGCGCGGCCGTCGCGTTGTTCGGTTTTATGGTGCTGTTCGCCGCCATGCACGCCGGCGGCGGGGGAATCTACACGTGGACCGGGCTTGTGACGGCGGCGCCCAGAATGCCGCCGATTCTTCTGCAGTCGGCGTTTCTGCTGATCTTGATCGGCCTCGGAACGAAAGTGGGTCTGGTCCCCATGCACACGTGGTTGCCGGATGCGCACAGCCAGGCGCCCTCGCCCGTATGCGCGCTGCTCTCGGGAATCGAAACTACGTCGATACTCTACGTGATCATGCGGCTATTTCCGGTGATGCAGGCCGTGCCGCGTGCGCATGCAGCGACTTGGGCCATTGTCTTTGGCCTCATTTCCGTCGGCACCGCGGCGTTCCTACTGTTGCAAGTCAAGGACTACAAGCGGCTGTTTGCCTTCTCCACCGTCGAGCACATGGGGATCATCCTGACGGCGATCGGACTTGGCTCATCGGCGGCCAATTACGGCGCGATGCAGCAGATCGTCAGTCATTCGGTGACCAAGTCGTTTTGCTTTTTCGCCGCGGGCGTAACGTTACTGATTGTGGGAACCCGTGAGATTGCCGCGGTACGCGGACTGATCCGGCGCTCCCCGCTCACCGGCGCTGCGCTCGTTTTCGGCGCGCTTGCGATCGCTGGCGCGCCACCGCTGGCGATCTTCCTCAGCGAGTTCTCAATTCTCAAAGCCGGTCTGGCGCAGGGAGAGTATCTGGTGACGGGGCTACTCGCGATTTTTATCGTTATCGCATTTTTTGGCATCCTGGCCCATGTTAACCGCATGGTTTTCGGCGCGCCGCTGAGTCCTGCGCCGCAGCCCGCTCATTCGGGGCCGGGGGCAGTCGCAGCGTCGCGAGTGCCTTTCAGTTGCCGGCTGGCGCTGGTTCTCGCTGCCATACCGGTGCTCGTCCTCGGTGTCTACGTTCCCAGAGCACTACAGGACCTTCTGGCGATGGCGGCGGCTGCGTTGAGCCGATGAGGCGCCCGTGAATTTCTCCACATTGCAAAAGCAGATCGAGCGTTACTGGCCTGGGCAAGCACAATGCCGCGTTGACGCCTCGACTTCGACGAACGAAGTGGCGTGTACCCGCCCCGTGCTTGTCGAGGTGTGCCGTCGGATGGTCGAGGAGTGGCATTGCAGCTTCGCCGGCTTGATCGTCGAGGAGGGCGCGAGCGCATGGCAGCTGCGGTACGCATTCTACGGCGAAGGCAGCTGGGTGCATGTGCTGGTGAGCGCCCCCCTCGCGGAGAACGTGTTCCCGAGCGTGGTCGAGTGGATTCATGCTGCAGACTGGCATGAGCGGGAAGCCGAGGACATGTTCGGCGTGCGTTTCGGGGGGCACCCGCATCTCGGAGATTTCGTGCTGCACGACGACGTCTGGCAGGAAGGGGTCGAGCCGATGCGTCACGGATTCAACGCGCAGACGGCGATGCACAACCGCCGTCCGAAGGTCGACTGGCGGCCCCGGCGCATCGTCCAGGAACCGGGCGCGTTCATCATGCCCATAGGACCGAAATTCTCCGGCATCACGGAATCTGTGCATTTCTTACTCGAAACTGTCGGCGAAGACGTCATCCGCTCGTCGACCCGCCTGTTCTACAAGTGGCGCGCCGTGGAGAAGCTCGCCGAGGGCAAGACGGTCGAGGAAGGCCTCCTGTTGGCGGAGCGGTTCGCTGCGACAACGGCTTTCGCTCACGGACTGGCGTTTTGCCAGGGCGTCGAATCCGTCTGCGGCGTGCAGGTGCCCCCGCGCGCGCGAGCGCTGCGGGTATTCTTGGCTGAGCTCGAGCGGCTGCGGCAGCACGCCGGCGCGATCCAGGAAATCTGCGAATCGACAGCACTAGCGGTTGCCACCAGCCAGGCGGGACTTCTCGAAGAAGAACTGCTGCGCCTATCGGGCGAACTGACCGGTCATCGCTACCTGTTCGGTCTGCTCGCCCCGGGCGGGTTGCTATGCGATCTGCCGGCGGATGCCTGCCGCGGGGCGCTCGAGCGGGCACAGGACATTCTCAAGCGGCTGAATGAACAGGAACGGCGTCTGAGCGTCTCCAGCAGCTTTCTCGATCGGATCGAGGACGTTGGCGTCATCCCGGCTCAGACGGCGAAGGATTACAGCCTGGTCGGCCCGGTCGCGCGCGCCTCGGGACTCATCCGCGATCTGCGCCGGACGCTGCCGTATTCCGGTTACGAGGCGTTCAATTTTGACGTGCCGAGCGAACGGGAAGGCGACGGCTATGCGCGGCTTCGGGTGTTGTTCGCGGAAAGCCGGCAATCGGTCCGCATCATGGAGCAAGTGGTGATGGCACTAATGGACGGCGAGGTGTGTCGGGCGGTGCAATACCGTCCGGGTGCCGCACTGGGCTGGGTCGAGGCGCCGCGCGGTGCAACGTTCCATTGGCTGAGGTTGGCTGAAGGCGGACGGATCGCGCGCTACCGGATCGTGACGCCGTCTTTCACCAACTGGCATAGCTTCCATCTGGCTGCGGAGAAATTCGCGTTCCAAGATTTCCCCATTATTCTCGCGACCTTCGATTTGTCCGTGGCGGAGAGCGACCGGTGATGACAAAGGCAGGGGAGAAGAGATGAGCCAATGGGTTCTCAAGGGCATTCGCACTGGCATTAAGACCACCGGATATCCGCGCCACGCGGAATGCGCCGCCGGCGTTTCGCCCGGGCTGCCCCGCGGGGGCGACTTCGGCGCCGCGGCGCCCGCGATCGTTGCACGATGCCTGAGTCACGCGCTGGATCAGGTCCAGGGGACGGTCTCGGTGGACAGCCGCCGCTGCGTGCATTGCTACCGTTGCGTCCGTGGCATCGAGTACCCACTGAACTGGGAGCCAACCTACGAATGGGCGGTCGCGGCGGGGCGGCCGACCAACGAGTTGGGACAACCATTCCGACGGTCCATCCACATCCTCGTGGTGGACGCAGGCGACTGCGGCGCATGCCTGAATGAAGTGAAGCAACTCAACAATCCGTATTACAACATGCACCGGCTCGGTTTTTTCATCACGCCGACGCCGCGTCATGCGGACGTGCTGCTGGTCGTCGGTCCCGTGACCGATCAGATGCGGTTCGCGCTAGAGAAGATCTACAAGGCGATGCCGACGCCCAAGCGAGTTATCGCCGCAGGCGCGTGCGCACTGTCGGGCGGGGTATTCGCCAACAGCTTCGCATGTGCCAACGGCGTAGCGGACGTCCTGCCGGTGGACGTGGCGGTGCCGGGGAATCCGCCGCCGCCGCTTGCCATCCTGCACGGATTACTCGTAGCCGTCGGCCGCAAGGCGACGGAACGGCCGGCGCCGGACGAGTACCAAGCTGCCGCGCAGCAATGATGGACGGCGAGACGCTCATCATCGCGTTCTTTGCGGCCTGCGGCGCCGGCATCCTGCTGTCCCTCGCGCTACGGCCGGGGCGCCAGGCGCTCGTACTGGCAACGCTTGGGTGTCTGGCTGCGATCGCCGCCGTCGCGGCGGGCACCCACGTGCTGCTCACTGGTGAAGTATTCACCCAGCCCCTGTGGTCGTTGCCGGGGCTGACCATGCTCACGCTGCGCCTCGACCCACTTTCGGGGGCGTTCGTGCTTGTGACCGGGCTCGTGTTGTTCCCGGCCTCGATCTATGCCGGCGGTGAATTGAGAGGCGAGTCGTTCAGCGGCCGCGAGCGCGTGTTCACGGTGATGCTGCTGGCGCTCTATGCATCGGTCGTTCTGATCCTGATCGCCGGCGATGCCTTGCTGTTCCTGCTGGCGTGGGAAGTCATGTCCATCCTGTGCTACCTACTCGTGGTGAGCAGCCGGGAGGGTGACAACGGCCAGGTCGGCGCGGGATATCTGCTGCTTGCGATGAGCGAAGCCGGAACGCTGGCGGCCGCCCTGGGATTTCTGCTGCTCGGGCTGGGGGCGAGCTCCCTGGAATTCGAAGCGGTCAAATCCAGTGCGTCCGCTCTGGGTCCGACTGCCCGCTGGTGTGTGTTTCTCCTCACGTTCTTCGGATTCGGGGTGAAGGCTGGCCTGGTTCCGGTCAATTCCTGGCTGCAACGGGCTTACGTTGGGGCACCCCGGGCGTTTGCCCCGGTGCTCGCCGGGGCAACATTGAACCTCGGCCTGTACGGCATCCTGCGTGTCAACGCCGATCTCTTGCCGGCCGCGCAGGCGGAGATGGGCTTGGTCGCGCTCGTGGTTGGCACCGTCTCGGCGCTTCTCGGGATCCTTTACGCGACAACGGACAACGATCTGAAGGCGATGCTGGCGCACAGCTCCATCGAAAATGTCGGTATCGTCGTCGCCGGCTTCGGCGCGGGGATGGTGTTCGTCGCCACGAATCATCCAGTGCTCGCGGGCATCGCCTTTGTAGCGGCGCTTTACCACATGCTCAATCATTCGCTCTATAAGGCGCTGCTGTTTTTCGGCGTCGGCGCCGTGGAGACACGGACCGGCACGCGGGACATTGACCAACTCGGCGGCCTGATCAAGTGGATGCCGCTGACCGCGCTCGGCTTCCTCATCGGCACGTTATCGATCGCCGCGCTGCCGCCGTTCAACGGCTTCGTCAGTGAGTGGTTGACCCTGCAGGTGATGCTCCGCTCGGCGGAGCTCGCTTCGATCGGCGCGAAGATCGTATTTGCCCTATGCGGAGCGGGGCTTGCGCTGACAGCGGCTTTAGCCGTGACCTGCTTCGTGAAAGTCTTCGCGATGAGTTTTCTGGGGATGCGCCGGCTCGACGGGGAGCGGCCGGTGACCGAGGCCGCCCCGCGGACGCTGGTATCCATGGCCATCCTCGCGATTCTGTGCCTTGCGTTTGGCGTGCTGCCGACATACGTGATTCCGATGCTTGACCCGGCGTCGACGCAGCTGGCAGGAGCCAGCGCGTCAGAGACCCTGGTACCGCCGTTCTTTCCCTCGGCCCAAGGGCACGGTGCGTTGCCTGCGGGATTTGTCCGCGAGTTCCACGACTTGGGCGCGCAGCTAGGGGAGACGGTCGTGCCCGGGCGCGGACTGGTAGTGCTGCATCGCGGCGAGACGCAGAATCCGGTGGTCTTCGCCATGTCCACCTCCTACATGCTGCTGGTGCTGACCGGTTTGCTGGCTCTGACCTGGATCGTCGTTCGTTTGTGGCTGACACGCGCCCGGCGGCGGACGCGGCGAGAGCGTTGGGACGGCGGGGTGCGGCAGCTGCTACCCGAGATGACCTACACGGCGACGGGATTCTCCAACCCCGTGCGGGTGATCTTCGACGCGATATTCCGTCCGACGACCGTGGAGGACACGCGCGAGACGGTGGCGGAGCATTTCCGTATAGCCATCCGCCGCGAGAAGGAACACGTGCATCTCGTGGATAGACTGGTGTTCCAGCCGGTCAGATTGGCGGCGCTGTGGTTCGCAAGCGCGCTGGCGGCAATGCACCACGGACGCATCAACGCGTATGTGACTTATGCATTTCTGGCTCTGCTGATCGTTTTTGCCGTGCTGCCGGCATCTTGATGCGAGCTTGCGCGCGCGGGCGCGCCGGGCGGTCGGGAAGGTTTTATGACCACCGATGGATCACTACTGGTCTTGGTCTTCGCGCTTTGTGGTGTGGGCGCGCTGGCCGGACTTGCAGTACCTGAGCGACGGATCCCGGCGTTCCTGGCCTGGGTCGGCTCACTCGCCGCGCTGGCGATGTTGTGGGTCAGCGCAGACGTGCTGCGTTCGGGCGGTGTCTTCAAGAGCGAGCTCTGGGCGATCCAGCCGCTCGGAACCTTGAGCGTGTCGCTCGATCGTCTGTCGGCGCTGTTTCAGTTTGTGGCAGCGCTGGTGATGCTTGCAAGCTCCGTCTTTTCCGCCGGCTACCTCAAGCGGTATCTGGGTCATTACAGCCTCAAGGCGCTGAACGCATGGTATCTGCTGCTGCTCGCCTCCATCACCTTGATCCTGATCGCCGATGACGCGCTGCTATTCCTGCTCGCGTGGGAGGGGATGTCGATCACGAGCTACCTGCTGGTGAATTTCGAGAACAAGCGCGACGAGAACAGCCACGCCGGCTATCTCATGCTGGCCATGGGTGAGGCGGGCTTTATGGCCGTCGTGGTGGGGTTCCTGATCCTAGGGGCCCAGGGGGGCACGCTGGAATTCTCGGCGCTCAAAGCCGCAGGCGCGAACCTGGGACCGCTCGCGCGCTGGCTCATTTTTTTGCTGACGTTCTTCGGCTTCGGCGTCAAGGCGGGACTGGTACCCGTCAATACCTGGCTTCCGCGCGCACATCCCGCAGCGCCTGCCAACGTGTCGGCGATTCTGTCCGCGGTGATTCTGAATCTGGGCCTTTACGGCATCGTTCGCCTGAATCTCGATCTCGTGCCCTTCACCACGATCGGTGCAGGCGTGGTAGTGCTCATCGTCGGAACGGTGTCTGCCCTCGTGGGAATTCTATATGCCACGACCGAAAACGACCTGAAGGCAATGCTCGCTCACAGTTCCACTGAAAACATCGGAATCGTCACCGCGGGACTCGGCGCCGGGATCATCTTCACCGCATATGGCCGGCCCTTACTGGCGGGCATCGCGTTCATCGCCGCCTTCTATCACATGATCAATCATTCACTCTACAAGGCGTTGCTGTTTCTGGGCGCGGGAACCGTGGATGATCGTGCGGGCACCCGGGATCTGAACCGGCTTGGCGGTTTGATTCGGGTGATGCCGTTCACCGCGGGCGCCGTGTTGATCGGCACACTGGCAATTTCGGCACTCCCTCCGTTCAACGGGTTTGTCAGCGAATGGCTGACACTGCAGACGATGCTGCGGTCGGCGGAGCTGCCTTCGGTACCCATCAAGATCGTATTCGCGTTGTGCGGGGCCGGACTCGCGCTCACGGCGGCGCTGGCCGTCACCTGCTTTGTGAAAATGTTCGCAATGGGCTTTCTCGGCATGGCGCGCTCGGAAGGCGCTGCAAATGCCGCAGAAGCGCCAAGGTCGTCCATCGTGCCCATGGTGTTCCTGGCCGTGCTTTGCTTCCTCCTGGGCGTGCTCCCGACCTACGTGATTCCGGCATTGAGCCGTGAATTGCAGCCGTGGAGCGCCGCGAGTGCCGACGCGCTGGTGCCGCCTTTCTTTGCCTCGGCCGAAGGGCACAGTACTTTGCCCCCAGGTTTCGTCAGCGAGTTCCACGACCTGGGCGCGCAGGTGGGGGAGGGTGTTTTTCCAGGACGCGGACTGGTAGTCCTGCATCGCGGAGGGACGCAGAATCCGGTGGTCTTCGCCATGTCGACGTCCTACATGCTCGTGGCATTGATCGGCCTGCTCGTTCTGACTTGGGCTGTCATTCGTCTGTGGCTGACCCGCGGCCGGCGGCGGATCCGACGCGAGCGTTGGGACGGCGGCGTACGGCGGTTGTTACCAGAAATGACCTACACAGCGACGGGATTCTCAAACCCGGTGCGGGTGATCTTCGATGCGATATTCCGTCCGACGACCGTGGAGGACACTCGCGAGACGGTGGCGGAGCATTTCCGTATGGCCATCCGCCGCGACCGCCAGACCGTGCACATCGCGGATCGACTCCTGTTGCGGCCGGCGAAGAACCGGGTCATGGCACTCGCGGGTCAGCTGGCACAGATGCATCACGGGCACATCAATGCTTACATTGCTTATGTGCTGTTGGCTCTGCTGCTGGCACTGGCAGTAGGACTAGGCGCAGTCACCGGGGCCAATTAGACCAACGAAAACCGAGAGGGCACGGGCAAGACCAGCGGAGCTGAGGGCCATGAAGGGATCATTTCTCCGGTTCTACGTGCACGAGCGCGATCGGCATCACGATCGCCCCCTTTGGGAGTGGCTGCTCACGCAGGCGAACGAACTTGGGATCCGCGGAGGGTCGGCGTTTCGCGCCATGGCAGGCTTTGGCCGCCACCATGTGCTGCACGAGGCGCGTGTTTTCGAACCCACAGGCACCCTCACCGTAGAGGTGGAATTCATCGTAACCGACGAGGAAACGAGCGCGTTGCTGGCGCTTCTGGGCGCCGAGCGTATACGGCTGTTGTACTCGCGCATCCCGGCGAGATTCGGTGTCGTCAATCCGGATCCCGACGATCCTCCATTGGTCACGACCGAAGACTAGCGCGACGCCGTGCGTCGAGAGCGGGAACATGCCGGCGTTCGCGAGGAACCTTTGGCTCGGGTCGACGTCCGGTGTGGCAACGACGGAGACCGACATGATCCGTAAACTTCTCATCGCTTATAATGGGTCGGACGCCGCTAAGGGGGCGTTCAACTTTGCCCGAGACCTCGCTGGCGAACACGACGCGGAGCTGCACGTGTCGGCGGTGGCGCAGGTGCCCATAGTTGGCGCCGACGTCGAAACCAAGGCGGTGATCGAACACGAGCGTCAGCATTGTGACCTGATACTGCAGCCATTGAGGGCACGCGTGGCCGGTCTGCGCGTTCACTTCAACGTTTCTTTCGGAGATCCCGTCGTGCAGATCGTCCGCTACGCAGAATCGCACCAGATCGACCACATCGTCGTTGGGCATCGAGGCCGATCAGTCGTCGGGCGATGGCTCGCCGGTTCGACGGCGGAGCGCGTGATGGCCCGCGCGCAGTGCAGCGTTTCGGCCATCCGCTAGCTTTGGTGCGAGAGTTGGGCCTGAACAGGTGTGGGGAGCCTCGCGGCGCTCATTGCGACTGGGAATTAGGATGGGCGGCCGCGACATGACGTTGCGGTGCAGGAGCAGTACTTGGACTCCAACAGCCTTCTGTTCGACGTCGTGGCTGGCGAGGTAGCGGAGAGGAATGAGGAGCCCGAGTGCTTCAGGGACCTCAATCTTAATCAGCTCGTCGCATCCGTCGTGCGCGATCGGCCACCGCCTGTGGCCACCTTCGTGGCCACTTTCTGAAAGACGGCTGCAGTGGACGGGGCCAGCGGGTGCGGCGGGTCTACGGGAGCTAAATGGCGGAGCGCGATCTAAACCCATGGGTGCACGTGCTCGAACTTCTGCTTCCGGCCCGCGAGCTGACAGTCGCCTGTCTAAACTGTGCGAGTCTCGCCAATGCCTCGTCCAGCTCGTGCTCGCCAAACAGCGGACTAAGCAACTCTTGACAATACGGGTGATGAAACATGAACGACCGCCAGGCCTGGAATATCATAGGCTCCAACCTCCAGACGCTCGTGAGTGTCATGGTGACGGTTCAGAAGGGCGTCCAAGTCGATGTCTTCTGTGATCCATCGGGACAGAGCTTTTCCTTCTCGAAGCCCTCGGGCGACGCGAACATCAAGCTCTGCTCCGTGACTGCACCGGATCTGGAGGGGTGCTACGGCATACGCCGCAAGGGGAATTCGTTCGTCACGGACGAAGGGGAAGAGATTCCGCAGGCTCAACTGGCGTCCCGCCTCAGACAATATATCACCGACATGAAGGATGGCGGCGCGGAATGGGGCTGGGAGTTCAAGCTGGTCGGCGGCTAGGTGCGTCCGCAGCGAGGCTAATATCAGGGAGTCGCAGTCGTGAGCTTTTCTCTTGTCTTTGTTCTCATCGGTGCATTTCTGCTCGGCAGTGCTCTCGCGTGGCGTCTACGCTCAACCCGAGTGACCGGCACCGTGATCGGTGTGCGACCCCGCGGAAGCGGCGCGGCATCTTATTGCGCCGTCTATCGATATATGGATGCGATGGGTGGGACGGTAGATGCGTCGTGCAACGAGTTCTCGGCGAGTCTGGCCGGCAAGCAGACGGGTTTGACCAGGGAGCTCATGGTGCTTGCAAATCAAACGGAGGTGCGCGAAACGAACAGTTATTTTCTCGAGGTCGGCGGCGTCGGCTTTCTTGTCTTCGGGTTGTTGGTTGCTGGGTCCAAAGGATCGACGGTGTTAGGGATCGATCTTGTCCTGGGCGCGTTGTTTGGTTGGTACTGCTTCCAACGCAAGGGCGGAACGGGCGCCCCCAAGGCGGGGAGTACTGCTAGCCCCGCTGTGCCCGAGGCTGCAGCGTTGCAACGGGCCGAAGACATTTTCGCGACGTCCGAGGCCGCTCGGCGCGCCGTGCGCAACCAGCGCCGCTCTGGCCCATTCATGGCCGTGCTGGGCCTGGTGTTCCTCGCGGCAGCCGTGTATATGGGCCGGTCCATGGCGCGGCTCGAGATGGCAGGTGAGCGCGCACACGGCACCGTGCTCCAGTTGGTTCAGAGATTGTCAAGTGGCCGCCACGGCGGCTCCACGTACCACCCAGTGGTGCGATTCACGACCGCAAACGGCGTTCCGGTTCAGTTTGAGGACGGCGTCGGGGAAAGCCGATCGCCGTACCAGGTAGGCGATAACGTTCAAGTCCTGTATCTGGCAGACTCAGCGCGCTCAAGCGCAATCATCGATCGGGGCATCGGGAACTGGGTGATGCCGTTTGGATTCGGCCTTGCTGGAGCCGCGCTCATTGCGCTCGGGCTGCGGCAAAGAGCGTCTGCGCGATCGGCGGAATTTCCCTTACAATCGATGGCGATTCCGGCACCACCCGCTCGGGAGCAACCGAGCCGCTGATGCCGATGAATGTCCAGCCTACGTCGGAGGCGATTCAAGGCGGCGCAACGATTCAGGGCGTAGCGATAACGCAGCCCATTCGGCTTGCATGCCGAATTGTCTGGTGTCCGCAACTCTGCTGTATTTCGGCCAGGGGCTCGCCGTCGTCCTGATAGTTGTTAGGCTCGACCGAAAGCGCGCCGATTTGCCGGTTTCAAAGAGCTTTCGAGTATCCTCGCACCTGATTCCCGGCCTCGGCGAATTCGCGCAGCAGCCGATGCACGAACTGTATGCAGATCGATCCCTCGCCCACCGCCGACGCAATACGCTTGACGCTGCCAGCGCGCACGTCACCTGCAGCGAAGACTCCCGGCACGCTGCTCTCTAGCAGGTACGGCGACCGTGGCAGGCTCCAGTGTGCATCCACCAACTGTTCCTTCCCGAGGTCGGGTCCGGTCTTTACAAAGCCGTGATCATCCAGCACCACGCAGCCCTGTAGCCAGCGCGTGTGTGGTTGCGCCCCGGTCATCAGGAATACGTGTCTGAGGTCAGGCGCAGGCTCACCGTTCCCAGGCGTCCATGACACGCGCTCTAGTCGATCCGAGCCCTCGAGTGCTGTGAGCTGCGTACGCGTATGTAGGGTGATGTTCGGTGTGTCCTGGATGCGACGAATGAGATATTGCGACATGCTCTCGGCCAGTCCGTCGGAGCGCACGAGCATATGCACATGGCGACAGGAGCCGGCGAGAAAAACCGCCGCTTGACCCGCGGAATTACCACCGCCGACGACCACGACGTCTTCTGCGGCACACAACGTGGCCTCCAGATGAGTCGCGGCGTAGTAGACGCCCCGGCCAAGAAAACGAGACAAGTTAGCGACATCGGGCATCCGGTACTGCGCACCGCTGGCAATGAGGATGGTTTTGCTGCGTATCGATGGGCCGTCGACCATGTCGACCGAGTAGGGCCGGTCGTCACACCGAAGCCTTGCCGCCTGCCAGGCGACACTCAGCTGTGCCCCGAACTTCTGTGCCTGAGATAACGCCCGACCGGCGAGGGCTGCGCCCGAAATGCCGGTCGGAAATCCTAGATAATTCTCGATCCGAGAGCTTGTTCCAGCCTGACCGCCGGGAGCGAACATGTCCACGACTCGGACGTCGAGGCCTTCGGAGGCCGCATACACCGCGGCGGCAAGACCCGCAGGGCCCGCGCCGATGATCAGCAGGTCGTGCACGCGATCAGCGGCGGGTGGGGCGTTCATGCCGAGGCATTGGGCGACATCGGCATTGCTCGGATTCTTCAGCAGCTGGCCGCCTCGGCAGACCACGACCGGGACGTCCTCGCTGCGGACGTGGAAGCGCTCGAGCAGCGCCTTAGCGTCGGCATCATGCTCGATATCGATATTCACGTACGGGCGGGTGTTTCGCGTCAGGAACTCGCGTAACCGCAGAGTATCGGCGGAGTGGTCTGAACCGAGCAGCAATACGTCGCTGCGGCCGGACTCGATGACGCCCATGCGCCGCAGGATGAAGGCTCGCATGAACAGCTCGCTGAGCTCGGCGTCGTTCTGCACGATGCGTCGCAGTTGTTCTGCATCGAGCAGTAGAACTGCACCGGCCTCACGCACACGAATGCGCGCTAACGCGAGAGTGCCGCGTAAGGTGCTCATCTCGCCGGTAAAGTCCCCTGGGGTCAGAAGGTAGAGCAACTCATACGTCGACTCGGCTTGGGTGGCCGATGGCGGAACGAGCGCCTCGATGCTTCCTGCCGCCACGACGAATACACCACGTGATGTCTCACCGAGGTCCAGGAGAATTTCGCCCGCCTTCGTCTGCAGGCGCGTGCCCTGGCGTTCCAGGCGCGCGAGTTGCGCTGCGGTGAGCTTCGGGAACATCTGCCCTCGACGCTGCTCCAGAAGAGTGTTCGCCACAGTCCTTCCTAAGTATCGGGTCCGGTCACGAAGGGAGCATGTCGATTCTTCGAATCGTCGCAGCAACCGACGTGTCCGCAGCTGCGACAGAGGCGCAGGTGAACCCAGGTATCGCCTAGTTTGAGGCACTCCTCGCAACCGCGACTGCGTGGGCGGTCGGTTCGCACAAAGTTTAAATGACGACACTGAATGGGCATGACATCTCTACCGCGCCAGTCACCAATCTACACTCCTATGCGGAATCGAGCATAGGCCGGACCCGGAGCCACAAAGCGCTAGCACCAAGCGGCATCCGTGCGTTTAAATGCGCTTCCCACTCGGACCGAGCGTCAACCGTACGTGAGATCGGTGCTCTGTCCGACCTCAATAATGTATCCGTCAGGATCGCGGATATAGCAGCGAATCTCGCCGTACTTGGGGATCGGCGCCGTGATGAACTCCGCTCCTCGACTTCTCCATAATTCGTAGCACGCTTGAATATCCGCAACCCGGAAATTCAAAAAGCTGTTGATGTGTTTCGGGTCAGGGACGCTGAGCGTTACTGTCGGCTTGTCCGGGGTCGGCCCGCCCCCGACATTCAGAATCATCCAGATATTCGCAAGCTGAAGGTACCCAGGCGCATTGCCGTCACCCAGGCTCAAAACGCGAGCGTCGAAGACCTTTTCGTAGTAGCGAGCCGATCGCTCGATGTCTGCGACGGTGAGAAAATGCGCGATGCTGATCCCCTCTCGCGGGGGCATCTCATAGCTCTTCCGCTCGACTTGTACGCTGTTCATTGACGACTCCAATTCCGCTAGAGCGCTAATTGAAACGCGGAAATAACCCGACCGATGTCTCAAGGTGGCAGCATTGAGCCCGAATTCGTCCTCTGTGCATTGGGGTGGACGGGATTGCCGGACGAAGTGCCAGCAAGGGAAATGTCTCCGGACAGAAGAAGTATTGCACGTACTGGCGAACGGCGGATTAGCAAGCTGCACATCGAAGCCCGTTGATTGTTGCTCGCCACGAATGCCTCGCTTCAGGCTCAGCTGTTTACGCAATGTTTTTGTCTACACCTGCGCTTCATGTAACAGTCTCGCAGGAGAACGGAGCGGGTTTCGGAACGCTGCCTAGGGGAGTGGCCCTGTGATTGTGACGACCTTCCCCAGGGCTCTTCGGGTTATCGAGCACACCTTAATACCGTTGAAAGACGGTACGACGCTGGCGGCACGCATCTGGTTGCCGCAGGATGCGGAGCAGAATCCAGTTCCTGCAATCCTGGAGTATCTCCCGTATCGCAAGCGCGACGGTACCTACGAGCGAGACGCGCTGACTCATCCCTATCTCGCCGGTCACGGCTACGCGTGCGTCCGCGTCGACATTCGGGGTAGCGGTGAATCGACGGGCTTGCTGTTCGACGAGTACGCGAAGCAGGAGCAGGACGATGGCGTGGAACTGATCGCTTGGCTGGCGGCACAACCTTGGTGCAATGGCGCCGTTGGAATGATGGGGATCTCCTGGGGCGGGTTCAACGGACTTCAGATCGCGGCGCGTCGTCCCCCGGCACTCAAAGCGATCGTGACAATTTGCTCAACCGACGATCGGTACGCTGACGACGCGCACTACATGGGCGGCACGCTACTTACTACCGCAGGACTCGAGTGGGCCTTTTTCTTTTTCGGTTTAATGTGCCTGCCGCCCGACCCGGAGCTGGTCGGCGATAGCTGGCGAGCGATGTGGCTCGAGCGGCTGCAGAACATGCCGCTGTTCCTGGAAACTTGGCTGCAGCACCAACGACGCGACGCGTATTGGAAGCACGGATCGGTGTGCGAGGACTACGCAGCGATCCAGTGCCCGGTCTATGCCGTCGGTGGTTGGACCGATGGTTATAAGAATGCAATCCCGCGCCTTCTCGAGGGACTGAAGGTGCCTCGGAAGGGTCTCATCGGACCATGGGCACACGCCTATCCGCACTTTGCACTTCCCGGACCCCAGATCGGATTTCTCCAGGAAATCCTGCGCTGGTGGGATCATTGGCTGAAGGGCCTCGATACGGGCGTGATGGATGAACCCATGCTGCGGGCGTGGATGACGGAAAGCGTCAAACCGGCAAGCCACCACGACACGTTGCCGGGCCGGTGGGTTGCAGAACCGTCGTGGCCACCGCCAGGAATCGTGCCGCGGCGCCTGTTCTTCACCGATGAGGGGTTGCGAGAAGCCGCCGCACCTTTGAAGGCTCGCGCCGTCTGCTCGCCGCAGACGGTGGGTAAGTGCGCAGGCGATTGGGTTCCATTCGGTCGTGGGCACGATCAGGCAAGCGACCAGCAAGAAGATGACACGTGCTCCCTGGTTTTCGAGACGACGCCGCTCGATGAGCCGATCGAGATCCTTGGCGCTCCGATCGTAACGCTCGACATCGCGTCCGACCGGCCGACAGCGAATCTGGTCGTTCGGTTGTGCGATGTGCACCCATCCGGTGAATCGCTGCGTGTCAGCTATGGGGTGCTCAACCTCACCCATCGCGAGAGCCACGAACAGCCCGCTCTGCTGGCGACAGGTGAGCGCTACCGAGTGCGCATCCGGCTCGATGATGCAGGCTCGGTATTTCCACCCGGCCACAAGGTGAGGCTGGCGATATCTACGGCTTACTGGCCGATGATCTGGCCCGGCCCGGAGACTGCGACCGTGCAGATCCTTGCCGGCACGCTCGATCTGCCGCAGCGCGCGCCAAATCCGGCAGACGCCAGGCTCACGCCTTTCCGTGAACCGGAGACGGCGACACCCGAGAAGCCAACCATCTCGCGTCGCGACGGTGTGCGGATCGAACACATCGACCGCCTGGGTCTGGACTTGGGCACACAGTACAAGTCGGAGTATCACATCGAGGAGAACGATCCGCTCAGCGCCGTTGCCGAACTGCGCAATGCCCAGACTGTCTCGCGAAACGAATGGCAAGTCCGGGTCGAGACGCGACTGCGGCTGTCATCCACGGGCAATGCCTTCCTCCTGCAGGGAAGTCTGCGCGCATGGGAGGGGACGAGCGAGATGTGTCATCGCGAATGGGATCGCACCATTCCCCGAGATTTCTTATGAGACGAACGCGGCGGTGACGGACAGATTGACGTTATGCGCCGGTTCGCGATCGTAACGACGGGAGAGCAGGGAGCGAGAGTGGCTTCCGGTTGCGTTCGCAGTCGCTGTTGGTGCGTTCGCGCGTCCTGCGGCCCTACTTTTAGTTTTATACACGCTGGGGACAGCGCTTGTTGGGCATCACTATTGGACTGGTGCCGGAAAATATTCCATCGATGTATTATGCGGCATCGCCGCGCGATAGCCTGTGCGTTATTGGGCGGGCGATGTGACGTCATACCGCGTAGAGTCGGAAGCGTTTATGCAGCCGATCGATGAGGAGCAACCGAAGCGAAAGGAAGCCAGAGAGGAGCCTATGAAGTCCGAGAGGGATGGCATTAATCCTGCTGCCAAGCCAAGCGGAACAGGTTGCGTCGAATGCTCGGGTCCCGGCGGATGGTGGTTACATCTTCGCAGATGCGCCGAATGCGGTCATATCGGCTGCTGTGATAGTTCCCCAAGTCAACATGCATCGAAACATAGCACTGCTACCGGTCACCCGATAATCACGAGCTTCGAGCCGGGCGAGCGATGGTTTTACGACTATCGTACAGAGGAATTCTTCGCCGGCCCGATGCTTCACGCTCCCCACTCGCATCCGTTGGATCAACCCGTGCCGGGACCGGCCGGAGCGGTGCCTTCAAACTGGCAAACGCTGCTTCACGAATAGGGGGCGGCTCTTTGGTGCAGCCTCAAGCCAAGCCGTCAGATCTCGTATTTCTTCGTCCTTTCTTTTGCGCTCTCGAGGGGGCGCCGCGGCTCCGGCTACTTCAATGTGATCGACACAGACGCCGTGGACTACGTGCGGCGGTGTATGGGCAGAACGCGAGGAGTGACTGCAAAGGATGTTGTGGTCACAGCACGACCCACGCTGCCGACTAAAGAACAGTCCGGGTTCGGATTCGGCACTAAGCAGGCGAAAACGCGACGGAGATCTGAGCCGCGCCACGGCATCAGTTGGAGCCGAACCGCTCAGTGCCGATCCAGAACTGAGCGAGGCCTTTCAGATTGTCGCGATAGGTGCGCGTGACGCGGTACTGCTTGCCGGTCCGTGTCCGCAGCACGTAGTCCCCACCGGGCTCGGCCTCGATCGCTTCCACGAAGGCGACGTTGACCAGCACCGAACGATGGATGCGAATGAACCCATGGGGATGGAGTTTCTCGGCGACCTTGGAGAAGGTCTCGCGCAGCAGATACGAGCCGGATTTTTGCTGCAGCAGGACGTAGTTCCCCTGGGCCTCCACGCTTACCAGCTCGGCGACGTCAGTGAAGATGACGCGGGCCTTGTCCTTGATCGCGATACGGGCAGAGGTCCGTTGCGGCAGCAGCTTGAGAGCGCCGACCAGGTCGAGCAGCTGCGTGGCCCGCTCCTGATTTGAGCGCCGAATGGCGATGTCGAGTGCCTCGTGCACGCGGTGCGGGACAAAGGGCTTGAGCACGTAGTCCACGGCGCGCTTCTCGAAGGCCTCTACAGCGTGCTCCTGATAGGCCGTTATGAATACCACCGCTGGCGGTGTTGAATCCTGCCGGCTCAGACACTCGACCAGTTCCAGGCCAGACATGTGCGGCATGTGAATGTCGAGCAGCAGAACGTCGCAGGGGCTCGTGCGCAGGGCGGCGAGCGCCTGCTCGGCATCTTCGGCCAGCTGGAATGTCTCGACGTCGGCGCGCTGCGAGAGGAGATTGGCCAGCGCCGTGCGCGTCAGCGGCTCATCATCGACTACCAGGACTCGCACCGAGGTTACTCCTAGGCAGTGACCGCTTGTGCAAGGCCCGCGGTGAATGCGGGGACCGCGAATCGCGCCACCGCGATCCCAGTCTCGAGGATCTCAAATTCGAACGCGGCATCCTCCCCGTATAAATATTTGAGGCGTGCCTTGGTGTTCTTGATTCCGACGCCGAGACCGGATGGCGAGGCACCACTGATGCTGTTGCGGATCACGACCACCAGTTGCCCGCGGTGCAGATGTGCCTCAATTTCGATCCAGCCGCCGCCTCTGGAATTGGCGATCCCGTGCACGATGGCGTTCTCGATCAGCGGCTGCAGCAGCAGCTGCGGGATCAGCGCCGTGTGGACGTCAGGGGTGATCTGCCAGCGCACCTCCAGACGCCGGCCGAGACGCATCTGCTCCAGCTGCAGGTAGGATTCCACGAAAGCGAGCTCTTCACGAAAGGCAATCAGATCGGAGCTGCCGTACTGCAGCACCTTGCGCAACAGAGCCGCGAGGGTGAGCAGCATGTTCTGCGCGGTGCCGCGATCGGTGTCGATCAGAGTCGATACCCCTTGTAACGTATTGAACAGGAAGTGCGGATGCAGCTGCGCGCGCAGCGTCTGCAACTCGCTCTGCGCCAGACTCCGGCTTAGCTGCAGGCGCTCGATCTCCTGCCGTTGGCCCCGCACGAAGTAGGCGTACGCATGTGCCGCCACAGCCACTCCCAGATACATGAACAGCTGGTCGGCGAAGGCGGAGTAGATTATCAGCGACAGTGAGTCCAGGCTGCGCGGCTGCCAAGATCTCGTATCCCAAAGCCAAACCGGAAAAATCAGCCAGCGGATCACTCCGAATCCGACCTGGAATGGCACGAAACCGAGTCCGTAAGCGATGGTGCGTCGAAGCGGGCTGCCAGTGACCGGCCAACGACTCACCGCGTAGAAGATCGGCGGGGTGAGCAACGCCACGGACAGGTAGCGCGCTGCGTAGATCAGGAAAACATCGCGAAAGGTGACTGCACCATTCTGAAAGCCATACATCTGCCAGGCCATCGGTAGCGATGCCGCAAGCCAGAACGCAAGGGAGATCGCGTAGTCCCGCGCCACGCGCCGTAACCAGGAGTTCGACTGCCGCATCGCTCAGATTGTAGCTCCGCGCCGAGCCGACGTCCGAGGTCCTGGCGCCGACATGTTCGAGGCGGCGACACACCCGTTTCAATCGCCGGCGGCATTCTTGGTGGTCACGTCCCTTTGTTCACTGGTCACTGCCTGGCCGTCGTCCGTCACATAGAGCTTTCCACGGTCGGGCGATTGACTATGGTTTCATAAGAAGACGGCCGACACGGACAGCGCATGCACGCCGTTGTGCCGGGCAAGCGCTTCGAGATCGAATCGCGGTCCTCGCTCTTCTACATGTTCCGGCACTACTACGGCAAAGGAGCGCACCTTGGGAAGAGTTACCGAACCCGGGACAGCTAGCGCGGGGCGTCTCCCAACGCGCCCGCGTGGACATGGGGGTTCCGGCCACACGCACCCTCCCGTCTTTCGGCGGGCCTATTGACGTCAGTCAGCCGCAGTGCTCCAGGCCGGCGATCTCGGTCGACGGGCTCTGTGCGGAGGCTGGAGTGACAGCGCCTTACCCGAAGCGCCGCGACCCACTGGATCGGGTCCTCGGCTATCTCGACTTCCGCAAGGCGCTCCTCAAAGGGGGCGGCGCGCAGGTCAGCTGTCTCGCCGGCACCATGGTGCAAGAGGTGTACGCAAACCATGCCGAGAAAGGCGAGGCGTGCGACGCGTCCGTCAGCGGCCACGCTGCAATGCTGGAGGCCGACATCGCCGAGGCGATGGAGCTTTACGGCGTGCGTGCACAATGGTCGGCGCAGAGCCTGACACTCTACGTCCAGTCGGTTCTACAGGGTGCCTTCATCCTCGCGAAAGCCAAGGGCAGACCCGCCGGCGCTGAGGCCAGCATCGATCACCTGGGCCGCTATATCGAATTATTGTTCAAGTCCGATACGGGCCGGAAGCGACGTCTTGCGGGGCCGTAACATCGATCACGATGGCAAGACTTTGAAACCAGACTTTCGTGTAGCGCCGATCAGCGCTCGTTCACGCGGCTCACCGAACGCGACTTGAATTGCGCCAGAACCTTCTGCGCAAGCTCACGCTGGGTGTCCAGAGGCGCATCGGCGTCCTTTTGAATGTCGGCACGAAACTGCCCGAGATCGAAGACCCCTGCAAGCTCGACACCCGCCTCCCGCACCGGCAGATACGGATCCGTCAAGGCGGCCTGGACCACGCCGATGAGCTCGTGCGCGTGTGCCACGCCGATGGCTTGCTTCAGCATGGCAAGCCCGGCCAGCGCGCTGACGCGGATTCGCTCGGGGGTCCCCGGCTGCGCCTGCGCGAGGAGGATAGCCACGGCCCGCGGATCCCGAGTCGCGACCAGGGCGTCGAGCGTCGCGCGCATGACGTGCACTTCCGGTTGCAGCGCCGCTTCTCCCTGCAGAACCTCGAACGCCCCTGCGGCGCCGAACCTACCGAGCGCCTCGGCGGCGGCCGCCTCGACGGCGTAACTTGAGTCGTTGCGCAGCATGTCGACGAGAGCGGCATAGACGAGGCGATCCTTCGGAAGGCTTTCCAGCCCCTGCACCACCGCAGCGCGCACGCGACTATCGGACTGTCGTAGCGCGCCAAAGAGGGCGGCTTTAGCCTCACCCGTACCGAGGCGACCAAGCCCCGCTGCGGCCGCCGCGCGCACGCCGTAGAAGCCATCCTCGCCGAGGGCGTGCTTCAAGGCCGCGACGCTGCGCTCTTTGTTCGCTCCCTGCTGCTTGCCCAGCTCCCCGACGGCCCACAGGCGGCTCATCATCGAGGGGTCTTTTGCGGCCTGCGCGATGAGCGCATCCAGGGGTTCAGCAAACTGCACGGTCTTGTCGATCACGTCATCCGGGTCGAACGCCACCCATTGCGGAGTGAAAGCGAGTGGCACGTCGAATCCCTGGCTGCGCAGATGATCGCGAAGCTGAGTCTCCTGTCGCTCGCCGTTGGCCCCGTGAAACACCACGTCGATGGGCATGTCGAACACGGGCGTCACCGCATCGGTGCGCTGCGTCTGCGTGATGCTCAGCTTTTCAGCCTTATTCACCGCGTCATAGTGCGCCGTAACCCGATAGTCGGGATGCCCGGCCATGAACACCCATTCGCGGAAAAACCAGCCAAGCTCCTGGCCGGTCGTTTGCCGAAGAGCGTCAATGAGGTCCGCGGTATCGGCACTCTGCGCGCGATGCGCGCTGAGATAATGATGCAGGGCCAGAAACAGCGGCTCGTCCTGCGAGGCGGTATGTGTCGCGGCCTCCCGGCCGTCGAGGAGATTGCGCAGCATGTCGAGCACCGCCGCACCCTTCTCATGGGTTATCGCGTCGAACATCTGCATGGGATCGGTGTAGTGCCGATCGACGATCGGCCGAAGATAATCGTCGCGCTGCTGCGCCTGCTCCGTCTGCTGATCGTTGTAAATCTCGAAGCGAAACGCCTCGTTCCCCTCGTGATACTGCGTGTAGAGCGCTTGCAGGTAGGTGGCAAAGCCTTCATTCAGCCAGATGTTGGCCCAGTCGCGCCCCTGCACCAGGTCGCCGGTCCAGTGCTGGCCCAACTCGTGCGACACGAGCCCGGTGCTGGGGTAGTCGTGATCGGCGCGCTCATCGTGCAGCGTGGACTCGGTCAGCGTGCTCGCACTGACGTTCTCCTGCCCGCCAAAGATGAAGTTGTGTACGGTCGTCTGGGCGTACTGTTCATAGGGATAGTCGACACCGGTCGCGCGCGAGAAAAATCCGATCATGTCGGGGGTGAGGTGCAGCGAGCGCCGTGCCGTGGCCTCATCGACGTAGTTCGGGACGTAGTAGTCGACAGGCTTGTCTTCGTAGTGGTCGGTGACCTTGCGCCACGGGCCGATAGCAAGGGAGATCAGGTAGGAGCTGTGGGGCACGCGCTCCACCCAGTCGTAAGTCACATGACCGGCCGAGCGCGTCACGTTCACCAGCTTGCCGTTGGAAACCACGGTCTGTCCGTCGGGAACCGTCGTTATCGTCTCACTGGTCGCCAGATCGTTCGGATAGTCCCAGCACGGAAACCAGTAGTGATTGAACTCGGCTTCGCCCTGTGAGTAGACCTCCCGCGGGGACTTCGGGTAAGCGGGTGTCGGATTGACGAAGAACAGACCGGTGCGCGGAAAGCCGTGGTACGCGATCCGCACGTTCAAGGCGCTGGCTGCCTCATAGTCGTGATCCAGCGTGATCCACAGCCGCGCGCCCTGCGTCGCGTACTTCAGCGTCAGGGGCGCCGCGCCTGGTGGCTGCAGACTCACCGATTCAATCGTGAGCTCGGAGCTGTCGAGGTAAAAGCTGCGGAAGTGTCTCTGGAAGGGCCGCAGCGTCACCACTTCATCGCCAAAGACTTCGCCCTTCGATTCGTCGAAGTGCAGCGTCAGGTGGTAATTGTCGACGTGATACGTGCGGCTCGGCGGCCACTGCCACAGATCCGGATTGCCGAAGAGGTGTCTGCCCAGGCCGTCCGCCAGCGCGGCATGGGGCAGCGTGAGTAGCACGCCGCACTGGAGACTCGCGAGCCACTGCACAATGCGCATAATCCCTTCCGAGTGGGGGCTAAGGAGCCCGTCTCTTGACGACTTGCGTCAGATACGCGATGTGCAACTCTGCTACGTCGATGCATTTTTTTGCGGCGGCGGCATTAGCCGTTAACACGCCCCGGTGCGCTATGTCGTGTCGCTGTCGGCGGCTCCACAGCCAATCTTCCCACCATGACTGGCGATCGGGGCTTTCTCCCGTTAGGTCATGGAAGGCCTTTAGTACGCGGTCGCCCTCAAAGGACCAGGTAACCAGCAATCTCTCCGACATTTCTACGACGTCGCGGACGCTCTTACTGTGGTCCTTGGCCGCATCCATTAGCCTCTCGAGCACAAATTCCGTGGCCCACTCTCCGGCCGCGGCCGCGACGACGATAGCAATAGCGTGCTGCCCAGCAGATGAAAGTGAGCGGGCTTCTGCGAGTAATTGGTCCCACTTCGGCCCCAGCAGGGCAACGGGTGTGTTGCGGTAGATGTTGGCGGTCGTGTCGTCCTGGTATTGCTGCGGCATCCCGCCCGTTGCATCCGTGCCGAAAGGCGCCCCCCGCGGTAGCGGGTTCGCCTTCGCTGACTCCTTCCTGCGCCTTCCCGCCATGGTTTTGAGTCTACTAGTGGACGGTCTGACGCGCAGCAGCACGTAGCGGTTCGGGAGGGGCGAGACGCATCCACCAGCCGTTCGATTGCGCGGGGCGAGATGGACCGGTATTTTCCCCGAGATGTCAGGCGATGATGCGGTGCAGAGGCTGAGGCCGATCCGGCTCGGGGGGCGAGGGCGCGAGACCCTCATCGACCCGCCGGTGATACTCGCGCCGATGTCGGGGGTGAGCGATCTGCCGTACCGCCGTCTTGCGCATGAGGCCGGGGCGGGGCTGGTGATCTCGGAGATGATCGCCTCCTGGGCGATGATCCGGGAGAACCGGCGCACGCTTGCGATGGCGGAGCTCGAGGCGGGCGGCCCGAATGCCATCCAGCTCGCGGGCTGTGAGCCGGAGGCGATGGCAGAGGCGGCGCGGATGTGTGCCGATCGCGGCGCCGATGTCATCGATATCAATTTCGGCTGCCCGGTGCGGAAGGTGGCGGTCGGACAGCAGGCGGGATCGGCGTTGATGCGGGAGGAGGGACTGGCGGGGAGGCTTCTCGAGGCAACGGTAGGAGCGGTCGATGTGCCGGTGACGCTGAAGATGCGGATGGGCTGGGACCATGCGAGCCTGAATGCGCCGAGAATCGCGAAGATCGCAGAGGAGGCGGGCATCCGGATGGTCACCGTGCACGGGCGCACGCGCCAACAGTTCTATGGCGGAACGGCAGATTGGGATTTCATCCGCGCGGTGAAGGAGGCGGTGAAGATCCCGGTAATTGCGAACGGCGACATCCTCACCCTCGAGGATGCGGCAGCGGCGCTCAGTCGATCGGGGGCGGACGGGCTGATGATCGGGCGCGGCACGTATGGGCGACCTTGGTTCCTGAGCCAGGTTGCCGCGTTCCTTGGGAGCGGCGAACGAAAGAAGGGGCCGGGTATCGGCGATCTTCCCGCGATCGTGCTCGGGCATTTTCGCGCCATGCTTTCGCACTACGGTACGCTTGCCGGGGTCAGGATCGCGAGGAAGCATCTCGGCTGGTACTCGCGCGCGCTGCCGGGGGCGGCCGAGTTCCGGGCCGCGGTGGTGCGGATGGAGGAGCCGGCCGAGGTTGAGCGGACAGTGGCGGCGTTTTTCGGCGCGCTGATCGAAGGCGGAGCCGCGGTAGGGGTGGACCCGATCGGGTGAGCCCGGCAAGTACTATTCGCTCTCCCGCACGACGCGTCCGTTCAGCGGTTGCAGGGGTCGGGCATCGTCCGGGAAGAGCCGCGCGAACGCCTTGATCTGGGCTGGCGAAACCTCCACCGGAGTCTTGAGTACGAACCACCTCACGCGTTCCGTGCATGGAGGTGCCGAGACGGAGCCCGTGTACTCGTAATAACCAGTCTCGTGCGGCAGCATGTCCGCAGGGTCGAGCTCCAAGCCGGGAACAGCCAGCTGACCCTCGTCTTCGGGCATGTGCTGCCAGAGGCGCTCCACGGTTCCATTAGCATGGCCCGCCTTTAGAAACACGGCGACACCGGCCAGCTCACCATCGCTCGCTCGGTGCATCAGGTGCAGCACCATGGCGTACCGCTTGCCGTGCACGGACTCTTCGCTCGGGCGGTGGAAGTGGAACTGAATTAGTTGGTAGCGCTTGTCACCGACGACCAGGAAGCTCCCGGTGCCCGGCGCGTCGTGATAGTTGACGCGGATAGTGTACCGGTTGTTGATCACGTATCTCGCCGGCTCGGTCGTGTATTCGAACTGCAGCGCCGGCAGCTGCGCCTTCTGTGTCTGCAGGATATCGATGGGGGACTGCTCCTTGCCCTCGTTGCACAGCGCATAAGCCGGATCCAGGGCGCTCCAATGCTCAGCTCCGCGAGGCCCCCGATACTCCCACACGGTCATCCACGGCGACGTGTAGTGAGAGTAGTCAGGCTCCTCGGCCGGGGTCGTTGGCAAGCAGGAGACCCACAAGGCCGCCGCCCCTAACAGCGGCGCCAGCGCCATTGCACTCCTCTTTATAGTCATCATGTTCCTCCTCACGCTTCCCTTAAAGAGCGTCCGCAGGCACGAATGCGTTCCCATGGGTGAGTCGTCCCACGGGTCACTACCCTATACGCCCGAAGCCGGCGATGCTTTGCTGGTCATCGAATTTTGGGCGTCGAGGAGGGGCCGTCAGACGGCCGTGTGCGAGTGCGTATAATGCGCGACTTCTTGTGCCGCTCTCAGGGGTCGATATGCGCCGCCCGACCATTGCACTCCTCTCGATCATGCTTTCTTCCGTGGTATTGGCACAGGGCACAGCCAGTCCTGAACAAGCCGAGAAGAGCTGGATCGAGCGCAGCAATGCCTACACGGGCCAGCTGCTGGACATAGAGCTGGAGCACCGTCCCGAAAGAGGCTCGCGGGAGGGACTGGCGAAGTTCGATACACGCATCTCGAATCCGACCCTGGCCGATGAGATGGCCCGACGGCACGAGCTGGAGAAAGTGCTGGTCGGCATCGACGCGGCGCGCTCCAGGGAATCGGACAAGAGAGTGCAGGAGGATCTGGAGATCCTGCACAAGGCGTTCGACCTGAAGTTTCGGCAGGAGGATTACGAGCTGCAGCACGAAGTGCCTTTCTACAACGCCAGCGCGGAGGTATTTCAGGGGCTGCGCGTGCTGCTGGACGATCAGGTCGCCGCGGAGCGCCGTCAGGCCGCAGTCACGCGACTGCGCAAATATACGGGGCTGGAGGGCGGGCACCCGCCGATCACCGAGGTGCTCAAGCAGCGCGAGCTCGAGCAGATGGCCAAGCCCGGCGTGCTCTATCCGTCGAAGGGTGAGGTGGAGACCGAGCTCGGGCGCAATTCCAACTACGTCGAGGGCATCGGCGCGCTGTTCAGGAAGTATGGCCTGAAGGGTTGGGAGGACGCATATGCGACGCTGAAGACGCAGCTCACCGACTATGACGCGTGGGTGCGCCAGAACATTCTGCCCAAGGCGCGCACCGACTTCCGGCTGCCCAGGGAGAAGTACGCGCTGGCATTCGAGGAGTACGGCATCGATCTGCCTCCGGAGAAGATTGCGGCGATGGCGCACTCCGCCTTTACCGAGTACCAGAGGGAGATGGCGCCATTGGCGGCCCAGGTCGCCAGGGCCAACGGCTATCCGTCCAGCGATTACCGCGCGGTAATTCGCGAGCTCAAGAAGAAGCAGATAACCGGCGATGCGATCCTGCCGTTCTACAACAACCGCCTGCACGAGATCGAAAAGATCATCGTCGCCCACAGGCTGGTCACGCTGCCGAGCCGCCCGGCCATCATCCGCCTGGCCACCCCGGCCGAGACCGCGCAACAACCCGCTCCGCACATGGTGCCGCCGCCGTTTCTCCATAACACGGGCCAGCGCGGCGAGTTCGTGTTGCCATTGAATATTCCCTCAGCCACGGGCGGTGCCGGTGACAAATACGACGATTTCACCTTTGATGCCGTCTCCTGGACCTTGACCGCGCACGAGGCGCGTCCCGGACACGAGCTACAATTCGACTCGATGGTCGAGCACGGGGTGAGTGAGGCACGCGCGCTGTATGCATTTAACTCCACCAATGCGGAAGGGTGGGGGCTGTACTCCGAGTACATCATGCAGCCCTACGAGCCCGCCGATGGCCAGCTGCTGACGCTGCAGCTGCGCCTGCTGCGTGCCGCACGCGCGTTTCTCGATCCCGAGCTGCAAAGTGGCGCGATCACGCCCGAGCGAGCCTACGAAGTGCTGGAGAAGGACGTGGTGCTAAGTCATGCCTTCGCCAAGGAGGAGGTCGAGCGCTTTACCTTCCGCTCGCCCGGACAGGCCAACAGCTACTTCTACGGCTATACGCGCCTGCTGTCGCTGCGCAAGGAGGTCGAGGCTGCGCTGGGAGCCAAATTCGACCAGCAGAAGTTCCACGACTTCATCCTCGCCCAGGGACTGCTGCCGCCCGACCTGATGCGCAAGGCGGTGCTGGAGGGGTTCGTCAACCCGCAGAAGTAGCCTGAGCCCTGGACGGAATCGTAAGCGCTGTGACGGCGGCAGCCGCCAGCGCCATCGCCGCGGCGGTTGCCATGACGACGCGCCCGGTTGAAACGAGCGAATTGGCGGCAAGAGTGCCTAGCACCGCGATTGCCAGCAGGCTGGCCACGGCAGCTACCACGTTGTTGATGCCGGAGGCGGTGCCCGTCTCGCCGCCCTTTACGGAGTTGATGACAGTAGTCGTGAGCGGCGTCACGGTGATGGCCATGCCAAGGCCCAGCACCAGCATTGGCGCAAGGTAAGCCCCATAGCGCTGCTCGCCGCTCAGGATCGCCAGCAACGCGAAACCGACAGCGACGATGACCGGGCCGATGATCAGCGGCCACCGTGCGCCAAAGCGATCGACCAGTCCGCCCGACCACCGCGAGAGTACCGCGAGAACGATCGTGAAGGGCAGGTAGACGGCGCCGGCCGCGGTCGCGGAGAACCCATGCGCCTCGATCAGGAGAAAGGGTAGAAAGAAGAACGCGCCGCCGAGCGCGCCGTAAAGAAACAGCGTGAGCAGGTTGACGCCGCTGAAGCCAGGTGAGCCAAACAGTGCGAGCGGCATCATGGGCGCAGCGCTGCGCCGTTCCTGCCATGCGAACCCGAGCAGCAGCAGCGCACCCGCCGTCAGCGACCCGACGACCGTCACATCCCGCCAGCCGAGCGTGGCGGCGGAGATCAGCCCGTACACGAGACTCGCAAGGCCGCCGAATACCAAGGCGGCGCCAGGCCAATCAAGACGAACGCGCGCGGCCGGATCCGCGCTTTCCGGCAGGCGCCGCACGGCAATCCACAGCGTCGGAATTGCGATCAACGGGTTGATAAAAAAGATCGCACGCCAGGACAGATGATCGGCCAGCAGACCTCCGAGCAGCGGACCTGCGCCCGCGGCAAGCGCTGAAGCGCCCGACCATATCCCGATTGCTGCGCCGCGTTCGCGCTCGTCGAACGCAGCGCCGATGATCGCCAATGAGCAGGGAATCAGCAGCGCCGCCCCCAGCCCCTGGATGGCGCGTGCGCCCACCAGCGGCGCGACACCCGGGGCGAAGCCACAGGCAACCGAGGCCACCGCGAACGTGACGATGCCAGCCAGAAAAAGCTTGCGGCGCCCGAACCCGTCCGCAGCGGCGCCGCCGATCAGCAACAGCGCGGACATGCACAGTGTGTAGGCGTTGATAATCCATTGCATCGACGCCAGCGTGGTATGGAGATCAGTCTGGATCTTCGGGAGCGCAACATTGACCACGGATTCGTCGATGTAAGCCATGGTCGAGCCGAGAACCGCGACCGCCAGCACCCAGGTTTTGTCCTGCCTCGAGCAAGCAGTCGTGCCGCGGGTGGACCGGATGACCTCCGCGGCGCAAGGCAGCGTCTTCACTTTCGCCATGTACGAGCTCTCCTTGGGCACACTACCTCCTACCTCAGGTGTGAGCTACTATGGCTCTGAATCCCCTCGGGACAGCGGCGAACCACCTTCGAAGGAGACTGAGGATGGAGAACAAACAGCTGAGGACGGAGAGCAAACGGACGCCCAAAAAGTCGAAAGACAATGTGATTCTCGCGAAGACCCGGGTGAGCGCGAAATTGCAGGGGGAGGGAGACTACGAGGCGGCGCGCCGCTATGACAGTGGCGTGCGCAAGTTCGTGCAGCGCGCGGACGTCGAGCGCGCGGCGCGCGCCGCGGCGCCTGCGAATAAGCGCGAGGCGCAGGAGATGGCCGCGGCCGAGGCCATCGGCCGGCAGGGTGAGCCCGCGCAGGGCGAATGGTTTCTCACTGACATGGAAGGCATTCGCCGCCGCGCCCGGGCGCAGCTCGCAGCCGGCGCGATCACCGACAATTACCAGGGTGACGTGCAGCAGGCGGTGGCGCTGCTGAACCACGCCGTAGCCACGGAGATCGTCTGCGTGCTGCGTTACAAGTACCACGCCGTCGCCGCGACCGGCATCTCGAGCGATGCGGTGAAGGAGGAATTCACGCAGCATGCCAAAGAAGAGGAAGAGCACCTGGACATGCTGAGCGAACGCATCAATCAGCTGGGCGGCAAGCCCAACATGAACCCCGAAGGCCTGCTGTCACGGGCTGCATCGCAATACATCGAGGGTAAGAACCTCGTCGACATGATCAGGGAGAATCTGGTCGCCGAGCGTGTGGCCATCGAGACCTATCGCGAGATGGTGCGCTATTTTGGCGCCAAGGACCCGACGACCCGCACGATGCTCGAGCGGATCCTGGCGCAGGAGGAAGAGCATGCGAACGACATGCACGATCTGCTTGTCCAGCACGAGGGCAGGCCGAGCTTGAAGAAGAAGAAATAGAGCGGGAGACACCGCTTTGCGGCCGCGGGCCTGATTCGGAGCTTCCGAAGGTTGCGCGTTACGCTGCGCTCTTCGGGGGCTCGCCTTTGGGTGCCGCCCGAAGCGATTGGAAGCGCTTGGCCATGGTCGGACTCAGGAATTCGACCAGCGGTTGCCCGTGCTGGCTGTGCTCGGCGGCGACCTTGAGCGCCACCAGGCTCGGAATCGCGAGCACGATCCCCGCGATGCCCCAGAACCAGCCACCAAACCACAGAGCCAGGAAGACTATGACCGGGCTGAGGCTGAGTCGCTGCCCGATAAAGAGGGGTTCGACGATCTGGCCCTCTACGGTCGCAAGAGCGAGGTAAGCACCTGCGACCGCCAGCACGCGTTCGATGCCGTTGAAGGAGACGAAGGCAACGATGGTTAGAACGATCAGCGTGGTCGCTGATCCGACATACGGAATGAAATTCAGGACGGCCGCGAGCACTCCCCACAGGAGCGGGTTGGGCATCCCGAGCGCGAGCATGGCTCCGAAGGTGGCCATTCCGAGCCCGAGGTTGATCACCGCAATCGTAGCGTAGTAACGGCCGACTTCGCCGCGTATTGCTTCGATGACTCGCAACACGTGGCTCGCATGCGTGTTGCTGGCGAACGCTGCCGACATACGCGCCAGGACGGGAACACCCGCAGCCAGCAGAAACAAAGTCAGGACGATCACAGTCGTCGTAGCGACCAGCGCAGTGCGGGTTTCGGCGAGAAACCCATCGGAGTTGCTCGGCGCGGCCGCAGCCTTCGCGGGCGCCGTGCCAGGCCCCGTGTCAGTAATGCTGCCAGCTCGGCTCGTGACAAGATCGATGCGGTGGATCAGGCGGGCGAGCGGTCCGAGCTTCCTTTGAATGGTCAGGGAGGTACGCGGGGCCGCGGCCAACCACTGCTGTGCGGGGTCCCACAAGAGATTGACCGCGCCCCCGAGAAACCCTAGAAAAATGGCCAGTATCAGCAGCGCACTGACACTGCGCGGAAGGCCTTTTCGATGCAGAGCCTCGACGGGACCGGACAGGAGGAGCGCGAAAAGTAGCGCCAGGGCCACGGGAATAAACGCGTCGCGGGCAACATAGAGGAGAGCCACGGCGAGACCCGAGACAAGGCAGATCAAGGCGGTGGAACTGCGAGGCCGCCCGGGGTTAGGGCTCTCAGAGGTCATGCTTGCAGCGTGTTCTGACTTGGCCGACACGTCCACTTTTACTGGGCCGCACTCGAGGGCGAGTGTGAACGGGGCGCCGCGCTAGCGCCGTAGCCCGCAGATCAGCGTGCGCGTAGGCGAAGACCGACGAGGCCCATTCACGAGGGCTCACCTGCGGCAGTATGCTCGCCCGGGCGGTAGGAGGTGAATATGTCCGACGAATCCAAGCGCAGACTGGTTTCTCGGCGCCGTTTCGCTGCTGGCGCGGCAGGTGCGGCGTTACTGGCAGGGGCTTGCGGAGAACGAGGGCGCGCGGCGGTCGTCACGAACACGGCTGGCAGCGGCGCGCCGGAGCCAGGCAATCGCCCCGTTTCGGCAGGTCCCTTCGAGCGGTTGGACTTTCATCGCCATGACCTTCCTCAGCATGTCCAGCCGTTTCCGCTGCGGGACGTTACGCTCGCCGACGGCCCCTTCGCCGCCGCGGCCTCCTGGAATCGAGCGTACCTGCTGCGCCTCTCCCCGAATCGGCTCGTACATAACTTCCGTGTGAACGCCGGTTTGCCCTCGACGGCGCAGCCGCTCGGCGGCTGGGAGGCGCCGGACTGCGAGCTGCGCGGCCACTTCACGGGGCACTATCTGTCGGCCTGCGCTCTGCAATACGCCTCGACCGGCGACCGGGAGTTTCGGGCCCGCGGCGAGTCCATCGTGGCGGAGCTTGCGAAGTGCCAACACGCGCTCGGCGACGGTTATCTGAGCGCTTTCCCATTGGAATTCTGGGATCGGCTCGCGGCAGGCAAGCACGTCTGGGCGCCGTTCTACACGCTGCACAAGATCATGGCGGGACTGCTCGACATGCACCTGCTCGCGGACAGCTCCCGGGCTCTGCAGGTCCTTACGGCGTTGGCACAGTGGGTCGATCGCTGGACGGCGCCGCGGACGGAAGAGCAGATGCAGGCGATCCTGCTGACGGAGTACGGCGGTATGAATGAGGTTCTCTACAACCTGTCGGCTGCCGTGCAGAACGAGCACTGGGCGCAGGTCGGAGATCGGTTCACCAAGAAGATCTTTTTCGCTCCACTCGCGCTGCGCCGGGACGAGCTACAGGGCCTGCACGCCAACACGCACATCCCGCAGGTGATCGGCGCCGCGCGGCGCTACGAGCTTTCCGGCGACCCGCGCTTCGATACGGTCTCCCGGTACTTCTGGGAAGAAGTTGCGACGGCGCGCAGCTACGCGACCGGCGGGACGAGCAACGACGAACACTGGCTGATGGCGCCGGGACATCTCGCGGCGGAGCTGCGGCGCTCGGTTGACACTGCCGAGTGCTGTTGCGTCTACAACATGCTGAAACTGACGCGGCATCTCTACGCCTGGAGCGGCGATCCCCGCTATTTCGACTACTACGAGCGGGTGCTCGTCAACCATCGCCTCGGCGCGATCCGGCCGGATGTCGGACACACCCAGTACTATCTCTCGCTGACACCCGGGGCGTGGCGGACGTTCAACACCGAAGACGACTCGTTCTGGTGCTGCACGGGCACCGGCGCGGAAGAATTCTCGAAACTCATGGACAGCATTTACTGGCATGACGAAACCGCGCTCTACGTGAACCTCTTTATCCCCTCGCAGGTCCGGTGGCGCGCGCGAGGCTTCACGCTGGAACAGGAGACGCGCTTCCCCGAAGAGGAGCACATCAGGTTGCGGGTCACGGTGGAACAGCCGGTCTCCCTCAGGCTTTGCCTGCGTGTGCCCTCCTGGGTCTCGGGCTTCGCCGCGCTGAAAATCAATGGACGCTCGCTCGAGGTCGCCGCATCTCCGGGCAGCTATGCAGTGCTCGAGCGCCGGTGGGCATCCGGTGACACCGTTGATCTGATGCTGCCCATGGCTCCCCGCGCAGAGCCGCTGCCCGACGATCCGACATTGCAGGCGCTCCTGTATGGGCCTGTGGTGCTGGCGGCGGACCTCGGAACGAAGGATCTCTCGCCGGATCTGATTACAGGCCCAGCCGGGCCCCGACTCGCAGCACCCGAGCCGGCGGAACCGGGATCCCCGGACCGTGAGACACCGATCGCCGATCTACAAGTGCCCACGCTCCGCGCCGCCGGTCCGCCCGAGGAGTGGCTGCACCGCGGGAAGCGGCCACTGGAGTTCACGACGCGTGACCGTGTCGGCGCTCTGAGGTTGACGCCCTTCAATGCAATTCTGGATCGCCGCTACAGCGTCTACTTGCGCATGGTCTGAGACGGCACCGACCCGTCACCTTGAACTGCGCGGCATCCGCAAGCCTCGCTCGCTGACGCCGGCGGGGTTACAGTGGCGCCGGTGTCAAGAATGTTGCAATTCCTTACACGGCGTCAGACTCCGTGGCCCGACCTCGTCGGTTACGCGGTGGCCATCGTCACGGTCGGCGTCGCGATCATGGGCCTTTCGCTCATGCAGGCTCGCTGGCAGGTGCGCCTGCTATTCCTCGCGGTCGTCGCCGGCTACGTGGTGTGGGTCACCGCGGTGGAACGCCGGCGGGCGGCGGCATTCGAGCGCCTGCACCAGGAAGCGCTGCGCAGCAACGAGGTGTTGCGCACCGAGAACATCGAGCGCAAGCGCACCGAGGAGGATTTGCGGGCGAGCGAGCTGAAGTTTCGCACGCTGGCGGACAGCGCTCCGGGGGGAATCTTCATCTGCCAGGACGACAGGATCATCTACTGCAATCCCAAAGCGTCGGAGATCACCGGCTACAGCGCCGGCGAGCTCTGCGGAAGAAGCTTCTGGGACACGGCCGGTGCAGAGTCCCGCGAGCTGGTCCGCGACCGCGCGGCGGCCCGCCAGCGGGGCGAGCGGGTGCCACCGCGCTTCGAGATGAAGATTCTGACCAAGGGCGGCGAGGAGCGCTGGCTGGATTTCACCGAAGGGCACTTCGAAGTCGCCGGCAGACCGGCGGTGCTCGGCATCGCGCTCGACATCACCGAGCGCAAGCAGGCGGAAGGGGCCGTGCAGAACAGCCAGCAGCTGCTCGCCCAGGTGCTCGCGACACTCCCGGTGGGCGTGTCGGTTACCGATCAGAAGGGCGACGTCATGATGATGAATGCGGCCATCCAGCGCATCTGGGGAGACCCGGTCATCGTGACCGGCACCGAGCGGTGGCTGCGCTCCAAAGGCGCGTGGCATGAGTCGGGAAAGAGTATCGGGCCCTCGGAGTGGGCCTCGGTGCGCGCGCTCAAGACCGGAGAGACGACCCTCAACGAGCTGATCGACATCGAGAGCTCCACCGGTGCGCACAAGACGATCCAGAACTCCGCCGCGCCGATTCGCAGCGGCGAAGGGCAGATCGTCGGGGCGGTCATCGTCAACGAGGACGTTACCGAGCGCGTGCGCGCCGATGAGGCACTGCGGGAGTCCGCCGATCGCCTGCAACATCTCTCCCGCCGCCTGCTGGCCGTGCAGGAGGAGGAACGCCGTCACCTGTCGCGCGAGCTGCACGATGAGTTCGGGCAGCTGCTCGCCACGATCACGCTGCACCTGCAGGCGGCCAAGAGCGCAGTCGGACCGGCCGCGCAGCCGAGCCTGGAGGAAAGTATCGTGCTGCTGCAGCGTGCCGCCGGCGAGGTGCGCAGCCTTGCGCTCGAGCTGCGTCCGACGCTGCTCGAGACCGCAGGCCTCGAGACGACGTTGCGCTGGCTCGCGGAGCAGTACCAGCAACGCACCGGCATCGCCGCGGAGGTCGTGGGGCACGTGACGGACGTGTCGGGAGAGGCTGCGATCGCCGGCTTTCGCGTCGTGCAGGAGGCGCTCACCAATGTGGTGCGGCACGCCGGGGCACGACATGTCTGGATCGAAATCGGTCAGAGCGAGGGCCTGGTCAGCCTCGTGGTCCGCGACGACGGTGTGGGGTTCGACGCCTCGAAGACCCTGGAGCGAGCCCCGGAAAGGGGCAACCTCGGGCTCCTCGGAATGAGAGAGCGCGTGCAGATACTCGGCGGCAGCCTCGCGCTCGACTCCCGGCCGGGGCGCGGCACTCGTATCCGCATCACGCTTCCCGTGGCCGAGCCCGCCGCCGTAGCGGCGCCGGAGACGGCCTGAAGTCCATGGCGGCGATTCGTGTGTTGCTGGCGGACGACCACAAGCTCTTCCGGGCGGGCATCCGTGCGCTGCTGCAGACCGTCGCCGACATCGAGATCGTCGGCCAGGCCGGCGACGGCCGCGAGGCCCTGCGCCTGGTCGCCGCTCACCACCCGGATGTCGTCCTCATGGACATCATGATGCCGGGCTTAAACGGGCTGGATGCGGCCGTGCGGATCGGCCGGGCCTTCCCGCGCACGCGTGTGCTGATCCTCTCCATGAACGCCGACGAGGACTCGGTGCTCAAGTCGCTGCGCGCGGGCGCCGTCGGCTATCTCGTCAAGACCGCGGATCCTGCGGAGCTCGAACTCGCCATCCGCGCGGCGGCGCGGGGCGAGAACTTCCTGAGCTCCGCGGTCTCGCGGCACGTGCTCGACGCCTGCCTCGACCGCATCGGCAAGGAACAGACCTCGCTCGAGCGGCTGCCGTTGCGTCAGCGCGAGGTGCTGCAGCTGATTGCCGAAGGACACACGAGCAAGGAGATCGCCTCCAAGCTCGCTATCAGCACCAAGACCGCCGAGGCGTACCGTGCCGAGCTGATGAAGACGCTCGAGATCCACGATATCGCGAGTCTCACCCGGTACGCGATCCGCGCGGGCCTCGTGTCGGCCGACGCCTGAGGGCCGTTTCGCGGCCACACCGGACCCGCCCCGCGGCATAGGAAGTGCTACCGCACAGGGACTGGGGTTTCCCGCGGCTTTCCCGGGGGTTTCACCGGGTGCGGGCCGGCGGCGGGTGGCCAACACTAAGTGCGTGGCAATTCGTGACACTGCGCATGCGTGAGACGATCACGCCCGAGGAAACTGCCGAAGAGCTGCGGCTCCTGGCCGACTATTACGAAGCGACCATGCGCGCAGCGACACTCGTGCGCACGGGAGGCGCCAGCGCGGCGACGATCACGCTGATCCTTGCCGAGCATGCAAAAGCCACCGCGACGGTCAAGTGCATCAAGGAGATTCGCGGGATCAAAGACTAGACGCTCAGGACGGCCGCTGCCGCGCCTCGGCCTGACGGCTACTCCCCGCTGCCTGCAACATAAGGCCCACTGAATGAAGGATGGACTCGATGCTCTCCGCACTGGTCGGTTTCGTCAGGTGGTAATCGAATCCGCAGTCGAAGGCCTTCTGCCGATCAGCCTCCTTTCCCCAGCCGGTAATGGCAACAAGCACGATGTCGGATCCCCACGAGGAAGTGCGGATCTTCTGTGCGAGCTCGAATCCGTCGATGTCGGGAAGCCCGATGTCGGCGAGCAGAGCGTGGGGAGGCCAGGAGTGAGCCAGCTCGAGTGCCTGTGTTCCCGTATAAGCTGTCCGGACCTGATGACCCGACGCCTCGAGGAGCGCGGCGCACGTTTCGGCGGCGTCGCGGTTATCGTCGACTACCAGGACCTTCAGGCCCGTCTCGGACGGTATGTCGTTGCTCAATTCCGCATCGGGGATCACTTCCGCCGGGTGGCCGATCGGCAGCCGAATGATGAACTCGCTGCCTTTGCCGGGCCCATCGCTATGCGCCTCGATCGTGCCTCCATGAAGCGTGACGAGCCCATGCACGAGTGACAGTCCGATCCCAAGGCCGCCCTCGTTACGCCCGAAGCTTTCGCGACCCTGTGCGTAAAGATCGAAGATACGCGGCATCAGGTCCGCAGAGATGCCGATGCCGTTGTCTCGAACCGAGACCACGACCTGTTGTCCCTTCTTCACGGCACGCAGCGCAATCTGTCCACCGGCATTGGTGTACTTGGCGGCGTTGATGAGGACATTGGAGAAGACCTGGGCCAGACGCACGGCGTCGGCTTCCAGGGGAAGGGAGTGCCTGGGCAGGTCGAGCGAAAGCGTATGCCGCTTTGCCTTGAGAATCGGCCGTGCGGTCTCGATGGCGGTCCCGATGATGTAAGTCAGCTCGGCCGGATTCTTCTTGATCTCGAATGCGCCGCGCGTAATACGGGCGATGTCCAGCAGGTCCTCGAGGAGCCGAGTCATGTGCGTGACCTGTCGCTCGATGACCTCCTCGGTGCGCTTGTGCACCTCGACCGTGCCGGTCCGCTTGCTCGCGGCGAGCGCATAACGAATCGGGGCGAGCGGATTGCGCAACTCGTGCGCCAGCAGCGCCAGGAACTGGTCCTTACGCCGATCCGCCTCGAGCAGCGCTTCCTCCGCCTGCTTGCGCTCGGAGATATCGCGCGCGATCTTGGAGGCGCCGATGATGACTCCGGCGGCATTGCGGACCGGCGATACGGAGAGCGAGACCGCAAGGCGTCTGCCGTCTTTTGCGACCCGCGTGGTGTCGAAATGATCTATCCTCTCGCCCCGCCTTATCTTGCCGAGTATCTGTTCCTCTTCCGAATAGAGTTCCGGCGGGATGATGATCGTGATCGGCCTGCCGATGACCTCGGCGGCTGTCGTAGCCGAATATCCGCGTAGCGCCCCGGTTCCACGAGAGGATATGCCCTTCGAGCGTCTTGCTTACGATCGCGTCGTCGGAGGATTCGACGATAGCCGCGAGAAGCGCCAGCTGAAACGCCGGGTCGCGCAGCTCCGGTCGCGGCGCGGGTGAATCGGGCGGTGGTCGGGTGGTACGGCTCATTCTGGCTCCGGCCGCGTCACCTCATCCCTGAGCACGGGTGACCCGGCGAGCACGGTTTGCGGCGAGTATAGCGGCACTGCAGGGAGGAATCATTGCCGCGCTTGTGTGCCGCGCCGTGCACTCAGTGTGGGTCTTGTCCTACGCGGCTTGTCGGCTCGGGCTCAGTCGAGGCTCTCGAGGAACGTCGCCGATGGGGCGAAGAGCAGGCTGCCAGTAACGGCGCGACTGAAATCGAGCAGCCGGTCGTAGGTGCCCGGCGGGCGCCCGATGAACATGTTCTCCAGCATCTGCTCCATTGTCCGCGGAGAGCCGCAGTACCCGATAAAGAAGGTTCCGAACTCTCCGCGACCGGGCTGTCCGAAGGGCATATTGTCCCGCAGGATCTTGAGCTCCGCCCCATCCTCGACGACGGTCGTCAGGGCGCGATCAGTCGCCTGAGGTCGGCCGAAATCACCTTGGGCGGGGAGCTTTCTTCAGCCAGCAGCCGTGCGTTGCCCTCGCGATCGAAGATGAAGACCGCGCTGCTGTGGTCGACCGCGTAGTAGCCGTGGGCATCCGGCGACTCGCGGTGATAGGTGACGCGGTAGCGGCGGACCAGAGCATCGAGAGCGTCGTCGTCACCCCGCAATCCGACGACATAAGGTGCGAAGGCGCTCACGTAACGCTTGAGCACGGCGGCGGTGTCGCGCGCGGGGTCGACGCTGACGAAGAGCACGCGCACCTGCGCGGCGCGCGAGCCGAGACTCTCGACCGCATGGTTGAGGAGGGCGAGCGTCATGGGACAGACATCCGGGCAGTTCGTGTAGCCGAAATAAAGGAGAACCACCTTGCTGCGGAAGTCCTCGGCCGAGACCGGCCGGCCGTCCTGGTTCGTGAGGTTAAAGCGCAGCGGGGGCAGGAGTCCGGTGACGTTCTGCAGTCCGAACGGCGCCTGCGGCGGCGTGCAAGCCGCGAGCGTGGCCAGCGCGAGGAGCGCGCCGGCAGACGCGCGGAACAGGCGGCGCGCGACCGATCGCTGTGGCGGGTTTGCGGACACCCGAGTTCAGCGCCCTGCCACGCCAAGCGAGTAGTCGATCGGCGCGGGCGGCCGCGGCCTGGCGAGTTCCGAGTCCCGCAGCGCATGGTGCAGCACGATCAGCACTCCGGCGAGCGACATCATCGCGGGCGGAATCCAGGTCAGAAGCCCCCCGAGTTGCTGGTCGACAAGGGCGCTGACCGCCCAGGCGCGGCCGCAGAGCCCGTAGACATCGAACAGCACCGACGTGTGCAGTGTGATGTAGGCGCCGAGCAGGATCTGCAGCAGCGCCGACGCACACAGAATGACGAAACGCGTGCCGTAACCGACGGCGAGGAGGCCCTGAGCGCCGCGCGGCACCAGTATCAGCCACCAGAAGAGCAGGCCGTCGACCGCCATGCTCCAGTTCATCAGGAGGTAGCGATGCACATCGAGCATTGCCGCGAAGTGCACCGAGGGAGTGAGCCAGTAGTAGATGAGGCCGACGAAGAGCAGCGTCGCCATGAGCGGATTCTGCAGCAAGCGCATGGGCCACCTGAGGGCGCTCTGCCGGGCGAGAGGCTCGAGCACTCGCTCGCGTAGCGCGCGCGGCAGCCCGAGACTCATCACGGGGCCGGGAGCCGCAAGAACCAACAGCACCGGCGCGATGTGGTGCAGGACGAGGTGCTGCAGGCGGTGTACCCAGAACATGTGCTGGGACAGATAGTCGAAGTAGGTCTGCAGCGCGGCGTAGTCGAGCGCGAGCCCGGTGAAGAACGCGACCTGTCGCCAGGCGCCGGGCGAGTCGCCGCGGCGCGAGAGGCTCGCGACGCCGCGCAGGTAGAGCGCGAGGGAGACTGCGCAGATCGTGAACGCCGTCGGTGAGAATTCCCACGGCAGCAGCCATCGGGCGACCGAGACTCCAAGCGCGCTCACGCACCCTCCGGCGGGCAGATGGGCTGTTGACCGTTGTCACCCCAAAAGGTTCGCAAACCCTTACCTCACATCCCGCTTGATGCCGCGTACGGCTTGACGCTCTCGGCGACCGAATCCGCGATGTGCTCCTTGGTCAGGACGCCGACCACGTCCGAGGCGCGCGGCACCCGGTGGCCGCCGCGCACGACTACGGTCATGAAGGCCTTGCGCCGCCAGAAGCGAGTGATAACGTCGAACATGATGGCGTTCTCCTGCGCGACGGTGTAGCGCTCGTTAGCGATGCTCCCGAGGGTGACGCCCGTGTAGGCCCCCTCCAGGCCCTGCCGGAGCGCCGTGTTCACGCGCAGCGTGCCCACGATATGCTCGCCATCGGTCACCACGACATGGCGCATCTTGCCGTTCTGCTCGGGCATGCGCAGGAACTCCTCGAACGCCGTGCTCGCCGGCAGCAGCAGGAAGTCCCGCTCCATCACTTCCGAGACCGGTCGCACCAGAAACATGTTGGCGTGCATCGCCTTGGGGATGAAGTGCCGCCGCGCGACCAGCTTGATAGTGTAGATGTTCTCGGGGCTCAGCATGCGGCGCACGCCGATGCTGACCGCCACGGCGACGATCATCGGCATCACGATCTCGTAGTCGCGCGTCATCTCGAAGATCATGGTCACCGCGGTCATTGCCGCCCCGGTGGCGCCCCCTACCATTGCGGCCATGCCGACCATGGCAAAGGCCGGGATGGTGATGTCCGGTACCGCAAAAAACCGGTGGGCGAGCGCGCCGAGCGCCCCGCCCAACGTCGCGCCCATGAACAGCGACGGCGAGAAGACTCCGCCGGAAGAGCCCGAGCCGAGGCTCGCCGAAGTCGCCGCCAGCTTGCTGGCGAACAGCAGCACGAGCAGCGGGCTGCTGGCGAGCCCCCCGACGAGGATGTCCTGGATTGTCGAGTAGCCGACGCCGTCGATGCGGTAGTGCCCCGTGCCGAGGAGGAACGCGTACATCATGACGCCAACGCCTGCCATGCCGGCGGCGTGGCGCAGGTAGGGATTCGCGACGCGCTCGAAGAGTTTCTCGGCGCCGTGCAGGCCGCGGATGAAGGCAGTCGCGCCGCCGCCGCACAGCGCGCCGAGTACCACGCACATCAGCACCGCCTGGAGCGAGCTCGGCGCGCTCATCAGGACGAGCTGCGCCGGCACATCGAAGGCCGGTCGGGCGCCCAGAACCGAACGGCCGACGAAGGTCGCCGTCCCCGTCGCGAGCGCGACCGGCAGAAAGGTGCGTACGCTCACTTCGGGCATCATCAGCTCGATGGCGAACATCACGCCGCCGATAGGCGTGTTGAAGGTCGCCGCGATGCCGGCGCCAGCGCCGGCCGCGACCAGCGTGATGCGCTGCCAGGCCTCCATGCGGATGATTTGCCCCACGGTCGAGCCGAGCGATGCGCCGATCTGGATGATCGGGCCTTCGCGGCCCACCGATGAGCCCGAGCCGATGGCGAGCGCGGAGGCGAGCGATTTCACCGCGGCGACTACCGGGCGGATCTTCCCGTCCCGATAGAAAATCGCATCCATGACCTCGGGGACCCCGTGCCCGCGTGCCTCGGGGGCGAATGTCCTGACCAGAAATACGACGCCGAGGCCACCGATCACCGGCGCCAGGATGATGCCGGCACCCCACGGGCTCGGCGGGTTGTAGAGGTTGGCGTTGTAGACCGACGAGAGGCGGTCGTAAAAGAGCAGGTTATGGACGAGGGCGATCAGGTCCCGGAAAACGATCGCGCCGAACCCGGTCACGATGCCTACGGCAACCGCGAGCAGCGACAGCGCCAGGAGTCCCAGGGTTCCGTGGGAAACGTCGTGATGGTGCCGCATCACACGACACTGTGCCGGGCCGCGCGCGCAAATGCCAGCGCCGGCCGCGCCTGCGCCCGCTCATGCGGCGCTCGATGCGGCGCGCACTAGGACGGCAGCCTCACCCCCGACACCCGCTCGCATTCGGCGGCGAGTGCATCCTGAACCCCGACGTCGCGCGCCAGGGGGTTCGGTGCGCGAAGCCGCTGATGATAGAAGTACTCGCCCGTCGAGAGCGCG
Organism: uncultured Gammaproteobacteria bacterium; assembly: GCA_963844595.1. Classification (GTDB taxonomy): domain Bacteria; phylum Pseudomonadota; class Gammaproteobacteria; order Steroidobacterales; family Steroidobacteraceae; genus 13-2-20CM-66-19. The sequence continues at coordinate 325,585 of CAWJOW010000001.1, forward strand.
AGCTTCTCTTCGCTCGCCGCCAGCCACGCCTGGGTGATCGTGCCCTTCACCGGATCGTCGGGCGCGCGCGGGCCGCCCATTCTCGTCGCGACCCAGCCGGGCTCCAGCGCATTCGACAGCACGTCCGGCCAGCGCCGCGCGACCGCGAAGGCGAGCAGCACGTCGCAGAGCTTGCTCTCGGCGTAAGCGCCCGCGCCGCTCCAGGTGCGCTCGGTCCAAAGCAGATCGTCGAGCGGTGGCTTGACGCCGTGGTGCATCCCGGAGGAGAGATAGATGAGTCGCCGCGGACGCTCGATGAGGGCCGTGAGCACGTAGGGCGCGAGTACGTTCACGGCGAAGACGTTCGGCACCCCTTTCTCGGTCTCGACGCGCCGGCTCTCGCGGTAGCCGATACCGGCGTTGTGGATCACCGCGTCGAATCGCCCGAGGCGGTTGACCCCGTCGGCTACCGCGCGCATGCCGGCGAGGGTCGAGAGATCCCCGGTCACCGCGCCGAGCGCGCCGGGTGCCTGGGCGAGCGCCTCGTGGCTACGATTCTCGTTGCGCCCGTGCACCAGCACCGCGTGCTTCTCGCGAATCAGGCGCTGTGCGGTCCAGAGCCCGAGGCCGTCGGAGGACCCACTGATGAAGATGCGCGCCATGGGCGGCTCCGGTCATTGACCCCACGACTCAGTCGGGAGGTCGTCCGGCGCGGGCAGTGAACGGAGGTAGGTGACGATGGTCCACACCCCTTCGGTCCCGAGCACCCCGCCGAAAGCCGGCATGCCTTTCGGCCGCCCGTAGTAGATGGAGCTGAAGACCTCGGCGTCCGAGCCGCCGTAGCGCCAGCGCTTGTCGGCGAGATCGGGTCCGACCCAGCCGCTCGCATCGCCACCGTGGCAGCCATCGCAATTCATGGTCGTGAAGAGCAGCGCCCCTTGCTGCGCCACGGTCGCATCACCCGCGTGCGGGTTGGTGGGCGTTGCACCGGCAGGGAGCGTGCTGGCTGCGGCGAGATGCGCTTCGTAGCGCACTGCGGGCGGTGCGCTGCTGGCGGGCGCGGCGGGGGCGCTTTCCCGCGCGCAGGAGAGGAGGGCCCACGCCGGGACGAGGAGCAGCAGCGGCGCTCCCAGCGGCAGCTGTACGCGGCGCCCATTCCGATGTGCGCGGTTCATGGTCCGCAACGCCTCATAGTCCGAAGATCCAGATGATGCCGCCCTGGCTCGTGTGGCGTGCGATGTCCTTGATGAAATCCGCCGGCGCACGCACATCCGTCGGATCATCCGAGCGGGTGTCTCCCGAGAGCAGCGCCCAGTCTCCGCCGATACCGGCGTAGACCGCGACATACTGCCGGCCGTCGGGCGCCCGGAAGGTCATTGGGTTGCCGACCACGCCCGAGCCGACCTTGAACCTCGAGAGCACCTTACCGCTACGGGCATCGGCCGCGACGAACCAGCCGTCGAGCGTGCCGTAGAAGACCACATCGCCGCCCGTAACCAGCGCGCCGCTCCAGTTGGGGAACGGCTCCTTGTTCTCCCAGACCTTGACGCCGCGCGCGGCGTCCCACGCGATGAAGCTGCCGAGATAGCCGCCGGGACCACCGCTATAGGGGCTCGTGACTCCCATGTAGGGCGTGCCCTTGAGGTAACTCGCGTGCGAGGCGAGGTAGTCCATGCAGAGGTTGTTGGTGGACGTATAAAAGAGGTGTGTCCGTGGCGAGTATGCCGGGGGCGATGCCGGGCTCACCCCACCCTCGAGACTCGGGCAGATCCCCTTGACGTTGCCACGCGAGACGCCGGTCGCCTTGGCGGGATCCGCCACCGGGCGGCCCGTGGCGAGGTCGACAGACTTCGCCCAGTTCTCCGCCACGAAGGGCTTGGCGACGAGCACCCGTCCGGTGGCGCGATCGAGTGTGTAGGCGAACCCGTTCTTGTCGAAGTGCACCAGTGCCTTGACCGCGCGTCCGTCGATGGTGAGGTCGGCGAGAACCATGGCGCCCGTCGCGTCGTAGTCCCAGCTGTCGTGCGGGGTGAACTGGTACGCCCACACGAGCAGCCCGTCGCCGGGGCGGCGCGCGAGCACGCTCGAGGTCCACTTGTTGTCGCCGGGCCGATCCTCCGGGTTGTAGGGGCCGGCGTTACCCGTACCGTAATAGATGAGATCGAGCGCGGGGTCGTAGGAGATCGAGCCCCAGACCGGGGCGCCCCCGCGCCGCCACGCGTCGTGTGGCCAGGTGCGCTCGCCCAGGTCGGTGCCCGTGTCGTAGACCGGTTTGAACGTGTCGGCCCGCACGCCCATGTCGGCATCGGGTCCCAGGTTGTGCACGGTCCACATGAGCTGGCCGGTCGCAAGATCGAGGCCCTTGAGCCACCCGTAGATTCCGAATTCGCCGCCTGACGCGCCGACGATCACGCGATCGCGCACGGTAAGCGGCGCCATGGTCACGGTCTCACCGCTTCCGAGGTCCGCGATCTGCGTCTTCCAGAGCTCGCGCCCCGTCCGCGCATCCACCGCGACTGTGTGGCCGTCGAGGAGGTTGTAGATGACCTTGCCGTCGGCGTAGACCGCGCCGCGGTTCACCGAATCGCAGCAGGCCTCGCCGATCGCATTCGCGCTCACCTCGGGCCGGTACTTCCACCTGAGCGGGTAGCCCTCGTGCGTGAGATCGAAGGCATAGAGCACGTTGGGCCAAGGGGTGACGACATACATGGTGTCGCCGACCACGAGCGGCTGTCCCTCGTGACCACCCAGCACCCCGGACGAAAACGTCCACACGGGATGAAGTCCGCGCGCGTTCTGCGCCGTGATCGAAGCCAGGGGACTGAAACGCGTGGCCGCGTAGTCCTTCGACGGCATCGTCCACTCGACGTCCGTGCCGCCGTCCGCGGCCGCAGCGACCGCGCCTGCGGCGTCAGCGACCATTGCGAAGCCGATCAGGATCGCCGTGAGCAATGCTCGGGCCATGACTCTCCCTTCGACGGGTCGTGTTACTGTCCGGCCGGCCACCGGCACACGTCAAGCCTGAAGTTGCGGAGGAGCCATAGAAGATGAGTGTAAGACTCAGATTCTGCATATTGAGTGCCGCGCTCGCGGCGGTCTCACTGGCTCCGGGCGCCGGCGCCGCAACGCCCGGTCCCCGGGGCGCGGACGTCATGACCCTCTCGAGTCCCGACTTCCAGAGCCGCGGACCCATCCCCGCCCGGTACACACTCAACCTGTTCGGTTGCCATGGCTCCAACCGCTCGCCTGCGCTGCGCTGGAGCGGCGCGCCCGCCGGAACCAAAAGCTTCGTGCTCACACTGTTCGATCTCGACGAGCGCGGCACGCCGTCCGGCTGGTGGCACTGGGTGGTCTACGACATTCCGCCGACCATGACCGCTCTCGCGCCCGATGCCGGCGCCGCCGGCGGCGGAGGGTTGCCACACGGCGCTTCCCTCGGACGCGTCGATACCGGGCACGTGAGCTACGACGGACCCTGTCCCGACCCCGGCACGGGGGCGCACCGCTATCTCTTTACTCTCTATGCGCTCAAGGTCGGGAAGCTGCCGGTGCCTGAGAATGCGAGCGGCGCGATGGTGAGCTACACGGTGCGCGACTACACGCTCGCCAAAGCGACGCTCATCGGCCTCTACGAGACGAAGTAAGCGCGGCGAAACTGACACGCGCGATGACACGGATGTCAAAGATCCAAGGCGCCACTCCCCGCGCAGGGGTCGCGCCGATTTTCGGGAAAAAGTCCCTTGCTGGGGACGCGCAGGCCGAATGATTCTCCCCGGGCCATTGTCGTGGCAAAACAACGACATGGTCGGAGGGGAAAATGCCGATCTTCAAGAGAGCTCCCCGGCGACTCGCCGGCACGGTGTTGCTCGCAGGGACTCTGGCCACAGCTTCGGGCATCGCGGTGTGGTGCGACGCGCGCGCGGCGGATGCCTCGGGCCCGGCCGCCGCGGAGGCGGACTCAACGGGTGCACCGCTCTCCGAGGTGGTGGTGACTACGACACCGCTCCCCGGAGTGTCGATCGACGTCGACAAGATTCCAGGCAACGTGCAGCTGCTTTCCGCGGAGGACCTCTCGCGCCAGGGCTCCGCGAGCCTCACGACCGCCCTCAATTCCAACCTCGGCAGCGTCAACATCAACGACGATCTCGATGACCCGTTTCAGCCGGATATCCTCTACCGCGGTTTCGAGGCCTCTCCGGTGCTCGGAACGCCGCAGGGACTCGCGGTGTATCAGGACGGCGTGCGCATCAACGAGGCGTTTGGCGATACGGTGAACTGGGACCTGTTTCCCGACATCGCCATCAACCAGGTCGCGCTGGTGAGCTCGAGCCCGCTCTACGGACTCAATGCGCTCGGCGGCGCGATCTCCGTATCGATGAAGAACGGCTTTACCTACCAGGGTACGGATGTGGAGCTGTCGGGCGGCTCGTACGGACAGCATTCGGCGGTGGCCCAGTTCGGTGTGAATTCGGGATCATTCGGGTTCTACATCGCCGGGCGGGCGCTCAACTGGGACGGCTGGCGTGATTTCTCGGACGACCGGATACGCACGCTGTATGCGGCGACCAGCTGGCATACCGACCAGATGACGCTCGACCTGAGTTACACCGGCGCGGACAACGTGATGGAGGGCCAGGGCCCGGCGCCGGTGCAGGAGCTGGCAGTCGACCGGTCGCTGGTCTTTAGCAGTCCCCAGAACAACGTCAACAACCTCGAGTTCCTGACGCTGAACGCCAGCTTCAAGCTGGCTGCCGGATGGTCGCTCCAGGGAGTGGCGTACTACCGCCACTACGCCCAGAGCGTCTCGAACGGCAACACCACCGACTACATGGCTTGCACGAACGTTCCCGGAATCCTCTGCCAGCCGGACGGCGTCACGCCTCTGATGAATGCGGCCGGACAGACGCTGCCCGACATCTCGGACGGCGGCACCATTTTCATCGGCGAGAACGACTTCGAGGAGATCGAGGCGTGGGGGCGCGGCATCGGCTTCCAGGTGACCAACGACGAGCCGGTCCTGGGCTTCGCCAACCAGTTCAGTCTCGGTGGCGCAGTCGACTACGCCTCGACGAGCTTCTACACCGGCGCGCAGATCGGCGTGACCAACGCGCAGCTCGTGGTGCTGCCCTCCAATCTGATCGTCGATACGCCGGAGAACTCCCCGGGCGCCATCGCCAACGGCGACCCGGTGCCGGTCAGCGTCGACTCGGTCAACAAGAGCGACGGCCTCTACTTCACCGACACCTTCAACGCCACGCCCGACCTCGCCGTGACCGCGAGCGGTCGCTACAACATCGCCAACATCGATCTCGCGGACCAGCTCGGCACGAACCTGAACGGCGAGAATCGCTTCGTCCATTTCAATCCGGCGATCGGCGCCACCTGGAAGGTTCTGCCGGGCGTGACCGCCTACGGCGGCTGGTCGACCAACACCCGCACGCCGACGGCGAGCGAGATCGAGTGCTCCAATCCCCTGACGCCGTGCCTGCTGCCCACCAACCTCGCGGGGGATCCGCCCACCCTCCGGCAGGTGATCTCGCACACCACGGAGCTCGGGCTGAGGGGAAAGATTGCAGTGCCCGATACTTCGGGCGAGCTGAGCTGGAACGCGAGCGTGTTCCGCACGCTGCTGCACGATGACATCTACGGTATTGCGACCTCGGTCAGTCAGGGGTTCTTTCAGAACATCGGCGATACGCGCCGCCAGGGAATCGAGCTCGGCCTGAACTACCATGGCAGCCGCTGGTCGGGGTATCTCAACTACAGCCTCGTACAGGCCAACTTCGAATCGGCGCTGGTGCTTCCGTCACCGTCCAATCCTTTCCAGAATGCGCTCGGCGACATCCAGGTGGAGCCGGGGGACTACCTTCCCGGGATACCCAAGAACCGGCTGAAGGCGGGGCTCGACTACCAGGTCACTCCGCCATGGAGCGTCGGCGCCGGCGTAGTAGTGGTGGGCAGCGTCTACTACGTCGGTGACGAGTCGAATCAACTCGCGCCGATCGGCGGCTATACGGTGGTGAACCTCCATTCGGAGTACCGGCCCACGCAGCACATCGAGCTGTTTGCCTCGATCAATAATCTCCTCAATCGCAAGTACGCCACCTGGGGAATCCTGAGCGACCCGACCGGCACCGGCACACCGGGCGTGCCGGCCGACGGCGTTACCAACGGCCCCGGAGTCGACAACCGCTTCCTGAGTCCCGCGGCACCCCTCGAGGCGTTCATTGGTGTCAGGCTGACACTTTAGGGGGACCGACCGCGAGGTCGGCTGGCCGCCGAGCCTGGAATTCGGTATAGCTGGCGCCCATGAGCAGCGTCTTGCGCGGCGCGGCCGCAACAGCTTTCCCGGGTGCAAAGGCGGCGGCCTGGCGCGACTTTGCCGTGGTAGTGCTCGTCACATTGGTCGCAGCCATCCTGTGCGTGCGGCTCAATGTGAGCGAGGCGATACTCAGGTGGACACGGCCGCACGAGCGCTTTCAGCTCGATGAGCTGCCGGGCGTGCTGCTGGTACTCGCGGTCACGCTCATATGGTTTGCGGTCCGCCGTCACCACGAGGCCCGCCGCGAGATCGTGTTGCGACGGCAGGCGGAGCTAAGCCTGTCCGCGGCGCTGGCCGAGAACCGGCGACTGGCGCAGCAATACCTCGAGATCCAGGAATCCGAGCGCCGGGCACTCGCGCGCGATCTGCACGATGAGCTGGGTCAATACCTGAACGTCGTCAAGGTCGACACCGTGGCGATGCGCGAGCGTCTCGCACACGCGGACCCGGAAGGCCACCGGCTGAGCGCCGAGACCATTCGCAACATCGACCGCATCCAGGCCGTGGTGATGGGGCTGATCCGCCAGCTCCGGCCGGTGGGCCTGGACGAGCTGGGGCTGGTGGCAGCCATCGAGCACTGCGTCGGTGAATGGCGGCGTCGCCTGCCGCAACTCACGATCGAGCTCACGGTGTCCGAGAGCCCGGAAGGCCTGGACGAAATGCGCCGACTGGCACTCTACCGCCTGGTGCAGGAGGCGCTCACCAATGTCGCGCGCCATTCCAGGGCGAGCCGGGTGCAGATCCGCATGGGCTGCGAGCGCGCCGCGCCCGATGCACGGGCGCGCATCGTCGTGCGGGTCGAGGACAACGGCATCGGGGCGGATCCCGCGCGCAGCGGCGCAGGCCTGGGCCTCGTCGGCATGCGCGAGCGCATGGAGGCGGTCGGCGGATCGCTGCGCGTCGAGAATCGGCCGGCGGGCGGATTCAGCGTGCGGGCGGAGGTTCCGGTGGAGAGCGCGACGTGAGGAAGCCGCGCCCGGACGCGCCGATCGGCGTGCTGCTGGTCGACGATCACGCGGTGGTGCGCGAAGGCTACCGGCGCCTGCTCGAGAGCGACGGCGGTGTAGCGGTCGTCGGCGAGGCGGCAAGTTCCGCCGAGGCGCTCAGCCTCGACCGCGAGCTCAAGCCCGATGTGATCGTGCTCGACATCGCGCTGCCCGGAGTGAGCGGCATCGACACGCTGCGGCGCCTGATCGCGCGGCGCCCCGCGGCCCGGGTACTGGTGTTCAGCATGTACCAGGACGCCATCTACGCCACGCGCGCCTTCAAGGCGGGCGCGCTCGGCTACGTGAGCAAGTCCAGCGCCCCGGAGCTGCTCGTCGAAGCGGTCCGCTTCGTCGCCGAGGGACGGCAGTACGTCAGCCCGGACGTGCATCAGGCCATGTCGGCGTCCTCGTCCCACACCGCCGGACCTGCCGATCTGCTCTCGATTCGCGAGTTCGAAGTCCTGAGACTGTTGACTCGCGGCTGCGGCATGAACGAGATCGGGGAGCAGCTCGGGATAAGTCCCAAGACCGTGGCCAATCTTCAGTCGTCCATCAAGCAGAAGCTCGGCGCCAACACGGCGCTGCAGCTGATGATCATCGCGCGGCAGGCGGGCTTGAGTTAGGCCGCGGGCCGTGACGCCCGCGCTCGCGGGCACTTCTCCCGATTCAGGGAGGAACTCCTCCCGTTTGCGCCCCCGGCGCTGCCGGGGCAGTCGGCCCTGGTGTAAGACGCCTCTCATGAGCCGCGTTTTCATCGGCGCAGGGTTGCTCGGCGCGTTTGGCGCGCTCGCCTTACTCCTCGGTACCCGGGGTCCCGAGATCGAGGCTGCGATCCTCGGCCCGACAACCGCTCCGCCGGCTCTTTCGGCCGGCGAGTCGTGGCGCTGGGCCGCGGCGGCGCCCGGCGTCAACATCTACGTTGCGGACGCCGGCAGGGGAGCGCGAGACGCGGCGCACATTTCGGCCTGGGTGAGGCGGGAGTTCTTCCGCAATCCCGCGGGCATCGATGCCAACCTGATCGAGGTCAGGGAGTTCGACTGCCTGCGCAATCGCAGTCGCCGTCTGGCGCGCGCCAGCGAAAACGGCACCGGGTATGAAGGCGACGACTGGGTTGTCTCGCCGGCAGTCTCGGCGTGGATGTCCGTGCCGGCCGCGTCGACGGCAGAACAGGTGCTGCGCCTGGTCTGCCGCTCACCGACCTGATCCCGGCTCGGTCAGCGAGTCTCCCGCAACACCCCGTCGGCGCCTCGCCGCAGCGCATGCAGGTGAGTGGGGAGCGGTGCGCCGGACTGCTGATCGATCGTCACGCCATGGGGCCAGCTCGGCGGGGCGATCGCAACGTAACGCGCGAAGCCGCCGGTGCCGCCCTCGAAACGCGCGAATCCGATCACGATCAAAGCCCCGCTTTCCGGCACCTGATCGAGATTCGCCACTCCCTCGGCCTGTGCGAAGTTGTGCTTCAGAATCCAGGTTTCGCCGACGAAATTCGGAGCCGTGTCATCGGTATCGAGCGGCTCGTGGCCGTGCAGCAGCACGTGCCGATCGAGGTACAGATACTTGAGAGCCGCGAGGCTGACGCCGGGGAACGGCGCTGCGGTGAAGCGTTTGGGATCGTTCCACTTTTTCGACCAGTCGGAGCGGATCATGACGACCGATCCGGCCGGAACGGGCCCGTGGCGGCGCTCCCAGTCCTGGATGTCCGCGACGCTTGCCTGATAACCGGGGTTGCGAGCCACCTTCGGTGCGACGTTGATGACGACCAACGGGCGCACGGCCACGGTCGGCGGAATATCACTGATCGTCGCTCCATGGTCATTCAGGTGCGCCGGCGGCCCGAACTGGGTGCCGATGTGATCCATGGGCAGATCGTAGGCGGTGATCGCCACTCCGAGCTTGTCATAGGTGAAGGGCTCGCCCTTGGCGACCAGACCCGGGATGGCGACGTGCGCACGTGCCGGCCCCACCTTGAAGTCGACAAACCCTTCACCGAGCGGGCCCCCGGGGGCGATGGCGTGGGTGAGGTCGATGTACTTGGCGTGAGCGAGCACGGAACTATAGGCATTCCACAGACTCTCGTCCGGCTGCCCGCCCGGATCGGCGCTCACTTCCCGACCCGGCATCATGGATAACCCGGCAGCGATCGAGCACATCACTATCCAACGCACCGTAATCCTCCTTCAGGGCGACCAGACGGGCGGCGTCAGGCGACGCCTGCCGTCGGTCGAGAGACTGATTCCGGACTCATCGAGCGCTTCCCGGTCCCACAGCTCGCAGGTCACCTGCCGATGGCGCGCGTCGAGCGCCTCGCAGTAGTTGGTGTAGAGACAGAGGCGCACCTCGGCGCCGCGACCGCCTCTCACCTTGCGGAACCAGTCGGGGTCGGCGAGCGCCTGCCGGGCAAAGCCGATGATGTCGGCCTGGCCGGCGGCGAGCACGGCTTCAGCCTGCTCGAAGCTGTGGATGCCGCCTGCAGCGATGACGGGAGTCGTGAGACCGAGTGCGCGCACCGCGGCGCGAATGCGCGCCGTGTCGGCGAGATTGCGTCCGAACGGCCCGCGCGCGTCGGAGTAGTAGGAGGGCATGCACTCGTAGCCGCTGCGGCCCGTGTAGGGGTAGGCGGCTTCCCCGACTTTGGGTTGTTTCGCGTCGTCGAACTTGCCGCCACGCGAGAGCGAGAGGTAATCGAGCCCCGCGCGGGCGAGCTCGCAGCCGAAGTACACCGCATCATCGGGGTCGGCGCCGCCTGCAATGCACTCGTCCGCGAGAAACCGGCAGCCTGCGGGGAAATCGCTGCCGACCTCGCTCCGCACCCGCTGGATGACCTCGAGCGGCAGGCGTACCCGGTTGGCGCGCTCGCCGCCGTAGCGGTCGCTCCGGGAGTTGAGCCGCGAGAGGAACGACGCCATGGTGTAGGCATGCGCGAAGTGCAGCTCCACGCCGTCGAAGCCCGCCTCCCGTGCGCGCCGCGCGGCGGCGGCAAAGAGCGGAGGGAGCGTGCGCGGCAGCTCGCGGATGTGGGCAAGCTCCGTATCGGTCACGCGCTCGCGTGCGCCGTACTGAAGCGCCTCGAGCTCGCGCGGCGTCAGGACCTCGGCCAGCTGCGGTGCGGACAGCGAGCTGAGCCACGCACGCAGGTCGGCGTCCGGCGCCTGATTTTGCCCGAACGCACGCCGGTGCCGATCGGTGATGCGCAGGAACTCCCGGAAGTATCGCGCGGGGTCGGGGCGGCGGCGGATGGCGAGAAAATCGATGACCTGGATGAAAAGACGGGTCTCACCACCGCTTGCCTCGCGCACCACCTCGACGAGCCGGTGCAGCCCGGGCACGAAGCGATCGTCGCCGATGCGCAGCAACGGTCCGCTCGGCACATCGCGAATCCCGGTCGCCTCCACGACGAGTGCGCCCGGGCGCCCGCGGCCGAATGCGCGGTACCATCCGAGCACCTCGTCCGTGACACAGCCGTCCTCGCTCGCGCGCCACGGCACCATGGCCGGCACCCAGGTGCGCTGGCTCAGGGTGAGGGGACCGACTTCGACCGGCGAGAAGAGCCGCGAGCGGGCCGCTTCGTCCGCCGTCGGCCAGCGCCCGGCGCGCGAGTCGTGCCGGATGCGCTCGGGAGGTCGCCACACGAGGATTCAGCCCGCGCGGTCCGGAACCACTGCCGTCGCTTCGATCTCGACCTTGGCCTGCGGCTCGATGAGCGCCACGACCTGCACGACGCTCATCGGCGGGAAGTGCCGTCCCATCACTGCGCGGTAGGCTGCGCCGATTTCTTCGAGCTCGGCCAGGTACTCGGTGCGGCTCGTCACGTACCAGGTGAGTCGCACGATGTGGGCCGGCAGGGCACCCGCCTCGGCGAGCACCGCGCGGATGTTCTCGAGCGACTGCTGTACCTGCGCCGCGAGGGTCGTGCTGCGGAAGTGCCCCTGAGCATCCCAGCCGACCTGGCCCGCGACATAGATCTGCCGTCCGCGGGCCGCAATGCCGTTGCTGTAACCGCGCGGTGGAGCCCAGTCGGGCGGCTGCAGGATCTCGGGCAGGGTGGTGCTCATGACTGGCCTTCCGGTGTCGCATCTCTCGACTTGAGGAGCTCGCGGGCGATGATCAGCTTCTGCACTTCAGTGGCTCCCTCATAGATACGCAGCGCCCGGATCTCGCGGTACAGCCGCTCCGGGACCGATCCGTGTACGACGCCGCGGCCGCCGAAGAGCTGCACGGCACGGTCGATGACACGCTGCGCGGACTCGGTCGCGGCCATCTTCGCCATCGCGACCTCACCGGTCGCCGCCTCGCCGCGATCGCGGCGCCAGGCGGCCCGATAGGTGAGAAGCCGCGCCGCCTCGATCTCGGTGGCCATGTCGGCGAGCGCCGCCTGGGTGAGCTGCAGGTCCGCGAGCGTGCGGCCGAACATCGGTCGGGCGCGCACGTGGCGCAACGCCTCATCGAGCGCGCGTTGTCCGAAGCCGAGGGCCGCGGCCGCGACCGCCGTGCGGAATACATCGAGAGTGCGCATCGCGAGCTTGAACCCGTCGCCTTCGGCACCGAGGCGCTGCGCCGCCGGAATGCGGCAGGCGGAGAATTCGAGCGTCGCGAGCGGGTGCGGCGCAATGGCCTCGATGCGCTCGGCGATGGAGAAGCCGGCCGCCCCACGGTCGACGACGAAGGCGCTGATACCCGCCGAAGCCGTCGAGCCGTCGGGCCGCAGTTGCGGATCCGCGGTGCGGGCGAACACGCAGTAGAAATCCGCGATGCCGCCGTTCGAGATCCAGGTCTTGGCGCCCTCGAGCAGGTAGTCGTTGCCTTCACGCCGCGCTCGGCACCTGAGCGCCGCGACATCCGAGCCCGCCTCGGACTCCGAGAGCGCAAACGCCGCGACGGCATCCCCGGAGACAACGGGCGGCAGATAGCGTGCCCTGAGCTCCTGGGAGCCGGCGAGTGAGATCGGGCCGGCCCCCAGGCCCTGCATGGCGAAGGCGAAGTCGGCGAGCCCGTCGTGCCAGGCGAGGGTCTCGCGGATCAGGGCGAGGGCGCGCACGTCGAAGCGGCCGGCAGCGGCGCCTTCGCTCGCGGGCACGCAGTAGCGCGTCCATCCGCCCCGCGCCAGCGCCTCAACCCGGGCGCGGCAGGCGGCGTCGACCGTGTCGCGATCCAGGGCCTGCGGCCCGCCGGGCAGCTCGCGGGCCGCCCACGCGCTCAGGTGCCGCGCGAGCTCGCGATGCTCCGGCTCGAAGAATGGCTCCTCGAGGAACGCGCGCCCTTGCACTCAGTTGCCCTCGAACTGCGGCGGCTGCTTGGCGAGGAAGGCGCGGTAGGCGCGGCGGAAGTCCTCGGTCTGCATGCACACGGCCTGGGCCTGCGCCTCCGCATCGATCGCGAGGTCGATCGGCATGTGCCACTCCTCGTGCAGCATCTTCTTGGTCATGGCGTGCGCGAACGTCGGACCCGAGGCGAGCCCGGCGGCGAGCGCCGTCGCGCCGTCCGGCAGCTCCCCGGGAGCGAGGACACGGTTGAAGAAGCCCCACGCGAGACCTTCCTCGGCCGACATCACCCGGCCGGTGTAGAGGAGCTCGGCCGCGCGGCCGTAGCCGATGAGGCGCGGCAGGAGCGCGCACGCACCCATGTCGCAGCCGGCGAGACCGACGCGCGTGAAGAGAAACGCGGTCCTGGCGCGCGTCGTGCCGAGCCGGAAGTCGGCGGCCATGGCGAGAATGGCGCCCGCGCCCGCGCACACCCCGTCCACCGCGGCGATGATCGGCTGGGGGCAATGGCGCATCGCCTTGACCAGATCGCCGGTCAGGCGCGTGAACTCGAGGAGCCCGGAGGCGGGGCGCTGAGTGAGGGGGCCGATGATCTCGTGCACGTCGCCGCCGGAGCAGAAGTTGCCGCCCGCGCCGGTGAGCACGATGGCGCGCACCTCGCTCGTGGCTGCGAGCGCGCGGAACAGATCGCGCAGCTCCGCGTAGGACTCGAAGGTGAGGGGGTTCTTGCGCTCGGGCCGGTTGAGCGTGACGCGTCCGACGCGCCCGGTAAGCTCCCACTGGAAATGCTTCGGCTGCGGCACAAATCCGCTCATGGCGCTACTCCGCTCGAACGCTCGAACTGACGCTGACGTGGCGCTTGAGCTCGCCGAGGAGCTCGACGAGCTGTCCCTTGTCGCGGGCGCTCATGCCCTCGAACAGCGCAATCACCCACTGCTCGTGCTCGCCCGCCATGCGGCGGAATTGCCGCTGGCCCTCGGCCGTGAGACGCACGCGGTAGACACGCCGGTCGGTGGGGTCGACCACGCGCACCACCAGGCCTTCTTTCTCGAGCCCGTCGGTGATTCCGGTGACGTTGCCCCCGGTGACCATCATGCGCTGCGACAGCTCGCTCATCTTCAGGCCGTGCCGCGCGCGCTCGAGCTGCGCCATCAGGTCGAAGCGCGGCAGCGTGGTGGCAAAGCTCGCCTGCAGCTTCTGGCGCACGATGCTCTCGATGCGGTTGGTGCAGCTGAGCATGCGCAGCCACAGCCGCACCGACAGGTGATGATCGTCGCGGATGCGCGTCTCGGCGTCGACGTGGCTGTCGATGAGCTTGAGTCGTGCCTTGTCCCTGGGCATCAGGTCACCTCGCCGCCCGAGAGGATGATGCTCTGGCCGGTCACGCTCTCCGCTCCCGGGCGGCACAGCCAGAGCACCGCATGCGCCACCTCGCGCGGCTCGATCAGCCGGCGCTGCGGGTTGGTCGCGAGCAGCGCTGCGAGCGCCTCACTTTCGCTGCGCCCGGTCTTGCTGCGGATGTTGGCGATTGCGTTGCGGACGATGTCCGTGTCGACGTAGCCCGGACAGACGGCATTGACCGTCACATTGCGCATGGCGTACTCGAGCGCCAACGCCCGCGTCAGGCCGATGACGGCATGCTTCGAGGCGGTGTAAGCGGAGATGTACGCGGCGCCCCGGAGTCCGGCGATGCTCGCGATGTTGACGATCCGGCCGAAGCCGGCTTTCAGCATATCGGGGATCGCCGCGCGCGTGCAAAGGTAGGTACCCGTCAGGTTCACCGCGAGAATCCGCTCCCAGAGCGCGGGATCGGTCTCGGTGAACTTCGCGCTCGCCGCCTGGCCGGCATTATTGACGAGGATGTCCACGGCGCCGAAGCGCGCGCGCGCCGCGGCGAGAGCGCGCTCGACGGCGGCCGCATCGGTCACGTCCGCAGGCAGAGCGACTGCCTGCTCGGCGCCGAGCCGCTGCGCCACGCGCTCGAGCTGCGCCGCATCGCGGGCGAGGAGTGAGACGAGCGCGCCGTCGGCGGCGAGCGCCTCCGCCACGACCGCACCGATCCCGCGGCTCGCCCCGGTGACGACTGCGTGCCTGCCCGCGAGAGCGGCCGCCGTCATGCGGCGTTCCCCGACTGGGCCAGGCGCTCGAGATTGCGCTCGAGCTGTCCCTTGCCCGAGAGGTAGGGCTTCGGCCACCACTGCGGCTCGTAGCCCTGGCGCGCCGCCGCCTCCAGCGTCCAGGCCGGATTGGTGAGGTGTGGCCGCGCCAGCGCGCAGAGGTCGGCGCGTCCGGCGGCGATGATCGAGTTGACGTGGTCGGCCTCGTAGATGTTGCCCACCGCCATCGTGGCGATGCCGACCTCGTTACGGATCTCGTCCGCGAGCGGTGTCTGCCACATGCGGCCGTAGACGGGTTTCTGCCAGGGGACCGTTTGCCCGGTCGACACGTCGATGAGATCGGTGCCCGCCGCCTTGAAGGCACGCGCGATCGCGAGCAGATCGGCATCCGAGAGCCCGCCGTCCGCCCAGTCGCAGGCGGAGAGTCGCACCGACAGGGGCTTCTCGTGCGGCCATGCGGCGCGCACTGCGGTCAGCACCTCGAGCGGAAAGCGCAGCCGGTTGTCGATGCCACCGCCATAGGCGTCGCTGCGGCGATTGGTGAGCGGGGAGAGGAAGGAGGCGAGCAGATAGCCGTGCGCCATGTGCAGCTCGAGCATGTCGAAGCCGGCTTCGGCACCGAGCCGCGCGGCGTGCACGAACTCGTCCCGCACCCCTGCCATGGCGGCGGGGTCCATCTCGAGTGGCAGCTGGCTGACACCGGCAAAATACGGCAGCGGGGAGGGCGCAAGCACGGGCCAGTTGCCCGCGGCTAGCGGGTGGTCGGGGTCCTCCCAGCCGAGCTGGGTCGAGCCCTTGCGGCCGGAGTGCCCGAGCTGCAGGCAGAATTTCGTCGGGGAATTCGCGTGCACAAAGTCCACGATGCGCGCCCAGGCATCGCGCTGCGTTTCATTCCACAGCCCCGTGCACCCCGGCGAGATGCGCCCCTGCGCCGACACGCAGGTCATCTCGGTGTAGAGGAGGCCCGCGCCACCCAACGCCCGGTGGCCGTAATGCACCAGGTGCCAGTCTCCCGGCACGCCGTCGGCGGCGCTGTACTGCGCCATCGGCGAGACCACGACGCGATTGAGGAGCGCCATGCCGCGGAGCCTGAACGGCAGGAACATGGGCGGACGGGGTTCGGCAGAACCGTCCCGGCTCGCGAGCCAGCGCTCGTAGTCCGCCACGAAGCGCGGATCGCGGACCTTGAGGTTCGCGTGCCCGATACGCTGGCTGCCGGTCAGCAGGCTGTATGCGAACTGCTCGGGTGGCAGGTGCACGTAGCGTGCGACGTTCTCGAACCACTGCATGCGGTTGCGTGCGGCGCTCTGCAGTCGCAGGACCTCGGTGTGCCGCTCGTCGTAGTAACGGCCGAGGGCCGCCTCGAGCGTCGCGCCCGAGGTTACATGCCGCACCAGCGAGACCGCATCCTCCATGGCGAGCTTGGTTCCGGAGCCGATGGAGAAATGCGCGGTATGCGCCGCATCGCCGAGCAGCACGGTCCGGCCGTGATGCCAGCGCTTGCAGAGCACCCGATGGAAGTTGAGCCAGGCGGAGCCGCGCAGATGGTTGGCATTGCTCTGCAGCCGGTGGCCGGCCAGGTAGGGCGCGAACAGCCGCTCGCAGAAGTCGATCGACTCCGCGGTGCTCGCCCGGTCGAGGCCGTGTGCCCGCCAGGTCTCCTCGCGTGTCTCTACGATGACGGTGGAGAGATCGCGGCTGAACTGGTAGGCGTGGATCTGGAACCAGCCGCGGGCGGTTTCCTCGAACGCGAACGTGAACTCGGCAAAGGGACAGGTGGTGCCCAGCCAGATGAAGCGGCACTTGCGCACGTCGACGTCGGGCTCGAAGACGGGGGCGTGACCGGCGCGCATGCGGCTGTTGACCCCGTCCGCGGCGACGATCAGGTCGGCGTCGGCGAATGCGGCGTCGCCTTCGACCTCGTGCTGGAACTCCTGGTGCACACCGAGCTCGCGGGCGCGCTCCTGCAAGAGCGCGAGCAGGCGCTTGCGCCCGATGCCGCAGAAGCCGTGACCGCCGCTCGTGAGCCGGCGGCCGCGGAAGTGGACGGCGATATCGTCCCAGTGGTGGAAGTTCGCGAGGATCGCGGCGTGCGAGGCGGGGTCGGCGGCGCGGAAGTTCTCCATGGTCTGGTCCGAGAACACGACCCCCCAGCCGAAGGTATCGTCCGGGCGGTTGCGCTCGTACACTTCGATCCGGGCCGCCCGCAGGACCTTGCGCAGCAGAATGGCCGCGTACAGCCCCGCGGGGCCGCCGCCCACGCAGACGATTCGTCGCATATCGACGGGTGTCCCCCGTTCCGCGCCCCTATTGCGCACCTGCGCCGTATGTTATATTGCCAGTTACTTCAGGTGTCAATTATTTCCATGACGCGCGGCACAGCGCCTCACCTGCGAGGGGGCTCATGAGCACGACCAGAGAGACCGAGGGGGAATCGTCCACCGCACTCGCGCAGCTCGTCGCCGGCATCATCGGCGGCAGCATCCGCGTGGTGGACCTGACCGTACCGCTCGAGCCGGCGACTCCCACCATCCAGCTGCCGCCGCAGTTCGCGCCGTCGAAGTCCTTCACGCTCGAAGAGATCTCGCGTTACGACGCGCGCGGCCCCGCCTGGTACTGGAACAACATCGCCTGCGGCGAGCACACCGGTACGCACTTCGACGCGCCCGTTCACTGGGTCACCGGCAAGGACCATCCCAACAACGCGACCCACAACATCCCGGTCGACCGTTTCATCGGGCCGGCCTGTGTCATCGACGTGGCGCGGCAGGCCCGCGAGGAGCCGGACTTCCTGGTGACGCGCGCGACCGTCGAGGGCTGGGAGAAGCAGCACGGCCGCATCCCGCCGCACGCCTGGGTGCTGATCCGCACCGACTGGTCGCGCCGCAAGGGCGCGAAGGAGTTTCTCAACATCGCCGCCGACGGCGCGCATACCCCGGGGTTTCACCCGCAGGCCGTGCCGTTCCTCGCCAAGGACCGCGACATTCTCGGCGTTGGCGTCGAGACCGTCGGTACCGATGCCGGCCAGGCGCCGACCTTCGAGCCGATGTTCCCCTGCCATACCATCATGCACGGCTCGAACCGCTTCGGGCTCGCGAGCCTCACCAACCTCGAGCAGCTGCCGCCCACCGGAGCCGTGGTCATCGCCCCGCCGCTGAAGATCGTCAACGGCTCCGGCAGCCCGCTGCGCGTGCTGGCGCTGGTTCCGAGCTGAGAGCGTAGGCACCATGGCCGAGCGCTCGTTCGCCAGGGAAGTCCAGTCGCTGCGCCTGAAGCGCGGCGCGGAGTTCCGCGGCGAGGGCATTCTCGCGGTCACCAAGGCGCTGCTCGAGTCCGGCGTCGCCTACGTCGGCGGCTACCAGGGCGCGCCGATCTCGCACCTGATGGACGTTCTGGCGGACGCCGGGGACATCCTCACCGAGCTCGGCGTGCACTTCGAGTCGAGCGCCTCTGAGGCGACCGCCGCGGCGATGCTGGCGGCCTCGATCAACTACCCGCTGCGCGGCGCGGTGACCTGGAAGTCGACCGTCGGCACCAACGTCGCCTCGGATGCGCTTTCGAATCTCGCCTCCGCGGGCGTCAAGGGCGGCGCGCTCATCGTCCTCGGCGAGGACTACGGCGAGGGCGCGAGCATCATGCAGGAGCGCACCCATGCCTTTGCGATGAAGTCGCAATTGTGGCTGCTCGACCCGCGGCCGCATCTCCCCGAGATCGTGCGCAGCGTACAGCTGGGGTTCGAGCTCTCCGAGGCGAGCCATACGCCGGTGATGCTGATGCTGCGCATCCGCGCCTGCCACGTCTATGGACGCTTCACGGCGGCCGACAACCGCCGGCCGGCGTTCGCGCCGCAGGACGCCCTGGCGCATCCCGCCCGCGACTACGGCCGCATCATCCTGCCGCCTTCGACTTATGCGCAGGAGCGCGAGAAGATCGAGCAGCGCCTGCCCGCCGCGCAGCGCTTCGTCGCCGCGCATGGCATGAACGAACTGCTCGAGGGCGAGGCGGGTGACATCGGCATCGTGCTGCAGGGCGGGCTCTACAACAACGTGCTGCGGGCGCTGGAGCTGCTCGGCTGCGCGGATGTCTTCGGCACGAGCCGCGTGCCGCTCTACGTTCTCAGCGTCACCTATCCGCTCGTGCCCGAGGAGTGGCAGCGCTTCTGCACCGGCAAGCGCGCCGTGCTCGTCGTCGAGGAGGGCCAGCCCGAGTACCTCGAGCAGGCGGCGAGCCGGATTCTCACCCAGCGCGAGGTGCCCGCGCGGGTCGTCGGCAAGGAAGTGCTGCCGATGCACGGCGAGTACACGGTCGACGTGTTGCGTAAGGGGCTCGGAGCATTCCTCGACCAATGGGCGCCGCAGCTGCGCAACGGCGCGCGCGTGCGCGAAGCGCCGCTCCTGCCGGCAGCGGAGCTCGCGGCGCTCGTGCCGCCGCGCCCTCCGGGGCTGTGCACCGGCTGCCCGGAACGCCCGTTCTTCGCCGCCATGAAGCTGCTGCAGAAGGAGACCGGCCCGCTGCACATCAGCGCCGATATCGGCTGCCACTCGTTCGCGACCCTGCCGCCTTTCAACATGGGCAACAGCATCATGGGCTACGGCCTGGGGGCTGCCGCCGCCTCCGCCTTCGGCGCACCGGCGGGCAAGCGCGCGGTCTCGGTCATGGGCGACGGCGGCTTCTGGCACAACGGCCTCACCAGCGGCGTCGGCAACGCGGTTTTCAACAAGCACGACGACCTGACCATCATCATCGACAACGGCTACTCGGCGGCGACCGGCGGGCAGGATATTCCCTCCTCGCGCGGTGCGAGCGCGCGCCGGCAGGGCAACAACTCGATCGTCGATGCGGTGCGGGGCGTCGGCGTCAGGTGGGTACGGCGCACGCACACCTACGACATGCGCGGCACGCTCAAGGTGCTGCGCGAGGCGCTGCGGAGCACCGAGCGCGGGCCGAAGGTCATCGTCGCCGACGGGGAGTGCCAGCTGAATCGCCAGCGCCGTGTGCGGCCGCTCATGAAGAAGGCGATCGAGGCCGGCGAGCGGGTCGTGCGCGAGCGCTTCGGCGTCGATCCCGACACCTGCACCGGCGATCATTCGTGCATTCGTCTCTCGGGCTGCCCGTCGCTGACGGTGAAGGACAATCCTGACCCGCTGCGCAGCGATCCCGTTGCCTACGTCGACAACAGCTGCGTCGGCTGCGGAGTGTGCGGCGAGGTGGCGGACGCTGCGATACTGTGTCCGTCGTTCTACCGCGCTGAGCTCATCTACAACCCCCGGCCGTGGGACCGCCTCCTTTATAAGGTGCGGGCGGCGTTCATCGGGACGCTGCAGCGGCGCCGCGAGCGCCGGCGGCTGCGCTTTGCCTTGTAGGCGACGGAGCGGCGCCTGATGAGCGAGCGAACGATCAAGCTGACGATCGCCGCACTCGGAGGGCAGGGGGGCGGCGTACTGACCGACTGGCTCATCGAGGTCGCCGAGGTGAGCGACTACCTGGTGCAGGCGACCTCCGTCCCAGGCGTCGCGCAGCGCACCGGAGCCACGATCTACTACCTCGAATTCTTTCCACGGGCGCTGGCGGAGAAGGCCGGCCGCGAGCCGATCATGGCGCTGATGCCCGTGGCCGGCGACGTCGATTGTGTCGTCGCGTCCGAGCTCGCCGAGGCGGGCCGGGCGATTGCGCGCGGCCTCGTCACTCCCGAGCGCACCACGCTGATCTCCTCGACTCATCGCGACTACGCGATCGGCGAGAAGAGCGCGCTCGGCAAGGGCGAGGCGGACCGCGGGCAGCTGCTCGAACTGGTGCGCACCCAGGGCAGGCGCACGGTGCTGTTCGACATGGAAGAGATGGCCGAGCGCCACAAGAGCGTCGTCAGTGCGGTGCTTCTGGGGGCGATCAGCGGCGCGGGCGTGCTGCCCTTCACCCGCGGGATTTTCGAGGACGCCATCCGCAAGAGCGGGCTTGCGGTCGAGACCAATCTCGCGGCGTTCGCCGATGCCTTTGCCCGCGCCGAGGCGGGCGGCGGCCGGGACGCGCCCAAATCCGCGGCGGGTTTCCCCGAGGTGCCCGAGAAGGCGCGCACGCCGGCGTTGCAGCCGCTCCTCGAGCGTGTGCGGGCGCTGCCGCGTGCGGTGCAACCCCTGGTTCTCGAGGGTGCGCGACGGACACTCGACTACCAGGACCGGAAATACGCGGCGCTTTACCTGACGCGCGTCGAGCGCATCGCGGCGCTCGATGCGCAAGTGCCTGCGGAGGGTTACCGACTGACCGAGGCCGCCGCGCGCGGGCTCGCCCTCTGGATGACCTTCGAGGATACGATCCGGGTGGCCGAGCTCAAGACCCGCGCGGCGCGCTTCGAGCGGGTGCGCGAGGAGATCCGCGCGCAGCAAGGGCAGCTCTTCGGTATCACCGAGTTCATGAGGCCGCGCGTCCAGGAGATTGCCGGCAGTTTGCCTGCAGCCCTGGGCGCCTGGGTGCTGCGCTCGCCGCGCATCTCCCGCTGGGTCGGGCGGTGGACGGGCGGCAAGCACATCCGTACCGGCACGGCCGGCGGCTTCCTGCTCCTCTACGCCGTGTCGGGTCTCAAGCCCTGGCGCCGCGGGACGCTGCGCTACAACGACGAGAACGCGCGCATCGAAGCCTGGCTCGCCTCGCTCGAACGGCAGGCCGCCGCGGGCTACGGACTGGCCGTGGAGATCGCCCGCGCCCAGCGGCTCATCAAGGGGTACGGCGAGACGCACGAGCGCGGCTGGCGTAACTTCTGCACGCTCACCCGACAGCTCGAGCGCCTCGCCTCGCGAGCGGACGGAGCGGAGATTCTCTCGCGGCTGCAGGAGGCAGCGCTGGCGGACGAGGAGGGCGAGGCGCTGGCGCGCGAGATCGCGGCCCTCGGCGCCGCAGGGGTGAGCCGCGAGGCACAGGGGGTTCCGGCCTGAAGGCCGGCCCGGGGGGCGTCGATGGGCACCCGAACGACACAGCTGCGGATCCTCCAGGCAGCCCTCGAGCTCTTCAACGAGCAGGGCACGGCTGCGGTCTCGGCCAATCGCATCGCCGAGCACTGCGGCATCAGCAAGAGCAACCTGCAATACCATTTCGGCAATAAGCGCGAGATCGTCTTCGCGCTCTTCCAGCTGGCGATCGACGAGATGGATGCCGGCTGGTATCGCGATCACCTGGCCCCGTCGCTCGAGCACATGGCGGCGATGTTCGTGCGCCAGCTGCAGCTGATCCTGAAATACCGCTTCTTCTATCGCGAGCTGGCGGACCTGCTGCGGCAGGATCCGCGGCTGCGGCGCCGCTTCGCCTACAACCGCGAGCGGCGGCTGCGGGACGTGGAGAAGTTCATGCACGCGCTGGCGAGCTGCGGATTGATGCGGTTGCCGCCGGATGCGCGTCGGCTGCGTTCAATCGTCGACATTACGTGGATCATCTCGGAGAACTGGCTGAACTACATCGAGTACCACGACCGCGAATTCAGCGCGGCTACCATCCTCGACGGGTACTACGAGATTCTCGAGGTGCTGCGGCCCTACCTGTGCGCCGACCCGCAGCAGATCACGCAGGAGTCGTACCAGACCATCGAGCGATTGGTCCCGCAGCCCAGCTCGCCGCCGGTGCGCCTTGCCGGCTGATGCCCGGGAAACGCGCGTCGGGCCAGCTCAAGCATTAGGCCGCAGAGCCTAAAGCGCAGCTGTACAAGCGCCCGACCGTTGGGGAGAGTATTCCTGCATGGCAGCCCCGGTTGTTGCGCGACCGAAACCCTGTCTCGTGACGCTCAAGAGCGGCCGCACCTACTTCTGGTGCCGGTGCGGCCGCTCTGCCAACCAGCCTTTTTGCGATGGAACCCACAAGGGCACCGGCTTCGAGCCGATGAAGGTCGTGCTGCGCGAGGAGGAGGAAGTCCTCCTCTGTGGCTGCAAGCACACAGGCAACGCGCCCTTCTGCGACGGCACGCATGCCAACCTGCCGGGCGGCTCGCCCAACGATGATCCGCTGAGCCCTGAGAACCTGCGCGTTGCGCTCGTCACCGAGCGCGACGGGCCGCGCGCGCGGTTGAACGGCGGCTGTTATGTGGTCTCGCCGGAGCTCGCCGAGCGGGAGGAGCGCGGCCACCTGCTCTACAGCTGCCTGGTGAACGGCGAGCTCGGCGCGCTCTACCAGACGCAGACTCTCCTCGAAGCGGCGGGCGGCGCAACGCCGCTGCTGTCCTTCGGCGAGCGCGACCTGATCCTGTTCGTCATGGAGGGTGCAGGCACGGTCAACATCTCGGGGAGGGAGTTCGCGGTCGCTGCAACCGACGGTCTCTACGTGAGACCCGGCGAGGCGCTGCAGCTGACACCGCGGGACGGCGGATCATTCAAGGTATTCGCGCTCGCCTGTCCGCTCGCCGAGCTCGCATGGCCGGAGAGCATGCCGGCAAACTTCGACGACACCTGGCCGCAGCGCGTCGTGCGGGTCGATGTGGCGCAGCGCGTCGCGATGGGTCCGCGCTACTTCCAGGTTCTGGTCGATAAGCGCGTCGGCTCGAGCCTCATCACCCAGTTCATCGGCCACATTCCGCGCTCGAAGGCCGCGCCTCACCGGCACCTGTACGAGGAGGCGATCATCGTGCTGTCGGGCGAGGGCTGCATGTGGACCGAGGACCGCAAGGCGTGCGTCGCGGCGGGCGATGTGATTTTCCTGCCACGCAAACAGCTGCACTCTCTGGAAGCAACTTCTGAAGGCGGCATGGACGTCGTCGGTGTGATCTGTCCCGGGGACAATCCGAGCATCAATTACTACGACTGAAGGGTTCCATCGTGCCAACCACAGCAAACAGCGGATTACGCCTCATCGGCTTGTGCGTCGCGGGGGTCGCGGCGCTCGGGGCGAGCTTCGGTTCCGCGCTGGCCGCCGACACGAATGCGTCGGATCAGCTCCAGGAGGTCACGGTCACCGCCACCAAGCTCGGCGCGCAGAACGTCATGGACGTGCCGGCCACGATCCAGGCCATCTCGGGCGATGAGCTGCAGCGCCAGAGCGCTTCGGGGATCATGAGCATCGCCGGCGAGGTTCCGGGGCTCGCCATCCAGGACCTCGGCCCCGGGGACAAGAAGTACGTCATCCGTGGCATCAACTCGACGGGCGCATCCACCACCGGCGTGTACTTCGGCGAAGCCGTGATCAGTTCCATCAACGGCGACGACGCCGGTGACGGCGGTGGCATGCAAACCGATATCCGGCTCTACGACATGGACCGTGTCGAGGTACTGCGCGGCCCCCAGGGAACCCTGTACGGCGCGAGCTCGATGAGCGGCACGATCCGTTTTATCCCCAAGGCCCCGGAGATGGATAGTACCGACGGCTATTTGACAGCCGAGGGCTCCGACACTTCGCACGCCAGCGGCAACTACAACGTCAACGGGGCGCTCAATCTGCCTATTGTGGATGGAGTGCTGTCGCTGCGCATGGTCGGCTGGAAGATCTACGACAGCGGCTACATTGACCAGCAACGCGTGGGCGTCGGTGTGACAGAAAACAACGCCGCCGGACAGCCGGCACCGGTCACGCCGCTCGGATTTCGCAGTAACGCCAACGACGATGACGTAGGCGGCGCGCGCGCGATCCTGCGCTACCAGCCCAATGACAATCTGACGGTCGACCTGAACTACCTGACGCAGACCGAGACTTCGGACGGCTCATCGCGCTATACGCCGCCCGGCGTCACCGCCTTCAGCGGCGGGCCGATCCCGCCGATCGAAGGCTGTGATCTTTGCAACACCGACGTGACCCAGAGTCCGTGGACTGACAACATCAAGCTGTTCGGTCTCACGGCAAATTACAAGACCAGTCTGGGCGTGCTGACCGCGACCACGAACCAGCTGAACCGCCAGACGCAGTTCGACTTCGATTCCACTCCCATCCTCATATCCTTCGGCGTGCCGGTGCCGGCGGAGACCATGGAACCCCGCAACCGTCAGCTCAACTCGACCGAAGTCCGCTTTGCGAGCGACTTGCAGTCTCCGGTCAATTTTGTGGCAGGCGTCTTTCGGCAGCATGATGAGCGGGATCTCGCGGTCCACGTGATCACGACCAACGCCTATGGTCTGCCTAACGGCCCTTTCAGCACCTCGAACGCCGATGATGCGCTGAGCAATCCCGGAGTCGGCACCACGTTCTTCGGCAGCGAAGATCACCGCGACGACACGCAATATGCGGGCTTTGGCGAAGCGACCTGGAAGATTTCAGACGGATGGACGGCGGTCGCGGGCGTGCGTTACTTCACCGAGCAGCTCACCGGCTACCAGACCCAGACGCATCCCTTCGGCGGCTTCCCGGGGTCTCCGAACCTGGTGCCTATCCCGGACCCGAACGAGACATTTCACAAGGTCACCTGGAAGGGCAATCTCAGCTATAAATTCAGCGAGTCCCTGCTGGCCTACGGCACGGTGTCCACGGGTTTCCGCAGCGGCGGTCTTAATCCGCAGAACGAGCCGTTTGAGCCCATTCCCGGGGCCTACGCTCCGGACACGCTGATCAACTATGAGCTGGGAGCCAAGGGGCGCCTGGAGAATGGTCTGTTCGACTATCAGGCCGACGTGTATCTGATCAACTGGAGCAACATTCAGGTGCAGGAGACCACAGCCGACGGTGCCTTTACCTATCTGGGCAATGCCGGCAAGGCCCAGGTCAAGGGTTTTGAATGGGAGTTTAATCTGCGCCCGATCCACTATCTGACCCTGACTCTTTCCGGTTCTTACCAGGACGCGTACCTCGTCCAGGGAGCAACTCCGGCACAGTACGCGGCCAATCCCACGCTGGGCCTGACCGGCGACGATATTCCCTACGTGCCGAGGTTCCAGGGCTATCTGGGCTTTAATTACACGCGCCCCATCGGGGGAGGCTGGAGCGGTGTGTTCGCGGGCGACTGGACCTACCGGGGCCCGGTTGATGCCTATTTCACTGCCAATAAATTCAACATACCACTGAGCTCCTACACGCTGCTGGGTGTGCGGCTGGGGCTGATCAAGGGTCCGTGGAGTGTCGCGCTGTTCGGGCGCAATCTGACTGATCAGCGCGCACAGGTGTCCGCGATCAACACCATACAGGATCCGCACGCGCTGCTGACGGTACAGCCGCGCACGATTGGCATAACGGCTACCTACACTTTCTGAAACACTGCCGTTGTCCGTGCGGTGCCCGCGGCGGCCGCGAGGATGAGTGCCTATGAATCGTCGGGAATTTCTCGGCACCCTCGGTGCCGTGGGTGTCGCGGCTGGCGGCGAGGTGAGCGCAGCCGCAGGCGGCGCCGACTTCGACCCCACCGAGAAAACCATCGCCGAGCTCAGCCGCGCCCAGGCACAGGGCAGCCTCAGCGCTGAAGCGCTCACCCGCAGTTATCTGGGCCGCATCGAGCGCTACGATCGCCGGGGCCCGAAGCTCGGCGCGGTCCTCGCCGTCAATCCGGACGCCCTGCGCGCAGCCCGCGCCCTGGATGCCGAGCGCCGCACCGGCAGGTTGCGCGGGCCGCTGCACGGCATACCGTTGCTCATCAAGGACAACATCGAGACCCTCGACCCCATGCCGACGACGGCAGGCTCGCTCGCCCTCGCCACGGCCCGGCACAGCGCGGATGCGCCGATGGCGGCGCGTTTGCGGGCAACCGGCGCCGTGGTGCTCGGCAAGGCCAACTTGAGTGAGTGGGCGAATGCCCGTTCGAGCCGCTCGGTGAGCGGCTGGAGTGCCGTGGGCGGACAGACGCGGTGCCCCTACGATCCAACGCGTAACCCATCCGGCTCGAGCGCCGGACCGGCAGCGGGTACTGCTGCGAACCTGTGCGCCGCCGCGATCGGGACCGAGACCGACGGCTCGATTCTGGCGCCGGCCTCGATCAACGGCCTGGTCGGCCTCAAGCCCACGGTGGGACTGGTCAGCAGCGTGGGCGTGGTACCGATCACCACACGCCAGGACACGACCGGACCGATGACGCGCACCGTAGCCGACGCCGCACTGCTGCTGGCGGTCATGGCCCAGCCGAATGTGCACTGGGACGGGATTGCGGCGCTCGAGTCTGCGCCACGCGGAATGAAGCTCGGTGTGCTGCCGCCGCCTGCTTCCACGCACCCGGAGGTTCTCAAGCAATCGCGAGAATGGCTCGAGCTCCTCGAGAGTGAAGGCTGCACCCTCGTCGATCTACCCTCGCCCCCGGGTTGGTCGACGCTCCAGGAGGACGAATACGAGCCTGCACTGTACGAATTCAAGGCGGACCTGAACGCCTACCTCGCGCGCTTCAACGGCACTTTGCCTGTGCGAACGCTGGCGGATTTGATCAGGTTCAATGAGGAACACGCGGCGGCGGAGATGCCCTTCTTCGGCCAGGAGCTGTTCGTCCAGGCCGAGGCCTACGGTCCGCTGACCACCGAGGCTTACCGCAAGGACCTCAGGCACATTCTGGAAGTCGCCGACACCAAGGGCCTCAGTGCTCTGTTCGCCAGGTACCAGGTCGATGCGCTGGTGGCCTCCGGTAACGGCCCCGCGGAGCTCATCGATCATGTGTGGGGAGATCGCTACGAGAACAGCGGGGGCTGGCCGACGATGTGCTCGGCGGCGGCGGTCGCCGGCTGGCCGAGCCTCACGGTGCCCGCCGGCTTCGTCATGGGGCTGCCGGTCGGGATTCACTTTGTGGCACCGCGGTTCAGGGAAGGCCGGTTGCTGCAGATTGGCCGCAGTTTCGAGCGCGCACGCCAGGCACGCCGGCCTCCGAATCTGGACGCCCGGGCGTCGAGTGCATGAGCCTCAACGCGATCAGCGAGCGCGAGAGCGGCCTGCACCGCGGTCTGGGCAAGACCCAGATCGTGATGATCGGCCTCGGCGGGGCGATCGGCACCGGGCTCTTCATGGGCAGCGGCCTCGCCATCGGTTACGCGGGCCCGGCCGTCATCCTGAGCTACATGCTCGCCGGCTTCGTGGCGCTCGTGATGGTCTTCAGTCTTTCCGAGATGGCGGTGGTACACCCGACCGCCGGCTCCTTCGGCACCTACGCGGAGACCTATCTCAATCCCTGGGCCGGGTTCGTGGTGCGCTACACCTACTGGATCGCACAGGTCATCGCGATCGGCGGCGAGGCGGTGGCGGCGGGGCTGTACATGGGATTCTGGTACCCGGACGTGCCGGTGTGGATGTGGGCGCTCGGCTTCTGCCTGGTGCTGCTCTATTTCAACTCACGCTCGGTGAGCAACTTCGGCACGATCGAATCCTGGTTCGCGCTCATCAAGGTGACGGCCATTATCCTGTTCATCATTCTCGGCGCCGTCGCCATTTTCGGGCTCGGGCGCCCCGCGATCGGCTTTCACAATCTCACCGGTCTCCCGGGCGGCTTCATGCCCAAGGGACTGTCGGGGGTGTGGATGGCCGTGATCGTCGGGGTCTTCTCGTTCAACGGCATCGAAGTGATTGCGGTCACCTCCGGCGAGGCGCAGAACCCGCGGGTGTCGATCCCCGCGGCATTGCGCAGCATGATGTTAAGGCTGTTCCTCTTCTATGTGCTCGCCGTGGCGATCATCGTCACCACCGTGCCGTGGACCGCGACCGGCGTAAAGGTGGTCGCGCAGAGCCCGTTCGTCAGCGTGTTCCAGCACTCCGGCATCCGCCACGCGGCCGGCATCATGAACTTCGTCGTGATCAGCGCAGCGCTCTCCAGCATGAATACCAACGTCTACCTGTGCTCGCGCATGCTGTTCTCGCTGTCGCGCGGTCGCTATGCTCCCCAGCTGCTTGGTACCCTGAGCGGCAAGGGCACCCCGGTCGCGGCCATCCTGACTTCCGGCGCCTGCATACTGGTCGCGGCGGCGGTGTCGGTTTTCACTCCCAATGCCTACGGCTATCTGTTCGGGGTGGCGCTGTTCGCCGCAATGCTCGTGTGGATGTTCATCCTCGCGAGTCACCTGAGCTTCAGGCGCCGGCACCGACCCGAGGAGCTGCCGGTGTGCATGCCGTTCTTTCCGTGGCTGCAGTACGCAGGACTCGTCATGCTCGCCGCGGTGCTCGTCAGCATGGGGTTCGATCCCAACCTGTACGTGTCGTGGCTGTACGGCGTCCCCTGGGTGCTGCTGATCAGCGGCGCGTATTTCGTCTGGAAAGCGCGGCGGCGCGTCGCGCTGCCCGGCGAGGCTGCGGAGGGATGAGTCACATGGCGCCGGATTTCAAGGCGCTGCGGCGCCGCTTCCCGGTCCTCGCGCGCAAGACCTACCTCAACAGCGGCTCCTACTGTGCGCTGGCCGAGAGCGTGCGTGAGGCGATCAACGCCTACATGGACGACCGGCTGCTCGTCGGGGCGAACTGGGACGTCTGGGTGACCAAGAACGAGGCGGTCAGAGCCGCCATGGCGCGGGTGCTCCACGCGAAGCCCGACGAGATCGCCGTAACGGCTTCGGCGTCCGCGGGCCTCAACGCGCTCGCCAGCGCCTTCGATTTCACCGGCCGGCGCAACAAGGTCGTGGTGAGCGACTTCGAGTTTCCGACCAACGCACAGATCTGGCACGCCCAGGAGCCGCGCGGCGCGCGCGTCGTGCACGTGCCGCGCGCGCCCGACGGCTACATCCCGCTCGAGCATTTCGCGCGGCTGATCGACGCCGAGACGCAGCTGGTCGCAGTCACCCACGTGTGCTTTCGCAACGGCGCGCGGCTCGACATCCCGGGGATCGTGCGCCTGGCACACGCGCACGGCGCGCGCGTGCTGCTCGACTGCTACCAGGCGGTCGGCGGCCTGACGGTCGATGTGCGCGCGCTCGACGTCGACTTCGCCGTCGGCGGCATGCTCAAGTACCTGCTGGGTACGGCCGGCATCGGCTTTCTCTACGTGCGCGGTGAGCTGATCCCGACGCTGCGGCCGACCAACTCCGGGTGGTTTGCGCAGGAGCAGATCACCGCCATGGACATCAACGCCAACCGGCCGTCGCCGACGGCGCGCCGCTTCGAGGCCGGCACGCCGCCGGTCGTGAACTGCTACGCCGCCGCCGCGGGTCTCGATATCGTCCTCGAAGTGGGCACCGATGCGATCGAGGCGCGCGTGCGCGAGCTGACGCGGCGCTGCATGACGGGCCTGGAGACGATGGACTGGCCGAGTGTGACGCCGCCCGAGGATGGCCGCCGCGGGCCGATGGTCGCCATCCCCGCGCGCGCTACGGCGCAGCTGTTCGCGCGGCTCATGGACGAGGATATCGTTACCAGTTTCCGCGACGCCAACATCCGCGCCACGATCCACTTCTACAACTCCGAGGACGACATCGACACCTTCCTCGAGGCGATGCGGCGCCAGCGTGATGAATTCCGAATTGAACCGAGGGCCTGAAATCAGCGGCGGACCGCCGCGCGGAGTCCGGTAGTATGGAGGCTGAGATGAACGCGGGGATTGCCACGTCAGCGGCGCGCGCCACGCCCTTTCCGGTCGAAGCGCTGCGCAGCCAGTTCCCCGCCCTGCAGCGCCCTGGCGCCGGTATTTTCTTCGACAACGCCGCCGGCGCACAGATCCCGCGGCGGGTGCTGGACGCGGTTACCCGCCATCTGCTCGAGCACAACGTGCAGCGCGGCGGCCGCTACCCACAGAGTCAGGCGGTCGATCGCAGCATCGGGCACGCGCGCGCCAGCCTCGCGGCGTTCGTCAACGCGCGGCGGCCGGAAGAGATCGCCTTCGGCATGAACGCGACCTCGTTCATCCGGCTGATGAGTCTTGCGATCGGCCAGACGCTCAATCCCCGCGACGAGATCATCGTCACCGACCTGGATCACGAGGCGAATATCGCCACCTGGCTCGCCTTGGCGCCGCTCGGGGCAAAGTTCCGCTGGTGGCACATGCGCCCCGACGGCTGCCTGCACGCCGACGATCTGCGGCCGCTGCTCACGTCGCGCACGCGGCTGGTCGCCTGCGCGCTCACCTCGAACGCGCTCGGCAGCATCCTCGACGCGCGCGCGGCCGCCGACCTCGCGCACGCCGCGGGTGCGGAGATTTTCCTCGACGCGGTTCACTACGGGCCGCACGGGCCGATCGACGTGCGGGCGCTCGACTGCGATTACCTGGTCTGCTCGGGCTACAAGATCTTCGCACCGCACATGGGATTCATGTGGGGGCGCTACGAGCTGCTGGTGCGGCTGCCGACCTTCCGCGAGGACTTCATACCCGACGAGCCGCCTGGCAAGATCGAGGCGGGTACCTTCATTTACGAGAACGTCGCGGGCATGGCGGCCGCGATCGACTATCTGGCGGAGCTGGGACGCAGGGTTGCCGGGCGCCGCGGGCCTCCCGAGCCACAGACGCTGCGCGAGGACACCCACGCCGCGATGGCCGCCATCCAGGCGTACGAGCAGACTCTGTCGCATGAGCTGCTGCGGGTGCTGCGCGACTGCGGCGCGCAAGTTTACGGTATTCGCGACGAGCGGCGCCTCGATGAGCGCGTGCCCACGGCGTGCTTCAATCTGCCCGGTGTGCCCCCTGCCCGGGTAACCGAAGCGGCGGCGGCGGCCGGCATCGGCATCCGCGACGGGCACATGTACTCACCGCGGCTCATGCAGCGGCTGGGGGTGGCGGTCGAGACCGGGGTGGTGCGCGCCTCCCTGGTCCACTACAACACGCGCGCCGAGATCGAGGAGCTGCGGGCGGTCCTGAAGGGGCTGCTGCCAGGCTAGAGCCCTTGCCATAGTGTTCTCGCGCCGGGGACGGTAGGCTTCCGGGCTGGCCCAAGCGGGGGCCTGGGAGTAGACGGGATGGCACAGGGCGGACATACCACGGTCATTCAGCGCGTGCTCGAGCGGCGCGCGCAGAAGCCGCCGACCACGGAGGAAGGCACGACGGCGACCGTGGCGGTCATGGTGCGGGTGCTGCCGCCGCCAAAGGCGCTGCTGGCGTTCCAGGAAACCCCGCTGCGCGAGTACATGGAGCGGCGCATCAGGGCGGACCTGCTGGACTTCGAGTCCGTAAGCGACGAGGCCGAAGCGCTGCGGCGCTTTACCGCCGAGTTTCGCCCCGTCGTGCTGACCGACAATCCCGAGTTCATCCGCAAGCTCCGGGCGCAGTCCCCAGCGCGCCCACCGTTCATCGTGTACGTCGCGGAGGTCGACGATTCGGACGAGCGCGAGGCGGGTCTCGCGGCCGGCGCCGACGCAAGTGTCGGGCGGCGCGTGTCCGATCGTGAGTTCGACGCGCAGGTCGGCGCGGCCAGGCGTATCGCGGAGCTGGAAGCGGTGCTGCGCATCACGCTCGCCGAGAACCGCAAGCTCTCGGCCACCGACGATCTGACGCGGGTCGCCAGCCGGCGCTTCTTCGGTAAGCACTTTCCGCGCGAGGTCGACCGGGCGGGACGCTACGGGCGGGCGCTGTCGCTGATCCTGTGCGATATCGACCATTTCAAGAAGGTCAATGACACGCTCGGGCACTCCGCGGGCGATGCCATCCTCAGGCAATTCGGTCCGCGCCTGCAGCGCGGCCTGCGTGCGGGCGTCGACTGGGTGGCGCGCATCGGCGGCGAGGAGTTCGCCGTCGTCATGCCGGAGACCCGCTACGAGGCGGCGCTCGAGGTCGCGCGCAAGCTCCGGGCCGGCATCGCGCATACGCCCTTCAAGGTGGATAAGAAAGCTCTCGACGTCACCGCGAGCTTCGGGCTGTGCGGTCTCGACCAGGTGCCCGCGCGCGAGTCGCAGCTCGCCCAGCGGATGCTCAAGATCGCGGACGCCGCGCTCTATCGAAGCAAGAACGACGGCCGCAATCGCGTCACCGCCACGCACCTCAAAGCCAAGAGCTGAAGCGAGCGGCGCGGGCCCCGAGGCGGGTTATTTCAGCGTAGCGAGCCCCGCCTTGCAGGCCACCTCGTCCTGCGACCCCGTGCCGCCCGAGCAGCCGATGGCCCCGACGATCCGGCCGTCCTCGACGATCGGTATGCCACCGCGAGAGCCGATGATGCCGTCGAGTGTCATGACGTAGTACGCCTGTTTCTCCTGGATCGCGCTCTCGAACGCCTTGGTCTCGCGGCGGTACATGACCGCGGCACGCGCTTTATGCTGCGAGACCTGGATTGAGCCAAGCTGGGCACCGTCCATGCGCTGGAAGGCGACCAGGTTGCCTCCGGAGTCGACCACCGCAACGTTGAGCTTCCAGTCGTGGCTCTTCGCCTCGGCGACGGCGGCGTTGATGAGCTTCTCGGCGCGCGCGAGCGGAATCGGGGCGCCGTAGGGCACGTCGAACGGCATCTTCGGCGGCACGACGTCGAGAGGGTTCCCGGCGGGAGGGTCGGCGCGTCCCGGCGAGGCGCCGAGCGAGGCAACAGCCAGGACGGCAACGGTGAAGAGGAGTCGGGCTGACATGCTTGTTTCTCCCTGGTAGCCGGCCGCTATCATCGCACTTGGAGCAGCGGCCCGAAAATCGCGCGCGGACCGCGCGCTTCAGCGCCTGCCCGCGTACTCGGCGTCAAAGAGCTTCTCGAGCCTGGGATGTGTCCCGCGCATCCGGTCCACGACCCGCTTCGCCCAGTCGAAGTACTGGCGCCTGCGCGCCGGCGACCAGTCCACCGGCGGCGAGCTGCGGATGTCATGCAGGTTACAGATCTTGTCCGCGAGCTTGACGAGCTTCGCACGCCGGGTGAGGCCCGCGGCGTGCGCGATCTGCAGCCGTTTGCGCTCCGCCTTGGGCAGCCGCTTATCGTCGGTGACCTCGCGGACGATGGCCGCGACATCCGCGCCGAAGCACTGCTCGAGCTGCTTGAAGGTCGTCGCGGTGTCCTCGACCGTGTCGTGCAGCAGCGCCGCCACGAGCACCGTCGGGTCGCGCTCGCCGGCCTCGGCGAGCACCGCGGCGAGGGCGAGGGGATGATTGATGTAGGGGAAGGCCTCCTTGCCCTTGCGTCGCTGGTTGCGATGCTGCTCGGCAGCAAACGCCGCGGCGCGCACGATGTGCGCGACCGGATCGCCCGGCAGCCGCTTCACTGGGCTGGGTGTTTTTGTTGCTCGGCGTCGCTTCATTTCCGAAGCCTACTCCGGCTGCCGTCAGGCCGTTTTGATAAAATGAACGGAGGCACTCGATCCAAACACATACGGAGTGCCGCCGCGGCACTGGCCGTGTAAACGGCACGCCGTCGAGTGCGTTGTGGCGCACTGCGGAGGTCAGCCATGCAGGTTCGCAAGTCGGGGAGCCGTTGGGCTCGCTGGATATCGGTGGCGCTGCTCCTGGCGCTACCCGGATGGGCGGGCGCGCAGGGCGCTCCGGCTGGCGCTGGCGCTGGCGTGGCGACGCAGCCGCCACACGCCCCGGACTCGGCGGTCTGGGCTCCCAGGCAAACGCGCTTCATCTTCCAGGGATTCACGACTCACTACTCCTGCGACGGCTTGGCCTACAAGGTGCGCAAGGCGCTCCTTCAGCTCGGCGCGCGACCCGATCTGACGGTGCGCGAGGTGCCGTGCTCGTCGCCCTTCGGCCGGCCCGATCCGTTCCCCGGAGTGACCATCAATATGCAGGTGCTCGTGCCGCTCGATCCGAAGTCGGCTCCCCCGGATACGCCACCCGTGCGGACGGAGTGGAAGACGGTCACGCTGAGCCTCGATCGCGACCCTGTCTTCGCGGCTGGGGATTGCGAGCTGGTGGAGCAGATCAAGCAGCATCTGCTGCCGCTCTTTACGACCCGCAACGTCAACTACAGCTCGAACTGCATTCCGAACCAGGTGCAGGCGGGCGGGACGTGGCTGCGCACCGATGTCCTGGTCCCACTGCCGCAGGCTGCGCCGCAGTCTTAGAAGCAGAGTAGACTTCGGGCAGGCCCGGAATCGGAGAGGGCGTCCCCAATGAAGTTGTACTTCCCCCGCACACTCCGCATCGCGTTGTCTGCGGTGCTGCTCGCCCTGTTGGCGCCGGTCGCATGGGCCATGCCCGGGCATGTCGTGTCCGGCGTGCACCTGCGCGCCGGTCCAAGCGTCGAGTATCCGGCGGTCGCCATGCTGATTCCGGGCATGCCGCTCGAGGTCTATGGTTGCGAGGAGGCCTACGCGTGGTGCGACGTGCAGGCCGGCCCCAACCGCGGTTGGGTTGCCGCGGACTACGTTCAGATCGAGTCCGGCGGGCACCCCGTGATACTCGCCGGTGCCGGCGTGGCCGTCGGCGTTCCCCTCATTACCTTCACGCTCGGGACCTATTGGGGGAATTATTACCGGGCGCGGCCCTGGTACGCGCAGCGCGCTCGCTACATGAGTTACTGGCACCGTTATCCTCACGGTGTCCGGCCACCGCGTCCGCGTCCGCCGATCGCGCGACCACCCGTTCGACCCCCGCCGCCCATGCGTCCGCCGCCACACCCGAGGCCGCCGGCCGCGCGGCCGCCGGGTGGCAGGCCCCCAGCGGGTGGCAGACCCCCGCCGAAGCCGGATAACGGCACGCGACCCACTGCGCAGCCCTAAGCACCGGCCGCTCACGGTGCCTTCCGACGCTCAACCCGCGCCGCCGCGGGCACGGGCACCGCTCGCTCTCATCGCGCTGCTCTCCGCGGCACTGCTGATCAACTACGCCGATCGCGGCAGCATCTCCACGGCTGCACCGCTCATCGAGAAGGAGCTCCATCTCACTGCAAGCCAGACCTATCTCGTGCTGTCGGCGTTTTTCTGGGCGTATGTGCCCTCCCAGCCCTTCATGGGATGGCTGGCCGACCGGGTGGGGGCGGCACGGGTCCTCGCCGGCGGCCTCACGCTTTGGTCGGCGTCGACGTTCTGCGCCGGCCTGACGGCGGGCGTGCTCCAGCTCATCGCACTGCGTCTCTTCATGGGTGCCGGCGAGTCGGTCTTTTACCCGAGCGCGCTCGCGCTTCTCGCACAACGGGTCAGGGACGAGCACCGTGCGCGCGCGACCGCGGTCATGCAATTCGGCTCGTACGTGGGCCCCGCTCTCGGATCGCTCGTCGGCGGGCTGGTCATGGTCCACTACGGCTGGCGGGTCATGTTCTTCGGGCTCGGAGTCGCCTCGCTCCTGTGGCTCATCCCCTGGTCACGACAGCTGCGCACCGTTCCCCGGGTGACACCTGCCGCGGCCGGCGGCGGGGGCCCGCCTTACTCCATGATCCTGAGGCAGCGCGCGCTCTGGGCGACGACGCTCGGCAACTTCTGCGGTAACTACGCCTTCTACTTCGTGTTCACCGCGCTGCCTCTCTACCTGGTCGACGAGCGCGGCCTGTCGCTGGGCGCTATGACGCGCGTCAATACGGTGTTCTACACCGTGGACGCTCTGAGCGTGCTCGCTACCGGCTGGCTGCTCGATGCCTGGATCCGCCGGGGCGCGCGCGCCGGCCGTGCCTACAAGACGGCGCTGGTGCTGAGCGCCGCGGGGGTCGGCGCGTGCCTCCTCGTCAGCAGCCGGGCAGGCCCGGCCGCCGGAGCGCTGCTGCTGATTGCGACCGGGCTCGCCGATGGACTGAACGCGCCCTCGGTGTGCGCGCTCACTCAGCGCTTCGCGGGACCGCTCGCCACCGGTCGCTGGATGGGCCTGCAGAACGCGGTCAGCAACTCATCGGGCATCATCGCCCCCATCGTGACCGGCTACCTGGTGCAGGCGAGCGGGCATTACACGCTGGCGCTGTGGGTTACCGGTGCAGTGGCGCTCACGGGGCTGCTCGCCTGGCTGGTCATCGTGCCGCCCGTGGAGCCGGTGGACTGGGGCGGCGGGGTACCGGCGGCGGCTGCCATCAGCTGAGTGCGGGGGCCTGCCTCGTCAGTACGGGAAACCCCGCGCCCGCTGCTGATCGCCGATGATGTCGCGCGCGCCGAGATACAGATGCACCGTCGCCCACAGGCCGGTGGGCACGAGACACAGCATCGCAAGACGCAGCGAATCCGCGCTGGTAATGTGGTTGGGAGCGAACCAGTCGCTCAGCGCGCCGATCAGCTGCGGCGCGACCACCAGATTTCCGACGTTGGCGAGGAACAGCACCATGGCGCAGAACATCGCCCTCATGCGGCACGGTGCGAGATTGTTGAGCAGGCCGAAGCCCGGTCCGATGTAGAAGTAGATCGAGGGGACAAAGATCCACAGCGCCGCCCTGGCGAGCGCCAGGTCGCGCGTGTAGAACACGACGGCGGAGGCCACCGTGCCGAGTCCGATTCCGCCGGCGAGCAGCCACGCGATGCGGCGGGCGTCGACCATGCCTCCGCGGGCAACGAGCCAACCTGTGGCCAAGGTCGCGATACCGCCGCCCCAGAGGTGCATGTTCTGCGTCACGCCTGCCGCTTCGCCCACCGTCATGTGATAGGTCCGCTGCAGGAACGTCGGTGTCCAGAACATGAGCCCCCAGCCCCACAGCGCGCACACCGCGGTGCCCATCATGATGTGCACCGCGGAGCGCTGCGTCCAAAGGAAACGCAGGGTTTCGATAAACGTGGGCGATTCGCCATCGTCGCCGCCGTCGAGACACCCGCGCTGGGGCTCGCGCACCGTGAGCCACACACCGATGCCGGCGAGCACCCCTGGGATGCCCAGGGCGAAGAACACGGCGTGCCAGCCGTAGCGGTCCGCGATCGCGCCCGCCACGTTGTAGCCCACCCAGGCGCCGATCGGCGCGCCGAGGGAGAACACGGTGAGCGCCATGGCCCGTCGGCTCGCCGAGAAGTAGTCCGACAGCAGCGAGTTGGCCCCGGGTGTGCCGCCGGCCTCGCCGATCGTGACCCCGACGCGGGCAAAGAAGAACTGCATCGAGGTTCTCGCGAGCCCGCAGACCGCGGTCATCACCGACCACAGCACCAGGCACACCGCGACGATCTTGCGACGGTTGCCGCGGTCGATGAGCCAGGAGAGCGGGAAGCCCAGCACGACGTAGAAGAGGCCGAACGCCGCCCCGGTGAGCCAGGCGACCCCGGAGTCGGTGAGATGCAGCTCGAGCCGGATGGGGTCGAGCACCGTCGAGACGACGTAACGATCGGCGATCGAGAGCGTGTACACCAGGCACATCACGCTGAGCACGTACCAGCGCTCGAGGAAGGAGGCCGATTGCGCTGGCGCCGCCCCGAGGCCGGCAGTTCCCGTCGCGACGCTCGATTGCAGCTCGCTCATGTGCTCTCGCCTGGCCTGGACGGTCCGAGGTTACGCCTGCGATCCGCGGCTGTCTTCCAGGATCAGGTCGGCGGCCTTCTCCCCGACCATGATGACCGCGGCATTGCTGTTGCCCGAGGTGATGTTCGGGAAGACCGCAGCGTCCGCGACCCGCAGGCCCGTCACGCCGTGGACGCGCAGCCGCGCATCCACCACGGCCCGGCGCGGGTCCGGCCCCATGGCGCAGGTGCCGCAGTCGTGAAATACCGAGCCGGCGCGCTTGCGAAAATCAGCCAGCACTTCCGCATCGCTGCGCACCGCGCTGCCGGGCTCGCGCTCGGTCTCGATGATCGCGGCGAGCGGCTCGCCGGCCGCGATCCGGCGCAGCAGCCGCGCCCCTTCGAAGACGTCCTGCACGTCGGCATCAGTGGCGAGCGAGTTGAGCGTGATCGCGGGACTTGCGAGCGGCTCCGGCGAGCGGATGTGGACGCTGCCGCGGCTCGTCGGGCGGCAGGTGTTGAACGACATCAGGAACCCCGGGTAGGGGTCCGGATTAAGGAGCCGACGGCTTGCGCCCGCCGTCGTGGTCGAGTAGCTCGCCGGATTGAAATAGATGTGCATGTTGGGAAGCGAGAGGCCCGGACGGCTGCGCAGGAAGGCGCCCGCCTGATTGACGCTCATCGAGAGCGGCCCGCGCCGCCCGGCGAGCACGTAGATGAGGGCGGCGCGCACCTTGCCGAGGAACGGCGCGAGCTGATCATTGAGCGTCGGCACCCTCGAGCGGTAGAAGTAGGAGACGGCCAGGTGATCCTGCAGCCCGTTGCCGAGCGCGGGTGAGTCGGCGACGAGTGGGATTTCAAACCGGCGCAGGAGCTGCGCGTCGCCGACGCCCGAGAGCTCGAGGAGCTGTGGCGAGTTGATGGCGCCGGCGGACACGATCACCTCGCGCCGCGCCCGGGCGGTCAGGCGCGCTCCGCCGCGCAGGAACTCGACACCGGTGGCGCGCCGGCCCTCGAACAGCAGCCGCGTGGCATGCGCGCGGCTCAGCACCTCGAGGTTGGAGCGCGAGCGCGCGGGCTTGAGGTACGCGCTCGCGGTCGAGACCCGCACGCCGTCCCTGATGGTCACTTCCCACAGACCCGCGCCTTCCGGCTGCGCGCCGTTGAAGTCCGGCGTCTCGGGAATCCCCAGCTTCACGCAAGCCTCGAGGAACAGGTTACAGAGCGGGTGCACCTGAGGCGATACGTCGCTGACCCGCACCGGTCCGCCGGCGCCGTGATACTCGGACTCCCCGCCGGGATGATCCTCGAGCTTCCTGAAGTAGGGCAGCACCTCCCGCCATGACCAGCCGGGGTTGCCTGCCGCCGCCCAGTCGTCGAAGTCGGCAGGTTGCCCGCGGACATAGACCATCGCGTTGATGGAGCTCGAGCCGCCCAGCACCTTGCCGCGCGGCACGAACTGGCGGCGGCCGTCGAGCGCCGCATCGGGCTCGCTCTCGTACATCCAGTTATAACGCGGGTCGTTGAAGGTGCGGCCGTAACCGATCGGCACCTGGATCCACGGCGAGCGGTCGGAGCCGCCCGCCTCCAGCAGCAGCGCGCTGTTTGCGCGGTCCGCTGTCAGACGGTTGGCGAGCACGCAGCCGGCCGAGCCCGCCCCGATCACGATGTAGTCGTACTGCATCATTGCCAGGCAGTGGTGCACGCCGCGCCCGTGCCGGTGTAGGCTCGCGGGCGCGCAATGAAGCGGAGCGTCACGATGAGCGGAGCGCCACGATGAAACTTCAGAGCATCAAAACCTTCGTCGCCGGTAATCCACCGCCGCATAACGGCGGCCGCTACTTCGTGTTCGTGAAGCTCGTGACGGATGGCAACGTGCATGGCGTCGGCGAGGCGTACTGCGTGCCGTTCCACCCGCAGATCGTGACCCACATGCTCGAAGACGTCTTCGGACGCTACCTCGAGGGCGAGGACCCGCACAACATCGAGAAGATCTGGCGCCGGGTGTACTCCTCGGGCTACACGCAGCACGCCGATCTCACGCTCATGGGGGTGCTGAGCGCCCTCGAGATGGCCTGCTGGGACATCGTCGGCAAGGAGGCGGGTCAGCCGGTCTACAATCTCCTCGGCGGCCGCGTGCACGAGCGGCTGCGCACCTACACATATATCTACGCCCGACCCGGCGATCGCACCGACGTATACCAGGATCCGGACCTGGCGGCGGAGCGCGCCGCGGAGTATCTCGCACAGGGCTTCACGGCGCTGAAGTTCGACCCCGTCGGCCCTTACTCGGCATTCGACGGGCGGCAGCTCGCGCTGCCGGCGCTCGAGCTCTCCGAGCGCTTCATGCGACAGCTCCGGGCGGCGGTCGGCACGCGCGCCGATCTGCTGTTCGGCACCCACGGCCAGATGACCGCCGCGGCAGCCCTGCGGCTGGCGCGGCGACTCGAGCCCTACGACCCGCTGTGGTTCGAGGAGCCGGTGCCGCCGGATGCGCCCGAGGAGATGGCGCGCGTGGCCCGCGGCACGCGCATCCCGATCGCCACCGGCGAGCGGCTGGCCACGAAGTACGACTTCGCACGCGTGCTGCGCGCCGGGGCGGCAGCGATCCTGCAGATGAATCTCGGGCGTGTCGGCGGGATTCTCGAGGCGAAGAAGATCGCCGGCATGGCGGAGGTACAGCAGGTGCAGATCGCACCGCATCTCTACTGCGGGCCGGTGGTCGGCGCCGCCAACATCCAGCTGTGCGTCTGCAGCCCGAATTTCCTGATCCTCGAGGGCATCGAGCGCTGGCAGGGCTTTCACGCCGAGGTGCTCGTGAAGCCGATCCGCTGGGAGGCGGGCTACGTGATCCCGCCGACCGAGCCGGGGCTCGGCGTCGATCTCGACGAGCGGGTGCTCGCCGCGCACCCGTACCGCGAGCGTGCGCTGCATCTGGAGATGGGCGCTCAGCCGCTCGGCTGAGCATTCCCGGAACGCGCCCACGCCGCTAGAGCCCCAGCTCCGCGCGCAGCCGCTCCTCGTACCAGGCGTGGAACATCCCCACCATGTACTCGTTGTTGCCGATCGGCCCCGGGACGTAGGCGGGGCTTGAGGCGCCGCGCTGCGTCTCGGCGACGAAGGCCGCATCCTGGCTGTTGGTCGCGTTCCAGACGCGCGTCAGGTTATCGAGCTCATAGTCGCGGCCTTCCTCCGCGTCCGCGTGCACCAGCCAGGTGCTGCGCACCAGCGTGCGCCCGCGCTCGAGCGGCAGCGTCGCGAAGGTGAGGGCATGGTCGGCGAGGAAGTGGTACCAGGCGTTGGGCTGGGTGTGAAAGTGCAGCGTGCCGAGGCGCGCTTCGGTCAGCTCCCCCAGCAGCCGCCTGGAGGCCGCGCGCGTGTCTGGGGTCATGGACTCGCCGGCGCCGTCGAGCGCCAGCCGCTCGGTACGAAACGCGGTCGGCCGGCCGTGCAGCTCCTCGATCGCGCGCCACGGGAGCCCGGCGCGGGTCCAGATTGCCTCGGACTCGGCGCTGGCCGTGAGGTAGCGCCGGTAGGCGGCGCGCTCCTCCGCGTCCATGCGCGTCTCGTCGATATCGCCGAAGAAATCGAACAGCGAGCACAGAAGCTCCGGGTGCCCCTCGCAGTGGAAGCATTCGCGGTTGTTCTCGATCGTGATCTTCCAGTTGCCGTGCTCGATGATGTCGACCTGCTTCGCCACCTTGGCGCGCGCGAGACCGTGCGGGGCGATGTAGGGAGTCATGCGTGCGGCCATGTCGTCGAAGTCGGCGGGCGGTGTGTCCGCCAGACACACGAAGATGAGGCCCGCGACCTGCCTCACGTGCATGGACTTGAGCGCGCGCTGCTCGCCCGGGCGCTCCCCGGTTGCGCCGCAGCCGAGGACGCGGCCGTCGTCGGCGTAGGTCCAGCGATGGTAGGGGCACATGAGCGTGGCGCCGGCGACGCCGCTGTCCTGCTGCAGGATGCGCGAGCCGCGGTGCCGGCAGGTGTTATGGAACGCGCCGATCGAGCCGTCGTCCCGGCGCAGCAGGAAGATCGGCCAGGGGCCGATCTGGTAGGTACGGTAGTCGCCGGCCTCGGGGATCTCGGCCTCGGTGGCGAGAAACAGCCAGTGCCGGCCGAAGATGTACTGCATCTCCGCCGCGTACAGCGGCTCGTCGGTGAAGAACGCACCGGGGAGCGCCAAGCCGGGCTTGCAGGACTCGAGGAGCGCCGCGACGTGCCGGCACAGCTCAGGCGGGCTCATCGGTACGCCGTCCAGATGGTCTTGAGATCGCAGTATTTGTCGATGGCGTGCGGCGAGCGGTCGCGGCCGAAACCCGAGAGCTTGAAGCCCCCGAAGGGGGTGGCCATGGAGGAGCGGTCCCAGGCGTTCACCCACACGGTGCCGCCGCGCAGTGCGCGCGAGACCCGGTGCGCCACGTTCATGTCGGCGGTCCACACCCCCGCGGCGAGTCCGAAGCTCGTGTCGTTGGCGGTGCGCACCGCCTCGGTCTCGGTCTCGAAGGTCATGACCGAGAGCACGGGCCCAAAGATCTCCTCGCGTGCCACCTTCATCTCCGGCCGCACGCGATCGAGCACGGTGGCCTCGACGTAGAACCCGCCGGTCTCCTCGAGCGCCCGCCGGCCGCCGAGCGCGACCTGCGCGCCGTCGGCGACGCCGCTGGCGATGTAGCCGAGGACGCGCTGCATGTGGCCCTGGTCGATGAGGGCGCCCATCTGGGTCGCAGGCTCGAGCGGATGCCCGAGCGTGATGGTGGCGGCCACCCGGGCAATCTCCGCGAGCAGCGGCTCCCTGACAGAGGAGTGCACCAGCAGCCGCGAGCCGGCGTGGCAGGTCTCGCCGCTGTTGTAGTAGATGCCCCAGGCGATGCCGTCGGCGGCCGCCGCGAGATCGGCATCGGCGAACACAACGTGCGGGGATTTGCCGCCGCACTCGAGCGCCACGCGTTTCAGATTCGACTCGCCCGCGTAGCGCAGCATCAGCCGCCCGACCTCGGTCGAGCCGGTGAAGCTCACCATGTCGACCTCGGCATGGCGCGCGAGCGCCTGGCCGGCTTCCGCGCCGAGTCCCGGCACGACGTTGAAGGCGCCCGGCGGCAGGCCGGCCTCGCACGCGAGCTCGGCGAGGCGGATGGCCGAGAGCGGCGACTGCTCGGCGGGCTTGAGGACCACGGAGTTGCCGGTGACGAGAGCGGCTCCCAGCTTCCAGGTGCTGATGATGAGCGGATAATTCCACGGCACGATCGCGGCGATCACCCCGAGCGGCTCACGCCTGACCAGCGCCAGGTCGTTTGGCGGCGTCGGTGCGACCTCGTCGTACAGCTTGTCGGCGAACTCGGCGTAGTACTCGATGCAGTCGGCGCAGTTGGCGACATCGACGCTCACCGAATTGAAGATCGGCTTGCCCACGTCGAGCGTCTCGAGGAGCGCCAGCCGCTCGACGTCGGCGCGGATCAGCTCCGCGAAGCGCCGGAGTATTTGCTTGCGCGCGCGCGGCTCGGTGGAGCGCCACACGCCGCTTTCGAAGGTGGCGCGCGCGGCGGCCACGGCGGCATCCACGTCCTGCTCGCGGCAGCGCGCCACCTGGCAGAGCGCCTTGCCGTTGATCGGGCTCACGTCCGCGAAGGTCTCGCCATCGAGCGCCGGCTGATGACGTCCGGCGACGAACGCCCGGCCCTCGGGGCGGATGGCTGCGGCGAGCTGCTCCCAGGTGCGGCGGTCGTGCTGGGCGGGAGAGGCAGTCATGTGCGAAGCTTCCCTAAATGAATCGGACGGTCAAAGCCGAGAAAACGTATACCCCCATCTAAAAGTGGCATCGGACCCTACCACGGAGAATTCTCGCATGGCATCCACTTCCCGCTCCCGCCGTAAGCCCGCCGCCCGCAAGCGGGCAGCTCGCAAGCCGGCTGCGCCCAGGCCGGCAGCCCGCAAGGCCAGGGCCGTGGCAGGCCGCACGGGCGCCGCCGCCCACGGCCATGAGCGCGATCTGCTGGCGCGGCTTCAGAAGGGCGCCGTGGTCTGCGCCGAGGGCTACGTGTTCGAGCTCGAGCGGCGCGGCTACCTCCAGGCCGGCGCCTTTGTGCCCGAGGTGCTGTTCGATCACCCGGAGGTGGTCGAGCAGCTGCACATGGACTTCGTGCACGCGGGCTCGGACGTCACGCAGGCGCTCACTTACTACGTGCACCGCGAGAAGCTGCGAGTGATCGGCCGCGAAAAGGATCTGGTGCCCATGAACCGCGCGGCGCTGAAGATCGCCAGGACCGTGGCGCGCCGCACCGGCACTCTGTTCGCGGGCGACCTGTGCAACACCAACATCTACGACCCTGCCGACCCGGGCGCGATCAGGGAGGTCGAGCGGATCTTCGACGAGCAGGTGGGTTGGGCGGTCGAAGCCGGCGTCGACTTCTTCGTCGCCGAAACCCTCGGCTGGGGCGGGGAGGCGCTCATGGCGCTCGCCGCGATCCGCAGGCACTCGAAAGTACCGGTGGTCGTCACCCTCGCCATGCATCGCGAGGACGTGACACGCGAAGGCTGGACACCGGCGGAGGCCTGCGTGCGGCTGGAAGCCGCCGGCGCCGATGTGGTGGGCCTCAACTGCCACCGCGGGCCCGCGACCATGATGCCGCTGCTGAAGAGCATCCGCGCCGCGGTGCGCTGCCACGTCGCAGCTCTCCCGGTGCCGTATCGAACCACGCCCGGCCAGCCCTCGTTCATGTCGCTCACCGACCCGTGTTGCGGCAACGAGCGCGCCTTTCCCGTCGGCCTCGACCCATTCGTGTGCACGCGCGCAGAAATCGGAGCTTTCGGCCGCGAGGCGTTCGCGCTTGGCATCCGTTATCTGGGGGTGTGTTGTGGCGCCGGCCCGCACCACATCCGCGCGCTCGCCGAGAGCCTCGGGCGGCATCCGGCGG
The DNA here is from genome assembly GCA_963844595.1 of uncultured Gammaproteobacteria bacterium. Classification (GTDB taxonomy): domain Bacteria; phylum Pseudomonadota; class Gammaproteobacteria; order Steroidobacterales; family Steroidobacteraceae; genus 13-2-20CM-66-19. The sequence continues at coordinate 370,174 of CAWJOW010000001.1, forward strand.
CGAGCCGCTATAGCGCAGATATGTCCAAGCACGCGTTCTTCGGTACCGACAGCAGGATCCGCAAGATCCAGACCGAGTATCGCTCGAAGGCCTGACGGCTTTTATCGCGCCGGCGGCGCGGTGTGCAGCGTGCGCGCGACGGCGTCTCGCCAGCCTGCGATGAGCGCGCCGCGCCGGGCGGCGGCCATCCGCGGCGCGAACACGGCCGCGCGGCGCCACATAGCGGCCGCCGCGCTGCGGTCGCTCCACACACCGGTTGCGAGACCGGCGAGAAAGGCAGCGCCCAGGGCGGTCGTTTCGAGCTCGGCCGGTCGCTCGACGCGGGCGTCGAGCACGTCGGCCAGGAACTGGCAGAACCAGTCGTTCGCTGCCATGCCGCCGTCCACGCGGATGGCAGCGGCACGCTGTGCGCCATCGCGCTCCATGGCCTGCGTCAGGTCGAGCGTCTGGTACGCAACCGACTCGAGCGCGGCGCGCACCAGGTAATCGCCGCCCGCCGCAAGCGTCAGTCCGCAGATCAGCCCGCGCGCGTGCGGTTCCCAGTACGGGGCGCCGAGGCCGACGAACGCCGGCACCAGGTAAACGCCGTGATCGTCGGGCACCCGGGTAGCCGCGGCGGCCGATTCGGCGGCGTCGCCCAGCACCTTCAGCCCGTCGCGCAGCCACTTGATGGCCGCTCCGGCGACGAAGATCGACCCTTCGAGCGCGTAGCTGACTTGCCCACCGATGCGATACGCGGGCGTCGTCAGCAGCCGATTCCCGGAAGCCACCGCGCTGTCACCCGTGTTGAGCAGCAGGAAGCAGCCCGTACCGTAGGTCGACTTCGCCATGCCGGGCTCGAAGCAGGCCTGCCCGATGAGCGCCGCCTGCTGATCGCCGGCGATACCGGCGATGGGCAGCGCACGACCGAAGAGCGCGGGCTGCGTTGTGCCGTACACCTCGCTGCTGTCATGCACCTCCGGGAGCAGTGCCCGCGGCACGCGCAGCAGGCGCAGCAGCTCCTCGTCCCAGCACTGAGCCTGGATGTCGAAGAGCAGCGTGCGCGCGGCGTTGGTGACATCGGTCGCGTGCACGCGCCCGCCGGTGAGCCGCCACAGGAGGAAGGTGTCGATGGTGCCGAAGGCGAGCTCACCGCGCTCGGCGCGCGCCCGCGCGCCCGCCACATGGTCGAGGAGCCACGCGACCTTGGTGCCGGAGAAGTAGGGGTCGATCACGAGGCCGCTCTTGCGGCGGATCGTCTCCTCGGCGCCCTCGGCCCTGAGGCGGGCGCATTCATCCGCCGTGCGGCGGTCCTGCCAGACGATGGCGCGATGGATGGGCCGGCCGGTCGCGCGCTCCCAGATGACCGCGGTCTCGCGCTGGTTGGCGATGCCGAGCGCCGCGACGCTCTCGGGGCCGACGGCGCTGCGTGCGAGCACTTCGCGCACGGTGGCGAGCGTGTCGCGCCAGATGTCCTCGGCGTCGTGCTCCACCCAGCCGGAAGCCGGATAGTGCTGCCCGAGCTCGCGGCGTGCGGTGGCACCGGCGCGCGCCTGGGCGTCGAAGACGATGGCGCGCGTCGAAGTGGTGCCCTGGTCGATAGCGAGGACGTATTGCGCCGGGCTCATGGCTGCGGGGCAGCCTCCCCGAGAAGCGCGCGTGGATCAAGTGCGAGCTCGGCGGGCCGCTGCGGTGGTTGATGCCCTGGCGCAACATCATCCGTTTTCAAGATGGGGGTATTCAATTTCTAGACTGTCAGCGAGAGCTCTGCCCGCGGTCGGCCGGCCCGGAAAGCGACTGTGTAATGCCCGAATGACGTCTTTGTTCAAGCGCGCGCAGGGCCCGTGGTATAAAAGTCATACGGGGCGCCGTCTGGCAGGCCGCCTGCATCAGAGCCGGATAACCACAACCAAGTCTCGGGGGAGCAACGCGATGAAGCTTAATCCGAAGATCGCTACGGCCGTGGCGGCCATACTGAGTGCGCCGAGCACCGCAATTGTGTACGCACAGGAGGCCAATACGGCCCCCGCCGCCGCCACCACCCCCGGGAATGAGATACAGGAGGTGGTCGTCACGGCGGAGCGACGCACCGAGAACCTGCAGGACGTGCCGATCACGGTCCAGGTGATGAGCGGCGATCAGCTGCAGCAGCTCAACGTCACGTCCTTCAACGACCTGATGAAGTACACGCCGAACGTGACCTACAGCGGCAACGGTCCGGGCACCGGCAACATATTCATGCGTGGCCTCGGCTCGGTCGGCTCCGGCAACCAGTCCCAGTCGACGACCGCCCCATTCCCGAACGTTGCGGTGTACCTCGATGACCAGTCGATGCAGTTCCCGGCCCGCAACAACGACGTCTACCTCGTGGACATGCAGCGGGTCGAAGTGCTGGAGGGTCCGCAGGGGACGCTCTTCGGCGGCGGCGCCGAGGCCGGTGCCATTCGCTACATCACCAACAAGCCGATCCTGGATGCCACCTCGGGCGAGTTCAATGCAGGCTACGGCACTACCTCCGGCGGCGACCCGAACAGCAACCTCAATGCAGTGCTCAACGTGCCGGTGATCCCCGGCACGCTGGCCATTCGCGCGGTGGCTTTCTCGGACCATCGCGGTGGCTACATCGACAACGTGCCGGGAACGATTTCCTATCTGCCGGGTTCCATACCGGCCGTGGACGGCGGAAACCCGACCGCCAATAACGCCAATGTAGTCGGAGCCGACACCAACCCGGTCAACTATCAGGGGTTCCGCCTGTCGGCGCTTTATAAGATCAACGACGACTGGAACCTGCTCGTTCAGCAGAACTACCAGGACATGGAGGCGGACGGCTACTTCTACAGCTACCCCACGGCACCGGACGGCGCTGCGCTGCAGCCGTACCAGATCACCGCATTCACGCCGGGTTACACCAAGGACAAGTACGAGAGCACGGCCTGGACGCTGAGCGGCAAGATCGGCAGCGTGAATGCGGTCTATACGGGCAGCTACATGGTGCGCCACATTGAGGGCGAGCAGGACTATTCCAACTACATGCGCAGTCGCGTCGGCTCGTATTACGGCTGCATCGGCGAGGGCGCCGGCTACTTCAACCAGAAGAATTTCCCCTCATTGACCGGCAAAGCGCTGCAGTGCTACGCGCCGGTAGGAAACTGGCACGACGCGGTGTCGAACCAGCACCAGAGCCAGGAGCTGCGCATCAGCACCGACGACAGCTACCGTCTGCGCGGCCTGTTTGGCGCCTTCTGGGAGAAGTTCGTCCTCGATGACGAGCAGGATTTCAACTACCTGGGCATTCCGCAGTGCAGCCCGGCCAATCTCGAGGTGGCCTTGACGGGTGGGGCGGACTGCCTGTCGGCGGTCGGACCCGTACCCGGGGCCTTCGCCACCAATCCCAACCTGCGCGAGAACACGAACACGGCGTTCGGCGAGGACGAGCAGCGCGGCTACAAGCAGCTGGCCTTCTTCACGTCCCTCGATTTCGATCTGATCCCGAAGGTGCTGACGGTGACCGCGGGCACGCGCTGGTTCCGCTACAACGAGTTCGAGGAGGGTTCGGAGTACTACAGCGAGAGCACCAGCACCGGGCTCGTCCTCAATCACGCCAATGGAGCCTGCACTGCCGGCGGGCTTTGCGGCTTTCCCATCAACCTGGAGAAGAGCGAAAGCGGAACCCGCAGCCGGGCCAACCTGACCTGGCACATCACCCCGGACGTCATGGCGTACTACACCTTCTCGCAGGGATTCCGCCCGGGTGGCTTCAATCGTACGGCGTCGCTCCCGGGTCAGCCGCCCTCGCTTGCAGGGGAGGCCCCATACCTGGCAGGCGACAAAGCGACCGATCAGCTCAACAAGCCGGTGGGCTACAACTCTGACACGCTGATCAACAACGAGATCGGCTTCAAGAGCGAATTCCTCGACCATCGGGTGATGCTGAACGTGTCCGCGTACCAGATGCACTGGAACAACATACAGCTGTCTTTGTTCGACCCGGTGCACCTGGGTAACACCACCTTCAACGTGAACGGCCCGAGCTACACGGTCAAGGGCTTCGAGGTGCAGTTTGTCGCGCGCATCACCGACGGGCTCAGCCTGCAGGGATCCAGCTCCGTGAACAGCGCGAATCAGACGACCGCGCCCTGCCTCATAAGCAATCGGCCAACCGCAGGCAACCCGACCCCGCTCGGGCAGTGCATCACTCAGGTTAACGGGCTGCCGTACACCAATCCGTACGGCGTGCTCGATACCGAGCCGCCGTTCTCACCCCCGTGGATGTTCAACCTGCGGGCACGTTATGACTGGACTGCGGGTGACTACCGGCCATTCGCCTGGATCGGTGCCAGCCACATCAGCTCGATGAGCAATGAGCCGGCGAGCTTCCCCTCCGGCAACAGCCCGGCAGAGCAGCCGCCGACCACCACGCTGCTGCGTTACGAGATCCCGGGCTACACCACCTACGACGCAGCCATCGGCGTAGCCAAGGAGAACTGGACGGCGCAGCTGCAGGGCAGCAACCTGACCAACGATTACGGCCCCTCGAACATCTCGTCCGGTCAGTTCATCACGTCGGAAATTCCGCTGCGCCCGCGCGTGCTGACTTTCCTCATCGGCTATAAGTTCTGACCGGCGCCGGTGTACGCAGGCCGGCCGTGGGCCGGCTGCAGTAGAATCAAGGGCGGACCTGAGTGTCCGCCCTTTTTTGCGTGCCGAGCATGAACGACAGCTTGGAGGTGAAAGTCCTCTACCCAACCGGATGGAGGTGAAGGGTTAGCGAAGCGCAAGGGCGTCGCCGTGAGGCGGGGTCTGAAAGAAGCGTGGAGCAAAGGCACGAGCCGATGGACAAGAACCGGATACGAGGCACGTCATGCTGGACGAGTGGGCAAATGACCACGAAGTCCTTATCCATCAAGAGCATGGGGATGTAAATCCGGCGGTTGCGTGCGGAAGGCGGTCGAACTTACCTCGGGAGATCTGCCGTTTGCCGTGGACTCACGGCTGAGGGTCGAGCGATCGGTCCTGACCGGGCGGCAGAAGTCAGCAGAGGGCGTACTAGCCGCGCAAGCGGTGAAGGCCCGAACGGTCCTGCGTGAAGCAGGGTAAAGGGAGTGGGGAGTAGTCGGCGCGACTCATGAGCGGCAGGCGGCAGAAGAACCAACCCGAGCAATTGGGATTGGCTTTGCTGGTAGAGGGTAGGAGTGAAGCTCCGAGAGCTGTCAGTCAAGGGCTCGAACCGCCCATGGCGAAGCGCACAGATGAAAGCCCGGCCGATACCGAAGCACTGATGGAAGAGGTCTGCGAGCGGGAGAACTGCCAGCAGGCATTGCGACGAGTCAAGGCCAACAAGGGTAGCCCGGGCGTGGACGGGATGAACGTGCGCGAGCTGGCGGATTACCTGAAGCAACATTGGCCGGCCATTCGGGAACAGTTGCTCAGTGGTACCTATCGACCACATCTGGAGAAATTCTTCGATCGAGTCTGCCACGACAAACTGATGGCGAGGATTGCTGCCAGAGTCGGCGACAAGCGCATGCTCAAGCTGGTTCGGGCGTTCCTCACAGCCGGGGTGATGCAGAACGGGCTGGTCAGTGCGGTGGATGAAGGAACCCCACAAGGGGGTCCTCTATCGCCGTTGCTGAGTAACCTGGTGCTCGATGAGCTTGATCGGGAGTTGGAGCGACGCGGCCACCGCTTCGTACGCTACGCGGATGACAGCAATGTCTATGTGAGAAGCGAACGGGCGGGTCGGCGAGTGATGGCGAGCCTCACGGCCTTCATCACGCGGCGCCTGAAGCTCAAAGTCAACGCTCAGAAGAGCGCCGTTGCTCGGCCAGCGGTGCGGAAGTTCCTCGGCTTTAGCTTCACAAGCGACTGCCAGCCCAAGCGGCGGATTGCGCCCAAGGCATTACAGCGCTTCAGGGAGCGGGTGCGGGAGCTAACGCGCCGAACACGCGGGGTGAGCCTCGAGCAGATGGTGGAGGAACTCTCCGCCTACCTGCGAGGTTGGCACGGCTACTTCGGCTTCTGCCAAACTCCCAGTATGTTGCAGCACCTTGATAAATGGCTACGGCGCCGATTGCGATCGGTGCTGTGGAAGCAGTGGAAGCGGGGGCGTACGCGCTTTGCGGAGCTGCGCAAACGGAACATTGGGGCGAGCCTGGCCGCGAGAACGGCGGGGAGCGCTCATGGTCCGTGGCGGCTCGCGGCATCGCCGGCTCTCTCCTATGCGCTGCCCAATGCCTACTTTGACTCCCTCGGACTTCCAACGTTAGCGGCTTCGGTGCGACTCAACCCGCCGAACCGCCGGATGCGGACCCGCATGTCCGGTGGTGTGGCAGGGGCGCGCGGGTAACCGCGCCCCCTATGCCGATTGGCGCTCGATGGACTCAAGCAGGCCTGAAGAAACTACCGCAGCGGCGACTACTGCAGAAGTGCTCCGGATCCGGGGGCTGCTCACACAGCACAGATTCTCCGAAGCGCTGACCGCGGGCGAGGCACTGCTGGCTGCGACACCCGAGCAGCGCGATGCGCTGCTGTTCGTCGCCATGGCGCAGCGCTTTCTTGGCCGGATCGCGGACGCCCTGAAGACGCTCGCGGTTCTGCAGCAGCATCATGCGCGCTTCAGCCGTCTCTACGAGGAGCGCGGCCGCTGCTTCGTCGAAATGCGGCAAGCGCCGCAGGCGATCGAGGCTTTTCTGCAGGCGGTGCACATCAATCATGCGCTGCCGGGCAGCTGGGGCATGCTCGAGCGTCTCTACCGCATGACCGGGGAGGCCGATAACGCCTCCATGGCGGCAAGCCACGTGGCGACGCTGCGGAAGGTGCCGCAGGAAGTCGTCACGGCCACCGGGCTGCTTGCGGATGGCGATCTGGAGGCCGCCGAGATACTGGTGCGTGCCTATCTCGTCAAGCACGGCGATCACATCGAAGCCATGCGCCTGCTGGCGCGCCTCGGAATTGAACGCAAGGTTTTCGATGATGCGGAACTGCTGCTGGCGGCAGTGCTCGAGCTGGCTCCCGACTATCGAGCCGCGCGCCAGGAGTACGCGGGGGTGCTGGTCGAGCTTCACAAGTACCAGGATGCACGCCGGGAGCTCGACCAGCTTCTCAAGGAGGAGCCCGACAGCCGCGCCCTCAGGATGCTCTATGCCGCGAGCTCGGTTGGACTCGGTGAGCACGAACGGGCCATCGCACTCTACCGGGAGCTGCTCTCCGGGACAGCGGAGGATGCCGAGGTATATCTGTCGATCGCCCATGCACTCAAGACCCTCGGGCGAGGCGAGGAGGCGATCGAGACCTACCGCATGGCGGCCGCCCGTCGGCCGGACTTCGGCGACGCGTACTGGAGCCTCGCCAACCTCAAGACCTACCGGTTCACGAATCCGGAGTCGGCACAGATACGCGCAGCCCTGGCGGCGCCGACCACCGCGGCCGTCGATCACTATCACCTGTGTTTTGCACTCGGCAAAGCGCTCGAGGACCAGGGCGACTTCGCGCAATCCTTCCACTGCTACGAGCTCGGCAACAGCCTGAAGCGCGTTGAGTGCAGGTATCGCGCCGAAATCATCGAAAACAATACTCAGCAGCAGATCAGGGTGTGCACCCGCGAGCTCTTCGAGGCGCGCCGCGGCTGGGGCGCCGACAACCCGGACCCGATTTTCATTGTCGGGCTGCCGCGCTCGGGCTCGACATTGCTGGAACAGATCCTCGCCTCCCACTCCCGGGTCGAGGGCACGCAGGAACTCCCCAACGTGCAGCAGATCGTTACCCGGCTTCGCGGCCGTGACTCCGATCCGGACGATCCGCGCTATCCCGCCATCCTGGCGCGGCTCGATCCCGCGGAGTTCGCCAGGATCGGCGAGCACTACATCGCCGCAACCCGCGTCTACCGCACCGGCAAGCCCTTCTTCATCGACAAGATGCCGAACAACTTCCGCCACCTGGGCCTCATTCACCTGATGCTGCCGAAAGCCCGCATCATCGATGCGCGACGCGAACCGCTGGCGTGCTGCTTCAGCAATTTCAAGCAGCTGTTTGCCAATGGACAGGAATTCACCTACAGCATCGCGGATATCGCGCGTTACTATCGGACCTACCTCGAGCTGATGCGACACTGGGATCGGGTACTTCCCGGGCGGGTGCTGCGCGTCCTCCACGAGGACGTCGTGGATGACCTGGAGGGGAGCGTGCGGCGCATGCTCGGGTTCTGCGGCCTGGAGTTCGAGCCACAGTGCGTTGCCTTTCACGAGACGCAGCGCAGCGTGCGCACGGCAAGCTCGGAGCAGGTCCGCCAGGCTCTCTATCGTGAGGGTCTTGGCCAGTGGAAACATTTCGAGCCCTGGCTCGGGCTTTTGAAGGACGCGCTCGGCGACGCCTTGAGCCGCTACCGTGATGAGAGATGAAGCCCGGTCGCAACGATCCATGCCCGTGCGGCAGCGGCAGGAAGTACAAGCACTGCTGCGGCAGGGAAAACGCTGCGGCGCCGCCCCGCGCCGCAGTGAACCCGAACCGGATCGGAGCGCTGGTGGTGCTGATCGAGCAGCGGCGCCTGGGTGAGGCGGAGGAGCAGGCGCGAGCGCTTCTGAAAACTCATCCCGCCGAGGGCATGCTCTGGAAGATCCTGAGCGTGTCGCTGGTGCGACAGGGCAAGGACGCGCTGCCGGCGCTGCGCCGCACGGCGGAGCTGCTGCCGCAGGACGCCGAGTCGCACGCCAATCTGGGCGCGGCGCTGCACGACCTGGGGCGGTGGGAGGAGGCGCTGGTAAGCCTGCAGCGGGCGCTCGAGATCCGGCCGCGCGACGCTCAGGCGCTCGTCGATGCCGCCGACGCGCTGAGAGGGCTCGGCAGAGCGCGCGAGTCAGTAGCGCTCTATCAGCGCGCGCTTGAGATCGAGCCGCGCTCGCCCGAGGGGCAGAATAATCTGGGAAACGCCTTGCTGGAGCTTGGGCAACCCGCTGACGCCGTCGCCTGCTACCGGCTGGCGCTCGAGATCAAGCCCGACGATGCGCAGGTGCACTGCAATCTGGGCCTCGCCCTCGCGGGCCTGGGACAACGCGCGCAGGCCGTGTCGAGCTATCGGCAGGCGCTGCTGCTCGACCCCGGCTACGTGGAGGCGCTCAACAACCTCGGCAATGTGTTACGCGATCTCGGCGAGCGTAGTGAAGCCATGTTGCTCTATCGTCGCGCGATCGAGCTCGCACCGCAGCGCACCGACAGCCACCTTAACCTCGGTAACGCGCTGTACGAGCTGCGGCAGATGGAGGCGGCGGCGGACTGCTTTCGCCGCACGCTCGCTTTGCAACCCGACCTTTCGCTGGCTCATTCGGGCCTCGCCGCCGCGCTGCGCATGCAGCGGCGCACGGCCGAAGCCGAAGCGAGCTGCCAGGCGGCGCTCGCAAGCGATCCAAAAAACGTCGAAGCCCTGACCCTGCTCGGTGAGCTGCGCGCCGACCGCGGCCAGTTTGCGCAGGCGCAGGAGCTGTTCCTGCGGGCACTCGCCATCGACCCGGACTGGCCGTCCGTGTTCTGCAGCATTGCGGCCCATCGCAAAATGACGAGCGCGGACGGTACCTGGCTCACGGGCGCGCAGGCCTTGCTGGCAAAGCCCCTGCCGCTGGGGCAGGCAATAAACCTGCGCTATACGCTCGGCAAGTATTTTGACGACGTCGGGCAATACGATGACGCCTTCAGTCACTACCGACAGGCAAACGAGCTGAGCAGGCGCAGTGCGGCAGCGTACGACAGGGAGAAACTGACGCAACGCGTCGATCGGGTGATCAGCACTTTCGACGCGGGGTCCGTGCGCAGGTCCCGAAGCGGCGCCAGCGCCACGGAGCTTCCGGTTTTCATCATCGGCATGCCCAGATCCGGAACCTCGCTCACCGAGCAGATCCTCGCCTCGCACAGCGAAGTTTTCGGCGCCGGTGAGCTGCGGTTCTGGGACGGTGCATTCACGACTCTCGAGCGGGCAGGACCGGGAGATGAAGCCGGGGCGGCCCTGATAGCGGACCTGGCACGGGATTATCTCCAACGCGTGGCCGCGCTGGGCGAGGGGCGTGCGCGCGTAGTCGACAAGATGCCCGCCAACTTCCTGTACGCCGGCCTGATTCACGCGGCGCTGCCGCGGGCCCGCATCATCCATATGCAACGCCATCCGCTCGACACCTGCGTGTCCATCTACTTTCAGAATTTCTTCAACGTCAGTCCGTACGCCAACGACCTGGACGACCTGGCGCACTACTACCGCGAATATGTCCGTGTCACCGATCACTGGCGGGCGGTGCTGCCGGCTTCGACGCTGCTGGAGGTTCCCTACGAGGCGCTGCTCGAGGATCAGGAGGGCTGGTCCCGGCGGATGCTGGATTTCATCGGGCTGCCCTGGGATCCGCGCTGCCTGGAGTTTCAGCAGACCGAGCGCGTCGTCCTTACGGCCAGCAGATGGCAGGTGCGGCAGAGGATCACCACCGCGTCGGTCGGGCGCTGGCGCAACTACGAGAAGTACGTCGCACCGCTGCTGGCGCTGCTCGACTCCGGGGCGCGGCACTGACGCCGGGGGCGCCTGCCCGCAGCCGCGGTGCGTCCCTCAGCTCTGCGTGCGGCGGCCGCCGCGGATGAGCGTCAGCGCAATGGCGCCGGAAGCCACCATCAGGAACAGGCTGACCGCGTTCAGCACCGGGGTGGCGCCCTCGCGCATCCGCCCGTACATCATGATGGTGAGGGGCGAGTCGGCACCGATCAGCATCAGCGTGGTGTTGAAGTTCTCGAATGACATGAGGAAAGCGATCGCCGCCGAACCGATCAGCGCCGGGCGCAGGTAAGGCAGCGTGATGGTCCACAGCACCGCCGGCCGGGATGCCCCCAGGTTCAGCGCCGCATCCTCGAGAGTACGATCGAAGCGTTTCAGCCGCGCGCTGATGGTGAGCGTGGCGATCGCGGCGATGTAGGCGAACTGGCCGAGGACGACGAGCGGCAAGCCGGGCCGCAGAAAATCCGCCTCGATGCCGAACCACTCGCCGCACAGGTCCGCCACCCGGCTCGCAAACGCCAGGATGGAAATGCCGAGAATCACCCCGGGAATGACCAGTGGCGTCAGCATGAGCATCGACAGCACGCCCTTGCCGGGAAATTGCGTCCGCTCCATCAGAAATGCGTTGGCGGTGCCGACCGCCACCGACAGCGCGGTCACCCAGGCGGCCACCAGGCAACTGATCCAGATGCTGCCCAGCAGCTCGTGATCGCGGAACAGGCCGACGCGTCCGGCGGCATCGTTCCCCAGGAACCAGTCGAGCGTAAAGCCGTGCCACGGTGGGGCGGGGTAGGGTGCGTCGTTGAACGCAAATACCGCCACTACAGCCAACGGCAGGAACAGGAACATGAGGAACGCGCCGACGTACAGTGCCGTCGCAACGCGCAGCCATGCAGGCCGTGGCAGGCTCGGTATCACGCGCGCCGCATCACGTCGCTGAAGCGCTGGCCGCTGATCTTCAGGCCCAGCCAGACCATCGCGGTGGACAGCGCGAGCAGCAGGAAGCCGAAGGCGGCGCCCTGTTCCCAGTTGAAGCGCGTGATGAACTGCGAGTAGATCTGCTCGGTAAACCACAGTGAGTTCTTGCCACCGAGCAGTGTCGGCGTCAGGTAATTGCCGAGCGTCAGCATGAACACGACGATGCAGCCGGCGGTTATCCCCGGCGCGGCATGCGGGATGACGATCTCGCGCAGGATCGACCAGCCTTTGCCGCCGAGGTCGTAGGCGGCCTCGATCAGCGTGTTATCGAGACTCTCGAGGCTGCCGACGAGAGGCACCACCATGAAGAGCAGCGACGTGTAGACCAGGCCCACGAGAATCGTGGCGTCGTGGTACAGCAGCTCGACCGGTTGCGCGGTGATCCCCAGATGCACCAGCAGCGCCGGCAGCACCCCGGATTCGCGCAGTAGGATCATCCAGCCGAGCGTGCGCACGGTCTCGCTCACCCAGAAGGGAATCAGGCACACGACAAACAGCAGCGCGCTCATGCGCCCGCGCGCCACCTTGGCGATGATCCAGGCAATCGGAAAGGCGACCAGCAACGTCAGTGCGGTTGCCAGCGCCGAGAGCGCTGCGGTCCTGGCAAACACATGCCAGTACAGCGGTTCGCCGAAGAAGGTACGGTACTGCGCAAGGCTGGCAACGTACTGGCGCGGCGCGACGCGCTCGCGAAAGGACAGCAGCGCCAGGTCCAGGTGCGGCAGGATGATCAGGGCGAACAGCCACAGCAGCGCAGGGGCGAGCAGCAGCCCGAGCACCAGGCGGCGATACCACCGCGCTGTTACCGCGGCTTCAGGCATGCGCGGCGGCGGCGGGGAAGCAGATCGCCCGCTGCGGATCGAAGCTGAAGCAGATGTGCGCACCGACCTGCAGGTCGGAGTAGGCGCCGGTCTGCGGCAGCGCGATGCGCAGCTCCAGGCGACTGCGGGCCTCGCGCAGCAGCACGGCCGAGTTGGCGCCGTCAAACAGCAGGCTGAGCACCTCCCCGCTGTGCACCGCCTGGCCGGCCGGCAGCTCGGCGGCCGTGCGACCGAGCATCATGGACTCGGGCCTGATGAAGGCCTCAGCGGCGACCCCCGTCGCGACCGCTCCATGCCCGCGGGCGCGCACCGCCCAGCCGCCCGTGATGCCGAGCTCCACGAGCGGCCCGTCGACGCGCAGCGTCGTGCCCGCCAGGCGGTTGTTCGCGCCGACGAACCCGGCGACGAACGGGGTCGCCGGAGAGTAGTAGAGCTCCTGGGGGGTGCCGAGCTGCTCGAAGCGGCCATGATTCATCACGCCGACGTGATCGGACAGCACCAGCGCCTCCGACTGGTCGTGGGTGATGTATACGAACGTTGTGCCGAACGCGCTCTGCAGCTGCTTCAGCTCGACCTTCATATGCTCCCGCAGCTTCAGGTCGAGCGCCCCGAGCGGCTCATCGAGCAGCAGCAGGGTTGGCTCGAGCACCAGACTGCGTGCGATCGCGACGCGCTGCCGCTGGCCGCCGGAGAGCTCGTCGGTGCGCTTGCCGCCCGCGCCGGCCAGGCCGACCCGTTCCAGCATGGCCTCGGCGCGACGCAGGCGCTCGGTACGGCCGACGCCGCGGCGCGCGAGTCCGAATGCCACGTTCTGCGCGACTGACATCATCGGAAACAGGGCCAGATGCTGAAACACCATATTGACCGGACGCCTGTTCGGGCCCACCTGCGCCATATCGCGTCCGCCGATGGCGATATGGCCGGCATCGGGCTGGATGAAGCCGGCGATCATCCGCAAGAGCGTGGTCTTGCCGCAGCCGGAGGGGCCGAGAATCGAGAAGAAACTGCCGCGCGCAACGCTGAAGGACAGATCATCCACCGCGAGATGAGTCGTGAAGCGTTTGCTCAGGGAGCGCACTTCGAGGTCGGGCGTCGCACCCGCCGTGGCCGTCTTCGGCGTGTTCAATCGGCCGCCTTCACCCGATCGAGAACCTCGCCCTCGATCTCCTCGAGCCCCGCCGGTATCGCCGGATACCACTTGATGTTCTTCAGGCCGTCGGGGAACGATTCGGCGAACTGCGCGCGCATGCGCGGGTCCATCAGCTGATCGGCACCTCTGGCGGCGGTGAAATTGCCGATGGACTTGCCGATCCTGGCCGCGATCTGCGGGCGCATCACGAAGTTGATCCACGCGTACGCAGCGGCGTCGTTGCGGCCGCGTGCCGGCAGCGCGAACGTATCCATCCAGGCAATCGCGCCCGAGCGCGGGTTGACGAATTTGATATCGGGGTTCTCGCGGTTCAGCTGCCAGCCGACCGAGTCCCACGCCATCGCGGCGTAGATCTCCCCGGAGCGCACGCCGTTGATGAGTTGATCCCTGTTGTCATAGAAGAAGCGAAAATTGACCTTGCAGGCGATGAGTGCCTTGCCGACCTGGTCCATGAGGGCCGTGTACGCCTTCGTATCGCCGTAAAGGGCGAAGGGATTCTTGCCCAGCGCGAGGGCGAAGGCCATCAGGGTCGGGCGCTTCAGCCGCACGGCGGTCCTGCCCCGAAGCTCAGGCCTGCACAGATCCAGATAGTCGCTGATCTTCGTGCGCTTGGAATTGTACAGCAGCCCCTCGGTGCCCCAGACATAGGGCAGTCCGTAGAGCTTGCCGGCGAGAGTGGCGTTGTTTCTGACCGCAGCGAGCAGCTCGGGCACGAACTGCTCCAGCCGGACCTGGCTCAGATCGAAGGGCTTATAGATCCGAAAGTCCTGCTGTGCTCCGATGATGCGATCCTGCGAGGGCTGCGCGAGATCAAAGCCCGCGCCACCGGTGGCACGCAGCTTCGAGATCATCTCTTCGTTGTTCGAGAGCGTGACCTGCACCTGGATGCCGGTTTCCTTGCGGAACTGGGCAACGACATCCGCGGGTACATAGTCCGCCCAGGTAATGATCCGCAGGACCCTCGCATCGTCCGCCCGCGCCGGCATAGCCGCCAGCAGCCCGAGGGCCAGGACTACCGTCAGCACGCGCCCGATTGCGTAGACGCTTGCGGGACACCGAACAGAGCTTGTGGTCATATGACGGGCGCCCCTTGCGGACCGATTGCAGCCACGTTGACAGGAAAGTTTTTGGCGGGATAGTCTCGATGTTGATTTTAATGTCACAGCCGGACGATAGCATCGCCCCACCCGCTTGTCGTCGGATCGCCCGTCACGGGCAGCAGCGCAGTGTTTGACCTGCAGGGTCACCGCGGCGCGCGGGGTCTGTGGCCCGAGAATACGCTCGCGTGCTTTGACCGTGCGATGGCGCTCGGCGTGAGTGCCCTGGAGCTCGACTGCGGGGTCACCCGGGATGGGGTGGTGGTCGTAAGCCACGACCCGCGGCTCAATCCCGACTGCACGCGCGACGCGCAGGGGCGCTTTCTCGCGACTGCGGGCCCGCCGATCTTCGAGCTGACCTACGCGCAACTGCAGACCTACGACGTGGGCCGGATACGCCCGGGGAGCGCCTACGCGGCGCGCTTCCCGCAGCAGCAGCCTCTCGACGGCGAGCGCATACCGTCTCTGGCGGATGTGCTGACTCTGGTGCGCACGCGCGGGCGCGGCCGGGTGCGGGTTGCCATCGAGGTCAAGACCTTTCCCGAGCAGCCGCAGCTCACCCGGGCCCCGGGGCCGTTCGTAGAGGCGCTGCAGGCGGATCTGGAACGCACCGGCACAACGGCGCTGGCCACGATCCTGGCCTTCGACTGGCGGGTATTGAACGCTGCGCGGCGGCTGATGCCGCAGGTCGCGCTCGCCGCCCTGACCGAGCAACAGCCAGGCGACGATACGGTGCGGTTCGGTTCGGCGCGCCCGTCGCCGTGGCTGGGGGGCCTCGATCCCCGGCATTTCGACGGTTCGATTGCGCGTCTCGTGCAGGCGAGCGGTGCGGGCACCTGGGGCCCGAACCATCTCGATCTCGACGCGCAGCGAGTCGAGCAGGCGCACGTCCTGGGGCTGCGCGTCGTGCCGTGGACCGTCAACGAGGCGGCAGACATGCGCCGGCTGCTCGAGCTTAATGTCGAGGGCATGGTCACCGACCGTCCGGACGTGCTGCGTGCTTTGCTGGAGCGCGAAGGGATGGCGGTTCCGCCGCGGGCGCAGGACTCCTGATATGGGGCAGCCGCGCATTCTGGTAATCGATGGCAACCGGGCCGCCACTCGCGCGCAGCAAGTCGCCGCCGGCGGCCAGTCCTCGGGTGAGGGCTACGCGCAGGTGCTGCAGAGCCTCGCCCCGGTGAGCTGCGACATCGTCCGGCCTGCGGACGGGGAGGTGCGCTTGCCTGCAGCTCTTGCGAGCTACGACGGCGTCGCAATCACCGGCTCGGCACTGAACGTCTACGACGGCGGTCCGCACATCGAACGGCAGGTCGAGCTGGCGCGGGAGGTGTTTGTTGCGGGCGTGCCGTTCTTCGGCAGCTGCTGGGGCATGCAGGTGGCGGTGACTGCGGCCGGCGGCCGCGTGCGCCGCAATCCGCTCGGCCGGGAGTTCGGGTTCGCGCGCCGCATCGGGCTGCGGGAGGCCGGTCGCCGCCACCCGATGTTCAGGGGCAAGCCGGCGGTGTTCGAGGCGCTCACCGTGCACCGCGATGACATCGAGCAGCTTCCTGACGGCGTCGTGGTGCTGGCAAGCAGCGATATGGGTCTGCAGGCCATCGAGTTGCAGCACGCTGCCGGCACCTTCTGGGGGGTGCAGTACCACCCCGAATACAGCTTCAGCGAGCTTGCGGCAACAGCGCTGCGCTACGGCGCCACCCTGATCGAGGAGCAGCTGTTCGCCGACCGCGCGGAACTGGAGATGTTCGTTGCCGATCTGCGCACGCTCATGCGCGATCCCCGTGACCGACGCCTCACGTGGAAGCACGGACTCGGCGCGGGCCTGCAGGAGCAGGCCTGCAAGCTCGCGGAGTTGAGCAATTGGCTGGAGCTGCGGGTCCTGCCGCACGCGCGGCAACGCATCGAATGAGCTTCAGCGAGCACCCGCAGTTTCCCGCCGCCCTGTCACTCGCCGGGCGGCTCGCGGATGTCGCGCGCGGCATTGCGCTCACGCACTTTCGCACGCCGCTCGCAGTGGAGCGCAAGGGCGACGGCAGTCCGGTCACGGTCGCGGATCGCGATATCGAGACCCGCATGCGCAGCATGATCCGCGCCGCGTTCCCCGGGCATGCCATCCGCGGCGAAGAGTTCGCCGCTGAGGGGAGCGGTGAGTTCACCTGGGTGCTCGACCCGATCGACGGCACGAAGAGTTTCGTTACGGGCTACCCGCTTTTCGGATCCCTGATTGCACTGCTGCAGGATGGCCGCCCGGTGCTCGGTGTGATCGAGGTACCGGTGCTTGCCGAGCGCTGGGTGGGTTGCGAGGGTCGCCCTACGCTCTTCAACGGGGCGCAGGTGCGGGTCAGTGAGTGCCGCGCGATCGAGCAGGCGGTTGTCTATACCACCACGGCGGAGACCTTCAGCACCGATGAGCGGCAGCGCTTCGAGGCGCTCAGCGCTCGCGCCGCGTTGCGGCGCTTTGGCGGAGACTGTTATCTCTACGGGATGCTCGCCAGCGGTCACTGTGACCTGGTCATCGAGGTGCAGCTGAAACCGCACGACTTCATGGCTGCGGTCCCGATCGTGGAGGGGGCCGGCGGCAGGATCAGCGATTGGCGCGGGGCGCCCCTGGCTAGCGTCACCGACGGGCGCGTGGTGGCGGCGGCCACCGAGGCGCTGTGGAGGCAGGCGCTCGCGGAATTGAGCACCTTGTGACCCGTCAGCCTGCCAGTTCCAGGTCCCCCTTGACTGCCGAGCGGAAGATGCGCGCGTAGCCTGCCGCGTCCGTCGGCAGCGGATTGCCGGCCGCCGACGGATCGAGCGAGGCCTCGTGCCCGATGGTGTCCGGGTTCGTGAGTGGCACGCCGATCTGCGCCAGCGTGTGCGGAATATTCAGGCGCTTGCGAAAGCCGAGCACCCAGTCGAACAGCGCCGCAAACGGCTCGCCGGGCAGGTTCAACGCCCGCGCGATGACCGGCAGCTGCGCCTCGATCGCCGGCCGGTTGTGCACGATGAGGTAAGGCAGCAGCACCGCGTTGGTCAGGCCGTGGTGGGTGTTGAAATGAGCACCGACCGGATGCGCGATGGCGTGTACGCCACCGAGTCCCTTCTGGAACGCCGTTGCACCCATGCTCGCCGCCGCCAGCATGCGCGAGCGGGCCTCGAGGTCCGTGCCATGCTCGCACGCCCGCGGCAGGTAGGTCTGGATCAGTCGCATGCCCTCGAGTGCGATGCCGTCGGCGAGCGGGTGGAAGCCCGGCGCGCAGAAAGCCTCGAAGCAGTGCACGAAGGCGTCGATACCCGTGGCCGCGGTGATCGCGGGCGGCAGACCGACCGTGAGCTCGGGGTCGCTGATCACCACGCCGGGCATCATCTGCGGGTGAAAGATGATTTTTTTCTGGTGCGTGGCTTCGTTGATCACCACGCCGGCACGGCCGACCTCCGAGCCCGTGCCCGCGGTGGTCGGAACCGCGACGACCGGTGCGATGCCGCGCCGGTCAGCACGCGTCCACCAATCGCCGACATCCTCGAAATCCCACAGCGGCCGTGTCTGCCCGGACATGAAGGCGATCACCTTGCCCGCATCCAGTGCCGAGCCGCCGCCGAAGGCGATGACGCCATCGTGAGCGCCGGAACGGTAAGCAACCAGACCGTCCTCGATGTTGGCGGCGACCGGATTGCCGCGCACACCGGCAAACAAGCCGCTCCCGGCCACCAGCGCGCATGCCTGCCGCACCATCGGCGCTTCGCGCAGCCCCTCGTCCGTCACCAGCAGCGGGCGCCGCATGCCGAGCAGGGCGCAGGCCGCCGGCAGCTCGGCGATGCGCCCCGGACCCGCCCATATGGTCGTCGGATAGTTCCAGTTCGCCTTCAGAAGCACGCTCACGTCGTCACCCGCAGATGGAACGATTTCGGCCGTGTCAGGTGCTCGTAGCCGACAACCGAGAGCGTACACCCGCGCCCTGAGTCCTTGACGCCCACCCAGGCCAGTGCCGGATCCAGGTAGTCGCAGCGATTCATGAACCAGGTGCCGGTCTGCACCTGGGCGCCGAGCGTTTCGGCAGCGCCGGCATCGCGTGTCCAGACTGCCGCAGTCAGCCCGAAGGGGCTGTCGTTCATCTGTGTCACCGCCTCGGCATCCGAGCGCACCTTCATGACGCCTGCCACCGGGCCGAAGATCTCCTCGCGCATGACCGACGATCCGGGTGGGGCATCCAGCAGCAGCTGCGGGGCGAGGTACGGCGTGCCGGGCTTGCTATGGGGGAAGTCGCCTTCCTCGATCGCCGGGCGCGCGCCGGCCGCAATGGCCGCGCGCACCTGGGCGCGTATCGCGTCGGCCGCGGCGGTGCGCACCACCGGTCCGAGCGTGACCTGCGGGTCGAGGGGATCGCCGAGGCGGTACTGTCGAATCAGCTCGATGCAGCCGCGCGTGAAGCGCTCGTGGACGCTCTCGTGAACGTAGATGCGCTGCAGCCCGCAGCAGGACTGGCCGGAGTTGAAATAGGCACCCTCCACGATGTTCTCGATCGCGTGGGGCAGGTCGGCGTCGTGGCGCACGTAGACCGGGTCGCAACCGCCAAGCTCGAGACCGACGCCGATGAAACGCTCGGCGGCGACGCGCTGTACCGCGCGCCCCCCGGCCACCGAGCCGGTGAACGCCACGAAGTCGACGCGTGGATCACGGATCACTCCCTCCGTGTCGGCGTGCGTGAGGTGCAGCACCTGGAAGAGCCCTGCCGGGAGCTCTGCGGCCGCGAAGCACTCGGCGAAGACCTCCGCGCACAACGGCGTCTGTGCCGAGTGTTTCAGCACCACGGCGTTGCCGGCCATCAAGGCCGGCACGACGCTGTTGACTGCAATCAGGTACGGGTAATTCCAGGCGGCCACGGTAAACACCACGCCGAGCGGCTCGCGGCGTACGAAGCGGCGGAAGCCCGGTTTGGGTCCGGCGTCCAGATCGGCAAGTGCCGTGGCGGCGATGTCCGTCATATGGCGGGCACGCTCGAGCGTGCCGCGCACCTCACTCGGTGCGAAACGTACCGGGCGCCCCATCTGCCAGCTCAGCTCCGTGGCGATCTGCGGCCCGCGCCGCTCGAACTCGCTCGCAAAGCGCGCGATGAACCCCGCGCGCTCGGAAATGGGCGCAGTGCGCCACTGCCGCTGCGCTTGCCGCGCGCGCTCGAGAGCCTGATCGATCTCGGCGGCGGTGGCGGTGGCGCGCTGCGCGTAGAGGCGACCGTCGACCGGCGAGAGGGTCCTGATGATCATCAGATGATCTCGAAATAGCGCGCGAGCTCCCAGTCGGTGACCGCGCGGCGGAATTCGCGCTCCTCCCATTCGCGGCTCGCTGCAAAGTGGCTGACGAACGGCGCACCGAACAGCTCGTGCGCGGCTTTGGAGTGCACGAGTCTGTCGGCGGCCTCGGTGAGCGTGCGTGGCAGCTGGCGCTTCGCCGGGAGCTTGCGGTCATAAGCGTTGCCGGTGACCGGCTCGTCGGGCTCGATGCGATGCTCGATGCCCCACAGGCCCGAGCCGATGGCCGCCGCGATGGCAAGGTACGGATTGATATCCGCCGCCGCGATGCGGTACTCGACGCGCTGAGCTTTGGGACCGCCCTGGATCACGCGCAGCGCGCAGGTGCGGTTCTCCACCCCCCAGGTGGCCGAAGTCGGCGCCCAGAAGCCCGGCACCAGGCGCGAGTAGCTGTTGACCGTCGGGGCGACCATGGCGAGCAGCTCCGGCATCAGCGCCTGCTGTCCGCCGACGAACCAGCGCATCTCCGGCGACATGGCATGGGGGCGCGCCTCATCGTAGAACGCGGAGGAGCCGTCCTTGCGGGCGAGCGAAATGTGCAGATGTCCGCTCTGCCCCGGCAGATGTTGCGACCACTTGGCCATGAACGTCGCCATCAGGCCGCGGCGCTGGGCGAGCACCTTGACGAAGGTCTTGAACAGCGCCGCGCGGTCGGCTGCTTCCAGCGCTTCGGTGTAATGCAACGCCGCCTCGATCACACCCGGCCCGGTCTCGGTGTGCAGACCTTCGATGGGCATGCGCATGTCGGCGCTCAGCTGCAGCAGCGCGTGGTACAGCTCGGCGTGCACCGAGCTGCGCAGCACCGAGTAGCCGAACATTCCCGGAGTGAGATTAACCAGCCCGCGATAGCCTTTTTCGCGCACGCTCGCGGGCGTCTCGTTGAAGACGAAGAATTCATATTCGGCAGCCGCCGAGGCGCCATAGCCCATGGTTGCGGCCCGCTCGAGTACGCGTCGCAGCGTCGCCCGCGGGCACACCTGTTCGGCCTGACCGGCGAACTCGCCGAGGAACAGCAGCATGTTGCCCTCGAAGGGCAGGGCGCGGCAGGTTTCGGGAAGCAGCCGGACGGGAGCATCCGGAAACGCGGTGTGCCAGCCGGTGAAGGTGATATTGTCGTATTGCGCGTCGTTGGAATCCCACCCGAGCACGACATCGCAGAATCCCATGCCCTTGTCGAGCGCCGCGAGGAACTTCGGGCGATCGAGGTACTTGCCGCGCAGGATCCCGTCATTGTCGAACACGCCAACCTTGACGTGCGTAAGACCCCGCTCTTCGACGATCGCCCGCGCCTGCGCACTGGTGCGCACCTCTTCCGGTTGCATCAAGAAAACCCCCTGCGGCTCGGGCGAGGTGCGGATGTTACAGGCTAGAATCCGGCCGCGACAGCCATGAACGCCGCGACGTTGAACCCGGGGCCGTCCCGCATCGAGATGGAGGTGCTGCGCATCCGCGCGATGCTCGAGCAGAGCGAGTTCGACGCGGCGCTCACGGCCGGGCAGGTGCTGCTTCAGGAGGTGCCCGGGAACCGCGACGTGCTCTACATGGTCGCGGTCGCGCAGCGCTACCTGCAGCGCATCCCGGAGGCGCTCGCGACGTTAGCGCACCTCGAGTCCCTGCACCCGAAGTACCCGCGCCTGTTCCAGGAGCGCGGACATTGCCACGTGGCGGTGCGCGAGGCGGATCCCGCCATCCGGGCGTATGAGCGCGCCGTCGTGCTGAATCCCGCGCTGCGTGCCAGCTGGCACGGTCTCGAGGTGCTCTACGGCATGGCCGGCCGCAAGGCCGACGTCGAGCGGGCCGCCGCGCAGATCAGGACGCTCGAGAGCCTGCCGCCCGAGATCGTGACCGGCTTCAGCATGTTGGCCGACGGCGAAATCCACCAGGCCGAGGAGCTGGTGCGCAGGTACCTCCTGGCTCACGGCGATCATATCGAGGGAATGCGGCTGCTCGCGCAGATCGGCGTCAAGGTCGACGTGCTCGACGATGCCGAGCTGCTGCTCGAGAACGTGCTGCGGCGCGCGCCCGATTACCACGTGGCGCGCTACGAGTACGCCACGGTGCTCCTCAAGCGCCACAAGCACGTGCAGGCGCGCGAGCAGCTCGAGAAGCTCCTCGCCGTCGATCCTGACAACCGCATGTACCGCACGACGCATGCGACCGTGTGTACCGGCCTCGGCGACTACGAGCGTGCGCTGCCGCTTTACCGGCAGCTGGTGCGCGAGACCCCCGACGACCCGGAGCTGCACCTCTCGATCGGGCATGCGCTCAAGACGCAGGGCGAGGCCGCGGAGGCGATCGAGGCGTACCGCGCCGCGGTGCGCGTCCGGGCCGCCTTCGGCGAGGCGTACTGGAGTCTCGCCAACCTCAAGACCTATCGCTTCACGGAGCAGGAGGTCGCGCGCATGCGGGCGGAGGAAGCGGCGCCCGGCATCGAGCTCGCCGACCGCTACCACCTGTGCTTCGCGATCGGCAAGGCGCTCGAGGACCGCGGCGAGTACGCCGAGTCGTTCGCCTTCTACGAGCGCGGCAATGCGCTCAAGAAGACCGAGTGCCGCTACCGGCCGGGCGTCACCGAGCGCAACACCCGCCTGCAGAAGGCGGTATGCACGCGCGAGTTCCTGGCGCAGCGCGCGGGTTTCGGTTGCGGCAGCGGCGCGGCCATCTTCATCGTCGGGCTGCCGCGCTCGGGCTCGACACTCATCGAGCAGATCCTCGCCTCGCACTCGCAGGTCGAGGGCACCATGGAGCTCGCGGACATCCCGCGGCTGGTGCAGGACCTGCAGGGCCGCGAGAGCGTCGCCGGCGAGCCGCGTTACCCGGCCATGCTCGCGCAGCTCGCAGCCGCGGACTTCCGCGAACTCGGCGAGAGGTATCTCGCCGACACGCGCGCCTACCGCCGCGGCGCGCCGCGCTTCATCGACAAGATGCCGAACAACTTCCGGCACCTCGGCCTGATCCACCTGATCCTGCCCAACGCGAAGATCATCGATGCGCGCCGCGAGCCCATGGCCTGCTGCTTCAGCAACTTCAAGCAGCTGTTCGCTTCCGGACAGCAGTTCACCTATAGCTTCGAGGACATCGGCCGCTACTACCGCTCGTACGCCGAGCTCATGGCGCACTGGCAGGCGGTGTTGCCGCCGGGGAGCATCCTCACGGTGCCGCACGAGGAGGTGGTCGCGGACCTCGAGGGCAACGTGCGGCGGATCCTGGAGTTCTGCGGCCTGCCGTTCGAGGCCGCGTGCGTCGAGTTCCATAAGACCCAGCGCCAGGTGCACTCCGCGAGCTCGGAGCAGGTGCGCCGGCCCATTGACAAGGAGGGGCTCGAGCAGTGGCGGCACTTCGAGCCGTGGCTCGGGCCGCTCGAGTCAGTGCTCGCCTTGCATGGCGCGTGAGCGCAGCAATGTCCTTCGGGCGATGGTGAACCATTTCGTTCACCATTCAGAAAAAGCACCCAACGCAGGATGGTCGACCTGCGGATCTGTCAGCGCGCAGTCACCCGACGCGCGTCGCCGCGAGCCGCCCCTCATCGAGGGCGTACCCCAGTCCTGGCGCGTCGCTCAAGTTGATCCAGCCGTCGCGATCGACCCTGAGCGGCTCGGCCATGAGGAAATCGCGCCGCTCGAGGCTCCATTCCGGAGGGTCGTAGGGAAACTCGAGGAACGGTCCGTCGCACAGGCCCGCCATCAGGTGCGCGTTGGCGGTCACTCCCATGCCGTTGGTCCAGGTGTGCGGCGTGAAGCTGAGATGATGCTCCTGCGCCATGACCGCGATGCGCTTGAGTCCCGTGATGCCGCCGACCAGCGCGACGTCCGGCTGCACCACGTCGACGCAGCCCGAGGCGATGAGGTCGCGCAGCTCGTGCAGCTGTCGCGTCATCTCCCCGCCCGCGACGCGCACGTCGGTCGCCTCGCGCAGCGCACGCATGCCGGCGTGGTCGGCGCGATGCAGCGGCTCCTCCATCCAGTAGACATTCAGCCGCTCCAGCTCGCGGGCGACGCAGAGCGCGTCCTTCAACGTCCACGCAGTTTGCGTGTCCCACGGCAGCCGCCAGCCCTGGTTGCAGTCGACGAGGAGCTCGAGCCTCGGCCCGACGCGCGCACGCACCGCTTCGAGTGTCCGGACATCCTCGCGCCAGTCGCCGCGATGGAACCGCAGCTTCAGCGCCGGAAAGCCCTGTGCGAGGTAGGCCTCCGCGACGTCCGCCTGCGCCGACGGGTCGCGCAGCGTTCCCGAGGAGGCGTAGGCACGGACGCGGCGCGCCAGGCCTCCGAGCAGCCGCCAGCAGGGCTGACCCAGGATCTTGCCCGCGAGGTCCCAGAGCGCGAGATCGAGCGGCCAGCAGCGGCCGTAATGGAAGTCGATGTTGGACAGCACGCGATAGTGGCGCTCGAGCTCGAGCGGGTCGCGGCCGAGAAACAGGCTCTCGTGGCCCTCGAAGCCGAGCATGCGATCCCCCGAGGCCACACCAATGAGTCCGCCGTCGGTCGTGACCCGCACGACGGTGGCGTCGAAATGGGTGCGCGGCTGCGTGTCCCAGCTGGCGTTGAAGGGCGGGGTGAGGGGCAGGCGGTGATGACTGATGGCCACCGCCGCGATCCGGTGGCCGGAGGAGCTGGACGCAGGCTGGCGGAGGTGGGCACTCATCGGGGCAATCTCATTTTGCTGTCCGAGGAGTCTGAGCCCCGCGGCGGGCACCAAGCCACTCAAGAAATTGGCTACGGCAATCGAAAAAAAGCATTGGCTGGCGCGCTTCGCTTGGCGCGAGGCTGCGCTCTGGGCGAGTATGTGAGCAGGGAGACTCAAACGACGGTGGACAAAAGAACGATCGACCGCCGCTGGCTGCCACTGAACGCGCTGCGCGCCTTCGAGGGCGTCGCCAGGCACGGTAGCTTTACGGCTGCCGCCAACGCGCTCCTCATCTCGCAGAGCGCGCTCTCACGCCACGTAATCGCGCTCGAACGCCTGCTGGGGGTCGCGCTCTTCGAGCGTCGGCCGCACGCGCTGACCCTTACGAAGGCCGGCCAGCACCTGCTGCCGGCGGTGATCAAGTCGTTCGACCGGCTCGAGTACGCGCTCGATGACATCCGCAACGAAGGCGCGCCGATGCAGCGCACGCTGCGCGTGCAAATGCCGCCGAGCTTCGCGGTGCAGCTCGCGGTGCCGATCCTGCGCGACTTCCGCCGCGTGAGCAGCGAGGTCGATATCGACCTCGTGAGTCCCTACGGCGTCGGACCGCCGCTCGGCGACGTCGACGTCGCGGTGGTGTATTCGCGGCCGACGGTCACGGATCTGGTGACGGATCTGCTGTGGCCGGTGCGCCTCTCGATCCTCTGCCACCCCAACATCGCGGCGGCGCATCGCGGCACGGACCTCGCGGCGTTCATCGCCGCGAACGAGATCGTGCATGTGCGGCTCGCGGATCTGCCGCGGCATCACCTCTGGACTCAGCTCGCGCGCCAGGTCGGCATCGACCCGATGAGGATGGAGCGCGGCCTGGTGGTCGACACGGCGGTGCTCGCGGCCCAGTACGCGCTCAGCGGCCATGGGATCGCGCTCGTGGACACGAACCTCTTCGGCGAGGAGCTGCGCGCGGGACATCTCGTGAAGCCCTTCGACGTGACGCTAGATGACGACTACGGCTACTACCTCATCACCCACCCGGAGGGGCTCGCGGATACGGCGATCGCGCTGTTCCGCTCCTGGCTGATCGAGCGCTTCGGCCGCGGCGCTGTCGGCATCACCGGCCAGCCGGCCGTGCAGCTCGCCGTGTCGAACGAGTGAGCGGAGCAGCAGCATGAGGACCCAGGCGCGCGCGGTGGTGATCGGCGGCGGCGTGGTCGGGGCGAGCGTCCTCTACCACCTCACCAAGGCCGGCTGGAAGGACGTGCTGCTGATCGAGCGCGGCGAGCTCACCTGCGGCTCGACCTGGCACGCCGCCGGCGGTATGCACACGATCAACGGCGATCCGAACGTCGCCAAGTTGCAGCAGTACACCATCAAGCTCTACAAGGAGATCGAGCACATCTCCGGACAGTCCTGCGGCATGCACGTGACCGGCGGCATCATGCTCGCGGGCACCCGCGAGCGCATGGACTGGCTGAAGATGGCGCAGGCGCGCGGCCGCTACCTCGGCATGGAGCTCGAGGTGATCTCGGTGGACGAGGCGGCGCGGCTCTTTCCGCTGATGAACAAGGAGCACTTTGTCGGCGCACTGCTCGACCCGATCGAGGGGCACGTCGACCCTTACGGGGTGACGCAGGCCTATGCGAAGGCGGCACAGCTCGGTGGCGCGCAGATCGTGCGGCACACCCGAGTGACCGATTTGAAGCCGCGCCGCGACGGCACCTGGGACGTGTTGACCGAGCAGGGCAACGTGCACGCCGAGCACGTGGTCAATGCCGGCGGACTCTGGGCTCGTGAGGTCGGACGCATGGTCGGGCTCGAGCTGCCGATCCTCGCCATGGAGCACCAGTACCTGATCACCGAGGACATTCCCGCGCTCAAAGGCCAGAAGGAGCAGCTCCACTGCATCGACTTCGAGGGCGAGATCTACATACGCCAGGAGCGCGGCGGCATGCTGCTCGGCACGTACGAGAGCGCCGGCGTGCCGTGGTCGCCGCGCGAGACGCCGTGGGACTTCACCCAGAGCCTGCTGCCGAACGACCTGGAACGTATCGCGCCGAGCCTCGAGGTCGGCTTCAGGCACTTTCCGGCTCTCGGCGAAGCAGGCATCCGCAAGGTGGTGAATGGCCCGTTCACCTTCGCCCCGGACGGCAATCCGCTTGTGGGACCCATCCGGGGTCTCAGGAATTTCTGGGTGGCCTGCGGCGTCATGGCGGGCTTCAGCCAGGGCGGCGGTGTCGGGCTCGCGCTCTCGCAGTGGATGGTGGAGGGCGATCCGGGCGCGGACATCTGGGGCATGGACGTCGCGCGCTACGGCGACTGGGCGACGCTCGCTTACACCAACGCCAAGGTGCGCGAGAACTACTCGCGGCGCTTCCGCATCCGTTTCCCGAACGAGGAGCTGGCCGCGGCGCGGCCGCTCAAGACCACGCCCATTTACGGCCGCCTCGAGGCACAACATGCCGTGTTCGGGGACTACTGCGGGCTCGAGCACGCGCTGTGGTTTGCGCCGAGCGCCGCGGATGCGAAGGAACCGGTCACCTTTCACCGCTCCAACGCGCACCCTTACGTGACGCTCGAATGCCAGGCGGTGCGCGAGGCGGTCGGACTCCTCGAGATCTCCAACTACGGCAAGTTCGAGGTCACCGGCGCCGGCGCCGAGGAGTGGCTCTCGCAGATCATGGCGAACCGGGTGCCCGCGCCCGGGCGCATCGCGCTCACACCGATGCTGAACGAGCGCGGCAAGCTGATCGGCGACTTCACCCTGTGCCGCCTCACCCGCGAGCGCGTGTTCCTGATCTGCACCTACGCTGCGGAGGGGTACTACCGGCGCTGGTTCGAGCGCTACCCGCCGCCTCAGGGCGTGACCGTGCGGCCGTGCGCCATGGAGTACGTCGGGCTCTCGCTGGCCGGCCCCGGCTCGCGGGCGCTGCTGCAGGAGCTGACGCGCGCGGACCTCTCGAGCGCGGCGTTCCCGTTTCTCTCGTTCCGGCGGCTGGATATCGGCATGATCCCCGCGTTCGTCGGCCGTATCACCTTCACCGGGGACCTCGGCTACGAGATCTGGGTGACGGCGGAGTATCAGCGCGGGCTCTACGATCTCATCACCGCGGCGGGTCCTGCGTACGGACTCAAGCACTTCGGCGGCCGCGCGCTCAATGCCATGCGTATCGAGAAGAGCTTCGGCACCTGGGCGAGGGAGTACCGCCCGATCTACGGGCCCTACGAGGCGGGTCTCGGGCGTTTCGTCGATCTGAAGAAGGAGGCGTTCGTCGGCCGTGCGGCAGCGCTCGAGGAGAAGGCGAGCGGGGGCTCGCTGCGCCTCACCACCTTCGCACTCGACACCGTCGATGCCGACGCCTCGGGCGATGAGCCCATATGGCACGACGGCAGGGTGGTCGGCTGGGTCACATCCGGGGCGTACGGCTACAGCGTGCAGCGCTCGCTCGCCCTCGGCTACATTCCCGCCGCGCTCGCCGGCGCGGAAGAGGGTTTCGAGATCGAGCTGATCGGCGAGCGGCGCAAGGCCACGCGGCTGCCGGCGCCCGCCTTCGATCCTGACGGCGGCCGGATGCGCGGCTGAATCAGGCCATGAAGACGGCGAGCGTCGTCGCGGTCAGCGCCGGCTTGTTCTCGCCTTCGATCTCCACCGTGTTCTCCGTGCTGACGAGGTAGCGGCCGGTGCCGCGGGTCTCGACCGACGCCAGCTTGATGCGGTTGCGCACGCGCTTGCCCGAGCGCACCGGCGAGATGAAACGCACTTTCTCGAGGCCGTAGTTGACCACCGACTTCGGCGCGACCCTGGATACCAGCACCTCGAAATTCGTGGGCGCGAGCAGCGCGAGCGTCAGGAACCCATGGGCGACCGTGCCGCCGAATGGACCCTCGCGCGCCGCACGCTCGGCATCGACGTGGATCCACTGGCGATCGCCCGTACAGTCGGCGAACTCGTCGATGCGCGCCTGGTCGAGCGTCGTCCAGGACGAAACGCCCATCTCCTCCCCGACGTGCGCCGCCAACTCACTCAGAGGCATTTTGCTTTCGGACATCGCTCACCACTCCCGGGAGCGGTGATCTTAACAACCCGACCGGATGCGCGTGCAGCTGCCCGCACCCCACGGGCCGCAGCCGTATTTTACGGATGCATCGCACAATAATTTATGCGCTACAGACATCATGAGGCTTTGTAGAAGCCTAAGTATTCAACGTCTTAAGTACGCATTGACCTGATATTGTCAAATCTCTTGCACTGCATACAAAAGAGCGTAAGATGCCCTCACCAACCCATCGAGCAAGCGCAGGAGCTGCCGCCATGACCGACCGTACATACGACTTGAACGCCTGGATGGAGACCTACAGGGACGTCTTCGCGTCCTTCAGCAAGGCCCACCAGGAAGGCTTCCGCGCTCTCGAGCGCTTTGCCCGCTTTAACTATGCGGTCGCAGGCGACTGCCTCGAGGCGGGACTTGCGCACAGCAAGGCGGCCATGAGTGCCAAGGCTGCCGTCGGCACCCAGGCGATCGCGGATCTCTTCGCCAGGCAGGCGGAGCTCGGCACGCAGCTGAGCGAGAAGCTCCGGGCGCGTGCCGAGGAATTCTCGAGCCTCGCGGCCGAGGTGCAGGAGTCGGTCGGCAGCTTTGCCAGCGAGGCCACGAGCCGCGCGACCGGCGCCAAGAAGGCGGCCTGAACTAAGCTGACAGAACCTGACAGACGGGCGGCCCGCATGGGCCGCTTTTTTTTGCCTGTTACAGGTGCTTATCACGCGCCTGTCCTGTGCCTAGCTGCGTGGCCGGTTCGCCGCGTAGACCGCCGCGAGCGCGGGGCTGTGCACCGTGCTCACGGCCTGCTCGACCGCCTGCACCTTGCAGGCACGGGCCGACGCGACCGCAGCGAGATTGCGCTGGTCTTCGGCCGCGCATACCTGGCGTGCAGCCGACTCGATGCGCGCGTAAAGCGCCCGCGAGCCCTGCTCGGTGGCGAGATCGAGATCCCTGTAGGCGACGCGCAGCGTGCGCGCATCCGCGTCGCTCGCGACGCCGGCAGCGCCGGCGGTACCCGCGACGGCGCCCAGCAGGCAGGCGGTCAGCGCGATCGTGGCGCCACGCAACGGCCGGCTCATCAGTGAAGTGTTCATCAGACTCTCCTTGGCGGTAGGGCCGCGCGCACTTGCACGGCTCGAGTGACAGTTTCCCAACTTCACCGCCGCGGACGTAGCCGGTGCGCTACGCGTTGATCCCGCCTGATGACGCGTTCGTACCGCGGCACCAACACGCTGCCGGGCGGCGCCGCGAGCGGCTCATAAGGTTTCAATCGCCCGCTGCGGACTCGTCCCGCGGGCCGACGCGCTCGTCCCACCCCGCCGAAGGCTGCAGGTGCGCGGTGCCGCGCGTACGCTATGCTTCATGCCAATGAGCGCTACCCCTCTCGAGCCTGTTGCGCCGGCCCTGCTCGCCGTTGCGCGCGCCGGCGACCGCACGGCGCTGCGGCCGCTCGCGACCGCACGCAGCAGCTTCTGGCCGTCACTCGCGGTGCTCACCGTGTTCTGGATCTACGTCGCGCTCTCCAACATCCTCTACGCGACCACCATGGGACAGAGCCTGCGGACGCTGAACGTGACGCACTTCTTCGCTCCGTGGGACGCGCGGCTGTTGCAGCACGTGCTGCTCTATCCGGTTCTCGTCCTGTGTGTCTGGGCATCGCTGCGCCTCGGCTGGCAGCCGCTTCGGTTTCGGCTCCCGGTGCAGCTGCTGCTGGCGGCGGGGTTCGCGCTGCTCGCCTCGCCGATGCTGGCCGTCACCGAGACGGTCATGGGTGAGTGGCACGGCGACACGCATGCTATGCATAAGGACTGGGGGAGCTGGTCGGATTTCGTCTCCGGGCCGGCGTTGTCGACCTGGGCGGCGAGCGCCACGAGCACCCTGGTCACCTACGGCTTCGGTCTCGCACTGATCAGCGGCTTTGCGTTCTATCAGCGCCTGCGTGATGCGCAACTGCGCGAGGCGGCGCTCGAGCGTGCACTCACCAGCGCGCACCTCGCGGCGCTGCGCATGCAGCTCTCGCCGCACACGCTCTTCAATCTGCTGCACGCGATCCGCGGGCAGATCAGCTGGGATCCGCCGGCCGCGCAGGCCATGGTGGTGCAGCTAGGGGATCTGCTGCGCCGGCTGCTGAGCGCGGGCGAGCGCGACTTCTCGCGCCTCAGCGACGAGCTGCAATTCGTGCTGCTGTATCTCGAGCTGCAGCAGCGGCGCTTCTCCGACCGCCTGACGATTGCCGTGCCCACGCCCGCGAGCGCGCTGCGTGTCTGGGTACCGAGTCTCATCCTGCAGCCGCTGGTCGAGAACGCCGTGGTCCACGGGCTCGCCGGCCACGACGGCCCGGTGAGCGTAAGCATCACGGCCGAAGCCGCAGGCGAGACGCTCGTGCTGCGCGTGGAGAACAGCATCGCTGCGGGACGCGACACCGGACACGGCGCCGGGATCGGGCTCGCCAACGTGCGCGAGCGCCTGGCGGTGCAGTTCGGCGAGCGGGCCACGTTCAGCGCCGGTCCGCAGGCGGGCGGCGTGTGGCTCGCCGAGATCCGCATGCCGTTGCTGCGCGATGGGCCGGAGGGTGTGGCGCAGTCGGCCGCCGCCCGGCGCTCGTGAGAGTCGTCATCGTCGACGATGAGCCGGCCGCGCGCCGCGCGGTGCGCGAGTGCTGCGAGCGCGAGCCCGATCTCGCGGTCGTGGGCGAGTACGGCGATAGCGGCGCAGCGCTGGAAGCGATCCGCGCGCTGCCGCCGGATCTGCTTTTCCTCGACATCCAGATGGATGCGCTCACCGGCATGGACCTTGCCCGCGCGCTCGATCCCGGCAATCTGCCGCTGATCGTGTTTGTCACGGCCTACGATCACTACGCGCTCGAGGCCTTCGAGGTGAGCGCCGTCGACTACCTGCTGAAGCCCTTCGACGAAGTGCGCTTTCGGGCGATGCTCGGGCGGGTGCGCCGTCGGCACGCGGCCCAGTCGGCGCCGGAGCGCCACGCGGCCCTCACCACGCTCCTCGAGCAGCTCGAGCGCAGTGCGCGCGGGCTCGCCGACGCCCAGCCGCGGGTGCTCGCCGAGGCGGGCAGCCGCATGCACATGCTCGACGTCTCGCAGGTGGAGGTGGTCGAGGCGGACCGCAACTATGTGCGGCTCACCATCGGACGCGAAGTGTTTCACGCACGCAGCACGCTGCAGCAGGCCGAGAAGTCCTTCCAGCAGCAGCCGATGCTGCGCATCAGCCGCTCATGCCTCGTCAATATGAGCCACGTGAAGGAGGTCAGCCGCACACCGCGCGGCGACTTCATCCTGGTGGTCGCCGGCGGCACCACGGTGACCAGCAGCGAGGGTTACCGCGACCCCGTGCGGCAGTATCTCGAGCGGCTGAAGCTCGCGCCTGCCTGAAGCGGCGCGACGGCCTCGCTGTCGGAGGCGCGTTGGCGGTAAAGTCGCGCTTGAGGCCCAGCAGCCCGAGTCGTCATCTTGAACAGCAACGCACCGGCGCCGCGCGCCTTACTGGCGCTCGGGGTTCTCACCGCCATCAACCTGCTCAACTACCTCGACCGGTACGTCGTGCCGCCGGTGGTGCCGCAGCTCAAGGGAGCCATGGCGCTCTCGGATACCCAGATCGGCTGGCTCGTGCCGGCGTTCATGCTGGTCTACATGGTTGCCGCCCCGATCTTCGGTGCCTGGGGTGACCGCGGCTCACGCACGCGGCCGATTGCGCTCGGGATCTTCGTCTGGAGTCTCGCCACGGTGCTGTCGGGGCTCGCGCGCAGCTATCCGCAACTGCTCGCCGGAAGAGCGCTGGTCGGCATCGGCGAGGCGGCCTATGTGGCGATCTCACCGGCGCTGCTGGCGGATCTGTTCGCGGCCAGGAGCCGCGGCCGCGTCTACTCGGTGCTCAACATGGCGATCCCGGTCGGCTCGGCGCTCGGCTACATCGTCGGCGGCGTCGTCGGCCATCACTTCGGCTGGCGCGCGGTGTTCTTCGTGGCCGGAGTGCCCGGGCTGGTGTTGTCGGCGTGCGTTTTGTGGCTGCCGGATCCGCCGCGCGGAGCGCAGGATTCCCGGCCGGCGCACAGCGCGGGGCGCGAGGCGGCGGCGCAGCGGGCGCGTGCTCCGATCGCCGCTGCCATCGCGACGTATCTGAGCCTGCTGCGCCGCGGGCCGTACCTGCTGCTGGTGCTGGGCTACGCGGCCTATACGTTCGCGCTCGGCGGGCTGGCGCTGTGGATGCCGGCCTTCCTCGCGCGCTCCCGCGGCGTCCCGATCGAGCAGGCGAGCACCGCTCTCGGCGGGATTCTCGTGGTCACCGGCTTCGTAGGCACCTTCGTCGGCGGCTGGCTCGGTGACTACTTCCTCAGGCGCTCGCGCCAGGCATACCTGTGGTTCTCCGCGGCCGTCACACTGCTCGCGGCTCCCTGCGCGCTGGCTGCGCTGACGGTTTCGGGGCCGGCGATTTACTACGCGGCGATCGTCGCGGCGGAGCTGCTGCTGTTCATGTCGACCGGACCCATCAACGCGGCCATAGTGAATGTGGTCTCGCCGTTCGAGCGCGCGTCCGCCATCGCGCTCAGCATGTTCGCCATTCACCTGCTGGGCGACGTGCCGTCGCCACTCCTCATCGGCATTCTGTCGGACATGAGCTCGCTCGCGCGCGCCGTGCTGGTGGTTCCGGTGGCGGTTGCCGTCGCTGGCGTCGTATGGCTGGCCGCCGCGCGCGCCGGCCAACGGGCATCGGTGTCGCAGGCGGCGTGAGGGAGCGCAGCGCGCATCGTTTGCGGGGGCTGGCGCAGCCCGGGGCCCGGCCGCTGCGTGTGCTGGCGGCCGCCGAGATCTCGGCGCGCCTCGAGGCGGCGCTCGCGGCCGGTGACGGCCTGTCAGGCGCGCACTGCATCCACGAGCTGTGGTGCCGCGGCGAATTCGCCGCGAACATCGAGGCGGCGCTCGATGCGCTGTGGCGGCGCGCGGCCGACTCGGTGCCGGAGTGGCTGCCGATGCGCTACATCGAATGGCTGCCGGCCGCGTACGAAGTCGCGCTCGGTATCAGGGCGGCGCACTCCGGACGCTGCAATATCTATCTCATCCTGCTGGATTACGCCGACCGCAGGCGCGGCCCCTACGGGGCTTACATCGGCATGAGCCGTTACAGCCCGGCGCAGCGCTTCGATCAGCACAAGGCGGGCATCCGTGCCGCCGGCAGCGTGCTCAAGCGCGGGCTGGAGGTGCTGTCCGGGCCGACGCTCCATCTGCAGCACATCGCCCGGGCCGAGGCGCTGCGCATCGAGGGGCAGCTGGCGCAAGGCTTAAGCGATGCGGGACTGCTGGTCGAGGGCGGTCATTAGGTAATTGGAAAAAAGCGCCCTGCGCTAGCGCGTGACAAATGCCCGTTCGATGACGTAGTCGCCAGGCTCGCCGACGCGCGCGGAGATGACGAAGCCGCGGGCATCGAGGAGCCCGGCCGTGTCGGCGAGCATCGCGGGACTCCCGCATACCATCACACGGTCGCTGGCGGGGTCGAGTCCCGGCAGCTCGAGATCGCGAGACAGACGTCCCGACTCGATGAGCGCGGTCAGCCGGCCGCGGTTGACGTGCGGCTCGCGGGTCACCGTCGGGTAGTAGCGCAACTGCCCGCGCACCTCGGCGCCGAGCAGCTCGTGCGCGCGCAGTCGCTCGATGCGATGGCGGACGACCGCGCTCTCGCGCGCCCAGCGCACGCCGTGCACGAGCACGACCTGCGCGAAGCGCCCATAGACCTCGGGATCGCTGATCAGGCTGAGGAAGGGCGCCGCGCCGGTGCCGGTGGAAAGGAGGTAGAGTCGCCTGCCGGGCCTCAGGTCATCGAGCAGCAGCGTGCCGGTGGGCTTGCGGCTCACCAGCACTTCATCCCCCGCCGCGACGTGCTGCAACCGCGATGTCAGCGGACCGTCGGGCACCTTGATGCTGAGAAACTCCAGGTGCTCCTCGTGATTGGCGCTCGCGATGCTGTAGGCGCGCAGCAGCGGCCGCTCGCCGAGGGCGAGGCCGAGCATCACGAACTGGCCATTCGAGAAGCGCAGCGCGCGATCGCGCGTGGTGGTAAAGGTGAACTGGGTGTCGGTCCAGTGCCGGACCGCGAGCACCCGCTCGGTGCCGATCGTCGCCAAGATGCTGACCCTGCCGTGGGCACGATGTCCGCAGATGAGCTTAGCGTGCGCCTCGCGTGCTGCTCCGACTTTGGAGCTATGGCTTCAGAAGCGCCTGTTATGAGAGCGCCTGGCTCAGCGCCCAGGCGCACACCAGCACGCAGGCGAGCCCGAACGCGAAGTAGAGCCAGGCACGGTATCTCTCGCGACGCTCGAGCTTTTCGGGACTCATGGGCGCGATCAGGAACGGCCGCCCGTCGGCGGGCTCGGAAATGACGCTGACGCGCTGGATGTTCGAGCCGAGGTTCTCGCCTTCGCACTCGCGCGCCGCCGCCCGTCGTGCCGCATCCCATTCCGCTGCGCTCAGCACTCCGTCGTGATCGGCGTCGAAGCGCGCCAGCAGAGTTTTCTGATCCTGCTTCCATTCATGGAGCTTGGCGGCGGTCGCGGCGCTGACGTCGCCGGTCTCGGACTGCGAGCGCAGCTCGCCGAGGACGCACAGCTGCGCCCCGACGCCGAGCAACCGCTCGGTGTAGCGAAAGGGGCCTGAGGAGAAGAGGGCGGTGCTCTCGAGCGGCGGCGCGTTCATCGGGCGCGAGCTGTTGCCGTACCACACGTTGTGAAGGGTCGGCGTCACATCGGCGTGTACCGGCCCGACGAGACACTGGGAGTCCTCGTCCGCGAGCACGAACGGCTCGACACTGGTGGCGCGTTCGACCGTGTCCCAGTACTTGCGGCCCTTGGAGTCGCGATGTTCCTCGGCGACCTGGAAGTCCCACCAGACGCACGGCCGGCGGGAGAGCGGCGCCGCGGTCGGCGCCGCACCCGGTGGCCGCGACACGCCTACGACCTTCACGTAGCCCTGGGCGGCAGAGCGCAGATGCACGAGCGGGGTATCGGCGACCGCGCGGTCGGTGCGCAGTCGGGCGAAGAACCGGTACAGCGCAAACAGGGCCAGGGCGCCTGCGATCGCGGCAAGGATCTCAAAGTGCTGAGCGGTCTGAGGAGTTACCGGCATGGCGTCACCGCGGCTGTGCCCGCTCGTCGCGATCCTGGCTCCGCCGGGACCTGAGAGATCAGCTCGAGAACGCCGCCTTCAGGTCGACGTCCGCCTTCTCGTCGGACTGGAACTTCAGCAGCTGCGCCTCCGGGAAATTGCCCAGACCGGCGACGAAATTTCCGGGGAAGCTCGAGATACGCACGTTGTTGGTGTTGACCGCGTCGTTGTAGACCTCGCGCCGGTCGGCGATCGCGGTCTCGAGGCCGCTGATGCGGTCCTGCAGATGGAGGAACGAGGCGCTCGCCTTGAGATCGGGATAATTCTCGGCCACCGCGTACAGCCCGTTGAGACCCGAGCGCAGCTCGTGCTCCGCGCTTCCCAGAGAGGCGACGTTACCGGAGCTGCGTGCCGCATCGACACCCGCACGGGCGCGCATGACGCGCTCGAGCGTACCGGGCTCGTATTGCATGTACTGCTTGCAGACCTCGACCAGCTTCGGCAGCTCGTCGTGGCGCTGCACCAGCAGTACGTCGATGTTGGACCAGGCGAGCTTGACCCCGGCGCGCACCTGCACGAGACCGTTGTAGACCCCAATGAGGTAACCGACCAGCGCCAGGAACAGAAACAGTACGACCAGCAGCCCGACCATCGGATGACTCCCGTGTTGGTGGCAAGCGCGGGCGAAGCATACCCGCTGTCATAAAGCAGCAGTGTGAAAGGTTTGGCACACCCGCCGATTCTTGGCGCCGTGACTTTTGGGGCGTCGCCGGCCGCATCAAGGTCGGGGCGGCCGGTGACGCGCGGAAGGCGGCGGCTTTTTGTGACGCGCGTCGCGGTTCGAGGCGCGCGGTCAGTCCGCGGCCGTCACCCGCAGCTCCAGGTCGATACCGGCGAGCTCGTAACCCTTCCTGAAGTCGCGGATGTGCCGGGCCATCCACTGCTGTGCCGCCTCGGCGTCGCGGGCCTGCAGTGCCTCCAGCAGCCGGCGGTGCGCCGTGGCGATCCGCGTCCGTGCCTGCGCCACCTCGTCGA
Source organism: uncultured Gammaproteobacteria bacterium (assembly GCA_963844595.1). GTDB lineage: Bacteria > Pseudomonadota > Gammaproteobacteria > Steroidobacterales > Steroidobacteraceae > 13-2-20CM-66-19. Next base: position 406,817 of record CAWJOW010000001.1, read on the forward strand.
TCATGACGCGCAACGACGGCTCGAGCAGTTGCAGCAACGGCTCCTGCGCGAGCCCGAGCACTGGGTTATGGGTAGCGCGGCCGAGGCAGCGGAACACTGCGGCCGTGAGGTGCACCGCCTGCTCGGTGTCGGCGCGGGCGGCCGCGAATGCCGCCACCGCCGCGGCGACGGACGCCAGGTCCGCATCGCTCCGACGGCGGGCGGCGGCGGCTGCAATCGGCGGCTCGAGTATGGTGAGCGCCTCCCACAGGTCGCGCACGGTGACGTCGTGCAGCATGAGCGCGTGGCTGACGCCGGCGGCGACCGCGCCCTGCTGTGGGCGGCTCACCGACATGAGCTTCGAGCCCGCACGGCGCTGCACCAGCCCGCGGCTCTCGAGCTCGCGCAGCGCCTCGCGCACGGTCGAGCGGTTGACCCGGAACTGGCGCGCGAGCTCGGTCTCCGACGGCAACCGCTCGCCCTCGACGAGGCTGCGGCTCAGGATGCGCGCGCCGATGGCGGCCGCCACCTTGCGGTAGGCGGGCTCGAGGGTGAGCGGGGCGAACTCGACGCTCACGCCGCCAGCGCCTCGAACAGCTCGCGTCCGATCAGCATGCGGCGGATCTCCTGTGTGCCGGCGCCGATCTCGTAGAGCTTGGCATCGCGCAGCAGCCGCCCGGCGGCGTAGTCGTTGATGTAGCCGTTGCCGCCGAGCGCCTGGATGGCCTCGAGCGCGGCCTGCGTGGCGCGTTCGGCGGCGAACAGGATGCAGCTCGCCGCGTCCCGGCGCCGCGCGCTGCGCGCATCGCAGGCGCGCGCCACCGCGTACACGTAGGCGCGCGAGGCGTTGAGCGCGGCGTACATGTCGGCGACCTTTCCCTGCATCAGCTCGAAGGTGCCGACCGGCTGGCCGAACTGGCGACGCTCGCGAATGTAGGGCAGCACCAGGTCGAGCGCCGCCGCCATGAGTCCGAGCGAGCCGCCGGCGAGCACCACGCGCTCGTAGTCGAGTCCGCTCATCAGCACGCGCACGCCGCCGTTCTCCGCGCCCACCAGGCTGTCCGCCGGCACCCGGCAGTCCTCGAAGATCAGCTCGCAGGTGCCCGAGCCGCGCATACCGAGCTTGTCGAGCTTCTGCGCGGTGCTGAAGCCATGCGCGCCGCGCTCGACGATGAACACGCTGATGCCGCGCGCACCCGCGGCCGGATCGGTCTTGGCGTATACCAGGAACACGTCCGCGTCGGGGCCGTTGGTGATCCACATCTTGCGGCCGTTGAGCACGTAGCCGTCGTCGCGCCGGGCAGCACGCAGCTGCATCGAGACCACGTCCGAGCCCGAGCCGGGCTCGGACATGGCGAGCGCGCCGACATGCTCGCCGGCTACGAGCTTCGGCAGGTAGCGCGCGCGTTGGGCGTCGCTGCCGTTCAGGCGCAGCTGATTCACGCACAGGTTGGAGTGCGCGCCGTAGGAGAGACCGACCGCACCCGAGGCGCGTGAGATCTCTTCCATGACGACGACATGAGCGAGGTAGCCGAGACCGGTGCCGCCGTCGCGCTCGGACACAGTGATGCCGAGCAGGCCCTGCGCGCCGAGTCTCGGCCACAGGTCGCGCGGAAACTCGTTGCTGCGGTCGATTTCGGCCGCCCGTGGGGCGATCTCCGCGGCGGCGAAGCGCCGCACCTGCCGGCGGATCTCCTCGATCTCCTCCCCCAGCCCGAAGTCGCTGTCGGTGCAGTCGAGCGTGCTCATGGGCTTGCCTTTCCTTGACCTTGAATCGTATGATTGTCGGACAATTCACAGACCGTGGCAAGTGGTCCAATGCCTCATATCAGTACCCGGGTCGACCGCAGCTCCGCCGAGTACCGCGACAACGAAGCCGCAATGCGGGCCTTAAGCGAGGCGCTGCGCCTCGAGGTGGGCCGTGCGGCCCGCGGCGGCTCCAGGGCGGCCACCGACAAGCACAAGGCCGCCGGTAAGCTCACCGCGCGCGAGCGCATTGCAGTGCTGCTCGATACCGGCAGCCCCTTCCTCGAGCTCTCGCAGCTGGCCGCCCACGGCATGTATGGCGGGGAAATCGCCTGTGCGGGCATCGTCACCGGGATCGGGCGCGTCGCCGGGCGCGAGTGCGTGATCGTCGCCAACGATCCGACCGTCAAGGGCGGTACTTACTATCCGATCACGGTCAAGAAGCACCTGCGCGCCCAGGAGATCGCGCGCGAGAACCGCCTGCCGTGCGTATACCTGGTCGAAAGCGGCGGCGCCTTCCTGCCGGCGCAGGACGAGGTATTCCCGGATCGCGACCACTTCGGACGCATCTTCTACAACCAGGCGACGCTCTCGGCGCAGGGGATCGCGCAGATCTCGGTCGTGCACGGCTCGTGCACCGCAGGCGGCGCATACGTCCCGGCGATGTCCGATGAGAACGTGATCGTGCGCAACCAGGGGAGGGTGTTTCTCGGCGGCCCGCCGCTCGTCAAGGCGGCGACCGGCGAGGACATCGATGCGGAGTCGCTCGGTGGCGCCGACGTGCACTGTCGCGAGTCCGGCGTCTGTGACCACTACGCCGAGAACGACACACATGCGCTCGCCATCGCCCGGCGCATCGTCGCGCGGCTCAAGCCCGCCGCCGCCTCCGCACCGCCGCGTGCGGCACGCGAGCCGCGCTACGACCCGGCCGAGCTCTGCGGCGTGGTGCCCGCGAGCCTGCGCAAGCCCTACGACGTGCGCGAGGTCATCGCGCGTCTGGTCGATGACTCGGAGATGGACGAGTTCAAGCAGCTCTACGCCACGACGCTGGTGTGCGGCTTCGCGCACCTCGCGGGCTACCCGGTGGGCATCCTTGCCAACAACGGCGTGCTTTTCTCGGAGAGCGCCCTCAAGGGGACCCACTTCATCGAGCTGTGCGTGCGCGAGGAGGTGCCGCTGCTGTTCCTGCAGAACATCACCGGCTTCATGGTCGGGCGGCGCGTCGAAGCCGGCGGCATCGCCAAGGACGGCGCCAAGCTGGTCACTGCGGTCGCCTGCGCCGCCGTGCCGAAGCTTGCCGTCATCATCGGCGGCAGCTACGGGGCGGGCAACTATGCCATGTGCGGCCGGGCCTATTCGCCGCGCCTGCTGTTCCAATGGCCGAACGCGCGCATCTCGGTGATGGGCGGGGAGCAGGCGGCGAGCGTGCTCGCCACCGTCAAGCGCGAACAGCTCGGGCGCGCCGGGCGCGAGTGGCCGGCGGCGGAGGAGGAGGCGTTCAAGGCCCCGATCCGCGAGCAGTACGAGCGGCAGGGCCACCCGTACTACTCCTCGGCCCGGCTCTGGGACGACGGCGTGATCGCACCCCGGGAGACACGCCGTGTGCTCGCGCTTGCGCTCGCGGCGGTGCGCCAGGCGCCGATCGAGACGCCGCGCGTCGGCATCTACCGGATGTAGCGCCGGCAGAGGAAGCTCGCATGATCCGTAGCCTCCTGATCGCGAATCGCGGCGAGATCGCCTGCCGCATCATGCGCACCGCCCGGCGGCTGGGGATCCGCACCGTTGCCGTGTTCTCAGACGCGGACGCGACCGCGCGGCACACACGCCTCGCCGACAGTGCCGTGCGCCTCGGGCCGGCCGCGGCGCGCGACAGCTATCTCAACATCGACCACATCGTCGCGGCCGCGCGCGCGAGCGGCGCCGAGGCGATCCATCCGGGCTACGGCTTTCTCTCCGAGAACGCGGCCTTCGCGCAGGCCTGTGCGGACGCCCGCCTCACTTTCGTCGGGCCGCCGGCGGCGGCGATCCGCGCCATGGGCTCGAAGATCCTCGCCAAGAACCGCATGGGCGCCGCCAGCGTCCCGGTGCTGCCGGGTTACGCCGGCGAGGCGCAGGGCCTGCCGGACCTCGAGCGCGCCGCGGTCGCGGCCGGTCTGCCGCTCATCATCAAGCCGGCCGCCGGCGGCGGCGGCAAGGGCATGCAGATCGTCCGCGAGGAGCGCGAGCTGCCCGCGGCGCTCGCCGCCGCGCGGCGCCTCGCCGAAAGCGCCTTCGGCGATGGTGCGCTGCTGATCGAGCGCTACCTGCCGGCGCCGCGACACATCGAAGTCCAGGTGTTTGCCGACACGCTCGGCAACTTCCTGCACCTGGGAGATCGCGACTGCTCGATCCAGCGCCGCCACCAGAAGCTCATCGAGGAGGCACCGGCGCCCGCGCTCGCGCAGGAGCTGCGCGCGCAGGTCCGCGAGGCGGCGCTCGTGGTGGCCCGCGAGATCGGCTACGTGAGCGCGGGCACGGTGGAGTTCCTCTACGACGGCGCCGGCTTCTACTTCATGGAGATGAATACCCGCCTGCAGGTCGAGCACACCGTGACCGAGGCGGTGACCGGGCTCGACCTCGTCGAGTGGCAGCTGCGGGTCGCATCCGGGGAGCCGCTGCCGCTGACCCAGGAGCAGCTGCGCTGCGACGGTCATGCGATCGAGGCGCGCGTCTGCGCGGAGGATCCGCAGCGCGGCTTCCTGCCGAGCGCCGGACGGCTCGCACTCATGGAGTGGCCGGTCATGGACTCGGTGCGGGTGGATGCCGGGTTCGGCACCGGTGATACCGTCCCGGACAGCTACGACTCGCTCCTCGGCAAGATCATCGCCTGGGCGCCGACCCGCGCAGAGGCCGCGGCACGCCTCGCGGCGGCGCTGGATGCGACCCGCTGCGCGGGAGTGGCGAGCAACGAGCGCTGGCTGGCGCGCGCGCTGCGCTCGCCGGAGTTCCTCGGAGTACGCCATCACATCGCGCTCATCGACGGCGGCGCCGCGAGCTTTGCCGGACCCGCGAGCGCTGAGCCCGCGGCGCTCATCCTGGGAGCGCTTGCCGCCCATGCGGCCGCGGGCGAGCGCGGGGCCGCCGGCGCTGTTGCCCCGGGAGCTGCCGCGAGTCCCTGGGCGCAGTGCGACGGCTTCACGCCGAATCTTCCCGCGGTCGTCGCGTACGCTCTGTCCTGGCGCGGAATGCCGCACCGGGTGGAGCTCACCTACGCCCAGGGCCGTCCGGTGGGGGCGAGCGTCGATGGTCACGGCAGCGTGTCACTGGCGGACGTGGAGCTCACTCCCGCGGTGCCGGGCGGGAAGAGCGCAGCGGGCCACTGCGCCGCGCGGCTCGATGAGCTGAGGTGGCAGGGAAGCTGGCTCGCCGAGGCCGGGCGGGTGCATCTCTGGCAGCAGGAGATGCACTACGAGTTCGTGATCGAGGACCCGCGCACGCGTGAATTCTCGGCTGCCGTCGCCGCGGGCGGTCTGACGACACCGTTGCCGGGTGTGGTCGTCGCTGTGCCGGTCACGCTCGGCCAGCAGGTGGCAGCGGGCGATACGCTCATGGTGATCGAGGCGATGAAGATGGAGCACACGATCAGCGCTCCGTATGCCGGCAGCGTGAGCGCGCTGCACTTCGCATGCGGCGACCGGGTGCCGGAGGGCAGCCAGCTGCTCGAGCTCAGCCGCGCGAGCGACGGCTGAGAGGGGTGTGTCAGTGCGGCTGGCCCACGGGCGGATGCGCGGCGTGCATCTGCGCCCGTGCCATCGCAATCACCTTGTCCGCTGTCTTGAGCAGCTCGAGGAACGCGGCGTGCTCGTCAGCGGCGCTCTCCGCACCGAGCACCACGTAGCTGCCGCCCACTGCGAGTGTTGGGATCCCCGTGACCTGGTAATCCTCGGCCATCTGGTCGGCCTGCACCGTCTGGTTGTTGACTCCGAACGAGGCGTAGGCGTTGGTGAACTTGTCGGCATCCCCGCCGTGCTTGCCGACCCAGGTGGCGAGGGTCTCCAGCTCGTAGAGCTGCAGGTGCTCCGCGTGGATGGCATGAAACAGCGCGCCGTCGAGCCGGTCGAGATCGCCGGTGTCGAGCAGCGCGTAGTAGGCGCGCGCCAGGTTGACCCACTGCGGCCGCCCGAAGCCGACCGGCACGCGCTTGAAGAAGATGTCTTTGGGCTGCTTCGCGAGCCAGGCCGTAATCAGCGGATAGAAGTCGTTGCAGTGCGGGCAGCCGTAGGAGAAGAACTCGATGAGCTCGATCTTCCCCGGCGGACTCGAGGTGGGCTGCGGCGGCGTGAGCGTGCGGTAGTCCCGGCCCTCCACCGCCTGGGCGCCGGCGGGCGCGGGAGCGAAGAGCAGCGTCGCCGTCATCATGCTGAGTACGGCTACCAACGGGATTCCGGGGGCAGGGCTGCGCGTCGACATTCAGTTTGGCCTCCGTCTGACGGTGGAAACGTAACACGAAGCACGGTCGAAGAACCGCCACGGCCGCGCGGCCCAGTCGCCGGCATACTCGACGCCGATGCGCGCGCTGCGCCCGATGCGAACCGGCCGGCGTTTCGCAGGGCGCTCGAGCCACAACTCTGCTCCCAGGAGGTCCGCGCCGTTCAGCCGCCGGTCGATGCGCATGGCACGGCAGAGCAATCCCGGTCCGGAGGTGCGCTCGCTCAACCCGTCGAGCGGCTCGAGTCCCCGCAGCAGCACGGCGTGCGGCACGCCGGTGGTTGCAGTCACGACGTTCAGGCAGTTCCAGATCCCATAGATGAAGTAGACGTATGCGTAGCCCGGCGGCCCGAACATCACCTCGGTGCGCAGCGTCCGCCCGCGCGAGGAGTGTGCCGCCAGGTCGGTGGGGCCCAGGTACGCCTCCGTCTCGACGATGCGCCCGCGCCGCACGCGCTTGCCGTCGTCGTGGACCAGGTGCATGCCGATCAGCTCGCGCGCCACGACCAGCGCGCTGCGGGCGAAGAAGGCGCGGGGGAGTTTGCGGCCGGCGCACACGGCGCGCGATGGTAATGGAATCATCTACAATAGGCAGCGGAGGGGCAGGGCGGAACCGCCGATGCCGTTAACGAGACGATGTCGTCAAATCAATGAGATACACTCTATTTAGGGAAGCAAAATTGAGACATTCGGCGCTGCCGGTATTCGGCCTCGGTCTGGCGCTGTGCGTCCGGCTCGCATTCGCGGAAATCGACGTCCTGCCGAAGGACGGCTCGTCCGTCGTCGGCGAGAACACGACCGTTACGACCGTCTACGCCGACAGTCTCCCCGAGCTCGCTCACCGCTATAGCCTGGGCTATTTCGAGATCATTCGCGCCAATCCCGGCCTCGATGTGTGGATCCCGGGAGCCGGCAAGCAGGTCGTGCTGCCCGGACGGCGCATTCTGCCGCCCGGTCCGCGCGAAGGCGTCGTAGTCAATCTCCCGGAGCACCGGCTCTACTACTACCCACCGCATCGCAAGAACGAGCCGGCGGTGGTCATCACCTACCCGGTCGGCATCGGCAAGATGGACTGGCGCACCCCGATCGGGGAGACGCGCGTCATCGCCAAGATCAAACACCCGTCCTGGTATCCGCCGAAGTCCATCCGCAAGGAACACGCCGAGAACGATGATCCGATCCCGGCCGTCGTGCCGCCGGGGCCGGACAACCCGCTCGGCGATTTCGCGATGCGGCTGGCCGCCGGCAACGGCGAGTACATGATCCACGGCACCAACAACCCGATCGCCGTCGGTATGTCGGTGACACACGGGTGCATCCGCATGTACCCCGAAGATGTCGCGGCACTCTTCCCGCTGATCCCGGTGGGTACGAAAGTGTGGCTCATCAATGACCCGGTCAAAGTGGCGTGGGTGGACGGCGAGCTGCTGGTTGAGGCGCATCCGCCGGTGGACGACGAGGGTCAGAGCGTCGACCCGAAGCTTGACGTGCTCTCCAAGCTCCTCGATCAGGCGCTCGGCGACAACATGGCCGCCATCAACTGGGACCTGGCCCGCACCACGCTGGCCGCAGCCAGCGGGATTCCCACGGTCATCGGCCTCGCCGCCGACACGCCTGAAAGCCCCGGGCAGAGCCCCGCCGCCTCGACGCAAACCGCGACCGCCCCGCAGGGCACCCCGCCGTCTTCCACGGCGCGGCGCTGACCGCTAAGACACGGATCGGGCGGGTGGCTCGGGCTCCGGCGCTGCCTGCGCGCGCACCTTCCCGTGACCCTCGCGGGCCGGCGGCGGCCGCAAGCTGACGAGGAAGCGGGCGATCTGCGCGAGGCGAGAGGCGACTCCCAGCGCGGTGCGCGCCCAGACGAGGACCTTCAGCACTTCGCGCGTGCGGCCGAGCAGCAGCAATCCCGCGATCGCGATCACCCAGGCCAGCGGATGTTGCGCCGCGTCTCCCACGGAACGTGCGCGCGTCGCCTCCAGCGGCGGCAGGCCGAGCAGACCCCCGGCGCGCAGCTGCGCGAATCTCTGCGACAGCTCCGCGCGCTGTTGGTCGCAGCGCAGCAGCAGCACCTGGCGGCGTGCCTCGAGGTCCGTGCGCCGGCTCATTGTCTGCCGGCCACGCGCTTGTAATCCTCGTCGAGCTGCTCGAGCGAGCCGGCGAGAAAGCCGGACTGTCCGCGGAACGCGCGCGCGCCGACGATGCCGCACACCACGGCGAGCGCGACGAACAGCAGACTCGCGAGGAGCAGGCCGAGCAGGCGGTGCGTGTCCCACAGCGCCGCGACCAGGGCTGTCACGCTGAAGGCAACGGCGACTACGACGCAGAGCAGCCCGGCAATCGCCCACGCCAGCAGGCGCGCCAGCGACTGCAGGTGCATCTCGAGCTCGACCGCCGCGAGATCCAGGCGCGTGCGGAAGGCGTCGAGCGCCGTCGTCAGCAGGTCGCGCAGCGCGTGGCTTTGCCCGGACTCATCATCCGCGCCCACGGACGCGGCCGGCTCGCTCATCCCCTGCGGCCCATGAGCAATCCGAGCAGCAGCGCCACTCCGCCGGCGACCGCGACGGCCTGCCAGGGGTTGTCGCGCACATAGGTGTCCACCTCGCGCGCGCGCGTGCCCACCTGATCCTCGAGCGCCGCCAGGCGCCCGCGCAGTTCCTGCAGGGTGGCCTGAACGCGCTCCCGCGCCGGCCCACCGGCGGTGCTCACCCCGGCACGCAGCAGTGCCTCGGCGTCACTCACCAGCTCGCGCAGCTCCTCCGTCAGCGTCCCGCCGTTCTGGACTTCGGTCATGTCGGCGACTCCTTAATGCGACCCTCACCCGGAGATTTACGCATATCCGCTGCGAAACCGCGAGACTCGTGCTGTCAGCTGCGCTACTCTCCCCGTGGATACAGACGATGAGCTCACCGGAATCCAACCCGCTGCTGGAGCTTCGCCGGCTCGGCGAGAGCGTCTGGCTCGATGACCTCGGCCGCGCCATGCTCGAGGACGGCAGTCTCGCGCGTCTGATCGCCGAGGACGGCGTCGCGGGGGTCACCTCGAACCCGGCGATCTTCGCTCACTCGATGATGCACGACACGCAGTACGAGCAGCCGATCGCTGCGCTCCTGTCTCAGGTGTCTTCGGCCACCTCGCTGTACGAGGAGCTGGCGATCCACGACGTGCGCGCTGCCGCGCAGTTGCTGCGCCCACTCTACGACAGCAGCGGTGGCGCCGACGGCTTCGTGAGCCTGGAAGTGTCGCCGCACCTCGCCTACGACCGCGCCGGCAGCCTCGCCGAAGCGCGCCGCCTCTGGCAGCGGCTCGGGTTGCCGAATGCATTGATCAAGATCCCCGGCACGGAGGCCGGTCTCCCGGTGATTCGCGACCTCATTGCCTCGGGCATCAACGTCAACGTGACACTGCTGTTCTCGCCGGAGCGCTACCGCGCAGTGGCGCGCGCCTACGTCGACGGACTCACTGCGCGTGCCAGGGCCGGCCAGCCGCTCGCGTCGGTTGCTTCCGTGGCGAGCTTCTTCCTGAGCCGCATCGACACCGCGGTCGACAAGGTCCTCGACACGCTGGCGGCGCGCGGTCAGCCGGCCGCGCGGGCGCTTCGCGGCAAGGCCGCCATCGCCAGCGCCTGCCGCGCCTATGAGATTTTCGAGCAGCTGCTCGCGACTCCGGAGTGGCAGGCGCTCGCCGCCCAGGGCGCGAAGCCGCAGCGGCTGCTCTGGGCATCGACCTCGACGAAGGATCCGGCCTATAGCCCGGTGAAGTACGTCGAGGAGCTGGTCGTGCCGCGTACGGTCAACACCATGCCACTCGAGACGCTGAACACTTATCGGCGCCTCGGTCGGCCGGAGCTGCGGCTCGAGCGGCATATCGCCGAGGGGAGCGATGCACGCGAGTCGTTCGAGCGGCTCGACGTCGATCTCGAGGGAATCGCCGTACAGCTCGAGCGCGAGGGCGTTGCCAAGTTCATCGAGCCCTTCGATCGCCTGCAGGTCTGGCTCGAGCAGCGCCGCCACGCTCCTCAATCAACCTGATACGCCCCGGGATCAACCAATAAAGGCTGCCGGGGTGCCCGGAGATCCACGTGGATATCCAATCGGTACGCGAGAGGCTGCTCAGGCGGCGCGATGAGTTGCGCCAGCGCGCCAGCGACGCCAGCGCCGACCTGCGCCACGAGAGCGACCCGCTGTCGGCGGATTTCGCCGAGCAGGTGACGCAACGCGAGAATGACGATGTGCTCGGAGCGATCTCCAACTCCGCGCAGGTGGAGCTGCAGCAGGTGGAGGCGGCGCTGCGGCGCCTGGCGCAGGGCCGCTACAGCACCTGCTCGGTGTGCGGTGGCGACATCGAGCCCGAGCGGCTCGCCGCGGTTCCCTACACGGACCGCTGTCGCGGGTGCGCCGAAGGCAACCGCAACGCGGCGGGCCGCGGCCGCATGATGGAACGATGAGCACCCCGACGCCGTCCGGCGTTATCACCATCACCACCGACTTCGGACACCAGGGACCCTTCGTCGGCGTGATGAAGGGGCGCATCCTGACGCGATTTCCGGCCGCCCGGCTCGTCGACCTGACACACGAGATCGTGGTGCACTGGCCCGCCGAGGCCGGCTTCTGGCTGGCGCGCGCGTTCCGGTTCTTTCCGCCCGGGACCGTGCACGTCGCGGTGGTCGACCCGGGCGTCGGCACCTCGCGCGAGATCGTCGTGGCGACTGCTGCCGGACATTTCTTTGTAGCGCCCGACAACGGCCTGCTCGCACCGGTGGCGAGCCGCAGCGGCGAGGTGCAGCTGGTGCGACTCACGGCGGCCGGACTGGCACACATCGGCGTGACGCACCCCAGCGCCACTTTTCACGGCCGCGACATCTTTGCACCGGTCGCAGCCGAGCTCGCCGCGGGGCGCTGCGCGGCGACCGAGCTCGGCGAGGCCGTCGACACGCTGGTCCCCTCCTGGGTGGAGGATCCCTCGGTCGACGCAACCAGCGTCGCGGGCGTGGTCATCACCATCGATCACTTCGGCAACCTGATCACCAACATCGATGCGACGCTGCTGGAGCGTTTCCGCGTGCCGCTCGTGCACGCCGGCAATCATGCGTTCCCGCTGCTGCGAACCTACGGCGATACGCGCCCGGGGGAGTATCTGGCGCTCATCAACTCCTTCGGGGTTGTCGAGATCGCCAGGTCCCAGCACAGCGCCGCCGAGGGCCTGGGGCTGAGCCGCGGGGCTCCGGTGGTCGTGCGCGATCGCACCGCTCACGCCTGAGCTCCGTTTCTGCCCGAACTGCAGTTCCCCGGAACCTCCGATGGGAGCTCCGATGGGAGTTCTGCTGCCACGCTGGCCAAAAGTTGAACAATGGCGTGAATTCGTTATAGTTCGCAGCCTTGTTCCTTGCCGTATTGGCATCTTACTCGTTGAATTAATTCAGGATTTGCCCTCCAGATGGCGGAACGAGACAACGAGGGATTCGACCTCGACGAGGAATTCCTGACGACTCCTCCCGAGGACGGCACCGACTACGATCGGCTGCTCGACCGGGTGGACAGGCGTGTCCGCACCCAGGGCAAACGCGGCAAGGCCGCGTGGAGCCGGCTGGAAGAGGTGCTGGCGGACAAGAAGCTCGAAAAGGATCTTAAGGACTTCGACGACGAGGTGTAGTGCTTGTGACCGGTCCGTCGTCCGCCTGGATCGTCCTGAAGTTCGGCGGCACGAGCGTTTCCACCCTCGCCAACTGGGTGAACATCGAGCGGGTCGCCAGCGAGCGGCTGCGCAGCGGTGCGCGGGTGCTCATGGTCCACTCCGCCGTCACCGGCATCACCGACAGCCTGGAGAGACTCCTCGACGCCGCGATCGGCCAGGGGCACGAGGAGGAGCTGCGCGCCATCGAGGACCGCCACCGGCGTCTGGCGGCCGAGATCGGCGTGCCGCTCGGCGAGGACGTCGAGCGGCACCTGGCCGAGCTGCGCGAGATCGCCGCGGGCGTTGCGCTGATGCGCGAGGTCAGCGAGCGCACGCGCGCGCGGGTGCTCGCCATGGGGGAGCTCATGGCGACCCGGATCGGCGCCCGCTTTCTCACCGCACACGGTCTCGAGGTCGCGTGGGCGGATGCGCGCAGCATGCTGCGCGCCGACGCGCGGCCGGTCGGCGGCGGGCGCCCCAACATACTCGCGGCGGAGTGCGGCTTCGAGCCGGACGCCGCGCTCGCGGAGCGGCTCGAGGGCCTGGCGCCGCTCATCGTGACCCAGGGATTCATTGCGAGCGACGAGGAGGGCAACACCGTGCTCCTCGGCCGCGGCGGCTCGGACACCTCCGCCGCTTACCTGGCCGCGAAACTGCGCGCGCAGCGGCTCGAGATCTGGACCGACGTGCCGGGCATGTTCAGCGCCGATCCGCGCACGACACCGACAGCACGGCTGCTGCGTGCGCTGCATTACGACGAGGCACAGGAGATCGCCACCAGCGGCGCCAAGGTCCTGCACCCGCGCTGCATCCTGCCGGCGCGGCAGTTCCGCATCCCATTGCATGTGTATGCGACGCAGGCGCCCGGGCTCGAGGGTACGGTCCTCACCGCCGAAAGCGCCGACAGCGGCGCGCAGGTCAAGGCGGTGTGCACCAAAAAGGGCATCACCCTCATCTCGCTCGACAGTCCGGGCATGTGGCACCAGATCGGCTTTCTCGCCGACGCTTTCCAGGTGTTCAAGCAGCACGGCATGTCGATCGATCTGGTTTCCACCTCCGAGACGACCGTCACTGTCTCGCTCGATCCGGCCGCCAACACGCTCAACAACACCCAGGTCGCAGAGCTCGTCGCGGATCTGTCGCGGCTGTGCCGCGTGCAGGTGATCGGGCCGTGCGCCTCCGTGAGTCTCGTTGGCCGCAACATCCGCGCCATCCTCCATCAGCTCGGCGGCGCCCTGGAGTTCTTCGAGGAGCAGAAGATCCACCTCGTGAGCCAGGCGGCCAATGACCTGAATTTCACCTTCGTCGTCGACGAGAACCAGGGCAGCCGTCTCGTCGAGCAGCTGCACGAGCTGCTGATCCGCCCGGTGCGCGGCGACAAGGTGCTCGGGCCCAGCTGGCAGCAGCTGTTCTCGCAGCCGGGTGAGGCGGCGAGCGGTCCGATGCCGTGGTGGCGGCTGCGGCGCAGGGAGCTGCTGGCGGCGCTCGGCGAGGGCGCGGCGGCCTTCGTCTACGATCTCGATACGGTGCGCCAGGCGGCGCGCGCCCTGCGCCAGCTGCACGCGGTCGGTCGCGTGCATTACTCCATGAAGGCCAACCCGCATCCGCAGCTGCTGCGCACGCTGCACACGGAGGGCGTCGAGTTCGAGTGCGTGTCGCGCGGCGAGGCCGAACGCGTCCTCGAGCTGTTTGCCGATCTCGATCCGCAGCGCATCCTCTATACGCCCAACTTCGCGCCGCGCGAGGAGTACGCCTGGGCCCTCGAGCGCGGTGTGCGCGTCACCGTCGACAACCCTTACGCGCTCGCGGCGTGGCCGGAGCTGTTCCGCGGCCGCGAGATCTTCGTGCGCATCGACACCGGCGTGGGCCGTGGGCACCACACGCACGTGCGTACTGCCGGCACGCGCTCGAAGTTCGGCGTGCCGATCGCGGACCTGAGGGAGCTGGGCGCGCTCGCGCTGGCGGCCGGCGCCCGCATCGTCGGACTCCAGGCGCACGTCGGCAGCGGCATCTTCGACGTCACGAGCTGGGAGCAGACCGCGCGGCTGCTCGCCGGCGCGGCACAGGCGCTCGGCGATGTCACGGTGATCGACGTCGGCGGCGGCCTCGGGGTGCCCGAGCGCGCCGATCAGCCGGGAGTCGACCTGGGCAAGCTCGACACGCTCCTCATGGCGGTGCGCGCCGAACAGCCGCACCTGGAAGTGTGGCTCGAGCCCGGGCGGTACCTGGTGGCGGCCGCGGGCGTGCTGCTCGCCCGCGTCACGCAGCTCAAGTCCAAGGGCGGCGTGCATTTCGTGGGCGTGAGCACCGGAATGAACTCCCTGATCCGCCCGGCACTCTATGGCTCGTATCATGAGATCGCCAATCTCACCCGTGCCGACGAGCCGGCCGCCGAGCTGGTCAACGTCGTGGGCCCGATCTGCGAGAGTGCCGACGTCCTCGGGCACGACCGGCTGCTGCCGGTGACCCGGGAAGGGGACGTCCTCGTCATCGCCAATGCCGGCGCCTATGGACACGCGATGAGCTCGGACTACAACCTGCGGGCGCCGGCTCCGGAGCTGTTCATCTGAGACGGCTGCTGCTCGCTGCCGTGGGCGCGGGACTCGCCGGCTGCGCGCTCTACGTGCTGTACCTCGATCGCATGGTCGTGCGGCAGTTCGAGGGACGGCGCTGGACTCTGCCGGCGCAGGTGTACGCCGCGCCGCTCGAGCTGTATGCGGGGCTGCCGCTCACGCAGCCGGCCCTCGAGCACGAGTTGCAGCGCCTGCATTACCGGCGCACGGTCCTGCCCGATCGTCCCGGCTCCTACCGACTGCAGGGTGACCGCCTCGATGTGGCGCTGCGCCCGGCGCGCTTTGCCGACGAGCAGCGCGATGCGCTGCTGCTCAGCATCACGACCGGTCCCGCCGGCGTGACCGGTCTGCGCGACAGCCAGGGGCACGAGGTCCCGGTGATGCGCCTCGAGCCACTCCTGATCGGCAGCATCTTCCCGATCCACGGCGAGGACCGCATCGTCGTCAGCCCCGAGGAGGTGCCGCCGCTGCTGCCGGCGGCGCTCAAGGCCGTCGAAGACCGCAAGTTCGACTCCCATCACGGCATCGACCCCGAGGCGATCCTGCGCGCCGTGTGGGTGAATGCGCGCGCCGGGCAGATCGAGCAGGGCGCGAGCACGCTCACCCAGCAGCTGGTGCGCAGCTACTTTCTCTCCTCGCGCCAGACCCTCTCGCGCAAGCTGCGCGAGGCGATCATGGCGATGGCGCTCGATGCGCACTTCAGCAAGGCCGATCTCATGAACGCCTACATCAATGAGATCTTCCTCGGCCAGGACGGCAGCCGCGCCATCCACGGCTTCGGGCTCGCGAGTCAGTTCTACTTCGGCAAGCCGCTGTCGGAGCTCGACCTGCCGGAGGTGGCGCTGCTGGTGGCAATCGTGCGCGGCCCGTCCTACTACGATCCGCGGCGTCACCCGGATCGGGCGCGTGCGCGGCGCGACCTGGTGCTGAAGATCCTCGCCGAGCAGCGCGTCGTGTCGATCGCTGATGCGAGCGCTGCGGCGCGCGCGCCGCTCGCAGTCACCGCACGGCCTGCGGGCGCCTACTATCCCGCGTACCTCGACTTCGTGCGGCGCACGCTGCGCCGCGACTACCCCGAGCAGGATCTCACCGAGGCGGGACTCTCGATCTACACGAGTCTCGAGCCGCGCGTGCAGGAGCAGGCCGAGAATGCCCTCGAGCGCGAGCTGGCGCGCCTCGACCGGGCGCATCGCCACGGCAACGCGCCTCTGGAGGGGGCGGTAGTCGTGACCGCACCGCACAGCGGCGATGTGCTCGCTATCGTCGGCGGGCGCGACGTGGGCTACGACGGCTTCAACCGCGCGCTCGATGCGCACCGCTCGATGGGATCGCTCGTCAAGCCCTTCATCTATCTCACCGCACTCGAGAGCGGCCGTTATAACGCCGCCACCGTGGTCCAGGACCGGCCCATCGATCTCAAGCTCGCCAACGGCACGCGCTGGCGGCCGGAGAATTTCACGCGACAGATCTACGGCCCGGTGCCGGTGGTGCGCGCACTGTCGGAGTCCCTGAACCTGGCGACCGTCGGAGTGGGTCTTGACCTGGGCGTGGCGAAGGTGGCACAGACGCTCACCCGCTTCGGGCTCACCGAGGTGCCCGCGCAGGTACCGGCGATTCTGTTAGGTGCCGTCAGCGTGACGCCGCTCGAGGCGGCGCAACTCTTCAACGGGCTCGCCAACGGCGGCTTCCGGACGCCGCTGCGGGCGGTGCGCGCGGTGCGCAGCGCAGACGGTAAGACGCTCAAGGCGTTTCCGATGCAGGTGACACCGGTGGCAGCCCCCGACGCCGTATACCAGCTCAACCGCATGCTCGTGCACGTGATGGATCACGGCACCGGCCGTCCGGCGGCGGCACTGCTGCCGCCCAACCTCGTCGTGGCCGGCAAGTCCGGCACATCGTCCGACTATCGGGACAGCTGGTTTGCGGGCTTTTCCGGCAGCGACCTCGCCGTGGTGTGGGTGGGGTACGACGACGACGCACCGACCGGCTTCACCGGCTCCGCGGGGGCGCTGCCCGTCTGGGCGCGCATCATGGGAGCGCTCGACACCAGCTCCTGGAACGCGCCGATGCCCGACTCGCTGGCGGAAGTCGAGATCGAGTACCCGACGGGGCTCAGGGTCCTGCCCGGCTGCTCCGATGACCGCGTCGCGGTCGCCGTGCCCTTGAGCGCACAGATCCCGCCGAAGCCCGGCTGCTTTCCCGCCGCCGATAATCCTGTGGGTACACTTCTCAATCGCACGCAACAATGGATCAGGAGCCTGGTGCACTGATGAACCCGACGAAGCTGCTGCCGGCGCTCATCGTGGCCGCGGGCCTTGCGGCCTGCGCGGCGCCCGCGCCGCGAGCCGGAACGCCTGCCGCGCAGGGCGCGGCGCCGAATGCGCCCGGCTATCCGCCGCCGGCCACGCCCGCGCTGGCACCGCCGACCGAGCAGCCGGGCGCTCCGCCGCCGCGGCAGTTTCATTTGGGGGCCGCAGCGACTGCGCTCGTCGCCCAGGCGCAGAATGAGGCGCGCGCCGGCGACTCTGCGGGGGCGGGCGTCACGCTCGAGCGTGCACTGAGGATCGAGCCCGACAACCCGCTGGTCTGGATCGAGTACGGCCGAGTCGAACTCGGCGCAGGCGATGCTGTGCAGGCCGAGGGCATGGGCCGCAAGGCCCTGCAGCTCGCGACCGTCGATCCCGCCGCGCAGTCTTCTGCCTGGCGGCTGATCGCCGACTCCCTGCGCGCGCGCGGCAACAACCAGCTGGCCGCCGAAGCCGACGCGCACGCCACGGCCCTCTCTCACTAAGGGGTCCAGGCGCGCTCCGGTTGCGCGTCTGCGCTCCGCCCCCTAAACTCGGGGCTACTCATCGAGACCGGCTGAGGGATAGGCCCTTGGACGCCGGGGCAACCGCCAGGCTTAACCACCCTGGAAAGGTGCCAACTCCTGCGATTCGGCATTTAACATGTGCCGGATTGATAGATGAGCGGTCTGCGTAGCCTCATGCCAATCCCCCGAGGGGGGAGCGGCGGCGAGGATGGACGCGACAAGCCCGGCCGTCCTGGCCCAAGGGCACGCTCCGCAGGTGACCGATGAGCTCGGTTCAAACCGCGGAGATACAGATGAGCAAGGTCTCGGATCTCACACCCCCCGTCCCGGGCTTAAGTGGCACGTCGCCGTTCGTGACGCGGACCGTGCGTGCCGGCATCGAATGTGGCGACCCCACGGGTTGCGTGGTACCGCCGCTGCACCTCACCTCGACGTTCGCGTTTCGCGCGTTCGGGGAGAAGCGCGCCTACGACTACACGCGCTCGGGCAACCCGACACGCGACCTGCTCGCCGAGGCGCTCGCCGAGCTCGAGCAGGGCGCGGGCGCCGCGGTGACCGCGAGCGGCATGGCCGCGGTTGCGCTCACCGGCTACCTGATTCCCGCAGGCGCGCGCATCGTGGCGCCGCACGACTGTTACGGCGGCACCTACCGGCTGTTTGACGCCTGGCGACGGCGCGGCGAGCGCGACGTCGAGTTCGTCGACTTCGCTGACGAGGCCGCGGTGTGCGCGGCGCTGGCGCGGCCCACCGCGCTGCTGTGGATCGAGACGCCGAGCAATCCGCTGCTGCGGATCACGGACATCGCGGCCTTCGCCGCCCTGGGCCATGCGGCCGGCGCACTCGTCGCCGTCGATAACACCTTCCTGTCGCCCGCCTGGCAGCAGCCTCTCACCCTCGGGGCCGATCTCGTGGTGCATTCGACCACCAAGTACCTCAACGGCCACAGCGATGTGGTCGGTGGCGCGGTCGTTTCCCGTGACGCGAAGCTGCACGAGCAGGTTGCCTGGTGGGCCAATTGCCTCGGCGTCACTGGCGCACCGTTCGACAGCTTCCTGACGCTGCGCGGGCTGCGCACGCTCTATGCGCGGCTCGAGCACCACGCCCGCAACGCGCACGCACTCGCGCACTGGCTCGATGGGCAGCCGAACGTGCGGCGCGTCTGGTATCCGGGGCTCGCGCGCCATCCGGGGCACGAGCTGGCGAAGCGCCAGCAGCGCGGCTTCGGGGCCGTGGTGAGCCTCGAGCTCGAGGGCGGGCACGATGCGGTGCGCGAGTTCGTCGCCGACCTGCGCTGCTTCTCGCTGGCGGAATCGCTCGGAGGCGTCGAGAGCCTGGTGGCGCATCCGGCCACCATGACGCATGCGGCCATGGACCCGGAGGCGCGCCGGCGTGCCGGACTTGCCGATGGCCTGATCCGCCTGTCGATCGGCATCGAGGCGCTGGAGGATCTGCGGAGCGACCTCGCGCTCGCGCTCGAGCGCGCGGCGCGCGTGCTGTCCGCACGTCCGGTCACCCGGACGGCTGCAGCCTGCTGAGGATCGCCTCTCCCATCGCGCGCGTACCGATGCCGTCCACGCCGGCGCGGCACAGGTCGGGGGTGCGCGCGCCGGCGGCAAGCGCCTGCGCGACCGCACTCTCCACGGCGTGCGCTTCGCGCTCAAGCTGGAGCGAGTGACGCAGGAGCAGGGCGCAGCTCAGGATCGTGCCGCAGGGATTGGCGATGCCGCGGCCCGCGATGTCCGGCGCCGAGCCGTGGATCGGCTCGTAGACCCCGCGCCGGCCGTCGCCGAGCGAGGCCGAGGGCAGCAGTCCCAGCGAGCCCGCCAGCATGGAGGCCTCATCGGTCAGGATGTCCCCGAACATGTTCTCGGTCACCAGCACGTCGAAGTCGCGCGGTCGGTGTATGAGGTGCATGGCGGCTGCATCGACCAGCATGTGCTCGAGCGCGACCTCGGGGAACTCCGTGCGCATCACCCGCGTGGTCACCTCGCGCCACAGCCGAGAGGTCTCCAGCACGTTCGACTTGTCGATCGAGGTGAGGCGGCGACGGCGCCGCTGCGCAAGCCGCGCGGCCGTGCGCACGATGCGCTCGATCTCCGCTGCGCTGTACTCGCACAGATCGCTGGCGCGCGCGGCATCGCGGTGCTTGGCGCCGAAGTAGATACCGCCGGTCAGCTCGCGCACGAATATCAGGTCGACTCCCTCGATCACCTCGGGTTTGAGGGTCGCGGCATCCTTGAGCGCGGGATGCACGCTCACCGGGCGCAGATTGGCGTACACGCCGAGCTCCTTGCGCAACCGCAGCAGGCCCGTTTCGGGACGCAGCGGCGCATCCGGCGCCGCCCACTTCGGGCCGCCGATTGCGCCAAGCAGCACGGCGTCCGCCGCGCGGCAAGCTTCGAGCGTCGCCGGCGGCAACGGATCGCGGTGTGCGTCGATGGCGGCGCCGCCGAAAGGCAGCTCGTCCAGCTCGAACTCATGGCCGAAGCGCTGCGCCACGGCCTCGAGGCAGGCGCGCCCCTCGGCGGTGACCTCCGGGCCGATACCATCGCCGGGGAGGACGGCAATGCGCGCTCTCATCGGCGGCTTTCGAAGGCCTCGATCTCGGGTCCCCGGGCGAGCAGATAGCCGAGCTCGTCCACGCCGTTCACCAGGCAGTGTCGCGCGAAGGCCTCGAGGGGGAAGCTCACTTCGGTCCCCGTAGGGAGCCTCAGCACCGCGCGCGCCACATCGAGCGTCAACTCGATCCCCGGGCGCGCGATGAGCCAGGCGCTGGTCGCCTCGTCCACCAACACCGGCAGCAGGCCGTTCTTCAGGGAGTTGTTGCGGAAGATGTCGGCGATCTCGCTGGAGATCACCGCGCGGAAGCCGTAGTCGAGCAGCGCCCAGGGCGCGTGCTCACGCGAGGAGCCGCAGCCGAAGTTGCGCCCGGCAACCAGGATGCGGCAGCCGGCGGCCTCCGGCCGGTTGAGCACGAACTCCGGTCGCGGCCGGCCCGCCGGGTCGTAGCGCCAGTCGGCGAACAGGTGCGCGCCGAGGCCGGTGCGTACCGTCGTGGTGAGGAAGCGCGCCGGGATGATCTGGTCCGTGTCGATATTCTCGGCCGGCAGCACCAGAGCGCGGGCGGTGAGGGTGGTGAAGGGCTCCATCGGCTGCGGCTCGCCTTACATCAGCTCGCGCGGGTCGGTGACTCGTCCGCGGACTGCGCAGGCAGCGGCAGTGAGCGGGCTGGCGAGCAACGTACGCGCACCGCTTCCCTGGCGGCCCTCGAAGTTGCGGTTGCTGGTGCTCACCGAGTACTCGCCGCGCGCGACAACATCGCCGTTCATACCGATGCACATGGAGCAGCCCGACTCGCGCCACTCGGCGCCGGCGTCGAGGAACACGCGGTCGAGTCCCTCCGCTTCCGCCTGGCGCTTGATCGCCTGCGAGCCTGGCACGACCAGCATGGTGAGTCCGCGGGCGATGCGCCGGCCGCGCAGCAGAGCGGCGGCGCTCCGCAGGTCCGAGAGACGCGAGTTGGTGCAGCTGCCGAGAAACACGACGTTGACCGGCCGGTCCTTGATCGGCTCGCCCGCCGTAAAGCCCATGTAGGCGCGCGCGCGCTGGTAGAGGGCATCGCCGCCCGCGGGAATTGCGCCGTCGATGGGTACGGACATCCCGGGGTTCGTGCCCCAGGTGATCATGGGCTCGATGTCGTCCGCATCGATGGCGAGCTCGCGATCGAAGCGGGCACCCGGGTCGCCGGGCAGCTCGCGCCACGCGGTCAGCGCCCGCTCCCACTGCGCGCCGCTCGGGGCCCGTGCCCGTCCGGCAAGGTACGCGTAGGTTGTCTCGTCGGGCGCGATCATGCCGGCGCGGGCACCCGCCTCGATCGACATGTTGCACACCGTCATGCGCTCGTCCATGTCGAGGGCGCGGACCGTGGGGCCGCGGTATTCGATCACGTGCCCGGTGCCCCCCGAGACGCCGAGCTCGCCGATGATGGCGAGGATCAGGTCCTTTGCGGTCACCCCACGGCGCAGCGCCCCCGTGACGTTCACCGCCAGCGTTCGCGGCTTGCGCTGCAGCAGGCATTGCGTGGCGAGCACGTGGCCGACCTCCGTCGTGCCGATCCCGAAGGCGAGGGCGCCGAGCGCCCCGTGGGTGCTGGTGTGACTGTCGCCGCAGACCACGGTCTTGCCCGGCTGGGTGAGCCCGAGCTCAGGTCCTACGATGTGCACGATGCCGCGCTCGGCGCTGCGCAGTCCGAGGAGCTGCACGCCGAACTCCGCGCAGTTGCGCTCGAGCTGCTGCACCTGGCGCGCGGCGGCCTCGATGGCGATCGGTGCGCCGCCAAACACCTGGGCGGTGAGGGTCGGTGTCGAGTGATCCAGGGTTGCGAGCGTCAGCTGCGGGCACCGTACCGGCAGCGAGCGCTCGCGCAGCACGGTGAAGGCCTGCGGCGAGGTCACCTCGTGGACGAGGTGCAGGTCGACGTAGAGCACCGCCGGGGCCGCCTCGGTCTCCGGCACGACCTCGTGGCGCTGCCACACCTTCTCAAACAATGTGCGCGGGGCGCTCGGCATCGGCAACTGTGAGAGCCCGCGTCGCGGGTCAGCCGGCCGCGGCCGCGCGCCGCACGGACATGTCGACGTAATCGAGCCAGCCCCACTTGTCGGCGGTCTTGCCGGAGAAAAGCCCGAAGAACGCGCTCTGCAGCGCTTCGGTGACCGGCCCGCGTCGACCGCTGCCGACCGCCAGCCGATCCACCGAGCGGATTACCGTGATCTCGACCGCGGTGCCGGTGAAGAATGCCTCGTCGGCGATGTAGAGCATCTCGCGCGGCAGTGCGCACTCGCGTACCTCGATGCCGTGCTCGCGTGCAAGCCGGATCACGGTGTCGCGGGTGAGGCCGCCCAGTACCGAATGCGCCAGTGCCGGGGTCAGGAGCACCCCGTCCCTGACCAGGAACAGATTCTCGCCGGATCCCTCGCTGAGGGTGCCGTCGGGCGCGAGCCCGATGCCCTCGGCATACCCCAGACGCCGCGCCTCGGAGCCGATCAGCAGGCTCGAGAGGTAGTTACCGCCCGCCTTGGCGAGCGCCGGGAGTGTATTGGGTGCGACCCGGTGCCAGCTGGACACGCAGACGTCGACGCCGGTTTCCTCGCTCTCCTTGCCGAGGTACTTGCCCCACTCCCACGCAGCCACCGCGACATCGGTCGGGGGATCGGTCGGCGGCGCTACGCCGATTTCACCGTAGCCGCGGAACACGATCGGGCGGATGTAGGCGCCGCGCTTGAGCGCGTTGGCCGAGACCACCTGCCGGCAGGCGTCGTTCAGCTGTTCGGGCGAGAACGGCACGTCGATGCGGTAGATCTTCGCCGAGTCGAACAGCCGGCGCGTGTGGTCGCCGAGCCGGAATATGGCGACGCCGCGCGGTGTCTCGTAGGCGCGCACGCCCTCGAACACCGAGGTGCCGTAGTGCAGCGCGTGCGACAGCACGTGCACCGTGGCCTTCTCCCAGGGCACGAGCTTGCCGTTGAACCAGATGAACTGCGTGGCGGGAATGGGCATGCGGACTCCTTGGTGCCTGTGGGGCTCAGGCCGGCACCGGCGGCGCCGCAGTGCCCCGACCGGCGCGGGCGCGGCTTCCAGCCTGCGCCAGCTCGATGCGGTTGATCACCTCGAGGAACGCCCGTGTGCCCGACTCGACGATGTTCGTGCTCACGCTGGCGCCCCGATAAGTCTTGTGATTGTACTCCACGTAGACGCGCGCCTCGCCCTGCGCGTCCTCGCCGCCGGAGACCGCGTGCACCTCGAACTTGCGCAGCATGAGCTGGATGCCCGTGGCGGTCTCGATCGCCTTGAAGGCGGCGTCCACCGGCCCGTCACCGCTCGCGCGACTGTCGAGCCTGCGGCCGTCGCTGTGCGTGAGGGTCACCACCGCCTCCGCGGCCGCATCGCTCGCCGTCGTGGTGGCGAGCCGCACGAGCGTCCACGGCCCGCTGGCGGCCCCCTCCGCACGCAGCACCAGCGCCTCGATATCGCCGTCGAAGAGCTCCTTCTTGCGGTCGGCGAGCGCCTTGAAATCCTCGAACACGCGGTTGAATTCCTCCTCCTCGAGCTCGAAGCCGAGCGCCTGGACGCGCTCGCGGAACGCATGGCGGCCGCTGTGCTTGCCGAGCACCAGGTGGCTGCGCGAGAGACCGACGTCCTCGGGACGCAGGATCTCGTAGGTCGAGTGGTGCTTGAGCATGCCGTGCTGGTGGATGCCCGCCTCGTGTGCGAAGGCGTTCTCGCCGACGACCGCCTTGTTGCGCGGGATCGGCATACCGGTGATGCTCGAGACCAGGCGCGAAGTCGGGTACAGGCGGCTGGTGTTGATGCCCGTGGTGACGTTGAAGAAGGCGGCGCGGGTCTTCAGCGCCATCACCACTTCCTCGAGCGAGCAGTTGCCGGCGCGCTCGCCGATGCCGTTGACGGTGCATTCGATCTGCCGGGCGCCGGCCACCACGGCCGTGAGGCTGTTTGCGACCGCCATCCCCAGGTCGTCATGGCAATGTACCGACAGCCGCACACCATCGATGCCGCGCACGTACTTGCGCAGGTAACGGAATAGCTCGGCGAATTCGTCCGGAACGGTGTAGCCGACTGTGTCCGGGATGTTGACGGTGGTGGCGCCGGCGGCAATCGCCGCTTCGACCACCTGGGCGAGGAAATCGAGCTCGGTGCGCGAGGCGTCCTCGGGTGAGAATTCGACGTCGTCGCACAGCTCGCGTGCGCGCGCCACGCCGGCCGCCGCCGTACGCAGGATCTCGTCCTGCGCCATGTTGAGCTTGTACTGCCGATGGATGGCGCTGGTGGCCAGAAACACGTGAATGCGCCGGCGCTGCGCGGGCTCGAGCGCCCGTGCGGCGAGCTCGATGTCTTGCGTGCTGCAGCGGGCGAGGGCGCAGATGACGGGGCCCGCGACCTCGGCGGCGACCGCCTGCACGCTCTCGAAGTCGCCGCGCGAGGCGGCCGGAAAGCCGGCCTCGATGACATCGACGCCGAGCTCGGCGAGAGCGCGGGCGACGCGCAGCTTCTCCGGCCGCGCCATGCTGCAGCCAGGTGCCTGCTCGCCGTCGCGCAGCGTCGTGTCGAAAATCAGAACCCGGTCGGGATTCGTGGTCATGTGCGTTGCTCCTGCAGCCACGGCATGCGCGAGCGCAGCGCCGCGCCAACCTTCTCGATCTGGCGGTCGAGGTCCTCCTTGAGCAGCCGCTGGTAGTTCGGGCGGCCGTCGCGGTTTTCCTTGACCCACTGGCGCGCGAACCGGCCGCTCCTGATCTCCTTCAGCACGCGGCGCATCTCGTTTTTGACGCGTTCGTTGACGATGCGCGGACCGCGCGTGAGATCGCCGTACTTGGCGGTCTCGCTGATGAACCGGTGCATCTTGGCGAGTCCGCCTTCGTGCAGCAGGTCGACGATCAGCTTCAGCTCGTGCATGCACTCGTAGTAGGCGACCTCGGGCTGGTAGCCGGCTTCGACCAGCGTCTCGAAGCCCTTCACCACGAGCTCGGTCGCCCCGCCGCAGAGCACCGCCTGCTCGCCGAAGAGGTCGGTCTCGGTCTCCTCCGCGAAGGTGG
Source organism: uncultured Gammaproteobacteria bacterium (assembly GCA_963844595.1). Taxonomy (GTDB): domain Bacteria; phylum Pseudomonadota; class Gammaproteobacteria; order Steroidobacterales; family Steroidobacteraceae; genus 13-2-20CM-66-19. Next base: position 431,674 of record CAWJOW010000001.1, read on the forward strand.
TCGCCAGCACGCCGCCGCGGGTGCCGCCGATGCCGTGGGCGTAGGCGAGTGCCCGCGCCCGGGCCTTGCCGCTGGCGTCCTGCGCGACGGCGAGCAGGCACGGGACACCGCGGCCCTGGCTGTACTGGCGGCGCACCAGATCGCCGGGACCCTTGGGCGCAATCAGCACGACGTCGAGGTCCTTGCGCGGCCTGATCTGTCTGAAATGAATATTGAAGCCGTGGGCAAAGAGCAGTGTTGCGCCTTGCTTCAGACTCTTCTTCACCGATTGGTACAGGTCCTTCTGCGCAAGGTCGGGAACCAGCATCGCAACCAGATCCGCGCCCGCCACCGCAAGGGCGGGCTCGGCGACCTCGAGCCCGTCCCTGCGCGCCTTCTTCCAGCTCGCGCCGCCCTTGCGCACGCCCACGACCACGTCGTGGCCGCTGTCCTTGAGATTGAGTGCGTGGGCACGGCCCTGGCTGCCATAGCCGAGGATGGCGAGGCGGGCTCCCTTCAGTGCCTTACGGTCGACGTCTTTGTGTGAATACAGTTTCATTACCGCTTAACTCCCATGGCGTCCGCGCCGCAGCGGACGCGCAAACATAAAAAACCCCGCAGCGGCTTCGCCGGTGCGGGGTTCCTGGTTTCCTGTGCTCTTGCCTGGTTGCTTGATTCTCAGGCGTTCGCGACAGCCCCGCACCGCGCTCCCCTAATAAGGAGCAGCAGTCGAGGTAGAACGAGCAGCAGCGCGCTGCGCCCGGGTGTCCGGGCGGCATCAAGGAGCGATGCTGCGTAAGTGCTCATGGATGCGAACAAGCCTGATGCGCCTGATGGGAGCACAGGCACCGCAAGCTTGTCAACGCGCCGCGCCGCGATGGTACCCTCTCGGTCGGAAAGCGCCGCACGGCCCGGCGCGGCCCGCTGCGGCCGGGATTCATGTAAGTCTCATGACAGGACGACGCAACGATCCGCGCGCGTTCTCACGCGTGGTAGTGGAGGGGGTTCGGCGAGCGCCCGCGCGCGCCATGCTGCGCGCGGTCGGCTTTCGCGACGAGGACTTTGCCAAGCCGCAGATCGGCATCGCCTCGACCTGGGCGAATCTCACGCCCTGCAACATGCACATCGGCGACCTGGCGCGCGAGGCTGCGGCGGGCGCGGATTCGGCCGGCGGGCGCAGCGTGCTCTTCAATACGATCACGGTCTCCGATGGCATCTCCATGGGCACCCCCGGCATGCGCTACTCGCTCGTGTCGCGCGAGATCATCGCCGATTCGATCGAGGCGGTGGTGGCCGCGCAGGGGTTCGACGGGCTCGTCGCGCTCGGCGGCTGCGACAAGAACATGCCGGGTTGCGCGATGGCGATGGCGCGGCTCAATCGTCCCGCGGTGTTCGTCTATGGCGGCACGATCCGCCCTGGCGCACAGCGGCGCGATATTGTCACAGTGTTCGAGGCAATCGGGGCACACGCAGCCGGAAAGCTCTCGGAGGCCGGATTGCTCGAGATCGAGCGCACGGCTATCCCCGGCCCCGGTAGCTGCGGCGGCATGTACACCGCCAACACCATGGCCTCGGCGATCGAGGCGCTGGGACTGTCGCTCCCCGACAGCTCCGCGCAGGAAGCGGTGAGTGAGGCGAAGCGCACCGACTGCCGCCGAGCCGGGGAGGCGGTGGTTCGGCTGGTGCGCGACGGCTTGAAGCCGCGCGACATCCTGACGCGTCGTGCCTTCGAGAACGCGATCACCGTCGTGATTGCCCTCGGCGGCTCGACCAACGCGGTGCTGCATTTGCTCGCCATCGCGCACGATGCGGGTGTGCGGCTCACCCTCGATGACTTCACCCGCATCGGCCGGCGCTCACCGGTGCTGGCGGACCTGAAGCCAAGCGGCCGCTACCTTATGTCCGAGTTGGTCGCCATCGGCGGAATTCGGCCGCTCATGAAGATGCTGCTCGACGGCGGACTGCTCCACGGGGACTGCCTGACCGTGACCGGGCACACCGTGCGAGAGAATCTCGATAACGCGCCCATGTACATGAAGGGGCAGGACATTGTTCGCCCACTCTCGGACCCACTGAAGAAAGACAGCCACCTGGTCGTCCTCTACGGGAATCTCGCGCCGGAGGGTGCGGTGGCCAAGATCAGCGGCAAGGAAGGGGAGCGCTTCAGGGGGCGGGCCCGCGTGTTCGAGGGCGAGGAGCGCGCGACGAACGCGATTCTCGCCGGCCGTGTCCGCCCGGGCGATGTCATCGTGATCCGCAACGAGGGCCCGAAAGGCGGCCCGGGCATGCGCGAGATGCTGAGTCCGACCGGAGCCATCAGCGGCCGAGGGCTCGACGGGCAGGTCGCGCTGATTACAGACGGGCGTTTCTCAGGCGGCAGCCACGGCCTTGTTGTCGGTCATATTTCGCCGGAGGCCGCCGTCGGCGGCACCATCGGGCTGCTGTGCAACGGCGATTTCGTCACAATCGACGCTGCCAAGCGCGAGCTTCGGGTAGAGTTGCCGGCCGCAGAGTTGCGCCGCCGGCGTGGTCGGTGGCGGCCGCCGCGGCCATACGCGCGGGCCGGCGTCCTCGCCAAGTACGCCGGCCTGGTGGGCAGCGCTTCGGAGGGCGCGGTGACTGTGCCGATACAGGCACGTCGGCGCAATTCTTAAGTCACCGCCGGAGTTGTCAGGTTTTGGGGCACCGGTTACAGTTCGTTCCGCATTCGTCGCAGTGCACGCTGCGAGCTCGGCCCGGGGGGATTTAGAACTTTACGCACCCGTCGGCCAGGATGCTTGACGGGTAGTTCGACGCTAAAGATTAAAGGATTCGGCGGCGGTGCCGCCGAGCCGGGGTCCAAGAACGCATGGCTGCCTACGTACAAGACTCGCAGTTGATGACGCGGCGCGGCGCGGTGCTCGTCGCGATCATCGCGTTGCATGTGTTCATCGCGTGGGCGCTCGCCACCGGGCTCGCACGCCGCGCGATCGAAGTTCTCGCGCCGCCGATCCAGACGACGATCGTGCAGGAAGTGAAGCCGAAGGATCTGCCACCGCCACCGCCACCGCCGAAGTTCGAGCGCCCGCCCGTTGAGGTGCCGCCGCCGGAAGTCAACATCAACGTACCGGTGGAATCCAACACGACGGCGATCAGCAACGTCACGACCAAACACACGGCGGCCCCGCCGGCCCCGGCGCGCGCCGTGAATCGCCGGCCCGGCGGACCCGGGTCGAACTTTCCGAACACGGAGGACTTCTATCCGGCCGCGTCGCGCCGCCTCGAGGAGCAGGGCACGACGGTTGTGCATGTGTGCGTCGGCGCCAACGGCCGGCTCACGCAGGACCCGACTGTGGAGAAGACCTCGGGCAGCTCACGACTCGATGAGGGCGCGCTCCGCCTCGCCAAGGCCGGCTCGGGCCGCTACAAGCCGTCGACCGAGGACGGTAAGCCCATCGATTCGTGTTTCGCGTTCGGCATCAAGTTCCAGATGAGATGAACTTAAAGCGTCGCGCGCTTGTGGTGCGGCCACTCTTTTTGTTTCGAGGACACCATGGAAAATCAAGCCCCCACCACCACCGTCTCCAACCCTTACGGCCTTCTGGGCCTCTGGACAAACGGCGACATCATCGATCGCGCCGTGCTCATCCTGCTGCTGATCATGTCGCTCGCGTCCTGGTACGTGATCCTCATCAAGCTGTGGGATCAGCGCAGACTGAAGAAGTCCGGTCGCACGGTCGACAAGCAGTTCTGGACCGCGCCTTCGCTCAAGGACGGCGTCGACCGCCTGAAGAAGGGCGATGACTTCCGCGTGATCGCCGAGGACGGTCTGCGCGCCGCCTCCCATCACGACGGGCGCCTCACCGACCGCATCGACCTGAACGAGTGGATCAGCATCACGCTGCAGCGCGCCACTGACGGCGTGAACAGCAAGCTGACCAACGGCCTGGGGCTGCTGGCCACGGTGGGGTCCACGGCACCGTTCGTGGGCCTCTTCGGCACGGTGTGGGGCATCCTCAACGCGTTGGTCAGCATCGGCCTTGCCGGCCAGGCGAGCATCGACAAGGTGGCCGGCCCCGTGGGCTCGGCGCTCATCATGACGGCGATGGGCCTGTTCGTGGCGGTGCCGGCGGTGTGGGGCTACAACTGGCTGCTCGGCCGCAACCGGGTCCTGCAGGACATGCTGCGGAACTTCGCGAGCGATCTGCACGCCTATCTGGTGGGTGGCGTGCGCGTTGACTCGGGGGCGCCCGGCGGGGCCCGCCCGGCGGGCGCCAAGGCTGCCCCGATCGGCAAGTGAGCCATCGGGCACTGAGCAGGTCCCGGATCCGCTTGGCGTTGGCGCCTGAGGAGTAGCGAGCCATGTCGATGAGTGTCGGTCCGGCCTCCGGTGAACAGAGCGCGATCGCGAGCATCAACACGACGCCGCTGGTCGACGTGATGCTGGTGCTCCTGATCATCTTCCTGATCACGATCCCGGTGATCACCAAGACGGTACCGGTGACGCTGCCGAAGGCCGTCAACATCCCGACGCAGACGAAACCGGAGAACATCACCATCGCGGTGGACAGTGCCGGAAACATCTACTGGAAAAACACGCTGGTGCCCAACCAGGCGGCGCTGATCGACCTGGTGAAGTCGGTGGCTGTCATCGTGCCGCAGCCTGAGATCCAGATCCGCGGCGACAAGAATGTGCGCTACGAGGCGATCGGGCGGGTCATGTTCGCCATCCAGCGCGGCGGCATTATCAAGGTGGGCTTCATCACCGAGCCGGACCGGGGAATAGGCGTACCCGGTTACAATCAATAATCGGCCCTGAGAGGAGAGTTCGGCATGTCGATGAGTGTCGGTAAGGGCGGGGAGGAGATGTGCGACATCAACACGACGCCGCTGATCGACGTCATGTTGGTGCTGCTGGTCACGCTGATCATCACGCTGCCGGTGATGACCCACGCGGTCAAACTCGACATGCCCAACCCCAATCAGCCGCCGCCGCAGAATCTGAACCCCGAGATCATCGATCTGGAGATCGATTCCGACGGCACGGTCGTCTGGAACGGCACGCCGGTGAGCGGCATCGACCAGCTCGAGTCCTATTTCAGGACCGAGGCGGTCAAGGACCCGCAGCCGGAGATCCACCTGCGGCCCGACCGGCGTTGCAAGTACGACATCGTCGCAAGAGTGCTGGCCGCCGCCCAGCGCAACCGCATGCAGAAGATAGGTTTCGTCAATACCGCCGAATTCGGCTCGTAAAAGCGTTCAGCGGGTAGTCAGCAAGCATCATTCACCCTCAGGCAATGCGATACATCATCATGAAGGTTCCGGGAAAACTCACACGGCTTCTGGGCACGGCAGCGGCGCTCGGCGCGCTCGCGGCCCTGGTGGCGCAGACACCCGCTCTCGCTGCGGATGCAGCCAAGCAGACCAATAGCGCCAAGCTCGCGAAGCCGCTCAAGGAAGCGCAGGACGACCTCAAGGCCAAGAAGTACTCCGATGCGATCGCCAAGCTGAAGGCTGCCGAGGGAATCGAGGGCAAGACCGCCTACGATCAGCATCTGATCAACGACATGATCGGATTCGCCTACTTCAAGAGCAACGATCTTCCGGATGCCGCCAAGGCGTTCGAAGCCGAGCTCGACGACGGGTACCTCACCGGCCCCGACGTGCAACAGAAGACGCGCGCCGTGGCCGAGATCGAGTACCAGGGGAAGGACTACGACAAGGCGATCGAGTTCGGTAGCCGGGCCATCAAGGGTGGCTTCGGCGACAACGAGATCCAGACGCTCGTGGGGCAGTCGTATTACCTCAAGGGCGACATGAAGGGTACCGAGAAGTTCGAGGAGCAGCTCGTCGACAACCAGATCAAGGCCGGCGAGGCGCCCAAGAACGAAGCGCTCATGCTCATCTACAGCGCCTGCCAGAAGCTCAACGACAAGGACTGTCAAACCCGCACGATGGAGCGGCTGGTCACCTACTATCCCAAGCCCGACTACTGGAAGCAGCTGCTCTTCGGGCTGCGCCAGCAGACCTCCTCGAACGACGCGCAGCTGTTCCAGACCTACCGCCTGATGAACGAGGTGGATGTGCTCTCCGATCCGGGGGACTACAGCGAGATGGCGCAGATCGCCCTCGACCAGGGCTCGCCGGGCGATGCCGTGAGCGTCCTGCAGAAGGGGTTCGAGAAGAGCGTCTTCACCGACCAGCGCATCAAGGACAAGAACCAGCGCCTTCTCGATCGCGCCAAGCAGCAGTCGACCACCGACCAGGCTTCGCTCCCCAAGGCGGAGCGGGATGCGGCTGCCGCCGCGACCGGTGCCAAGAGCATCGGCGTGGGCAAGGCGTACCTCGGCTACGGACAGTACGACAAGGCGGTCGACGCGTTCACCAGGGGCCTCGCCAAGGGCGGCCTGACGAACCAGGCGGAAGCGCAGCTCGATCTCGGCATTGCCGAGTTCAAGGCAGGCCGCAAGGACGATGCGATCAAGTCGTTCAAGGCGGTCAAGGGCGATCCCGTCCTCGAGCGCATTGCGAGTCTGTGGGTCCTGCGCGCCCGCCAGGGTACGGCGAGCACCGCGGCGCCCGGGAGCACCACAGCGGTCCCACATCGCGGCGCGCATCGGCACGCATAAAGCCGCGAAGGAGCTCTGAGCATGGCGATCAAGGCAGGCGAGCGCATGCCCGAAGGCAAGTTCAGGCGCATGACCAAGGACGGCCCGAAGGACATGACGACGGACGAGCTCTTCAAGGGCAAGCGCGTCGTGCTGTTCTCGGTTCCCGGTGCCTTCACCCCGACCTGCGATGCGAAGCACCTTCCCGGCTTCGTGCAGCTCGCCGACCAGATCCTCGCCAAGGGGGTCGACACGATCGCCTGCATGGCGGTCAACGATGTGTTCGTCATGAACGCCTGGGGCAAGGCCCAGGGCGTCGGCGACAGGATCCTGATGCTTGCCGACGGCAACGGCGACTACGCCAAGGCGCTCGGGCTCGAGCTCGATGCGCGCGGCTTCGGCATGGGCGTTCGTGGCCAGCGCTTTGCAATCATCGTCAAGGACGGCGTGGCGACCCACGTCGAGATCGAGGCACCGGGGCAATTCAAGGTGTCCGCCGCCGAGCACGTGCTCGGGCACTTGTAGTATTGGCGGAAAGCGCCTGCGGCGCTTTCCGCCGATCAAACCAGCTTTTCGATTTCCGGGATGATCTGAAAGAGATCGCCCACCAGCCCGAAGTCCGCCACCTCGAAGATCGGCGCCTCGCCATCCTTGTTGATGGCAACGATGGTGCGCGCGTCCTTGATGCCGGTCAGGTGCTGGATCGCCCCCGAGATCCCGACCGCGACGTACAGCTCGGGGGCGATGATCTTGCCGGTCTGACCGACCTGCATCTCATTCGGCGCGTAGCCCGCGTCCACGGCAGCGCGCGAGGCGCCGACCGCAGCGCCGAGCTTGTCGGCGAGGCTGTAGAGGATCTTGAAGCCCTCGGCGCTGCCGAGCGCCCGGCCGCCGGAGATGACGCGCCTTGCTGTCTGCAGGTCCGGCCGGTCCGTCCTGGCCGCCGAAACCGAGACGAAACGTGTATGGGTCGGGAGCTCGACGCTCACCGCGGCTTTCTCGACCGGCGCCGCGCCGCCGCTCGCCGCGGCCTCGAAGGATGCGGTGCGCACCGTGCCGACCACCTTGGAATCCCCGCTCACTTCCACGGTGAGGATGGCGTTGCCGGCGTAGATCGGCCGACGGAACCGGGTGGGGCTCTCTATGGCCATGATGTCGCTCACCTGCGGGGCCCCGAGGAGGCCGGCGATGCGCGCCATCAGGTCCTTGCCGAAGGTGGTCGACGGGCCGAGCAGCAGCGCGAAGGGGCCGGCGAGCGCGGCCACCTGCGGTGCGAGCACCGCCGCCAGCGCGTGGGCGTTGGCGGGATGCTCGACCGTCAGCACGCGGCTCACACCGGCGAGCTGTGCTGCCTGCGCGGCGACGGCGGACGCATCCGCCGCGCACACCGCGACGGCAATCTCGGCGCCCGCCAGAGCGCGCGCGCAGCTCACACACTTGGCGGTGCTCGGATTGAGCCGCGCGCCGTCGTGCTCGGCGACGATGAGGATTTTCGCGCTCACAGCAGGCCCTTCTTCTTCAGCGCCGCGACCAGCTCGGCGGCGTCCTTGACGCGAATGCCCTTCTGCCGCTGCGGCGGCGGCTCGAACTTCACCAGCTTCAGCTGCTGGCGCGGCGTCACGCCGAGCGCCTCGAGGGTGAGAGTATCGAGCGGCTTCTTTTTCGCCTTCATGATGTCCGGCAGCTTCACGTACCGGGGTTCATTGAGACGCAGGTCGGTGGTGATGACCGCCGGCAGGTCGATTTCCAGCGTCTCGAGGCCCGCATCCACCTCGCGAGTGACCCGTGCGATGTTTCCCGTGAGCTCGAGCTTCGAGGCGTAGGTGGCCTGCGGGCGGTTCCACAGCGCCGCCAGCACCTGCCCCGTCTGGCCGTTGTCGTCGTCGATCGCCTGCTTGCCGAGGATCACCAGCAGCGGCTGCTCGCGCTCGATGAGCTTCAGGAGCGCCCGCGCCACCACCAGCGGCTCGATGACACCGTCGGCCTGCACGTGCAGCCCGCGGTCCGCTCCCATTGCGAGCGCCGTGCGCAGCTGCTGCTGGCAGTCGGCGGGACCGACGGTGGCGGCCACCACTTCCTCGGCGCCGCCGCGCTCCTTGATGCGCAGCGCCTCCTCGAGTGCGATCTCGTCGAAGGGGTTGATGCTCATCTTCACGCCGTCGGTGGCGACGCCTGAGCCATCGGGCTTGACCCGGATGCGGACGTTGTAGTCGACCACGCGCTTGATCCCGACCAGAATGCGTTTCATGGCGGCAGTATAGCCGGGCGTCTCACGGGGTGTTGACGGGAGACGGCGCGAGGTTGACTGAAGACGCCGCGGCGTTGACGGATTGCGCGCTGCGTCCCTAAAGTCCCATGCATGCTGGGCTACGCGCTGCGGCGCCTCCTCGGAATCCTCCCCACCCTGTTGGTCATCATCACCGCTTCGTTCTGCGTCATGCGGCTCGCCCCGGGCGGACCGTTCGATGCGGAGCAGGCGCTGGCGCCGGCGGTGCGCGCCAACCTCGAGCGGGCCTACGGTCTCGATCAGCCGCTGCCGATGCAGTATCTGCGCTATCTGCGCGATCTCGCGCACGGCGACTTCGGGCCCTCGCTCCGCCAGCGCGATTTCACGGTGAGCGAGCTGATCGCGGCGGGTCTGCCTGTGTCGGTCACCCTGGGACTTGCCGCAGTGCTGCTGGCGGTGCTGCTCGGGATGGCTGCCGGGGTGGTGGCCGCGGTGTGGCGCGGTACCGGCATCGATTACGGCGTGACCACGCTCGCGGTGCTGGCGATCGCGCTGCCGAGCTTCGTCATCGGCCCGCTGCTGGCGCTGGTGTTCGGGCTGTACCTCCATTGGCTGCCGGTCGCCGGCTGGGAGGCGGGCGAGCCGCGCTATCTGGTGCTGCCGGTGCTGACGCTCGCGCTGCCGATGGCGGCCTATCTGGCGCGGCTCATGCGCGCGAGTCTTCTCGAAGTGCTGCGCGCTCCGTACGTGCGCAGCGCTCGCGCCCGGGGCCTGGGAAGTGCGCGCGTGCTGTGGCGCCACGCCCTGCGTCCGGCGTTGCTGCCGGTGGTGAGCTACCTGGGTCCCGCGGTGGCATTCGTCGTCACCGGCTCGCTCGTGGTCGAGAGCGTATTCGGCCTGCCCGGGACAGGCCGTTACCTCGTGCAGGGCGCGATCGACCGCGACTATCCGCTCGTCTTAGGGATGATCATTGTGTACGCAGTCCTCACGTTGCTCTGCAACCTGCTCGCCGACCTGTTGTACGGTTGGCTCGACCCCGGCGTGCGGCATGACTGAGCGGGCGACGCGGGACGGGCGTGGGCTGTGGAGCGATGCGCGCCGGCGCCTCAAGTCCAACCCTCTGGCGCTCGCGGCGCTCGTCCTCATAGTGGCGGTGGCCTGTCTCGCGGCGCTCGCACCGCTGCTCTCTCCGTGGAGTTATGACAGCCTCGACTGGCGGCACCTGGCGGCTCCGCCGGGACTGACCGCCTCGCACTGGCTGGGGACCGACCGCCTGGGGCGCGACCTGTTCGTGCGCACGCTCTATGGCGCACGGCTGTCGCTCGTGATCAGCCTGCTGGCGAGCGCGGTGTGCGTAGCCGTCGGGATTACCTGGGGCAGCATCGCCGGCTACACCGGCGGGCGCACCGATGCGTGGATGATGCGCTGTGTCGACGTGCTGTATTCGCTCCCCTATCTCTTCATCGTCATCATCCTGACGACGCTCTTCCGCCGCGGCAGCATCGCGGTACTGCTGCTGGGAGTCGCGGCCGTGGGCTGGCTCACGACGGCGCGCATCGTGCGCGGTCAGACTCTCACGCTCAAACGGCGCGAGTTCGTCGAGGCCGCGCGCGCCGGCGGCGCGACTTCCTGGGACATTCTGCGGCGGCACATCGTGCCCAACCTGCTCGGGCCCGTGGCGGTATATGCGGCGCTCACCGTCCCGCAGATGATCATGTTCGAGACCTTTCTGAGCTTTCTCGGGCTCGGCGTGCAGGAGCCGCACGCGAGCCTCGGCAACCTCGTTTACGTCGGGGCGCAGGAGATGCAGTCGGCGCCCTGGCTGCTGATCGTGCCTGCGGGCCTCCTCGCGGTGCTGCTCATCTGCCTCAACGTCTTCGGCGACGGCGTGCGTGATGCGCTCGATCCCCGCGAGCACTGAGGGTGCGGCCTCGGCGCCGGCGGCGCCGGCCACCGTGCTCGAGGTCGCCGGTCTCACGGTGACCTTCGCGGCCCCGCAGGGCGTGATCACCGCGGCGCGCGAGGTCACGCTGTCGGTCGCACGCGGTGAGTGCCTCGGAGTGGTCGGCGAGTCCGGTGCCGGCAAGAGCCAGGTGTTTCTCGCGCTCCTCGGCCTCCTCGCGGCCAACGGCCGCGCCACCGGGAGCGCCTGGTTTCTCGGCAAGGAGCTGCTCAGCCTCGGCGCGGTGGAGCTCGACTCCGTCCGCGGGGTCGGCATCGGGCTCGTGCCGCAGGATCCGCTGACCTCGCTCACCCCGCACCTCACCGTGGGCGAGCAGATCGCGGAGGTCATGAGGCGGCATCTCGCTCTGAGCCGCCCGGAGGCGCGCCGGCGCGCGGTTGCGCTGCTCGAGCGTGTCCAGGTCACCGATCCGGTCGAGCGCATGCGCCAGTACCCGCACGAGCTCTCCGGCGGCATGCGCCAGCGCGTCATGATTGCAATCGCGCTCGCCTGCGGGCCGCAGCTGCTGATCGCGGACGAGCCGACCACCTCGCTCGATGTCACCGTGCAGGCTCAGATCCTCTCACTCCTCGCGCAATTGAAGCGCGAGCGGGCCATGGCGATGGTGCTGATCACGCACGATCTGGGCGCGGTCGCAGGGGTCGCCGACCGGGTGGCGGTGATGCGCGGCGGAATCATCATCGAGACCGGGCCGGTGACCCAGGTACTGAAGGCGCCGCGGGAGGCCTACACGAGGGCGTTGCTGCGGGATGCGCAGGCCGCGCCGGGCGCTGCGCCGCCGGCAAGCGCGGGTGAATCGGCGTCTGCGACGCAGGCGCCCGAGCTGTCGGTGATCGATCTGAGCGTCGAGTTCACAGTGCGCCGCCCGTGGCCGGGCAGGGTGGGGCGGCTCGCGGCAGTAAGCGCCGTCAGCCTCTCGGTAGGCAGCGGGCAAGCGCTCGGCGTGGTGGGGGAGTCCGGCAGCGGTAAATCGACTCTCGCGCGCGCCATTCTCGCGCTCCTGCCGGCCTCGGCCGGGCGCGTCGTGTGGCTGGGTCGGGACTTGAGCACCCTCGAGCCGGAGCAGTTGCGGGCGCTGCGGCAGGACCTGCAGATCATCTTCCAGGACCCCCTGGGGAGCCTCGATCCGCGCATGACGGTCGGGGAGATCGTGGCCGAGCCGCTCGAGGTGCATTCCCGCCTTCTTAGCGCCGCCTCGCGGGCGGCGGCGGTGGCACACATGCTCGAGCGGGTCGGGCTTGGCTCCCGGCTCGCGGGCCGCTACCCGCACGAGCTCTCCGGGGGCGAGTGCCAGCGCGCCGGTATCGCGCGCGCCATGATCCTCAAGCCGCGGCTGCTGGTCTGCGACGAGCCGGTGAGTGCGCTCGATGTGCCGACGCAGTGGCAGATCGTCGAGCTGCTGGGTGCGCTCAAGCGCGAGCACGGACTGACGCTGCTCTTCGTGAGTCACAATCTCGCCCTGGTGCGGGCGCTGTGTGAGCGGGTGCTGGTCATGTACCTCGGCAGGATGATGGAGCTCGCCCCGATCCCCGAGCTCTTCGCTCGCCCGCTCCACCCCTACGCGCGCGAGCTCCTCGCCGCCATCCCGGTACCGGATCCGGAGGTGCAGCCGGGCAGGTTGGCCGGCGCACGCCCGGGCGAGCCGCCGTCGCCGCTCGCCCCGCCGAGCGGCTGCGTCTATCGCACGCGCTGTCCGCATGCGCTCGCGGTGTGCGCCGAGCGTCTGCCGGCGTGGGAGGAAGCGCTCGACGGCCGTCGCGTGGCGTGTCACCGCTGGCGCGAGCTGATGTAACGGTTATCCTCTGTCTGCGGCCGCTCCGCGGACAACGTCGTGCGCGCGGCTCCAAGGTTCAAGTAACTTCTCTATAAGCACCCCAAGAGCCTCTTTTGTTTAGGCTCAACAGCCCGGATAGCACGTATCTGCAGAACGGGGGAACGCTCGTCGTGCCCTCGCGTCAGCGGGCCCATGCGGTGCGCCTCGCGTACGCAGCCGGAGAGCTCGCAGCGGGCCGGCGCGTATGGGCGAGTGCGGACGTGCTTGCGGCGGCGGGCTGGCTTCGCCGCGAGGTGGAGCGCCGAGCGGTCGCTGTGGGCGGCGGCTGGCCGCGCCTGCTCGGCGCGCGGGAGGAGTGGCTCCTGTGGCGACAGTGCACGCAGGCGGCGGCGAGCGGCCTGCCGCTCCTCGATGTGGGAGCGCTTGCGGTCTCGCTGCAGCGCGCGGCGGAGCTCGCGGGTGACTACGGCCTCACGCCCGCCGGCGCCGCCGGGAGTGAGAGCGCGCTGCTTCGCGAGGTGCAGCAGGCAGTCGCCGGACGCTGCCGCGCGCTGAATGCGGAGAGTGCGACGCAGCTGGCAGCGCGCCTCGGCTCTTCGGCGGCTTCGGACGGCGCGGCGCGCAGCGCGCTGCTGCGCGGCTTTGACGCCGTAACACCGCGGCTGCGCTCGCTCGCCGCAGAGGCGACGGCGCCCGCGGCGCAGAGCGTCCCCAGCGTGGTCCGCGCGGCCGATGCGCAGGACGAGCTCGATCGTATCGCGGCGTGGTGCCGCGAGCGGGTGCAGCTCGAGCCCGACGCGCGACTCCTGGTCATGCTGCCCGGCGCGCCGGGGCTGCGCGAGCGGCTCGCGGCGCTCATCCGCCAGGCGATCGACCCCGGCGGTCTGGTGCGCGGCGGGAGCGGCGCGGCGCTGGTCGGCATCGAAGGCGGCGAGCCCCTCGCGCAGCAGCCGCTGATCGCGCATGCGCTCAGGACGCTCGAGCTGCTCGCGGGCGAACCCACGGAGTTCGAGCGGCTCATCGCCTGGCTCCTCGCGCCGTACTGGCGGCACCCGGCAGCTGAGGCGCGCGCCCGCCTGGTCCTCGCCGCACGCGAGCGACCCGCGCTTGTCCTCACGCTGCGCGATCTGCTCGGGACGCTACGCCTGGTGACTCCTGCGCTTCAGGGCCCGGCACGCGAGCTCGCCGCGCTGCTCGCGGATGCGGGCAGTCACCTCGGCGCAACCGCGGCCGGCCCGCGTCAGTGGTCGGAGCGCTGGCGCGCGGCGCTCAGTGCGGTCGGCTGGCCGGGCGCTGCGGGGGCCGACAGCGCCGGGCAGCAGACGGTCATGCGCTGGCATGAGCTGCTCGATGAGTTCGGGACACTGGACGTGAGCGTCGGGACGCTGGGGCGCAAGGAGGCCATCGAGCTGCTCGGCGAGCTCGCCGCTCGTACCGCTTTTCGTCCGGCGGACGAGGACGTAACGGTGACCGTCTCGCCGCTGCTCGCGGACCCGGTGGTGCACTACGACGGCATCTGGGTCGCGGGCCTGCACGCGGATGCGCTGCCACAGCCGGTGGCGCCGGACCCGTTCCTGCCGCTCGCCGCGCAGCGCGCCGCGGGCATCCCGCAGGCGGGCGCGGCCGGACGCTGGCGGCAGGCGCAGACTCTGCTCGCCGCGTGGCGCGCCGGGACGCGCTGCCTGGTGCTGTCGGCGCCGGCGCACGCCGGCGACCTGACGCTCCTGCCGAGCCCGCTGCTGCCGCAGGCGCCGGCCGCGACCGCGCCGCCCCCCGACCGCTGGCTGCCGCAGCGCCTGCGCCGCGAGGACCGCACCGAGAGGCTCAGTGACCCGTCGGGGCTCCCCTGGAGCCCAGGGCAGCGCCTGCCGCGCGGCACGCGCAGCCTCGAGCTGCAGAACCAGTGTCCGTTTCGCGCTTACGCGGAGCTGCGCCTGGGGAGCACACGGCCGGAGACGGCAGAGCCGGGAGTTGCGCCCCAGGACCGCGGCCGCCTGCTGCATGCGGCGCTCGAGGCGCTGTGGCGGCGCCTCGGCGACTCGCGCGTGCTCCAGGCGCTGTCCGCGCCGGCGCTCGGCGAGCTGATCGAGGAGTGCGTCGCCCGGGCTGCGCACGACACGCTGGCGCCGCGTGTCCCGGGACGCCGGCGGCGCGCCGTGCCCGCGGGCCAGCTCGACATGTTCGCGCGTCCCTCGCCGGTGATCGCGCGCGAGTGCCGGCGCGCGGCGCACCTGCTCGGCACGCTGTGCGAGCTCGAGCGCACGCGCCAACCGTTCCGTGTCGAATCGCTCGAGGAAATGCGCGAGCTCAGGCTCGCCGGCGCGACCCTTCACATCCGCATCGACCGCGTCGACCTGCTCGAGGCCGGCGGCCGCGCGCTGCTCGACTACAAGACCGGCCAGAGTCCGAGCGCCGACTGGTACGGCGAGCGGCCGACTTACCCGCAGCTTCTGACCTACCTCGCCGCCCTCGGCGAGCAGGTCACAGCGCTCGCCATCGTGAGTGTCAATGCGCGCGCGGCGCGCTTCAACGGACTCGCCCGCACCGCCGGGCTCCTGCCGGATGTCAGGGCCGTGAAAGCCGAGGACGGCAACGCCGACGAGGCGTGGCGGCATCGGCAGCGCGCCTGGCGCGGCTTCGTCGAACGGCTGATCGGCGATTTCCTGCGCGGCTGGGCGTCGGTGGACCCGAGGCCCGGCGCCTGTCACTTCTGCCACGTCGCCGACATCTGTCGCATCGCCGAGCGGCAGGCACCGGGGCTTGCGGATGAGTGAGCCGGCGCCGAACGAGACGGCCGCGCGCCGCGCGGACCTGGAGGCGCGCCGGGCGGCCGTCGAGCCGCGGCGCTCGATTCTGCTGCAGGCGCCCGCGGGCTCCGGCAAGACCGCGGTCCTGACGCAGCGCTTCCTGCGCCTGCTCTCGGCGGTTGACGATCCGGGCGAGATCCTCGCCATCACCTTCACGCGCAAGGCGGCCGCGGAGATGCGCGGCCGCGTGACCGGCGCACTGCGCGGGGAAATCGAGGACTCGGACCCGTGCGCCGCGGAACTGCGTCAGCTCGCGGCCGGCGCGCTGCGCCATGCCGCGAGCCGCGGCTGGAATCTGGCGCAGGACACCGGCGCGCTGCGCATCCAGACGATCGATTCCTTCAACTACTGGCTGGCGTGGCAGCTGCCGGTTGCCTCGCGCACCGGCGGGGCGCTCACGGTCACCGAGGCACCCGAGGAGCTGTACCGGCGCGCGGCACGGCGCACGCTCGCGGGCGCAGACGCCGAGGCGCAGCTCGCCGCCGATACCGGCGTGCTCTTCGAGCGGCTCGACAACAGCTGGCGCAGCGTCGAGCGGCTGCTGGCCGACATGCTTAAGGAGCGCCTGCACTGGCTGCCGCACATCCTGCGGCACGAGCCGCACGCGCTCGGTGCGCAGGTGAGTACGAGCCTTGCCGCCGTCGTGAGCGAGCGGCTCGCTGCCGCCCACGAGCTCCTGCCGCCGGCGCTGCGGTGTGGGTGCGAGGCACTGCCCGGCGTGGGCGCACTCGGCAGTGAGCCGGGGGATCTCGCCGCGTGGCAGCGCCTCGCCAGGCTGGTCCTGACGAAGGAAGGCCGCTGGCGCCGCGCGCTGAGCGCGAGTGTCCTCGGGTCCGCCTACGCTGCGCCGGCCGCTCGCGGCATGCTCAAGGAGCGCATCGCCGACCTCTCGGGGGTTGCGCTCGCGCAGGAATGCCTGGCGGATCTCGCCTCGCTTCCGGAGGCCGCGCTCAGCAGCACGGACCGCGAGGCGCTTGCAGCGCTCGCGCGGGTGCTCAAGGAAGCGGCGCGCGAGCTGCAGATCGAATTCGCAGTCGCAGGCCGCGTCGACTACACCTACATCACCGGCGCGGCGCGCGCCGCGCTCACCGAGGACGGCGCGCCGACCGACCTCGCGCTGCGCACCGGGCTCGCGCTGCGCCACATCCTGGTCGACGAGTTCCAGGACACCTCGCTCGCCCAGTTCAAGCTCCTCGAGAGCCTGACCACCGGCTGGGAGGAGGGCGACGGCCGGACCCTGTTCGTGGTCGGTGACCCGATGCAGTCCATCTATCGCTTCCGCGACGCCGAGGTGGGCCTCTTCATCGCGGCGCGCGAGTTCGGCATCGGCGGGGTGAGACTCGAACCGCTGCGCCTGACACGCAACTTCCGCAGTGTCGCGCCGCTGGTCACCTGGACCAACGAGGTGTTCGGGCGGCTGTTCCCGGCAAACGACGCGCTGCGCTCCGGCGCGGTGCGCTTTGCGGACAGCGTGCCGGCGCGCGACTCGCCGGTCCCACCGGCCGCGGCCGTGCGCCTGACGGTCTACCCGGGCGAGCCACTCGCCGAGGCGCGCGCCATCGCCGCGCGCGTTGCCGAGCTGAGCGTGGCGAGCCCGCGCTCGAGCATCGCGATTCTCCTCGCCGCGCACGCGCACGCCACGCCGATCGTCGCGGCGCTGCGTAGCCTCGCCATCGAGTCGGTGGGCGTCGACCTGGTATCACTCGGGGAACGTCCCGTGGTCCGCGACCTGGTGCAGCTGGCGCGCGCACTGAATGACCTCGGCGACCGCAGCGCCTGGCTGGCAGTGCTGCGCGCTCCCTGGTGCGGCGCGCGGCTGGCGACTCTCAGCGTGCTCTCGACTGCCGACGATGAGCAGCTCGTCTGCGAGGCGCTCGCCGATGGCGAGCGCCTCGGGCGCTGTGCGCCCGAGGAGCAGCGTCGCATCGTGCGGCTGCGCGAGGTGCTGGCGCGCGCGCTCGAGCGTCGCGGGCGTGAGCCGCCCGCGGACTGGCTCGAGGCCGCCTGGGTGCAGCTCGGCGCGCCCGACGCTTACGCGAGCGAGGAGCTCGAGGACGCGCGGGCTTTCTTCAGCGCGCTGGCAGAGCGGGCCGCGGCCGGCGAGTGGCGCGGGCCGGACGACTTTCCGGCGCTGCTGCAGAAGCTGTTCAGCGCTGCGCAAGCCCCAGGCGCGCACGCCGTGCAGATCATGACGATTCATCGCGCCAAGGGCCTCGAGTTCGATCATGTGCTCATCCCGGCGCTCGACCGCGGCAGCGGCCGCAGCGAGCGCCCGTTGCTGCGCTGGATCGATCTGCCGCGCCCGGACGGCGCGAGCGACCTGCTGATGGCGCCGGTGCCGAACGCGGGCGAGGAGGACCTCGACCGCGTGAGTGCCCTGATCGCGAGGCTCGCGGACGAGCGCACGGCGCACGAGCGTCTGCGTCTCCTGTACGTCGCGGCGACACGCGCCCGGCAGACGCTCGAGCTCTCGGGCGCCCCCGGGCGGCGGCGCGACGGCAGCTGCACTCCCGAGCGCGGCACGCTGCTCGCGAGTCTCTGGCCGGCGCTCTCCACGGAGTTCAAGGAGGCACTGGCCGCCCCGGGGGCCGCCAGCGGCGCAGCCGGCGCGGCGGCTCCGGCAACACCGCTGCGGAGGCTCAGGGAGGACTGGGTGGGGCCCGTCGCGCAGCCGCCACCCCCGCTCACGCACCTGCCGCTCGCACCAGGCTCGCTCGAGCCGCCCGAGTTCAGCTGGGTCGGGGAGACGCAGCGGCACATCGGCACGATCGTGCACGGGCTCCTCGCACGGGCCGCGGAGGCTCGGCTACTGCCGACAGCGGCCGCGGTCGAGGCGGCCCGCGCGGGCGTGGTGGAGGAGCTGCGCCGTCAGGGCGTGCCCGAAGCCGAGCGCGCCGCGGCCGCCGGGCTGATCGTCACCGCCGTGACGCGCATGCTGGGCGAGGAGCGCGGTCGCTGGATTCTGGGCGGCGCGCATCGCGAGGCGGCGAGCGAGCTCGCGCTCACCGGCGTCATTGGGGGGCGGCTGCGCAGCGTCGTCATCGACCGCTCGTTCGTCGATGCGAGCGGCACGCGCTGGGTCATCGACTACAAGACCAGCCGGCACGAGGGCGGGTCGCTCGAGGAGTTTCTCGGGCGCGAGGAGGAGCGCTATCGGGCCCAGCTCTCCGACTACGTGGCGCTCGCGCGTGCGCTTGGTCCGCAGCCGGTGCGCGCCGCGCTGTATTTCCCGCTGCTCGGGGCATTCCGGGAGCTGACGGTTTAGCGGGTCAGAAGGTTCCCGCCATCGAGAACGGCCGCCGGCCCTGGGCATCGGCGCTCCCGAGGTACGACAGGTTGTTGACGAGATCGGGGGTCGCTCCGGGGCGTGCGGCGACCAGTCCCTGAACGGCATAGCCGGGGCCCGGTGTGAGGCGCACGGTGCCGGAGACGGAGAGCGGACCGCCGAGGTCCTGTAGCTGTCCCGTCAGGTCCGCGCCCGGGAAGGTCAACGCGTAGCTGCCGAGCGGGGTCGAATGCCCATGGCTGTCGACGAGATCGTGCGCCTCGAGCCGGCCCTGAAGCTCCGTGATGGCGCCCCTCTCGATGCGGGCCAGTGCGAGATCGAGGTGCAGCGTGCCGCTCAGGTCGCGCGGCAACTGCGGCAGTGCCCGGCGATCGATCGGCAGATCCGCGGTGAGGTTGCGCAGCGTGAGCCGCTGCCCCAGGCCGAGCGCCACGTCGCCCCGGGCGCTGATCGGGCCGTGGGCGAGCGTCACGTGCGCGGCCAGCGCCCCGGTGAGCAGCCGCACGGGCCTGAGGTCCCAGGTGAGGTCGCCGAGTGCGATGCGCTGCACGACGGCGCCGGCGCACACGCCGCTCCAGATCGAGCCGTCAACGCTCGCGCAGCTGAAGCCGGCGCGGCTCCCCGAGGGCATCACCCAGCTGGCCGGCAACCGCGACACGACGATGACCGCAAAGGCCACCACCGCGAGCACGACGATCCAGAACGTGCGGCGCAACTTCAACCCGAATGCAGCACCAGCGCGGCGTTCACGAGCCCCGGGCCGCCGGCACTGTCGATGGTGGCGGAGTCCACGTGGATGCCGTTCTGCTGCGCGAGGCGTGCAAGCCACGCGACCACGGTGTCGAACGGTGCCTTGCTGAGGCGAATCGACAGCGTTCCGGAAGCGCCGGGTTCGCTGCCGGCGATGCTGCTGCCGAGCCCCGACTCGCGCGCCGAGCGATCGACGATCACGAGCAGCGACTCGCCGCCGCGCGCCGGCGGCGCGGGCGCCGCGGCGATCTCCGGTGCCACGCCCCGCATCCACTCGAGATCTGCGCGTTTCTGCGTCAGCCGTGCATGTGCCTGCGCGACGCTGCGGTCGAGCGGCAGCAGCACGCCGAAGACGAAAATCAGCGCCGCCACCACTGCGCCGACGGCCAGTACACGGCGGTCGCGCTCGGAGAGCTGCGCAAGGGAGAACTTCGACTCCACGGCGAATTTCGGCTCTGGCGCGCTCATGTACGTTCCCATGCCCGCCTCAGGTGCCGCCGGCATGGATCTGCACGCGGCCCTCGTAAGTGTTGCCGACGTTGTTGCCGCCGAGGATCTCCGCCTGCCAGCCGCTGTTGCGCAGCAGCTCCGAGAGGTGCCCGAGACTCGCCGCGTCCGGAGCCGCGACCTTCATGTCGATCACGCCATCGTGGAAGTTGATGGCCTGGACACTCGTGCCGGGAGCGGAGTTGCGCGCGTAGGCGAGCGCCTCGAGCGCCGCCAGGAGTCCGGTGGAGCCGCCGTTGCGCACGGCGGAAAGCCGCTCCTCCATTCGGTGGCGGGCATCCCGCGTGTCCGTTTCGTTGGGCATGGCCGCGCGCAGTGTGTCGCGCATCGAGGCGTCGACCTCGCGCTCCTTGGTCTTGAGGTAGTGCAGCTCCGTCGCCTTGCCGAGGATGTGAAGCCCCACGAGGCACGCGAGCAGCACCGCGGCGATGCGCCAGGCGCGTAACCCCACGGCGTGCGGGTTCTTAGGCGCGTACACCCCCTGCAGCAGGTTGATGGCGGTCGCCGCCGGCAGCTGCTGTGCAAAGAGCGTCAGCGGGCCGCCGGTGAGCAGCTGCACCTTAATGCCCTCGAAGTGCTCGCGAGCCGCCTCGACGGTCGCAGAGTTGCGCTGCCACTCGGCCGCGCCCGTGTAGAGAATCAGGCCGCGGGGCGCGGCGGGTGCTGCGTCGGCGTCCGCCGGGTGTACGCTCGTCCCGTGCGGCGAGATCGCCTGCGGCGAGGTGCCCGGGGGCGCCGATTGCGCGATCGCCAGCGCCTCACCGAGCGCGTCCGCCGGCAGGCTCACGGGTGCGCCGCCGGGCGCGCGCACGTACACCGAATCTTCCTCGAGCAGGGCTACCGCCTGCCCCGGATTGCGCGGCAGCAGCTCGCTGTCAGCGTACAGGCACTCGGGCTCGATGCCCGCCGCCTTAAGCACCGCCAGCCATTCGTCCATGAGCGCGCGCGATACCACCGCGACCGGCGTGCGCAGCGAGTCGGGGGGGCGCTTGCCGACGGCGAAGTACAGCTCGTCGATGTCGTCGGCGAGATGCTCCTCGAGCGCATAGGGGAGCAGCTGCTGCAGTTTGACACCCGCCTTGGCCGGCAGCTCGGGCTCGGCGAGCAGCACGTCGGCGCCCGGCACCAGCGCACAGACGCGCCGGCCGGCCGCGGCGCTCGCGGCCTGCTCGGCCGGTCCGTGCTCGACCGCGCCGAGCGGCGCGCCGCTGGCGTCGGCGACCAGCCATGAGGCCGGCTCGCCGTCGGCATGCGGGAGCCTGAGCAGCAGCCAGTCAGCCATGTGTACTCGCCACGGGGCGCCTCAGTCGGCGGTGAAGCTGCGCATGATGGGGCGCACCATACCGGTTGGATCCTCAAACAAAAGACTGTACAAGTTGAATTCCGTACTGCCAATACTGATGACGCTGCCGAGGCGGAAGTACGCCGAGGTCTGCTGCACGAGCGGCGCCACCTGGCCCCACGTGTTGCCCTCGAACGCCGCCTGGTAATCGCTCGGCGCCGGAAAGCAGCCGTTGGCGTTCGCGCGGTTGCCCGTGAGTCCCGTGGCGTCGCTGCTGAAGTCGCCGTGCCCGAGGTAGGCATCGAGCACCACGCCCGATGCGGAGCAGATATTGAGCTTGGTGCCGTAGGGAAGTGCCGTGACATAGGGCGCAATACGCATGTAGCGATCGCGCCCGAAGCCCGGCAGCGCGAGCAGCTCGCTCTCGCTCGTGATATAGCGGTTGGGCGTGCGATACGGCGGACTCTGTCCCATGTAGAAGCTGTCCTCGGCCCCCTCGGGCTGTGAGGGCACGATGTCACGGTCGATCCAGTCGACCATGTAGCCGGCCCACTTCGGCTCGAGCCCGAGCATCGCGAGCAGCTGCATGAACGCGTTGACCTGCACCGGGTCCGGCGTGCCGTCCTCGCGTACGAGGTTGTTGAGGTTGAAGCGCCCCTGCAGGTCCTCGAGCTGCGCGCTCAGCATCACCCCGGGCACGATCTCGAGCGGCCCGAGCGGGTTGCCCCAGCCCTGCGCGGCGTAGGTGTGCTGCGGATCGGACCGCTGTGCGGCGCGCAGTCCGTAGGCGGCGAGCGCCTCGGCGCCCTGCTGCACCAGCAGCGCCTGGTCGAAGGCGTAGGTGGCGGCGCCGCGCCGTGCGGTCATCGCATTCTCGTAGCCGATGGCGGCGGCGAGGATGGTGCCGAGGGCAACCAGGAGGATCGCCACCAGCAGCGCAATACCGCGCTGGCGCCGCGGCGGTGCAGCGCACCGGCCGCGGCGAGCCCCGGGGCATGCAGCGACTGCCGCACGCTGCATCATCCGGCCACCTCGAAGATGCGCATGATCTGACCCCAGTCATCGGTGTCGATCGTGACCTGTACCGCGATCGGCCGGATGCGCAGGCTCAGCTCCTGGGCCAGTGTCCCCTGCACGGTCGTGGGCGGCCAGAGGGGCTGCCACACGTGATTCACGTCCATGAACTGGAAAGTGATCGACTTGACGTGTGTCAGCAGGTCGCGCTTGGCGGTGGTGCTGGAGAGCGTCGGGTCGAGGACGTACCAGGATTCGCGCCGCAGCGTGCCGTTCTGGAAGTAGTAGGCGACGCGCTGCAGTGCCGGGCGCTGTAGCCCCACGGGATTCGACCAGCCGTTGCGCGTCAGCGCGACCAGCGCCTGAGTGGCCTCCTGACTTTCGGCGGACGCGGCCGCCAGCGCCGGCTGCGCAGGCTCGTCGCCGATCGGTTGCCGCACCGGCCGCGGCGCCAGCTGCACGAAGTCCTGTTCCATGACGCGCATGGCGGTCTGCAGCTCGACCAGGCGCGCCTGCCGCGCCTTCAGCTGCTCGTGGCTGCTCAGCGCCTGGCTGATCGCCGCATATCCCATCGCGAACATGAGTGCCGCGATGAAGAGCGCGACGAGCAGCTCGAGCAGTGTGAAGCCGCATTCGGCGGCGAGGCCCGCCGGTCGCGGCAAGCGGCGCGGCCCACGGCGGCTCATGGATTCCTCGGCGGGGTCGGGTTGGCCGGAGCGGGCGTTCCCGGTGCGGTCGTCGTCGCCGGACCGAAGGCACCCGAGGTCATGCCGCCCGTCGTGGCAGTGCCCTGCCTGCCGCCCGCGGTGCCCGGCGCGAGCAGCTGCGCGCCCCAGTCCGGCAGGTCGCCGCGGGGTGTGCCCACCGCATCTCCCCAGATGCCGCTCATGCTGGCATACCAGCCGCTGTCCTCCTTCTCGACCTTGACGTCGCTCGGGCGCACGTCGATGTCGATGCGCTCCATGCCCGGAACCTGCGTGGTGCTCACAGTCTGGTGCCAGGTCCAGTTGCGGCCGGCGAAGTCAACTTTTCCGTCGCTGTCGCCGATGGCGGGCTGCTGGCCGGAGAGGCGTACCTGGGCGATCTGATTGAGTCCCACCCAGTTGGCAAAGGTCTTGTCGCGCAGGTACACGATGGTGTCGGCCGAGGAGTTGAGGGTGCCGAGCACGGCGGCCATGCCGACTGCGACGATCGTGAGCGCGACCAGTACCTCGATCAGCGTGAAGCCGCGCATCACGGCTGCCGAGCCTCGACCATCGGCTGCTCGACGACCGCGCCGGTATCGTCCTGGGTCACGGTGAGGGTGCGCAGCCCGTTGTCGCGCTCGAGGCGGGCGGCGAACGAGGTGAGATCGCCGTCGGAGAAGATCATGACCTGCGGGGTCCGGTCCTTCGAGCTCTTGTCATCGAGGCTCGCCTTGTCCTTGGAGTTGTCGGGGTGGCTCAGCACGATGTCGCGGGCTTCGACGCGCAGCTTCACATCCAGCCCGTCGGGGAGCTTGCGCGGATCGAGGGCATCGTCCTCGGTCACGTCGCGCCAGATGCCGCGCAGCGGGTCGTAGACGAGGAACTCGTAGCCGTCATCGGTGAACTGCAGGCCGTACTCGCGTGTCTGCAGCTCCGCCTGCTCGCGCGTGTAATTGATGAGCGCGAAGAGCCGATCGCCTTCGCGCTGCAGGTCGCGGTCGCGGCCCGTGAGGTTGACCGACAGCATCATGCCGGCGGCGACGATCGCGATGATCACCACCACGACCAGGATCTCGACCAGGGTGAAGCCGGCGACATGCGCCGGCAGCGGCCTCCCGCCGCGCGGTCCCCCACCGCCGCCGGAGCTCCGGCTAGTCGCCAAGGTTCCAGTTGCCGATGTCGGCATTGATCCCATCACCGCCGGGCTGGCCGTCCGCGCCGAGGGAGTAGAGGTCATATTCCTTGCCGTGCGCTCCGGGATAGGTGTACTGGTACGGGTTGCCCCAGGGGTCCTTGCTGATGTGCTGGATGTAGCCGCCGGCTTTCCAGTTCTTGATGGTGGGATCAGCCGGCTGCTCCACCAGGGCCTGCAGGCCCTGGTCCGTAGTCGGGTATTTGGAGTTGTCGAGCCGGTACATCGTCAGGGCGGTCTCGAGCGCCTGGATATCCTCCTTCGCCTTGGCGACGCGCGCTTCGTCGACCTTGCTCACCACCTGCGGAACGATCACGGCGGCGAGCAGCCCGATGATGATCACCACCACCATGATCTCGATCAGGGTAAAGCCGCGCGCACCCGCCGGCTTCCTCGACAGGCCTCTGCTAACCTCGTGGGCAATGTCATTCATGGGCCGCATCCAGGCGGTCTTTGCCGCCAGCTTTAAGCCAAAAAACGGGTCCGGATCATAACAAATGGGGGTTGCAGGGCCTGTGAAGCGCGTGGCGCACCTGCTGGCGTCGCTCAATTGCGACGGCTGGCGAGGGCTGGCGCTCCTGCTCGTGTGCGCGGCGCTCCTGGCGCTCACCGCAACCGGCGGGGCGGGGCGCCGGATGCTCGAATACGAGCGGGGGGCGCTGGCGGCGGGCGAGGTGTGGCGCCTCGTCACCGCCCACCTCGTACATCTCGATCTGCGGCACGCGTTGCTGAATTGCGCGGGGCTGGCTCTCATGTGGGCGCTCTTCGCACGCGACTACAGCGTGCGTCAGTGGCTCGCGATTCTCGCGGGGACGGCCGCGGCCATCGACGCGGGCCTGTGGATGTGCAGTTCGACTGTCGGGTGGTATGTGGGTTCCTCGGGCGTCCTGCATGGGGTCATGGCCGCGGGCACTCTCGCGCACCTGCGCCGCCGCGAGCCCGAGGGCTGGTTGCTGGCGGCGTTCCTCGCGGCGAAACTCGTCTGGGAGCACCTGGTCGGAGCGCTGCCGCTCTCGGGCCTTGGGACCGAGGTGGTCGTCGACGCGCACCTCTATGGCGTGGTGGGTGGAGCTGCGGTCGCGGCGTTCCTCAGGCCCCGCGGCCGAAGGGCACTCGCCGAGCCGCTATAATTTTTCAGCGGCGCAGGGCGCCAAAGTCGCGCCTTTGGCGCCCGGCAGCGAAGCTGATGTCCGAAAAATCGCCGACAGCAGGCGATTTTTCCAGTGCAGTAGGGAGGTCGGATGGCCTTTGCGTTTGCGTTCCCGGGCCAGGGCTCGCAGTCGGTCGGCATGCTGGGTGCGCTGGCGGCGGCGAGCGGTGCGGTGCGCGCGACTTTCGAGGAGGCCTCAGGGGTGCTCGGCTACGACCTGTGGGCGCTGGTCAGCGCAGGCCCCGCGCAGGCGCTCGATGCGACCGAGCGGACACAGCCGGCGATGCTGGCCGCGGGTGTTGCAACCTGGCGTGCATGGCGGGAGCGGGGCGGGGCGGCTCCGGCGGTGGTCTGCGGTCACAGCCTCGGGGAGTTCACCGCGCTCGTCTGCTCGGGGGCGCTCGAGTTCGGGGCCGCCGTCGAGCTGGTGCGCTTCCGCGGCCAGGTCATGCAGGAGGCCGTGCCCGCCGGCAGCGGTGCCATGGCAGCGATCATCGGGCTCGACGATGACGCCGTTGCCGCTGCCTGCCGGGAGGCTGCCGCAGCAGGCGTCGTGGAACCTACCAATTTCAATGCACCGGGGCAGGTGGTCATAGCGGGCGAGAGCGCCGCCGTGCAGCGCGCGGTCGAAGCGGCGAAAGCCGCGGGTGCCAGGCGCGCCGTGATGCTGCCGGTGAGTGTGCCCTCGCACACGCGCCTGATGCGCGGGGCCGGGGAGCGGCTGCGCGAGCGACTGCTCACGACCGCCGTGCGTGCCCCGGGGATGCGTTACGTGAGCGCGGTGGATGCAACGGCGCACTCCGAGCCCGCTGACATCCAGGCGCTCCTGGTCCGGCAGCTATCCTCTCCGGTGCGCTGGACCGAGACGCTGCGTGCCGTCTCGCAGGACCTCGCGCAGGTCATCGAGTGCGGGCCAGGCAAAGTCCTCACGGGGCTCAACCGCCGCATCGAGCGGCGAGCGGACCTCGAGTTCCTGGCGCTCGAGGATCCGGCGTCGATCGATGCGGCCCTGACTTCGACCCGAGACTCACACCAAAGCCCACCGACCTGAGAAACGCACATGCCTGAGAAGCTCCTCGACAACGAAGTGGCCCTGGTCACCGGCGCCTCGCGCGGCATCGGGCACGCGATCGCCCTCGCCTTAGGCGGCGCCGGCGCGCGCGTCGTCGGCACGGCCACGACGGCGCAAGGCGCGGCGAAGCTCACCGCAGCCCTTGCGTCGCACGGATGCAACGGCCGCGGCGCCGTGCTCGATGCCGGCAGCGCCGACTCGATCGATTCACTCGTCGCCGAGCTCGAGGCGGCGGGCGAGCTGCCCACGATCCTCGTCAACAACGCGGCAATCACGCGCGACACGCTGCTGCTGCGCATGAAGCCCGAGGACTGGGACCGGGTGATCGCGACCAATCTCACGGCGGCGTTCCGGCTCTGCAAGGCGTGCGTGCGGCGCATGATGAAGGAGCGTCGCGGCCGGATCGTCAATCTGACTTCGGTCGTCGGCGTAACCGGCAACGCCGGGCAGGTGAACTATGCGGCCGCGAAGGCGGGCCTCCTCGGGCTCACCAAGTCGCTGGCGCAGGAGCTGGCCTCCCGCGGCATCACGGTGAACGCCGTCGCGCCGGGCTTCATCGACACCGATATGACGCGCGCGCTCAACGAGGCGCAGCGCGGGGCGTTGCTCCAGCGCATTCCGCTCGCGCGTCTCGGCACCGCGGCCGAGGTCGCCGCCGCGGTGCTGTTCCTTGCGGCACCGGCGGCCGGCTACATCACGGGGGAGACGCTGCACGTCAACGGCGGCATGTACATGCCGTAACGGACGTTGGCCGCGCGCCACAATCGCCACGCGCGCGCAGCCGTTGGTGGTGCGGCGGCGGGGGAAGTTTCGCGAGTAAAAACAAGCACTCGCAACCGCCCCTGCCCAGTGGCAGCTCCTGGGGTGTTCCCCTACAATACCGCGCCCGCTGTCCGGCGACGGCCCGCGCGGGTATGCCGGTCAGCACGAGCCCCTCAAAAGCCTACATAAGGATCCACCGCTAATGAGCACAGTTGAGCAGCAGGTCAAAGCCATCGTTGCCGAGCAGCTGGGCGTCAAACAGGAACAGGTCACCGATGATGCCTCGTTCGTGGACGATCTCGGAGCCGACTCACTCGATACGGTCGAGCTGGTGATGGCTCTCGAAGAGGAATTCGAGATCGAGATCCCGGACGAGGACGCCGAGAAAATCACCACCGTGCACCAGGCCATCGACTACATCAACGAGCGCCGCGCCAAGTCCTGATCCGCGTCGCGCGCCTCTAACAGGCAAGTTGTGAGCAAGCGCCGCGTCGTCGTGACGGGTCTGGGAGTGGTGTCTCCGGTAGGAAGCACCGTCCAGTCCGCATGGGACGCGATCCTGCGCGGGGAGAGCGGCATCGGCCCGGTGACCCGCTTTGACGTCACCGCGTTTCCGGTGCGCATCGGCGGCCAGGTACGCGACTTCGACGTCGCCCAATACATCCCGCCCAAGGAAGCTCGCCGGATGGACGAGTTCATGCACTACGGCGTCGCCGCCGGTGTGCAGGCCGTCGCCGACGCCGGGATAGATTTCGGCAAGACGGATCCGACCCGTTGCGGCGCGGTGTGCGGCGCCGGCATCGGCGGGCTTGCCACCATCGAGGCGGAGCACAGCGAATACCTCAAGGCCAACAATCCGCGCAAGATCTCGCCGTTCTTCGTGCCGGCGACGATCATCAACATGATCGCCGGGCACCTGTCGATCCGCTACGGGCTCAAGGGTCCGAACCTCGGCGTGGTCACCGCGTGCACCACCTCGACCCACGCGATCGGCCTCGGGATGCGCTCGATCCAGTACGGCGATGCCGACGTCATGATCGCAGGCGGCGGCGAAATGGCGACGACCCGCTGCGGGCTCGGCAGCTTCGGCCAGGCAAAGGCGCTCTCGACGCGCAACGATGCGCCGCAGGAGGCGAGCCGCCCCTGGGACATGGACCGTGACGGCTTCGTGCTGAGCGACGGCGGCGGGGCGGTGCTGCTCGAGGAGCTCGAGCACGCGAAACGCCGCGGGGCGCGCATCTACGCGGAGCTCGTCGGGTTCGGCATGAGCGGCGACGCCTACCACATCACCGCGCCCCCCGAGGACGGGGATGGCGCGCGGCTCGCGATGCTCAACGCGCTCCGGGATGCCTCGCTCGGTCCCGGCGACATCCAGTACGTCAATGCGCACGCCACCTCGACCCCGCTCGGTGACAAGGCCGAGACCGTCGCCATGAAGCGCGCCTTCGGCGAGCACGCGCGGCGCATCGCCGTCAGCTCAACCAAGTCGATGACCGGCCACCTGCTCGGCGCTGCCGGTGTGGTGGAGGCGATCTTCTCGGTGCTCGCGATCCGCGACGGGGTGGCGCCGCCCACTATCAATTACCGCACGCCCGACCCCGAGTGCGACCTCGACTACGTGCCGAACACCGCGCGGCGCATGAAGATCGACGTGACTCTGTCGAATTCCTTCGGCTTCGGCGGCACCAACGGCTCGCTCATCTTCCGGCGCTTCACGTCCTGAAGCGCCTGCCGCTACGCGCGCGCCCATCCTTCGCGAGCTCGTCGACGTTCCGCCGGCCACGCTGCAGCGCCTGGCGGCACGCGAGCCTGCACGCTATCCGCTGCTGCTCGACAGCGCCGCCGCAGGACCGCTCGGGAGCGCGAGCCTGCTGCTGGCGTTCCCGCGCGCCGCGCTCTGGCTCACCGCGGACGGCCGCCTCGAGGCGGACGGCCTGCGCCCCGGTGGCAACGGATTCCTCTCCGCCCTCGAGCAATGGTGGCGGAGCGAGAGCCTCGCGCCGGAGAGCGTGCCGCATCGCCGGCCCGACGGCGGTGAGGGCGCCGCCGCCTTCACGGGCGGGTGGGCGCTCTATCTCGGCTACGAGCTGGCGCAGGAGATCGAGCCGCACCTCAACCTTCCACGCGCGCCGCTCCCGTGGCGGGCGTTCGCCCTGCGCACGCCGTGCGCGCTGGTCCACGATCATGCGGACGACCGCGTGTACGCGGTCGCCGAAGCGGACTCGGCCGCCGAGCTCGAGCGGCTGGTCGCCGAGGCGCGCGAAGCTGCCCGCGGCACACCCGTGACCGGGGCGCTCGGGGTCGAATCGGTGGTGGAAGAGGATCCCGGGGACTTCCTCGAGCGCGTCCGGCGTGCGAAGGAGTACGTGCGGGCGGGGGATGTGTACCAGGCGAACCTGTCGCGACCCTGGACGGTCGAGCTTGCCGGCGCCGTGGACGCCCGAGTGGACGGAGGAGCCTCGCCGGCCGCGGCGCTCTATCAGCGTCTGCGCGCCGCCAATCCCGCCCCGTTCGCAGCGCTCGCCCAGTGGGGCGAGGTGGCGCTCCTCAGCTCCTCGCCCGAGCGGCTGGTGCGAGTGTCCGGCCGGCGCGTCGACACCCGCCCGATCGCCGGCACGCGGCCGCGCAGCCGGTTGCCTCGGGCCGATGCGGCGGAGATGACCGCGCTGGCCGCGCACCCCAAGGAGCGGGCCGAGCACATCATGCTGCTCGACCTGGAGCGCAACGACCTCGGGCGCGTCTGTGAGGCCGGCAGCGTGCGCGTCGATGAGCTGATGAGCATCGAGTCCTATGCGCACGTGCACCACATCGTCTCGAACGTGAGCGGCCTGCTGCGCCCGGAAGTGACCCCGATCGGCGCACTGCGCGCGGTGTTCCCGGGCGGCACCATCACCGGCTGCCCGAAATTCCGCTGCATGCAGATCATCGCCGAGCTCGAAGGGGTAGGGCGGGGTGCCTACACGGGCTCCCTCGGCTACCTGACACGGGATGGTCGGCTCGACGTCAACATCCTCATCCGCACCATGACGCTCACGGGCCGGCGGGTCGACTTCCGCGCCGGCGCGGGCATCGTCGCGGACTCGGACCCGGAGCGGGAACTCGAGGAGACGCGTGCCAAGGCGCGCGGGCTGCTGCGCGCGTTCGGAGGCGACTATGGCGGCTGACGACCACGGCGCGCCCGACCGCATAGCCGTAAACGGCCTCGAGCAGGGCGCAGTCTCCGCGCTCGAGCGCGGGCTGCATTATGGCGACGGGCTCTTCGAGACCATTGCGTGCGTCGGCGGGCGCGCGCGCTTTCTGTCCTTGCACCTCGCTCGCCTGCGGCGGGGCTGCACGCGGTTGCACATCCTCTTCAGGCACGCCGATGCGCTGCGCTCGGAGATCGAGGCCCTCGCAGCGCCCGTGTGTCGCGCGATCGTCAAGGTATTGGTCACGCGCGGGCCTGCAGTTGAGCGGGGCTACCGTGTCACGGGCGCCGAGGAGGCCACTCGCGTCACGCTCAGGTACCGCTGGCCGCAGGAGGATCCGGCGGAGGCGGGCGTGCGGGTGAGGCTCGCGGCGCTGCGGCTGGCCGAGAATCCGCTGCTTGCGGGACTCAAGCACCTGAACCGCCTGGAGCAGGTGCTGGCGAGGCACGAGTGGAGCGACCCCGGCATTGCCGAAGCTCTGATGCTCGACGTCTCGGGTAATCTCGTCTCCGGCGTCATGAGCAACGTGTTCCTCGTGCAGAACGGCAGGCTGCGCACTCCGCGGGTGGATCGCTGCGGGGTCGCCGGGGTCATGCGCGAGGTGGTGATGCGCGAGGCGCCCGCCGCGGGGATTGTGCTCGAGGAGACCCAGCTGCGGCCGGATGACCTGATGCAGGCGAGCGAGGTGTTTCTGACCAGCGCTCTCATCGGCATCCGTCCGGTGAGGGCGCTCGAGGGGCGCGTGTGGGCTCCCGGTCCGGTCACCCGTGCCGTGCAGGAGCGCGTTGCAGCCCTGCTTGCGGCCGGCGGCGATGACTGAAGCCGCAAAGCTGCTGCGCCGCGGGTCGGTCGCCCTGGCGGCGGCGGTCGTGCTCGCCGGCTGCCTCGCTTTCGGTCTGTGGCAGTGGCTCGACTACGAGTACCGCGCACCAGGGCCCGGGAGCGCGGCCTCACGCATCGAAGTAGCACCGGGGATGAGCGTGCGCACCGCCCTGCGGCGCCTCGAGGCGCAGGGCGCGTTACACGATGCGCGCGCGGTGCACTGGTACCTGCGGCTGCATGGCGGCCAGCCGCGGGTACAGGCCGGCACCTACGAGATACCGCCGCACGCGAGCGCCGCAGAGATCATCCGGCTCTTCGTCGAGGGCAGGGTGATCCTCGAGCAGCTGACCGTCGTCGAGGGCTCGACGTTCGCGGACTTCGTGAGTCTGCTCGGGCACGAGCCGGACGTTCAGCACACGCTCGCCGGCAAGAGCCCCGCCGCGATCATGGCGGCGATCGGCCACCCGGGCGAGACCCCCGAGGGACGCTTCTTCCCGGATACCTACCGCTTCGCCGCAAATACCAGCGATGTGGCGATTCTCGAGGTCGCCTACCAGGCGATGCAGCACGTCCTCGCCGACGCCTGGAATGAGCGCGCTTCCGGGCTGCCGCTCGAGACGCCCTACGAGGCGCTGACTCTCGCTTCGGTGGTGGAGAAGGAGGCGGCGCTGAAATCCGAGCGCCCGCGCATCGCCGGAGTGTTCGTGGCGCGGCTGCGTAAGGGGATGAGGCTGCAGTCCGATCCGACGGTGATCTACGGTCTCGGCGCCCGCTATGATGGAGAGATCCATACGCGCGACCTGGTGACCGACTCTCCCTACAACACCTACACGCGCACCGGGCTTCCACCCACTCCGATCGCGCTCCCGGGACGCGATTCCCTCATGGCGGTCGTCCACCCCGACGAGACCGGCGACCTGTACTTCGTCGCTACCGGTCTTGGCGACGGCGCGCACCAGTTCTCCAAAACGCTACAAGAGCATAATTTGAACGTGAAGACCTATCTCAACCGGCTGCGCAATCCGTCGCAGCACGCCATGAAGGGGAGCCCCAGATCATGAGCCCGGCCGTCCCGCGCGGGCGCTTCGTCACGCTCGAAGGCATCGAGGGGGCCGGTAAGTCGACGGTCGCCAAGTTCATCTGTGCCTGGCTTGCCCGGCGCTCGATTCCGACGCGCCTGACGCGCGAGCCCGGCGGCACACCGCTCGCCGAAACGCTGCGCGGGGTCGTGCTCGGGCGGGGCGGGGAGCCCATGTCGGCGGTGAGTGAGACGCTGCTGATGTTCGCCGCACGCGGCGTGCATCTCGAGAATCTCATCCGTCCCGCGCTCGAGCGCGGCGACTGGGTCATCTGCGACCGCTTCACCGACGCGACGCGTGCCTACCAGGGCGCAGGCCGCGGGGTCGATGCGGAGCTCATCGAGACGCTGGCGCGCGCCGTGCACGGGGGACTCGCGCCCGACTGCACGCTGTTGCTCGACCTGTCGGTAAGCGTCGGGCTCGCGCGCGCCCGCGGCCGCGCGGGCGGCGGCGCGCCTCAGGATCGCTTCGAGGACGAGACAGCCGCATTCTTCGAGCGGGTGCGTGCGGGCTACCTCGAGCTCGCCCGCCGCGAGCCCGGGCGCTTCCACGTCGTGGATGCCGCGGCCGGGCGCACCGAGGTCGAGGCGCAGGTGAGCGCGGTGCTGGAGAAGCTGCTTTGAGGGATGCGCCGGAGGCCATCCCGCCCTGGATCGCGCCGGCAGCGGCAGCACTCACGCGCGCGCAGCGCGCCGGCCGGCTGCCGCACGCGCTCCTGATTCACGAGGCGCCGGGGGCAGGCGGGGACTGGCTGGCGCTGTGGGCGGCGCGGCTTGCGCTGTGCGAACGGCCCGGGGAAGCGCCCTGCGGGATTTGCACCGGCTGCCGTCGGGCGGCGGCGCTCCTGCATCCGGACCTCATGCGTATCACACCGCTCGAGGAGTCCCGCCAGATCCGTATCGAGCAGGTGCGGGATCTTGCCGCCGAGCTTGCGCTGACCAGCCACGCCGGCGGCTACAAGGTCGGCATCCTCACCCCGGCGGACGCCCTGAATCGCTTCGGCGCCAACGCGCTGCTGAAGACGCTCGAGGAACCGCCGCCGCGTACCTTCCTGGTGCTGGTGGCGACCCAGCCTTCACGGCTGCCCGCGACCGTGCTGTCGCGCTGTCAGCGCCTCCCGGTTCGCGCGCCCGCGCGCGCCGAGGCCGTGGCGTGGCTCGTCGACACCCGCGGTCCGGGCGACTGGGCCGCGGCTCTCGCGGTCGTTGGCGAGGCGCCGTTCCTCCTCGCCAGCGCCGACCCGGCCGCGCTCGCGCAGGTCGGGGCCGACGTGCAGCGGATCCTCGAGGAGCTCGCCGCCGGGCGGGCGGACCCGTTGGCGGCTGCCGAGCGCTGGGCGCGCTCGGAACTGCCGCTGCGACTGCGGTGCATTGAGAATTGGCTCACAGAACGCATTCGTCGCCGGCAGCACGCTGCGCCCGAGATTGCAGAAGTGCGCGCTGGGGACTACTTGTCAACTGCGGATGCGTTCTTGAATATACGCCAGCTCTTTGGGCTCCTGGACGAGGTGCGCGACCTGCGCGGGGCGCTCGATGCGCCGCTCAACCGGGGACTGGCGCTCGAAGCGGTGCTGCGGCGGCTCGCGCCATCCGGTGCGGGTGCCGCGGCAATCGGGGGACGCGGATGAGTGCAATACCAGCGAGGGTTCTGGGCGGGGACGTGAGAACGGGCGCGAACAAACCGGGTTTGCTGACTCTGACCATCAAGGACAAGAGTGCGCTCTACCTTGCCTACATGCCGTTCGTGAAGAACGGCGGGCTCTTCATCCCGACCAACAGCAATTACCGCCTCGGGGACGAGGTGTTCATGCTGCTGAACCTCATGGGCGAGGACGAGAAGCTCCCGGTCGCCGGACGGGTCATCTGGGTGACTCCCAAGGGCGCGCAGGGCAAGCGGACGGCCGGCATCGGCGTGCAGTTCTCCGAGCAGGACCGGGGCCAGACCCAGAAGAAGATCGAGACCTATCTCGCCGGCGCTCTTTCGGGCGACAAGGCGACCCACACGATGTAGCGTCGGGCCGGTCAGGCCTGCGGCTTATCGGGAGGCAATAGGTTCACGACGGGACCGGCGCCTTCCGCGAATACCCACAGGTGATAGATATTCGCCGTGTCGGTGACCTTCGATTCGGGCGGATAGATCTCGACCGCGTACCGCTCGTTCCCGGCTACGGCGTTCTTGATATCCTGCAGCACCCGCCACGTCCGAATCGGCTGTCCGTCCGATCGCTTGATCGACAGGCGGTACTCCAGAGAGCCCGCCTGCTCGGGCAATTCGCTTCTCTCAACGATGTATTCGCCCGCCTCGTCGGTGAACACAGCGGCAATCCCCGGGCATGTTCTTCGGGCAAAGTCCGTGTAGTGCGAGTTGAATTTGAACCTCACTGCGGTTTGGCGGCGGGCTTCTTAGCGGGCGCGGCGGCCGCCGCCGCCTCGGCCGGCGGTACGGCGTTGGCGTCGCTCAAGCCCCCCGTGAGCACATGGGCGTCGAAGCCCCGCTCGACCAGCAGGTAGGCGGCCGCGGAGCTGCGCCGGCCCGTATCGCAATAGACGACGTAGGCCGCATTGCGATCGAGCGTCGAGAGCTTCAGGCGGATCAGATAGAGGGGAATGTTGAGCGAGCCCTCGATGGCGAGCGTCTGATGCTCGCTCGGCAGCCGCACATCGAGCCAGCGGCCGCCGCGCTTGACGATGTCTCCGGCCTGCTCGCGCGTCACCCATTGGAGCAGTGGCTCATTCATCAGCTCGCGGAAGTCCTGCTTGTTGAGGCGCATCAGCACCCCGTCGGTGAGCATGGTGACGGTGGCGTTGCGCTTCGCCTCGGCGATCAGCGCCTCCTCGCCGAAGGTGTCGCCGACCCCGAGCTCGGCGAGCTTGATGCCCTCCTGCTTGAGCGGCGTCTCGCGCGACACCGCGCACTTGCCGCTCACGATGATGTAGAAAAAGTCGCCTTCACCGCCCTGCTTGATGACCACTTCGCCGGCGCGGCACGGCGTGCGCTGCAGGCGCTGGAAGATCGCCTGGATGTTGGCCGGCGGAATGCGGTGAAACGCCTTGGTCTGCAGCAGCGTCGTCATCCAGTCGTCGGAGCCGGCGTTCTGCAGTTCCGTCTGCAGCTCGCCGACCTCGTAGCTGCCGGTCTGGTCCCAGGTGATCATGACGTCCAGCAGGTCGCTGTCGATCATGAGGTAGCTGACGTCCGCCGCGGCACGTGCGCTCACGCGCCGCGGCAGCTGCGGGTAGAGGGGGTTCTTGGCCTCGGGTGTGCCGGAGCGGATCACCGTCACGGCGCGGCCGTCCTGGCTGATCTCGAGCGCGCCGCTCACGAGCCAGAAGGTGCGCTTGGCGGTGTCACCGGCGTCGAACAGCAGCCTGCCGGGGGGGAGCTTGCGTACGGTGATTTTCTTGGCAAGCGCCGCCAGGTTCTCGCGCTTCATGCCGTCGAGCGGCGCGAAGGTCCTGAGCAGCTGCCAACTGGGTTCGCCGTCTTCGGTCATTTCCGCCTCGGGCCGCGCGCTAAAAGCCACGATTTTCGCGCTCCCGGGCTGAGCGCGCGGCGCGTCGGATGGTAGCACAGGGGGGCGCCCGGTCAGCGTGACGCACCGAGCAGCGGCCAGCCGGCGTCGGGCGCGAAGCGCTCGCCGTAGCGCGCCGCGAGCTCTGTGAGCCGTGTCACGATCGCCGCCGGGCCGCGGCTGCGTGCATAGGCGAGCGGTCCGCCGCGGAACGGCGCGAACCCGGTTCCGAACAACACCGCCGCGTCGACGAGATCCGCATCCTCGACGACACGCTCGCGCAGGCACGCGACGCACTCGTTGACGAGCGCGAGAATGAGGCGATCGAGGAGATCGGGCGGGGCGGGCAGGGAGGGCCCGGCGGGCTTGACCGCCTTGCCATCCTGCCACGGATAGAAGCCGCGGCCGCTCTTCCTGCCGAGGTTTTTGGCGGCGAGCAGTTGCGCCAGCAGCGGCAGCTGCGGTGCCGGGCGCTTCAGTCCCTGGGCGATGATCTCACCGACGTGCGCGGCGACATCGAGCCCGACGACGTCCGCGAGCTCGATGGGGCCCATCGGCATGCCGAACCCGACAGCCGCGGCGTCGATCACCGCCAGCGGCACGCCCTCCTGGGCGAGGTACATGGCCTCGTCGAGGTAGGGCATCAGCACGCGATTCACCATGAACCCCGGTGCGCTGCGGCACGGTACCGGCAGCTTGTCGAGGCGCCGGGCGAAAGCCGCCGCGGCCTGCGCGGCCGCCGGCGCGGTGCGCGCGGAGTGCACCACCTCGACGAGCGGCATCTGCGCGACCGGGTTGAAGAAGTGCAGACCGACCAGCCGTCCGGGCTGCGCCAGCTGCGCGGCGAGCGGCTCGAGCATGATGCTGGAGGTGTTGGTGGCGAGCAGCGCCGCCGGCTTCATGCGCGGCTCGAGCTGGGCGTAGAGCGCCTGCTTGGCCTCGAGGCTCTCGAAGATGGCCTCGATGACGACGTCGGCATCCGCGACGCCGTCCCCGGCCACGTCCGCGCGCAGCCGCTCGCGCGCCGCGGCGCTGTTGGCCGGCTCGCGCAGACGCTTCCCGAACAGCTCCGCGGCGCGCTTGAGCGCCGGCTCGACGTACTCGGCGGCACGGTCCTGCAGCGTCACCGTGCAGCCGCGCAGCGCTGCCCAGGCAGCGATGTCCCCGCCCATGACACCCGCACCCACCACGTGCACGTGGCGCACCTCGGCGCCGGCTTTGCCGCCCGAGCTCTTCAGGCGGTCCTGCAGGAGAAAGACACGCACCAGGTTGCGGGAAGTCTCGGTGAGGAAGAGCTGCGCGATCGAGCGCGCCTCGGCCTCGTAGGCGGCGCGGCCCCGCGCGCCGTAGCGGCTCCACAGGTCGATGATGGCGTAGGGGGCCGGGTAGTGGGCCCGGGGCGCGCGCCGCGCCACCTGCTTGAGCAGTGAGCGTCGCACGAGCGGCCGGAGTACGGCCATGCCGAGGAGCCGCACGCCGAGCGGCGGCCGGCGCGCCGGCGGCGGGTCGA
This sequence comes from uncultured Gammaproteobacteria bacterium, assembly GCA_963844595.1. GTDB lineage: Bacteria > Pseudomonadota > Gammaproteobacteria > Steroidobacterales > Steroidobacteraceae > 13-2-20CM-66-19. The sequence continues at coordinate 468,822 of CAWJOW010000001.1, forward strand.
GGGCAAGGGCACGAGCGGCGCTCCGCAGCTCACTCGCAGGCACCAGCCGGTCGACGAGTCCCAAGCGCTGCGCATCGGCGGCGCGCAGCGGCTTGCCGGTGAGCATCAGCTGCATGGCGGCTCGCACTCCAAGCAGCTGCACGCTGCGCACGGTGCCGCCGAAGCCGGGATGGATACCGAGCTGCACCTCCGGCAGCCCGAGCGAGAGCCGCTCGTCGCCGACGCCGACACGGTAGCGGCAGGCGAGTGCGAGCTCCAGCCCGCCGCCGAGCGCAAACCCGTGGATGGCCGCGACGCTCGGGCACGGCAGCGCAGCCAGGCGGTCGAGCACCTGCTGGCCGCGGTGGATGAGGGCGTAACCGCTCTCGGCGTCGGTGAGCGCCGTGAATTCGCGGATATCGGCACCGGCGACGAAGCCGCTCTTCTTGGCGGATAGCACCACGAGCGCGCGCGGCAGCTGGCGCTCGAGCGCAGCGAGCATGGCGTCGAGCTCGATGAGCACGCTGCTCGAAAGCACATTCGCGGAGGTGGCGGGCTTGTCGAGCGTCAGCCAGGCAACGCCGTCGGTGTCGCGCTCGATGCTCCAGCAGGCGGCGGTGTCGCTGCTCATGGGCTGCGGGTCGCTCATGGCACTCGGTTCGTCTGCTTCAGGCGTGCGCCGCGGGCAGCATCCGCGGATGCGCCGCGCGCTCGCCGCGCAGCACCTCGAAGTCGCACACCAGCGGACGATGGTCCGAGAAGCGCACATCCGGCACGCGGAAGTTGCTGACCTCGATGCCGTCGCTCACCAGGATGAAGTCGAGCTCGATGCGCGGTACGCGCGATGGAAACGACGGCAGCCCCGCGGTGTTGGCACTGCGCAGTCCGGCCGCGCGCATGAACAGGTAGATCTCGTGCGTGCCCCAGAAGGTGTTGAAGTCGCCGGCGACGATCACCGGCTTGGCCGACTGGATGATGAGATCGTGGAGCGACCGCAGCTGGTACTGACGCTGGCGGAACTTCAGCGACAGGTGGACCAGGAACACGCACACCTCGTGCAGCTCGAGCTCGATGATCAGCCGCTTGATGCCGGTGTCGAAGTAGTGGAAGCGCTCCTCCTGCACGGTCGGGGCGGAGAGGAAGGCGTTGCCCTGCTTGCGCACGATCGGCATCAGATTGTTGATCGAGCCGGCGCCGTACTTGCTCTGGAACGTCGAGTAATGGCCAAGGTGGCCGGCGATGTATTCCGCCTGATTCAGCATGCCGGTGCGGATCGAACCGGTATCGACCTCCACCAGTCCGACGACGTCCGGGCGCTCGGCACGGATGAAGTCGGTGATGCCGGTGAGCACGCGGCGGTTGCTGCGCAGGTAGCCGGCGCCCGGCAGCGGCAGATGAAACGCCGGACCTGTTCCGGTGGCGTAGCGGATGTTGTAGACGAGCAGGCGCACGGGTCGCATGCATTGTAGCCCGCTCCGCACGCGCCCGCGGGTGCAAAGCGCGGCCGCGGCCCTTGCGCTCCGGCGAGCTTGTGCGAGACTGGAGGGCGGTGCAAGGCGTCTTGCGGGGCCTTCCCATGTCGCAGGCGAATCCGGTCCGACTCTTCGTTACGCACGCGTGGGAGACGAGCGACGACTACCTGCGCGTCTTCGAGTATCTCGAGAGTGCGCGCAACTTCTTCTATCGCAACTACAGTACGCCGGACAAGCCGCCGGCGGGCGCGGACAAGGAAGTCCGGCGCGAGGATCTGCGCCGGCAGATCGCCCCCGTCGAGGCAGTGATCGCGCTGGCGAGCCTGCACGACACGCACGCGGAGCTGCTCACCTTCGAGCTGCTGTTCGCGCAGGCGAGCAACAAGCCGGTCATCCTCATGAAGCCGTTCGGTCAGGGCCGCGATGTGCCGAAAGCGGTCCTGGACCTTGCCGACGAGACGGTCGAGTGGGACGAGCGCGCGCTCGTGGATGCGATCCGCCGCCAGGCGCGTCACGAGGAGACGACGCGCTGGGATACGATCGAGTTCAAGCTCGACTGACCCGACGGCTACGCCTCCACGGCGTAAAGCGGAATCACCTGCGGGGAGGGCTTGGACGCCTTGGCGCGCGCTGCGCCGCTGCCGTTGACGACGGCCACTTCGGCGGCCGGGCGCTCGATCGCCACCTCGTGCAGCGCCGCCTCGCGTGCGATGGTGGCGAACAACTGCATGACACTCAGCGCAAGCTCGTCGGCCTCGTGATTGGAGAGCTTGCGCACCGTCGCGCGTACCGCGTCCTCACCGCGCAGCGGCACCTCGCGCGTCAGCGCATCGTGACAGGCGCGAAACGGTGCACGCAGCAACTCCGGGAGCTCCTCGACGTTCACGAAGGCGAGGTGGTTGCGGTACGCGTCGGTCAGGCGCTCCTTGATCGGCCCGGAACGCGCAAGTGACAGCGCGGCCCCCTCAAGCTGTTCCCATGTAGTGCTCATCACTACCTCGGTCGCACGCGGTCCGCTCAGGTGTAGTTCCATTCGCGCCTGCGCGGGCGGCATCGGTGAGTTCTTATTATCCGCTTGGTATTGGAATCCCAAGCCGCTCAAGCGGCTGCGGCGGAAATATAGCTCAAAATCTAGGAGAGAAATATGTCGATTCGAGGCGCGAGGGACCGGCGCTGCCCTGCCTGACAGGGAGAGCGGCCGGGCGAAGCATCCCGGGTGACGTCGAGCCGACTGGGGCTGGCAGGGAGACCGATACTGATCTCCAGCGTGAAGAACTCACTGCGGGAGATTGATTTAAAAGAGATTATGCTACTGCGAGGACCAGCAAGTGGTGGGCGTGGCGCTGCCCGTCGAGAACTGATTTCCCTGCGAGTCGACCGAGAACGAGGTGCACTGGCCGTCGTTCGCCTGGCTGCTGCCGGCAACCGGAGTGGCCGTCAGGTAATAAGAGGGACCGGTGGGAGGGTTCGCGTTCGGGTCGCAGCCGAGGGCCGCCCCGTAGGCAGCGACGCACGCGACCGTGACCGTGTAGTAGCCACTGCCGATCGACTGCGGGAAGGCCGCGTAGCCGAGATTCGCCGGGGTAGGGGTGTAGGTATTCATTGTCGCGTTGTAGCTCTCCTCGCGCCCGGCGAGGTCGAGGAGCGCCGTGCGCGCATCCGTGCGACGCGACTCGCGGATCTGGCTCATGTACGACGGTACCGCGATCGAGAGCAGGATGGTGGCGATCACGACCACGATCATGAGCTCGATCAGGGTGAAGCCGGCGCTTTGCGGCAGGCGTGAAGCGGTACGAGCTTGCATTTGAACCTCTGTCAGGAAACCTCGGTGGACGGCCTCGGGTTAACGGCGCTGGACCCAGGTGAGCCGCTTGGCAGTGGTGTTGGCACCCGGGTTGAACGGCGTTTTCCCCGGAGTACCCGGCACCGTCTGGTAGATGAGGTACGTCTGACCCGTCGAGTTCTGGATCGGGAACACGCCGCCGGTGGCGTTGGTGTTCACACCCGCAGCGTTGGCGTCGTTGTACATGGGGAACGCGTTGGTGAGCGCGCTGCCGGTCAGTGCCGAGACGGCATAGGTCCAGCCCTGGTCGGAAGCGATCGTGCACGAGGTCGGAACGTTGGCGGCCGGCAGGATCGAGTTGATGACGACCGCCGGTCCGATGATGTCGGGGTTGTAGATGAACTGCTCGTAGCTCGCCACCGTCCCGTTCACCGAGTTGCTGCCGGGCAGCGGCATGAACCAGCCGAACTGGTCGTTGCCCGAGCCGCAGGTCGTGGTTCCCGACCAGCAGATCGTGGCAGCGCTGTTGATGTCCCGATCGCCGGCTGAGGCGCCGGTGCCGCCGACCACCGTGACCGTCTCGCCTGCGAGGCTCGATTGCGTGAGCGGCCCGCTCACCCCCGAGGACGCGAGGCTCGCGTACTGGGTGCTGGAGAGGCTGTTCCAGTGGCTCATGTTCCAGTCCCAGACCCCGTAGAGGTCCTGCTGGGCCATGGCATAGCTGACCGCGGCCGTATTGCTCGGCGGAATCTTCTGACCGGTGCCGAAGATGACCATCAGCCGCTGCTGGAGCGAGCCGGCGAGGCCCGCGGCCACTGCCACGGCGGTCGTGATCGGCTGGGCGGTCTGCGTCTTGAAGAGCGCACCGCAGGTCACCGCCCAATTGGCGGGGTTGGAGCTGGTGACGTCGAAGCGCCAGAGGTTGCCCTGCAGGTCGCCGGCATAGATGTAATCGATGACGTGATCGCCGTCGAGGTCGACTGGGGACGTATAGCCGATGCCGTTGCCGCCGGCAGTGCTGCCGCTGACCGTAGACAGGGCGCCGCTGGTGCTGACGCATTGGCTGCCATTGGACGTGCTCATGTAGTAGAAGGTCGGCGCGTTGCTCAGCGGGTTGGTCTTGTCGACCAGCATGATGAAGATGCCGGCATCTCCGGTGGTGCTGGTGACGCCGTTGCCGAAGATCACCGCCCACTGGCCGTTGTGCATGCGGCGCACCGCAGGGGTGCCGTAGGTGTTCCCCAGGCTCTCGCTGCAGTTGGCGACGGCGCCCTGGGAATTGCTGCTGCAGGTGAAGTTGCCCGGGTTGGCCCCGGTGACAACGCCCGAGGCGTTGTACTTCGGAGTGCCTCCGGTCCATTCACCCAGCACGAGGGTCGAGGCGCTGGTCTCGTTGAAATTGCCGCCGCTCTCGGTGCCGGCGGCGTAGTTGCCCGGGTTGGTGATATCGAGAGCGAAGATGGTGTTGCCGCCCGCGCCCTGGCCGGAGACCAGCCAGGTGTGCCACTCGCCGCCGTAGAAGATGTCGTCGGCGTCGGGCGTCGAGTCGACGAAGTAGTTGTGGCCGTAGGACGGATTGGTGAAATCGAGCGTCGCATCGTAGGTGGGCGTGGTGGTCGCAGGGCTCGCTGTCGGATCCGGCGGGTCCATCGCCTTGTGGATGTCGTTGACGACCTGGTTCGGCATGTAGGCGAGCACCTCATACCCGTCGTTCGGTGCACTGAAGTTGTAGCTGCCGTTGGAGTTGAAGGCGCCGGTCCTGAAGCCGTGCAGCAGACCGTCGTTCGCGCCAACGTAGACCACGTTCAAGCGCGTCGCCTCATTGGTGACGAACGTGGTGTAGGGCTGCGTTGCGCTGTTCTCCGGCATGGTGGCGCTCGAGTACAGCCGGTCAGTCCAGGTGGCCGCGAACGGCTCGCTCGGCGGCCCCACCCAGGTGGGGCTCGAGTTCTGAATGTCGCCGAGCACGCTGTCGCGCTTGCGCAGAAACTGCGTCGCAGTGGGGCCGGTCGAGGGGATCTCGTTGGTGCGCACACCGCGCAGGAAGTTCAGGCGATCCTCTCCGTAGGTCGGCACGTTCGCCGCGGCGTCGCCGTACTCGAGGGACGCCTCTTGCGTGGCGGTCGGCGTATGGGAGGCGTTCCACTCGAACTCCATGCCGCCGGCGAGTCCCTGCGCGCCGTTCTGCGTGAGGATCACCCGGCTCGTGGGCGCTTCGACGGTGATCGCAGGGCCCCCGGTGCCCGTGGCACTCATGGTGTTGCAGGCGTTCGATCCGGTGAGAACGCACGACGCATCCCAGGTGGCCGCCGAGGCGATGACGATCGCTCCGGTGGCGTCGGTCCCGAGCGCGTACGCGGTGAGCTTGCCGGTGGAGTCGTTCGGGTTGTAGAACCCGAAGTAGGCCTGGATGCCGGTCTCGATCTTGGCCGACTGCTTCTCGTTCGCAGCGGCGCCGCTCGCCGACTGCACCAGGTTCGCCGCCTGGAAGCACAGGATCTCGTGGATGTTGTTGCTACCGCCGGTCGAGCCGCCGAAGCCGAAGCGGAAGTTTGCAGGCAGGGCCCCGTTGGTGGGCACGAGGGACGAATTGGGCGCCGTGATGTTCTGGCTCTTGATGACGGGCAGGAATACGCCGTTGGCCCCGCCCAGGCTGTACCAGAAGGACAGCAGGCCATTCTGGGTCAGCTTCAGCTGGTAGTAGATCGGCTGCGCCTGCTGGCGGCTGTAGCCGCCTGCGGAGTACTCGGTGGCGATGTGGACCGCGTGCGCGCCGGTCTCCGGGAGCTCCACATACGCGCCCGGGATCGGGGTGTAGTCCGGCACCGCCACTTCGCTGCTGCCGGTGACGGCCGCATCGCTGGCGTTTACTGCTCGGTTATGCACTTCGTCCCACAAGACGCCGTTCTCGCAAGTCTCCTGAACTGCAGTCTGCTGCTGGCCCGTCGTGAAGCTGGCCGGGTAGACATGGGGATAGTTGGCGCTCAGCCATGCCCAGTTGACGTTGCCCTGGCCGCGGATGCCGATGCGGTCGGGCCGCTCGCCGTAGCCAAGCGCGGTGTTGTCGCCGCTGATGGCGTTGGGGTTGGGATTGAGAACTCCGTTGAGCCACGCCGATGCCGGCATGGCGGCCGAGCCGTTCAGGAAGTTGCCCCACTCGTCCATGCCGACGGCGAGGTAGGCGCCCGTCATGCCGTTGTAGGGCGGGTTCGTGTTCGAGCAGGAATAGCCGAGGCTGCCGCCCCAGGCGCCGGGGAGAAAGGCCTGCGAGGCGTCGGTGAGGAAGAAGCTCATGCCGTCGGCGCCGTCGCCCGGGTTGGTGGCGTTGTTGTAGTAGCCGTTCGAGTCGCCGCGATAGCTCACGGTCATGAACGTGATCTGCAGTCCCTGTCCGGACGGGAACGTCCAGTTCGAGAGGATCTGGCCGTTCTGCGAGTAGCCGCCCGGGGAGCCGTTCGTGAAGCGCAGCGCGCCTTCACCCGGTCCGGCGGACGGCGCGATCAGCGGGTCAGGGAGCGTCGTCGCAGTGCCGGCGACGCCGTTCCAGCCGCCGACCTGGTTCTGGCCGTAGTAGGCCTGGAGCGCCGCCGACTCGCACCCCGGAATCTGACCCGGGCTCGTGCCGGTGGCGGTGCTTGCGGTGAGGCAGGCGCCGTTGAAGGAGTACCAGCTGTTGCTGGTCGTGCCGCGCGTGAAGTCCTCGCTGACGATGGTCTGCGCTTGTGCCGCGGAGGCGGCAGCGAGGGCGAGCAGCGCGCCGGCTGCGGTGAATTTGGCGTTCATCATGGGGACCCCGGTTGACATGGTGCGAAACAGCTCACACCCGATCCGACCTCGAAAGTGCTCTCGACGACGGCAACGGTGTTGGTATTGCCGCCGTAGCCGACGGCATCGATCTGATACAGCTCTGAGCACGTGGAGCCAGCGCCGCAGCCCGCGGGAATCGCCCCGAGGTCTGCAATGTAGAAGATCGGCAGCTGCGCGACGCTGTTGGCGACGGCGCCCGCGGCCTGCTGATCGAGCTGAAACCCCGGGTTGTAGTACACACCCACCGGCCCGCCGCCCGCCGTCCACGGCACCGTGGTGACGCTGGCGAGCTGGTTCGAGCAGATCTGGCCCTGGTTGGCGTTGGCGTTCAGCCAGTTGTTGGCTGGGTTGGTGCATGCGGTGTCGCTGACTGCCCCGCTGTTGTTCATCAGCCAATACTCGGCGTACTGCTGCGCGGCTTCTGCGGCGTGCAGCGCCCGCTCTTTCTCGCGGGTGTTGCCCGCGATGCGGCCCTGGATACCGAAGCTGCGGAACATGCTGAGCGCGAGCAGCGTGATGATCAGCAGCAGCAGGAGCGAGGTGATCAGCGCCATGCCGCGTGCCGCGCTGCGGGGCGCCGCGTTGTTATAGCGAGCCTTCATCAGGTTTCCCCTTCCCCGGTGCGGTTCATGACGTCGATCACCCGCGTGAATTGCAACGTCGCCGGCTGATTGACGCCTTCGCTGGTCGTGGTCGCGGCCAACGGATTCGCGAAGGTGAGCGTGATCGTCACCGAGGTGACATTGGGCCAGTCGGTGGTCAGCACCTGGTCGGCGGTCAGGTAGGTGTCGACGTCGTTGCCGAGGATGCCGAAGTTGCGCTTCACCCCATAAAGCACCTGCAGGTTCGTGACGCCGGTCACGAGCGGCATAGGGCCCGTGCCGTCGCCCGGATCGCACAGCAGCTGGCCTGTGGCCTGGTTGACGCTGAAGCTGTTGGTGTAGACGACGGTGCCGCCGCTGATGTTCGACGTACCGTGACAGTTGAGCATGCCATCGCCGCTCTCGGTCATGTAGCGCACCAGGAGCGTGTCGGGGACGTTCGGACCGGTGTGCGTGCCGCTGATCGCCTGACCGACCTGGAAGACGCCGATGGCCGGCAGGTCCGTCGCGGCGTAGAGGAGGGGGTTCGGGAAGTAGCCCGCTTCCTGGGTGACATCCGTGATCATGATCATCGCCAGGCGCTGCGCGTCCTGGAGCTGAGCGAGCAGCTGCTGGTTCGCATACGTCACGCGCACGTTCTGCACGATCGAGAAGAGGCCGAACAGCAGGAAAATGGCGATCGCCACGGTCACCATCAGCTCGACCAGCGTGAAGCCGCGCTGCAGGCCGCTGCGTACTGAAACCGGCTGTTGCATCGGAGATCTCATGGCTCGACGTCCAGCGTGTAGGTCGGGTTGTTGAAGCCCTGGAGCGGATTGCCCGCGGACTGCTGCGCTTCCTGCTGCGTCATCGCCACCGGGTTCTCGGTCCAGGTGATGTTGATGGTGCAGTTGACAGGCGGTGTCGCGCCGCTGCAGGAGACCGTGGCATTGGCGCCGGGCAGCAGCTCGGACAGGCCGGTAACCCAGTTGCCGAAGTCGTACTCGGCAATTGTCGTCGGGCTGGAAGACGCTGCAGGTACTGCCGGCGAGAGAACAGCTGCGAGGCCCTGCACGAGGTTGACCGGATCGTAGGTGATGAGCGCCGGCGGCGGCGGGTTGCCATTCGCGCCGGCCCAGTAGCTGCGGTTCGCGTGCATGGCGGCGGCCAGGCTCGCCGCCTCGAGGGCGGCGAGCGAGCGCATGCGCGCCATGTTGGTGCTCGACATGGCGAGCGACTGCATCTTGGCGATGCCGAGCAGGCCGACGCAGATGACCACCACGGCCACCATGACCTCGACCAGGCTGAAGCCGCTGGTTCGCCCGGCGGTGATGTCGGGAGCGCGCATCAGGTGCACACCACAGGGGCTGTTATGTGGTTCACGACCGTCATCATCCCGACGGTCTGGATCTCCAGACAGCGCGTCCATGCAGAATTCGTGGTTGCATCGTGCAGCGTGAGGACCGCCAGGGCGGGGAAGCCCACCGCAAAACCCTCACGGTTGAAGATGACGGTGCTGGTGTTGCTGGTGACATCGGACACGAAGGTGTCGGTGTTGACGAATACCTTCTGTGACCGCAGCACCGGCTCACCGTCGTCGCAAGTGTTGTTGTTGTTGAGGTCGACACACACGATCCAACCGGCCTGCCAGGTCGTGACGTTGGCGCACGTCGCTCCGTCGGTGGAGGTGCACAGGATGACCTGCTGGCCCTCCTTGATGGCCTCGGAACGCGCGAACTGGGCATCGCCCAGGAGCCCGTTGACCTCGCCGGTCATTCGGTAGGAGTTGGAGATGTACCGGTAAGAGGGCACCCCGATGGTCATCAGGATGGCGACGATCGCAATCACCACCATGAGCTCGGTCAGGGTGAAGCCCCGCTGGGTCTTGTGCCGCTTCATGGCGGGCAATCTACCGAAAGCTTCGGCGCGGCAAACCGGTACTACGTCACATCAGCGGGGCGATCCGACGGACGGCGCCGAGCCGGCTATGGACGGTCTCGGCTCTGCACATAATCGGCGTCTAGCGGGCGGGAATCACCCGGGGCGGATCGTCGGTGATCGTGATCAGGGCGCTATAGCGCGTGTCGTCCAGCGTGAAATCGATCTCGAGCTTCGGCGGATTGCTGGTCCGGAGCAGTATCCCATAGCAGCGGACGTCCCTGCCGCCGGCCGCGGTGAACTGGAGGCGCGCCGGTCCGGGGCGGCAGAGCCGACCGGCCGCCGCGAGGATCTTCTCCGCCCGGGCGTAGTGACCGGGCTTGGTTGCCCGCAGCCGACCGAGATCGCCCGGTCCCCAGAGGTAGATGTGGTGCTTTGCCGCGGGCTGTACGGTCACATCGGCCGCGAGAGCAGGCACGGCTGAAGCGAGGCTCAGCCCCAACGCAAGAGCTGTCACGCGCATAGCTACCGCGCTCCCCCAGTTCGGTTCCGGATCCCCGAATTGTAGAGCACGCAGGCCGCATCGGGGCCCCCTCCGTCCGAGCCCCGCGGCTGAATGAGCAAGGTCTCAGGCGGGTTGTGTAGGATGACGCGCGAGGCCGCCCCCACTCGAACGACACGCCAGACCGAAGGCCAACCCATGCTGCATGTTGAAGATCGCGCCGGATTCTTCCGGGCCCCCATCGCACTCGTGCTTTTTCCCGTCGCGGTCGCGGCGCTCTCGGTCGCGCACGCGACGCCGGCCGCGAGTGCGGCGCCGGCCGTTCACGAGCCGCCGAGCTGGGCGGGCCCTGCGGAAACGTTGATCAAGCCGCCGTCCTCGGCGAGCCTGTCCGCCGACGGGCTCCGCGCCGTCTGGGCGTCGGATGACCGGCGGCAGCTGCTCAGCGCCACGCGCAGCAGCCCCTCCAGCGATTGGACTGCACCCGACCGTCTGCTGTCGACGCGCGGCACGATCGGCAAGATCGTGTTTTCGCCCGACGGCCGGCGCATTGCGTACGAGGACCGGCGCACCTGGCGCGATGACGGGACGGCGAGTGACAAGTGGCAGTTCATCGCCGTCTACGACCTCGCGAGCCAGCAGATCGGCTACGTCGATCCTGCCTTCGACCTCGATGCGGACCCACACTGGTCGGAGGACGGACTGAGCATTAGCTTCACGCGCGGCGTCGAAGGCCTGCTTTCGAGCGAGCTCACGCGTCCGGTGCCTGCGTTGGCGACGCGGGCGTGGCAACCGCCACCGCAGCTGCCGTCGGAGCGCTTCACGATGGCCTCGATCATCGCGACGCCGTACATCGAGCCTCCGGCGCCCGCGGGCGATGGCCTTTCAGTGGCGTACCTGACACGCGAGGCCGAGAGCCGGAACGTGTACTTTCTGCGCGTCGGCGAGAAGGCGCGTCGCCTGGTCAACTACCCGGATGACGACGGACGCGATCTCTCCCACATTGCCGTCTCGAAGTCCGGCGGTGCAGTCGCGTATGTCCGCGGCGGGCGCGTAAATCGCCACGGCGACTCGCCCAATCCGCCGTCCTCCCCCGAGATGCCGCAGCAGCAGGTATGGATCATCGGGACCGAGAACGATGCGCCGCGCCTGCTCGGCACCGGCAATGAGCCGATCTTCACGCCCGACGACCGTTACATCCTGTGGCGCTCGGGTGGGATGGTGATGGCGGCCGGGCTCCTCTGGTCGAATCATCGTCTGCTCGGAGTCGGGGAACCGGAATCATTCCTCCTCGGCCCGCACACCGGTATGCGCTTCTCGCCGGACGGCAAGAAGATCGCCTACGAGCGCGGCGGCGCAATCGAGGTCCGCGACCTCGCCGCGCGCGCGACCGTGCTGATCCCGCACGGCAAGGACATCGATCTCGGGCCCGTGTGGTCGCCCGACAGCCGGCAGCTCGCGTTTCGGCGCGAGCCGAGCGACTCGCCCGGGCTCGAGCGCAACTGGTGCGGCGGCGGCGAGCGCTACTGCGGCCCGATGCGCTCGGAGCACCCGTGGGCGATCTGGACCGTCGCGCTCGCAGACCTCGTGCCACGGCGGATCTGGGAGGCGAAGCCGGGCGTCGGTTCGGTCTACTACCGGCTCGACCAGCACTACAGCCCGGGCCAGTTCGGCGACGAATTATTCTGGTCGGCCAGCGACCGGATTGCATTCGCCTGGGAAGGCGACGGCTGGCGCCATCTCTACGTCGTGCCCGCTGCGGGCGGGGAGGGTCTGCTGCTGACCCCCGGCGTCGGCGAGGTCGAAACGGTGGCGATGTCGATGGATCGCCGGCATCTCTTTTATGCGACCAACATCGGCGATCTCGGGCGCCGGCACATCTCGAGCGTCGGCTTCGACGGCACGGCGCCGCGCGCGATCACGAGCGGCGAGAAGAGCCAGTGGGCACCGATCCCGCTTGCGGGGGGGCAGCTCGCATACCTCGGTGCCGGATGGGCTGATCCGCCACAGCTGTTTGTCCGCGAGGCGCGCGGCGCGACCCGCGCCGCAGCCCTTCCTCAGCCACTGGCTTCGTTCCCGGGCAAACTGCTCGTGAAGCCCGAGCTGGTCGAGTTCGCCGGCTCCGACGGGCAGAGAGCCTTCGGGCAACTCTTCGTTCCGGCGCATCCCAACGGCTGCGCGATCATCTTCTCGCACGGCGGGATCCGGCGGCAGATGCTGCCGGGGTTTCACTACATGGAGGCTTATCAATACCTGTACGACATGAACCAGTACCTCGCCGCCGGCCGCGGCTGCGTAGTCCTGTCGGTCGAGTACCGCAGCAGCATCATGCGCGGCGAGGCATTCCGGAATGCGCCGGGCTGGGGATTCGCAGGGAACTCCGAGATCCTCGACTTCGTCGGCGCGGCGCACTACCTCATGGCTCGCAAGGACGTCGATGCGAATCGCGGGGTCGGCATCTATGGCCTCTCCTGGGGCGGCTACATGACCTCCGAGGCCCTGGCGTTGCACTCCGACCTCTTCAAGGTCGGCTTCGACATGGCCGGCGTGCACACCGCGCCCGATCCGGTGGGATTCGCGCACTCCGCCGTCGGACACCTCGACACCTGGGAGTCACCGGTCTTCCTGATACAGGGCGACGACGACATGAACGTCAACTTCGATGACGGTGTCGTGCTGGCGCGCGCCATGCAGACGCGGCGGCCGCAGGTTGAGTTCGTGCAGCACGCGGTGCCCGGCCAGACACACGAGATGGACCAGACATACCGGCGCCTCGTCGAGGTGTATTCAGCGGGCAGCGAGTTCCTGCTGAGCCACCTCGGGGTGCGATGAGTAAAGCCTTCGGAGCCAAGTCATGGCTTCGGTCCGCACCATCCCGACGCTGCTAAGGCCGGACGGGTTCGCACTGGCACGCCAGGAAGACGAGACGCGTTGATATACATCTCCTCCACGGGAATAGCGAAGCGGAGCCTGCTAGGCTTAGTACCCACGGGAGCACCCCATGAGCAAACCAGAACGACGCCCCCGGCGTTTCTCTCCTAATACGGACGACGTACTGCGCAAGATGCTAAGTACGCCGCCCAAACCGCGCAGCGCGTCCACGAAGAAGAAACCAGAAAAGCCCGCCAAGAAGTAAGCGTGCTTTCTGTTTATCGGCTGGTCGCTGGAGCTGGTACTTGGGTTTCTCAAGTACATCATCGCCAGTCTAGTGCGCATAATGTATATTATGGTAAATCAGGGTTATTGCGGTTGAAACCGGCTGACGCCGCAGCGCGCCACACCGCCCTATTGTGCGAATCCGGCAACTCGATCAGCCGCACTACGGCCTGACGTTCGACCTCCGCCGCGGTGCCGGACCGCCAGGCTTGAGGAAACAAAAATCACGGCGCTCAGGGGACTTGGAATACTCTGCGCGACTCACGCACAAGCCGGAAGCACATGATGAACATACTGTTATGGATTCTGCAGGTGCTTGCCGCGCTCCTGTACGGCTCGTCGGGTGTCATGAAGGTCTTCATGTTCAAAAAAATAAGCCACGACGTCGCGTCCTTCGGCGCGTTGCCGCGGGAAGCCTGGATGGCGCTGGGGATCCTGGAACTCATATGCACAATCGGGCTCATCGTTCCCGCGGCCTTCCATTGGCGGCCGAACCTGACCGTCCTGGCTGCCATACTCCTGGCGATCGAGAGTCTCGTGTTCGTCTGGGTTCATGTGAAGTACCACGAGATGACGCCGTTGATCCTGAGCGCCGTGCTGGGCCTTATCATGGCGTTTGTCGCGTATGGACGGGTGGTTCTGAGGCCGATCGTCTGAACAGCCGGGCCTCCACGGGTACCGTATCGCGGGTATTTCAGGCCTCCATTAGCGCTGAGCGGCGGGCCTTGAGCGGGTGAGCCCAGGGACGCCCGTTCCGGGGTCTCCCCTTCCTCAGACTCCCTCGTCCTCTCCCGGCGGGGCACAAACCGCGAACGCGGTCACACTGAATCCCTGTCTGCAGATGGGCCGCCCGCGCACATGCGACATAGTTCGCTGTGCGCTGGAGGGTCCCGTGTTGGAATTCGGGCCGGTTTGTCAAGCGGTTGCAGCGGTATGCGGCTGCGTGAGGAAAGGCCGTTTCAATGACTGGCGTGCCACACCTGGGATGCATGGGTTCGGCTGATCGGGCGCGCCGATGAAACCGACGCGTGCCGACAGCTCAGAGGGTCAGAGCGCGGAAGCTACTGGCCTGTTCCGCATCCCGGTCGGCGATCCCCGGCCGCCGGTGGAGACCCTGTTTCGTAACACCGTCGAGAACGCGCCGATCGGAATTGCGTTTGCGAACCGCGATGGCGGCTTTCGCCATGGCAACCTGGCGTTCTGCGCGATGCTCGGCTTCAACGCCGATGAGCTCAAGAAAGAGTCCATAACGAGCCTCACTCACGCCGCCGATGTCGAAGTCACCACTGCGGGTCACGAGCGGCTGTGGCGCGGCGAGGTCACACATCTCGATTTCGAGAAGCGCTATCTGCGCAAGGACGGCGGTCCGCTCTGGGTGCGCGCCACCACCTCGCTCGTGTACGGCGGCAGCGATCAGCCGGAGTGCTCGGTGGAGTTTCTGCGGGACATCTCCAAGCGCAAAGAGATGGCCGCGGCCCTGCAGCAGAACCAGACGCTTCTCGCCACGGTGTTCGGCGAGTTGCCGCTCGCGCTCGTCGCCTGCGACGTGCGCGGCCAGATCACGCATTTCAACCGCGCCGCGGCCGAGCTTCTCGGCATCGGCACTGAGAGGGAGCTCTGCAAGCTGCCCCGCAACCCCTACCCTCTCACCTCCCGGGTGTTCCGGCCTGACGGCAAGACGCCGGTGCCGCGCGAGGAGCGGCCTCTGGCGCGCACGTTGCGCGGCGACACCGTGAGCAATTCGGAGTACGTCATCGTCCGGCCCGACGGCGTTGCGCGCGTCGTAGTCTCCAGCGGGCAGCGTCTGATGGGGGCCGCCGGTCAGCCCATGGGAGCGTTGGCCGTTATTGAGGACATCACGCGCCGGCGCGAGGCCGAGGAAGAGCTCGAGCGTGTGCACAAGCAGCTGATGCTTGCCTCACGCCACGCGGGCATGGCGGATGTTGCTACCAACGTGCTGCACAACGTGGGGAACGTTCTCAACAGCGTCAATGTCTCGGCGAACCTCGTGTCGGACCGCATCAGGAAATCGAAGTGCACCGGGCTCGGGCGGGCCGCCTCCCTCCTCGGCGAGCACGCCGACGATCTCGCGACCTTCCTGAGCGGGCCCCAGGGCCGGCATCTGCCGGCATACCTCCAGGAGCTGGCTGTCGAGCTCGTGGCCGAGCGCGATGCGGCCGTGGCCGAGCTGTCGGAACTGCGCAACAACGTTGAGCACATCAAGCAGATCGTCGCGATGCAGCAGAGCTACGCCAAGCGCGGCGGGATCACCGACACCGTGGATCTGCGTGTCCTGGCAGAGGACAGCCTGCGGATGAACGAGGGCGCCTTCAGCCGCCACGGTGTGACGATCGCGCGCGACTTCGCCGAGGTGCCGCTCGTCGAAGTGGATAAGCACAAGGTGCTGCAGATCCTCGTCAACGTGATCCGCAACGCCAAGTACGCCTGCTCCGAGGCCGAGGGGGCCGAGAAAAACGTCACCGTACGCATCCGCGCGACCGAGTCCGCGCTGACGATTGCCGTCATCGACACCGGCGTCGGCATCCCGAAGGAGAACCTGCAGCGCATTTTCAATCATGGCTTCACGACGCGCTCTGAGGGTCATGGCTTCGGCCTGCACAGCAGCGCGCTCGCGGCGAAGGAGCTCGGCGGCTCGCTGCGCGCGGAAAGCGCCGGTCCGGGCAAGGGCGCAACCTTCACGCTGACACTGCCGCTCGCCCGGCAGGGATCGTCCGATGGCAAATGACGCCGACACGGTCACCCACCGCGTCCTGGTGATCGACGACAACGCGGCGATCCACGAGGACTTCCGCAAGATCCTGGTCGCCGCCGGCAGTTCATCCGAGGTGTCGGCGGCCGAAGCCGCCCTGTTCGGCGCGCAGCAGCCGGGCGTCGATCGGCCGAGCTTCGACATGGATTCCTCAATGCAGGGCCGCGACGGGGTCGAGCGTGTCCGACAGGCGCTTGCCGAAGGTCGCCCCTATTCCGTCGCCTTCGTCGACATGCGCATGCCGCCCGGGTGGGACGGTCTCGAAACGATCGAGCATCTCTGGAAGACCGACCCGGAGATCCAGGTGGTGGTCTGCTCGGCGTACTCCGACTACGACTGGCTCGAGCTCCTGACCCGTCTCGGCCACTCCGACAAGCTGCTGGTCGTCAAGAAGCCGTTCGAGCCGATCGAGATCCTGCAGGGCGCGAGTGCCCTCAGCCGCAAGTGGCAGAACGCGCGCGCGCTCAAGCGCCACGTCGAGAGCCTCGAGCTGGTCGTGAACGATCGCACCAAGGGACTCGAAGCGGCGAACCGCCAGTTACGCCACCTCGCCTCGCACGACGCCCTCACCGGGCTGCCCAACCGCATGCTGCTCGAGGACCGTATCGCTCAGGCGATCGCCCAGGCAGACCGGCTGTCGCAGGAGTTTGCAGTCCTGGTCATCGATCTCGACCGATTCAAGCTCATCAACGATTCGATGGGACACCGGGCCGGCGACGACCTGCTGCGCGAGGTCGCGCAGCGACTGAAGAACGCGGTGCGTACGATCGATACCACGGCGCGTCTCGGCGGCGATGAGTTTGTCATTCTGCTGAATGCACCGGTGTCGCGAACCGAGGCGGTCACCGTGGCCAAACGGACGATCCAGGTCATGGAGCCTGCGATCCGGCTGCTCGGCATCGACGTGCATGTCTCGCCGAGCATCGGCATCGCCTTCTACCCGAAGGACGGCACGACGGTCGACACGCTGCTCGCGCGCGCCGACGCGGCCATGTACACCGCCAAGGAGCGCGGCCGCAACAACGTGCAGTGCTACGCCACGGGCATGAACACCGTGACCCAGGAGCGGGTCAAGCTCGAGAGCGCGCTCCATGAGGCGCTGCGCACGGGCCAATTCGAGCTGCATTACCAGCCCAAGGTCGAGACCTCGACCGGGCGGATCAACAGCGCCGAGGCGTTGATCCGCTGGCGCCACCCGCAACGCGGCCTGCTCCCGCCGAGCGATTTCATTCCGATCGCCGAAGAGTGCGGCCTGCTCGACTCTATCGGCGAGTGGGTATTGTTCGAAGCCTGCCGTCAGGCCAAGGCCTGGCAGGAGTCCGGGCTGCGCCCGCTGCGGGTCGCCGTGAACCTCGCGCCGTCGCAGTTTCGCCTCGTCAACCTGGTGGACCAGATCCGCCGCGCACTCGAAGCGGTGGCGCTCGACCCGCAGTTGCTCGAGGTCGAGCTGACTGAGAGCGCGGTGATGAGCGACGCGGAGGAGTCCATCCTGATCCTCGAGGCGATCAGCTGTATGGGAGTGCTGGTCTCGGTCGATGATTTCGGCACCGGCTACTCGAGCATGAGCTATCTGCGACGCTTCCCGATCGACAAACTGAAGATCGACCGCTGCTTCATCGAGGAGATGACCCGTCGCCCCGAAGATGCCTCGATCGTCCGCGCGATCATCTCGCTGGCGCACAGCCTGCACCTGAAGGTGATTGCCGAGGGTGTGGAGACTCCCGAGCAGCTGGCGCTCCTGGGCGAGCTCGGCTGCGACCAGTACCAGGGCTTCTACTTCAGTGCGGCACTGACCCCGGCGAAGTTCGTCGAGCTGGTGAAGAAAACGAGCGACGCCGAGGCTCCGCTGACCGACGAGGACGCGGCGCGCACGCACAGCAAGCTCTCCGGCCTGAAGCGCGCCGGCAGCTGACTGAAGGCGCCGCGGCCCGACGGCCTCTGCCGCGATTCATTCTGTATTCAGAAGCCCTTAATCTCGCGAGAGTAGGGTTGTGGCCGCGCTCGTTGCGGCCCCTCGGTGTTTTGGGTGTCGATCCTCCCCTGTTCCCGAAACTCGCGACGGGCGCGGCGGGCGCGCCCTGAATGCCGGCTTCGATCCCGCCGCCGCTTCTTGTTGCCGCGGCGCAACATTCGGCCTGACTGCTGCGCTAATCGGGGTCATCCGCACCCGGGCATCGCCCGGGTGCTTCCTGAGCGCCGGGCGGATATGAAATACTTCATCGCTCACAGAGATCGCCAGCTCGTAGCGTAATAACGACAAGCTCAGCGTCGACCGGGTCCTAAAACAGAGGGAAGGGGCTGTTCGGTGGCCGCGACCAATCTGCCTGCATACGAATCGGGCATCGACGCCGGTCACCGGCGGGTGATCTTTGCGTCCAGCCTCGGGACCGTGTTCGAGTGGTACGACTTCTATCTCTACGGCTCGCTCGCCGCGGTGATGTCGAAGCAGTTCTTCTCCGGGGTGAACGAGACCACCGGATTCATCTTCGCCCTGCTCGCCTTCGCCGCCGGCTTCGCCGTGCGCCCGTTCGGGGCGCTGGTGTTCGGGCGGCTGGGCGACCTCGTTGGCCGCAAGCACACCTTCCTCATCACCATCGTGATCATGGGCCTGTCCACGGCCCTCATCGGCGTGCTGCCGAGCTACGCACAGGTGGGCCTGGTCGCGCCGGTGATTCTGGTCGCCTTGCGGCTGCTCCAGGGCCTGGCGCTCGGTGGCGAGTACGGCGGGGCGGCCACCTACGTGGCCGAGCATGCGCCGCCCGGCAAGCGCGGTCTCTACACGAGCTGGATCCAGACGACGGCGACCGTCGGGCTGTTCCTCAGCCTCCTCGTCGTCCTTTTCACGCGCTCGTTCCTCGGCGAGGCCTTCGACACCTGGGGTTGGCGCATTCCGTTCCTCGCCTCGATCGTGCTGCTCGCGATCTCGGTGTACATCCGCCTGCAGCTGGCCGAGTCACCCGTATTCCTCGAGATGAAGGAATCGGGCACGCGCTCGAAGGCGCCGCTCACCGAGTCGTTCGCCCGCTGGGGAAACCTTCGTATCGTGCTGCTGGCACTCTTCGGCGCCACCGCCGGAGAGGCGGTCGTGTGGTATGCGGGGCAGTTCTACGCCCTCTTCTTCCTCACCCAGGTGCTGAAGGTGGCAGCGCAGCCGGCGAACCTGCTGATCGCCGCGGCACTGCTGATCGGCGACGCCCTTCTTCGTCGTGTTCGGCTGGCTCTCCGACCGCATCGGCCGCAAGTGGATCGTGCTGGTCGGCTGCCTGCTGGCGGCCTTCACCTACATGCCGATCTTCAAGGGCATCACCCACTACGCCAACCCGGCGATCGAGCGCGCGGCCGCGACTTCACCGGTCACGGTCGTTGCCGACCCCGCCGGCTGCAGCTTCCAGTTCGACCCGGTCGGCAAATCGCGCTTCGTGAGCTCCTGCGATGTCGCGAAGACCGCGCTTGCCAAGGCGGGCGTGCCCTACTCCAACGAGGCGGCGCCCCGGGGCAGCCTCGCGCGCGTGCGCATCGGCGCGGTCGAGGTCCTATCCGTGGAGGGCGGCAGCCTCTCGGCTGCTGCCTTCAAGACTGCGAGCGGCGGGTTCAACAAGGCACTCGCCGGCAAGCTGAAGGAGGCGGGCTATCCCGCCAAGGCCGACGCCGCGCAGAGCAACTATCCGATGCTGCTCGTGCTGCTCGTGATCCTGGTGCTGTACGTAACCATGGTTTACGGCCCGATCGCCGCGTGGCTGGTAGAGCTTTTTCCGGCGAAGATCCGCTATACCTCCCTGTCGCTGCCCTATCACATCGGCAACGGCTGGTTCGGCGGCTTCCTGCCCACCGTTTCCTTTGCGCTCGTCGCCCTCACCGGCGACATCTACTACGGACTGTGGTACCCGATCATCGTCTCGGTCATCACCTTCGTCGTCGGAGCGCTGTTGCTGCCGGAGACCAAGGATCGTCCGATCCGGTGACAACGCGCCTTTATGGGTCGATTTCATTTACCAGTGGATCTACGGAGGATCAACAGTGAGTAACGCCAATGCCTGCGATGTGACCGCAAGCGGCCGCCGCCGCGGCCTTGCGCATCTGTGCAGTGCCTGCCTGTTGGTGGCTACGTTGGGAGGTGCGGCTCTGGCCCAGGCGCAGACGGCCTCCGACGACAGCAGCCTGACCTGGCACGGCATCACGCTCTACGGCATCGTCGATCTGGGCCTGCAGTACGACACCCACAGCGCCCCGTTCAGCGACTACTTCCCGCCGGGATCGAACTCGCTGGTGCAGAAGAACGACTACGACTCCCCCATCGGGCTCACCCCGAGCAACCTCTCGCAGTCGCGCATCGGGCTGTCGGGCAATGAGCCGCTGGTCGGGGACTGGTCCGCGGTGTTCAAGTTCGAGACCTTCTTCAACCCGCAGTCGGGAGACATCTCCGACGGGTTGAAGTCGGTGACGCTCAACAACGGCAAGGCGGCCACCAGCCAGGTATCGGGTGTGGACACCAGCGTTGCCGGGCAGCTGTTTGCGGGAGCGGCCTACATCGGCTTCGCCTCCCCGACCTACGGCAGCTTCACTTTCGGTCGTAACGTAACCTTGCTCGCCGACGGCATCAGCAAGTACGACCCGATGGGGGCGGCGCAGGCCTTCTCGGTGATCGGCTTCTCCGGCACCACCGCCGGTGGCGGCGACACGGAAGACCGCCGGCTCGATCAGTCGGGCAAGTACTTCGCGCAGTACGGCTGGGTGCACCTCGGGGCCATGTACCAGTGGGGCAGCTCGAGCGGCGCCACCAACACCGGCTACCAGCTGCAGCTCGGCGCCTCCGCCGGTGACGGCTCGATCGATGCGTACTACTTCAAGAAGTACGACGCGGTCTCGATCTCCGCCCTCAGCGCCGACCAGGTCGGGGAGCTCGCCGGACTGTGCAACCCGGCGCTGACGGTACCGGCCACGCCGTCGCAGTGCTACTCGGTGAGCAACTCACTCTCGGCGACGATCTCGGACAACAGCACCTTTGCGGTGATGGGCGATTACGCCTTCGGGCCGGTGAAGCTCTATGCCGGCTACGAGCACATCGACTTCAACAACCCGAACAACCCCCTGGCCGCCGGATCGGTGGTCATCGGTGGCTACGTGCTCGCCTTCGTGAACAATACCGCCTACGACAACGAGAAGACGCTGCAGGTGTTCTGGGCGGGACTGAAGTACACCATCGTGCCGGATGTGGACGTGGCGCTCGCTTACTACGGCTACGACCAGAACAGCTTCGCCGCGGGTAAGGACGCCGGCTGCTCGACCACGGTGAGCTCCGGCTGCAGCGGCAAGGAGAACGCGGTCTCAGCCCTCGTCGACTACCGTCTGACCAAGCGCTTCGACATCTATGGCGGCACCATGTGGTCGGGCGTGCAGGACGGCCTCGCCAACGGCTTCATCAACAAGGACAACATCGCCACCACGCTCGGCCTGCGCTTCAAGTTCTGAAGCAGCCTCGGCCCTCGAGGGCTCATGGCCCGGATCCCGGGCCATGAGCCGGGTCCCGAGCGCCGATGCTAGACCCGGCGGCCGCCGCCGGGCGTAAACTTCAGGCACTCGGGCTTTGCCGTCGATCGACGCAGGAGGCTTTGCATGAACACTGCACAACCCCGACGGGGCTGGAGCTGGTGGTATCTGCTGTTCATCGTGCAGTTCGTCGCCGTGCTGTGGCCGCCCTTCTACAACAAGATCGAGCCGCAGTTCATCGGCGTGCCGTTCTTCTACTGGTACCAGCTGCTGTGGGTCGTGATCGCCGCAGTGTTCACTGCGGTGGTGTACCGCGCGACGACCCGGTGAGGCAACAGCCGGCCGCGGGTCCTTTGGCACCGGCAACGTAACAGCAAGAAACGCGAGCAAGGGGATTTCCATGGGCGTGAACTGGGTGGCACTCACCATCTTCGTGTTGCTGTTCGCCTTCATCACCTGGCTCGGGTTCGCCGCCGCCCACTGGCGGCGCGGCGATCTCGACCAGCTGCACGAGTGGGGGCTCGGCGGCCGGCGTTTCGGCACGCTCATCACCTGGTTCCTGGTCGGCGGCGACCTCTACACCGCGTACACCTTCGTTGCCGTGCCGGCGCTCGCCTTCGGCGCAGGCGCGGTCGCCTTCTTCGCGGTGCCCTACACCATCGTCGTCTATCCGCTGCTGTTCCTCGCCTTCCCGCGGCTCTGGCAGGTGTGCCACAAGCACGGCTACATTACCGCCGGCGACTTTGTGCGCGGCCGCTTCGGCAATCGCTGGCTGGCGCTTGCGATCAGCGTCACGGGCATCGTCGCCACCATGCCGTACATCGCGTTGCAACTCGTCGGGCTGCAGGTGGTGCTCGCCGGACTCGGCATTTCGGGCACGGGGTTTGTGGCGGACCTGCCGCTGATCATCGCCTTCGTGATCCTCGCGGCCTTCACCTACTCGAGCGGGCTGCGCGCCCCGGCCTCGATCGCGATCGTCAAGGACATCCTGATCTACATCACCGCCTTCGTGGTGGTCATCGCCGTGCCGATCGAGTTGGGCGGCTACGGCCATATCTTCGCGGCCGTGCCGGTCAAGAAGCTGCTGCTTGAGGCGCCCGGGCCGCATAGCACCGGTGCCTACGGCGCCTATGCAACGCTTGCGCTCGGCTCGGCGCTGGCGCTGCTGCTCTACCCGCATTCGCTCACCGGAATCCTGAGTGCCAGCAGTGGCAAGGCCGTGCGGCGCAACGCGGCATTGCTGCCCGGCTACTCGTTCATGCTGGGGCTGCTGGCCCTGGTCGGCTTTTTCGCGCTCGCGGCCGGCGTCAAGGGGCTGCCGGAGTTCGCGGCCGGCTTCAAGCAGTTCGGCAACAGCTACGCGGTGCCGGCGCTGTTCCTGCATGCGTTCCCTGCGTGGTTCGTCGGCATCGCCTTTGCGGCGATCGGCATCGGCGCGCTGGTGCCGGCGGCGATCATGTCGATCGCCGCCGCGAACCTCTACACGCGCAACATCCACCGCGAGTTCATCAACCGCAACCCGACCGGCAAGCAGGAGGCGCAGCTCGCCAAATGGGTGTCGCTGATCGTCAAGTTCGGCGCGCTGGTCTTCATCCTGTTCGTGCCGACGCAGTACGCCATCTACCTGCAGCTGCTGGGGGGCATCTGGATCATTCAGACCCTGCCCGCGGTGATGCTCGGCGCCTACACCCGCTGGTTCAATGACTGGGCGCTGCTCATCGGCTGGGCCGTGGGCACGTTAGCCGGCACGTGGATGGCGATCGTTTCGGGCCTCAAGCCGACCTATCCGATCGAGATCGCCGGCTGGACCTTCCCCGGCTACAGCGCCCTCTACACCGTGATCCTGAATCTCGTGATCGTCATCGTGCTGACGGTCGTGATCAACGCGATGGGCGCTCGGCGTCCCGCGACCGATGCGACCGTCGCTGCCGATTACCACGCCTGAGCGGCGGGGTCATTCCACCAGCCTCCGCCGAGGGCGACCAGCAGCCCCGCCGTATCCTGGAACTGCTGGACCTGCGCGCTCGCATAGCTGAGACGCGCCTGCGCGTAGGTGCGCTCGGCTGCGACCAGGTTCAGCACGTTGGTCGTGCCGACCGCGTAGCTCTTCTGCTGCAGCTTGAGCGCCTCGGACGCCACCTCGACCGAGTGCCGGTCGACCGTCAGGAGCTGCGCGTCGAACTGGAGCGCCCATAGGTCATCGGCGACCTGTCCGAGCGCCTCGAGAACCACCGACCGGTAGGTAGCAGCCTGCGCCTTGTAGGCATCGCGTGCGGCGCGAACCTGCGCCGCCTGGGCACCCCCCTCGAAGATGGGGAGCGCAAGCGCTCCCCCGGCAGCAAACAGTGCGTCGAACTGGTGGAACAGGTTCCCCGCCTCAAGGGCCTGCCGTGTCACCGAGGCCGAGAGATTGAGCGAGGGGAACTCCTGCGCAATGGCGACGCCGATCGCGGCGCTGCTCGCATGCAGCTGGGCTTCGGCCGCAAGCACGTCCGGCCGCTGCCGTACGAGCTGCGCCGGGAGAGTGAGCGGGACCTCCCGCGGGACAGCGAGCTCACCGACATCGAACTCGTGGGACTGCCACTGCTGCGGCTCCCGGCCGACGAGCACGCTGAGCGCATCGTAAGCCTGCTCGAGCTGCCTGTGCAGCGTCGGCAGCTGGGTCAGATCGGCGGCCAGCTGGCTGTCGGCGGTCAGCACGTCGGCGCGCGTCGCCGTGCCGACGTCGAATTCGCGCTGCGTGAGCGCCAGGTTCTTGCGATCGCTCTCGATCAGCTCCTCGGTTGTGGCGATCTGCAGGCGCGTCGAGGCGATTGTGAGCGCCTCGTTCACCACATCTCCGGTGAGCGTGAGATAGGCGGCGGCGAGCTGATCGCGCTGGTACTGCGCGAGTGCCGACTGCTGCTCGACGTTGCGACGTACGCCACCGAAGAGATCGAGGCTGTAGCTCGCCGAGAGTCCCATCGTGTAGAGGCTGGAGTTGCTGCCGGGGCCGCCGGCCCCGCCGAGGCCCGGCGTCTGCCCGGCAACGCGCGAGTGCTCGACGCCGGCGTTGCCACTCACGCTCGGCAGGAGCGCGGCGCGGGCGATCACGACCTGTTCGCGCGCCTGTGCGAGGGTGGCATTGGCCGCGGCGAGGGTCGGACTTCCGGCGATAGCCGCCCGCACCACCTCGTCGAGCGGCGGCGAATGGAACAGCTGCCACCACTGCCCGGCGATTTCCCCTCCGGGGTTGAGGTGCTGCACGTCCTGTGCGTTGGTATTTCCCGGCGGGGGAGCCGGATGCAGATAGCCCTGCTCGGCGGGCGCCGCGGGCTTTTTGAAGTCGGGGCCGACCGCGCAGCCCGCGAGGATCAGCGCCGTGAGCGTGACAGTGAGCGGTGATCCAGTGTGGCGAGGCATCGGCGGCTCACTCGTAGCGCAGCGCATCGATCGGGTTCAGCCGCGCGGCCTGGCGCGCCGGGTAGAAGCCGAAGAACACCCCAACGGCCCCCGAGAACACGAACGCCAGCACCATGACATTGATCCGCAGCAGGATCGGCCATCCCGCAAAATGCGAAATGAGCTGCGAGGCGATCACTCCCGCGGCGATGCCGGCCGTGCCGCCCATCAGGGCGAGCAGCATCGCCTCGATGAGGAACTGCGTCAGGACGTGCAGCCGCCGCGCGCCAGTCGCCATGCGAATGCCGATCTCACGCGTGCGCTCGGTCACCGAAACCAGCAGGATGTTCATGATGCCGATGCCGCCCACGACCAGCGAGATCGAGGCGATCGCGGCCAACAGCAGCTCCATCGCCTGCGAGCTCGCCTCCGCCACCTCGGCGATCTCTGTCAGGTCGCGCACGACGAAATCGTCGTCCTTGCCGGGCAGGATGCGGTGCTCCGTCTCGAGGGTCTTCGTGACCTGATCGAGCGCGGTCCTGACGAGCGCGGGGCTGCGCGCCTGCACGTAGATGGTGTTGACGAATCCCTCGAGCTTCGGCGTTATGCCGAAGGGATTGGGCGGCGGCCCGATGGTTGCGAACACGTTGTTCGCGAGCGTCTGGGTCGAGGTCGGCGCGGCCACCCCGAGAATGCGCTCCTGCGAGGTGGTGAACGGGATGAACACCACATCGTCCTGATCCTGGCCGACGGCGGAGTGGCCCTTGGCGGCCAGCACGCCGACAACTTCCATCGGCACGTTCTTCACCAAAACGGTTGCGCCGATCGGGTCGGCAAACTCGCCGAACAGGTTGGTGAGTACGGTCTGGCCGAGGAGGCACACGGCCGCCCCTTCATGATCGTCCTCGCTGGTGAGCGTGCGGCCGGCGACGACCGGCCAGCGGCGGATGGCGAGGTAGCTCGGCGAGACACCCTGGACGCTGGTGCTCCAGTTCTGATTGCCGCTCACCAGCTGCGCGGTCTGGCGGTTGACGTAGCTCGCGTCCGCCACGGCGCCATCGTCCTCGAGGATGGCGGCCACATCGCGCACCCTGAGTGTTGCGGCACTGCCGTGGCCGGCGCGCACACCGTTGATGCGCGTGCTGCCGGGCAGCACCACCAGCAGGTCCGTCCCGAGGCTCTGCACCTGCGCCTCCACTGCGGCGCGTGCGCCTTCGCCCACCGCCACCATGGCGATGAGCGCGGCCACGCCGATGAAGACCCCGAGCATGGTGAGGGCGGAGCGCAGCTTGTTGCGACCGATCGCGCGCAGCGCCGCGAAGATCGCCATCCAGCCGAGCGATCCGGCCTCGTGCAGCCAGGCGTCGAGCCGTCCGGCGAAACGCTGCTCGCGATACGGCCGTACCGCAGGCAGAGCCGCTGCCCTGAGATCCGTATCCCCATGGGCCGTCGGACGGTCTGAGATGATGAGTCCGTCGCGAACAGTGACGATCCGATCGGCGAGCTCGGCGAGGTCGCGCTCGTGCGTCACCAGGACGATGGTGACGCCGCGCTCGCGATTGAGCGCCCGGATCGTCGTCATGATGTCGAGCGCGGTCTGCGAGTCGAGGTTGCCGGTGGGCTCGTCGGCGAGCACGATCGCCGGATTGTTGACCAGTGCACGGGCGATGGCGACGCGCTGCTGTTGCCCGCCGGAGAGCTGGTTCGGCTGATTGCGCTCGCGGTCGGCGAGCCCGAGCATGCGCAGCATGTCGCGCGCGCGCGCGGTGTTGCCGGCGATCTGCGCGGCGTAGAACAGCGGCAGCTCGACGTTTTCCAGTGCGCTGGTGCGCGCGAGCAGGTTGAACGTCTGGAACACGAACCCGATGCGCCGTCCGCGAATGCGCGCCAGCGCCGGCTCATCGAGCTGCGCGACGTCGACCCCCTCGAGCAGATAGCCGCCGCTGGTCGGCTTGTCGAGGCAGCCGAGGATGTTCATGAGCGTCGATTTGCCCGAGCCCGAGGCGCCCATGATGGCGACGAACTCGCCGCGGCGGATCCTGAGGCTCACGCCGCGCAGTGCGTGCACCTCGGTGTCGCCGAGATGATAGATCTTGGCGACGTCGCGAATCTCGATGATGGGCTCGCCGGGCGGGGCACCCGGCGGCGCGGTAATCGTGGGCTCCGCCGCGCTCAAAAGCGGAAGCCTCCACGGAATCCGCTGCCGCCGCCCGGGCCGTTGCCAGGCCGCTCCTCCTGCCGCGCCTCGCCCGGGCGGACGGCATTGACGACGACCACATCCCCCTCGTGCAGGTCCTCGCCGGAGACCTCGATCAGGATCCCGTCGTCGAGGCCGGTGCGCACGCGCACGGGGACGAGCTTGCCGTCGCGCATCACCCAGATGTGCGCGCGCGCCGCTGCCTCCGCGGCTGCGGCACGGCCGCCGAAGCGCTCCGGATCCGCCGGCCGGCGTTGCCCCGATCCGCGCTCGCGCCGGATGCCCTCCGGATTGAAGCGGATGGCGGGCAGCGGCACGCGCAGGACGTCCTTGCGCTCGGCCGTGATGATGTGGGCGTCGGCCGTCATTCCGGGAAAGAGCGCGAGGTCGTCATTCTTCACATCGACCACCACGTCGTAGGTGACCACGTTCTGCACCGTGATAGGACCCTCACGGACCTGACGGACGCTGCCCCAGAACGTGCGGTTCGGGTAGGCCTGGACGGTGAAGAACGACTTCTCCGCGGGCTTCACCCCGCCGACGTCAGCCTCGCTGACGTTGGTGTCCACCTCCATCAAGTGCATGTCCTTGCCGATCAGGAACAGCGGTGAGGCGGACAGGCTCGAGACCACCGTCTGGCCGACATCGATGTAGCGCGTGATCACCATGCCGTTCACGGGTGATGGAATCCGCGTGTACGCGAGATTCACCTCGGCGCCGTGCAGCAGCGCCGTCTGCTGGGCGACGTTGGCGATATCGAGCTTGACCTGGGCGCGATCCTGCTCGAGGGTCGCCTTGTCGGTGTTGATCTGCTCCTGCGAGACGATGCCCTCGCCGATCAGCTTCTGGTCGTAGGCGTAGATCTGCTCCTGATTGGCGACCGCCACGCGATCCTTGGCGAGCGCCGCCTGCGCCGAATGCAGCGATGCGGTGTCCTGGTCCACGACCACCTGAAAGGGCAGCGGATCGATGGTCGCGCAGATCTGGCCGATCCTGACGATCGTGTTGTAGTCGCAGGTCCAGGTCTTGATGTTGCCCGAGACGTAGGATTCGACCTGGGCCGTGACGATCGGGTTGAGCGTGCCGGTCATGGTGACGGTGCGCTGGATGTCGCCGCGGGTCACGCGCGCCGTCACGTAGTGCAGCGGCGCAGCCCGGCCGAGCCACCACCAGAGGACCGCGGCAAGAAGAATCAGGAGCGCGCCTGACACCGCGAGCAGTCGTCGGTGGGCGCGCAACAGGCTCTGCGGCCCGGCGGGCTGCTGATCCGAGGTTTCCGGTGGCATGCTCGATCAAGGGCTTAGGCCGGGCAATTAGCATGGCAGGGTTTGCCGGGGCGGGCTGCAATGGATTGTAAAGGGCCACAATGCCGCCGCTGCCGCCGCGCCGGGGATCGCGACAGCCGGGGCCCACGCTCCACCCCCCTTTCGGGAGGGTGTGTTCGGCTGCCGCGGTGCGTTAGTCTGCGGCGCGCATGTGGATCGTAAAACTGGCGCTGCGGCGCCCGTACACTTTTATTGTCCTCGCGATCCTGATCATGCTGCTCGGGATATTCGCGATCCTGCGCGCTCCCACCGATATCTTCCCGAACATCAACATCCCGGTGGTCGCCGTCATCTGGCGCTACACGGGACTGTCGCCCGAGGAGATGGCGACGCGCCTGATCCTCTCCGCCGAGCGCACCGCGCAGACGACCGTCAACGACGTCGAGCACACCGAGTCGCAGTCGCTCGCGGGCGAGGCCGTCTCGAAGTACTTCTTCCAGCCGAACGTCAACGAGGAGATGTCGTTCGCGCAGATCACCGCAGTCTCACAGACACAGCTGCGCCAGGCCCCCCCGGGGACCACCCCGCCCTACATCCTCGCCTACAACGCCTCCTCGGTGCCGGTGCTGCAGCTGGCGCTCTCGAGCCCGAGCCTGTCCGAGGCGGAACTCTTCGACCTCGGCAACAACATCATCCGCACGGCGCTTGCCACCGTGCCCGGCGCTTCCATGCCCTACCCTTACGGCGGTCTGCAGCGGCAGGTACAGGTCGATCTCAATCCGGACGCGCTGCGCGCCCAGGGTCTCTCCGGCAACGACGTCACCAATGCGATCGCCAATCAGAACCTGATCCTGCCCGCCGGCACCGAGAAGATCGGCGACCGCGAGTATTTCGTCGAGACCAACGCCAGTCCCAAGACCGTCGAGGAGCTGAACGACCTGCCGGTCACGACCCGCAACGGCAGCGTGATCTACGTGCACGACGTCGCGCACGTGCGCGACGGCTACCCGCCCCAGACCAACATCGTGCGCCGCGACGGCCACCGTGGCGTGCTGATGAGCGTGCTGAAGACCGGCAGCGCCTCGACGCTTGACATCATCAGCGGCATCAAGGCGCGGCTGCCGCGGATCCGCGCGGCGCTCCCTCCGGACTTCCACATTGACCTGGTCGGCGACCAGTCGCTGTTCGTGCGCGCGGCCATCAGCGGCGTGGTGCGCGAGGCGCTGATCGCCGCGGCGCTGACCGCGCTCATGATCCTGCTGTTCCTCGGCAGCTGGCGCAGCACCCTGATCATCGCGCTCTCGATCCCGCTGTCGATCCTGGCCTCGATCGTCTGCCTGTCGGCGCTCGGTGAGACCATCAACATCATGACCCTCGGCGGGCTCGCGCTCGCGGTCGGCATCCTGGTGGACGACGCCACCGTCACGATCGAGAACATCAACTGGCACCTCGAGCGCGGCGAGGACGTCGAGGCGGCGATCCTCAGTGGCGCTCACGAGATCGCGCTGCCGGCGCTCGTCTCGACACTCGCCATCTGCATCGTGTTCGTGCCGATGTTCATGCTGGTCGGCATCGCGCGATACCTGTTCATCCCGCTGGCGGAAGCGGTGGTGTTCGCGATGCTGGCGTCCTACCTGCTGTCGCGCACGCTGGTGCCGACGCTGGCGATGTACTGGCTCAAGCGCCACGAGCCGCACGCGGCCACCGAGGCGCGCAACCCGCTCGTGCGCCTGCAGCAGCGCTTCGAGCAGGGCTTCGGCCGAGCGCGCGAGCGGTACCGCGGGCTCCTCGAGCGGGCGCTCGGTGCGGGCCCGCGCTTCGCGCTGCCGTTCCTCGGCGCCATGGCCGTGACCGCGGTGCTGGCGTTCCCTCTGGGCCGCTTCCTGCCGGGCCTGGGTCAGGACTTTTTCCCGAACGTCGATGCCGGGGAGATCAAGCTGCACCTGCGCGCTCCGACCGGTATTCGGATCGACGAGACCGCGGCGCTCTGCGATAAGGTCGAGGCGACCATCCGCCAGGTGATCCCGGCGGCACAGATCGCCAGCCTGGTCGACAACATCGGCGTGCCCTACAGTGGCATCAACCTGGCGTACTCGACCTCCGCCCCCGTCGGACCCGGGGACGCGGATATCCTCGTGTCGCTCGAGCCCGGGCACCCGCCCACCAACGACTACGTGCGCGCGCTGCGCGCGCAGCTGCCGCGCAAGTACCCCGGCGTCGACTTCGCCTTCCTGCCGGCGGACATGGTGAGCCAGATCCTGAACTTCGGGCTGCCGGCGCCGCTCGACGTGCAGATCTCAGGCTTCAACGTCGATGCCAACCGCGACTACGCCAATACACTGCTGCGGCGCATGCGGGCCATCCCGGGTGCCGTCGACCTGCGCATCCAGCAGGCCTTCGACTATCCGCAGATCAACGTGGTGGTGGACCGCAGCAAGGCGGCGCTGCTCGGCATGTCCGAGCAGGACGTCGCCGGCAACCTGCTGGTCTCGCTCTCCGGGAGCTTCCAGACGACGCCGTCGTTCTGGATCGACCCGAAAACCGGGACCCAGTACAACGTCGCCGCGCAGACCCCGCAATTCGCGCTCGCGTCGCTCCCTGATCTCGGCACGACCCCGATCACCCCGGGGAGTGGCGGCACCAACAGCAATGTCCAGCTGCTCGCCAACCTCGCGAGCTTCAACCGCAGCGTGGTGCCGGCCGTGGTCAGCCATTACGACGCCGAGCCGGTCGTCGACATCTACGGCTCGGTCGACGGGACGGATCTCGGCTTCATCGCCGCACAGATCAAGAAGCTGGTGACGGCCACACACCACCAGCTGCCGCACGGCTCGCAGATCACGGTCCGCGGTCAGGTGACGACCATGACCGAGTCCTTCAATGGCCTGCTGCTCGGACTCGCCGGCGCCATCGTGCTGGTCTACCTCCTGATCGTGGTCAACTTCCAGTCGTGGCTCGATCCCTTCATCATCATCACGGCGCTGCCGGCCGCGCTCGCCGGTATCGTCTGGATGCTGTTCCTCAGCCACACACCGGTCAGCGTTCCGGCGCTCACCGGCGCCATCATGTGCATGGGAGTGGCGACCGCCAACAGCGTGCTGGTGGTAAGCTTCGCCCGGCAGCGCATGGACGCCGGCGACGATGCGCGCCACGCGGCGCTGCAGGCGGGTGTGACGCGCTTCCGTCCGGTGCTGATGACCGCACTTGCGATGATCATCGGCATGGTGCCGATGGCGCTCGGGCTCGGTGAGGGCGGCGAGCAGAATGCCCCGCTCGGACGCGCGGTGATCGGCGGCCTGGTGTTCGCGACCGTCGCGACGCTGCTCTTCGTGCCGACCGTCTTTGCGATGATCCACGGCCACCTGCGCACGGCTGCGGCACGCGGAGCCCCTACTCATGAATGAGCCCAACGCCCCGACACTGACCGACGCACGGCTGCGGCGCTACGTGCTGATCGGCGTGTGCATCGCCGTGGTGCTCGCCGCCTGGGGGATCCTGAGCCGACTCGTGGCGCGCAACGCCCTCGAGCGGCAGGCCGCCGATGCCGCCGTCGTCAACGTGGTGACGGTGAGCCCGACGCGCGGACCGGCCTCCGACAGCCTGGTGCTCCCCGGAGCCGTGCAGGCCTTTTTCGAGGCGCCGATCTACGCCCGAACCAACGGCTACCTGCGGATCTGGTACACCGATATCGGCGCTTCCGTGAAAAAGGGTCAGGTGCTCGCCGAGATCGACTCCCCGGAAGTGGACCAGCAGCTGCGCCAGGCGCAGGCGGATCTCGCCACTGCGCAGGCGAACTACCAGCTCGCGCACACCACCGACGAGCGCTGGAAGGGGTTGCTCGCGACGCAGTCGGTCTCGCAGCAGGATGCGGACGAGCGCGCCGGGGACGCGGCGGCCAAGGCGGCCGCGCAGCAGTCGGCCGCCGCCAACGTCGCGCGCCTCAGGGACCTGGAGTCCTTCAAGCGTGTGCTGGCGCCCTTCGACGGGGTCGTGACCCAGCGCAACACCGACGTGGGTGCGCTCATCAACGCCGGCGAGTCGCCGGGGAACGCCCTGTTTCGGGTCGCGGACACGCATCGGCTGCGCATCTACGTCTCGGTGCCCCAGGCCTACAGCGCCGGTGTACACCCGGGAATGAGCGCCGACCTGGTGTTTGCCGACCGCCCCGGGAGGCACTTCACCGCCGAGGTCGCCTCCACCGCACGGGCGCTGGACGCGACCTCGCGCACCCTGCAGGTGGAGTTGCAGATCGACAATTCGCGCGGCGAGCTCTTTCCGGGGTCCTACGCCGATGTACGCTTCAGTTTCCCCGGCAGCACCACCGCGTTGCGCATACCGGTCAACACCGTGCTGTTCCGTGCCCAGGGCCTGCTGGTGGCCGTGATCGATGCCCGCAACCACGTGCATCTGCAGCCCATCACCCAGGGCCGCGATTTCGGCACGCAGATCGAGGTGCTCTCGGGCATCGAGCCCACCGATCGCCTGATTCTCAATCCCCCGGA
The DNA here is from genome assembly GCA_963844595.1 of uncultured Gammaproteobacteria bacterium. Lineage (GTDB taxonomy): Bacteria > Pseudomonadota > Gammaproteobacteria > Steroidobacterales > Steroidobacteraceae > 13-2-20CM-66-19. The sequence continues at coordinate 501,582 of CAWJOW010000001.1, forward strand.
TTCGATCACCGACGACACGCAGGTGCGGGTGGTCCCCGCCGCGCCGATCGCGGGCAGCACATCCTCGGGGAAGTCCTGATGCACTGGCGCGTCGGCCACCTGGCCGTCAGCGCCGCCGCGCTGGGCCTGCTCGCCGGCTGCTCGCTCGCACCCCGCTACCGCACGCCCGCGACCCCTGTCCCCGCCCCCGCCTACAAAGAGCTCGACGGCTGGAAGCTCGCCGCCCCGGCCGACAACGTGCCGCGCGGGCCGTGGTGGCAGATGTTCCATGACGACGACCTCGACGCGCTCGAAGCCCGGGTCACCTCCAGCAATGAGAATCTGAAGGCCGCGCTCGCGCGCCTCGAGGAGGCGGCGGCACAGACGCGCTTCGCGCGGGCCGGCTTCTTTCCCACGGTCACGGCCGACGCCAGTGCGACACGCGAGCGCCTCTCGGCCAACGCGCCGGAGTTCCCGGCCGGGGGCCGGACCTATTACAACGATTTCGTGGCCGGCGGCACCTTGTCCTGGGAGCTCGATCTCTTCGGGCGCATCCGCAACACCGTCGCCGGGGCCCGCGCGACCGAGCAGGCCACGGCGGGCGATGTGGCCGCACTCGACCTCGCGGTGCACGCACAGCTGGCGAGCGACTACTTCATGCTGCGCGGGCTCGATGCGCAGCAGGAGCTCCTCGACCACACCGTGGCCGACTACGCCAAGGCGCTCGAGCTGACCGAGAACCTGTACCACGGCGGTGCGGGGGCGCTCTCCGACGTCGAGCAGGCGCAGGCGCAGCTCGAGACCGCACGCACGCAGGCGGAAGACACGCGACTGCACCGTGCCCAGAGCGAGCACGCGATCGCGGTCCTGGTCGGACAGCAGGCCTCGAGCTTCTCGCTCGCAGCGCGCCCCCTGCCCGCCGCCCTGCAGCCGCCCGCTGTCGACCCGGGGCTCCCCTCGCAACTCATCGAGCGCCGTCCGGACGTCGCGGCCGCCGAGCGCCGGGTCGCCGCCGCCAATGCCAACATCGGCGTGGCCCGCGCGGCCTACTTCCCCGACTTCAGCCTCGCGGCCGCCGGCGGCTGGCAGAGCATTGCCCAGTCCAACTGGTTCAGCGCGCCGAGCCGCTACTGGTCGATCGGCCCGCAGGGCCTGCTCACAGTATTCGACGCGGGGGCGCATGCCGCGCAGGCCGCGCAGGCGCATGCGGCCTACGATGAGCAGGTCGCGGATTACCGTGGCACCGCGCTCACCGCTTTCCAGGATGTCGAGGACAATCTCGCGGCGCTACGCCAGCTGCAACGCGAGAGCGTCTCCCAGGCCGCCGCGGTCGAAGCCTCGCAGGGCGCGCTCGATCAGGCGAACTATCGCTACAGGGGCGGTATCGTCACCTATCTCGAGGTGGTATCGACCGAGAACGCCGCGCTCGCCGCGCGGCTCGCCGCCCTCGGGATCGAGATCCAGCGCCTCACCGCGACCGTGCAGCTGGTGCAGGCGCTGGGCGGTGACTGGCAGGGGATGGGGCGCTGAGCGTGATCCCGGGGGTTCAGCGCAGGTAGGCGTGCACGACGTCGATGAGATGCTTGGCGCCGCGCGCGCGCTCGCGATCGCGATCGTGGCTCGGATCCGAGACGTGCATGCGGATGTGATCTTCGAGCAGCACGGCCATCAGGCCGTTGGCGGCGCCGCGCGCCGAGACCGTGAGCTGCATCACCCGGGCACAGTCGGCGTCCTTCTGCAGCGCCCGCTCGATCGCCTCGACCTGGCCGCGCAGCCGGCGGACGCGTTGCAGCAGGCGGGTCCTGTCCTGGATCGTATGGGCCATCAGACCTACCTCGTACTGAGTCGTTTGCATAGGGTGGGGGGTACAGTATACAGATGCGCAGCGGGATGAAAGCGCCGCCGGGCGCCGCGGCTGCCCTGCCGGGCGAGAGATCGAGCGGGAGACGCGACGCGATGCCTGTTTCCGCAATAGTGAACAGACCGGTTCACTATCGCGAAAACACTATCGCGCGCTCAGGTCCTCATCCCGCCTTGCTCGCGCGGGCAAAATCGATGTAGCCGCGCTCAACGTCCGTATGGGTGAGCTGCACCCGCACGGCATCGCCGACATCCAGCCCCTCGAAGCCGCGCACGACGCGTCCTTCGGCGAGAGGGTGTGAGATGCGTACCCAGGTGCCCTTGTCGGACGCTCCCGTGACCACCGCATCGAACTGCTCGCCGATGCGCCGGGCAAGCAGCTGTGCTGCCGCGGACTTGCGCACCTGCCGCTCGACCTTGGCGGCGTTGCCTTCCTGCTCGGTGCAATGGGCCGCGAGCGAGCGCAGCTCATCATCCGTGTAGGGCGCGGCGCGTCCCGCCAGCGCGGCCTTCACCAGGCGCTGCGTCAGCAGATCCGGATAACGGCGGTTGGGGGCGGTGGCATGCGTGTAGTCGTCCACGGCGAGGCCGAAGTGCCCCTCGGCCGGCTCGCCGGGGCGCTTGAGCACGTACTCGCCCGCGCCGAGCAGTTTCACGACCGCGAGCGACAGGTCGGGAAAGCTGCCGGGCGCTGCCCGCTGGCGCTCGGTGAGGAAGGCGCTGAGTGCGCGCGCATCCGCCACGGCGGGCAGCTGCGCGCCGAGCCCGCGGGCGAGCTCGACGATGCGGTCCCAGCGCTCTGGGACCCGCAGCACCCGTCGCAGCGACGCCGAGCGCCGCGCCTCGAGAAATCTCGCGATCACGCCGTTGGCGGCGATCATGAAGTATTCGATCAGCTCCTTGGCGCGGTTATCCTCATCGGGACGCAGATCGATGAGCGCCGCGCCTTCGTACACCGCCTGGGCCTCGAGCGTCGTGAGCCCCAGCGCCCCCGCCGCCTGGCGCACGCGCTTCAGGGCCTGGGCGACGCGGTCCTGCAGGCGCAGCTGCTCGTCCATGCCGCCGACCGAGGCGACGGCGGCGGGCGCCGCGGCCTTGCCGTCCAGCCAGGCGGCCACGCCGTCGTAGGCGAGCTTCGCCTTGTTGACGACGGTGGCGCGGTAGACCTGCGTATCGCTCACCTCGCCGGCGACGCTCACCGTCATGTCGATGACCAGGCTGAGCCGGCGCTGCTGCGCGGCAAGCGAGGTGAGATCGGTCGAGAGTCGCTCCGGCAGCATCGGAAAGACCGCGGCAGCCGTGTACACGCTGGTGGTGTTCGCGCCGGCATGGCCATCGAGCGGCGAGCCGGCGGGCAGCACGGCATCGACATCGGCCACGGCGACCAGGATGCGGGCGGCGCCGCCGGCGAGCGGCTCGGCCACCGACAGCTGGTCGAGGTCGCGCGAGTCGTCGTTGTCGATCGAGCACCACAGCAGTTCCGACAGGTCGCGCACCTGCGGGTCCGAGGCGGCCGCGTGGATCTCGTTCAGCTGTGCGAGCGCTGCGGCCGGGAGGTCGGGCTCGAGGCCGCGCGCCAGCATCGCGCGGCGGGCGATCTGCAGCAGCTCGTCCTGTGGGGAGTATGCGGTCGTCATCGCTCCATGATACCCACCAAAGAAAAAGGGCGTCGCTCACGCGACGCCCTCTGCCGCCGATACCGGAGGCTTCCCTGCCTCCGTTCGGCAAGCGCATTACATCGCAGGCAGCATGCCGGTGTAGTAGACCAGCACGTAGGCCTTGAGCGTGCCGTCCGCCTGCGGCACTCCCGACACCAGCACCGGCGTGCCGCCCATCAGGCTGCCTGTCAGCGTCGTGAGTCCGCTCGAGCTGGCGATGTCGACTGGACTGATCGTCACGACGCCGTTGCTGCGGTCAACCTGGTAGACGAGCGTCGCGGCCCCGGTCTGCGTGCTCACCGTGACGGTCGCGGGGTTGGCCCCGCCGCTCACGGACATGGTGAAGGAATCGTTGCTGAGTCCCTGCACGACCGCACCGATGGGCAGCGGCGTCGGCTCGAGAATCGCAAACGGCGCGAGCCAGCCGCTCGTGGAGGCGCTCCACTGCGCGTCCGTCAGGCCCCAGGCGGACATCGCCCCGACCGTCCCGCCGAGATTCACCGCGCCGTTGGTAGCCGCGACGAAGCTCGACACGGCATCGCTGCCGGTGGTCGCCAGCGTCGGGAAGGTGAAGTTCCACCACTCGAACCCGGTGATTGCGTTGCCGCTCGGATCGACCTCCGCCATGGCGCTCGGCACGTAGTCGAGGGTCAGGGTGTAATCGTCGATGGTCCGCACGAAGTCGCGGGTATAGGTGAAGCCGGTCGTGGTGGCATTCGAGATGGTGCCCGAGTAGGCGGCCGTCTCGATGTCGACCGTCTGCGCCACCAGCGGATTGGCGAGCGGATCGACCACGCTCAGGTGCACCTTGAAGCCGCGCACCAGGTCCTTGTCCGCGAGGAACGCGGTACCGGTCGCGATCGGAGTCGCGTCCGCCGCCGGGTTCTGCGGGGCGCGGAAGAAGAACTGCGTGTCGGCGTTGACCTGCACGGGCACGCCGACCCCGTCCTCGTCCTCGATCGTGATCATGTCGGTCGCGGCATTGACGTTGAGGACATGACCCTCGGGGCTGACCCAAACCGTGTTGAAGCTGCTGCTCGCCCAGATGCGTACCGCAACCAGCGTGCCATCCTCCTGGTAGCGCGCCGCGATGCGCACGTAGCGGCCGGTGAGCGTGGGCGCCTCGGCGGAAAAGTTGTCGACGACCGTGCGGGTGTGCGCATCGAGATCGTAGAAGATCGTGCCGTTGGTGGCATCGGCGAGGATCTGCAGCTGCTCGGTGCTCGTGATCTCGGTCTCCGGATTGCTCGGCGGCAGCACCGGGAAGTCCCTGTCGATCGTGATGGAGTTGTAGTCATCCGACGCGGCTGCAACCGCGGTTACCGTCCCGTAGGTATGCCGCAGCACCAGCCAGCGCAGGTCGGCATGCGCATGCCGGCGCACCGGGCCGGTGAAGTTAACGGCCCAGAGCGTTGCGCCCATGGCGGCCGGCGGGTCGTGCGCCACGATGAACGCCGGGTGCGCCAGATCGAACTCGAGATCGAGTGCGTTGCTGCCACTGGCGGTGACATCGAGCGGGTCGGCGAAACTGACGCTGATCGGCACCGTGAGGCTACCGGTCGTGCCCTGCTTGCCCTGGATCTGAATCGCGTCCGTAGGGATGGTCTCGCCCGCCGTGCCGGCAAAGCCGGCCTCGGGATTCGAGGAGGCAACGAGCAGCAGCTGCCCCGGGTTGGCGCCGACGGTGAGAATCGCACCGGAATAGGTGCCGACCGGCACGCTGACGTTACCGAGGATCTCGCCCAGCTGATCGAGCTGCTCGAGGTTGATCATCGGCGCGGGTGAGGGCGCCGTCCAGACCGTGATCGGGCTGCCGCCGCCCTGCGGCACGAGCGCCACACTCAATACGGTGACGCCGATCGTCGCCCAGTCGTCGCTCGATGCATCGCTGATCAGCAGCTGCATGTTGGCCATCTGCGTGGGCGGGTTGATGGGCATGTCGTCCGAGGCGGAGCCTCCGCCGCCACCACCGCACGCGGCGAGCACCGCGACAAGACCTGAAACCAGCGCGGCGCACAGCACGCGCTGCGACATAATGCGCTCCATGTTCGCTTCCCTCTGTTGGTGGTGAGGCTTTTGCTCACCGACGCAACCTAGAGCGAACGAGGAGGAAGTTGGTTGACCGTGACGAAAGGAAAGCGACTGCGGTGTCTGCCGAGGGCGACACGCGCGCGGTGGCTGCTCTCAGGCGCGTTGCAGGAGTTCCGACACGTAGCGCTTGCCCTGCTCGCAGGCCGCTCGCAGGCTGAGCTTGGCGGCGAGTCCCGCGGCGATCGCGGCGGCGAGCGCGCAGCCCGTGCCGCGCTGCATCGCCGGCACGCGCGGTGCCGACAGGCGGTGCACCGCGCCGCCCGCGCTCACCAGCAGGTCGACTGCCTGCGGCCCGCTGAGGTGACCACCCTTGAGGAGCACCGCGGCGGGACCCAGACGGCACAGCGCACGCGCCTGCGCGAGCAGCTCAGCGTCGTTGCACGCCGGCGTCGCTTCGAGCAATGCCGCCGCCTCGGGAATGTTCGGCGTGAGCAGCGCCACGCGCGGCAGCAATGCCCGGCGCAGCAGCCGCTCGCCGGGGACGTCGATGAGCCGCCCGCCGGAGGAAGCCGTCAACACCGGGTCGAGCACCAGCGGTACGCGCACGCGTGCCAGGCACGCGAGCACCGTCGCGACCGTCGCGCGAGTCGCCAGCATGCCGATCTTGACGGCGCCGATGCGCCGCGTTGCGAGCGCTGCGGCGATCTGCGCCCGCACGAGCTGTGGCGGCACCACGTGCAGGGCGCGTACCTGCGTGTCGGTCTGCGCGGTCACCGCCGTGACCGCGCAGAGCACAACGCCCCCGCACGCGCGGATCGCCTCTACGTCGCGTGTGAGTCCGGCTCCGCCGCTCGAGTCGACACCGGCGATGACCAGGACCGCGGGCCGAATGCGGCTGCGCCTAACCGAGAGCAATCAGGGCCACGTTGTGATGACCCTGGCGCTGCAGGGCGCGAGCGGCGCGCCAGGCGCGCACGCCCGTACGGCAGCACAGCACGACACGCGAGTCGCCGGGAAAGCTCATGTCAGCCTGCTCGAGCGCCTCGACGCCAATACGCATGGCGGCAGGGAACGGCGATGCCGGCGCCTCCTCGGAACTACGCAGGTCGATGACGATGTCGTTCACGGAAACGTCGCCCGGCGTGATGAAGGCGATCCGGTCCGCGGTCGGCTCGGGCGCGCCGTTGAAGGCGAAGCCGCCGATCCGCAGGCTCCGGAAATCGACGCTCAGCAGCTGGCCGAGCACCGACGGTTGCCACTTCAGCACCAGCGCAAGCGCCATGTGCGCCTGCAGCGTGCCGATCACGCCGACCGCGCTGCCTAGCACGCCCGACTCGTTGCATGAGCCTGCCTGGCGTGGCATCTCGGGAAACACCGCCCGGTAACTCGGCGCCCCGCCGCAGAAGGCGCCCACGTAGCCCGAGAGGCCGAGCACCGAGGCACTGACGAGCGGCCTCGAGGCCCGTTCACAGGCGTCGCTCAGCACATAGGTCACGGCAAAACTGTCACCGGCGTCGATGACGACATCCGCGCCGTCGACGATGCGCGGGGCGTTGGCCGCGGTCAGGCGCTCCTCGAGCGCATCGATGCGGGTCGCCGGGTTCAGCGCCTGCAGCGCACGGCGCGCCGCCAGCACTTTCGGCTCGCCGAGATCGCTCATGCGATAGAGCGGCTGGCGATGGAGGTTGGACTCTTCAACGCGATCGTGATCGACGATCACCAGGCGCCCGATGCCGGCGGCGCACAGGTACTGCAGCGCCGCACAGCCGAGACCGCCGGCACCGATCACCGCGACGGCCGCGGCACCGAGCCGCGCCTGGCCGGCGATTCCCACTTCGGGCAGCACGATCTGCCGTGCATACCGGTCCGTCATCGCGGCTCCCGTCGGGGGTGTGCCCGCGCGGCCGCTCATGTCGCGGCCTCCGCCGCCGTCAGCCACTCGCGTACGCGGGTCTCGGGCTGCGAGTTCCGCACTATATCGGTCACCACGGCGGCCACATCCGCGCCGGCGGCATAGACGCCCGCGAGGCGCTCGAGCGTCAGCCCGCCGATAGCCACCAGCGGGATCGCCCCGAGGCGCCGCTTCCATTCGGCGATGCGTCCGAGACCCTGCGGCCGCCACGGCATGACTTTGAGCAGTGTCGGGTAGATCGGGCCGAGTGCCACGTAGTCCGGGCACAGCGCGAGCGCGCGCTCGAGCTCGCGCTCGTCGTGCGTGCTGACGCCGAGGCGTAAGCCCGCGCCGCGCAGCGCCGCGACATCCGCCGTCTCGAGATCGCCCTGGCCCAGGTGCACGAAGTCGCACCGCTCCTCGAGCGCGAGTCGCCAGTGGTCGTTGACCACGAGCTGCGCATTCGCCGCTGCGCATGCGGCGCGAGCGCTGCGGATCTCGAGGCGCAGCTGCGCCTCAGGGGCGTCCTTGATGCGCAGCTGCACCAGGCGCACGCCGGCGGCCAGCAGCCGCGCCACCCAGGCTGCACTGTCGACGATGGGATAGACGCGCGCCAGGCTCATCCGAGAAACGCCTGGCCGACGACCGGAGTCGAGGGCACGGCGAAGTCCTTCGGCTCGATGGGTCCGGCGGCGCGCGCCGCGCATCCGGCCTCGACCGCCTGCGCGAAGGCCGCCGCCATCGCTACCGGATCGGCCGCCTGCGCCACCGCGGTGTTGATGAGCACGCCATCGAAGCCGAGCTCCATGGCGTGTGCCGCGTGCGAAGGCACGCCCAGGCCTGCGTCGATGATCAGCGGCACCTGCGGGAAGTGCGCGCGCAGCGCGCCGAGCCCGAACAGATTGTTGAGTCCGCGTCCCGAGCCGATCGGCGCTCCCCACGGCATGAGCACCCGGCAGCCGGCAGCGAGCAGCCGATCGGCGACCACCAGGTCCTCGGTGGTGTAGGGAAACACCTCGAAGCCCTCACCGCACAGGATCCCGGCGGCTTCGGTGAGCCCGAAGACGTCCGGTTGCAGCGTGTCGTCCTCGCCGATCACCTCGAGTTTCACCCAGGGAGTGGCAAACACCTCACGTGCCATGTGCGCGGTGGTCACTGCCTCCTTGACCGAGTGACAGCCGGCGGTATTGGGCAGTACGCGGACGCCGAGCTCGCGGATCAGTGACCAGAAGCCCTGGCCGGCGCGCTCGGCGCCGGCTTCGCGCCGCAGCGACACGGTCACGACCTGGACGCGCGCGGCGGTGACCGCGTCCTTCAGAACCGCCGGCGAGGGGAAGCGCGCCGTCCCGAGCAGCAGCCGCGAGCTGAGCTTCGTGCCGTAGAGCTCGAGCACCTCAGCCTCCCTGCATCGGCGCCAACACTTCCAGCCGGTCGCCCTCCGCAAGCGTCGTGCGTGCGCGCGCCTCGGCGCTGACGAATTCACCGTTCACGGCGGTGGCCACCGTTTTGTCGCCGTAGCCGAGCTCACCGAGGGCTGCGGAGAGCCTCACCGCCTCGGTATCACGCGAGACGCCGTTGACGAGGATCCTCATGCATCACCTCCGCAAAATGCCGGCCTTCGAGCAGCGCCTGCGCCGCGCGCGTGGCCAGTGCCGGCGCGAGCAGAAAGCCGTGACGGTACAGGCCATTGACGTACAGGACGTTGCCGCGACGGATGAGCCGCGGCAGGTTGTCGGGAAAGGCCGCGCGCACCCCGGTGCCGATTTCGAGGACCTCCGCTTCGCCGAAGGCCGGGTGCAGCGCGTAGGCGGCCGACAGGAGCTCGAGGAGCGAGCGGGCGCTGATGCGCCGGGGAGCGTCGCTCTCGAGCATGCTCGCTCCCACCATGAAGGTACCCTCCCCGCGCGGCACCACATAGACCGGCAGACGCGGATGCAGCACCCGGACCGGGCGGGAGAGCGAGATCTCCGGCTGGCGGATCAGCAGCATCTCCCCCTTGACGCCGCGCAGCCCGGGGAGCGCCGCGCGCGCCGCAAGACCGCTGCAGTCGAGGACCGCGCGGCCGGCGAGCATCGCGGGCCCCGCCTCGACGCCGAAGCGTACCGTCACGGCGTGCGCGCGCAGCCGCTCGAGCAATGCGGCGAGTGCCAGGCGCGGGTCGAGGTGTCCTTCCGCCGCGAAATACAGGCCCCGTCCGAAGCGTCCGTCGAGATCCGGCTCGAGCGCCGCGATCGCCGGGGCCTGCAGCATCTCGAAACAGCCGGTGCGGCGCCCGAACTGCCGCAGCTCCGGGGCGTCGCGCTCATAAGCGAGTACCAGCGTGCCGTTGACGCAGGTGGCCGGGAAGCGCTTCTGCCACCACGCGGGCGCCTCCGCACCGAGCTCGGCAATCAGCGGCGGAGAGCTCTCGAGCTCGCACCAGGGCGCGAGCATGCCGCCGGCGAACCACGAGCAGCCGGCCCCCTCGAGCCCCGTGTGCCGCTCGAGCACCTCCACCTCGGCGCCGCGCTCGGCCAGCTCGAGCGCGCAGGCAAGCCCCGCGACACCGGCGCCGATCACCGTCACGCGCATGGCCACCGCGCTCCTCGCTTAAGCATCCGTGCCCCGCGGCACGTAGAGCTCACCCCCGGAGGCGCGGAACTTCTGCGCCATCTCGGCGAGCCCGGCGGCCCGCGCCTCAGCCCGCACCTCGTGCGAGATGCGCATCGAGCAGAACTTCGGTCCGCACATCGAGCAGAAATGCGCGAGCTTGTGGCCCTCCTTCGGCAGAGTCTCGTCGTGAAAGGCGCACGCCGTATCGGGGTCCAGCGACAGGTTGAACTGGTCCTGCCAGCGAAAGTCGAAGCGCGCGCGCGACAGGGCGTCGTCGCGCTCGCGCGCTCCGGGGTGGCCCTTGGCGAGATCGGCCGCATGCGCGGCGATCTTGTAGGTGATCACTCCCGTCTTGACGTCGTTGCGGTCGGGGAGTCCCAGGTGCTCCTTGGGAGTCACGTAGCAGAGCATCGCCGTGCCGAACCAGCCGATCATCGCCGCGCCGATCGCGGAGGTGATGTGATCGTACCCCGGCGCGATGTCGGTGGTGAGAGGGCCGAGCGTATAGAACGGCGCCCCGCCGCAGGTGGCGAGCTGCTTGTCCATGTTCTCCTTGATCTTGTGCATCGGCACGTGGCCCGGACCCTCGATCATCACCTGGCAGTCGTGCCGCCAGGCGACCTGTGTGAGCTCCCCGAGCGTCTCGAGCTCGGCGAACTGCGCGGCGTCGTTGGCATCCGCGATCGAGCCGGGACGCAGGCCGTCGCCGAGCGAGAAGCTCACGTCGTAGGCGCGGCAGATCTCACAGATCTCCTCGAAGTGCTCGTAGAGAAAGCTCTCGCGATGATGCGCCAGGCACCATTTCGCCATGATCGAGCCGCCGCGCGAGACGATGCCGGTGACGCGGTCGACCGTGAGCGGAATGTAGGCGAGGCGCACGCCGGCATGGATGGTGAAGTAGTCGACCCCCTGCTCCGCCTGCTCGATGAGCGTGTCGCGGAACACCTCCCAGCTGAGCTCCTCGGCCACGCCGCCGACTTTCTCGAGCGCCTGGTAGATCGGCACCGTGCCGATCGGCACCGGCGAGTTGCGCAGGATCCACTCGCGGATGGTGTGGATGTTACGGCCCGTGGACAGGTCCATTACCGTGTCCGCGCCCCAGCGTATCGCCCACACCATCTTGTCGACCTCCTCGGCCGTCGAGGAAGTCACCGCTGAGTTGCCGATGTTGGCGTTGATCTTCACGAGGAAGTTGCGCCCGATGATCATCGGCTCGGATTCCGGGTGATTGACGTTCGCCGGGATGATGGCGCGCCCGGCGGCGACCTCGGCGCGCACGAACTCCGGCGTCACGTAGTCGGGAAGTGCGGCGCCCCAGGAATTGCCGTCGCGGCTTGCGGCGCCCGCGGGCGGCCCGCGGCCGAGATTCTCGCGGATAGCCACGAACTCCATCTCGGGGGTGATGATGCCGGCGCGGGCGTAGGCGAGTTGCGTGACGGCCCGGCGGCCCCCGGCCCGCAACGGCAGGGCACGCACCGGGAACTCGGGAGTCGCATGCGCCCCGCTCGCGTGGCCGTTATCCACCGGCTGCACCCGCCGCCCTGCGTAGGATTCGGTATCACCGCGCGCGGCGATCCAGGCCGCCCGCAACCGCGGCAGTCCTGCGTGGATGTCGATCGCGACCTGCGGATCGGTGTAGGGCCCGGAGGAGTCGTAGACCGCGAGCGCCGGCTCGCCGGCGGCCGGTTGCAGCGCGATCTCGCGCACCGGCACTCTGAGCCCCGGGTGCAGAGCACCGCTCACGTATCGCTTGCGCGAGGCCGGGAGTGACTCGGTGACGACGTGCAGTGCTTCGGCATTCATCTCAGATGCTCCTCGCCCCAAGGGCGTAAAGAAGATCCGGCGAACGCCGCACGCAGGAGGGTCGGGATCGAAACGAGAACTTTCCTACGCCAGCATTAACTGGATCAGGTTCAGAGGGTCGCCACGCGGCGGCTGCCCCATGCCGCCGCCCGATGGCCTCTCAGCCCCCTGCCGGGGCTCCCCTAGCTTGCCTGCGCGAAAGTAGTACGACTCGCAACGATGGTCAATGGCGGCGCACCGCAGGCGTACGCCGCCGTCCTTTGAGCATCCCTGCTCCAGGCGTGTGTGTTAGCGACTCCGGTCGGCTGCCGGGGCCCGGCGGCTCAGACCTCGCTGAGTCGACTACTGCCGTGGCTCGCTTGTCCGCCCTTGCGTCCGGCCTCGGCGGCGAGCTCCGGGTGTTGCGAGAAGCTGCGCTTCTCGTCCGGGACACTCTGGCCACCCTTGCGCCCGGCAACTGCCGCGAGCGCGCGATTCTGCGAAAAGCTGCGTTTGGAACCTGGCACGCTCTGACCGCCCTTGCGGCCCGCCTCTGCGGCGAGGCGCCGGTTCTGGGAAAAGCTGCGCTTCTCGTCCGGCACTGCTTTACCGCCCATGCTGGCAATCTGCCGCTGCCGTTCCGCATTCATCGATGCAAAGCCCCTGTGCGACATGCGTCCTTCGTGACCCGTTGCTTGAGCCATCGCTCTCTCCTTTCCTTAAGACGCGGGAGCAACATCGCGCCCGCGTTGAGATGAGGCAAATCCCCACTTGCGAGGATACGCCGCTTCGGGGATGGGAAACACCTCATTCCTCCACGGCGTGGCCCGTTAGACCTCGCTGAGGTCTTTAGATTCAAGGAACGAGGTGGTCGATCACTACGCCGACCAGTCCGTCCTTACCCACTTTGTAGGAAGTTTCCCCGAATGGGTCTCCACTTGCGCCCACCGGGTTTCCTGACCGGGCGATGCGCGCCACCACCTGGACCTCTTGTCCCGCTACAAATGCCCGGCCCGGCATGACCGAGTCGCCGGGAGTGAGCTCGACTGTCTGTGGGAATTCGCTGACGAGGCGTTTTACGGCGAGTGGCGGCCCGGGGTGCGCGGGGTCACGCACAAACACGAAGAGCGGCGCCGACCCGTAGGCACCCGCCAGGCGGGGGGCGAGCGTGATGCGCACGCGCACCGAAGCGGCGGCAGACACGGTCGTCTTCGCACCGCCCGCCGCCGTCGCCGCGGCAGTCCCGGCACGTTGCGCGAGCTCCTGGTCGAGCACCACGATCTGCTGCTCGACGAACGGCCGGACGTTCTCGGGCGGGTTCTCCGCCAGGAGCTTCGCGAAGCGCTGACGGGCGAGCGGCAGGTCGCCGCGCCGGGCGGCGATGGCGGCACCGAACAGCAGTGCCTTGCCGGAAGCCGGATCGAGCACCAGCGCTCGCTCGATCAGCCGGCCGGCACGCCCGTCGAGCTCCGTCGGATCGGTCATCGCGAGTGCCTCGGCCTCCCCGACGAGCGCCTCGACGTCGCGCCCGCCGCTCAAGCGGTCGGCACGCTCGAACGCCCGCAGCCCCAGGTGGTACTCCTTCAGCACGATGTAGGAGCGGCCGAGCATCAGCCAGCCAGCGCGGTCCTGCGGCTCGCTCTCCAGGCGGCGCGCCAGGTGAGCCACCATGTTCTGCGGCGAATCGGCCGCCGGTGGCGCACGCCAGGGCCAGTTGCTCCAGCACACGTAGAGCACCGTCGAGCCGACCACCAGGAGACCCGTCGCAGCCAGCGCGCTCCAGGGTGCGGGCTCGCCCACCTTCGCGGAGCCACGCTTGAGGAGCGGCACGGCGATCACGGCGACGACGGCCGCGGTGAGCGCCGCCGTGAGCAGCACGAAGCCGAGCATCAGGTCCCCGCGTCCTCTTCCACGGGATCGGTATCGGTCGCGAGCAGCGCGGCACGCCGCCTCAGCACCCGCACGCATACCAGCGCGCCGATCAGCAGCAGCACGCCCGGAGCCAGCCACACCCAGCCGGTGCGTGCATTGAAGCGCGGCCTGAAAAGAATGAAGTCTCCGTAGCGCGCCACCATGAAGGCGCGAATCTGATCGTCGCTCTGGCCGGCGAGCAGCATGTCGCGCACCTCGGCGCGCATGTCCGCGGCCAGCTCGACCGGCGAGTCGGCGAGTGACTCGTTCTGACACTGCATGCAGCGGAACTCGTGCGTGAGTGCGAGGTAGCGCGCCTGCAACCGTGGATCGGGAAGCTGCGTCGGATCCACGGCATGCGCCGCGCGCGCGCCCCCGAGAGCGAGCAGCACCCCGAACAGCGCGCCTGTCAGCTGCCTCCTCATGAGCCCGTCACCGGGTGAGCCGGAACCCGCGGCAGGATGTCATGCGCCCAGACATCATGGGTGAGCGCCCCGACGTACTTGTAGACCACGATGCCCTGGGGATTGACCAGAAAAGTCTCCGGCGCGCCGTACACGCCCCAGTCGATCGCCGCGCGGCCGCTGTGATCGACCGCGACGACCTGGTAAGGGTTGCCGAGCTGCTCGAGCCACTCGCGCGCGTCAGTATCGTTGTCCTTCCAGTCGAGACCGACGAGCGGCAGGACGCCCGCCTTGTGTACCTCGAGGAGCGTGTCATGCTCGGCCCGGCACTCGTAGCACCAGGTGCCCCAGACATTGAACAGGTACCAGTGCCCGGCGAGACTGCGCGAATCGACCGTATGTGCCGGATCTGCAAGGTCCGGCAGCGCGAATTGCGGTGCGGGCTTGCCGATCAGCGGCGACGGAATGATGCCCTTCTCGGGCGAGTGCCGTATGCCGATGGCGAGCACGACTACGAGCAGCGCAAAGACTGCGAGCGGCAGCAGAAAGCGGTTCATGAGCCCTGGGTCACAGGCCTCGCCACCTGTCCGGTGGCGAGCTCGGCCGCCCTCGCCGTGCGGTAACGCCGGTCCGAGGCCGCCAGCGTGCCCCCGATCGCCATGATGAGCGCCGCGAGCCATACCAGGCTCACCAGCGGCCGGATCTGGATGCGCAGGCTCCAGCGGCCGCCCCCTCCCAGATCGTCGCCGAGCGCCACCAGCAGGTTGTTGCCGCGGCTCATGCGGATCGAAGTGACACTGGTCAGCTGCCGCTGCACCCAGTACTGGCGCTTCTCCGGCGTCAGGATCCCGACCGGCGCGCCGGCACGCGTCACCACGACACGCGCGCCGGTACCGCCATAGTTAGGGCCCTCGATCGGCTGCACACCCTCGAAGCGGAACTGGTAGCCGCCCACCTCGGCGCTCTGGCCCGCGGCAAGCGCCACGTCGCGCTCGACGGTGAAGGACTGCACGGTGGCGAGGGCAATGACGGCGAGCCCCAGCCCGATGTGCGCGATCGTCATTCCCAGCACGGCGCGCGGCAGCGACAGACGCCGCCGCCAGCGGTCGATCGGATCGACGAGCGAGGCGAGGATGATCCAGGTGCCGAGGGTCACCCCGACCGGCGTCAGCACCTTGCTGCCGGCGAAGATGCCGAACACGAAGGCACAGGCGAGCACCACGGCCGCGAGCAGCGTCAGGAGCAATGTGCGCTGCCGGTCCTTGAGGCGGCCGCGCTTCCAGCCGGCATGAATTCCGAGCGACAGCAGCGCGAGCAGCGGCAGCATCGACAGCATGAACGTCGGGTTGAAGTACGGCGCGCCGACCGAGAGGGTGCCGAGCTTCAGGGCATCCGAGATCAGCGGCGCAAGCGTGCCGGCCAACACCGTCGCCGCGGCGATCACCAGCAGCACGTTGTTGAACAGCAGGAAAGATTCGCGCGCGCCGAGCTCGAAGCCCGCCGTCGATTTCAGTCGCGGGGCTCGCCACGCGTAGAGCGTCAGCGCGCCGCCGACGAGCACGATGAGAAACGCGAGGATGAACACGCCGCGCTTCGGGTCGGCGGCGAAGGAATGCACCGACACCAGCACCCCGGAACGCACCAGGAAGGTGCCGAGCATGCTGAGGGAGAAGGCGAGGATCGCAAGCAGCAGCGTCCAGCTCCTGAAGAGCCCCCGCTTGTCGGTGACCGCGAGCGAATGTACGAGCGCGGTGCCGACCAGCCACGGCATGAAGGAGGCATTCTCCACCGGGTCCCAGAACCAGAAGCCCCCCCAGCCGAGCTCGTAGTACGCCCAGAAACTGCCGAGGGCGATGCCGCAGGTGAGGAACGCCCAGGCGACGGTGGTCCAGGGGCGTGTCCAGCGCGCCCAGCTCTGATCCATCCGGCCCTCGAGCATGGCGGCGCAGGCAAAGGCGAATGCCACCGCGAACCCCACGTAGCCGGTGTAGAGAATCGGCGGATGCACCGCGAGGGCCGGGTCCTGCAGGATGGGGTTGAGATCGGCCCCGTCCGCCGCCGGAGGGTCGAGGCGCAGGAACGGATTGGAGGTGGCGAGCGTGAACAGCAGGAACCCGAAGCTGACCACGCCCAGCACGCCGAGGACACGCGCGGCGAAGTGCGGCGGCAGCCGCGCCGCACCGAAGCTCACCGCCACCGTCCAGCCGGCGAGCAGCAGGATCCAAAGGAGGAGCGACCCCTCATGCGCGCCCCAGAGTGCGGTTACCCGGTAGAACAGCGGCAATGCCGAGTTGGAGTTGTCCGCCACGTAGGCGACGGAGAAGTCGTAGCCGACGAAGGCCGCGACCAGGCAGCCCACCGCCAGCGCCACCATCACGAACTGCCCGGCTACCGCGGGAGTCACCGCCGCGATCCAGCGCTCGCGGCCGAGCGCCGGTCCTGCGATCCCGAAGAACGCCTGCAGCCCCGCGAGCAGCAGCGCGAGGATCAGCGCAAAGTGGCCGAGCTCGGGCAGCACCGCGTCAGCTTCCCGAGGGGTTGACGGCGGCCGTGCCCGCGGGGAGCGGCGCAGCCCGCGATTCGCCGTTGCGGCGCTTGAGCGACCGCGCGACCTGAGGCGGCATGTACTTCTCGTCGTGCTTCGCGAGCACCTCGTCGGCAACGAATGTCCCGTCCGCGCGCAGCCGGCCATGGGCGACGACGCCGGCGCCTTCGCGGAACAGGTCAGGCAGCACACCTGTGTAGACGACCGGTACCTGGTGGGCGAAGTCCGTCACGACAAACTGCACTTCGAGACTGCCCGGCACGCGATGCAGGCTCCCGTCGGTCACCATGCCGCCGAGTCGGAACCGCTCGCCGGGAGGGACCTTACCGCCAGCCACCTGGCTCGGATCGAAGAAGAAGGTGACGTTCTGGCGGAAGGCGCTGAGCGCCAGGGCGCCGGCGATGCTCACCCCGGCGAGAATGCCCACAACCAGCGTCGTGCGGCGCTGCCGCGGCGTCACGCACCCTCCCCCGGCCCGGCCTGTGCGCCGAGACGCCGCCGCGCCGCCGCGCATGCCTGCGTGAGCAGGCGCCGCGCCCAGAGGATATTCAGTCCCACGATCGCGAGCGTCACGGCGTACGCCGACCACACGTAGGCCGCGTAACCACCCATGTCGACAAACTGTCTCATGCCTGTAACGCCTCGCGGATCCAGCTGGCTGTGCGCTCGCGGTTGAGGATCTCGCCGCGCAGCCGCACGAGCAACAAAGCAGCGAACAGCAGTGTAAACCCCGCCAGCATGATGAGGAGCGGCAGCAGCATCGCCGGCGGCATGGTCGGCTTGCCGAAGCGCATCACCGAAGGCGCCTGGTGCAGCGAGTTCCACCACACCACCGAGTAGTGGATGATCGGCACGTTCACCACGCCCACCACGGCCAGCAATCCGCTGGCGCGGTCCGCGCGCTGGGTGTCTTCGATCGCTGCACGCAAGCCCATATAGCCGAGATAGAGGAACAACAGGATCAGCTCCGAGGTCAGCCGCGGATCCCACTCCCACCAGGTGCCCCACATGCGCACCCCCCAGAGCGAGCCGGTCACGAGCGCCGCGAACGTGAATGAGGCGCCGATGGCCGCGCAGCTCGCCGCGACGGCGTGCGCCACCTTCATGCGCCAGATCAGACCGATCGCCGCAGCGACCGCCATGGTCGTATACACCATGAGCGACATCCAGGCACTCGGCGCATGCACGTAGATGATGCGGAAGTCGTTGCCCTGTTGGTAATCGGGGGGCGCCAGCACGAGACCGCCGTACAGGCCGCAGAGGATCAGCAGACCCGCCCCCCAGGCGAACCACGGCGTGAGGCGCCGCGCGAGCCCGTAGACGTAGGGCGGAGATCCGAGCCGATGAAACCACGTCCAGGTCATCCTGCGGCTACTCCAGACTGATGCGCACCGCCGCGGCCGCCGCCAGCGGCGCGAGCGTGATACCGAGCACCGCGAGGGCCGCGAGCAGCTCGAGCGGTGCCGCGAAAGGCAGGCCACGGATCGCGAGCTCGGTGGCGCGCGCGCCGAAGATCAGCACCGGGAGCGACAGCGGCAGAGTGAGTAGCGACAGCAGCACGCCACTGCGCCTGATGCCGAGTGTGAGCGCGGCGCTGATCGAGCCGATGAGGCTCAGGCACACCGTGCCTGCCGCCAGCGACGCCACGACGCCCGCGAGCCCCGTGGAAACGCCGAGCGATTCGGCGGCCAGCGGCGCAATCAATGCGAGCGGCAGTCCCGTCAGCAGCCAGTGCGCCGCGGTCTTGGCCAGCAGCAGCCACGCGAGCGACTGGCCCGACAGGCTGTACTGCTCGAGCGTGCCGTCGTGGCCGTCGTCGCGGAACAGGAACTCGAGCGCGAGGAGCGAGGCGAGGAGCGCCGCGACCCATAGCACGCCCGGGGCGATCTCGCGCAGCCGCGACAGCTCTGGCGAGATCGCGAGCGGAAAGAGCGTGGTCACGATCGCAAAGAAGGCGAGCGGCTGAAGGAGCTCGCCGCGCTTGCGGAAGGCAAGCGTCAGGTCACGCAGGAGCACCAGGCGTGCGGCGCTGAGGGCGGGCGTAGCGGGGGCGCTTCCCGGCTGCCGCGCAGCCCCGAGCGGGGGCGCAACGGACTCGGCCGCGGCGGTGCGCGCACTACCCAAGCGGAAGCTCCAGAGACCTGAGGCGGGCGGTATCGACGCGCAGGTCGTGATGTCCGGCGGCGACCACGAGACCGCCGCGCGCGAGCTGCTCCTCGATCAGCGTGCCGACGAGCTGCTGCCCGTCGGCATCGAGGTTGGTCGTCGGTTCATCGAGCAGCCATAACGGCGCGGCAAGCAATGCGAGTGCCGCAAGCGCGACACGCCGTCGCTGTCCCGCCGAGAGCGTTCGCATCGGGCGCGAGCTCCAGCGGCCGGCTCCCACCCGCTCGAGTGCTGCCTCGAGCGCCCGGCGCTGCACCGGCTGGCGCACGCCGATCCAGAAGCGCAGGTTCTCGAGCGCACTGAGGTCCGACTTCAGCGGCGGCTCGTGCCCGATATAAATGAGGCGCGAGTGGTAGGCCGGGAGATCGGTCTGCACATCGTCACCGTCCCAGAGGACCCGTCCGGCTTCCGGGTACAGCAGACCGCACACTGCCCTCAGGAGCGTCGTCTTGCCCGCGCCGTTGGCGCCCCTCACCTGCAGGCACTCCCCGGCGGCCAGCGAGAAGCCCACACCGCGCAGCACGTGGCGCTCGGCGCGCCAGAGCTCTAGGTTCTCGGCTTGGAGGGCATGGGACATGTTGGGCTCGCCGCGGCCGCAAACTTAGAACCAGTACGACATCCGCGTGCGTGCCGCAGTTCGCAGGCCCGTGCGCTTGTAGGACCCCACGGGTCATGAGTCTCGCAAATTCAGCAGCTTAGCGCCACGACCGCCCGTGTCTTTCGGGAGCGTCAGTCCCTGGCTCGTCTGTCGCGTACCCACGCGCCATTCCAGTCTGCCTGGGGCCGGACTCGAACCGGCATGGGGTTTCCCCCAAGGGATTTTCGTACCACTACAGCTTTCGCTGCTGCGCGCAAATTGGGCGCATTTGTGGTCTGGACTTTACCTTTGCCATCCCGCGAGCATTCGCTCAACGCACGCGGATTAGGCAGGGGCCGTCAAGTCTCTACACTTTCCCAGGTCGCGCCATGCGCCGATCCAGCAAATACACGCAACAGCAGCTCGAGGAGGTCGACCAGGGCTTAGCTCGGTATTGCAGCCACCGTGACGTGCTGCTGTTCCACCGACTTTGACCCCATTCACACCGGCCGTTTCCGCGCCGGGTGCTCAATCTTCAGTTTAAGTCCCTTGCGTCTACCAATTTCGCCACCCAGGCATGGGTTGCCCTGCCAATCTTACACAGCCAGGGACCAAAGGGGGTCGCGCCAGCACTCAGCCCTAGTCGCTGCAGCGTACCCAGTTGCTGTGGCGGTCGATCATCCAGGAGCCCGAGTCGGTGACCTCACCGTGCTCGTCATGGACGGTCACCTGAATCACCGGCACGCCGCGCTCGCGCGACAGGGGGAGGGACATGTCGCACGTGAACAGCCAGGTCCGGGAGCGGGAAGCCCAGCACGACCACACACGCCCCTGTTGGGTGGCGCGAGTCAGCACCTTGCGTAACAGCTCGGGCAGCGCCTTCGGGTCGCGGATCTGATAGGAGTCCGGAGGCAACATCTCGCCTCGGGTGATGAACGCCTCCAGCAGTCTCTCCACTCGAGAGGGCTGCTGGATCTTTCGTAACCTGACCGTCTCCACGCCGTCGGCCTCCTTGATGCAACTCCCGAAGCTCTGCTTCCTTATTCGTTGACGCTACAGCTGCGATTGGAGCGCGGTCGCCTGAGCGCTGCGCTGAATTGGCGCACACTTGTTGGTCAGCAATAATGGCCGGTGTGTCGGCCGCTTCCTACGCATTGCGCCCGAATGCGCGCGGACGCCGCGCAATGCCCCGCGGCCCGCGTTTCCAGGGGGTCACTCGCGCCACAGCACGGGGAAGAGCCGGTGCTCCATCGGTGCGCCGGGCGCGAGCTCGGCGGCGAGGCCGGGAAAATCCGGCGAGGTCTGCCACCGCCTCGGCGCATGCCGGATGTCGTCTCCGAGGAGGCGCACCGAGAAAACCCGCCGCCGCGTGCCGGCGCTCACGCCGCTCGAGGCATGCAGCGTCAGCATGTGAAAGCAGACCGCATCGCCGGGTTCGAGCGCCCAGCCGAGGATGCGGAAGCGGCTGCGGTCCGACTCGATATCCGGCAGATCGGTGAGGCTCCCTTCCGGGAACCACTTGGCCTGCGCATCCATGAACGAGCGCGGCATGAGCCACGGCCCGAGATGCGAGCCGGCGACGAACTCGAGCGTCGACTCGCGGCTCACGGGGTCAACCGGAATCCAGAAGCTCGCGTTCTGCCGGCCGCTGATGTTGTAGTACGGCTGATCCTGGTGCCACGGCGTGCGCTGCCGGGTGCCGGGCTCCTTGGTCAGCATGTGGTCGTGATAAAGCCGTGCCGTGCTGCTTCGCATCAGCCTGCCGCCCGCCTCCCCGAGCGCCGACTCGAAGATGACCTGCCGGTACCGCGGGTTCTCCTGCCAGCAGCAGAAGTCCTCGACAAAGAACCCGGGATCGTCCGTGGCGCTGGCCACTTTGGCACGCGGGCTCCGGTGAGCGAGGTTCGCATCGATCCCCGCCTGGAGCAGTTCGACCTCCGCGGGCGTGAGCAACTGTCGCAACACGACGGCGCCGTCGGCCTGGAAGGCCTCGATATCCGATGACGCGATCCGTAGGGTCATGGCGCCGGCCCGGCGCAGGGCCTCACTCCGGTGTCCGTGACAGCTGCCGGCACGCGCTCAGGAACTTGCGCCGATCCGTCTCGGACTCGATCTCCGCGCCGAGCTGCTCGATGAGCGCCTCGAGGCTCGCTGCGGTCGTGGCCGCGCGCTTCACCAGCAGTTTTGCCACCGGGCCCATGAAGTCCGCGAGCTTCGCTTCGACGCTCTTTACCTGCGTCGCATCGAGCGCCGGGCGCGCCGGCTCGGGGCGCGCCACTCGCGTCGGCGCGGTCGCTGCAGACGCTTCGCCCTCACCTGCGGGAAGCTCCGCAGCCAGCAGGTTGCTCAGGTGCTCGTGCAACCTCCGGTAGTGCGGCTCGAGCGGCGGCGGGAATGCATCGAGCCAGTGCTGGCTGCTGAGGAAGTACTCGAGGCTGCGCGCGGGTTCCACGTCCTCGACCCGGAATGGCAGCACCGCGACGCGCCGGTGCACGGCCCGCTCCACCTCGCGGCGCACCTGCGGCGAGCTGTTGGCGCTCGCCGAGAACACCAGCACCATGACGCGCGCGCCCGCGATCGCATCCACGATCTCCTCGGCCCAGTCGGAGGCCGGGCGCACATCGCGCGGAGCAATCCAGCAGTCGATCCCGTGGGACTCGAGCCACTCGACGATGCCGAAGGCCGCCTTGCGATCGGGCTGCGAATAACTGACGAATACGCCCCTGGCCGGCACTACTATCCCTCGAGGAGCTTGAGCGCCTTGTCGAGGCTCTTGCGCATGCGGTTGAACGCGTGGCCGAGCGCCGCGATCTCCGCCCCACCGCTCGCCGGGAACTCACCCGCACTCGTGTCCCCGACGCTCAGCTGGTCGGCGATCTGCGCCATACGCCGCACCGGCCGCACCACCAGGAAGTACAGCACCAGGTTGACGACCACCAGGAGCGCCACGAACACACTCGTCAGCGCCGTCAGGAAGACGCGGAACGCGCTGCTGGCACTGGCCTCGGCGCGCGCGATCGGCACCGACACGACCTGCGTGCCGATCACATCCCCCACCTGCCAGCCATAGCCGTTGTCGCTGCCGTAGCGTGCCACCACTGTTTTCGGCGCGGCCGTGGCGAGTCCGTGACAGGCGAGACACCCGGCCTCCGCCCGTATCGGTCTCGCCAGGTACAGTGAGCGTCCCATCGGCGTGTCGCGCTCGCCCACGAACTCCTTCATGGAGGGCTCGTTGCGGAAGCGCTGAATGATGTCGGCCTGCCAGTCCGTGGCCCGGTCGCGCGGATTCATGGGGTTCAGGGTCGCTTCCTGGTAGGAGTACTCGGGCCGGTCGGCATGCACGCGCAGGAACTGCTCGGTCGCGGCGTAGAAGGGGATGCTCTGCGGCAGGAATTGAGTCTGCATCTGCGTAGCGAGCAGCGGGGCGATCTGAGCCTCGGTGTAATCGCGCGCGGCGAGCGCGCTGTCGATCATGAGACCGGCCTCGTTGCGGATGTCGCGCTCGGCGTTCCCCTGGAGTACGGTGCGGCAGGCAATCCCGGTGACCATGGCGCCGACCGCGAACACCACGATCAGGGCCAGGTTGATTCGTACCAACAGACTCATTGAGCCCCCTCTTCCGGCGCCCTCTTCAGGGAGCGTGCGCCGCAGCCGCGGCCATCCGCCCGGCTATTGTTCGCCTGCGGCCAAAGTAGTGGCTGCGGGCATGTGCTGCAAGTGCAGCAGCGTTAAATCACATTAATAAAGACACAGAACTAATTGTTTCTACGAGATAAACAATACCAAATATCTTCGGGAGTGACATGGATCAGTTCATGGAGCCATCATGCGACCGTGACCCCCATGGGCAGCAGCGCTTGCTCGCGCGCGCTGCCGGTGGACTCGTAAGAGGAGCGCTCCATGAAGCTCGCAACGGCACTCTCCATTGTCGCTCTGTTCACCTTGGCCGCACCGCTTGCGGCGACGACTGAGGGGCCGGAAGTTGCCGCGGAGTCCGCGGCGCTTGTGTGGCTTGGCCTGCTGGATGCGGGAAGCTATGCACAGAGTTGGAGCACGGCATCGACGCTCTTTCGCGAGCGCACGTCGCAATCACGGTGGCATGCGAAGGTTGCGACCGGTCGCGGCCAGCTGGGCGCACTGAAGTCGCGGGAGCTGCGGTCGGCGGTGTTCGCGCGGACCGTCCCTGGCGAGCCGGACGGGGAGTATGTGATCGTTAAGTTCACCTCGAATTTCGCGTGGATGGACCCCAGAAGAGTGATCGAGACCGTGACGATGAACGACACGGACGGAGTCTGGCGCGTCGCTGATTACTACATTGCCGATGGTCAGTGTGCAGTTGATAGTGCTTGCCTTCAGCACTGAGCCTGGACTCGCGCAGCTGCTACCCACGTCGCCAACCAACCCATGACAGATGCACCGGCCGCGCCTCGCCGCCGTGAGCGCGGGCGCGCGCACCGATCCACAGGTCCGACGCTCAAGCCGCTGCCGCGACTGCACAACCGGTGGGCGCCGCTGGAGATCCTGACCGCCGAGCAGGTCGAGCGCATCCTCGAGGCAGCGTTCCGCGTGCTCGAGGAAGCCGGCCTCGAGATCCGCAGCGCGGCGGCGCGCGAGGTCTATCGCCGTGCGGGCGCGCTGGTCGACGATGCGACGCAGATGGTGCGGCTGGGGCGTGATCTCGTCGAAACGCAGCTGGCACGAGCTCCCGGCAGCTTCGTGCTGCACGCGCGCAATGCCGAGCGTCACCTGCATATCGGCGACAACGTCGTGAACTTCGGCCCCGTGACCGGCGCCCCCAACATCCGCGACCTCGAAGGCGGTCGCCGCTACGGCGACATCGAGGCGTTCCGCAACATCCTGAAGCTGACGCAGGCGCTCGGCGTGCTGCACTGGCAGGGCGGCATCGTGGTGGAGCCGGTGGACGTGCCGGTGGCGATCCGCCATCTCCTCACCTATCAGGCACACATCGAGTGCTCGGACATCGTCTGGGCGGCGCGCGGTATCGGCGGCGTGCAGGCTGAGGATGCGGTCGCGATGTCCGCCATCGAGCACGGTTGCAGCGTCGAGGCTCTCGCGGCACGTCCGACGCTCATGACCGTGACCAACGTCAACTCCCCGCGGCGCGTCGACGAGGAGATCCTCGACAACATCATGACCATGGCGCGCTACGGCCAGTGCGTGGTCATCACCCCCTTCACGCTGATGGGCGCCATGGCGCCCGTAACGCTGGCCGGGGCGCTGGTGCAGCAGACCGCCGAGGCGCTCGGCGTCGTCGCGCTGTGCCAACTGGTGCGTCCCGGTGCGCCGTGTGTCATGGGAGGCTTCACCTCCAACGTCGACATGCGCACGGGATCGCCGGCGTTCGGTACGCCCGAGTACGTGCATGCGGTGTTGGCCAGCGCCCAGCTCGCGCGGCGCTTGCGGCTGCCGGTGCGTACCAGTGCGGTAAACGCCTCGCCCATGGTCGATGCGCAATCCACCTATGAGACGGCGTTCTCACTGCAGGCGGCCGTGCTCTCGCACAGCCATCTCATCAATCACGCCGCCGGCTGGCTCGAGGGAGGGCTGTCCGCATCGCTCGAGAAGATCGTGGTCGACGCGGAGCTGCTGCGCAACTGGGCCGAGATCCTCAAGCCCGTGAGCTTCAGCGACGACGACCTGGCGGTAGAAGCCATCAAGGACACCGCCGCCGGCGGACACTTCTTCGGTTCGCCACACACGCTGGCGCGCTACGAATCGGCCTTCTACCGGCCGCTGCTGTCGGACTGGTCGAACTTCGAGAACTGGCGGGACGCCGGCTCGCGCAACGCCACCGAGCGCGCCACCGGCATCTGGAAGAAGCTGCTCGCAGACTACGTGCCGCCGCCGCTCGATCCCGCCGTGAAGGAAGCGATCGCCGATTACGTCGCGCGCCGCACGCGCGAGCTCGGCGCCGCGGCCTGAGGCGCTCCCCGGAGCCGGCTCGCGAGCATGACCACGAGCGCGCACGGGCGGGCACACGCGTGACGCGCTGGATCATGAACGCGCGCATGTACGCCGTGACGCCGGCGGTCGAGGCCGCATGGCGCGAGCTCCTTGAGTGCGTGACGCGCGATGCCGGCGTGCCGCTCGAGTACGTGCCCTACCCCGCACCTCAGCCCCTCGAGGAGCTCTGGGCGCGGCCCGACCTCGGCGCGGTTTTCATGTGCGGCTTTCCGATTGCGCTCGGACTCGCGGCAGTCGAGCCGCTCGCCGCGCCGATTCCGGCGGTCGACTGGGCGGCGGGCCGCGCGGTCTATCGCACGGATCTGATCGTGCGGGCGGATGCACCCTACCAGCGTCTCGAGGACACATTCGGCGGCCGTGCCGGCTGGACCGTGAGCCATTCACAGTCCGGATTCAATGCGTTCAGGCACGAGCTGCTCGCCCATCGGACGGCGGCGCGCCCGAGGCTCTACGCCGAGATGCGCGGCACGCTCGTGACCGCGCGCAACGTACTGGATGCGGTGCGCGAAGCGCGCATCGATATCGGACCGCTGGATGCCTACTGGCACCTGCTGATCGCCCGTCACGCGCCGCAGCTGACGGCCGGCATCCGGGTGCTGGCTTCGACGCCGGTCACGCCGATGCCGGCATTCGTCGCAGCCAGGAGCGCGCCGGCCGACATGGTGGCGCGCCTGCGCACCGCATTCACTCAGGCGCGGATGCGTCCATGGTTCAAGCCGCTCGGCGAGCAGCTTCTCATCGAGGGCTTTGCGCCGAGCGCAGCCGCAGGCTACGACATGCTTCTCGACTGGGACCGGGCTGCCCGGGCGGTCGACTACGCCGAGCCGGCCTGACGGGGCACGCGCCCGCTGGGATGGCGGGGCACGTCGTGCGACCTGAAGAGATAACGCCGCGCGACATCGAAGTAACTCGAGTAGACCAGTCCGCCGTTGGCCGCGAGCAGTCGCGCGCGCTCGCGCCGATAGCTGGCGTTGTAGCGGTACCAGGGAATCGTCGGCGTGTCGTGATGCAGCGCATGCAGATTGTTGAACAGGAACAGCGGCCCCAGGATCCACGACCGCTCCACGATCGCGATCCGCTCGGGCACTGCGGGCCGCGCCCGATGCTCGGCGAATGAGCGGATCAGCTGCAGGCCATTGGCCGGAATCGCCATCGCGACGATGTAGAGCCAGATCGGCATGCCGCAGACGGCTCGCACCCACAGCAGCACCGGCACGCACCAGAGCAGGTGCTCGAGCCATACCCGCCGCGTGTTGTCGCGATTCTCCCGCACCAGCCGCCAGTCGGCGTGCAGGAACATGCCGATGCGCCAGAAGGAGCCGATGAGGACGCGCCCGGCGAGAGTCTGTTGCAACCTGAGGGCGGCGCGCGTCCCGGCGGACAGGCGGGCCCAGTCCTCGGGCGTCCAGTAGAAGGACTCCGGGTCATCGAGCGGGTCGGTGATGCGCGCATCGACGTGGTGGATGCGATGCAGGCGGCGGTAGCGCTCGAAGGGCAGCCACAGCCCCAGCGGCGGTATCGCGAGCAGCCGATTCAGGCCGTACCACCGTGTTGGATGGCCGTGGACGATCTCATGTTGCAGCGAGCTGTGCAGCGTGATCAGCACGGCCGTGACGGGCGCCACGACAGCGAGCGGCCAGCGCCCGTAGGCGAACGTGATCGCAAGCCAGCCGGCGTAGTCGGCCAGAACGAGCAGCAGCGTCGGCATTTCCAACGCCGCGCGCCGCGTCGCGCCTGCGGCAGGCCCCCCGGGCGTTTCCCGGGCAGGCAATGCGACGTTTGGAGCATTGTGTGTCATAGCCACGGAAGCGGTGAATCCGCCTTCACTGGCGCCGACAGAGCTTCCTTGGGTTGCTATTTTACTCCCCAATCAGCCCGCCCACTGTCGGCTACGCCGCATCTTTTCACTCAATGTGCGCCCGTGCACAGATGCGCCGCTCGAGGCCCGCCAGGGCGTCGTAAAGCAGCACCGCCATGAGGCCGGTCACGAGGCCGCCCTGCAGGATGAAGGCGGTATTGTTCGAGAGAAGCCCGGCGATGATCACCTCGCCCAGCCCCTTGGCCGCGACCGTGGAGCCGATGGTCGCCGTGCCGACGTTGATGACGAGCGACAGGCGGATCCCTTCGAGGATGAGCGGCATGGCGAGCGGCAGCTCCACCGACCGGAGGCGCTGGCGCGCGCTCATGCCCATGCCGCTCGCGGCCTCGAGCACCGCCGCCGGCACCGTCTTCAGCCCCACCATGGTGTTCTCGAATATCGGCAGCAGCCCGTAAGCGAACAGCGCGATCAGGGTGGGTTTCAGGCCGAAGCCGACCAGCGGCACTGCGACCGCGAGCACCGCAACCGGCGGGAAAGTCTGGCCGATGTTGACGAGCGTGCGCGACAGCGGCAGGAACTCCGCGCCGCGCGGGCGCGTCACCAGGATGCCCAGACCCACGGCCACGAGGCTGCTCGCCGCCGCGGCGAGCAGCACGGTGCCGAGCTGCGCGATGGCGAGCATCATGAGGTTGCCCTGATCGTAGATCGGCGGGGCGCCGTACTGCGTGAAGGGCGCGAACAGCCGCGCGAAACTCTGCGGCGTCACGAGAAACGCCACCAGCGCGGCGAGCGCCGCAACGCGCAGTATGTTGGCGGCGCTGCGCATGCGCTACGGGCGGCCGCGCGCCAGGATGGCTGCCACCGTGAGGTGGCCGCGCAGCGTGCCGTCGGCATCGACGACGCGCACCGAGTCGACCCCGCGCCACACCAGCTCGCACAGCACATCGCGCAGCGTCGCGCTCGCGGCGACATCGGGTCCGGCGCCTGCGCCGGGTGTGGCCGCCTCGCCTGCCGAGATCAGCGTCAGGAGCCGCATGGCACGATCGGCGATGCCGGTCATGCGCGACACGAACGGGTCGGCCGGCTGCGTCAGCAGCAGCGCCGGCCGGTCGTACTGCAGCACGCGCCCCTCGCTCATCACCGCGACGTGGTCGCCGAGCCGGAACGCCTCGTCCATGTCGTGCGTCACCAGCACGATGGTCGTGCCGAAGCGCCGCCGCACCTCGAGCAGATCGTCCTGCGCCTTGGCACGTATGATCGGATCGAGCGCACCGAAGGGTTCGTCCATCAGCAGCAACGCCGGCTCGGCTGCCAGCGCCCGCGCGACCCCGACGCGCTGCTGCTGACCGCCGGAGAGCTGGTGCGGAAACTGGCCGGCGTAGGCGGCGGGGTCGAGCTGGAAGGCGCGCAGCAGCTCCTCGACGCGTGCGCGGATGCGGTCCGCCTTCCAGCCGAGGAGCCGCGGCACGGTGGCGATGTTCTCCGCCACCGTGCGGTGGGGAAACAGGCCGTGGCCCTGGATGGCGTAGCCGATCCGCCGCCGCAGCAGATGCGCGGGCTCATCGTGCGTGTCACGGCCGTCGATCAGCACGCGGCCGCTGCTCGGCTCGACCAGCCGGTTGACCATGCGTAGCAGCGTCGATTTTCCCGAGCCCGATGTGCCGACGATTACCGTGAGCGAGTTGCGGGCGATCTCCATGGAGACGCCGTCGACCACGGTGGTTGCGCCGTAGCGCTTGGTCAGCTTCTCGATGGTGATCATCGCGGCGCCCGATCCATGACTTCCACCAGCGCATCGAGCAGCACCGCGGCGGAGAAGGCCAGCGCCACGATCGGGATGGCCCCGAGCAGCACCAGGTCGATCGCCGTCTGCCCGATGCCCTGGAAGACGAAGGTGCCGAGGCCGCCGCCGCCGATCAGCGCGGCGACCGTCACCATGCCGATGTTCTGCACCAGCACGACGCGCACGCCGGTGAGGATCACCGGCAGCGCGAGCGGCAGCTCGATCCCGGTCAGCACCTGCGCGCTCGTCATGCCCATGCCCTGTGCGGCCTCGACCGCGGTGTGCGACACGCGCTTGAGGCCCGCCACCGTGTTGGCGACGATCGGCAGCAGCGAGTACAGAAACAGCGCGACCACCGCCGGCGCGGCGCCGATCCCGCGGATGCCGAGCGCGGCCGCCAGCGGCCAGGCTGCCGCCAGGAGCCCCAGCGGCGCCATCAGGATGCCGAACAGGGCGATCGCCGGAATGGTCTGGATGACGTTGAGCACGCCGAGCACCGCGCCGCGCAACCGCGGCACCCGGTGGCAGAGGATCCCGAGCGGCAGGCCGACGATGAGCGCTGCGCCGAGCGATCCGCCGGCGAGCCATACGTGCCGCCCCGCCTCGTGCGCGAACCGTGCGGCGTTCACCGCATACTCGCGCATGATCGACAGGTGATCGAACGTCCCGTGCGCGAGCGCCAGCCACGCGACCGCGAGCGAGGCGATCAGGAACAGCACGCGCAGCGCAGGCCCGGGGCGCATGCGTGTCGCGGCGTCCGTGGCGAGGAGTCCGAGCGCAACCAGCAGCACCCACCAGGCAGCTCCGGGAGCGATGCGCACCACTCTGTTGCCCGGGGGCGTGAGGGTATTGCCGGCGGCTGCCGCGGCCAGCGCGACCACCACGACGCCGGCGAGGGCGGCGATGAGGCGCACGCGGGCATCGCCGACCGCGAGCGCGATCGCCGCCACCGCGAGCAGCAGCGCGTAACAGCCGAGCGAGCCCCACGCCGGCAGCACCTGCCCGAGGGTGCGCGGGTCGCCCGGCACGATGCGGTTGGCCTTGAACACCACGAACGGCAGCGCCAGGAGCGCCAGCGCGCCCACCGCGGTGAGGAGCGCTCCGAGGCGATCGAGCTTCACTTAAGGAGCCCCCGGGCCTTCAGATAGTCGGCCGCCACCGACTCCTCGGATTCGCCGTCTATCTGCACCCGGGCGTTGAGCTGCTGCAGCGTCCCGGTGGTGAAGCTCTGCATGAGGGGTTTCACGATCCCGGCGATCTGCGGGTACTGCGCGAGCACCGCCGCGCGGATCACCGGAACCGGCGCATAGACCGGCTGGTCGTGGCGGTCGTCCTCGAGCACGCGCAGGTGCGCCGCGACGATGCCACCGTCGGTGCCGTAGACCATCGCCGTGTTGGCCCCGTTGGTGCCCGCGGCTGCTGCGGTGATGGTCGCGGAGGTCTCGCCGCCCGCGAGCACGATCATCTGGTCGGAGCGCAGCGTGAAGCCGTAGGTCCTCTCCAGCGAGCGCAGCGTACCGGCATTGGCAAACTCCGCCGAGCAGACGAGCATCACGCGGCCGCCACGGGCCACCCAGCGGCCGAAGTCGCTCATGGTTCTGAGGGTGTTCGCGCGGGCCACATCCTCGCGCACGGCGAGCGCCCAGGCGTTGCTCGCGGGCGCGGGGGTCAGCCACACGATGCGGTTCGCCGCGTAGTCGAGCCGCGCGCCGAGCGCATACCCCCTGTCCAGGTCCTTCCAGGCGGGGTCGGCGGCGTCGTTGAAGAAGAGGCCGGCGTTACCAGTGTACTCGACGTACAGGTCGATCTCCCCTGCCAGCAGCGCCCTGCGCACCACCGGGGTGGCGCCGATCTTGGTGCGATCCACGGTCGGAATGCCGTGCGCGTCAAGCAGCAGGCGAATCATCTGCCCGAGCATCGCCGATTCGCTCGAGAGCTTCGAGGAGACGACCACGGCCGCCTCGAGCGGCGGCCACACGCCGGCGGCAAGCACCAGGATCAAGCACAGTGACTTCAGGATGCGCGCCACCACCGCTCCGCCGCCCTTACCTCCCGCACGTTGTCGGTTGTCGTCCGGCGCGTCAAGTCCGTCGCGCGCGCGGGCGACGCGCGCTGCCGCTGTTCCTTTATGATGGCGCACCCAGAATGAACGCCGCGCCGGAACCCAAGCAGCCCCCGCGCACGCGCCGCGTCTCGAGCGGCCGCTACTCCTTCTGGCGTCTGGTGCGCGAAGGACTCAACAGCCAGCGCGGCTGGTCGCGCGCCTGGGCGAAGGCCGAGCCGCGCGCCGCCTACCGCGTCGTGATCGTCGGCGGCGGCGGCCACGGCCTCGCCACCGCCTTCTACCTCGCCACCGAGTACGGTCTCCACGACGTCGCGGTGCTGGAGAGAGGCCCGATCGGACTCGGCAACGTCGGGCGCAACACCACCATCATCCGCTCCAACTACTTTCTCCCCGACAACATCCGCTTCTACGAGTACTCGCTCAAGCTCTGGGAGGGGCTCGAGCACCGCCTCAATTTCAACGCCATGGTGAGCCAGCGCGGCACGCTCAACCTGTTCCACAGCGAAGCGCAGCGCGACCTGTTCGCGCGGCGTGCGAACCAGATGCGGCTGCTGGGCGCCGACAACGAGCCGGTGAGCCGCGAGCGTGTCAGAGAGCTCGTGCCGCTCGCCGATCTCGACAACGGTCGCTACCCCGTGCTGGGCGGGTTTCTGCAGCCGCGCGGCGGCACGGTGCGCCACGATGCCGTCGCCTGGGGCTATGCGCGCGGCGCCTCCGATGCCGGCGTCGACATCGTCGAGCACTGCGAGGTCACGGGCATCCGCCGCGACGGCGCCCGCGTGACCGGCGTCGAGACCAGCCTCGGACCCATCGCCGCCGACACGGTATGCCTGGCGGTCGCCGGGCACAGCTCGCATCTCGCGGCGATGGCGGGCCTCACGCTCCCGATCGAGAGCCACGTGCTCCAGGCATTCGTGACGGAGGGGATCAAGCCGGTGCTCGATGTCGTCGTCACTTACGCTGCCGGTCATTTCTACGTCAGCCAGTCCGACAAGGGAGGGCTCGTCTTCGGCGGCGCCATCGACGGCTACAACACCTACGGACAGCGCGGCGCGCTGCCGATGACCGAGGAGGTGGCCGCCTCCGCCGTGACCCTGATGCCGGGGCTCGCGCGCCTCAAGGTGCTGCGGCAATGGGGCGGCGTCATGGACATGACTATGGACGGCTCGCCGATCATCTCCGCCACCCCCCTCGCCGGGCTCGTCATCAACGGCGGCTGGTGCTACGGGGGCTTCAAGGCGATCCCGGCCGGCGGCATGACGACCGCGCACCTGATCGCCCGCGGCACACCGCATCCGCTCGCCGCGCATCTGGACCTGGCACGCTTTGCGGACGGACGCACGCAGGATGAGCGCGGCGCCGGCCCCTTCCCGTATCTGCACTGACCGCCGCCGATAGCCATGCTGCGGATCCCCTGCCCGTACTGCGGCGTGCGCGACGAAACCGAGTTTCGCTATCGCGGCGACGCCGGCCGCGCCCGTCCGCCCGGGGACGCGGGCCTCGCAGCCTTTACCGCCTATGTCTACGAGCGCCCCAATCCGCGCGGCTGGCACGTCGAGTGGTGGCTGCATGTCGCGGGCTGCCGCAAGCTCCTCAAGGTGGTGCGTCACACCGAGAGTCATGAGATTCACTGGGTGGGCACACCGCAGGACGCACCCGCGCTGCCCCGGGGCGACTCTCCATGAGCGCGGGCCCGAGCCGCATCGCCCGGGGCCTGCTCACCGATCCGGCCCGTCCGGTCGGCTTCCGCTTCGACGGCCGCGCGTACCGGGGTCTGGCCGGCGACACGCTCGCCTCCGCACTGCTGGCGAACGGGCAGCGCCTCATCGGGCGCAGCTTCAAGTACCACCGGCCCCGCGGGATCGTGACGGCCGGCCCCGAGGAGCCCTGCGCGCTCGTGGATCTGATCGGCGCGGCCGGGCGCGAGCCGAACCAACTCGCGACCACGCTGCCGCTGCGCGAGGGGCTGGTCGCCGTGAGTCAGAATCGCTGGCCGACGCTCAGGCACGACCTGCTGGCTGCGAACGATTTCCTCGGCCGCTTTCTGCCCGCCGGGTTTTACTACAAGACCTTCATGGCACCCGGCTGGGCCTGGGAGCGCGTCTACGAGCCGCTGATCCGGCGCGCCGCAGGCTTAGGCAGGCTCGCGCCCGTCGTGGGCGAGCACGCGGCTCCCGCCGAGACTCTCCACGACCACGCGGACGTGCTGGTCGTCGGGGCGGGAGCTGCGGGCCTGGCGGCCGCGCAGGTCCTGGGACGCAGC
This sequence comes from uncultured Gammaproteobacteria bacterium, assembly GCA_963844595.1. Classification (GTDB taxonomy): domain Bacteria; phylum Pseudomonadota; class Gammaproteobacteria; order Steroidobacterales; family Steroidobacteraceae; genus 13-2-20CM-66-19. The sequence goes on from CAWJOW010000001.1 coordinate 534,893, forward strand.
GGCCTGCGCGTGCTGCTCGCGGAGCAGGACGTGGTGCTCGGCGGCGGCTCGCTCCTCGATGCGCGCTGGAGCCCCTGGCGCGAGCGCATCTGTGCCGAGCTCACGCGTCTGCCCGCGGTGCGCTGCCTGCCCCGCACCACCGTGCTCGGGGCCTATGGCCACGGAGTATTCGCTGCCGTCGAGACGCTCTCGGCCGAGGAGAGCGCGGATTTCGGCGGCCTGTCAGAGCGGCTGCGGGTGATGCGCGTCAAGCGTGTGCTGCTCGCCAGCGGCGCCATCGAGCGGCTGATCGCCTTCGCGGGTAATGACATCCCGGGCGTCATGCTCGCCGGCGCCGCCCTCGCCTACCTGTGCCGCTACGGCGTCGGCGTCGGCCGCCGTCCGGCGTTCTTCGTGAACAGCGACGAGGCGTACGCAGCAGCACTGGCGCTCGCCGCCGCCGGCGTCCGGCCCGCCGGCGTCATCGATCCACGCCCGGCCTCACGAGCGGCAGAGCGCGCCCAGGCTCTCGGTATCGAGGTGCACCTTGGGGCGGTCGTGACTGCGGTACACGGCCGCCACGAGGTGCGCTCGGTCAGCGTGAGCAGGCTCGATGGCCGTGAGCCGCGCGAGCTCGTCGCCGACTGCTTAGGCGTCTCCGGCGGGTTCACGCCCGCGATCGCGCTCGCGAGCCAGCTCGGCGCGCCTCTTCACTGGCAGGACTCGATCGCAGGATTCGTCCCGGATCTGCCCAAGGCCGCCGGCCGTACCGCGGGCGCCGCCCGTGGCACAGTCGGCCTCGAGGCCGCCGCCCGCGACGGCGAGCGGGCTGCACTCGCCCTCGCCGGCGAGCTCGGCCGGACCCTCGGGGAAGTGCCTGCGCCGGATCTCCCGCCGGACCCCGAGGCAACGGCGCTCAGCGCTCTGTGGGAAATCCCCGGCCGCAGCAAGGCGTTCGTCGATCTGCAGAATGACGTGACGGCCGCCGACGTGCGCCTGAGCCACCGCGAGGGCTACGAGCACGTCGAGCACATGAAACGCTTCACCACGCACGGCATGGCGACCGACCAGGGGCGTATCGGCGGCCTTCTCGGCAGCGCGGTGCTCGCGGCAGCACGCGGCGCGCCGCTCGCGCAGGTCGGCCAGGCGAAGCCCCGGCCGTTCACACAGCCGGTTCCCTTCGCCGCGCTCGCGGGCGCCGAGGTCCGCGAGCATTACAAGCCGAAGCGGCTCCTGCCGCTGCATGACTGGCACGCGCGTGCCGGTGCGACATTCGTGCCGCTCGGGCTGTGGCTGCGGCCGCTGGTGTACTCCGACCGAGGCGGCTGGGAGCCGGTGCTGGCCGAGGCTCGGGCGGTGCGCCGCGCGGTCGGCATCACCGACGTCTCGACCCTCGGCAAGATCGACGTGCAGGGAGCCGACGCCGCGCGCTTCCTGGATTTCATCTACGCCAACACGTTCTCAACGCTTGCTGTCGGACGCGCGCGCTACGGCATCATGCTGCGCGAGGACGGCATGATGTTCGATGACGGTACGACCTCGCGCCTCGGCCCCACGCACTTTCTCATCACCACGACCACTGCCAACGCGGTCGCGGTGCTCGAGCACATGGAGTTTCACCTGCAGACGAGCTGCCACGGGCTCGACGTGCTGCTCACCGACGTTGGCGATGAGTGGGCCCAGTTTGCCGTCGCCGGGCCGCGTGCCCGCGAGGTGGTGCGCGCGGTCGTCGCCGACGTGGAGCTCTCGAACGAGGCGTTCCCGTTCATGGCGGCGGCTGCGGCCACCCTGGCCGGGGTCCGCGGGCGGCTGTTTCGCATTTCTTTCTCCGGGGAGCTGGCCTACGAGCTCGCCGTGCCCGCGAGGCAGGCGCAGGCGGTCTGGTCCGCGGTGCTCGCTGCGGGTGCGCCGTTCGGGCTCGTGCCCTACGGGCTCGACGCGCTCAACACACTGCGGATCGAGAAGGGTCACATTACGGGAGCGGAGCTCAACGGCAACACCAGCGCAGCCGACCTCGGGTTCGAGCGCATGCTGAAAAAGCAGGGCGACTTCATCGGGCGCGCGCTCCTCGAGCGTCCGGGGATGCACGCCGGCGACCGGTTGCAGCTGGTCGGCGTGCGGCCCAGCGACCGCTCACGAGCGCTCTCCAACGGCATGCAGCTCGTCGACCGCGGAGCTCCACGGACGAGCCTCGGCTACCTGACCTCATCCACCCCCTCCGTCGGGCTCGGGGGTTGGGTGGGGCTGGCGCTGCTCGCGGGCGGCCGCGCCCGGATCGGCACGCGGCTTCTCGGCACGGTGCCCGCCCGCGGCGAGACGACCGAGGTCGAGATCGTGAGCCCTCACCTCCTCGACCCGGAGAACACGCGTGTCCGCGCCTGAGCTCGCCCCGAAGCCGCACGCCGCCGGCGTCACGCTCGCCCTCTGTGCAGGCGACGTCGTAGAGGTCGCCGCGTTCCGGGATCGTGCGCCCGAGCTCGTATCCCGCGCGCAGGAGCGGGGCTTGATGCTGCCGCGGCTCGGACAGGTGGCAGCCGCCGGTGGCGGCCTGGTGCTCTCCGTCCGGCCGGAGCGCTGGCGGCTGGTGCTGCCGGCGGCCCCCGCGGGCGCGAGTACGCTCAAGGCACAGGAGATCTGCGGCGCCGCGGGTGCTGCGATCGAGGCCGGCTCGGGACTTGCCGCGCTTCATCTCACGGGTCCCGCGGCGCGCGAGACCCTGAAACGCGGCTGCCGGCTCGATCTCGACCCGCAAGCCTTTCCCACAGGCGCCGCCGCCGCCTCGGCCATCGCGCAGGTACCGGTGATTCTGGCTGCCCTGCCGTCAGGTCTCCTCCTTCTGACACCGGCCACGACCGCGCGGCACCTGTGCGAGTGGCTGGCCTCGACCGCCCGGCCGTTCGGGTTTCAAAGCGGCGCGGATGTTAACGTCACCGCCCTGTCCGGAGAACAATCCTCATGAGGAGTTCGGCAAGAGCCGTCGTCATCGGGGGCGGGGTGGTCGGCGCCAGCGTGCTCTACCACCTCGCCAGGATCGGCTGGAGCGACGTGCTGCTGCTCGAGAAGAGCGAGCTCACTTCGGGCTCGACCTGGCACGCCGCCGGCGGCATGCACACCTTCAACGGCGAGGCCAACATCTCGCGGCTGCAGAAGTACACCATCGACCTGTACCGGGAGATCGAGACCCTCTCCGGACAGTCCTGCGGGCTGCACCCGAACGGCGGCCTGATGCTGGCGGCGACCGCCGGCGAGCTCGACAGCCTGCGCCTCATCTGCTCGCGCGCCCGCTACCTCGGCATGGAGACCGAGATGATCCCGCTCGAGCGGGCGCTCGAGCTCAACCCGCTCATCGACACGAGCCACTTCATCGGCGCCCTGTGGCGAGCCGACGGCGGCCACTGCGATCCATCCGGGACGACCAACGCCTACGTCAAGGCGGCGCGCAAGCTCGGCGCCTCGGTCGAGCGCTTCACTCGCGTGCTGTCGCTAACCGCGAGACCCGACCGCACCTGGGACGTGCGCACCGAAAAGGGCACGGTACATGCCGAGCGCGTGGTGAACTGCGCGGGGCTCTGGGCGCGCGAGGTCGGCCACATGGTCGGCATCGAGCTGCCGGTGCTGGCGATGCAACACCACTACCTCATTACGGAGGATCTCCCCGAGCTCAAGGGGCGCGAGCGTGAGATCGTCAACACCACCGACTACGCGGGCGAGATCTACCTGCGCCAGGAGCGCGGTGGGGTACTCATCGGCACCTACGAGCCGCATGGCATCGTCTGGTCGCCCGTAAAGACGCCCGACGATTTCGCGATGCAACTGCTGCCCGAGGACTATGAGCGGCTCGCCCCCTACTTCGAAGTCGGCTTCAACCACTTCCCGGCGCTCGGCAGGGTCGGCATCCGCAAGGCCGTCAACGGCCCGTTCACCTTCGCTCCCGACGGCAATCCGCTGGTCGGTCCGGTGCGCGGCGTCCCCAACTACTGGGTGGCCTGCGCGGTGATGGCCGGCTTCAGCCAGGGAGGCGGGATCGGCCTGATGCTGTCGCGCTGGATGGCCGAGGGTGATCCCGGGCAGGACATCATCTCGATGGACGTGGCGCGGTTCGGGGCCTTCGCGACGCCCAGGTACACCTCCATCAAGGTGCCCGAGAACTACTCGCGGCGTTTCCGGCTCGCTTATCCGAACGAGGAGCTGCCGGCCGCTCGCCCGGTGCGTCGCTCGCCCGTTTACGATCGCCTCACGGCGGCCGGCGCGGTCATGGGCGCAAACTTCGGCCTCGAGAATGCACTGTGGTTCGCGCCCGAGGGCATGGCGCCGGCCGAGACACCGACCTACCGCCGCTCGGAGGCCTTCCCCGTCGTGCGCGCGGAGTGTCACGCCGTGCGCAGCAGTGTCGGCCTCTACGAGACGACCAACTACGGCAAGTACGAGGTCACCGGTCGCGGCGCGCGCGCCTGGCTCGACCGGGTGTTCGCCTGCCGGATCCCCGGGCCGGGCCGGCTGGCCCTCGCGCCGATGCTGAACCCCGCCGGCCGGATCGTCGGCGACCTGTCGATGGCCTGCCTCAGCGACGATCGCTACCTGATCGTGGGCTCAGGATTCGCCGAGGAGTTTCATCTGCGCTGGTTCTTCGCCCAGGAGCCTCCCGCGGATGTCGCCGTGCGCTCCGTGGCCTCGACGCTCTGCGGCTTCGCCGTCGCCGGTCCCCACTCGCGCGCCCTGGTGCAACGGCTTGTGCGGCTGGATCTGTCCGCCGCGGCATTCAAATTCTTCCAGGTCAGGGAGACGGCGGTCGGCTTCGCCCCGGCGATCCTGACGCGCGCCGGCTTCACCGGGGAGCTCGGCTACGAGATCTGGACAACCCCGGATTACTTCGCGACGCTCTACGACGATCTGCTCGAGGCCGGACAGGCCCTGGGCCTGAAACATTTCGGTGGGCGTGCGCTCTCCTCCCTGCGCCTCGAGAAAGGCTACGGCTCCTTCAACAAGGACTTCCGTCCGGATTACACGCCGGGGGAGACCGGGCTCGATCGCTTCGTCGACTTCAGCAAGGCCGCCTTCGCAGGTCGCGAGGCAGCGCTGGCCGAGCGTGCCGCGGGAGCAAAGCGACGCTTCGTCATCCTGGAGGTCGACGCCCTCGATGCCGACGTCATAGGGTACGAGTCGATCATGAAGGACGACGCGGCGGTCGGCTACGTGACCTCGGGCGCCTTCGGCCATTGCGTCGGCCGCAGCCTCGCCGCCGGCTACGTCCCGACGGCGCTCGCGCGCGACGGCGCCCGCTTCGAGATCGACGTTCTCGGCGAGATGCGGGCGGCCACTGTGCGGCTCGAGCCGCTCTATGATCCGCAGGGGCTGCGGCTGCGCAGCTGACAGGAGAAATCGCATGAACCGTCTCTCTCGGTGCGGCCGTCATCGCTTGCGTGTCGGCGCCCTGATGCTGTTCGCCGTGCTCGGTGCCGCCCTGCTCAGCGTGCGCCCGGTCGGCGCAGGCGAAGCGACGCTGTCGGGCGCGCAGCGCGCGGCGCTCGACGCCGCGGTCAACGCCGTACTCGAGCGCACGCGCGTGCCCTCCGCTTCCGTGGCGCTGGTCCGCGACCACACGATGGTTTATGCGAAGGCCTATGGCTGGGCGCAGCTCGAGCCGAAGCGCGCGGCCACGCCGGCCATGCGCTACGCCATCGGCTCGATCAGCAAGGAGTTCACGGCAACCGGTCTCCTCTTGCTCCAGGAGCACGGCGCACTCTCCATCGCAGACCCAGCCGGCAAGTACCTCCAGGGCCTGGGGCCGGCCGCGGCTGTCAGCATCCGTTCGCTCCTCTCCCACACCTCCGGTATCCGCGACTACTGGCCGCAGGACTATGACCCGCCCGAGATGCTCAAGCCCGTGAGCCCGCACGCCATCGTGGCGCGCTGGGCGGATCAGCCGCTCGACTTCCCCACCGGCACCGCCTGGCAGTACAGCAACACCGGCTACACCGTCGCCGGGCTGATCGCCGAGCAGGCCGCACACGAGCCGCTGTTTGAGTTCCTCAAGGCCCGTATCTTCACGCCTCTCGGCATGACGAGCGTCTACGATTTCGACTCGGCGCCCCTGCCGGCCGCGGATGCCACCGGCTACACACGCTACGCGCTCGGGCCCCCGCGGCCGGCCGCCAAGGAAGGCCGCGGCTGGCTGTTTGCAGCCGGCGAGCTGGCGATGACCGCCTCCGATCTCGCGCGGTGGGACATCGCGCTGATCGAGCGCCGCATTCTGACTCCGGCGAGCTACCGCGACCTCACTACGGAAATACTGCTCGCCAATGGCGTGGGCTCGGGGTACGCGCTCGGCCTCGACGTGAGTCTCGACTCCGGCCGGCGGGTGCTGAAGCATGGCGGCGAGGTCGGCGGGTTCACGGCGGAAAATGTGATCTATCCCGACGATGGCGCCGCGGTGGTCGTACTGACCAACGAGGACGCGGCGAATGCTTCCGGAGAGATCGCCGACGCCCTGGGCAAACTGATGTTCGTCGAGGACTCCCCCGCCGACGCTGCGGCAGTGGCCGCGGCGCGGCGGATGTTTGCCGGCCTGCAGCGGGGGCACATCGACCCGGCGCTCCTCACCGCGAATGCGCGCAGCTACTTCACTGAGGCGGCGCTGGGCGACTTTCATGCAAGTCTGGGCACGCTCGGGCCGCCCTCCGCGTTCACACTGCTGCACACCAGCCGGCGCGGCGGACTCGTCACGCGTGCCTACAACGTCACCTGCGGAAAGCGCGAGCTGCTCGTCATCGAGCGTTCCGAGCCCGGCGGGCTCGTGGAGCAGTACACGGTGAGCGCCCGGTAACTTCGCATCCGGGAGAGCGGAACCACCCGGCACTGCGGTAACTCCAACCCAGTGAGTGTCAGCGCGGCTTTTCATTGATTCATGAAAGCGCCCCATACAATGTACCTTCGAGCCTCCGTGCTGGCCGTTGCGGGCGTCATGGGTGCCTGTACCACCGACCGCGCGGTCGAGGGATGTGCCAACAGCGGCTGCACCGGCGATCCGCAGCTTGCAGCACAGGTGGAGGCGCAGATCTATCGACACCCCGAGCTTCGTCCCCCCAACATGATCTACGTCCGCGCTCACGATGGCGTCGTTTACCTGAGCGGGGAGGTATCGACGGAGCTGCAGCGCGGGATCGCGGTCGCGAGTGCCCGGCAGGTTCCGGGCGAGCGGCGGGTTCTGGACGACATCGGCATCGAGTACACCGGCCGGTAGCTTCGCGCCGGCGGCCGATCGACTTGAGCTCATGCGCTCGAGGCGCGAGGATGACGGCCTCGCGGCCGAGGGGAGGATGTCATGCGTACCAGGTTCTCACGCAGCGGTCTCGTGCATGGCAGGCTCGCATCGATCCTTGCGGTCGTCCTGATGTGTGCAACGGTCCTCGGCGCCACAGCGGACCAGGGCACGCGGGACGCGGCAGGCTTCGTGCGCCTGACACCGGACCAGATCCGCTGGCAGGAAGTGCCCGGAAGTCACGGCGTGCAGATGGCGACGATCGCGGGCGACCCTGCCGGCCACGGTGTCTACGTGCAGCGGGTAAGATTTCCGCCGCACGTGATGGACCGTCCCCACTGGCATCCGGGTGATCGCTATATCACCGTTCTCAAGGGCACGTGGTACACGGGAACCGGGGGTACCTTCGACCCGAAACAGGCCGTGCCGCTCAAGCCAGGAAGCTTCATGTTTCACCCGGCGAAGGGGTTGCACTGGGACGGCTCGAACAGCGACGAGGAAGTAATCGTGCAGATTTTCGGGCTCGGCCCGCTCGAGACGGTCGCCGCCGATCCCGGCAAGCCCTTCTGGGTCGAGGTGAAGCCCTGAGGCGTCACGGAACGCCTGGCGGAATGCCCGACGTTTGCCGATTACAGGCCGGACCCGAACAGCACTTTCATGGCCCTGGAGCTGGCCGCGGCCCCGGGTTGAACCTTTGGACATTTGTCTATATGATATGGACAAATGTCTGAGGCAATCTTCAAGTCCTATCCCCTCGGGAACGATCTCGAGATGGCGAACGTCGTCCTGGGCGGCCTGCCGCCCTCGGCGGTCAGGCGCGTCGGGTCGTTTCTCGGCATACGGGCCGCAAAGGTCGGCTCGATCGTCAAGATCAGCGAAAAGACGCTCGATCGCCGGCTCAAGAGCGGCGCGCGACTCAAGCCCGACGAATCCGAGCGCCTGGCGCGTCTCATGCGGATCATCTCACTGGCGGTCTCGGCGCTCGAAGACGAGGCCAACGCCCGCGAGTGGCTGCAGCGCCCCTTGCGCGAGCTCGGCGGTCAGACGCCGCTGCAGCTCGCCGCCACCGAGCCCGGATCCAGAGAGGTCGAGCGCGTACTCGGTCGCATCGAGCACGGAATCTTCGCCTGATCACGGCCTGGCGCATCTGCAAGAAGGCGCATCGCGAGACTGCATTTGACGGCCGGAGCGCGGCCGAGCACCCCGGGCGCTGGAACGGCTCGGGAACCGGTGTCGTCTACGTCGCGGACAGCCGCGCACTCGCCTCGCTCGAGGTGCTCGTGCATGCGGAGGACACGCGGCTGCTCGGGGCCGTGCATTGGGTCATGATTCCCGTGGACATCGACGCGGCGTTCGTCGAGATCCCAAAGGCTCTGCCGAAGGACTGGCGTCGGCTACCCGCACCGCCGTCGACGCGCGAGTTCGGTACGCGCTGGGTGACGGAGGCGCGCTCGGCGGCGCTGCGTGTACCGAGCATCGTGATCGACGGCGAGTTTAATTACGTTCTCAATCCGGCTCACCCGGACTTCGCGCGGATGAAAATCGGTGCGCCTGACGCATTTTCGTTCGACCCGCGCCTTTGATCTGCGTCTATCGTCGCGGACTCGCTCGGGCGGGGTCCACCCATCGGCGCCCGCGCCCGGCATGTCCCGTGTTGGCAAGGCGCAGAGACTAAGCGTTTGCCTTCGACATCCAGCGCCGAACGGCGACGATGGACCAGATCGCTTCGATGACGCCAAAGGGCCATGCGCCCTGCAGAAATCCGTAGACCGAGCCGAGCGCGCAAGCGACGGCAAATCCGAGGATGTAGAGACGGTTGCGCGCCTCGAGTGCGTAGCAGACGAGCATTGCTGTGACAGCGAACAGGCCAAATAGGGTCAGTGAGTCCATGGGATGCTCTCGGGTTAGGAGTCTCTACACCGACGCGCTCGGGCCCCGGTGACTTTCAAGGACCACTGGCGCGGCCGGCTCTACCCCGGCGGCGGCTCGGCGCTGGCGCCGCAGGAGCCGATTTCACGGCCAGATGATTGTGACCGCCTCGCTACCCTCCTTCGACTGACTGCGTAACCGAACGTGTTTATTCTCTAGCCAGAGCCGTTCATCTCTCGAGGGCGAGTCCATGACGATTCTAGCTTTGATCATTGGGTATCTGGTCTTGTCCACGCTGGTTGGTCCGCTGGTCGCCGCATGCATCCATTTTGGGGTCTGTGAAGAGCCGCCAGCTCTCAGCCACGGCTGCCGGAAGCAGACCGAAGTATCAGTAATATGAAGCTCGTTACTTGCCCGCATTGTGGCTGTCGTAAGCCTGAGGCGGCTAAGCGCGCCTGCTGCATGAAAATGCAGTTGAGTAGACCCACGAAAACAGGGGAAGCCCGGCAGCGCTTAGCCGCCCTTAAGGGCGCACGCGCATTCCATCTGCGGCGAAGCTTACTGGCCCTTTGTAATTGCGCTTGATCGATTCCAACACTGCTTCACGACCCTTCTCAACGGCGGGCGAGATGTGGCTCAACAAGAGACTGTGCACGCCCGCGTCCCGGGCAAGCTCACCGATGGCGCGTGGCGGCGTATGCAGGGTGTACAGAATCGCTGGCGAGCCGGGCGGATCGAGGACCACGCTGTTGAAGACCAGCAAGTCGCTTCCCTTGGCGATCGTACGCAGCCCGGATAGCCCCTGTGCATCGATATCGCCCGAGAACGAGATGCTCTTGCCTGCATAGTCGATGCGGTAGATTACCGCGGGTGCGTCGCCATGATGCCCAGCGACCGCTCTGATGACGATACCGCCGTCATCGAAAATTACTTGCGGTACGGGATTTGCGTAGATCTGCGTGGGAATATCGTGCGCCTGGATGGTGATCGGTGCGGCAAAATCGCTTAAATATGCAAATGCCCCCTTTTTTCCGAATAGCAGGTCGATAAATTGGCTGGTGGAGGGGAAATAAGCGTCCGCAGGTCGCGCCCCCGTGCCCGCAGGCCCCCAGACCTTGAAAACAATGGAGTCTCCGCCCGAAACGGCCCGCGCCTTGAACAGGCCCGGAAGCTCACCCGCATGATCGATATGCAAGTGGGTCAGAAGAACGATGTCGGTGTCCGAGAGAGAGAGCTTGGCTTCGCCGAGCCGAACAAATGCCCCTGATCCGGCATCGACGAGTATCCGCGGCGTGCCACCGATGAGCGCGAGGTAGCAAGACGCGGCGCGACCAGTCGCTCCCGGCCCTCCCGAGCCGAGCACCACGAGCTCGAGAGACGTTGTTGACGTGTGAGCGAATACGGCGCAATGGCTGCCCAAACATGTCGCCACGAGTAACGCCAGAAACCGAGTTAGGGACTGCGGCAGATTCACAGCTCATCCTCAAGGCAAAAATTGCGCTGAACGGGAGCCCCCCAGCCTGTCGATTCAGGCCGGTGTGGTTCGTCGCTCTGATGGAGAACGAGAGTATGCCTCAGATCGTCGTGAATGCATTTCTGACCCTGGACGGCGTCATGCAGGCTCCCGGCGGCCCCGACGAGGATCCAGAGGGTGGCTTCTTGCATGGAGGCTGGCAGGCCCCCTATGTCGAAGATGTCATGGGGCGGCTGGTCATCGAGGGAATCGCGGACGCCGACGGTTTCCTGCTCGGGCGCAAGACCTATGACATCTTCGCCGGTTACTGGCCCAAGGTCACCGACCCTAATAACCCCATCGCGACCGCGCTCAACTCGCGGCCAAAGTACGTGGTGTCGCGCAGCCTCGAGCGTGTCACCTGGAACAACTCCAGCCTGCTCAAGGGCGACGTGGTTGCCGAACTTCGGAAGCTCCGGCAGCAACCCGGCCGGAGCCTGCAAAGCTGGGGCAGTACCGACCTGCTGCAGACGCTGCTGAAGAACGACCTGATCGACGAGTACCGGCTGTTTATCTTCCCGGTGGTGCTCGGCCGGCAAGCGACTCTTCGGCAGCGGCACGGCACCGGCGGCGCTCAAACAGGTGGAGTCGGTCACGACGAAACCGGAGCATCTAAAGGAGTGGTACATGCCCAAGCCCTGGGGGCGTGTGTCGCGAACCGAAATGGACGTGCGACCGGGCGGCATCTTCAGCATCGACATCGCAATGGGAGACGGCCAGGAGTTCCCCAACCTCGGCTGTTACCTGGACGTTATTCCGATGGAGCGACTTGTCTGGACCTCCATGTTGTTCCCCGGCTATCGCCCGGCTGTCTTTGACGACATTCCAATCACCGCCATCATAGCGATGGAACCCGTGGGAACCGGCACTCGCTACGTCTTCACGGCGCTACACCGGAATGAAGCGGACCTCGAGAAAAACAAAGCGTCGGGCTTTTACCAGGGCACTGAGATCGCCGTCAATCAGTTCGTGGAGCATGTGATCGCGATGAAGTAGTTTTTGGCGACTCACGACGGACGAGTTAGGCATCAACACAGGTCTCGACAACAAGGGATGCGTGCTATCGGCCCGACAGGCGAGCAACGGAGCCGACGTCCGTACAGTTCCAATAATCGGGACACGTTTTGGAGGCTGTAACATTCCGTTTTCACAGCGAGTCTTTCCGAGTCTCCTTTCAGTTCGCTCTGCGCGGGTCGCGCTCGGCTCAGCCGTTGAGCGATTCTCTTGCAACGATCCTTACGAGAACCCGGAGGATAGGATGGCAATCAGTTCCGTTCGCGCCAAGGACACACCCGAGGGCCAGCTTCTATCCCTCATCGAGAAGTTCGATCCCAAGGATCAGCGGCTCATCCGCTCGATCCGGTCTGCTGTGCGCGAGCGATTGCCAACTGCAAACGAGCTGGTGTACGACTACGGTAACTCACTCGTCATCGGGTATTCGCCGACGGAGGCCGGCGTAGAGTCGATAGTCGCAACAACTGCACGTGCCGACGGTGTGAGTCTGTACTTCAATCAGGGAAAAAACCTGCCCGATCCGAAGAAGCTACTGATGGGATCGGGTAAGCAAACCCGCTTCATCCGGGTGGAGGCTGCTAGCGAGCTGACGCATCCGGATGTGGAGGCGCTGATCGCCGCTGCGATTGACCAGGCTAGCGTTCCGTTGGCCTCCAAGGGATCTGGCACTCTCGTCATTAAGTCAACTGCTGCGAAGAAGCGGCTGCGTCGGAGGCCGGCGAAGTGAGACGAGGCGTACCAAATCGCTGGAGCGTACGCGTTTGAGATAAAGCCAAGCCCAAACCGCATCCGCGCCTCGAGAGATCGGTGGGGTGTGCGCTTTGTGGAAGCCGAGCCGTCCGGGAAATGGGGCAGCGTCAGATATCGGCGGACTCTGCTCCCGAGCGGTACTATTCGCGGGCGTCATCTCAAGATCGTCCCGAGAGCAAACGGAACGAGCGAACATAGGGGGATGCCAGACGGTGCGAATTCTCGTCGCCGATGACGAACCCGCAATCTTGGCGGCCGTCCGCGTGTGTCTCGAGGCCGCCGGGTTTGAGGTGTCCGAAGCGCCGGACGGACTAGCTGCGCTTCGCTTGTGCCGGACGCAATCGGTTGATCTGGTCCTGTGTGATGTCTTCATGCCGAACCAGGACGGGCTCGAGACAATTTCCGTATTGCGGCAACAGAATCCGAGCGTCAAGATCGTCGCGATGAGTGGCGGCGGCTCCGTATGGACAGGTGGGCTGTTGGCGACCGCGCAAGAGCTCGGGGCTTCGGCGGTTCTGCATAAGCCCTTCACCGGGAAGCAGCTCCTGGCGGTCATTCGGCAGGTGCTCAAATCAGCGTGACGCGACGCTCGCTGCTCCACTCCGGTCGTTCAAAAGGAGTCAAGCGGACATCCGGGGGAGTACGTCGAGCCGTAGCGTGCGCGATGGCGTCTTTAGCATCGCCCCCGTCATCTCCACCGATGTGACTTCAAGCAGATGAACGACGATGCGGCGGTTATCGCGCGCTCGTATACTGACCACGAACGAACCGGGGTCCAGGCACATGACAAGAAGAACTTCCAGCCGCCTGTCTCCTCTCATTCTGGCTTTTCCGCTGATCGCAGCGAGCGCGCCGGCTCCCAGCCACTATCTTTTCGTGTGGGCAATGGAAACGAAGCCTCCTGTCGCCTCCGACGCGAAGCCTCTTCACGCCTCCATGCCCATGCTCGAGCGGATGTCGCCAGACCTCGCCGCATGGCGACAGGCCCGGGGGTTGGGCAAGGACTTCCTTGCTGTGTTTGACATTCACCCGGGCGCCTCATTCGGCAAACTCGTCACCATGCTTCCGGTCGGAGAGGCGGCGATGGCTCATCATACGAGTTACGCGGAACCTCCGAACGGCGTGCTCTACGCGAACGACTGGCTCGCGAACCGCACCTACCTCTTCGATCTGCGAGATGCCCGCCACCCACAGCTGCTGCGGGAATTCGGTAGTATCGGCGCCTACGGCTATCCCCACTCCTTTGTCTCTCTCTCCAATGGCAATACACTCGCGACGTTTCAATATTCCGGCGGATACAACCACGCTCCCGGTGGACTGGTGGAGTTCGACCCGCACGGTCGAGTCGTTAGGGTCGCCTCTGCGGCGGCGCCTGAAGACCCCAATATTCGCCCCTATAGTCTGACCGTCGTCGAAAGTCTCGATCGCGTCGTCTCCAGCAGTGCCGACATGATGGGCGCACAGACCAGCCACGTGGCACAGGTCTGGCGACTTTCCGACCTGAAGCTGATCAAGACGATGCTGCTTCCGCAGTCCCCGGAGGGAATCGACGACACGCCGGCCGATTCGTCCGAGCCTCGCGTGCTGGCGGACGGCAAAACGGTCGTGGTTCCGACGTTCCATTGCGGTCTCTTCCTGGTCCAGCATCTGGCGAGCGAGGACCCGATGCTGGAGCATGTCTACGACTTCGGCTATCGAAAATGCGAAGTGCCGGTGGTCGCAGGCGATTTCATGGTCGAAACGATGCAAAGCGGCCATGCGATCGTGAGTCTCGACGTGCGCGAGCCGGAACATCCGCACGAAGTCAGCCGCATTCTTCTGCCGCCGGATGAATATCCGCATTGGGTGGCGCTCGAGCCGGGCGGTGATCGCCTGGCCATTACGGGCTACGGCGCGCTCGCAACCCGGCTCCGGTTTGCAACGATCGATCGCCGCACCGGAAGGCTGACACTCGATCAGTCGTACATCGATTTCACGCGTGCCTGGCCGGATGGCTGGCAGGGGAGCGCCCTTCCGCACGGTGCAGTTTTTAGCAATCCCTGAATCGCCTGCGTGTGCGATGTCCGCTTTGCGGGGCCGACATTGACCGCGCGGCCCGTCGATCTCGGCCAAACTTGGCCGCTTGGGCTAAGCTACTGCCTGCGGAGGCAGCGAGACGACCTCCGGCGATCTGTCAGGGGTGGTCCCGTCGATGACTGAGCCATCGCACGCAGTATTTCTAAGCTATGCATCCCAGGATGCGGAGGCTGCGCAAAGGATTTGCGAGGCACTGCGTGCGGCAGGCATCGAGGTTTTCCTCGACCAGAGTGAGCTTCGGGGCGGGGACGTCTGGGACCATAAGATCCGGCGCGAGATCCACGACTGCGCGCTTTTCATCCCCGTCATCTCGGCCAACACGGCGTCGCGGCATGAAGGCTATTTTCGGCTGGAGTGGAATCTTGCCGATCAGCGCACCCACATGATGGCGCGCAACCGTGTGTTCGTTGTGCCGGTGTGCTTGGACGCGACTCCCGACGCAGGCGCAGACGTACCGGAGTCGTTTCAGCGGGTGCAGTGGACGCGCCTACCCGCCGGCGAAACGCCGGCCACCTTTGTCGAACGAGTGCGGCGTCTGCTGTCGCCCGATCTGCCGACAACGACTCCGCCGCCAGCGAGTCCAGTGTCCGGTGCCGTTGCACCAGTCAGGGAGCCGAACCGCGCGTCCGCGGGTAAGCCCTCGATCGTTGTCCTGCCCTTCGCCAACATGAGTGGTGATCAGGAGCAGGAGTATTTCAGCGACGGCATCACCGAAGACATCATCACCGATCTGAGTAAGGTTTCCGCGCTGGCAGTCGTGTCGCGCAACAGTGCCTTCATGTACAAGGGTAAGCATGTTGATATCCCGAAACTCGCGCGCGAGCTCAAGGTCGGCCACGTCCTGGAAGGAAGCGTGCGCAAGGCAGGCGGCCGCGTACGCATTACCGCCCAACTGGTCGATGGAGCGACCAACGATCACGTCTGGGCCGAGCGCTACGATCGTGACCTGAACGACATCTTTACGCTGCAGGACGAAATCTCCGAATCCATCGTCAAGGCCCTGAAACTCAAGCTCCTGCCTGAGGAGAAGAAGGCGATTGAGCAGCGCGGCACGGACAATGTCGAGGCCTACAATCTTTACCTCATGGCGCGACAGTCCTACGTCACCGGAAATGATGCCGATGCGCGGCGTGCGGAGGCGATCGTCCGCCTGTGCAAGCGGGCCACCGAAATCGACCCGAGTTATTCGCGTGCCTGGGCGCTGCTGGCCATTGGACAGATGACCCTGCGGTTCGAACTTGGCAAGAATAGCGATGACGGCTTGGCGTCAGTTGAACAGGCTCTAGCGCTGGATGCCGCTCTGGCCGAGGCCCATGCCGTGAAGGCTAGAATCCTCGCCCAGCACGGTCGTCATGATGAGGCCGCCGACGAGATCGAGATCGCGCTGCGTCTGGACCCGGAGTCCTACGAGGTCAACAGAGCAGTGGCGTATTTGCGCTTCCGGCAGCAACGGCTGGGGGAGGCCATTCCCTATTACGAAAAGTCAATGAGTCTGATGGAGACGGATCTGAATTCCGGAACCATGCTGCTCACCTGTTACACCGCCCTCAGAAATTCCCAGGCTGCCCTGCGGGTCGCGCGAATCAACCTCTCCCGAGTCGAGAAGATGCTGGCGCAGGATCCGAACAATGCAACGGCCATGGGCTCCGGCGCCATTGCGCTTGCGACTCTGGGGGAGGCTGAACGCGCCAAGGATTGGATCAGCCGTGCCCTGCTGATTGATCCGGACAACATGAATGCACGCTATAACTTCGCCTGCAGCCTGACGTCTTTCATGAAACCACCGGACGTCGACACCGCACTCGAACTACTCGGTCCTTTTTTCGAAACGGTGGCCAGTGGCTTCCTGAAGCACGCCAAAGTCGATCCGGACCTCGATCCGCTCCGTGATGATCCGCGTTTCAATGCGATGGTCGCGGCCGCCGAACTGCGCATTGCGGCCGATGGCACCGGCTCCGAAACGGGCTCTTGACTCTCGTTGTGTGCGGGGCTGCGAGCGCCCTTCCCTTCGACCTTTGGGGAATCTTCCACTCGCACCACCGCGACCTAATCCAGCGTGGCTACCGCTGCCATACTGAATAGACGGGCAGCGCCAAAGCTATCTACGATTCCGCTCCATGACGCTGAGCCAGTGGCGCTGCGCGAGAATGCGCGCCGGTGGCGCTCGCACGAATAGAGAGGGAGCATGGATCATAGGGGACTACGCACGCTGCTCGTTATCCACGGCTTCATCACCTTGGCCGCTGGTATCGTTCTCGCCATTGCGCCGGATCTGATCCCTAGCGTCGTCGGAATTCGTCTCGCACCGAGTGCCAGTCTGGTCGCGTATCTCCTCGCGGGCGCGGAGTTTGGATTTTCGGTCCTGTCGTTCGGTGGCAGCCGTCTGACCGACCCGCGAGCGCTCCGGCTGATCGTCTGGAGCTGTATCGCCTTCCATGGAGCGTCTGGCGTTCTCGAGATATACGCCTATGCTCAGGGCGTGAGCGTCGCAATCCTGGGCAACGTGGCCGCCCGAGCAGTCATCATTGCCTTGTTTGCCTACTTGGCTAGGGATCAGGCTTAGCCGGGACGGCGGAACGTCCGCCGGAGTTCGAGATCGTTGTCAAGGGTCGGCCTGTGAGATATCGGGAAGCCAATTCGCACGACATTCTCGGCACCTACAAGGCCATCCTGCAGTCCAGGCAGTCACCGGTCATCGCAGAGTCAGCGGATGCCTTCGTCAGCCGACTTCTCATCGGACTGCGATTGCTGAAAGCTCGATGTAGGGAAGAGGACTGCCCGCTTCCATGCAGGCAGGCTCTGAGCACTAACAGCTGCGTGTACGTATCTATTCCGTAGCACCGGGTACGGTGGAATCGACCGTAACACGCGTTGCAGTGATGGTTCCGGTTACCGTCGCCACGGGCATACTTGGTGCGACATCGAGGGAGTCCGTGCTGGTCCACACGTACACTTTGAGCGTAAACGTCCCGGTCAAGTGATTCTCGTCGGCGAGTTTAACCTTCTCGGTAAGCTGGATCGCATTGGCAGGACTCTGCCCGGTCATATCCCAGGCAAGGGGGAAATGGTTGAGCTGGTACGTCCCGGGTCCGACCTGCTTCCAAACACCGAGGCAGAAATTGCTGGTGATCGGCGCATGCAAGCCGGAATTCTGGATCTCGGTGCCGTCGGAATGCCATTGGGCGTAACCGAAGTCCACCACCGCCCCATTTGGCGCAACCAATCGGAAGCGCCACATGCCGACGATGCCGTTCTCCTCGTGCCAGTCACCGACACGAACAAACGATCCTGCGGTGTCATCGACACGGTATGCCGCCGGTGTAAACCTCAGGCCGCTTGAGGCGCCGCCGCGTGACCCATTCTGCAACGGGGCGTCGATGCATGCCGCGTTCGCCTGGACGGTGGCGCCCAAGGCAGCCAGCCCCAGACTGGCCGTCAGCGCGAGCGACTGCTTGCTCAGTATTATTGGCATCTTCATGGCGAAATCCCCCCTTTTTTAAGTGGCTTTGGTTTGTCTCCGACCGGCCGTGCAAAGCAGTGAATGGACACACCTCGACGGCGCGTCACTTCTCAACATTACCCCCGGTCGGATCGGCCGCGATTTGGCTTTTCCAGGTAGCGTCGCTGAGCCGATAAGGCAATACTCTACTAATATAATAGTAGATGATAGATCCAAGAAGCCGTCGATGTCCACTAGATTTATAGTAGATAAGACGGCAATCACCGGATTTGCTGTCAGCGGCAGTCCGGTAACCACCGGATGGTCATTCCCTTGCGCGCGGGTTTGACCCAAACGCCACGAAGAGACCTAAGCTGACCCTGGCTATGCCCGTTTCCTGGGACGGGAACCCTGATCCAGTGCGCAGGCCGCCTGCGTCGGCTTTCCGCAAGACGGAGGCCTCCGCCGCAAGCGGATGACGCGCACCGTTGCTACTTCTGCTACGGACCATCAATCGGCGGCAATATCGTCCGCGTCTTCAATGATGCCGTTCGCGTTCAAGTAAATAAACCAGGTCGAAAATCCACCGTCTTGTCGAACGTGGTAGACGTCTGCCCCATTCTCGCTCACGTGATGGAACTCGATTGAACGCACTGCACCCCTTTTCCTGTATAGCACACGAGTCACCTTCCCTCCTTCCCTGACGAGTGCCGCGTACCATGGAGTCATCGTGTCGTAAGCGAGATTGTCAGTCAGTATTCCGTCAATCAGTCGCCGCAGAGCCTCATCGCTGCCCGGCATAGGAGTCTGACTTCTGAATCTGAGATCATTGTTCTCTTTGATCGCGTTGGCAGTTGCTGCATCGATGCGCGTCATAGGGACCGGGAACGAAATCCCAAAAACAGGCCCGTAGTGCATAACCAACCCCGTGACCCGCCCGGATGAGTCTTGCACGAAGGAGATGGGAACGGAGTTGCCCTCCTTATCCATGAAGTCCTTTCCGTCCTTCGTAGCAAGTTCAAGCGGAGGCACGTGAGGCAGCCACGGGGTATGCAACTGCAGGTGAGCCCCGTCACGCGTTACGGCGAAGATCAGATTTGCTCCACGAAGATAAAAACCGGCGTACTCGTCAAGCGTCTCTGGGCTTAGGGTGACGGTTTGCTGCTCGCTGTCGGATGAGCCGACGTTGGGCGGACTCACCTGTGCGGCGATTGCAAACAGGGCTGCGGACACACAACCAAACATCGAGACCACGAGCGAACCCCATTTGGCGGGGTCCCTGACCATGATCGTAATTCTTTCTTCTAGGAACGATCTGGACTCCGACATGGCAGCTACCGACCCGATATAACCGGATGGTCGCTGACTCACATCGATAAGCGTCTCGCCGTATTGCCCGGGGTCCAGCCCTGTTTTGAGGACTCTGGCGTCACAGTCGACTTCGATCGCATAGCGCAGGCGATGCAGTTGCCACCATAAGGGCAGATTCCAGGGCATCAGCACTAGCAGGAACAGCGCCACGGTCAGGACCCGCGGGTCGTGCGCCGCCAGATGAGACTGCTCATGCGTAAGAACCATGACTTGGCGCGACGGCGAAGCATCCAGTAACCAATCGGGTACAACGATGCGGGGTCGCAGCAAGCCCACTACCGCGGGGCCAACGTCCCGGGCGATGTACACGGAGATCCCGGCAACGGTCCCCATCCGCCAGCGGCGCTTGTGCCATACCAGCTGCAGACCGTTGAGCACCAGCGCCGCCAGCAATGCAACTGAGACCGCGATCCAAGTGCGTTGCAGCACCCGATTTTCACCGTGCGTCGCCACAACATTGCCCGTGTGCTCACGCACCCAGGTCAGCGGGACCACCTGAACCGACGTTAGATCGCGCAACGCGATCGCCTTCGGCGACACAATCGGTGTCTGGAGACTGGGGACTTGGATGGAGACCGAAGCGATCATCGTCGGAATGACGAGCGAGGCTACGATCGTCACCGCCCAGATCCACCGGGTGCGTGCCCGGCGCCGCCGGGCGGCGTGCTCGGCCGCGAGAGCCGCGCCGCTGAGCAGCAGCGTGGTCACGATGACGTAGAGCATCCAGGTGAGCATTTACGGCTGACCCCGCTTCACGTCTCCGGTTGCGCCGGCCGACGTTCACCCCAGCTCTGACCAGGCGATTGCCTGGTGCAACTGGCGTCCAGGAGCAGCCGCGCGGCAATGCTCTGGGCTGTGTCTTTTCGCAGTAGTAGCTTCACAGGCTTCTTATTTGCGTTTATCGGCGAGTAGCTTGCGCATGCGCCTGATCTGTTCGGGACTGAGTCTGTGGTCGGATACAAGGCGAGCGAACAAAAGTTCCGAAGAGTCCTTAAAAAGCTTGCTCAGCAGATGCTTCAGCGCACTCTTCTGGGCCATCTGCCGCTGCACCGCGGCACAGTAACGGTGCTGACGTCCCTCCTCCTCATGCCTCACGTAGCCCTTGGCTTCGAGCGTGCGTAGCACCGTCAGTACTGTGGTGTATGCGAGCTGATCGCTCAATCGCTTCTGCACGTCGCTGACGACGGACGGTCCGTGGTCCCAGAGCACTTGCATGACGTCCGCTTCGCGGTCTGTGAAGGTGATCTTCATCGCACCCTAACTACTAAATAATTAGTATACAAGGCAAAGTACAAGATCAGCGCCGAGTCCCCTGGGGTCACAGAAGCGCTAGAAGCTGACACCGGGAAAGTATCAGGGTTCACTAGCGGTACCTCTGAGTGTTGCCGCTAGCCCCTCATATAACCCCAGCGGTCGGTGTCCCTCGACGTGATCCGCCGGTAGACGGGAACTTCTGACGCGACCCGCCCCGTGGTGAACGGCCCCTTCCCGGAGTCTCAATTGCGACCCCGCAACTGCCGCAGCAGCCGGCGGTCGCGCTTATCCGGGCGGTCGTCGGGTCTAGGCGTGAGGCCAGCGGCCACTTTCATACGAGCAGCAAGATCCTCACGACGCGCCTTGCTCGCGGGTGTCTCCTCATAACATTGTGCCGCCTCGCTCGCCGGACCACGACGCCGCGGTACTGCTGCCACCACGCATTCGAACGCAACGGCGCTGCGGGTAAAGGTTACGTTGTCGCCGGGTTTGACCCCGTGCGAGGGCTTCACACGCTCGTCATTGAGGTGGACTCTGCCGCGACTGACCGCGTTGGCCGCGGCGGAACGGGACTTGAACAATCGGACTCCGAACAGCCAGCGGTCGAGCCGCATGGCGTTGGGCCCGGTTTCTTCAGGTTCACTCCTGGCCAACAGCCCACTCGTTCTGCCGCTTTGCCAGCGCCACGTGATGGGCGCGGATGACCTCAAACATGTCTCCTGCCTTGCAGGCCGAAAACGGATAGGTGCAAAGCACCACGATGGGTCTGTCGGCTATTACGCGGTTCAGCTCGTTTTCGTACTCGAGAAACGCATGCCAATCCCTTTGCTCCAGCCAGCCTGTGTCGCCAGTGGCGCGTAGGCCCGAATGACTGGTCGCGATGGCCTGATGCAGTTTCTCATTCCAAAAGCGGACGATCGGCCCGCCTTCGAAGGACGCCCCTTGCAGATAAAATTCGCGGCCCGCGTAGAGCTCAGTGCCGAATTCAGTGAGGGTTTTACGCGCACTGGTTCCGGCCGTGTGCCCATCGACGTGGTCCGGCATCATCCACACGCACAGCTCGCCTCGCTTGGAACCAGCCGCGCAGAATGGGACCACAAGGTCGAGCAGATCGTCTTCGGTCTCGTAAAAGGCGCAGAGGTGTGAGCCATGCCGTATAGCAGCGAGAGTCGCTGCATACGGAGGTTCCAGTGGGGCGGATTTGGACATGGCAAGCTGGAAAATAGCACCGTGGACGCCAGCCTTACAATTACACGCCGCGGGTTGACTCTACCGTGACCGGGCGCTCGGTGGGCCTCGAACTGAAGTTATCCGACCGTCAGAGCACGGAGCCCTTAAGCCGCTCGACCAGTGGCTAGCGCCCCTTTGACACTCGGGCGTTCTTTGCGGCCTTCAGGACAGTGCTGAGAGCTTCGTTAACTGCTTCGCTTGTCGGAAACGCGCTGGCGATCTCCGGATCGAGACGAACAACGTTTGATCCAGCTCGTACGCGTGAGGCGTACTTGCCGCGCACCATCCCTCTCGGAAAGTCCGAACGTTTGTATTCCCGGCGCAGCTCCTTGCCGTTTGATCGCTTACCCTTCTTCATACAGCTTCCGTTCCGACCGCGTTGCACGCCTGGCGCTGAAGATACGAATAGTATCTCCCTGTTCCGTATGGGAGACCACTAGAAGTCGCCTGCTCTGTGACATTCCGAAAGTGATGAACCGCTCCTCTCCAGCTGAGTGGTCGGGATCAGGGCCCGTGAGCGAGTAATCGTCGGCGAATACGGTACTCGCCTCTTCAAAGGAAACAGAATGCTTCCTCAGGTTCGCGGCGGCCTTTCGTGGATCCCAGTCGAAGCGCATACCGTGTCCCGTCGCTCTATCTGCCGAACAACCGCAGCAGCGCGTGGTACCCGACCAGCATCAATCCGAACCCTACCGACATCCCGAGCATGAGGGCAAAGGGGAAGTGCGGCACACCGTAAATCTTGAAGAACAATGCCGTGAGAACCCCGAGCAGCGCGAGCGCCCCAAGGACGAAACGGACAATGGGCTCTAGGATCGCGAGGAACATGAACACCGGCAACCGGAGCGCGTGCCAAAGAAGCCGTAGCGTGCCTCGGAGAAGATCGCCTGCCGTCATCAGCCGACTCTCCGCAACGACCTTTGGACTCGAATGGTTCATGCCGTCGAGGTCTGCCCGGCGTCGATGACAGACGGGGCAACCTTCTTGCCAGCACGCAAGCCGTCGAGATAGTCAGCCCACGCCTGCATCATCTTGCGGCGCTCGGGAAGGCGTTGAGCCTTGTTGTAGGCCGCCCTCACCTTGTTGCGCTCGCTGTGCGCCAGCTGCAGCTCGATCACATCCGGCGGAAAGCCCTGCTCATTGAGCAGCGTGCTCGCCATGCTGCGGAATCCGTGTCCCGTCTGTTCTTCGCTGCTGTAGCCAAGACGCCTGAGCGCTCCGTTGATCGTGTTGTTTGACATCGGCCGATCGCGCGAGCGCAGAGACGCAAAGACGTAGCGCCCTCCCCTGGCAAACGGCTGAAGCTCGCGAAGAATCGCTAGCGCCTGGCGGGCGAGCGGGACTATGTGAAGCTCACGCATTTTCATGCGCGCTGCGGGGATCCGCCAATCCGCGCCCTCAAGATCAAACTCTGACCATTCGGCCTGCCGGAGCTCCCCCGGGCGTACAAACACCAGCGGAGCGAGCTTGAGCGCCAGCGCCGTCACCGGGTGCCCGCTGTAACCCTCAATCGCACGCATCAGTTCGCCCACCCGCACCGGGTCGGTGACCGACGCGAAGTTCTTGGATTTGACCGGCGCCAGCGCGTCCTTAAGGTCAGCCGCGACGTCATGTTTCGCACGACCGGTTGCTACCGCGTACCGCATCACTCGTCCGGCGAGAGCCCGGACCCGATGTGCGGTCTCGTGCCGACCGCGCGCCTCGATCCGACGCAGGGCGGTCAGTAACTCTCGCGCGGTTATGATCGAGACGGGCCGGCTCCCCAGGTACGGATATAGGGCGCTATGCAGGCGCGCTCCTAGGATGGAGATCGTCTCGGGCGCCAGAGACTTGCTCTGCAGGGCGAGCCACTCCTTGGCCACACCTTCAAAGGTATCCACGAGCGCTGCCCGGCGCTCCTGACGCTCCGCGCTAGGATCGACCCCATCCGCGATGAGCTTGCGCGCCTCATCGCGCTTCTCCCGCGCGCGACTCAGAGGAACGTCGGGGTATGCGCCCAGCGAGATTAATTTCTCTCGCCCGCACATCCGGTATTTCAGCCGCCATAGGCGCCCACCGGTTGGTGTCACCAGAAGGAACAAACCGCGTTCGTCGAAGAGCTTATAGGGCCGGTCGCGCGCCTTCGCGTTGCGAACCTTGGCTTCACTGAGGAACGGCATACAACACCCTCGTACCCCAATGACCGGAAACTACCCCCAGCTGTACCTACAGTCCAATCGCGGCGCCGTCAGACGTGCTCGGACACCACTGTACACGGAAAGCCTGTTATTTCCGGCATTTGACGACTTATTGGGGCACGGAAGGACGCCCTGGGACGGGCGAATTAGATTCCGGAAAAGGCTAGGGTCGGAATCGAACCGGCGTAGACGGCTTTGCAGGCCGCTGCATGACCACTCTGCCACCTAGCCTCAGGAGGTGAGACGCGCGAGGCGTGCAATCCGAACGCCCACACCGACAACCCCGCGAGGTTGTTTACCGGCGGGGCATTGCGCTGCTTGTCGCGGTGGCGAAAGCGTAGCAAAAAGATAAGAATGCGTCGATTGTCCGCGAGCGGCGGCTGGACCGCGCTGCGCTGGGCAACTCCTGTCGAACAAAGAGCAGTAAGCCGATAACAAAGGAGCGAGGAATGTCTGCAGCGAACGCAACGACGGATCTCGGCCTCTTCGACAAGCGGCGCTACATCGCCAAGCCCGGGTTCAACCGGTGGCTCGTACCGCCGTGCGCTCTCGCGATCGATCTGTGCATCGGCATGGCCTACGGTTTCTCCGTGTTCTGGCTGCCGCTCCACAAAGCGATCGGCATCAGCAAGGCCATCGACTGCCCGAAGGATCTCAGCTTCTTCGCCGTTGCGTTCACCACCACCTGCGACTGGAAGATCTCCTGGCTCGGGTGGATGTACACGCTGTTCTTCGTTTTCCTGGGAACCGCCTCCGCAATCTGGGGCGGGTGGCTCGAGCGCGTGGGGCCGCGCAAGGCCGGCTTCGCCGCCGCCTACCTCTGGTGCGGGGGTCTCGTGATCTCGGCGTTCGGCGTGACCGTTCACCAGATCTGGCTGCTGTGGGTGGGCTCAGGGATCATCGGCGGCCTGGGCCTGGGGCTCGGTTACATCTCCCCGGTCTCGACTCTCATCAAGTGGTTCCCCGACCGGCGCGGCATGGCGACCGGCATGGCCATCATGGGCTTCGGCGGCGGCGCCATGATCGGCGCACCGCTGGCCGACCGGCTGATGAAGCTCTTCGAGACGCCAACCTCCGTCGGTGTTTGGCAGACGTTTATCGTGCTGGCAGCCATCTACTTCATCTACATGATTGCCGGCTCGCTCGGCTACCGGCTGCCGCCTCCGGACTATAAGCCCAAGGGCTGGCAGCCGAAGCCCCGTACCGCACTGATCACGGGGCGCAACGTGGATTTGAACGTCGCCTCGGTCACTCCGCAGTTCTGGTTCGTGTGGGGTGTCCTGACCCTCAACGTCACGGCCGGCATCGGCATCATCGGCATGGCCTCGCCCCTCCTGCAGGAGGTATTCGGCGGCCGGCTGATCGGCGTGAAGCTGCCGTTCGAGCAGTTGAGCCAAACGCAGCATGCCGCGATCGCCACGCTGGCGGCTGGATTCACGGGGCTGCTGTCGCTGTTCAATATCGCCGGGCGGTTCTGCTGGGCATCGTTCTCCGACTACATCGGTCGCAAGCCGACCTACATGATTTTCTTCCTGTTGGGCATCGCTCTGTACGCCTCCATTCCCTGGACCGCCGCAACGGGGAACATGGCGCTGTTCGTCGGCTTCTTCTGCATCATCATCTCCATGTACGGCGGCGGGTTCTCTACTGTGCCGGCGTATCTTGCGGACCTGTTCGGCACGCGGGTGGTGGGCGCTATCCACGGGCGGCTGCTGACCGCCTGGTCGGCCGCCGGCATCTTCGGACCCGTGATTGTGAATTACATCCGCGAATACCAGCTGAACCACGGCGTGGCCCACGCGCAGGTCTACACCATCACCATGTACGTGCTGGCGGGGATCCTCGTGCTGGGACTCATCTGCAACATTCTGGTCCGCCCCGTAGCCGAGAAGCACTTCATGACCCCGCAACAGGAAGCAGCCCTCGATGCTGCCGCGGGCGCGCAGCCTAGCGCCGCGGGCCGGTCCGACGTCGCGGACGCCACGCCCTCGCCCGCCTGGATGGTGACCGCCGCGTGGCTCGCGGTTGGAATTCCGATCCTCATCGGCGTGTGGGTGACGTTGAGGGAAGCGGCGAAGCTCTTCGGCCTGACCTAGCCCCGAGTCGCTGCATTGAGTGCGGCCCGGTCGACGGCGACCGGGCCGGCAGTTTGAAGATCTGGAGCGGGAAACGAGACTCGAACTCGCGACCCCGACCTTGGCAAGGTCGTGCTCTACCAACTGAGCTATTCCCGCAATTCGGCCGCTCGAAGAGGCCGGGATTCTATGTACACCCCTTTGGATGTCAAGGCGAGCCCGGCATGGCTGCCGGCTCTTGCAGCCTAAATAATATCTGTCTTTTAGAATACTTACGCGACTTTCTTAACGTTCCGTAGATCGGGCCAGGCCGCGCGCAGGTACATCGCCATGGAGAGAAGCGTCGCGAGCGCGGCGACGATCGTGAGCCACATCCCGATGCGGTAGATGGGCAGCCCGAGAATGTCGTGCCGGTAGAGCATCATCGACAGTCCCGCAATCTGCAGGACGGTCTTGTACTTGCCGAGCTGTGAGACGGCCACCTTGCGGCGCTGGCCGATCTCCGCCATCCACTCGCGCAGCGCCGAGATGGTGATCTCGCGGCTGATGATCACCGCAGCCATGAGCACGATGAGCGTGTGCGCGTCGCGGCTCACGAGCAGCACCAGGGCCACCGCCACGATCAGCTTGTCGGCCACCGGGTCGAGGAAGGCGCCGAGGCGCGAGGTCTGTTGCCAGCGCCGCGCAAAGTAGCCGTCGAGCGAATCGGTGATGCCGGCCGCGGCGAACAGCAGGCCCGCAGCCGGATCCGCCCAGGGATAGGGCATGTAGAAGAGCAGCACGATGAGCGGCACCGTGCCGATGCGCAGCCAGGTGAGCGTGTTGGGGAGATTCAAGGCCATGCGCCCTGCCTTCAGGAGCCGGGGTGCAGGTGATCATAAAGGCTTCGCGCGAGCGTCGCGCCGATTCCCGTTACCCGGGTGAGATCGGCCACGCCGGCGCGCATCACTCCCTGCAGCCCGCCAAAGTGCTTGAGCAGCGCGCGGCGCTTGGCGGGCCCCAGGCCCGGAATCACCTCCAGCACCGACTCGTTGTAGCGCCGCGCCCGCCGGCGGCGGTGTCCCTCGATGGCGAAGCGATGCGCTTCGTCACGGATGCGCTGAATCAGGCGCGAGGCGGGCGAATGCGCCGGCGGCACCACTGCCGTGGGTACGCCGTAGACAAACAACCGCTCCTGTCCCGGCCTGCGATCGGGTCCCTTTGCAACCCCGACCAGCGTCAGATCGCCGAAGCCGAGCTCGCTGAGCGCCGCGTGCACCTCGCCGATCTGCCCGAGTCCGCCGTCGATCAGCAGCAGGTCGGGCGTCGGTACCTCACCCTGACGCACGTGGCGGTAGCGGCGCGCGAGAGCCTGGCGCAGCGCCGCATAGTCGTCCCCGGGCGTCACTCCGGCGATATTGAAGCGGCGATATTCCTTCTTGAGCGGCCCCTCGGGGCCGAACACGACGCAGGAGGCGACCGTGCCCTCCCCGGCTGTGTGACTGATGTCGAAGCACTCGAGCCGCTCGGGCGGTTCGGGCAGATCGAGCTCGCGGGCGAGATCCGCCAGCATCTCCTCGAGCCCGGCCCGCTGCGACAGCCGCATGCGCAGCGCCTGCGCGGCGTTGTCACGCGTCAGCTCCACCCAGCGTGCCGCAAGCCCGCGCAACGGCGTGCGCACCTCGAGCGTGCGCCCGGCGCGGCTCCCGAGCGCTTCGGCCAGCGCCGGCGCGTCCTTGAGGCGGGTGCCGAGCAGTACCTCCGGCGGCGGCTCGGCGCTTGCGTAGTACTGCATGATGAAGGATGCCAGCGCCTCGTCCGCCTCGGCGAGCGGCGCGCGCGGAAAGTGGCTGGTCGTGCCGAGGTTGCGGCCGCCGCGCACCAGCATGACCGTGATCGCGTACTCGCCCGCCTCGCCCGCAATTGCAAATACATCAGCGTCGCGCTCGCCCTCCTCGAGCACGACCTGCTGCGCCTGCAGGCGCTGCAGCGCCGCCAGCTGGTCGCGGAGCTGCGCCGCGCGCTCGAATTCGAGTCGCGCCGCGGCCGCCTCCATGCGCGCCTGCAGCTCGGCGCGCACTTCGTCGTTACGCCCCTCGAGAACCTTGACGGCGGCCCCGAGGTCCTGGCCGTAGGCCTCGGGGCCGATCAGGCCCACGCACGGCGCCGAGCAGCGCCCGATCTGGTGCTGCAGGCATGGGCGACTGCGGTTGGCGAAGAAGCTGTCGCTGCAATTGCGGATGCGGAACAGCTTCTGCAGCTGATTCAGCGTGTCACGCACCGCGCCGGCGTTGGGAAACGGCCCGAAATAGCGCGCCCCGGCGTTGCGCGCGCCGCGGTAGAAGAGCAGCCGCGGAAACTCGTGCTGCGCGTCGAGCTTGATGTAGGGGAAGCTCTTGTCGTCACGCAACACCACGTTGAAGCGCGGCTTGTGAGCCTTGATGAGGTTGTACTCGAGCAGCAGCGCCTCGGTCTCCGAGTTGGCCACCGTGACCTCGATAGCCGTGATCTGCTGCACCAGGGCCTGCACCTTGGGGTTGACGTTGCTGGCCGCGAAATAGGTGGCGACTCGATCCTTGAGATTGCGCGCCTTGCCGACGTACAGCAGCTCGTGCCCGGCGCCGAACATGCGATACACGCCGGGACGCTTCGGCAGCGATGCGATGTAGTCCTTCGGTTCGAACATCCGGGGTTTCTCAAGGGAACGCCAGGCCTGCGAGCCTGCAGGCCTCGCCCACCACGGCCCGAAACATATCCGGCGTCAGCCGCCGGGTCGAGGTGTTGTAGCGGCTGCAATGATACGAGTCGAGGAGATACTGCTGTCCCAGCGCGTGCACTCGGGCATGCGCGAACGGGTAGCGCGGCCGTGGCAGACCGCGCGCCATGAGCAACGCATCGTGTGCGATGCGCCCGAGGGCGAGGTACACGCGTACACCGGACAGTTGTTCGAGCTCGCGCGCGAGGTAGCCGTTGCAGCGGCGAATTTCCTCCGGCTGCGGCCGGTTCTCGGGCGGGACGCATTTGACGGCGTTGACGATCCGCGCCCCGCGCAGCACCAGCGGATCGTCCGCGCTGCGCGAAGCCGGCTGGCTGGCGAGCCCGAACGCGTGCAGCGTCTCATAAAGGAGTATGCCCGCGTGGTCGCCGGTGAACGGCCGGCCGGTGCGGTTCGCACCATGTAACCCCGGGGCAAGTCCCACGATAATGAGGCGCGGCTCCGCAGCGCCGAAGGACGGCACCGGGCGTGCCCAGTAGTCCGGCCACTGCTTGCGTGTCTGCGCCAGGTAGCGCGCCAGCCTTGGGCAGCGCCTGCAGTCGGGATCGAACCCCTTGGGTTGCGGGCGCTCAGTCATCCCCGTGCCGGATGACGGCGGCGGCGGCCGGGTATCGCATCGGAGGCCTAAGCGTGCGGCGCGCTGCGCCGGTTGCGGCTGTGCTCGGCGATCAGCATGGCGAGCTCGAGCGCCTGCTCGTGATTGAGTCGCGGATCGACGGTCGAGCGGTAGGCGCGCTGCAGGTCCTTGTCGGTGAGACCGCGTGCGCCACCGGTGCACTCGGTGACATCGTCACCGGTGAGCTCGATGTGCACCCCGCCGAGGTGCGAGCCGAGCTCGGCGTGGATGCGGAAGGCGAGATCGACTTCCTTGAGGATGTTCTCGAAGCGGCGGGTCTTCAGCCCCCCGGTCGTAGTCTCGGTGTTGCCGTGCATCGGATCGCAGACCCAGAGCACCGTCTGACCCGTCTGGCGCACCGCCTCGATGGCCTTCGGCAGCGCTGTAGCGACGTCCCGGGCCCCGAAACGATGAATGAGTGTCAGGCGACCCGGCTGGTTCTGCGGATTGAGAGCCGCCACCAGCCCCTGCAGCCAGGCGCCTTCCATCGCCGGCCCGACCTTCACACCGATGGGATTGGCAATGCCGCGGAAGTACTCGACGTGCGCGCCGTCGAGACCGGCGGTGCGCATGCCGATCCAGGGCATGTGGGTCGAGAGGTTGTACCAGCGGTTCTGCCGCGGGATGAAGCGCGTCTGTGCCTGCTCGTAGTGCAAGTGCAGGCCCTCATGGCTCGCATAGAACTCCACGAGCCTCGCCTCGTGCACCTGCCGGCCGCTGATGCCCTCGTAGAAGTCGAGCGCATCGCCGATCGCGCGCACAATGCGCTGATAGGCATCCTTGAGCGGCGCGTGGTGCACGAACCCCAGGTCCCAGTACTCGGGATGATGCAGGTCGGCAAACCCGCCCTCGACGAGCGCGCGCACGAAGTTGAGCGTGAGCGCTGCGCGCTCGTAACCGCGCAGCAACAGCTCCGGATCCGCGGCCCGCGCCTCGGCCGTGAACTCCGGCCGGTTGACCAGGTCGCCGCGGTAGCTCGGCAGAGTCGCACCGTTGCGCGACTCGGTATCCGCCGAGCGCGGCTTGGCGTACTGCCCCGCCATGCGCCCGACACGGATGATCGGCTTCTTGAGCCCGTGCAGCAGCACCAGGCTCATTTGCAGCAGGATCTTCAGCTTTTTCGCGATCGTATCCGATACGCAGTCGGCGAACGCCTCCGCGCAGTCGCCTCCCTGAAGGAGAAACGCCTCACCGCGCTGCGCGGCCGCGAGCTTCTCGCGCAGGGCCTCGATCTCCCACGACACGACGATCGGCGGCAATCGAGCGACTTCCGCGACGATCCGCTCGAGAGCCGCCGGATCGCCGTAGACCGGCTGCTGCTGCGCGGGTTTCGTCTGCCAGCTGGCGCTGTGCCAGGAGGTGTCCGGGGAACGCATGTCGTTGATCCTAGCGTGCTTCGAGGGCAGAATGCGCCCCTTTTCAAGAGGGGCCTATGCATCGCGTACTGATCCTCGGCGCCGGCAAGATTGGCGCACTGATTTCCGGATTACTTGCCGAATCCGGCAGTTACAGTGTTCACCTCGCCGACGTGGACGGCGCTGCCGCCGATGCCGTCGTGCGCGCACACGGAGCCGCCGGCCTGAGCGGCCTCACCCTCGATGCGGGCGACGCCCAGGCTCTCGGCCGGCACCTGAAGGAGCATCCGGTCGATGCCGTCGTCTCGAGCCTGCCCTTCCACTGCAACGTTGCGGTCGCCGAGGCGGCGCGCAAGGCGGGACTGCACTACTTCGATCTGACGGAGGATGTGCAGGTGACGCGTGCCGTGCGCGCGATCGCTTCCGGGGCCTCCCATGCGTTCGTGCCGCAATGCGGGCTTGCCCCGGGGTTCATCAGCATCGCAGCGGCCGAGCTCATCACGCACTTCGACGAGCTGCGCGCGGTCAAGCTGCGCGTCGGCGCCCTGCCGCAGCATCCGAACAACGTCCTCAAGTACTCCCTCACCTGGTCCACCGAGGGGCTTATTAACGAGTACGGCAACCCCTGCCAGGCGGTCAGCGACGGCCGGCTGCTCGAGGTCGCTCCGCTCGAGGGCCTCGAGGAGATCGAGATCGACGGCACGCTCTACGAGGCCTTCAACACCTCGGGGGGCCTCGGCTCGCTCGCTGAAACCTACGGCGCGCACTGCGAGTCGATGAACTACAAGACCATGCGCTATCCCGGTCACTGCGAGCAGATGCGCCTGCTGATGAACGATCTGAAGTTGAATCATGATCGCAGCACCCTCAAGCACATCCTCGAGAACGCGGTGCCGCAGACACTGCAGGACGTAGTCATCGTTTATGCCGCGGTCACCGGCAAGCAGGACGGGCAGCTGCGCGAGGAGAATTACGTCAATAAGATCTATCCGCAGATGATTGCGGGCCGCCTGTGGTCGGCGATCCAGGTATCGACCGCCGCCGGCATCACGGCGGTCGTGGACCTGGTGCTGGAGAGTCCAGCCAGGTACCACGGCTTCATTGCCCAGGAGCAGTTCCGCCTGACCGACATCCTCGCGAATCGCTTCGGCCGCCACTATGCTCCCGGCGGCACCAAGCACGTCTCGGGCGAAGTGGTCGTGGCCGGCAAGACCGGGCATCAGCGCCGCCAGAAGGCCGCCGTCCGATGAGCGCTCCCGACCTGCACGCGCTGCTGACACGGCTCGAGCTGCCGGCCGTCAGCCCCGGCGCCTGGTCCGGCATGCACGGGTGGTCAAGCGCCCCCGACGGCGCGCTCATCAACGTCAAAAACCCGGCCAGCGGCACTCTCATCGGGCAGGTGCGTCCGGCGAGCTCCGCCGACTATGAGAGCGTGCTCGCCTCCGCGGTGGAGGCCGCCACCGCCTGGCGGCAGGTTCCCGCGCCGAAGCGCGGCGAGGCGGTAAGGCTGCTCGGCGAGGAGCTGCGTCGCCACAAGAGCGAGCTGGGCACGCTCGTCTCGCTCGAGAACGGCAAGATCCTCGCGGAAGGGCTCGGCGAGGTCCAGGAGATGATCGACATCGCCGACTTCGCGGTTGGCCAGTCGCGCATGCTCTACGGGCTCAGCATGCACTCCGAGCGCCCCGGGCACCGCATGACCGAGCAATGGCACCCGCTCGGCGTGATCGGCATCATCTCGGCGTTCAATTTCCCGGTGGCCGTATGGGCGTGGAACGCGCTGCTCGGAGCGATCTGCGGCAACGCCAGCGTGTGGAAGCCCTCGCCGAAGACGCCGCTCAGCGCGCTCGCCGTGCAGCGGCTCTGTAACCGCGTGATGCAGGCGAATTCGCTGCCGGCGATTTTCCAGCTGTTCGTCGACTCCGGGACCGAGCTCGCCGAGCGCTTCGTCGATGACCGGCGCGTGGCGCTGGTTTCCTTCACCGGCTCGACCCCGGTCGGTCGCAAGGTCGGCGAGCACGTCGCGGCGCGCCTCGGCAAGAGCCTGCTCGAGCTCGGTGGCAACAACGCCGTAATCGTCGACGAGACCGCCAACCTCGATCTGGCGGTGCCGGCGATCGTGTTCGGCGCCGTCGGCACCGCCGGGCAGCGCTGCACGAGCACGCGCCGCGTGCTGGTGCACCGGGCCGTGGCCGACGAGCTCGAGCGGCGGCTGGTGCACGCGTACCGGCAGGTGCGCATCGGTGACCCGCTGGAATCGGCCACTCTCATGGGCCCGCTGATCGATGCGACGGCGGTGGAGCGCTACCAGACCGCGGTGGCCGAGGCTCGCGCCGAGGGCGGCGAGGTGCTCTGTGGTGGGAACGTCCTCAAACGAGCGGGAAACTTCGTCGAGCCGACGCTCATCCGCGCGCGCAACGACTGGCAGATCGTGCAGACCGAAACGTTTGCGCCGATCCTGTATCTGATCCCCGTCGAATCCCTCGCGGAGGCCATCGAGGCGCAGAACGCCTCCGCTCACGGACTGTCGTCCGCACTCTTTACCGACCGCCTGCAGAACGCCGAAGCGTTCCTGTCCGCATCGGGCAGCGACTGCGGCATCGCCAACGTCAATCTCGGTACCTCGGGAGCCGAGATCGGCGGCGCGTTCGGCGGCGAGAAGGATACCGGCGGCGGCCGCGAGTCGGGGTCGGATGCCTGGAAGGCCTACATGCGCCGCCAGACCAACACCGTGAACTGGAGCCGCGAGCTGCCGCTCGCACAAGGCATCGAGTTCAGGGTCGAGCCCTGAGGGCCTGGCGGCGCAGGTGACGCGCACGGCTCCCATCGGCGCTGCGCGCCTGACAGCCCACCGCGGTGGACGTCGGGGCTGAGCTGCGCCAGGGCGTGACCCTGCACCGGCAGGGCCGCCTTCCCGAAGCCGAGCGCTGCTTCGCCCGGGTTCTCGAGCTCAATCCCTCGAGCTTCGAGGCACTGCACATGCTCGGGCTGATCGCCGCGCAGACCGGTCGCAGCGCGCACGCCGTCGAGCTCCTCGCTCGCGCCATCTCGGTCAACGACGGAGTCGGCGCCGCGCATCAACACCTGGGCCTCGCGCTCAAGAACCTCGGACGGCAGGCTGAGGCGCTCGCGAGCCTCGAGCGCGCCGTCGCGCTGCGCCCCGACTCCGCGCCGGCGCACGCGAACCTGAGCGCGTTGCTCCTCGAGATGCGGCGCTCCGAGGCGGCACTCGCCAGCGCGAATCGCGCGCTCCAGCTCTCTCGCGACTTCCGGCCCGCGCACCTCAACCGCGCCGCGGCGCTCCGCGCTCTCGGCCGCCGGCCGGAAGCGCTGGCCGCCTACGACCGCGTGATCGCCCTCGAGCCGCGCAACGCCATCGTGCGGATACTGCGTGGTGACCTGCTGCTGGCGCTCGACGCCGCCCTGCAGGCGCTCGAGAGCTACCAGCGCGCATTCGAGCTGCAGCCGGACCTGCCGGAAGCGCCCGGCGGCTGCAGCGTCGCGCTCCTGTCGCTGGGTCGTGCCGGCGAAGCACTGACCTTCGCGCAGCGCGCGCTCGCGCTGCGCCCCGGCTCGGCGCGCATCCAGGCCAATACCGCCGCCGTGTACCTGGCGCTGAAGCGTCCGCAGCAGGCGCTCGAGCACGGCGACTGTGCCGTGCAGCTGCAGCCGGATCTCTTCGAGGCGCACAACAACCGCGCCGCCGCGCTCGCGGCGCTCCATCGCCCCGAGTCCGCGCGCGCATCGTACGAGCGGGCGCTCGCGCTGCGCGCCAACTCCGTGGAGGCGCTCTGCGGCCTCGGCCGGGCGTGCAACGAGATGGGAGAGCGCACGGCCGCCCGTGACGCCTGGCGCCGCGCGCTCGTGCTCGAACCGGATCACCCGCCGGCGCACGCAGGTCTTCTCGCGGCCACCATTCCGGTGATCGCCGCATCTTCCGATGAGATCGGGCAGGCCCGACAGGAACTCGCCGCGGAATTCACCCGGTTCGAGACCTGGGTCGCGGGGCGGACGCTCGATGAGCCGGCCGTCGTCAGCCTCCTGCCCCCGTTCTATCTCGCCTACCAGGAGCGTCCTAACAGGGAGCTCCTCGTCCGCTGGGGCTCGCTGTGCGCGAAACTCATGCAGCGCTGGGCGCAGCGGCAGCCACCGCCGGAGCCGGCCATCGCTCTGACCGACGGCCGAACGCGCCTCGGCATCGTGACGGCGCACGCCTTCAACCACTCGGTGTTCCGCGCGCTGGTCGGTGGGTGGCTCGCGGGCCTCGATCCGCAGCGCGTGCACATCAGCCTCTTCCATCTCGGAGCCGAGGACGATAGCGCCACCGCCGCGGCCCGCGCCCACGCCGAAGTGATCGACTGCGCCGGCCGCTCGCTCCACGAATGCGTCCGGGCGATTCGCGCTCGCCGCATCGACGTGCTTCTCTACCCGGAAGTCGGCATGGACGGCATGACGCTCGAGCTCGCGAGCCTGCGACTCGCGCGGCACCAGCTCGCCTCCTGGGGTCACCCCGAGACGACGGGCTTGCCGACGATCGACTACTTCCTGTCGGCCGCCGCCTTCGAGCCGGCGGATGCCGACCGTGACTACTCCGAGAGGCTGATCCGCCTGCCCGGGCTCGGCTGTTACTGCGAGCCCTGGGGGATCGAGTCCGCGTCCGGCGCCGACTTGTCGGGAGTTACGCGCGACGTGCCGCTGCTGCTGTGCGCCGGCATGCCCTACAAGTACGCCCCCGAGTACGACTCAGTGCTGATCGGGATTGCGCACGAGCTCGGGCACTGCCAGATCGTCTTCTTCGAGGCCCCCCAGGAGGGCCTGAGCCGGCGCCTCCTGGCGAGGCTGCAGGCTGGTTTCCGCGCCGCCGGCCTCGACCCGCGGGAATATCTGCGGCTCGTACCGTGGATGTCTCTCGAGGCATTCACGGCCCTCATGCGGCGCGCCGACGTGTATCTCGATTCCCTGGGATTCTCCGGCTTCAACACCGTCATGCAGGCCATCGAGTGCGGGCTGCCCATCGTCGCGTATGAAGGGCGCTTCATGCGCGGCCGGTTCGCGAGCGGCATCCTGGGAGCCCTCGGTCTTCAGGAGCTCGTGGCGCAAAGCGCCACCGACTACGTGCGCCACGCCGTCGCGCTGGCTCGCGATCCGCAGCTCCGGGCTGCGATTCGCGCACGGCTCGCAGCCGAGCGCCATCGCCTCTACCGCAACCGCGCCGCGGTCGAGGCGCTCACGGAGTTCCTGACCAGTTTGCCGCGCTGACGTCCGGCGCCGCTCTACCGCCCGGGCAGCCGCAGCGAGAGCCGCGCGCCTTCCAGCGGCGACTCGTCGATCTCCAGCTTGCCGCCGTACATATCGACCGTCTCCCACACCATTGCGAGCCCGATACCGTGGCCCGGCACGTTCTGGTCGGTGCGTACGCCACGCTGCAGGACCCGCGGCCGGTCCGCGGGCGCAATCCCCGGGCCGTCGTCCTCGACGTCAATGTGCAGCCGCTCGCGCGAACCGGCGCGCTCATCCACGTAGGCCGTGAGCCGCACGCGGCTCCGGCACCACTTGCAGGCGTTGTCGAGCAGGTTACCGAGCAGCTCGGTGAGATCGCTGCGATCGCCGATGAACTGGGTCTCCGGGGCGACCGCGAGCTCGAGTACCAGGTCCTTTTGGCCGTACACGCGCAGCAGCGCGCCGCGCAGCTCGCTCGCCACCTGGCCGACGTCGACGGGCGCCTGCCCGAGGAGCGCGCCGCCGGAAGCGGCGGCACGCTTGAGCTGGTGCTCGATGATGTCGCTCATGCGATCGATCTCCGCTCCCACCGCGCTCGCTGACGCGCCGGCTGACAGTCTCGAGCGCATGACCGCGAGCGGCGTTTTCAGACTGTGCGCGAGGTTGCCGAGTGTGTCGCGGTAGCGTCTGACGCGCTTACGTTCGCCCACCAGCAGCGCGTTGAGGTTGCCGGCGACGCCTGCCAGCTCGCGCGGATAACGGCCGCCAAGGGTCTCGCTGCGCCCCTCCTCAACGGCGTGGATTTCACGCTCCATGCGCCGCACGGGCGCCAGCACCCAGCGCAGCAGCGCCGCCAGCGTCACGAGCAGTACCGCCATCAACCCAACGAACCATCCGATCAGCTCCTGGCGGAACCGCAGGAGCTGCGCTTCGTAAGGGGTCAGACTCACGGCGACGCTGAATGTAAGTCCGTGCGGATCGCTGGGATCGTCCTCGAACTGGATGGCGCGACTTTCGATCGCCACTCGGTTGGCTGCAAACAGTCCATAGCTGAGGCTGCGCTGCCCGTTGTCGAGCAGCGGCCCGAAGTCACCGTTGATGCCGGCGGTAGACGGCGAGCGCCACTGGTGATGTTGCGAGCGGATGGCCGCATACAGTCCCGAGCGCGGCGTCCCCAGCCGCGAGTCGAGAGTGTGCGGCGCCGGGGCGTAGCCACCGTTGGGCCCCGGCTCGGCGGCGGCGATCAGCGCCACCATCTGCGAATCGAGCAGCTCCTGCAGCGAGCGCTCCGAGAGCGCGCGAAACCCGGTGTCCAGCACCAGCATCATGACGCCGAAGAACAGCGCCAGCGGCGCCGACACCGAGAGCAGCAGCCGCCGACTGAGCGAATGCACGGCTTGGGCGGCCGCGGGAGCGCCGCCGCCTTACTGCGCCGCGTCGCGCGGCAGCGCGAAGCGATAGCCACGGCCGCGCAGGGTCTCGATCGGGTGCAGCTGCTCCTGCGGATCGAGCTTGCGGCGCAGCCGCCCCACCAGCACCTCGATCACGTTGCTGTCGCGCTCGAAATCCTGGTCGTAGAGTCGTTCGGTCAGCTCGCTCTTGGAGATCACGTCGCCGGCGCGCAGCATGAGATGCTCGAGGATCCGGTATTCGAAGGTTGTCAGCTCGACGGCCGCGCCGTTCACCTGCACGGCCTGCGCGCGCGTGTCGAGCATGACCGGCCCACACTTGAGCTGCGGGCTGGCCCAGCCGCCGGCGCGGCGCTGCAGCGCCTGCAGTCGTGCCAGCACCTCCTGGAAATGAAACGGCTTCGCGACGTAATCGTCCGCGCCCGCCTGCAGACCCTCGACCTTGTCCTGCCAGTTGTCGCGCGCCGTGAGGATCAGGATCGGGTAAGTCCGGCCAGCCGCCCGCAGGCGCCGGATCACCTCGAGCCCCGCCAGTCCCGGCAGCCCCAGGTCGATGACGGCGATGTCGAGCGGATATTCGAGGCCGGCGAACAGTCCCTCGTTGCCGTCGGCAGCCGCATCGACCGTGAAGCCCGCGTCCGTGAGTTGCGCCTTGAGCGTGTCCCGGAGCGTCGCCTCGTCCTCCACTACCAGTACGCGCATGCGATCCTGGGAAAACCCGTTACTCGACCGCGCCGTTCGCCGCGTCGACGTGCACGGTCCACACGCGACCGGCGTCATTCAGCAGGCGCAGCAGATACACCGTCCGGCCGGCGTTGTCCCTTTGGGTCTCAGCCTTGACGACCCGTGCATGAAAGCGCTGCTCGACCATCTTCACGGCCTGGTCCATCGAGATGTTGGCCGCGGCCGCCGTAGCCGCACACGCCGTGCGGCGCGGCGCCGCCGGCGCCACGGCCGCGAGCATCGCGCTCGCCGCGCAGCCGGCCAGCACGACAGTAGCAAAGGAGGCGCGCTGCAATCTCATGCGTGCGGCTAAGCGTAGCGCATTCGCGCGCCGGGCTGCGACCTGGTCGCTGCTCGCGTATCTTCAGGCAGGGTTCAGCTTCGCCTCCCGCCAAAGTCCGTCCCACTCCTCCCCCGACAGGCGCTCGAGCGTCAGCCCGCGCGCACGCGCCAGCCGTTCCATGCAGCGGAAACGCCGTTCAAACTTGTCGTTGCCGGCGCGCAGCGCCGCCTCGGCGTCGATCTCGAGATGACGGGCCCAGTTGACCACGGCAAACAGCAGATCGCCGAGCTCCTCAGCCACCGCGCCGTCCCCGGCGGCGACTGCCGCGTCGGCTTCGCGCAGCTCCTCGGCAATCTTGGCACGCACCCCGGCGGGATCCGGCCAGTCGAAGCCAACCCGCCCGGCCCGGCGTCCGAGCTTCGCCGCCCGCATGAGCGCCGGCAGCGCCGGCGGTACGTCGCCCAGGGCGCTGCGCTCGCTCCCCGGCGCCGCCAGCGCGGCGCGCTCGCGCGCCTTCTGCTCCTCCCACTCGCGCATCAGCGCCGCCGGCTCGAGCGACACACCGGCAAACACATGTGGATGGCGGCGCACCAGCTTTGCGTGGATGGCCTGCGCCACGGCCGCGAAATCGAACCAGCCGCGCTCCTCCGCCAGGCGTGCATGGAATACCACCTGGAACAGCAGGTCGCCGAGCTCATCGCGCAGCTGTGCGCGATCGTCGCGCGCGATTGCATCCGCGACCTCGTAGGCTTCCTCGATGGTGTAGGGAGCGATACTCGCGAAGGTCTGCTGTCGGTCCCACGGGCAGCCGTTCTGCGGGTCGCGCAGCCGCGCCATCAGGGTGAGGAGCGCGCGCAGCTCGCGCTCGGCTTCCGTCACGGCGCCCTCGGGCTCAGACATCCGGCCACGGCCCGACGCACACGCGATAGAGCGTCAGGAGGATGCCCGCGGTAGCGCCCCAGATAATGTGCTCGCCGAAGGGAATGTCGCAGAACTCGACTTCCTCACCGCTGCGCATCAGCCGGCGGGGCTGCCGGCGGAAATTCTTCGCATCGAAAATGTAGTCGACCGGCACATCGAAGGTGCGCTGCACCTCGGTCTGATCGAGCACCAGTTCGAAGCCGGCACTGACGAAGCCCACGACCGGGGTGATGCGAAAGCCGGTGATCACCACGTGATCGGGCAGGTAGCCCGCGATCGACACGAAGCGCTCCTCCAGCCCGATCTCCTCGCGCGCCTCGCGCAGCGCCGCCGCCTGCGGCGTACCGTCGTGCGCTTCGATGCGCCCCCCGGGAAAGCTCACCTGGCCGCCATGCGTGCGCAGCCCACTGGCGCGCTGCGTGAGCAGCACGCTGAGACGCGCGCCTTCGATGAGCGGAATCAGCACCGCGGCGGGCGCCGGATCCGGCGGCAGCGAGCGACGGTAGGTGGCATCGTCCGGCGCCGAGATCATGCCCGGCACGATCCAGTCCTGACGCTCGTGGCGCGGCTGGCTGCCGGCGAGCTTCGCACGGATCACGGCTGCCCAGTCGCGCGCCCCCGTGTTGTCGGTGCGCAGCTCAGCCACCGCCGCCGGCGCCGCCCTTGATGCCTCCCCGCGTGAGCTCGGCGGGGTCGAGGAGTCGCGCGAGCTCCGCGGCCGGCAGCCGGGTCATCTCCTCGGCCACTGCGCGGATCGGCCGTCCCTGCGCGTACGCCTGCTTGGCGATCGCAGCGCCCTTCTCATAGCCGATCACCGGGTTGAGCGCCGTGACCAGGATCGGATTGCGGTCGAGGGCTTCGGCAATGCGCGCGTTGTTGACGGTAAAGCCCTTGACCGCGCGGTCGGCGAGCAGCCGCGTGACGTTCGCAAGCAGACGAATGCTCTCGAGGAGGTTATAGGCAATCAGCGGCAGCATGACGTTGAGCTGAAAGTTGCCCGACTGACCGGCGATCGTGATCGTGGTGTCGTTGCCGATCACTTGCGCTGCGACCATGGTGGCGGCTTCGGGGATTACCGGGTTCACCTTGCCCGGCATGATGCTGCTGCCGGGCTGCAGCGCGGGCAAGGCGATCTCGGCGAGCCCCGCCAGCGGACCGCTGTTCATCCAGCGCAGGTCGTTGGCGATCTTCATCAGGCTGACCGCGATGACCTTCAGCTGACCGGAGAGCTCGACCGCCGTGTCCTGGGCCGACATCGCTTCGAAGTAGTTGTCGGCCGGCACGAACGGCACGCCGCTGATGGCGCGCAACTCCTCGCAGAAATGCGCGCCGTAGCCCGCCGGCGCGTTGATGCCGGTTCCGACCGCCGTGCCTCCCTGCGCGAGCTTCAGCAGCCGCGGCTCCGCCGCCACCAGCCGCGCCGTGCCCTGCTGCACCTGCATGCGCCAGCCCGACAGCTCCTGCCCGAGCGTCACCGGCATCGCGTCCATCAGGTGCGTGCGTCCGGTCTTCACCACGCCTGCGAGCTCGCGTTCGCGGTTCTGCAGCGTATCCCGCAGGTGCGTCAGCGCCGGCAGCAGCTCGCGACGCATCGAGAGCGCCGCGCTCACGTGGATCGCCGTCGGGATGCAGTCGTTACTGCTCTGCGCCACGTTGACGTGATCGTTGGGGTGAACGGCGCGGCCGAGATGGCGGCTCGCCAGGGTGGCAATCACCTCGTTGGCGTTCATGTTGCTGCTGGTGCCGGAGCCCGTCTGGAACACGTCCAGCGGAAAGGCCGCATCGTGCTTGCCGGCCGCAACCTCCGCCGCCGCCGCCTCCACCGCCGCGGCGATCTCCGCCGGCAGCAGTCCCAGGCGGCGGTTGGCGCGCGCCGCGGCCTGTTTGATCAGGCCGAGGGCAGCGATGAAGGCGCGCGGCAGGGGACGTCCGCTGATGGGAAAGTTATCGATCGCGCGCTGGGTCTGTGCACCCCACAGCGCCTCTGCCGGCACCTTGAGTTCGCCCATGCTGTCGTGCTCCGTGCGGAAGGAAGTCGTCATGCGTGCACTCCGCTTCAGTGTCCGCGGCTGTCGCGCGGTGTGGGAACGCCCGGCCGGAGGTGGCGTTGCGTTATGATGTAAATCCTAGCACTTCGAGGTGTCCGGTAACGCATGCCCGCGAACCCCAGCGACGCCCTCGCGGCCGTCGAGGCGCTCTCGCCCGTTGACGGCCGCTATCGCGCAGCGACCGCGCCGTTGCGCGCGCTGCTCTCCGAGGCGGCACTGATCCGCGAGCGCATCCGCATCGAGGCACGCTGGCTGCTCGAGCTCGCCCGCGCCCTGCCGCAGTTGCCCGGGGCCGCGCTTGCGCCCGCGGTGCAGGCACGCGTGCGGGCGCTGGCCGAGTCACCCGACCCGGCGGCCGCGGCCGCCGTGAAGGCCATCGAGGCGCGCATCAAGCACGACGTCAAGGCGGTCGAGTACTACGTCCGCGAGCAGCTGGCGGCTGCCGGCGCCACACCGGCAACCCTGGAGTTGGTGCACTTCGGCTGCACATCCGAAGATCTCAACAATCTGAGTTACGCGCGGCTGCTCGAGGCGGCGCGCGCGCTGCTGCTCGGCGTGCTCGGGCAGCGCACGGCCGAGGTCGCCGCGCTCGCACAACGCTACGCGGACCTGCCGATGCTTGCGCGCACGCACGGTCAGCCGGCGAGCCCCACGACCTTCGGCAAGGAGCTCGCGAACTTCGGCGCGCGCCTCGGACGCGCGCAGCGCCGCTGGGCGGCGGTCGCGATCCTCGGCAAATGGAACGGCGCGGTCGGCAACTTCAACGCGCACATAGCGGCGGCTCCGGGCGCCGACTGGCCTGGCATCGCCCGCAGCTTCGTCGAGGCCATGCAGCTCGAGTACAACGCCTACACCACCCAGATCGAGCCGCACGACTGGATCGCCGAGTATTGCGACGCACTCGCCGCGGTCAATGTCATCCTGATCGACCTGTGCCGCGATGTCTGGGGCTATGTCTCGCTCGGCTACCTGCGCCAGCGCGCCGTCGCGGGCGAAGTCGGCTCGTCCACCATGCCGCACAAGGTGAACCCGATCGACTTCGAGAATGCCGAGGGTAATCTCGGGCTCGCCAACGCGCTGCTGCGGCATTTCTCCGACAAGCTGCCGGTATCGCGCTGGCAGCGGGACCTGACCGACTCGACGGTGCTGCGGAACCTCGGCGTGGCACTCGGCCATACGCTGATCGCCTGGAGCGCGCTCGGCCGCGGACTCGAGCGCATCGAGGCCGACAGCGAACGCATGGCAGCCGATCTCGACGGCGCCTGGGAAGTGCTGGGTGAGGCGTTGCAGACCGCCCTGCGTGCCGCGGGCGTTCCCGAGGGCTACGAGCGGCTCAAGGACTTCACGCGCGGCCGCGCGGTAGATGCGCGTGCGCTCGCGGAGTTCATCGACGGTCTGCCGCTCGCTGCGGCGGAGAAGGCGCGCCTGCGCGCCTTGAGTCCGCGGCAGTACACCGGGCTCGCCGGCCGTCTGGCTCGCGAGGCGCCCTCTTCTTGAAACACTGCGGCCCCGCCCGGACGCCGGCCCCTCTGCGCGCGGCCGCGGCTGCGGTCAAGCGCAAAAAGTGCGAACTGGCCCGCGCTTTTAACTTAGTGTAGCCCCCGGGTGTCGCCAAACCGTGACCTGTTCGGCAAGGCGAATACGCCGCCGCTTACTAATATCGGCTGCAGCCTGCGCGCAGCAGGTCCAAGAAGGCGAGTGCCATTCGTGGCCATCAGTGGGGAACTTGATCTGAACGGTGCATTGGCGCAGCTCGCGAACGCCCGCTATGCGCCCGAGTCGGCAAGCGCGAGCGGCAGCTCAGCCGCAGGCCGCCATGGTGCCGAGACTCTGACCGTCCTCACCTCGCTCGCCGAAGTCCGCGCCGCAGTCACCGAGGTCGCTGCCACCGCGCAGCGTCTGATCTCCATCTATACACCGGACCTCGAGCCCGACCTCTACGACCAGACGCCCTTCCTCGAGGTAATCAAGCACTTCGTTCTGACGCGCAGCTTCGCCAAGGTGCGCGTGCTGCTCGCCGAGCCCACGCGTGTCATGCGCGACAGCAACCGCTTCGTCGCCATGGGTCGGCGTCTGTCGAGCTGCATCGACATCCGCTACGGCACGCAGTCACCGCAGCGCGCTTCGGCGTACCTGATCGCCGACGATCGCGCCATCGTCTATCGGCTGCGCGCCGACACCTGGGACGGCGTTGCCGACATCAATAACCAGGCGGCGGCGCGACTCTACCTGCAGGAGTTCGATCACGTGTGGAACGCCAGCGCGGCCGAGCACGGCCTGCGCGCCGCACGCCGCGGCTGACCTCCCCTCCCCGAACTGTTTCCCGCGCCTCGCCCTGCCCACCGCGGCCGTCGCGGTTAGAATCCGTCCATGCGCATCGTGGTCGGCCTGTCCGGCGGAGTGGATTCCGCGGTTGCGGCCCTGCTTCTCAAGGAGCAGGGCTGGGATGTGCACGGCCTCTTCATGAGCAACTGGGAAGAGGACGACGACGATATCTGGTGCACCGCCGCCCGGGATTTCCAGGACGCACGCCTGATCGCCGCCCGGCTGCAGATTCCTCTGCATCGGGTCAGTTTCGCGGCGCAGTACCGCGAGCGGGTGTTCAGTCATTTTCTGCGCGAGCACCGCGCCGGGCGCACTCCCAACCCGGATGTGCTCTGCAACCGCGAGATCAAGTTCGGCGTGGCGCTGGAGTATGCCCGTCGCCTCGGGGCCGAGCGCTTTGCGACCGGACACTACGCGCGCCTGGTGCCGCAGGCCGACGGCACGCGGCAGCTCTACAAGGCGCGTGATGCGGCCAAGGACCAGAGCTATTTCCTGCACGCCGTGCCTGCGCGCGAGCTCGCCGGCGTGCTGATGCCGCTCGGCGACCTCGACAAGTCTGCGGTGCGCGAGCGGGCGCGGCGCGCGGGCTTGCCGGTGTTCGACAAGCCCGACAGCACCGGCATCTGCTTCATCGGCGAACGACCGTTCCGCGAGTTCCTCGGCCGCTACCTGCGCCCGGCGCCCGGCCCGATCGAGTCCGCCGCCGGGGAGACCCTCGGAACGCACTGCGGGCTCGCCTTTTACACCCTCGGTCAGCGCGCCGGTCTCGGCATCGGCGGACGGCGCGGACACGCGGAGCAGCCCTGGTACGTGGCGGCCAAGGATGCCGCGCACAACGCGCTGGTCGTGGTCCAGGGACATGACCATCCGCTGCTGACGAGCGCTGCGCTCGACACGGGACCCTGGCACTGGCTCGGCGAGTCGCGGCGCGGCGCCTTCCGCTGCGGCGTCAAGGTGCGCTATCGCCAGGCGGAGCAGCCCGCCATCCTCGAGCCACGCCCCGATGGCAGCGCGCATATCCGCTTCGAGCGGCCGCAGCGTGCGGTCACGCCCGGGCAATACGCCGTCGCCTACGACGGCGAACGCTGCCTCGGCGGCGCGGTGATCGAGCAGGCGCTCGCGCGCGCCCCGCAATCGGCGCAGGAGTCGGACCGCCGTCTGGCGATCGTGTGAAGGATTGCCTTATGGC
This sequence comes from uncultured Gammaproteobacteria bacterium, assembly GCA_963844595.1. Taxonomy (GTDB): domain Bacteria; phylum Pseudomonadota; class Gammaproteobacteria; order Steroidobacterales; family Steroidobacteraceae; genus 13-2-20CM-66-19. Next base: position 579,739 of record CAWJOW010000001.1, read on the forward strand.
TGTCGCAGGGGGTCAGGGACCTGCGCTGCGCCTGGGGCGCGCGGTGCGACCTCACGCGATAGCGGTGCCCCCGCTGCCTTGAGCGCCACGACCAGGAGCTTGGCCGCCCTTGTCGTGCTCGCATTGCGCGAAACCACGTGGATGTCATTCGGGCGCTCGAGGAAACTCTCGCCCGCCTTCAGCGTCCGCAATGGACCGCCCGCGACCTGCATCTGCACCGTGCCCTCGAGAACATAGACGAGCACGTACGCATCGTGGCGATGCGGACGCGAGCTCCCGCCCGGCGGATACGCGACGGTAATCATCGTGAGCTCCTTGCCGGGAAGATCCGCAAGCTCCTCCGTGATCAGCTGCCGCATCAGCGTACCGCTGTCGGCGCGTGCCGCGCCCGAGGCGATGAGGCAGAGCCCTGTTACCAGCACAGCGACTGCGGAACGGATGCATCGATGGGTCATGACGGTTGCCCTTCACTGCTCAGGCAGGGTGGTGGACTGAGGTTTATAATCCAGGGTTCACGGTGGAGGCACGCATGACGAACAGCTCTCGGGCGAGCTCGACCCTCGCGGTGGGTGAGCGCTCTTACCAGATCTGGAGTCTCGCCTCGCTCCCTCGGGACAAAGTCGCCCGGCTCCCCTACGCTCTCAAGATCCTGCTCGAGAACCTGCTGCGCTGTGAGGACGGCGTGAATGTGACGCGCGCCGACATCGAGGCACTGCTCGAGTGGGATCCGGCGGCCCCGCCCTCCCACGAGATTGCCTTCACCCCCGCGCGCGTCATCCTCCAGGACTTCACGGGCGTCCCCTGCATCGTGGATCTGGCGGCGATGCGCGATGCGATCGTGAAGCTCGGCGGCGCCGCCGAGCGCGTCAACCCGCTCAATCCCGCCGAGCTCGTCATCGATCACTCCGTGCAGGTCGACCAGTACGGCACGCCCGGGGCGCTGGCCGCGAACACGGCCATCGAGTTCAGCCGCAACCACGAGCGCTACGCCTTCCTGCGCTGGGGGCAGACCGCGTTCCGCAATCTCTCGGTGGTCCCGCCCGGCACCGGCATCGTTCACCAGGTCAATCTCGAGTATCTCGGCCGCGTCATCTTCGATGCCGAGACGGACGGCGTGCACCGCGCCTATCCCGATACGCTGGTCGGCACCGATTCGCATACCACCATGATCAACGGGCTCGGCGTCCTCGGCTGGGGCGTCGGCGGGATCGAGGCGGAAGCCGCGATGCTCGGCCAGCCCGTGACCATATTGATCCCGCAGGTGGTCGGCTTTCGCCTGGCGGGCCGGCTGCAGCCGGGGGCGACCGCCACGGACCTGGTGCTGACGGTCGCGGAGATGCTGCGCAAGAAGGGCGTCGTCGACAAGTTCGTCGAGTTCTTCGGCGACGGGCTCGACAACCTGCCGCTCGCCGATCGCGCCACCATCGCCAACATGTCGCCGGAGTACGGCAGCACCTGCGCGATCTTCCCCATCGATACCGAGACGGTGCGCTACCTCGAGCTCTCCGGGCGCCCGGCCGAGCGTATCGAGCTGGTCCGCACCTATGCGCGCGCGCAAGGCCTGTGGCGCGAGCACGGCGCCCGGCCGGCGTACTACAGCGACGAGTTACAGCTCGATCTCGGCAAGGTCGAGCCCTGCCTCGCGGGTCCCCGCCGGCCGCAGGACCGCGTGCCGCTGAAAGCCGCGCGGCAGATCTACGAGCAGAACGCGGCCAAGGCGGCCGAGGAGCGTGCCGCTCGCAAGTCGGGCAGCGGCGTTGCGCCCGCCAGGCTCAACGGTCATAGCGTCGAGCTCAAGGACGGCGCGGTGCTGATCGCCGCCATCACCAGCTGCACCAACACCTCAAACCCCTCGGTGATGCTCGGCGCGGGACTGCTCGCCCGCAAGGCGCGCGCGCGCGGCCTCATGAGCAAGCCATGGGTGAAGACCAGCCTCGCGCCCGGCTCGCGCGTGGTCACGGATTATTTCCAGAAGGCCGGCGTTCTCGAGGATCTCGAGGCGCTGGGGTTTGACCTGGTCGGCTACGGGTGTACCACATGTATCGCCGAGGGCACGCCGGTGTTACTTGCGAACGGCACCGCGCGCCGGATCGAGACCCTGCCGAGAACCGGCGGCATGCGCCTCGTGAGCCCGAACGCCGGACGCCGCCTCGAGACCGCCATGCAGTCTGAAATGATGGTTCAGGGCGAGCGCGAGTGCGTGAGACTGGTCCTGCAGGACGGACGCGCGCTCGTCTGCACTCCCGATCACGAGATTCTGTGCGGCGATGGCCGCTGGGTGCGCGCCGACCGGCTCGTGCCGGGACAGGACCGTGTGCTGATGGGCCTCGAGGCTCCCGTGGACGAACCCGGCGCGGATGAAGCCGGCTACGTGTTGCCCGCCGGCGAGCGCACGTTCTCAATGAACAGCGAGCAGGAGCGCCTGTGCATTCTGGCGTTCGCCCGGCTGCTCGGGCACCTGCTCAGCGACGGCTCGATCAGCCGCCACGGGCAGGCGCGCATGAACGTCGGTCAGGCCTTCGACCGCGAGACGGTCCTGAATGACGTCGAGCTGCTGACCGGCAAGCGTCCCGTTGCGCGCGCCTATGACGAGCGCAAGTGGTCGATCGTCCTGCCGAAGGTGCTCACGCGAATGATCCTTGCCTTGGCCGGCGTGCGCGTGGGGCGCCGTATCGATCAGGAGCCCCTCCTGCCGGCTTTCGTCCTGCAGGACGAGTGCCCCGTGGCGGTGGTTCGTGAATTTCTCGGCGGGCTCTTCGGGGCGGACGGCCATGGGCCGACGTTGCACCGTTGGGGCACGCATGAGCACGAAGCGAGTCTCTGCCCGCCCGCGTATTCGCAGAGCACCCGACCGGAGTTTGTCGAGCAGACGCGGCAGATGATGCGACAGGTCATCCGACTACTTGTCCGTTGCGGGGTCAAGGCGCGCGGCGCCGCGATCCGCGAATACGCAACGCGGAGCTCGGCCTCCTCCTATCCCAGGGCGCGCGACGGCATTCCCCGACGCGAGATCCGGCTCGAGCTCCCCGAAGGTCTGTCGTTCGTCGAGCGCGTCGGGTTTCGCTATTGCATCGACAAGTCGCTGCGCGCGAGTGCGGCCGCGGTGTACTGGCGCACGGTGGACACCATCAACCGTCAACGCCTGTGGATGGCCGATCGCCTCGAAGAACTGCAGCCATTCGGGATGTCGTTCTCCAGGGCGCGCGAGCTCGCTGCCGCAGAGCTCGCCGGACATGAGACGCCGGTCTTCGCGCACTACTCGCTTCTCGAGGGTCACGACCGCTTCTCGCGCCTGCCGTCGCTGACAGCACGCCGCTTCCAGCCGCTTCACCGGCAGAGCTGTGACTTCCCCTCGCCCGTGGAGCTGTTCGAACAGCTCGGCGTGCGTGCTTGGTTCGCTCCGCTGCAGACGCGCGCGGCCGGAACACCTAAGCGCTACTGCGTTGACAAGAACTCGCTCGAGCTACCCACTTTCGCCCTGATGTTGACGGAGCGGCGCCCGGCGGGCCGCCGCCCCGTGTTCGACCTGGCCGTGGACACGTTGCACGCGTTCGTTGCGGGCACCGTAAATGTACATAATTGCATCGGAAATTCCGGCCCGCTGAAACCCGAAATTTCCGCCGCCGTCAAAGCCGGCGACCTCACCGCCTGCTCGGTGCTCTCCGGAAACCGCAACTTCGAAGGACGCGTGCATCCCGAGACGCGCATGAACTTCCTCGCTTCCCCGCCGCTCGTCGTGGCCTATGCGCTCGCCGGGACGCTCGACATCGACCTCACGCGCGAGCCACTCGGTACCGGCAGCGACGGCCGGCCGGTGATGCTCGCCGACATCTGGCCGAGCGATGCGGAAGTGCAGCAGCTGGTGACTCGCTCGATCGATGCGCAGATGTTCCGCCGGCGCTACGCCAGTGTCTTCCAGGGCGATGAGAACTGGAGCGGCATCCAGGTGCCGCCCGGCAAGCTCTATGCCTGGGACGCGAAGTCGACCTACGTGAAGAATCCACCGTACTTCGATGGTCTGAGCATGGAGCCCGCACCGCTCGCGGACGTGCGCGGCGCGCGCGCACTCGCCGTGCTCGGGGATTCGGTCACCACCGACCACATTTCCCCGGCCGGCAACATCGCGCGCAGCAGCCCGGCGGCGCGCTACCTCGTGGAGCAGGGCATCGAGCCGAAGGACTTCAACTCCTACGGCTCGCGCCGCGGCAATCACGAGGTGATGGTGCGCGGCACCTTCGCCAATATCCGGCTTCGCAATCTGCTCGTGCCCGGCGTGGAAGGCGGAGTGACCGTGCACCTGCCGGACGGAGTGCAGGGCTCGATTTACGATGTCGCGATGCGCTACCGGCAGGACGGCGTGCCGCTCGTAGTGCTCGCCGGCCGCGAATACGGCGCCGGCTCATCGCGCGACTGGGCTGCCAAGGGCACCATGCTGCTCGGGGTGCGCGCAGTCATCGCCGAAAGCTTCGAGCGCATCCACCGCTCCAACCTCATCGGCATGGGCGTCGCGCCGCTGCAGTTCCTGCCGGGGCAGAGCGTCGCATCCCTCAAGCTGAGCGGCCGGGAGGTGCTCGACATCGCCGGCTTGAGCACCTCCGGTGCGCGGGAGGTGAGCGTAACCGCGACTCCCGCGCAGGGGCCGGCCGTGCAGTTCAAGGCGCGGCTGCGCATCGATACGCCGAAGGAGCGCGAGTACTACCGCCACGGCGGCATCCTGCAGTTCGTGCTGCGCCAGCTCGCCGCAGCGGGCCCCGGCGCCTGAGGCAGCACCCTTCGCCGGCGGAAGCAGCCGTGCCTGCCCCGGGAGTCCGCGCGCTTGCGGTGTTCGATCTCGATGGCACGCTCACGCGCCGCGATACCCTGTGGGCCTATGTCGCGGGCTTCCTGCGACACCATCCGGCGCGCATTGCGCGGCTCGTGCGTATGCTCCCGGCGATCGTCCGCTTCGCCTGGCGACACGACCGCGGCGAGCTCAAGTCGGCGCTCATGAGCGCGGCACTGGGCGGCGTTGAGCGCGCCGAGCTCGACGCATGGACGGCACAATTCGTTGCGGCGCTGCTCGAGCGCGGACTCATCGACGATGCGCGCGCAACGCTCGAGGCACACCGGGGGCGCGGGGACAGTCTGGCGCTCCTTAGCGCGAGTCCCGACCTGTACGTGCCGGCGATCGCCCGCGCGCTGGGATTCGCGGAATCCATCTGCACCGGCGTCGAGTGGCGCGGCGACCGGCTCGTCGGCCGACTCGTGACTCCCAACCGCCGTGGGGTCGAGAAGGCGCGCTGCCTCGACACACTGCGGCGGCTCCATCCAGAGCTCGAGTCGGTGGCCTACGGCAATTCCCAGAGCGATCTGCAGCACCTGGCGCTCGCCGATCGCGGGGTGCTCATCAACGGCAGCGCCCGCGCCAGGCGGCGCGCCGCACGCCTGGGTGTCGCCTGCTGCACCTGGCGCTGAAATCAGCGGCGATGCGCCGCAATAAACGCCCCGTCCTCACGGTCTACAACACTGCATGATCCTCGCATTACTGGCGTTCCTCGGCGGCGCATTCACGATCCTCAGCCCCTGCATCCTGCCGGTGCTGCCGTTCGTGTTCGCGCGCACCGAGCAGCCGTTCGCCCGCAGCACGCTGCCGCTGCTCATCGGCATGGCGGCGACCTTCGCCGCGATTGCCACCCTCGCCGCCTTCGGTGGCGCGTGGGCCGTGCACCTCAACGATTACGGGCGCATCGCTGCGCTGGTGCTGCTGGCACTGAGCGCGCTCGCGCTGCTGTCGCGCCGGTTCGCCGCCTGGGCCACGCGCCCGCTGGTCGCGCTCGGCGCGCGGCTGCAGCCCGGAGCGAGCCCGGGCGCACCCCGCGGCGTCATCCCCTCGCTGGTCCTCGGTGTCGCGACCGGATTCCTCTGGGCGCCGTGCGCCGGGCCGATACTCGGCCTCATTCTCACGGGAGCGGCGCTCCGCGGTCCGAGCCTGACGACCACCGCTCTGCTGCTCGCCTATGCGCTGGGGGCCGCCTGCTCGCTCGCGATCGTTGCGGCGGCGAGTACTCGTGTCATCGCTGCCCTGAAGCGCTCCTTCGCGGCCGGCGAGTGGGTGCGGCGCGCGCTGGGAGTGGCCGTGCTGGCGGCGGTCGGGGCCATCGCACTCGGCTGGGACACCGGGGTGCTGACGCGCCTCTCGACCGCCAATACCAACCAACTCGAGCAGACGCTCATCGATCGCGTCGCACCGGCGCAGGGGGGCGGGGCGGCGATGGCCATGCAGGGCACGATGGCGCCGCACGGCGACCCGCCGGGCGGCTCGATGATGATGGCCGCCAGCCCCACGCCGCCCGGCAGTCCGCCGGTCGAGGGCGAGCTGCCGCCGCTCACGGGGGCGGTCGCGTGGCTCAATTCCCCGCCGCTCACACCTGAGTCCCTGCGCGGCAAGGTGGTGCTCATCGATTTCTGGACCTACTCCTGCATCAACTGCCTGCGCGCCCTGCCGCACGTGAAGAGCTGGTACGCGCGCTACCGCGACCAGGGACTGGTGGTGATCGGGGTGCATTCGCCCGAGTTCGCCTTCGAGAAGGATCCGGCGAACGTCACGCGTGCCGTGCACGACCTCGGCATCACCTATCCGGTCGCGGTCGACAGCAACTACGCCATCTGGCAGGCGTTCAACAACCAGTACTGGCCGGCACACTACTTCATCGACGCGCAGGGGCGGATCCGCGGACATCACTTCGGCGAGGGCGACTATGCGCAGTCGGAACAGCTGATCCGCGAGCTGCTGCGCGAAGCAGGCGCGCAGCAGCTCGTCGCGGCCGGACCGGCGGCGACCGGCACGGGGGCCGAGGCTCCGGCGGATGAAGCCGACATCGGCTCGCCGGAGACCTACATCGGCTACACGCGCGCTGAGAATTTCGCTTCCCCGGGCGGCGTGGCGCGCGATGCCGCGCACGCCTACAGCGCGCCCTCGCAGCTCGCGCTCAACCAGTGGGCGCTGGCCGGACCCTGGCGGGTCGAGGGCGAACGGGCGGTGGCCACGGGCAGCGGCGCGGGAATCGTATTCCGCTTCCGCGCCCGCGACCTGCACTTGGTACTCGGCGCGGCCGATCCGCGCCACCCGGTCCGCTTCCGCGTCATGCTCGATGGCCGGGCGCCGCGCGCCGACCACGGCGCCGACGTGCGCGCCGACGGCACCGGCAGCGTCGGCGGGCAACGTCTGTACCAGCTGTTGCGGCTGTCGCATCCGGGCGGCGAGCATACCTTCGCCATCGAGTTCCTCGACGCCGAGGTGCAGGCGTACTCTTTCACCTTCGGCTGACGGAGAGCTGGCATGCCTCACGACTTAGGTCCCCGTTTCTCACGCCGAGCGCTGCTCATGTACGCCGCAGCCTGCGGCGCCGCCGCGGCCGCGCCGGCTGGCGCCGCCGCGCTCCTGTCCGGCCCGCAATCCGGCGACAGCGTGCTCATCGAGACCTTTGGCGCCGACGGTCGCAGCCTTGGCACCTCGAGCGTGCCGCGTGTCATCAAGACGGATGCAGAGTGGCGCCGCCAGCTGTCGCTGCTCGCCTATGCCGTCACACGTCACGAGGGCACCGAGCCCGCCTTCAGCGGCGCCTTGGACCGCAATCACGCCGACGGTCTCTACGGGTGCATCTGCTGCGCCACCGTGGTGTTCGACTCGCGCACCAAGTTCGATTCGGGCACCGGGTGGCCGAGCTTCTGGAAGCCGATCTCGCGCTACAACGTCGTGGAGAGCGGCGACAACAGCTTCGGCATGCAGCGCACTGCCGTGACCTGCAAACGCTGCCAGGCCCACCTCGGCCATGTGTTCGATGACGGCCCGCGGCCGACCGGGCTGCGCTACTGCATGAACTCGGTCGCGCTGAGCTTCAAGGCGCGCGGCTGATGCGCTTCCCGGACACACGCGCGGCAACGGCTGCCACCCTCTTGCGCACGGCCGCCGTGCTCGCGGCGGCGGCCTGCCTCGCCTGGCTTGGGTGCGCCCGGGCCGCAGAGCCGGTCGTGGTACTGCCTGTGCCCGCGGTCGACGACCCGAAGCACAGCGGCCCGCTCGAGACCGCGGTACTCGCCGGTGGCTGCTTCTGGGGCATGCAGGCGGTCTTCGAGCACGTGCGCGGCGTGCACGGCGTGCTGGCCGGATACACCGGCGGCAGGTTCGAGACGGCCCACTACGCCGACGTCGGCACCGGCACCACGGGCCACGCCGAGTCGGTGCAGATCACTTTCGATCCGGGCGCGGTGAGTTACGGTGAGCTGCTGCAGATCTATCTCTCGGTCGCGCACGATCCGACCGAGCTCAATCGCCAGGGACCGGATAGCGGCACGCAGTATCGCTCCGACATCTTCTACTCAGACGACACGCAGCGGCGCATTGCCGCCAGCTACATCGCGCAGCTCGAGCAGCTGCACAGCTTCGGCCGGCCGATCGTGACCCGGATCGACGCTCTCAAGCGGTTTTACCCCGCCGAGGGCTATCACCAGGATTTCTACCTGAAGAACCCGAGCTATCCCTACATCGTCGTCATCGATCTGCCCAAGATCCGGGAACTCGAGCAGCTCTTCCCGCAGGACTACCTCGCGACGCCCGTGACGGTCGCCGCCCGGTAGGCGCGCTCACATCGAAGTACGGATCTGCCACAACTCCGGAAAGAGCCTGAGCTCGAGCGCCTTGGCGAGGTATGACACGCCGCCCGTGCCGCCGGTGCCGGCCTTGTAGCCGATGATGCGCTCCACGGTCTTCAGGTGATGGAAGCGCCAGAGCTGGAAGTTGTGGTCGAGGTCCACGAGACGCTCAGCGAGCTCGTACAGGTCCCAGCCCTGGTCGGAGTTGTGATAGACCGCGAGCCAGGCGCCTGCGACCTGCTTGCTCGCCTGGTACGGTTCGCCGAAATCGCGCCGCAGGTAGTCTTCGGGAATCTCGTAGCCGCGGCGGCTGAGGAGCCGCAGTACCTCGTCGTAAAGTGACGGCTCCGCCAGCACCCGGCTGAGCGTCGCGTAGGCCTGCGGGTCGCGCTTGTGCACTTCGACCATCTCGGCGTTCTTGTTGCCGAACAGGAATTCGAGCAGCCGGTACTGCAGCGACTGGAACCCGGAAGCGCGCCCCAGCGAGTCGCGGAACGCCGTGTATTCGAACGGCGTCATGGTCGAGAGCACGTCCCAGACGGTCAGCAGCTGCGTCTGGGTGCGAGAGATACGCGCCAGCATCTTGAGCGCAGGCCCGAGGTCATCGCGCCGGATGCACTCGAGCGCGGCCGTCAGCTCGTGCAACATCAGCCGCATCCACAGCTCCGACACCTGATGCACGATGATGAACAGCATCTCGTTGTGCTCGCGCGAGAGCGGCTGCTGCGCGGCGAGGAGCTTCTCGAGATGCAGGTACTCGCCGTAGGAGAGTGACGAACCCAGGTCCCAGTGCACCGCCTCGTCGGCGAGCTCGACCCGCTCGGACTTGTCGTATTGACGTGTGGTCATATGACGACGATGGTACACCGCGCGCCTCGCCTGAAGCTCGCAGGCGCAGATGCTCGTCCAAGGGCAGACGCCGCCGTCATGATCGGCTAGGATCGCCGCCCGCATGCCTGCCTGGACCGCACTCTCAAGGCCGTGAGCCCGCCGCTTCTCGAGGTCCGCGATCTCGTCAGGGACTACCCGTCCATCCGCGCCGTCGACGGCGTGTCCTTCAGCGTACCCGAGGGGATGTGCTTCGGGCTCCTCGGGCCCAACGGCGCCGGCAAGACCACGACCATCGAGATCATGGAGGGGATCCTCCCGCCGACCTCCGGTGAGGTGCGTTATCGCGGCGCGCCCCTCGGCGCGCGCTTCCACGAAGAGGCGGGCATTCTCTTCCAGAGGACCGCGTTACAGGACTTCCTGACCGTGCGCCAGTCGCTGATGCTGTTTCGCGGCCTGTACGGACACGGCCTGGACGTCGAGGATGCGCTGCGCAGCTGCGCGCTCGAGACGCTCGCGGGGCGCGACAACCGCAAGCTCTCCGGCGGCCAGCGGCAACGGCTGCTGCTGGCGATCGCGCTGGTGAACGACCCCGCGGTGCTGTTCCTCGACGAGCCGACTACCGGGCTCGATCCGCAGGCGCGCCGCAACTTCTGGGAGCTGGTGCAGTCGATCAAGGCGCGCCGCAAGACCATCATCCTCACCACGCATTACATGGAGGAAGCGGAGCTGCTGTGCGACGAGATCGCCATCATGGACCACGGCCGCATCATCGCCCGGGGTGCGCCGCGCCAGCTGCTCGCCGAGCACTTCGCCGAGGTGTTGCTCGAGCTGCCGCGGCAGGAGTTTCCCGAGAGCGCGCGCGCCCTGCCGCTGCAGCTCATCGAGACCAGCGAGCGTGTCGAGATCACCACGCACGATCTGGAGGAGACGCTGCGCACGCTGCTCGCGCACCGCGTGCCGCTGACGCACCTGCGGATCCGCCCGCCTAACCTCGAGGACCTGTTTCTGGAGCTCACCGGCACGGAGCTGCGCCCGTGATGCGCCGCCTGCTGTCGGTGCTGCATGCCCGCAACCTCGAATTCCTGCGCGATCGCGGCACGCTCGCCTGGACGCTGGTGCTGCCGGTAATGCTGGTGATCGGCATGAGCTTCGTGTTCAGCGGCGCGCAGCGACCGCTCTTCACCGTCGGCGTGCTGGGTGAACGCCTCGATCCGGAGGCGCATCCCTTCCTGCGCGAGCGCTACGTGCGGTTCGTGGCCGAGCCGGATGCCGCGCAGGCGCTGCACAAGCTGACCCATCAGGAGCTTGATCTGCTCATCGACGTCAGCGGCGCGGCGCGCTACTGGGTGAATACGGACTCGCCCAAGGGGTACATCGCCGAGCGGCTGCTGCTCGCTGCCGCGCCGGACGCGCACCGTCAGCCCGTGCGCGGCGCGGCGGTGCGCTACGTCGACTGGCTGTTTCCGGGAATCCTCGGCATGAACATGATGTTCAGCTGCCTGTTCGGGGTCGGCTATGTGGTGCTGCGCTACCGCAAGAGCGGCTTCCTCAAGCGCCTGCATGCGACCCCGCTCACGGCGTTCGAGTTCCTGAGCGCGCAGGTGCTCTCGCGCCTGGTGCTGATTCTGATCGTCACCGCGATTCTCTACACGGGGATCGGCGCAGTGATCGGCTTCCACTCCGCCGGCAGCACGCTGCTGCTGGCGCTGCTGGCGACGCTCGGGGCGCTGTCGATGATCGCGCTCGGCCTCACCATCGCGGCGCGCTTCTCGAGCGAGGAGCTGGTCGGGGGGATCCTCAACCTCCTCACCTGGCCGATGATGCTGCTGTCAGGCGTGTGGTTCTCGCTCGAGGGCTCGCCGCGCTGGGTGCAGTGGGTGGCGCATGTGTTTCCGCTGACGCACGTGCTGGATGCGGCGCGCGCCGTGATGCTCGACGGCGCCGGCCTGAAGCAGATCGCCCCGCATCTCGTGTATCTTGCGGCGACCGCGCTCGCGTTCCTGGCGTTCGGCGCCTGGTCGTTCCGCTGGCGCATCGACTAGCAGCCGGAGGAGCCCCGTGCGTTTCTGCAGCGACAACACCGCGACCGCCTGTCCCGAGATGCTGCGTGCCATCGAGTCGGCCAACCGCGGGTTGGCGCCGCCTTACGGGGAGGACTCGTGGACGGCGCGCCTGGAGGCGGCGCTGGCCGACTTCTTCGGCACTCCCGTGCGCGCCTTCGCCGTCACCACCGGCACCGCCGCCAACGCGCTCGCGCTCGCCACGCTCAGCCCCCCGTACGGGGCGATCTTTGCCCACGAGGAAGCGCACATCGTCACCGACGAGTGCGGCGCGCCCGGATTCTTCTCCGGCGGTGCACAGCTCGCACTCCTGCGCGGCGAGCACGCCCGGCTGACGGCGCCGGCGCTCGATGCGGCGCTCGCCACCTATAACCGTGGCGTGCACGGTGTGCAGCCCGCCGCGCTGTCGCTCACCCAGGCCACCGAGTTCGGCACCGTTTATCGCGCCGCCGAGCTGGCGCAGCTGTGCGAGGTGGCGCACCGCCATCGTCTGCGCGTGCACATGGACGGTGCGCGCTTCGCCAACGCCCTCGCCTTCCTCGGCTGCCACCCGGCCGAGCTCACCTGGCGGGCCGGGGTGGACGTGCTGTCATTCGGCGCCACCAAGAACGGCGCCCTGGCCGCCGAGGCGGTCGTGTTCTTCGATCGTGACCTGGTGCGCGATTTCGAGCTGCGCCGCAAGCAGGCCGGTCACCTGCTGTCGAAGTCCCGCTATGTCGCGGCGCAGCTCCTCGCTTACCTGGATGGCGGGCTGTGGCATCGCAACGCCGTGCGCACCAACGAGCTGGCACGGCGCATCGGCGCCGCGGCGGGCGGCGCGCTCGCGCACCCCGTCGAGGCGAACGAGGTGTTCCTGCGACTCGGCAGCGAACGGCGCGCGGCGCTGCGCGCCGCTGGCTGGGACTTCTACGACTGGGGGGCGCCGGACGCAGGCGAGGCGCGATTCGTGGTGTCCTGGGATCAGCCCGAGGACGACGTCGAGCGGTTGTGCGCCGCCCTCGCCGGACTCTGAGGCGCAGGCCCCCGCCCGTGTGCCCCGGCGGCCGCCGCCCGCCGCGAGCGCCCCGGTCAGCCGGCGGTGATCCTGGCCAGCAGCTGCTTGGCCTGCGCGAAGTCGGGGGCCAGCAGCAGCGCACGCTCGAGCGCATCGCGCGCACCGGCGGGATCGCCGTGATCGAGCAGATCGCGCCCGAGCAGCAGGTAGGCATCGGGCGCGCCCCACCCCGGCACGTGGTCGGCGGCGCGCCGCTCGCTCTCGAAGGCCGCCGTCGCCCGCCGCAGCTCAACCAGCGCCCGCTCGCGGTTCCCGCCCTGCGATGCCGACAGCCGGTAATCGCTCAGGGCGTCGAGCAGCAGCACCCGCGGATTGTCAGGAGCGAGTCGCAGCGCCTCGCCCATCTCGCGGTGTGCGCGGAAGGTCGAGAGCGGCGCGTAGCCGCCGCCGAGCTCCGCGGGTGCGAGACGGCAGGCGGCCCGCAGCGCCAGTGCTTCGGCAAAGTCGCTCTGTGCGGCGAGCGCCGCGTCCAGACTTGCGACGCACCGCGCCGCGAACTTCTCGCCGGAACCCGCCGGCGTCGCCAGCAGCGCCTGCCGCCAGGCAAGCAGGCCCGTGTAGTACTCATGCAGCCTGTCGTGCGACTCATCGGCAGCGAGAGCCGGCACCAGCCGCGCCAGTGCACGCGCATCCCCGGTGTAGTAGCCGTACTCGATGCGGCTCTCGAGATCCCGCCAGGCCTCGCCCCCCTCCTCGGCGCGAATCGCCGCGGCGGCGAGCAGCGACACTGTCAGCAGTAAAATGGTGGGGCGCATGGCCGCCGATACTACTGCAACGACACCCGCCGCCGCGCGCGCCAGCGCGACGCCGCTCATCGACATCGGCATAAACCTCGCCCACGACAGCTACGACGTGGACCGCGCCGCGGTCCTCGAGCGCGCCGGCGCCGCCGGCGTCGTGCAACTCATGGTCACCGGCTCGAGCCTCGCCAGCTCGCACCAGGCACTCGAGCTCGCGCGGCAGCATCCCCGGCGGCTGTTTGCCACGGCCGGTGTTCACCCGCATCATGCCGCAGAGCTGACCGAGGCCGCCTGCCGCGCGCTCGCCGAGCTGGCGCGCTGCCCGGAAGTCGTGGCGGTGGGCGAGTGCGGCCTGGACTACTACCGCGACCTCGCGCCGCGCGAGGCGCAGCGCCGCGCCTTCCAGCGCCAGCTCGAGCTGGCCGCGCAGGTTGGGAAGCCCGTGTTTCTCCACCAGCGCGATGCGCATGCGGACTTCGCGGCGATCCTGCGCGAGCACGGCGCATCTCACCGGGGCGTCGCGCACTGCTTCACCGGCGGGAGCGAAGAGTTGCGATGTTACCTGGAGCTCGGGCTCGCGGTCGGCATCACCGGCTGGATCTGCGACGAACGGCGCGGTGCGCACCTGCTCGCCCTGGTGCGCGACATCCCCGGCGAGCGGCTGCTGCTCGAGACCGACGGTCCCTATCTGCTGCCGCGCGACCTCAGGCCTGCGCCCGCCTCGCGCCGCAACGAGCCCGCTTTCCTGCCGCACATTGCCGTCACCGTGGCGCGCGCCCGGGGGCAGTCGCTGGACAGACTCGGCCGGGCGAGCACCGCGGCAACGCGGGCGCTGTTCGGCCTGCCGGAAACAATCGCGAGTTAAGAGGCTGAAACATGGATCTCAAGCAGTTGCGCGCCCATATCGCCGGGACGTGGGAGAAGTCGGTGGTCGAGCGTCTGGTCGAGTACATACGTATTCCGAACAAGTCGCCGATGTTCGATCCACAGTGGGAGAGCCATGGCCATATGGAGCGCGCCGCGCAGCTGATGTTGCAGTGGTGCCGGGCGCAGCCGCTTGCGGGCATGCGCGTTACGTTGCGCCGGCTCGCGGGTCGCACCCCGCTGCTGCTCGCGGACATCCCGGGGGAGCTGCCGGGCTGCGTGCTGCTCTACGGCCACATGGACAAGCAGCCGGAGTTCACCGGCTGGCTGCCCGGACTCGGGCCCTGGGAGCCGGTGATCCGCGAAGGCAGGCTCTACGGCCGCGGCGCTGCCGACGACGGCTACGCGGCGTTCAGCTCGCTGACGGCGATCGCGGCTCTCAAGGCACAGCAGGTGCGCCTGCCGCGCTGCATGGTGCTGATCGAGGCATGTGAAGAGAGCGGCAGCGTGGACCTGCCGGCGCATCTCGAGGCGCTCGGCGACTCCCTCGGCGAGCCCTCGCTGGTCGTATGTCTGGATGCGGAGTGCGGCAACTACGAGCAGTTGTGGTGCACGACCTCGCTGCGCGGCAATCTGGTCGGGACCCTGACCGTGCGCGTGCTGACCGAGGGCGTGCACTCCGGAATGGCAACCGGCATTGCACCGACGCCGTTCCGCATTCTCGGGCAACTGCTCGCGCGGCTCGAGAACCCCGTAACCGGTGACCTGCTCCTCGATGAATTGCAGGTAGAGCTGCCGCACGACCGGCGCGCGCAGGCGGTGGCGGCCGCCCGGGTGCTCGGCAGCGAAGTCGCCGGCCGGCTTCCCTGGGCCGAAGGGGTGCAACCGGTCTCGAACGACCCCACCGAGCTCCTCATCAACAGTACCTGGCGCGCAACGCTCGCCGTTACCGGCGCCGACGGCCTGCCCGCGGTCAGCTCCGCCGGCAACGTGCTGCTGCCGGAGCTCAGCGTCAAGCTGTCGCTGCGCCTGCCGCCGACCTGCGATGCGCGGCGCGCCGAGCAGGCGGTGCGCGAGGCACTCGAGCGCGATCCGCCCTACGGCGCGCAGGTGCGCTTCGACGCGGGGGCCGCCACCGGCGGCTGGAACGCGCCGACTGTCGCGCCGTGGCTCGAGGAATCGATCGCCCGGGCCTCAGCCGCCGTCTTCGGGTCCGGTGCCATGGAGATGGGCGTCGGCGGCACCATTCCGTTCATGGGTATGCTCGGCGAGCGCTTCCCGCGCACCCAGTTCTTCGTCACCGGCGTGCTCGGCCCGCATGCCAACGCCCACGGTCCGAACGAGTTCCTGCACCTCGCGTATGCGCAGCAGCTGACGGCGTGCGTGTCGCTGGTCCTGGCCGATCACGCGCGCACGCTCGGCTGAGGCCGCCGTCAGCGCATGTCCGCCATGTAGCTCGGCTTCACCGCCTCCTTGAGGCGCCGCCAGCCTGCTGCCAGCGGTTCGGCACCCTCTTCGGAGGCGTCCCACGCCCCCGGCGGAAACTCGCTGCGCAGCGCGTCGATCATCAGCGTCCATTTCGGCAGTCCCTTGGGAAATCTGCCGCGGCGCGTGAACACGATGCGTCCCTCGACCGGCACGTCGCCGGCGACCGTCTTGACCGCGGCGATGCGGTCGTAGAGCGCGCTCTGCGGATTGGTGAAGGTGAAGCGCCGGGCGCCGTCCATGACGGTCCACTCGGCCATCTGATCGCCGCCGAAGATATTGCCCTTGACGTCGCGCAGATCGATCACCACGACGCCGCGCATGGTGAGGAGCAGAAAGTCCACGTGGAAGCCGCCTCCCATGCCGTCGGGCACCAGCGTGTCGACCAGATGGTCGGTCGCGCCACCGGTGACCGCCAGGCGCAGCGCGCGCCGTGCGCGGTACTGGCGGTACCAGCGCCACGCCCAGGACAACCCCACGCCGAACACCACGCCGACTGCAATCAGCACCCAGGCGATCGGCGTCAATCTGCTCAGTTCATTCACCGGCGTCCCCTCGTCCCCCGAGCGCCGCACGCAGTGCGTCCAGGCTCGCGTCAATTTCAACACAGCTCACCGGCCGCGCGAACAGCTTCGCGAGCGTCTCCGGGACGGCCACCGTCGTGCCGATCAGCGGCTCGACGATTTCGCGAAACTTGGCCGGATGCGCGGTACCGACCAGCACCCAGCGCCCGCGGCGGCGCTGCTCCTCGGGCAGCCGCTCCCAGGCCTCGGCGGCGGTGGCCGTGTGCGGGCACCAGACCTGACCGAACTCCTGGTAGCCGCGGCGGATGCGCGTGCGGATCGCCTCGTCGTCGACGCTCACGGCGCTGACCGCGGCGCGCACCGCCGTCAGCTCTGGAAACAGCGCGCGCAGCCGCTCCATGTTGCTCGGGTCGCCGACGTCCATGGCCGAGGCGAGTGTCGCGACGCTCGCACGCGGCCGCCACTGCCCGCTCTCCAGGTACTCCGGCACCGTACGGTTGGCGTTGTGCGCGAGCACCACCGCGCCGATGGGCAGACCGAGCTCGCGCGCCCACAGGCACGCGAGCCCGTTGCCGAGATTGCCGCTCGGTACGACGAACGAGGCGCGTTCGCCATGCGCGCGCCAGACCTCGAGGCTGGCGGCGGCGTAGTACACCGCCTGCGGAAGCAGCCGCCCCAGGTTGATGCTGTTCGCCGACGACAGCGCGCCGCGCGCCCGGAGCTGCGTATCGCCGAACGCCTGCTTGACGAGCCGCTGGCAGTCATCGAACGTCCCGCGCACAGCGAGTGAGCGTACGTTGCCGCCCCAGCAGGTCAGCTGGCGCTCCTGCGTCGGCGACACGAGCCCTTGGGGGAACAGCACTGCAACCTGCACCCCGGGGCGCTCGTGGAAGGCGGCCGCCACGGCGCCGCCGGTGTCCCCGGAGGTCGCCACCAGGACCGTGAGCGGACGCGCCGTGGCGCCGCGGAGCCTTGCAAAACACTCCGCGAGGAAGCGTGCCCCGAAGTCCTTGAACGCGGCGCTGGGGCCATGGAACAGCTCGAGCAGCGCGAGCCGCCCGTCGCGCGTCAGCGGGACGAGCGGCGCCGGAAAGCTGAAGGCCTCACGCGCCACCGGCGCGAGCGCCGGGCCGAGCGGATCCTCCGCGAGGAACGGACCGAGCAGCGGCACGGCCACCTCGGGCAACTCCCTGGCGCCCGCGAAGTCCTCCACTGCGAGGCGCGGCCAGGTGCACGGCACGTAGAGTCCGCCGTCGGGCGCGAGTCCCCGCTCGAGCGCCGCACTGAAGCCTGCGGTGAGCGCGGGGTCGCGCGAGCTGCGGAAGAGGATCCGGCTCATCGCCGCTCACTCCACCCGCCGTGCGCCGGCACTGCCGAGGCCGACCACCCAGCCGTCGGTGCCGAGCTGTCGCGCGGCGAACGTACGCTGCATCGCGGCGAGGACGGCCTCCGCGGCGCCGCTCTCGGCCCAGGCGAACATCGAGGGGCCGGCGCCGGAGATCGAGCAACCGAGCGCTCCGGCCTCCATCGCCGCCTGACGCGCCTGCTGGAACCCCGGAATCAGCGCCTGACGTTGCGGCTCGATCACCACGTCCTCGAACGAGGCGCGGATCATGTCCAGGTCCCCGGTGTAGCAGCCGGAGATGAAACCCGCGAGGTTGGCCGTCTGCCAGACGAAGTCGGACAGCTCCACGTTGCGCCTGAGGATTGCGCGCGCATCGCTGGTGGCGAGGAACATGTGCGGGTGAACGATTACGGCGCGAATCACTTCCGGTACCGGGATGCGCTTGACGCGCGGCTGGTCGATACCCACCGTCAGCACCAGCCCCCCATAAAGCGAGGGCGCGATGTTGTCGGCATGCCGCGCACCGCTCGCGACCGCTTCGCCCGCCATCGCGCATTTCAACAGCTCGAGAGGCTCGAGCGGCGCGGGCAGCAGGGCATTCGCCGCCACCACCGCGCCGACCGCGGAAGCGGCCGAGCCGCCCAGCCCCGAGCCGAGCGGGATTCCCTTGTCGATCTCGACGCTGAAGCCGAAATCGGGTCGCGCCGCCTCCGCGAGCGCGAGCAGCGCCCGGCCGGCGGTGTTGTCCGCAGCCGCGCGCGGCAGCTCGCCGGCAATGCCGCGCACCGCCCGGATCTCGACCCCCGGCGCGCCGCGCGTGACCGTCACCCGGTCGCCGAGTGCGTCGACCGCAAACCCGAGGATGTCGAAGCCGATCGCCACGTTGCCGACCGAGGCAGGCGCGAAGACCGTGGCTCGGGTGAGTCCCGCCGCGCTCACAGACGCGCCCCCAGGTACGCCGCACAGCGCAGCAGGTCGCCGAACACGCCACCTGCAGTCACTTCGTGACCGGCACCCGGACCCTGCACGATCAACGGATTGTCGCAATAGCGCCGCGTCGCAAAGCGCACGATGTTGTCGGTGAGCGCGATGTTGGCGAACGCATGGCCGGCCGGCAGTTCGGTCAGCCCGACGGTCGCCTCGCCTGAAGCGCTGAGCCGTCCCACGTAGCGCAGCACGTTGCCGCGGGCGCGCGCCGCCTCGAGCCGTGCGCGCATCGGCGCGTCGTAGCGCGGCAGGCTCGCCATGAACTCCTCGATCGATCCGGCAGCGAGCTCGCTCGGCACCAGGCTCTCGACCGCGACGTCGTCGAGCTCCAGGTCGAGTCCCATCTCGCGCCCGAGAATGATGAGCTTGCGTGCCACATCGGCGCCCGACAGGTCGTCGCGCGGATCGGGCTCCGTGTAGCCGCGCTGCCGTGCCTCGCTCACGATCTGCGAGAAGCTCGCGTGGCCGTCGTACACATTGAAGAGATAGGCGAGCGTGCCGGAGAAGATCCCCTCGATGCTCGCGATCTCATCCCCGGTGCCGAGCAGGTCGCGCAGCGTATGCACGATCGGCAGCCCCGCGCCCACGGTCGCCTCGTACAGGTAATGCGCGCCGCCGCTGCGCCGTGCCGCCTGCACGCGCCGGTAGTACGCCAGTGCGCTGCTGTTGGCTTTCTTGTTGGGCGTCACGATGTGGATGCCCGCCGCCAGCCAGTCGGCGTAGTGCCCGGCGATCTCGTCGCTGGCGGTGCAGTCCACCAGCACGGTATGCGGCAGGTAATCGACGCGTACGTGCTCGAGGAAGGCTGTGACATCTGCTGCCGCCCCGCTCGCCTCGTAGCGGCCGCGCCATTCGGCGACCTCGAGCCGCGGCTCGGCGAGCAGCATGCGTCGCGAGCCGAGCACGCCGCGGAGTCTCAGGTCGAGGCGGAAGGCCTCGCGGAGCCGCGCGCTCTGCGCCGCCAGCTGCGCGAGGAACGCCCGACCGACGCTCCCGGGCCCGATCACGCCGATCGACAAAGTGTGCGGCGAGAGGTACAGCCCGGCGTGCACGGCCCGCAGCGCGCGCGTCGCGCTGCGTCCATCGACCACCGCGGAGATGTTGCGCTCCGAGGCGCCCTGGGCGATGGCGCGCACGCTGACGCCGGAAGTGCCGAGCGCACCGAATACCTTGGCTGCTATTCCGGGCGTGCCCGCCATGCCGTCGCCGACCACGGCGAGAATGGCGAGATCGGAGTCGATGTCCACGCTCTGGATCTGCCCCTCGGCCAGCTCGCGCGCGAAGGCGCGCCGCGTGATGTCGGCGGCGCGCTCGGCCTGCTCCTGGGGAATCGCGCAGCAGATGGAGTGCTCGGAGCTGCCCTGCGAGATCAGGATGACCGAGATGCCCTCCTCGCGCAGCGCGCCGAAGAGCCGGTGGGCGGTGCCCGGCACCCCGATCATGCCGGTGCCCTCGAGATTGATGAGCGCGACGCGCTCGATGCTGGTGATGCCCTTCACCGGCAGCGCCGAGACCGGTCGCGCGCAGATCAGCGTGCCGGGCTTCTCGGGTGCGAAGGTATTGCGGATCCAGATGGGGATCCCGTCGCCGACCGCCGGTGCCATGGTCTGTGGGTGAATCACGCGCGCGCCGAAGTAGGCGAGCTCCATCGCCTCGTTGTACGAGAGCGAGTCGATGACTGTCGCATCGGGGACCCGGCGCGGGTCGGCGGACAGCACTCCGTCGACGTCGGTCCAGATGTGGATCTCGGCGGCCCCGAGCAGGGCGCCGAAGATCGACGCCGAGAAGTCGCTGCCGTTGCGGCCGAGCGTGGTCTGTACGCCGCGTTTGTCGGTGGCGATGAACCCGGTGATGATGAGTGTGCCGGCGAAGTTCCCCGGCACGAGCGCCTCGAGGTTGGCGCGTGACTGTGCCCACTGGATCCCCGGACCGAGGGGTCCCCATTCCACCGTGACGACGCGCCGTGCATCCAGCCATTGCACCGGACCGGCGCGCCGGGCGCGCGCGGCGAAGAACCGCTGGAAGAGCTGCGTCGACCAGATCTCGCCGTAGCCGGCGATCAGATTGCTGACGTTACGGTCCGCCGAGCGCGTCAGCTTCACGGCGTGCAGGATGCCCGCGAGGTCGCGGCAATCCCGGTCGAGCCCCTCGAGATACTGCTGCGCGGCCGTGGACTCGAGCAGCGTTGCGGCAATCGTCGCGTGCCGTGCCCGCAGTTGCGCGATCTCCGTGAAGTACGCCTCGTCCTGACGCTCGGCGAGCGCCACCAGGCGCAGCAGCGCGTCTGTTACGCCGCGGCACGCCGACAGCACGACGCCGAGGCGTGCGCCCGGCGCGCTCTCGAGTATCTCTGCGACCCTCCGGAAGCAGTCGGCGTCCGCGACGCTCGACCCCCCGAATTTGTGCACGACCCAGGGATCGGCCTTGATCATCGACTCGGGATTTCTTGGGATGGGAAAAGGCGGTGCGACTCTATCTAAGAAGCGCCGCGGAAGTCCAACGGGCGCGTCGCGGTAGCAACCTGCAGCCCAACCGCTTCAGCCCGCTGCCGGTGTGGCTGGCATAATTGCTCTCGCGTGGAAGCACAGCTGGGACCATTGCTGCCCCTGTTCGAGCGCGAGAAGGCCGCCGGCAACGCGCTGGCGCTCGGCATCATGGTGCAGACCGAGGGCTCGACTTACCGCAAGCCGGGCGCCCTCCTGGCTGTCGCATCGGACGGCGACTACGCCGGACTGCTGTCCGGCGGCTGCCTCGAAGGCGATCTCGCCGCGCACGCGCGCCAGGTCATCGACGACGGCACGGCGCGCCTCGTGCGCTACGACCTGCGTGGCGAGGACGACCTGCTGTGGGGACTCGGCGTCGGATGCGAAGGGGCCATGCAGATCCTGCTGCTGCGGGTCGGCCCCGAATCCTCCTGGCAGCCTCTCGCGCATCTCGCCACAGCGTTCAGCTCGCACTCAGCCGCTGCCTTCGGCGTGATTGTCGACTCCTCGTGTGAGGATGTGCCCCTTGGCGCGCTGGCGTTGCCCGAGGAGGCGCGCGTCACGCCGCCGGCGCTGCGCAGTCGGGACGTGCGTGCGGCACTCGCGGCCTGCATGGCGAGCGGCGAAGTGGGCCTTGTTGAGGGTCCTGCCGGCGACTGGAGGCTGTTCATCGCGCCGCTCATGCTGCCCGCGCGGCTCCTGCTCCTCGGCGCAGGTCCGGATGCGGCGCCGATCGTCGACTTCGCCACCCGGCTCGGCTGGCGAGTCACGCTGGCCGATCACCGTCCGGCATACGCGGTGCCGAGTCACTTCCCCGGCGCCGAGCGTGTCCTGGCAGTGCCAGCCGCCGAGCGGCTCACCGAGGCGCTCGACCTCGCGCAGTTCGACGCCGTCGTGGTGATGAGCCACCATCTCAACTCGGATCTCGCTTACCTGAGAGCCCTCGCCCACACGCCCATTCGGTATGTTGGTCTCCTGGGTCCCGTCGCGCGACGTGAGCGGCTCCTGCAGAGCCTCGGGGCGGACGCCGAGGCGCTGCGTGCGCGGCTGCATGCCCCCGTGGGGCTGGCACTCGGCGGACGAAGCCCCGAGTCGGTCGCGCTCGGCATCGTGGGGCAGATCCATGCCTTCGTGCATGGCGCGGCGTCGGAGGCCGCGTCCGATGAGGTGATTCGGACAGTAATATCCTGAAAGATTATGATATTAGAGATTCTTCATACCATGGTTCTTTAACCTGATTCTCTTACGGCCGTGAACGAGATTCAGCTGATGCGCAGGCAGCTCGCCACCGAGAGCGACCACGTGGGCGCCGTCGCGCGAGCGTGTGCTGCCGTACTGGCCGAGGCTGAGCTGCAGGGTGCGGCCCGCGCACCGGCGCTCACCGCGTTTCACGCTGCCGCTGTCGAGTACCTGGCGCGCGTACTCGCGGGGTTCGAACAGCGTGATGAGCGATTGCGGGAGCTGTACGTCCAGCGGCCGGCCGATGACCCCGGCCGCCGATCCGTCGAGCAGATGCTCGCCGGAGGCGGCAGCAGTCGCGAGGCCCTGGAGCACCTCGGTCAGGTCCACTGGCAGGAATTCTCCCGCTTCATCGCCGGACCCTGGAAGGCGCGGTGCGATGTCATCGAGCGGATCCTCTCGGGCAATCCGCGAACCGCCGACTGGCGCGCCGTGGCCGGCATCGACGCCGACTCGATTCTCGAGGAGAGGCGCGGTTATGCGCAGCTCCGGCAGCACTTGCCTCAGGGCGCACCTGCGACCGCCGGCCTCTGACATGCCCGCGCCCGCCGCCAGCGCCAGGACCGCCCATGGCCTGTACGCCATCGTGCTGGCGGCGGGTCCGTCCACCCGCTTCGGATCTCCGAAACAGCTGGTGCGCCTCGCCGGGCGCCCACTCCTGCACACCGTCGTCACGCGCGCTGCCGAGGTCACCGGCAACGCGCTCATCGTCGTGCTCGGCTCGGGGGCCGATCAGCTGGCCCCGCTCCTCAAGCACTCTCCCGGCGTCGTCGTCATCAATCGCGACTGGCGCGAGGGCCTGGCGAGCTCGATCCGCGCCGGCATCGCCCGACTGCCGTCCGCGTGTACCGGTGCGCTGCTGCTGCTCGCGGATCAGGCGGGGGTCACCACCGACGACCTGCGGCGCCTCGCCGGCACCTGGCGCAAGCAGCCGCAGTACATGGCCGCGGCGCTCTACGCCGGTACCGTCGGGGCACCGGCGATCTTTCCGCGCAGCCTTTTTCCCGAGCTCGCCGCGCTGCGCGGCGATGCCGGAGCCCGGGTGGTGCTGCGGCGTGGTGCCGACACGCTGGTGCGGGTCCCCATGCCGTCTGCGGCACTGGATGTCGATACGCCGGAGGATCTGCTCACGATCGAAACGCCCGCCGAGCCCGGCTGAGCCCGTTTCGCGACCGCGGGCGCCGCGGCGACTAGCGTCGCGGGTGCCGCGCCTGCGCGAGCAGCCGCTGCGCCTGGAGCAGGTGCGGGCGATCGATCATCTGTCCGTCGAGGCTCGCGACCCCGGCACCGGCGGAGGCTGCAAAGGCCGCCACCACGCGCCGCGCGTGCTCGAGCTCCGCCTCGCTCGCGGTGAATGCCACATTGATCGCCGTCACCTGATCCGGATGGATGGCGAGCTTGCCTGAGAAGCCGTCGCGGCGGGCTTCGCCGAGCGATGCCTCGAGGCCCGATGCATCCTGGAAATTGAGGTGCACCGTGTCGAGCGCCTGCACCCCGAGCGCGGCAGCCGTGAGCAGGCACATGGTCCGCGCGAGGCGGAACGTAAAGGTGAGTCCGCCGGCCGGGTCGCGCCGGTCGCGCACTCCGAGCGCGACCCCCAGGTCCTCCGCGCCCCAGGTGAGCCCCGCGAGGCGCGCTGCCGCCCGCGAAGGGCCCAGCACGGGCAGATACTGCGGCAACGCGAGCACCCCCTGCGGCGTCTCGGTCGCGATGACCAGCAGGCGACTGACAGGCGGCATCAGTCCCAGGCGTGTCTCGAGCGCCGTGAGATAGTCCGCCGCCTCGATGATCTCGGCCGGCGCCGAGATCTTCGGCAGCACGACGCCGTGCGGCATACGCTGCCTGCATACCGCTTCGAGGTCTTCGCGGAACGCGCCGCCCGACGGCGCATTGACCCGCACCCACAGCTGCGGGGCCGCGTCCGGCGCGCCTGAGCCCACCAGCCGCGCCACGCGCGCCCTGGCCGCCGGCAGCTGCGCGGGGGTCACCGAATCCTCGAGGTCGAGAATCAGGGCGTCCGCTTCCGAGGCGAGCGCCCTGGTCTGCTTGCGCTCGCTGTCGCCGGGCACGAACAGCAGCGAGCGCAGCGGCGCCTGCTCGCTCACGCCACGGGCCTCCTGAGCATGAGCGCCACCCGCCGGCAGGAAGCCACTTCCTCGTCGCGCTGGTTGAAAGCGCGGTGCTCGAACACCACGATGCCGGAGTCCTTGCGCGACTGGCTCTCGCGCTTCGACACGACCGTGGTGACCGCGTGCAGTGTGTCGCCGATCAGCACCGGCCGCGGGAAGCGCACCTCCTCCCACCCGAGGTTGCCGACGGTCGTGCCGTAGGTCGTGTCGTACACGGACAGCCCCACCAGGAGCCCGAGAGTGAACACGCTGTTGACAATGCGCTCGCCGAACTCCGTACCCCGCGAATACTCGGCATCCAGATGGATGGCCGCCGGGTTCATGGTGAGCGCGCTGAACAGCAAGTTGTCCGTCTCCGTTACGGTGCGCCGCACCAGGTGCTCGAAGCGCTGTCCTGCCGCGAACTCCTCGAAATAAAGTCCCGCCACGCTCACCCCCCACGGCCGCGCTTTTTACGCCCGGCGCGACTGGCAGACCGATCCGGCCGCTAGTCTTGCATACGCTCATAACCCCAGAAAGAGGTCCACCTAACCACAGGGTATTTTCAGGGCCCGATACCCGCCCCCTATAGTCGGGCCCGTATGTACCGCTACGATCAGCTCGACCGGGCGTTGCTCGAGCAGCGCGTCGCGCAATTCCGCGACCAGACACGCCGTTACCTCGCCGGCGAGCTCTCGGAGGAGGGGTTCCGCGCGCTGCGCCTGCGCAACGGCCTCTACCAGCAGCGCTTCGCGCCGATGCTGCGCATCTCGGTGCCCTACGGCCTGCTCGAGTCCTCGCAGCTGCGCATGCTCGCGCACGTGACCCGCGAGTACGACCGGGGCTATGCACATTTCACCACCCGCCAGAACATCCAGCTCAACTGGCCGAAACTGGCGCAGGTGCCTGACCTGCTTGCGGAGCTCGCCGCGGTGCAGCTCCACGGCATCCAGGCCTGCGGCAACGACACCCGCAACATCACCAGCGACTACCTCGCCGGCGTGGCCGCCGACGAGCTCCTCGACCCGCGCCCATACTGCGAGCTGCTGCGGCAGTTCGTCGCGCTGCACCCGGAATTCTACTGGCTACCGCGCAAGTTCAAGTTCGGCTTCACCGGCGCCACCGTCGACCGTGCCGCAACGCTCACCAACGATGTCGCGGTGCACCTGGTGCGCCGTGACGGGGTGATCGGCTACCGCTTCTTCGTCGGCGGCGGACTCGGCCGGCTGCCGCTCCTCGGCCAGGAGATGAACTCCTTCGTACCGGAGTCCGACCTGCTGCTGTATGCGACCGCCATCCTGCGGATCTTCAACCGCTTCGGTCGGCGCGACAACATCCACAAGGCGCGCATCAAGATCGTGCTGCGGGAATGGGGCTACGAGCGCTTCCGCGCGGCGATCGAGACGGAGTATGCGCGGATCAGGGCAAGCTCGGAGCATGCACAGCTCGCGCTGCTGCCCGGGGATATCGAGCGCATGCGTGCGCATTTCACCGCGCCCGCCTACCGGCCGGCATCCGAGGTCGCCTGCGCCCTGGACGCCCTGGCCGCGCGCGAGGCGCGCTTCGCGGCATGGCTCAAGCGCAACGTGCGCACGCACCGGGTGCCCGGCTACCGGGTCGTGTTCGTTTCGCTGAAGGCCCCGGAGCAGGCGCCCGGCGACTGCAGCGCCGCACAGTTCGAGGCGCTGGCCGGGATCTGCGACGCCTACAGTTTCGGAGAGCTGCGCTCGACCTACGACCAGAACCTCGTGCTCGCCGACGTTGCCGAGCGCGACCTGTACGAACTCTGGCGCAGGCTCGACGCTGCCCGCCTGGCGACGCCCAACATCGGGCTCGTGACCGACATCGTCTGCTGCCCGGGGCTGGATTTCTGCAGCCTCGCCAACGCCGGCACGATCGGGGTAGCGCACGATATCTACCGGCGCTTCGACTCGCTCGACGCGCAATACGAAGTGGGGCCCATCCGCATCACCATGAGCGGCTGCATGAACGGCTGTGGCCACCACAGCGTCGGCCACATCGGCATTCTCGGCGTCGACAAGCACGGGGAAGAGTGGTACCAGGTCACGCTCGGCGGCAGCCCCGGAACCGATGCCGCGATCGGCGAGCGGGTCGGACGGGCGTTGGCCCGTCATGAGATCGCCGCGGGCATCGAGCGGCTGATCCGCGGCTACCTGCGGTTGCGCAGCGACGATGACGAGACCTTCATCGAGTGCTACCGGCGCGTAGGCCTCGCGCCTTTCAGAGCGTGCCTCTACGAGGGCGAGCCCGAGGCGGTCGCGGCATGACGCCGAGAGTTCTGCGCGGCGGCTCGGTCCTCGAGGACGACTGGACGTTGCCTGGGGCGGGTGTCGCCCGTGGCAGGACGATCGTGCCGCTGGCCCGCTGGCGGAGCGAGCGTGCGGCGCTCCTGTCGGCCTGCAGCGCCGTCGGCGTCCTGTTGCCGAACACCGAGGACGTCGACGCCCTCTACCCGGAGATCGGCGACCGCCCGCTGATCGCACTCGAGTTCCCGGCTTTCGCCGACGGGCGCGCGCTTTCCCAGGCGGTCGTACTGCGCACCAGACTTAAGTTTACCGGCGAGTTGCGCGCGGTCGGTGACATCACCCGCGATCTGGTGTTCTGGCTCGGCCGCTGCGGCTTCGACGCCATCGTGCCGCGGCAGGACCAGGACCTCGAGGCCTGTCGCGTGGCCCTGACGGAGCTGCGGGTGAGCTATCAGGCGGCTGCGGACGGGCGTACGCCGGCCTGGATCGCGAGACGGCCGCCCGCCGCCACGGCTTAGCGCTGCGGCAGCTCCAGGTCGGCAAACATCGCCGCGGTTTCCTCCGCCGAGGCCGCACGGTGCGCCCGATCGACCAGCCGCCGCTCGAGGTGCGGCGCCAGCAGCTGCGCAAAGTCGTACATGTAGCGACGCAGCAGCGTGCCGCGCCGGAACCCGATCCAGGTCGTGTGCGCGGCAAACACATGCGCGGCATCGATGGCCACCAGCTCGGCATCAGCGGGATCGACCGCCATGTGCGCGACGATGCCGACCCCGAGCCCGAGCCGCACATAGGTCTGGATGACGTCGGCATCGCGCGCGGTGATCGCGACGTTGGGTGTCAGACCCGCTCTCGCGAACGTGTCGTGCAGCGACGAGGGTCCCGTGAAGCTGAAGGTGTACGTGATCAGCGGATAGGCGGCGAGCGCCCTCAGGCTCAGCCTGCCGGCGGCTGCGAGCGCGTGTCCCTTCGGCACGATCACCGTGCGGTGCCAGCGGTAGCACGGCAGCAGCGTCAGGTCGCCGTACAGATGCTCCGATCCGGTGGCGATGGCGCAGTCGATGCGGTCCTGCGCGACCATCTCGGCGATCTGCTCGGAGGTGCCCTGGTGAAGGTTCAGTCGCACCTGCGGGTAGCGGGCGCGGAACTCGCGGATCACATCCGGCAGCACGTAGCGCGCCTGGGTATGCGTCGTGCCGATCGAGAGGCTCCCCTTGCTCTCGTCGCGCAGCTCCGTCGAGAGGTCGCGGATGCTCTGCGCCTCCTGCAGGATGCGCAGCGCCCGCTCGATCACCTGCTGGCCGGCCGGCGTGATGCGCGTCAGATTGCGCCCCTCGCGCACGAAGATCTGGAAGCCGAGCTCGTCCTCGAGCAGTTTAATCTGCTTGCTGACGCCCGGCTGCGAGGTGTGGAGCTTGTGGGCCGCCGCGGTGATGTTCAGCCCGCTCTGGGCGACCGCGGCGAGGTAGCGCAACTGATGCAGCTTCATTCAAACACCCTGACTCTGCCCGCAGACGCCGCGCCCTTCGCTCAGGCGGTCCGCAAGGCTACCGCTTGAGTGGCTGCGCTGTCACCGCTCCATAACCGCCGCGCATCGCTTCAGAAGCAACGCTTAGTTCATCCGGCCACCGGCTACCGTACAATTCCGCGTAGCGCCATGGACTATCTGCCCGTGTTTCTGCGGCTTCGCGCCGAACCGGCGGTGGTGGTCGGCGGTGGACGCATCGCCGCGCGCAAGGCCGAGTGGCTCATGCGTGCCGGCGCACGCCTCACCGTGATCTCCCCCGACCTGCTCCCCGAGCTCAGGGCGCAGGCCGCGCTCGGCCGGCTCGAGCACCGCGCCTGCCGCTTCGCTCCCGGGCACCTGGACGGCGCGGCGCTCGTTGTGTCGGCGACCGGCGAGCCCGCCGTGAATCGGGCCGTGTCGGAGGCCGCGCGCGCACGGGGTATCCCGGTCAACGTGGTCGACGCGCCCGAGCTTTCCACTTTCATTTTTCCGGCCATCGTCGACCGTTCGCCGATCGTCGTCGCGGTGGGCTCGGCAGGCAAGGCACCGGTCCTGGCACGGCGTGTGCGCGAGTGGATCGAGGCGTTGCTGCCGGCACGGCTCGGGGCCCTCGCAGGATTCATGGGTGAGCGCCGCCGCGAGGCGCGGCGGGCATTAGGCCCCCTCGCCCGCCGCGCCTTCTGGGAGCGCATCGCACGCGGCACCGTCGCCGAGCGGCTGCTCGCCGGCGAGACGGCTGCGGCCGAGGAAGCATTCGCGCGCGAGCTCCTCACCTCGCAGCTCACTGCCTCGCGCGCCACTTCCGCCGGCGGTCTCGGCGAGGTGTATCTGATCGGTGCCGGCCCTGGCGATCCGGACCTGCTGACACTGCGCGCCCTGCAGCTGCTGCAGCAGGCGGACGTGATTCTCTACGACCGGCTGGTTCCCGGTGAGATCCTCGAGCGCGCGCGCCGCGATGCCGAGCGGATCTTCGTCGGCAAGGACGTGGGCGACCGCGGCCAGCAGCAGCGCATCAACGAGCTGCTGGTGAGCCTCGCGCGCCAGGGCAAGCGGGTTGCGCGGCTCAAGGGCGGCGATCCGTTCGTATTCGGCCGAGGGGGCGAAGAGCTCGCGGTGCTCAACGCCCACGGCATTCCCTGCCGCGTGGTTCCGGGAATCACCGCCGCGCTCGGCGCCGCGGCCGCGGCCGGCATGCCGCTCACGTATCGCGGGCTGTCACAGAGTGTGACGCTGGTGACCGGCCAGGCCGATGCGAGCCTCGACTGGCACGCGCTCGCGGGCGAGGGCCGCACCGCGATCTTCTACATGGGCGTGACGCAGCTGCCGCGGATCGTCGCGCGGCTGCGTGCTGCGGGAGCCGCGGCAGAGCTGCCCGCGGCCATCATCGAGCGTGCGACTCTCCCGGACCAGCGCGTGCTGCGCGCCCGGCTCGCCGACATCGCGCTCCTCGCCGCGCGCGAGCGCGTGACGGCGCCGGCGCTGCTCGTCGTCGGCGCGGTCGTCGCGCTGGCGGCCAGCGGCGCGGAGGCCGGGTTATCGTCCGGCCTCGGCGCCCCTGCCGTGGTCCACGCGAACGAGACGGCGGGCGCATGAGCCTCGTCAGCGGCTTCACGGGCGCGGTTGGCAACACGCCGCTCATCCGTCTCGCGCGCTTGAGCGAGGAGACTGGCTGCGAAATTCTCGGCAAGGCGGAGTTCATGAACCCCGGCGGCTCGGTCAAGGACCGGGCCGCATGCGGCATCGTTGCCGATGCCGAGCAGCGCGGCGTGCTGCCTCCCGGCGGCACCGTCGTCGAAGGCACCGCGGGCAATACGGGCATCGGCCTGGCGCACGTCTGCAACGCCCGCGGGTACCGCTGCGTGATCGTGATGCCCGACAACCAGTCGCCCGAGAAGTATCGGCTGCTGGAGATGCTCGGAGCGCAGGTTCACAAGGTGCCGACCGTGCCTTACAGCAATCCCAACCAGTACCAGCGGGTCGCGCAGCGCCTCGCGGCCTCGCTCCCCAACGCGGTCTGGTCCAACCAGTTCGATAACACCGCCAACCGCGAGATCCACGTGCGCACCACGGGGCCGGAGGTCTGGACGCAGACCGGCGGCCGCGTCGATGCTTTCGTCGCCGCGTGCGGCACCGGCGGCACGCTCGCCGGGGTTGCCGAGTACCTCAAGTCCCGCCGCCGCGAGGTCCGCTGCGTCCTGGCCGACCCGCCCGGCAGCAGCCTCTACGAATACATCCGCTCCGGCACGCTCAAGGCCACCGGCAGCGGCTCGATTACCGAGGGCATCGGCATCGGCCGTGTGACCGAGAATCTCAAGGGTGCACCGCTCGACGATGCGGTGCACATCGAGGATGCCGAGACGGTGAGGTATGTCTACCGTCTGCTGTACGAGGAGGGTCTCTTGCTCGGCAGTACCTCCGGTATCAACGTTGCCGCCAGCGTCCGAGTCGCGCGGCAGCTCGGTCCCGGGCATACCGTGGTCACGGTGCTGTGCGACGGCGGCGCCAAGTACCAGTCGCGCCTCTTCAACCGTGACTGGCTGACGCAAAAGGGACTCGCACAGTACGTGCCCAGCCCGCCCACCGGCGCCGCCGTCGCGATCAGCGCCGGCCTGGTCGCCTGAGCCGGCCGTCGCGCGGAGCGGCTCTGGCCGTGAGCCGCCGCTCGTGAGACCCTTGCGGCGGCCCTGACCAGCATCCCCGGAGCTGCGCTGTCCCCGAAAGCCGTCCGTAAGAACTGCGCGCCGCGCCCATGACCGGATTGCCAAGCTCCGCGGAGCTCGACGCCCTGCTCCTGAGCCTCGACGTCGCAACGC
Source organism: uncultured Gammaproteobacteria bacterium (assembly GCA_963844595.1). Taxonomy (GTDB): domain Bacteria; phylum Pseudomonadota; class Gammaproteobacteria; order Steroidobacterales; family Steroidobacteraceae; genus 13-2-20CM-66-19. Next base: position 610,674 of record CAWJOW010000001.1, read on the forward strand.
GCAGCGTGGGTTTCAGTCTGCCGCTCGCGGTGCTCGCGGCCTGGCTCCTGACGCGGGCGCGTTTCCCCGGCCGCACCCTCCTCGACGCCTTCGTACACCTGCCGCTGGTGCTGCCGCCGGTCGCGGTGGGCTATATGCTGCTGCTGCTGTTCGGCGTGCACGGCCCCATCGGCGGCTGGCTGCGTGAGCACTTCGGCATCCAGCTGGCGTTCACGACCGCAGGCGCGGCGCTCGCCACCGCGGTCATGACCTTTCCACTCATGGTGCGCGCCATCCGCCTGTCGCTCGAGAACGTCGATCGGGGCCTCGAGGCCGCGGCCAGGACCCTCGGCGCGGGACCGCTGGACCGCTTTGCCACCATCACGCTGCCGCTGATGCTGCCCGGCATCCTCGCCGGCGCCGTGACCGCGTTCAGCGCCGGACTCGGCGAATTCGGCGCGGTCATCACCTTCGCCTCCAACGTGCCGGGGGTCACGCGCACTCTGCCGCTCGCGCTCTACACCGCGATGCAGTCGCCCAGCGGGGACGCCCTCGCGCTGCGGCTCGCCGTGCTGTCCTTCGCGCTCGGCCTCACGGGGCTCCTGGCCGCGGAGCTTCTCGTGCGCCGCGTGCGGCGCTTGCTGGGCCGCTAGCATGCTCGGCGTATCGGTGAGCCGGCGGCTGGACAGCTTCGGGCTGTCGGCCGCCTTCACCGCGCCCACCCCGGGAGTCACGGCGATCTTCGGCCGCTCCGGCAGCGGCAAGACGACACTCGTCAACATCATCGCCGGGCTCATCGAGCCCGATGAGGGCGAGGTGCGGCTCGGGGATATGGTGCTGACCGATACCCGCCGGCAGCTCGTCGTGCCCGCCGAGCAGCGCCGCATCGGCTACGTCTTTCAGGATGCGCGGCTCTTCCCGCACCTCACCGTCGCGGGCAACCTGCGCTACGGTCAACGACGCGCGGCGAGGCGGCCGCAGTTCATCGGCTTCGACGAGGTGGTGACACTGCTCGGCCTCGGGGCACTGCTCGCGCGCCGCCCGCACCGCCTCTCCGGAGGCGAGCGCCAGCGGGTCGCCCTCGGCCGTGCGCTGCTGTCGCAGCCGCAACTGCTGCTGCTCGATGAGCCGCTCGCATCGCTCGATGCGGCGCGGCGCGAGGAGGTGCTGCCTTACCTCGTGGCGCTGCGCGACCGGCTCTCGGTCCCCATGGTGTACGTGAGCCACCAGTTCGAGGACGTGCTGCGGCTTGCGACCTGGATCGTGCTGCTCGAGTCCGGGGGCGTGCTCGCCCAGGGACCCGTCGACGAAATCAGCCTGCGACCGGAGCTGCGCGAGATCGTAGGGCCGGAGCTCGTCGGATCCGTCCTCGAGGGCCTGGTGACACGCGTGGATGCAGGCGGCGGCACCGTCGACCTCGCCATTGGCACCGGTACGCTGAAGGTCAGCCTGCGCGATGTGCCGGTCGGCACGCGCGTGCGGCTGCAGCTGCTGGCGCGTGACATCATCCTCGCCACCCAGCCGGTCCAGGGACTCTCCGTGCGCAACGCGCTGGCCGGGACTGTCCGGGACATCGCCGCGGACCATGACGCCGGCGTGCTGGTCAGGGTCGACGTCGGCGGCGCCATCGTGCTGGCGCGCATCACCGAGTCCGCGCGGCAGGCGCTCGCCCTGCAGCGCGGCGATGCAGTGTGGGCACTCGTCAAGGCAATGTCGGCGCGCGGGCATGCGTTCCCGCTACGGCGTCCGGAACCGCCTTCTCACTGACCATGGTCAGGACGTCGTAGCTGGCGACGAGCTCGCCGTTGTGATTGGTGATCTCCGTGTCCCAGCGCACCTCGCCGTAGTCGGCGCCCTGGCGCAGCGATTTTTCCTTGGCGGTGAGCCGCACCCTGATGCGGTCGCCGGGCTTCACGGGCTTGACGAACCGCAGCGCATCGATCCCGTAGTTGGCGAGTACCGGGCCGTACGGCGGATCGACGAACAGTCCAGCGGCGGCCGACACCAGGAAATAGCCGTGCGCCACCCGCCCGCCGAAGAGCGGATTACGCGCCGCCTCGGCTTCGTCCATGTGCGCGTAGAAGCGGTCGCCCGAAAGCTCTGCGAAGCGCTCGATATCCGCGATCGTCACCTCGCGCTCGCCCGAACGGAACGTATCGCCGATGGCCAGCTCTCCGAAGGGCTTGCGGAACGGGTGCGTCCCCGGGTCGATCTCACGCGCGCCGCGCACCCAGCGGCCGGTCGCGGCGGCGATCACGTCGGGTGTGCCCTGGAGCGCAGTGCGCTGCATGTAGTGCAGCACGCCGCGGATTCCGCCCATCTCCTCGCCGCCGCCCGCACGGCCCGGACCGCCATGCACCAGGTGCGGGAGCGGTGAGCCGTGGCCGGTGGATTCCTTGGCGCAGTGGCGGTTGATGACGACGATACGACCGTGGTAGGGAGCGAGTCCCAGGGTGAGCGTCGCTGCAACCTGCTCGTCGGCCGTCACGACCGAGCCGACGAGGCTCCCTCCGCCGCGCCGCGCCAGCTCGATCGCCTCGCCGAGGCCCGCGTACGGCAGCAGCGTGCATACCGGTCCGAAGGCCTCCACGGTGTGCGCTGCCCGGCAGGCGTCGCCGTCACGGCAGTAGAGCAGTGTCGGGGCAATGAAAGCGCCGCGCTGCACGTCCGCGCCCACCGGCTGGAGTGTCCCGGCCTGGCCGTACACGACCTCGGCTTCGGCTCTGAGCCGTGCCAGCCGCTCGCTCACCTCGCGGCGCTGGCCGAGGGAGGCGACCGGTCCCATGCGCACCTCCTTGAGCCGGGGGTCACCGACGACCACCTTGCCGAGCGCCGCTCGCAGGGCGTCGAGGACCGCATTGACGGCACTGGCGGGCACCAGCGCCTTGCGGATCGCGGTGCACTTCTGCCCGGCCTTCACGGTCATCTCGCGCACCACCTCGCGCACGAACAGCTCGAGCTCCGGCGTGCCCGCCGCCGCATCGGGTCCCAGGATCGAGGAATTGAGCGAGTCGGTCTCGGCAGTGAAGCGCACCGAATTGGCCGTGACGCCCCGATGTTGCCGCAGCTGCGCCGCCGTGCTCGCAGAGCCGGTGAACGACACCACATCCTGACAGGTGAGGTGATCGAAAAGATCGCCGACGGTGCCGCAGATCAGCTGCACCGCGCCCTCGGGCAGGATCCCGGACTCGATGATCCGCCGGAACACCCGCTCGGTGAGATAACAGGTCTGGGTCGCGGGCTTGACGATCGCCGGCACGCCCGCGAGCAATGTCGGGGCCAGCTTCTCCAGCATGCCCCACACCGGAAAGTTGAACGCGTTGATGTGCACCGCCGCACCTTCCAGTGGCGTGCAGATGTGCTGGCCGACGAAGCTGCCGAGCTTGGAGAGCGCCTCCACCGGCCCCTCGACGTACACGCGCCCATCGGGCAGCTCGCGCCTACCCTTGCTGGCGTAGACGAACAGTGTCCCGAGGCCGCCATCGATGTCGATCGAGGAGTCGCCGCGCGTCGCGCCGGTCGCATACGACACGCCGTAGAACTCCTCCTTGTGCTCGGTGAGGTGCTGCGCCAGTGTCTTGAGGAGCGCGGCGCGCTCGTGGAAGGTGAGCCGGCGCAGATTCGCACCGCCGACCTCGCGCGCGTACGCCAGCATCGCCTGTGAGTCCAGGCCGTCGGCGCTCGCGTGCGCGATCACCTCCCCGGTGGTGGCATCGCGCAGAGCCAGCCCGCTGCCGCTGCCCGAGACCCACTTGCCGGCGACAAAGCTCTCGAGCTGCATATCCCTCACTCCTTCACCACTTGCCCGTCGATGCGGTACGAGCGGCCGCGGAAGAGCGCCACCCGCTCGCCGCGCTGATTGACCACCGTGATCTCGTAGATGCCGTTGCGCCGCGTACGCCACAGCTCGACCGCCTCCGCGGTGAGCTCATCGCCCTCGCGCGCCGCGCCGAGAAAATCGATGGCGGCGGCGGCCGCCACCGTGCTGTCGTTGTGCGAATTGCAGGCGAAGGCAAAAGCGCTGTCCGCGAGCGCGAAGACGATGCCGCCATGGCAGACCTGGTGGCCGTTCAGCATGTCCGCCCGTACGGTCAGAGCGACGCGCGCACTCCCCGGTCGCACCCCCAAGAGGCGCATGCCGAGTGCCTGGGAGGCGCGATCGCGCTCGAAGAGGCCCTGCGCGGCGCGCTCCGCCAGGCGCTGCGCGCGCCCTGAGTCCGTCTCGCTCATTGCCCGGTGAACTTCGGGGTGCGCTTCTCGGCAAACGCCCGCACGCCCTCGGCGTAGTCGGCGGTGCGCCCGAGCTCCGCCTGGTAGTCGCGCTCGACGTCGAGCTGCTCGGCAAGAGTTCTGCCCCAGCTCTCGTAGATCGCCTGCTTGGTGCGCGCCAGGCCCCGCGTCGGGGCTGCAGCCAGCTGCCGCGCCAGGCTGTCCACCACGGCGCCGAGCTCGCCGTCGTCCACGCAGCGCCAGATGAGCCCCCAGGCGGCCGCCTGCTCGGCCGGCAGCTTCTCCCCGAGGAACGCCAGCCCGAGCGCGCGTGCCGTGCCGGCCAGCCGCGGCAGAAACCAGGTGCCGCCGGAATCGGGCACCAGCCCGAGTCTCGAGAACGCCTGCACGAATGTCGCTGAGCGCGCCGCCACCACCAGGTCGCAGGCGAGCGCGAGGTTGGCGCCGGCGCCGGCGGCCACGCCGTTGACCGCGGCAATGACCGGCAGCGGCAGCGCGCGCAGCGCCAGTACCAGCGGCTTGTAGTTCCTCTCGATCGACTCGCCGAGGTCCGCCGCGGCACCGCCCGGTGCCACCGCGCGATCGTTGAGATCCTGTCCTGCGCAGAAGCCGCGGCCCGCGCCCGTGATCACCAGCACGCGCGCACCGCCGCCTGCGACCTGCGCGAGCGCCGCGCGCACCTCGGCATGCATCTCGCCATTGAAGCTGTTGAGACGCTCGGGGCGGTTGAGGGTGAGCCGCGCGATGCCGTCGGCCGCTTCGAACACAATGCTCTGGTAACTCACATCGATTCCTTCGCCGATCACCTGGCGTCGTAATCCAGCTCGAGCTGCGGGGTCTTGACCCGCGACTGGCATGCCAGCACATAGCCCTCGGCCAGCTCCCAGTCCTCGAGCGCATAGTTCTGCGCCATGACCACCTCGCCGCGCACCACCTTGGTGCGGCAGGTCGAGCACACGCCCGCGCGGCACGAGAACGGCAGATCCACCCCGGCGCGCGCCGCGGCGTCCAGCACGGTCTCGTCGTCGATCTTCATGGTGAATGAGCGCTGCCGGCCGTCCATGTGCACCGTGACCTCGGCGCTCCCCGGAGTCGGCGCAGCACCGGCCGGTGCGGCCACCGCGGCGGGCGCCGCTTCAGCCCCCGTGGTCACGACCGTGAAGTGCTCGACGTGCACGCGACCGCCGTCGACGCCGAGCTCCCGCAGCGTCGCGCTCACCTGCTCGATCATGTCGCCGGGACCGCAGATGAAGTACTCCGACACCGCCGCCGGATGAAACAACCTGGCGGCGAACTGGCGCACGCGGGCCGGGTCGATCCGGCCGTTGTAGAGCTCGACCTCCTGCGGCTCGCGGCTCATCACAAAGTGCAGCGACAGCCGGGCGAGGTAGCGGTCCTTGAGTCCCTGCAGCTCCTCCAGACACATGGTGCGGCTGCTGCCGGTGTTGCCGTAGAACACGATGACCTGGGTGGCCGGCTGCGCGAGCAGCGCGCGCAGCACCGCTACCACCGGCGTGATGCCGCAGCCCGCGGCGAACGCCACGTAGGTGCCGGCCGGCGTCGCGCGGCGCGGCGTGAAGCTGCCGTTGGGCGGCAGCACCTCGAGCGCATCGCCGGCGCGCAACTGTTCGGCGAGGTAGCGCGACATCCGACCGTGCGCGTGCACCCGCGGCACGATCCGTAGCGGCCACTCCCCCGGAGCGTTCACCAGCGAGTACGTGCGTCGCGTCTCTTCGCCGTCGATCTGCGCACGCACCACCACGTGCTGCCCCGGGGTGCCCAGATACTCGGCGCGCAGCTCGGGGGGAACCTCGAGCGCAATCGCGAGTGCGTCTTCCGCGTCCGGGTGGACCTCGACAACCCGCAATGAATGAAACCGCAACATGCGTGGCCGACGAGCTACACGGCTAGATGCACTTGAAGGCGTCGAAGGGCTCGAGGCATGCGCTGCAGCGGTAGTGCGCCTTGCAGGGCGTCGAGCCGAACTCGCTGACGCGCTCCGTGGCGCGACTGCCGCAGCGCGGACAGCTGACCGCATGAGGTTGCGGCGGCGCGATGCCGAAGGCGGCGAGCTTGCGCCGGCCGGCCTCCGTCAGCCACTCGCTGCTCCAGGGGGGCGACAGCACGGTCTCGAGCGCGGCATCCGCGTAGCCGGCCCGGTCGAGCGTGTCGCGCACCGCGACGCGGATCGCCTCGGTTGCCGGACATGCCAGATAGGTCGGCGTGATACCGACGTGCAGGCGGCCGTCGGTCTCGCGACGCACGTAGCGCACGACCCCCAGGTCGAGAATGCTGACCACCGGAATCTCCGGGTCGGCCACTGCGTCGAGCAGTCTCCAGATGCGTCCTTCCTCGGTCACGCTGTCTGCGTCCCTCACCAGCGCGCACCCGGATAGGTGCGCGGCACGTGCTGCATCTCCGTCAGCAGGTGTCCGAGATGCTCGGTATGCACACCGCGCTTGCCGTGCCACGCATAGGGCTCATGCGCGGGGCGCGTCAGCGTCGCTTCCCTCAGGATGCCGTCGATGCGCTCCGACCAGCGCGCGGCCTGCGACTCGAGCGCCGGGGCGACCCCGGCCGCGCTGATCTCGGCCTCGACCTCGTCGGGAGTGAACAGCTCGTCGGTGAAACGCCACAGCGACTCGAGGCCCTGCTGCACGCGGGCATGGCTCTCGTCGGTGCCGTCGCCGAGGCGTACCAGCCAGCCGCTGCTGAAGCGATAGTGATAGCGCGTCTCCTTGAGCGCCTTGGCCGCAATGGCCGCGAGCCGCGAGTCGGCGGAGCCCGAAAGGCCCTCGTAGATCTCGAGCTGCCACGCATCCAGCAGCACCTGGCGAACGATCGTCCGGCCGAAGTCGCCGTTCGGCTGCTCGGCGAGCGTGAGGTTCGCGAACTGCGGCGCGTCGCGGAAATAGGCGAGCGCGTCCTCGTCGCGCCCCCGGCCTTCGAGCTCCCCGGCGTAGCTGAGGAACAGCCGCGCCTGCCCGATCAGGTCGAGCGCGAGGTTGGCGAGCCCCAGATCCTCCTCGAGTGCCGGTGCGTGCCCGATCCACTCACCGAGGCGCTGGCCGAGCACGAGGCTGCTATCGCCGAGCCTGAGCACATAGCGGAACAGCGCCGCGCCCGGGCCGTCCTGCCGCCGAATCGAGGCCGTGACCACGGCACTCACAGGTTCTTGACCTCCTCCGGAATGGCGTAGAACGTCGGGTGCCGGTACACCTTGTCGCGCGCCGGCTCGAACAGCGCGTCGGCCTCCTCCGGGTCGGAGGCACTGATGTCCACCGAGCGCACCACCCAGATGCTCACGCCCTCCAGGCGGCGCGTGTAGACATCGCGTGCGTGCTCGATCGCCATGCGCACATCGGCCGCATGCAGACTCCCGACATGCCTGTGCTCGAGGCCCGAGCGCGAGCGGATGAAGACTTCGAACAGCGGCCAGTCGGCGCCGGCCGCCGTGAATTCGGGTTGTGTCATGCTTGCCTCGCGCGCGTCGTGACTTTCGCCGCATGCGCCGCCGCTGCAGCCCGCACCCACTCGCCGGCCGCGTCGGCGTCGCGCCGCGCCTGCAGCCGCTCACGGTTGCAGGGCCCGTTGCCCTTCACCACCGCGTAGAACTCGCTCCAGTCGATCGGTCCGATCAGGAAATGCTGACTGGCCTCGTCCCAGCGCAGCTGCGCATCCGGCACCCCGAGGCCGAGGAACTGCGCCTGCGGCACCGTGATATCGACGAACTTCTGCCGCAGCTCGTCGTTGCTGAAGCGCTTGATTTTCCAGCGCATCGATTGCGCGGTGTGCTTCGAGTCCGCATCGCTCGGACCGAACATCATGATCGACGGCCACCACCAGCGGTTGAACGCGTCCTGCGCCATGTCGCGCTGCTCGGCGGTACCGCGGGCGAGCGTCAGCATGATCTCGAACCCCTGGCGCTGGTGGAAGCTTTCCTCCTTGCAGATGCGCACCATGGCGCGCGCATACGGTCCGTACGAGCAGCGGCAGATCGGTATCTGATTCATGATCGCCGCGCCATCGACCAGCCAGCCGATGGCGCCGACGTCCGCCCAGGTGAGCGTCGGGTAGTTGAAGATGCTCGAGTACTTCGCCGTGCCGGCGAGCAGCTGCTCCACCATCTGCGCCCGGGAGATGCCGAGGGTCTCGGCGGCGCTGTAGAGGTACATGCCGTGGCCGCCCTCGTCCTGCACCTTGGCGATCAGCACCGCCTTGCGCTTGAGACTCGGCGCGCGCGTGATCCAGTTGCCCTCCGGGAGCATGCCGACGATCTCCGAGTGGGCATGCTGCGAGATCTGGCGGATCAGCGTCTGCCGGTAGGCCTCCGGCATCCAGTCCTTGGGCTCGATCTTGTCGTCGGCGTCGATGCGCGCCTGAAAGCGCGCAGCGTGGCCCGCCGGCTCGCCGGTCACGGCCGCCGCCGGCTCCTTGCCGTGCGTGTCGAGCGCCTGGGTGTACATCAGAGCCTCCGGGCCTGCAGGGCCGCATCGATACACAATGATACAAGACCGCTGTCAGCGGCGAGCCGCTCGCGCCCGCAGCGCTCATGGCCTGCTGCGCCGCCGCTATGCCGGCCAGTCGATCAGCCGGGCGACGAACGTCTGCATGAAGCGGTTTGCCTGGTGCCCGTCCATCACCCGGTGATCGAGGGTCAGTGTGACGTAGCAGCGGGGCTGCACGACGATCTTCTCCTCGTCGCCCTCGGCCACTGCCACCGGGCGCTTCTCCAGCTTGCCGATGCCGAGAATGGCCGATTGCGGCTGGTTGATGACGATGGGCGCGGCGATCAGGCTGCCGCTCACGCCGTGATTCGAGATCGTGAACGTGCCGCCGCGCACATCGGCGGGCGTGAGCTTGCCGCCGCGCGCGCGCGTCACGAGATCATCGAGACCCTGCGCGATTGCGAACAGGTCGCGCGAGCCGGCATCGCGCAGCACCGGCACGACCAGCCCGGTGCCCTCGACCGCGGTCGCGATGCCGATGTGGATGTCAGCGTAGATCTCGAGCGCGCTGTCCGTCCAGCGGCTATTCGCCTCGGGCACCGCGCGGATAGCCGCGACTGCCGCCGCCACGAAGTACGCGGTCAGGGTGAGCGGTGCGCCGCGGCGCGCAAACTCCTCGCGGTGCTGCGTGCGGTCCGCGAGCACCGCGGTGAGATCCGCATCGAATACGGTCGTCACGTGCGGCGCGGTGTGCAGCAGGCTCTGCACCATGTGCTCGGCGATGCGCTTGCGCACCGCGGTGTGAGGCACGCGCCGGCTGACCGCCCCCGGCCCCCCGGGCACTGTGGCGGTAACGCTGGCGGAGCCCGCCGCTTGCGCCGTGGCGGATGCCCCCTCACCGCCCATGGCACGCTCACCGTCCGGCCGTGACGGCGCACCCGCCGCCGCGGCGCGCAGCACGTCCTCGACCGTAACGCGGCCCTCGGGGCCCGTGCCCGGCACGTCCGTTACGGCGAGCCCGTGCTCGGCGAGCAGCCGACGCACCGCGGGACTCACTTGCCCGCCGCCGCGGCGGGCGGCGCCGGCCGGCGTACTCGTCGCCGCAACCGTAACCGCAACCGCAACCGTCCCCCGCGCGCCCGCGGCGTGCCCGGTCCCAAGGACAACCGGCGCCGCCGCAGCGCTCGCCGCGAGCTCGATGCGTCCGAGCAGCTCCCCCGGCGCCACCTCGTCCTGCTCGTGCTTGACGATCTCCCGCAGCACACCTGAGCCCGGGGCGGCTACCTCGACGGTGACCTTGTCGGTCTCGAGCTCGATCAGCGGCTCGTTCTCGACGACGCGATCGCCCGGCTGCTTCAGCCAGCGCAGCAGCTGCGAGCGGGTACCTTCGGTCTGCTCCGCGGTGGGAGCCCGGATATCGAGGCTGCTCATGCGGGAATCACAGGCTCGCCAGCCGGCGCACGGCTGCCACGATGTGCGCGACGTCCGGCACCGCCGCCTCCAGCAGCACCGGGCTATGGGGACTCGGAACGTCCGGCATGCCGAGCCGCTCGATGGGAGCCTCGAGGCTGAAGAAGCTCTCCCCGGCGAGCCGCGCGGCGATCTCCGCGCCGAAACCGGCTGTCAGGTTGTCCTCGTGCACGATCAGGCAGCGATGCGTCCTCTCCACCGAGCCCCGCACGGCCGTGTGGTCCCAGGGTGAGAGCGTGCGCAGATCGATCACTTCCACGTCGACCTGCGACTGCGCCGCGGCGAGCTCGCAGCGCTCGACCATCGCGCCCCAGGTGACGAGCGTCAGTTCGGTTCCGGGGCGCACGACACGCGCACGCCCGAAAGGCACGACGTATTCATCCCCCGGATAGGGGCGGCGCGCCCAGGCGCCATCGAGCATGGCGCGATGCTCGAAGAATATGACCGGGTCGTTGCCCCGCAGCGCTGCGCGCAGCAGGCCGACGGCATCCTCGGCATTCGAGGGCACCGCAACCTGCCAGCCGATGCCGTGCACCCAGAGCACCTCGTTCGTCTCACTGTGCCAGGGATCGCCGCACTTGAAGAACCCGCCCGGCATGCGCACCACGAGCGGCGCCGCGAAGCGGTTGTGCGTGCGCCAGCGCAGCGTGCCGCAGTCGTTGAGCTGCTCAGCGGCGGGGTCGGCGTACTTGCGGAACTGGATCTCCGCCACCGGCAGGAGGCCGGCGAGTGCCATGCCGACGGCGCGTCCAATGATCCCCTCCTCGGACAGGCTGGTGTCGAACACCCGGCCGACGCCGTATTTGTCCTGCAGACCGAGCGTCGCGCCGTGCACTCCGCCCTTGGGGCCGACGTCCTCGCCGAATACCACCATGCGCGGATTGGCGGCCAGCTCCGTGTCGAGCGTACGGCGGATGGCAGTCAGCATGTTGACGCGGGCGCCCTGCGGGTGCGGCGTGGTGCTCGAAGACGCAGGCACGTGCCCTTCGGGCGCGAGTCCGCCCTGCTCCTGCAGCAGCGGCACACCGCCGCGGCTCTCCGCAAACACGAACTGCGTGAGCCGCTGCGGGTCGGGGGCCGGCCGCGCGAGCGCCCGGCCGACCGCCGCCTCCACGTCGGCACGCGCCTCGCCCGCGATGCGTGTCCACTCGCTCTCGGGCATCCAGGCGGGGACCAGGAACTGGCGCAGGCGACTCAGCGGGTCGCGGGCACGCTCCGCACTCAGCGTCTCCGGGGACTTGTAGGCCTGCGTGTCCTGGCCGGAGTGGCCGCACAGACGCGGCACCGTGAGCCGCAGCAGCAGCGGCGCGCGCGTCTCGCGCACCTGCAGCACGGCCCGGTGCGTGCTCTCGTACGCCTCCGCAGGGCTGCTGCCGTCGCCCTCGAGAATCGCGAGCCCGGCGAAGGAGCCGAGGTTCGCCGCGATATTGCCACCCGGTGTCTGCAGTCGCGAGGGCACCGAAATACCGAAGCCGTTATCCTCGATGTAGAAGAGCATCGGCAGCTTGAGGGTGGTCGCGATGTTGAGTGCCGACCAGAAGCCGTTGGTGGCGACCGATGCGTCCCCGCCGAGCACGACGGCGATGCTTCGCGCGTAGGTGCGATCGGCCAGTGCCTCATGGCGGTAACGGATCGCCTGCGCCCAGCCGGCCACCGGCGTGTACTGCGCGCCGACGCCGCCGCACGCAGGCAGCACCGTCGGGCCGCCCCGGCCGGGCTGGTTGAAGACGACGCCGATGTCCCGGCCGTCGCTGAACGACCCCGCGCGCGCCAGCGGCGCGGCAGCGGCATCCTCCAGGCTCACTCCGAGGGCCAGCATGAGCGGACGCGAGCGGTAGTAGACGCCGACGCCCTCATGCGGGTCGGTCAGCTCGAGTCCGAGAAGTATCTGCGCGAGATCGTGCCCGCGGGCCGAGAACTGGTAGAGCACCTTGCGCTCAGGCAGCAGGCGCGTCTCCTCGATGTCATCGAGAGCCCGCGACTTGTGCAGCAGCGCCGCGACCCGCCGCCAGTCGGGGGCGCCACCGGGGGTTGCACCAGTCGCGCCCACACGGGCGGGGGTCGTCATGGCATCGGCGTGAGCGGCCATCTGAAGGCTTCCAGGGGCAGTCTGGGGGCGCAGTTTATGCCCGAACTGATGCAATTACCTTGCTTCCATTGCCCTCACCTGGCGTCATTTGGCAAGATTATTGCCGTGCCAGCCGTCCCCTCGCCGCCCGCCATCCGCCCGCTCGACCGCCTCGACCGGCGGATTCTCGAGGAGCTGCAGGCGGACGCGCGCTTATCCAACCAGGAGCTCGCCAAGCGTGTAGGCCTGTCCCCCGCGCCGTGCTGGCGGCGGCTGCGGCGGCTCGAGGAGGCCGGCTTCATCGCCGGCTACGCCACGCTCCTCATGGCCCCCGCGATCGGCCTGCCGATCCTCGCTTACGCGGTGGTGTCCCTCGAGAATCACCACCCGGAGTCGGTGCGGCAGTTCGACCAGCTCGTGAACGAGTGCCCCGAGGTGCTCGAGTGCCACTCCATGAGCGGCGCGAACGACTACCTGCTACGCATCGTCGCCGCCAGCATGGAGGCGTACGAGCACTTCCTGTCGACGCAGCTGCTGCGGCTGCCCGCGGTGCGCTCGGTCAACACCAGCTTCGTGCTGCGCACCAAGAAGTTCACCACACGTCTGCCGGTGGGCTAGCGAGCGGCGGTCCCTGCGAGCGAATCCCGACGCTGGCACTCGCAGCTCGTGGTGTCCGGTCCCGGGAACCAGAACCCCGAGGCGGTGAGTCGCACGTCGGCGTGTTGCCAGGCGGCCTCGAAGCGGCGGCGGGCGGCCTTGCTCTCCGAGCGGCTGCCCTGTGCACGCAGCGCGAGCGCGAGCCCGTAGAGCGCCCAACCATTGTCGGGGTGGCGCTCGAGATCCTCGCGGTACACCTGAGCGGCCTGCGCGGCATGGCCTGCCTCGAGCAGCTGCGCGCCGAGCAGGTGTCGCGCAGGAAAGAACCAGTCCGGAGGGTCATCTGCAGCCAGCCGGTCTTCGGCCGCGACCGCTTCGCGCAGCTGCGCAATTGCCGCATCGTTCCGGTACCCGGATGCGGCGATCCGCGCTGCAACGATCGGCACGGCGACCTCGAGCACCGCGCGCAGGCTGTTCGCGCCGGCCGAAGCGTCCGCGGGGGCCGCGGCGGCGAGCGCCTCGAGTCGCGCCAGCGTCGCGCGCGCTTCCGCGATGCGCCCGCGTGCGGCGAGAGCGACGCCGCGCGCGTAAAGATAGCCGGCCGTGAGACCGATGCGCCGTGGGTTAGGCGGCAGGACCGCGAGCATCTCGTCCCAGAGCCCGAAGCGCACCAGCGCGGCGTACTGCGGGGTCAGGTCCCACCCCTCGCCGCTGGCCGCGTTCATCGAGCGGGCGGGCGTCTCGCGCCCCACGGCGGCGAGCGTCTCGGCCTTGCGGCCCTGCATGGCGGCATGAAAGGCCTCTTGCGCGGACTGCTCTCCCGAGGCGGCGCGTGCCGGCAGGGCCGCCCCGGCGGTCGCCAGGAGCAGCGCTGCGGCCGCGGCCCGGGCCGTTGCCGCACATCGATCGGCGCCGCACCGGGTCGGCATGCGCTCAGGCCTTCGCGAGGCTCTTCCAGCCGCCGCCCGTTGCCGCGAGATGCTCGAGCAGCGATGCCGGCCGCCAGCGCGCACCGTGGCTCGGCGCGAGCCTGCGCATCGTATCCACCACGCGGGCGAGTCCCGACTGCTCCGCCCAGTACATAGGGCCGCCTTTGTACGCCGGGAAGCCGTAACCGTTGACGTAGACGACGTCGATGTCGCCCGGGCGCTGCGCAATCCCCTCCTCGATGATGCGCGCCCCCTCGTTCACGAGCGGATGCAGCAGGCGGTCGAGGATTTCCTGGTCGGCGATCGAGCGGCGCGTGACACCCAGGTCGCGCGACACCTGCTCGATGAGCGCCAGCACCTCGGGGTCGGGAATGCGCGTGCGTCCCTCGTAGCGGTAGAAGCCCCTGCCCGCCTTCTGACCGAGCCTTCCGGCGGTCACCAGGCGCTCGAGGATCGGTGAGCAGCGTTCGTCAGGGGGGAGCTTGCGTCCCTTGCGGATCAGGAGACCGACGTCGTTGCCCGCGAGGTCGCGCACCGCGAGCGGCCCCATCCGGAAGCCGAAGTCCTCCATGACGCGATCGATCTGCGCGGGGGTCGCGCCCTCCTCCAGCAGGAACTCCGCCTCGGCGCCGTAGAACATCAGCATGCGATTGCCGATGAAGCCATCGCAGTTGCCGGCCAGCACTGCGACCTTGCCGAGCGTGCGGCCGAGCGCCATCACCGTGGCCAGAGTCTGCGGCGAGCTGCGGCTGCCGCGCACGTTCTCGAGCAGTTTCATGACATGCGCCGGACTGAAGAAGTGCGTGCCCACCACCTGCTCCGGCCGCATAGTGACCGCGGCGATCGCGTCGATGTCGAGGCTCGAGGTGTTGGTGGCGAGGATGGCGGCCGGAGCGGCCACGCGGTCGAGCTGCCGGAAGATCTCCTGCTTGAGCTTGAGATCCTCGAACACCGCCTCGACGACGAGGTCCGCGCCCGCGACCGCCGCATAGTCATCGGCCGGTCGGATCCGCGCGAGCGCCGCGTCTGCGCGCTCCTGCGTCAGGCTGCCGCGCGTCACCGAGGCGGCGTAGTTACCGCGCAGCAGTGCCAGGCCCCGCTCGAGCGCCGCCGCCGACACGTCGAGCAGCTGTACCGGGATGCGGGCGTTTGCGAAGCTCATCGCGATCCCCGTGCCCATGGTGCCGGCGCCGATGACGGCGGCGCTGCGGATCGGCAGCGGCTTAACCTCGGGTCCGACGCCCGGAATGCGCCGCGCCTCGCGCTCGGCGAAGAACAGGTGTGTGAGCGCCTGGCGCTGCGGACTGTCGCGGCAGGCGACGAACCCTTCGCGCTCGATGCGCAACGCCGCCTCCTTCGGTTGCATGCAGGCCGCTTCGATGCTGTCCACGATCCTCCAGGGCGCGACCTCGCCGCGGGCGCGGCCCGTGATCTTGCGGCGAAACTCGTCGAAGAGCCCCGGGCGCACGCCGCGAATGCGCTCCTCGAAGTCGCTCGCCAGGCGCAGCGGCCGTCGCTCGGCCGCCGCCTGACGGCCGAGTGCAGCGGCGCCCGCGATCGCATCGTCGGCCAGCGCATCGATGAGCCCGAGCTCGAGAGCGCGCGCGGCCGGAAGCGGTGTGCCCGAGGTGATCGCCTCGAGCGCGGCTTCCGGGCCGGCGAGCCGCGTGAAGCGCAGCGTGCCCCCGGCCCCGGGAATCAGGCCGAGCTTCACTTCGGGCAGGCCCACCTTCGCCGCCGGCGCGGCGACGCGCCAGTGACAGGTGAGTGCGATCTCGAAGCCGCCGCCGAGGGCTGCGCCCTCGAGCGCCGCGACGACGGGCTTGGCCGCGGCCTCGATGTCTGCCTGCACGTCCGCGAGCATCGGGAACCTCAGCGCGAGCCCCGAGGCGATCTCGTTGATATCGGCGCCCGCCGGAAAGGCGGCGTTCGCCCCGCACAGCACCACGGCAACGACATCCGAGTCGGCTGCGGCGCGTGCCAGACCCGCGGTGAGCCCGGCACGGACTGCATGACTCAATGCGTTGACTGGCGGATTGTCGATCGTCAGCACGGCGACCCCGCCCGCATTCCGATAGCTCACCTCACCCACGGGCCATCCTTTCACTTCGGGCGTGCACCACCCGCCTGCCCGTGCATTGTACGGCCCCTCGCGGCCACGCCCCGCGCTGCGCGCCACGGGCAGCCGCTACAATCGCTGCGGCAATGGACAACGCCGACGTCATCGTCATCGGCGCCGGGGTGGTCGGCCTCGCGGTGGCGCGCTCGCTCGCACTCCAGGGACGCGAGGTGCTGGTGCTCGAGGCTGCCGATCACTTCGGCAGTGGCGCCAGCTCGCGTAACAGCGAGGTGATTCACGCCGGCATCTACTACCCAGCCGGCTCGCTCAAGGCGCGGCTCAGTGTCGCCGGGCGCGATCTGCTCTACGCGTTCTGCCGCGAACGCGGCGTCGAGCACCGCCGCTGCGGCAAGCTGATCCTCGCAACCTCCGCTGCAGAGCTGCCCGAGCTCGCGCGGCTGCGCGCGACCGCCCTCGCGAACGGGGTCGAGCTCGAGGCGCTCACCGCCCGGGAGGCGCGCACGCTCGAGCCACAGCTCGCCTGCGCTGCCGCACTGCACTCGCCCCTCACCGGCATCGTCGACTCGCACGGCCTGATGCTGGCGCTCCTCGGCGAGGCGCAAAGTGCACGGGCGATTCTCGCCTGCCGCTGCCGCGTGAGCAGCGTGGTGGTGCGGGACGACGGCTTCGGGATCGGAGTGAACGGCGCGGGGGCGAGTCTGCACGCCCGTGCCCTGGTCAATTGCGCCGGACTCGATGCCCCGGACGTGGCGCGCCTGATGCGCGGATTCCCGGCAAACGGCATCCCGAGCGCCTACCTGGCCAAGGGCAGTTACTTCACGCTCAACGGCCGTGCGCCCTTTGCGCGCCTGGTATATCCGCTGCCCGAACCGGGCGGCGCCGGCGTGCACCTGACACTCGACCTCGCCGGACGGGCCCGCTTCGGGCCCGACGTGCAATGGGTCGAGAGCCGCGGGCTCGATGTCGACCCGGGGCGCGCGGCGGCGTTCTACGGCGCGGTGCGCCGCTATTGGCCGGCGCTTGCAGACGGCGCGCTCGCGCCCGCGTATGCCGGCATCCGCGCCAAGCTGTCCGGCCCCGGACAGCCCGCCGCGGATTTCCGCATCGATGGCGCGCGCCAGCACGGCGTCCCCGGCTGCGTGCAGCTCTTCGGCATCGAATCGCCGGGACTCACCGCCTCACTCGCCATCGCGGGCTATGTTGCCGCAATGCTCGGGTGAGCCTCCCCCGGTCGCTCAGGTTGCCGGTGTCGCCTCGACCTGGATCTGCAGCTTCACCAACATGTTGAAGCCGTACTTCTCGCCGTAGTCGATGCCGAAGTCGCTGCGGTTGAAGCTCGCGGAGACGTCCGCGCCGCAGCGCTCCTTGCCGCCCATGGCCGCGGGCATCGTGCGGCAGGTGAACTGGTTGATCGTGAGGTTGAGCGGTCGCGTCACACCGTGCAGCGTCAGCTCACCATTCACCTCCGTCGGGGCACCGTTCTTGAAGGAGGTGAGCGTTCCCTTATAAGTGGCCGTTGGATACTTCTGCACGTCGAACATCTCGGCGGATTTCGCGTGCTCGTTGAGCTTCTCCTGGCCGAAGTCGATCGAGGAGGCGTCGACGGTGATCTCGACGGTGCCGGAGTTAGCGGCCTTGTCGAGCACGATGGTTCCCGAGGAGCGGTCGAACTTGCCGCGCCAGATGGACAGACCGCCGAAATGATCCGCTTCGAAGCTCGGATAGGTGTGGGCCGGGTCGATCTTGTAAGTGACGGGGGCGGCGAGCGCGGAGCCTGTGAGCAGGCCCAGCGCGACGGCCAGCGCGGCTTTCATTAGACGTTCCTCCAGATATGTGTACGGACCGGGGCGTAAGCCTAACGTTACGGATGGGTGGGCGGCCACCCTCCTTCGGAGGGATCGCGCCGGGGCGCAGGCGCCGCGGTGCACCGGCGCCTAACGCTCGAGCGCGGGACGGGCTTTGAGCCCGAGAGCCCGCGCGACCACCTCATGGGTGATCTCGCCCGCGTGGACATTGAGTCCGGCGGCGAGCCCGGGATCGCGCCTGATGGCGGCCTGCCAGCCCAGGTCCGCCAGCGCCTTCACGTAGGGAAGCGTCGCGTTGGTGAGCGCGAGAGTGGAGGTTCTTGGAACCGCGCCCGGCATGTTGGCGACGCAGTAGTGAATCACCCCGTCGACGACGAAGGTCGGGTCCGCATGGGTAGTGGGCCGGCTGCTCTCGAAGCAGCCGCCCTGGTCGATGGCGATGTCGACCAGCACGGCGCCCGGCTTCATGGCCCGGACCATGGCGCGGGTCACGAGCTTCGGGGCGGCGGCGCCGACCACCAGCACGGCGCCCACCACCAGATCGGCGTCCTTCACCAGACGCTCGATGGTTTCCGTGGTCGAGTAGGCGGTCTGCAGCGCCGGACCAAAGAGCGCAGACAACTCACGCAGCCGATCGACCGAGCGATCGATCACCGTGACGTCGGCGCGCATGCCGACCGCCATCTCGGCCGCGTGCGTGCCCGATACGCCGCCGCCGATGATCACAACCTTGGCGGGCGGTACGCCGGGCACGCCCCCGAGCAGCACGCCGAATCCGCCATTCGCCTTCTGCAGGCTCGCCGCCCCGACCTGGATGGACATGCGGCCGGCCACCTCGCTCATCGGCGTGAGCAGCGGCAGGCTGCCATTGGGCGCAGTGACCGTTTCGTAGGCGATGGCGGTCGCACCGGATCTCATCAATCCCTTGGCCTGTACCGGGTCGGCGGCCAGGTGCAGGTAGGTGAACAGCAGCTGCCCCGGGCGCAGCATCTCGCACTCCGCCGGTTGCGGCTCCTTCACCTTGACGAGCATGTCGGCGCGCTCGAATACCTCGATGGGCCGCGCGGCGATCGCCGCGCCGGCCGCGCGGAACTGTGTGTCGTCGACACCGATGCCGCTGCCGGCGCCGGTCTCGATGAGCACTTCGTGGCCCGCCGCGACCAGCTCGCGCACGCCCGCCGGAACGAGCCCGACGCGGTATTCGTGCACCTTGATTTCCTTCGGAACGCCGATGCGCATAGCGGCCCCCTTCGAGCCTGCTGACTTGGCCGGGCTAAAGATTAGGAGCAGCCGCCCGGTGGCACCTTGCGTAATGGCCGCCATGCCCCGGCCATTTGTGGCAGAATCTGCGGCCTAAGCGTTACTTCTCGCAGGAATCCTGCGCTCATGGACCTGGACCGCTACGATCGCGCCATCCTGCGCCTGCTGCAGCAGGACGCGCGCATCACCAACACCCTGCTCGCCAGCAAGGTCAGCCTCTCCGAATCTGCCTGCCTGCGGCGTGTGCGGGGGCTCGAGGAGTCCGGGATCATCGACGGCTACACCGCGCTCATCGATCAGCACAAGGCGGGCTTCCCGGTAAACGTGTTCGTCAGCATCACCCTCGACCGCCAGAGTCAGCCGGGGCTCGAGGCCTTCGAGGGCGCCGTGCGCAAGGTGCCCGAGGTCATGGAGTGCTACCTCATGACCGGCGAGCACGACTACCTGCTGCGTCTCGTGGTGGCGGACATGGCGGACTTCGAGCGCGTTCACCAGCACCTGACTCGCCTGCCGAGCGTCGCGCGCGTGCAGTCGAGCTTCGCCATGCGCATCGTGACGCGCTCGCACAGCCTGCCTCGTTAATTGGAAAAATCAGCCGCGCGCGCGCGAGTAGGCGGGCAGGCGCTGCGCGAACTCGCGTAGCGCGCCGATGCCGCTCATCTCGGCGCCCCTGCACCAGTCGCGCAGTTGCGCGAGGGCGCGCGAGTGGTTCGCGCCGGCGCCGTTCCAGAGCTGTTGCAGGCTCTCGCGGTACTCGATTACGCGCCGCAGCACTTCGTACCTCTCGAGCAGCTCGCGCAGCCGGTTGCGGGCTTCCTCTGCCAGCAGCGCCGGATGGCGGATCAGGAGCTTGGGCGCGCTCGCGGGCAGTGCTCCGTGCGGCTCGCGCCGCGCCAGGTCACGGCACACCGGCAGCACCACCCGCCGCGCATACGCGCGCAGCACGTGCAGCCGGTTGGTGAAGAGCGCCTGCACGCTGTCGGCATCCAGCTCGCGGCGGCGCCGCTCGAGGCGCGGGCGCGGAGCCACCCAGCGCACTCTGGCGAGTCCCAGTGCCCGAAACAGCCGGATCCACAGCCAGCCGATGTCGATTTCCCAGCGCTGTACGGCGAAGCGCGCCGAGCGCGGGAATGCATGATGGTTGTTGTGCAGCTCCTCGCCGCCGAGCAGCAGCGCCCATGGAGTCAGGTTGGTCGCGGTGGAGGGCATCTCGAAGCTGCGATAGCCGAGAGCGTGTCCGAGGCCGTTGATGACGCCGCCGGCGAAGAACGGCTGCGCCGCGAGGTGCACCGCGATCATGATGATTCCCGGGACGCCGAACAGCACCAGGTGCGCGATCGCGAACAGCAGGATGCCGCTGTGCGAGTGCCGGCTGTAGAGATGGCGCTCCAGCCAGTCGTCGGGCGTGCCGCGGCCGTAGTTTCGAAGGAGCTCCGGATCGCAGGCGGCCTGCGCGTACAGCTCGTAGCCCTCGAACACCACGCGCCCGAGACCGAAGATCAGTGGGCTGTGGGGATCGCCGGGCTGGTCGGCATGGGCATGGTGGCAGCGGTGCACCGCGACCCATTCCCGGGTCACCGCGCCCGAGCTGAACCACAGCCAGAACCGGAAGATATGCCGCAGCGCCGGGTGCAGGATCAGGCCGCCGTGCGACTGGTCGCGGTGCAGGTAGAGCGTCACCCCGAGAAACATGGTCTCGATGGTGACGAAGGTCACGACCACGTAGCCCCACCACGGCATCTGGATGAGACCGTACGGGAAATGACTCATGTGCAGGCGCCCCGACGACTTCTTAGGCGAGTCGGACCGGGAGATTACGTCAATTCAGTGACGTTCTGCCGACTTTTTACAAGGCGACGAGCACGATCTTGCCGATGTGGGCGTTGGATTCCATGAGCTTGTGCGCGGCGGCCGCGTCGGTGAGCGGGAAGCGAGCGTGGATCGGGGGCTTGAGATTCCTGGTCGCGAACAGCGGCCAGACCCGCTCGCGCAGTGTCGTCGCCAGCCGCCCCTTGTTCTCGATCGACTGCGGGCGCAGGCCCGAGCCGCCGAGCATCAGGCGCTTGGTGAGAAGCGGGCGCAGGTCGAGCTCGGCCTTGGTGCCGCCCTGCAGCGCAATCAGCGCGATGCGTCCCTCGGTCGCCGCGGCCGCCACATTGCGCGCTACGTAATCGCCGCCGACCATATCGAGGATCACATCCGCGCCGCGCCCGTCGGTTGCGCGCAGTGTCGCCTCGACAAAATCCACCTCGTGGTAGTTGATGGCGTGATCGGCCCCGAGCTCGCGGCACGCGGCGCACTTCTGAGCGCTGCCGGCCGTTACGATCACGGTCGCTCCGAACGCCTTGCCGAGCAGAATCGCGGTGGTGCCGATGCCGCTCGAGCCGCCGTGCACCAGCAGCGTCTCGCCGCCGCGCAATCGCGAGCGCTCGAACACGTTGAGCCACACCGTGAAGAAGGTCTCCGGCAGGACCGCCGCCTCCTCAGGCGTGACCCGCGGCGGCAGCGGCAGGCACTGCGGTGCAGGCGCCACGGCGTACTGGGCGTAGCCTCCGCCGGCGATGAGCGCGCACACCTCGGTGCCGACGGCGGGCTCGCGAGCGCCCGCGCCCACCGCCACGACCGTGCCCGCAACCTCGAGGCCCGGGATGTCGGTGACGCCCGGTGGCGGGGGGTAGTGCCCCTTGCGCTGCAGGACGTCCGGGCGATTGACGCCCGCCGCCGCCACGCGGATCAGCACTTCACCATCGCGTGGCTGCGGCACCGGCCGCTCGACCGCGCGCAGCACCTGCGGCGGCCCGGGCTCGCGGATCTCGATGGCGGTCATCTGCGCGGGAATCGCACTCATTGCATCGGCCATCGCCGCAGCATATCAAGCGGCGCAGCGCGCTCGCGAGCGCCGCGGCGGCGCTGCGGGCGGTGTTGCAGCCCTGCTCCGTCCCCGCTCAATCGCTCGTCCACTGCGACTGCAGCGCGAGCGTGCCCGAGCGCCCCTCGACGCTGCCGGCAACCACCTCGCAACGCGGCAGGCTGCCGAGGTCGAGGAGCCCGGCGTAGCTGCCCAGGTCCGTGAGCCCGACGCCGCGTGCGCGCCACTCGAGCAGCAGCCGCTCGAAAGACGGCAGATAGGCCCCTCCTTCGAGCTCGGCGTGCAGCGTGAACACCTGGTCTTGCGCCGGCACGCCGGTGGTGAGGGCGAGCAGATGATCGACCGGGTCGGCGCCCTTCAGATCGCCCCGGCCGATCAGCTCATCGAAGGTCGGCAGGGTGGTCGGCAGCTGCGGTACCTGTCCCGCGACCCGCCCGAACACCGGCAGAAAAGGCGAGGTGCCGCGCGTGTCGGACGCGTAGCGGATACCGAGCTCGCGCTCGAGAGCGGGAACGTAGTGGTTCATCTGCCAGCCGGCCGCGCCATGCACCCGCGGCGGTGCGCCGAAGATGTCGGCGAACTCCCGGCACGCGAGCCCGAGCTCGCGGCGCGTCCATGCCTCGCTCGCCTCCGCCACCTTGTCCTGCCAGCGCACGTGGTCCCAGGTATGCACGCCCACCTCGAAGCCGCGCTGCGCGATCCCCTGCATGAGCGAGCGGCAGCGGCGGCCGATGCGCGGCCCGGGCAGCAGCACGCCGTACAGCAGCGTCGTCACACCGTAGTGCTGCAGCACCGAGGTGCGCTGGACCTTGCCGAGAAAGCCGCGGCGGAACACGCGCCGGATGGCGCGCCCGGTGTGATCGGGACCCAGGCTGAAGAGGAAGGTCGCCCGCGCCCCGATCTTCTCCAGCAGGTCCGCGAGCCGTGGCACCCCGTCGCGCGTGCCGCGATAGGTGTCGACGTCGATCTTGAGTGCAACCCGCGCCACGGGCGTACGGCTCCCGTTTCAGCCGAGCGGCAACGGCCGCTGCTGCCCGAGCGCCCGGGCCAGCCGCGCAAAATCGACCGGTCCCCGGGCATCGGCCACGTCCAGCAGACGCAACACACCGCCACCGCCGCAGGCAACGTACAGGCCGCCGTCGGCTCCGAACAGCCAGGCGCCGCCGCTGCGTGGCGCGGTCCTGTCGCTCAGGCGCGTGCGGCGAACGTCCCAGCGCTCGCCGCCGACGTCGCCGAATGCTCCCGGAAAGGGCGGCGCCACCGCACGCACCAGATCGTGAATCCGCCGTGCCGGCCAGTTCCAATCGATGCGGCCGTCCTCCGGGCGCCGGCGGCCGAAGTACTGTCCCGGCTCGAGGCGCTGGGGGTGCCGCGGCGCCGTGCCGGCGATCAGGCCGGGAAGCGAACGCACCAGAACGATCTCGGCGGCGAGGGTGACCTTGGCGAGCACCGTGCGAGCGTCGTCGTCGTCGAGAATCGGCACGCTCATCTGGTCGACGATGTCGCCGGCGTCGGCCTGCGCCACCATGTAATGGAGTGTGGCGCCGCTTTCGCGCTCGCCGTTGAGGATCGCCCAGTTGACCGGGGCGCGGCCGCGGTACTTCGGCAGCAGCGAGCCGTGCAGGTTGAGCGCGCCGCGGCGCCCTGCACCGAGCAGCGCCGTACCGAGCAGCGAGCGGTAATAGAAGGAGAAGACGAAATCCGGCTGGAGCGAGGCGACCTGTCGCTCGACCTCGGGGGTATTCGCGTCGGCGGGCGCGAGCAGCGGCAGCCCGTAATCGGCCGCGCTCGCCGCCACGCTCGCGAACCAGCGCCTCTCGCCCGGATCGTCCGGCACCGTGACCACCAGCGTCACCCTCACGCCGCCGGAGAGCAGCGCCTCGAGGCAGCGGACTCCGACATCGTGATAGGCGAATACCACGGCCGAGGGGCCGCTCACTCGAGGCTCTCCCGTGCGTGCTGGGCGAGCCTGCGCGCCGCGGCGCCTTCCTCGCCGTCCTCACCGAGCACGGCGGCGACCGTGTAGCGCGGCCGCTGGCGCACCTGCTCGTAGATGCGTCCGACGTACTCGCCGACGATCCCCAAGCCGATGAGCGCGACGCCGATCAGGAAGAACGCAATGCCGAACAGCGTGAAGACACCCTCCGCCTCGGGGCCGACGATCAGGCGCCGTACGGCGAGGTAGACGACGAAGGCGAGCGACAGCAGCGCGATCACGATGCCGCTCATGGAGAAGAACTGCAGCGGCACCACCGAGAAGCCGGTCATCAGGTCGAAGTTGAGCCGGATCAGCCGCAGCAGCGAGTACTTCGACACCCCGACGGTGCGCTCGGCGTGCGTGACCTCGATCTCCACGGGGTGACGCGCGAAGGTGTACGCGAGCGCCGGCACGTACGTGCTCTGCTCCGTGCAGCGGTTGAGCGCGTCGACCACGCTGCGGTGATAGCCGCGCAGCATGCAGCCCTGGTCGCTGATGCGGATCGAGGTCGTGCGCTCGCGCAACCGGTTCATGAGCCGGGACGCGGTCTTGCGCCACAGCACGTCCCGCCGGCTCACGCGGATGGTGCCGACGTAGTCGGCGCCCTGGTCCATCGCCGCGACCAGCTTGCCGATCTCCTCCGGGGGGTTCTGCAGGTCCGCATCGAGCGTGATGACGTAAGTGCCGCGCGTATGCGCGAACGCGGCGAGGATCGCCATGTGCTGCCCGGCGTTGCGCGCCAGCACGACCACGCGGGTGACATCGGGCCGCCGCTCGTACTGCTCGCGCAGCTCCGCCACCGAAGCATCCCGGCTGCCGTCGTCGACGAACACCACCTCGTAGGAGCGCCCGAGCGCATCGAGCGCCGCATACAGCCGCTCGAACAGCAGCGGCAGTCCCTCTTCCTCGTTGTAGACGGGAACGACGACCGAGATGTCGGGCACGCCGGGCCGGCTCATGCGCGTGCTCCGCGGAGCACCGCGGTCGCCGCCGCGACCACCCGCTCGACGTCGCCGGTCGCCATCGCCGGAAACAGCGGCAGCGTCACGGTCTCGCGGCCGATGCGCTCGGCGTTCGGGAACTGTCCCTCGCGATAACCGAGCGCGCGGTAGGCGCTGAACAGGTGGATCGCCGGGTAGTGCACGCCGACGCCGATGCCGCGCGAGTGCATCGCCTTGATGAACTCACCGCGGGTGATCGGCACCGCATCGAGCGGCAGGAGCGGCGCGAACACATGCCAGCTATGCCCGGCGCCGCCTCGTTCCGGCAGCCGCAGCGGCGGATCCTCGGCCCAGAGCTCGTAATAACGCGCCACCAGCGCGCGCCGCCGCGCGTTGAATTCCTCGAGGTGCCTCAGCTGCCCGAGACCGACCGCCGCCGCGACGTCCGACAGGTTGTACTTGCCGCCGGCGAGCAGGGTGTCGCAGTCATCCGGACCGCGCTTCACCTGG
The DNA here is from genome assembly GCA_963844595.1 of uncultured Gammaproteobacteria bacterium. Taxonomy (GTDB): domain Bacteria; phylum Pseudomonadota; class Gammaproteobacteria; order Steroidobacterales; family Steroidobacteraceae; genus 13-2-20CM-66-19. Next base: position 635,838 of record CAWJOW010000001.1, read on the forward strand.
CCATGCCAGCGGTGCAGCTCGATTGCCCGCAGTTCCTCGGCGGAACCGCCGGAGATCGCGCCGCCCTCGATGCTGGTGATGTTCTTGTTGGGATGGAAGCTGAAGCACACCAGATCGCCGAAGCTGCCGATGCGCTTGCCCGCCCAGCTCGAGCCGATCGCGTGCGCGGCGTCCTCGATGACGCGCAGCCGGTGGCGCGCGGCGAGCGCGTACAGCCGGTCCATGTCGAGCGGCAGGCCGGCGAAGTGCACCGGCAGGATGGCGCGCGTGCGCGGCGTGATCGCCGCCTCCGCCTGCCCGAGATCGATGTTGCGCGAGTCGAGGCCGACGTCGACGAACACCGGCCGCGCGCCGACGCGCACGATCACGTTGGCGGTCGCGACGAAGGAGAGCGCGGGGGTGATGACTTCATCGCCCTTGCCTATGCCGCAGGCGAGCAGCGCCATCTCCAGTCCGGCCGTCGCCGAGGTCTGCGAGCGCACCGGCCGCCCGCCGAGGTATTCCGAGAGCGCGGCCTCGAACTGCGCCACCTTCGGTCCGCTGGCGAGCCAGCCGGAGCGCAGCACGTCCGCGACTGCCGCGATCGTCTCGTCGTCGATGGCCGGGCGCGTGAAAGGCAGCCAGGCCGCGCCGGACTCCGCGGGACCGCTCATGAGCGCGCCACCAGTACGACTCCCAGCACGATCACCGCGATGCCGGCCACGCGCTGCACATTCGGAATTTCCCCGAGCAGCCACCAGGCGAGGCCGATGTTGATCACGTAGCCCATCGACAGGAGCGGATACGCCTGGCTCACCGGCACGCGCGACAGGCCGACCAGCCAGACGATGACACTCAACCCGTAGGCGCACAGCGCATACCACAGCGATGGCACCACCAGCAGCCGCAGAGCCCGCTCCAGCACGCCGCTGTCGGTGGCGATCAGCGGACCGCTGGCGCGCGTCGCGGCTTTGAGTCCCAGCTGCGCCAGGGCGTTGAGCAGCACCCCAGTGCTCAGAATGGCGAAATCAGTCAGCTTCACAGACGACTCACTGCAACCGTGTAACTGTCGGCAGCGATGACGCGGCCGGGCAAACCCCGCCGCCGCCAGTCATCCCACATCCCGGGATCGAAGAATGCCACGGCATCGCGGCTCGCGTCCCAGCGGGCCGTGAACTGCGCCAGGGTTGCCGTTTGCCGGCCGGGCTCCGCCTCGAGTCCAAACTTCAGCTCCCCCTCGTACGCCACCAGGGTCAGGGTTCGTCCCAGGTACGGGGAGATCGTCTCGCGATACTGCCCAACGCTGTAGAGACGCGTCTGCGGCCCGATGCTGGCGCGGACGGCCGCCACAAGGTCGCGCGCCGAGTGGGATGGCGGGATGACGCCGTACTCGCACAGCAGGAACTGCCAGGCCAGGATCGCGCTCACTGCGGCGACCACGGCGGCCGCCCCGGCGCGTTGGCGGAGAACCGGCAGGAGCGTCGCGAGGCCGCCGGCCGCGACCACGGTCGCAGCCAGCGCCCACTCCCAGGCCTCGTGCGGCACATAGCTGTTGTGCCGCGCACTGTAGGCCAGCAGCCCGAGCGCGATGAAGCCCACCATTGCCGCGCCGATCCAGGCGGCGCGGCGCGCGAAGCGCGCATCGCCCGCGGCCTGCGCCCCGGTGACGGCGGCCAGCACCGGAAACATCGGCAGGATGTAGGGCGCGAGCTTCGAGTCCGACAGGGAGAAGAACACCAGCGTGAGGAGTGCGTAGATCAGCAGAAACCTGCACGGCCGGAAGGCGGCCGCCGCCACGCCGGCGGCGGGGTTCACGAGGCCCGCCCCCGTCCAGGCGGGCCGCAGCGCGCGCGCAAGCGGCAGGATCCACGGCAGCGTGCCCGCGAGCAGCAGCGGCAGGAAGTACCACCACGGCTCGACACGCTGGTGGACGGTGGTGAGGAAGCGCGTGAAATGCTCGTGTACGAAGAAGAACCGCGCAAAGCCCGGGTTGCGCAGCGACACGACGACGAACCACGGCGCCGCCAGCACCAGGAACAGCGGCAGCCCGGCGCCCGGGTGCAGCCGTCGCCACGGCCGGGCGTCCCGCTCGATGAGGCTGTAGATAATGAGTGCGCCACCGGCAAGCACCAGGACCACGATGCCCTTGGTGAGAATGGCAAGCGCCGCCGCCGCCCAGGCCGCCATCATCCAGCGCCGCTCGGCGTCCGAGTGCGCAGCTTCGGTCTGCGCCAGCGTGAACGCGAGCACCATCGCCGTCAGCCAGAACGTGAAGCCCGGGTCGAGCAGGTCGAGGTGTCCCACGACGAGAAAGAACGGGCTCGCGGCGAGCGCCAGCAACGCCGTGCGCGCGGCATCCCGGCCGTAGAGGCGACGCGTCCAGCCGTACACCGCCGCGAGGCACGCGAACGCCAGCCCGACCGTCCAGGTCCGCGAGGTCCACTCGTGTACGCCCGCGACCGAGTAGAGGGTTGCAGTCGCCCAGTACTGCAGCGGCGGCTTCTCGAAGTATTTCAGCTCGTCGAAACGCGGCGTGATCCAGTCGCCGCTCTGCAGCATCTCGCGCGGGATCTCCGCGTAGCGCCCCTCGTCCGGATCGAACAGCGGACGCACCTGCACGGTGGCGAACCAGGCCGCCGCCAGCACCAGCCATGGCAGCCAGGCGTACGCGCGCACGCGCCGCCCCTGCCCCGTCTGCATGACCATGGGTTGGCTGCGCGCGCTGCTTCAGATGCTGGCCCGTACAGCCGCGCGGGTGCCGAAGCCTTCCTGGTTCACGTAGTAGTCGATCGTGCGCCGGATGGCGCTGTCCATGTCGGTGGTCGGCTGCCACCCCAGGTCGCGCTTCGCGGCCTCGATGTTCGGGACCCGCACCTGGATGTCCTGATAGTACTTGCCGTAGTACTCGCCGGCGGACACCTCGACGATCTCGGTGGCGCGGGCGTTTGCGGCCAGCACCGGGAACTCCTGGGCGATGCGGATGGTGCGATGTGCGAGGTCGCGGATCGAGATGCAGTTGGCGGGGTTGCCGATGTTGAAGATGCGGCGTGTGGCGCGCGCCCCCTGGTTCTCGAGGATGGTCAGCAGGCACACGATCGCATCGTCGATGTAGGTGAAGGAGCGCTTCTGGTTGCCGCCGTCGACCAGCTTGATGGGGCGCCGGTAGAGCACATTGGACAGGAACTGTGTGAAGACGCGCGAGCTGCCTTCCTTGGGCTCCTCGGGGTTATCGAGCTTCGGGCCGATAAAGTTGAACGGCCGGAAGAGCGTGTAGTCGAGGCTGTCGCGCACGCCATAGGCGTAGATCACGCGGTCGAGCATCTGCTTGGAGCAGGCATAGATCCAGCGTTGCTTATTGATCGGGCCGTACACGAGGGCACTGGACTCCTCGTCGAGCACCGCGTCCGGCGACATGCCGTAGACCTCCGAGGTCGAGGGGAAGATCAGGCGCTTGCCGTACTTGACGCACTGCCGCACCACCTCGAGATTCGCCTCGAAGTCGAGCTCGAACACCCGCAGCGGGTGCGTGACGTACTGCGCGGGATTGGCGATCGCGACCAGCGGCATCACCACGTCGCATTTCTTCACGTGGTATTCGACCCATTCCCTGTTGATGGTGATGTCGCCTTCCACGAAGTGAAAGCGATCATGCTTCGGCAGGTCGGACAGCTTGTTGTCGGCGAGGTCCATGCCGTAGACCTCCCAGTCGCGCGTGCGCAGGATGGCATCCGTGAGGGCGCTGCCGATGAAGCCGTTCGCCCCGAGAATCATGATCTTCATGGCCATAGCGTCCCCGTGCGCCGCGCGACGAGCGCGGCCAGAAAAGCGCGTAATGCTAGCATCTTCCGTGAGTTGCGGCCGCGGACCCCGGCGTACCCGGCGCGTTCACGCCAGCAGCTTGCGCAGCGCCCGCGTGTAGCGCGCGACGAGCGCCTCGCGGGCGCGGTGCCGGCCGCCGCTCACGAGCTTGACACCGAGCCGCCACACACAGTCGATGAGCTCGCGGCCGCCGGCGAAGATCCAGCTGTCGAGAATCTCGTTGCCGTGGCGGGCGGCGAGCACCGGATGATCGGCGTTCAGGCTCACCACATCGAGCGGTGCGCCGGCAGCCAAGCCCACGGGGACCGCCTGCGCCTGCAGCGCCTGCCAGCCGCCGCCGAGCGCCGCCGCGAACAGGCTGCCGCCGGTCGAGGCCCCGGGCCCACGCGCGAGCACGTTGCGCGCGCGGCGCTCGAGGCGCTGCGAGTACTCGAGCGTGCGCAGCTCGGTGGCCGCATCCAGCAGGACGTTGGAGTCGCTGCCGATCCCGAAGCAGCCGCCGACGGCGAGAAAGGCCGCCGCCGGGAAGATTCCGTCGCCGAGGCTCGACTCGGTAATCGGGCACAAGCCCACGACCGCCGCGCGCGAGGCGACGCCGGCGAGCTCGGCGTCCGTCGCGTGCGTCGCATGCACCAGGCACCAGCGCGCGTTCACCGGGCAGTTCTCGAGCAGCCACTCGACCGGGCGCCGCCCCAACCACTGCCGGCACTCCTCGACCTCGCGCTGCTGCTCGGCCACGTGGATGTGTACCAGCCCGCCGCCCGCGAGCGCCACCACCTCGGCGAGCTCCTCGGGGGTCGCGGCACGCAGGCTGTGGGGTGCGACACCGAGCGCTGCGTCGGGCAGCGCTCGCAGCGCCCGGCGGCTCGCCTCGAGGATATCGGCGAAGCGCTTAGGGTCGCTCACGAAGCGCGCCTGGCGCGGCTGTGGCGCCGCGCCGCCGAAACCGCTGTGCGCATAGAACACCGGCAGCAGCGTCAGCCCGATGCCGGTATGTGCGGCCGCCGCCACGATGCGGCCGGCGAGCTCGCCCGGGTCGGCGAACGGCACGCCGCCTTTGTCGTGGTGCAGGTAATGAAACTCGCCGACGCGCGTGAAGCCCGCCTCGAGCATTTCCGCAAAGCAAAGCGCGCTGATCGCTTCCAGCTCGTCGGGGTCCAGCCGCTCCACGAACCGGTACATCAGCTCGCGCCAGCTCCAGAAGCTGTCAGTCTCGTGGCCGCGGCGCTCGGTGAGTCCCGCGAGCCCGCGCTGAAAGGCATGACTGTGCAGGTTGGGAAGGCCGGGAATGCCGATGCGGTGCCGCTCGTCGGCCTCGGCCGCCGCAACGTCGGTCTCGATGCGCTCGATGTACCCGTCGCCAGCCGTCAGGCGCACGTCCCGCGCCCAGCCCTGCGGCAGCAACGCCGACTCAAACCACAGGCTGTGCATGGCGTACATTATTCATGATATGGGCGATGCAACCCAACCCGAGGGGCTGCCTGAGTGGCTGCTCGTGAAGCGCGGTACCGCACCGCTCCTCGTGAGCATGCCGCATACCGGCACCACGATCCCCGAGACCATGACGGCGGAGCTGGTATCGCCGTGGCGGGCGCGCAAGGACACGGACTGGTGGATCGACCGCCTCTACGACTTCGCCCCGGCTCTCGGCGCCACGCTGGTGCGCACCAGCCTGTCGCGTACCGTCATCGATCCGAATCGCGACCCCTCCGGGGCCTCGCTCTATCCCGGCCAGGCGACCACCGAGCTCTGTCCGACCACGACTTTCGACGGCGAGCCGCTCTATCGCGCAGGCAGGGCGCCGCAGGCGACGCAGATCGCAACACGCCGCGCGGCCTGGTTCGAGCCCTATCACGAGGCACTCGCCGCCGAGCTCGCGCGGCTCCACGCGCAGCACCGGGTGGTGGTGCTGTACGACTGCCATTCGATCCGCTCGGTGATTCCGCGGCTGTTCACCGGGACGCTGCCGAACTTCAACCTGGGAACGCACTCCGGTGCAAGCTGCGCACCGCAGCTCACCTCGAGGCTCGAGGCGCTGTGCGATGCGACGCAGTACTCGCGCGCCACCAACGGACGCTTCAAGGGCGGCTATACCACGCGTCATTACGGCCGCCCCGCCTCAGGGACTCACGCCGTGCAGATGGAGCTCGCCTGCCGCGGCTACCTGCGCGAGCCGGCCGGCAGCGTCGATGAGACGTGCTGGCCCTGCGAGTATGACCCGCAGTTCGCGGCCCCGATGCGCGCGGTGCTCGAGCGAGTGCTCGAGGCATGCCTCGAGTTTGCCTCGGAAATCTAGAAGCGGATGCCGACGCGAATCGGCAGGAACTCGGTCGCCGCCGGGGTCTCGATGCGCTCGTACCGCGCCTCGACGAACCATGACTGGCCGCCCGGCAGCGGGAAGTCGAAGCCCGCACCGACGTTCCAGGCAAAGCGCGTCGTATCGTAGCCCGCGACACCGCTCGTGGTGCTGCCCGCGAACCCCGGACCGCAGACCCCGAGAAACTCGTTGCACGGCGTCGAGCCGCTCTGGGTGAGCTCGATGCGCCGGTAGGCAAGCCCGATGCCGCCCATCGCGTAGAAGCGCGTATAGGCATTGAAGGGCTGCTCGAACACGCCGTCCACCTGCGCGTCGAGCGCCTCACCGAAGCCGCCGTTGATCTGCGTCGGGCCGGCCGCCTGGCCCGCGGAGATCAGTTCGCTGCTTGCGCCGAAGCGGCTGTAGTCGAGCTCGGTACGCAGCGAGAACGGCTGCGCCGGATCCTGGCGCAGGGTGAAGCCGCCGCCGACGGTCCAGCCGGTGTTGAAATAGTCGGAGGTAGTGCTGAGCGGGAAGCTCGGGCCGGCGTCGACGAACCATTGCACCGGGAGCGGCTGCACCGCATAGACCTGGGCGAGCGCCGGAGCACAGAACCCAACCAACATCACGGGCGCGAGAAGGGCAGGCTTTTTCATGGCGTGCATCATCCGGTCCTTTGGCTGAATCAGTCCTGAATAAATCGCGCCGGCGCGGGCGCGTACGACACACACGTGTTACCAACTGTGCGCCACGCTCGCAGCCTCCCGCAGCCGGCGCGCACGCACGCGCTCACCCAGGCTTAGTCCCGGGCCGCGCCCCGAAGTTTCCGGCGCACGCTGCGGACGATGTCCTGCAGCTCGGGGATGCCGAGCGCGCTGGCACAGATGAAGAACGCGCCAGCGGCGCAGGCGATGACAGCCGCGAGCGCCGCGAGCTTCGGCCAGAACGGCTGCACCGCCCAGTCGGCCAGCAACCAGTGCGCGCCGGCCCAGGCGATGCCGACGAGCGCCGCACAGGCGAGCGTCAGCTTCGCCAGCAGCAGCCCCATCGCCCCCGACTCGAGCCGGCCCAGGTGCGCGCGCATCAGCACGTACAGGATCACGAAGTTGCTTGTCGCGACGCACGCGGTCGAGAACGCGAGCCCCCGATGGCCCCAGCCGAGGCGCACGGTGAAGATCCAGTTGAGCAGCAGGTTCACGCCCACGGCGACGAAGCTCACCACCATCGGCGTCTTGCGCCGCTCGAGCGCGTAGAAGGCGTTGACCAGCACCTTGAGCGCCGCGTAGCCGCACAGCCCGATTGCGTAGAAGCGCAATGCGCCCGCGGCTTCGAGGGTGGCGTGGGCACCGAAGCGGCCGTGCTGGTAGAGCACCGACATGATCGGCTCGGCGAGCACCATGAGCCCGACGCTCGCCGGGATTGTCAAGAGGAACGCGAGCCGCATGCCGCGCGCCAGCTCGCTGCGGAACGCCTGCATGTTGTTGCCCGCGGCCATGCGCGCCAGCAGCGGCAGCGCCACCGTGCCGAGCGCCACGCCGAACACGCCAAGGGGCAGCTGCATCAGCCGGAAAGCGATGTTCAGCCAGTAGGTCGGGCCGTCGCCGAGTCGCGAGGCGAACACCGAGTTCACCAGCACGTTGACCTGGGTGCTGCTGGCGGCGATCACCGACGGCCCCATCAGCCTCAGGATTGCGCTGACCCCCGGATCGCGCCAGCGGAAGTCGACACGGTAGCGGTAGCCCTGGCGGCGCAGCGCCGGCAGCTGCACGCCGAACTGCAGCGCGCCGCCGAGAAGTGTGCCGATGGCGAGTCCCACGATCGCGCGCGGCCCGAAGTGCGGATCGAGCCACAGCCCGAGCAACACGCCGCCGATGATCGAGCCCAGGTTGAAGAAGCTCGAGGCCATGGCCGGCATGCCGAACACGTTCTTCGCGTTCAGCATGCCCATCACCAGCGCCGCGAGCGACACCAGCAGGATGAACGGGAACATGATGCGCGTCAGCGTCACGGTGAGTGCGGCTTTATCGCCGCCGAAGCCCGGCGCGAGCAACGCCACCAGCTGCGGAGCGAACGCGATGCCGAGCAGCGTGATGACGCTCAGGGTAAGCGTCGCGAGCGTCGCCACCTTGTTGGCGAGCCGCCAGGCTGCGGCGTCGTCCTCGCGCACCACGGTCTTGCTGAACACGGTCACGAAGGCCGTCGAGAGCGCGCCTTCGGCGAACAGGTCGCGCAGCAGGTTGGGGATGCGGAACGCGATGGTGAACGCGTCCATGATGCGGCCGCCGCCGAACAGCGCGGCAAACACCTGCTCGCGGATCAGGCCGAGCACGCGGCTGCACAGCACCGCGAGGCCGACGATCCCAGCCGCGCGGGTGTTCAGCCTCTCGGCACGGGCCTCCGCGCCGGCCGCGGCGCGGGGCTGCGCCGGTGTGTCGCCTGCTGCCATGCGGCCGTCACGGTAGCATCCACCGTGCGGCTGCTGCCAGTCAGTGCCCGATGCGCCAGGTCGCAGTCAACCCGATCGTGCGCGGCCGGTAGGTGTACTGGTTCTGCTGCACACTCTGTACGGGCGCGCCGAGGGCGGGGCCGTAGCTGTCGAACTGGCTCATCTGGTAGTTGATGATCGTGTGCGAGTCGAACACGTTGTCCATGAAGGCCGACACCTGCCAGTCGCCCAACGTCACCCCGGCCCGGAGCGAGGTGAAGGCGGTCGCGGGGAGTGAGTAGACCGCCGGCACCTGGCCGGGAACGTACTGCGAGGTCCGCGGATCCTGGATGGCCGCCAGCCAGGGGTTACGACTCTGGTACGTCCAGTCGACACGCACGAACCACTCGTGCTGCAAGGGGTGGAAGTGATACTCCGCCCCGAGTGCGACGTCCCAGGGAGGATTGGTTCCCGGCGCCCCGTTGATCGCGGCCTGACCGGAGATGGCATCCCCGGAGACCACCAGCGGCTGTCCCTGCGAGTTCATGATCGGCGAGTTGCCGCTGAAGCGCGCCTCGGTGTAGCCGACGGCCACATCGAACAGGAACGGATCGGGCGCCCAGTCGGCCTGGAAGTCGAAGCCCTTGGAGACCGCGGTACCGACGTTGTCGATGAACTGCAGCCCGCAGACGCCGGCGACGTAGATGCTCTGCTGGATGTTGTTCCACTTGATGTAGTAGACGCTGGTGGCAAGGCGCAGGTTGTTGCCGATGAGATTCTTCGAGCCGATCTCGTAGTTCTGCGTCGAGTCGGAGCCGTAGGTAAGCGGCGCCTGCGTCAGGCCCGTCTCCTGTTCGAGATCGCCGCCATTTGGCGTGGTGCAGTAGCTCGGCAGCGGCGGGTTGCCGCCGCCCACGCGAAAGCCCTTGGCGTAGGTCACGTAAAACAGATTGTTCTGGTTCATCTGGTAGTCGAGGCTCGCCTTCGGCGTGTTGGGCGTCTCGGTGCTCGATCCGGTCCGCGGCACCAGGTACGCGGTCGGGCCGTTGATCGGGCCGTAGTTCTCCAGCCCGTCCGAGTAGCTGGAGATATTGAACGTGGTGCGCGCCACGCGCTCGCCGAGCGTGATCTTCCACTGATCGGTGAAGGCGTAGCTGATCTCGCCGTAGCCGGCGAACTGCTTGTCGATCGTCTGGTTGTTCAGGTAATAGATGTCGCAGGCCGGGATGTAGGCATAGGCCGCCGCGGTGGGACAGGAGTAATAGGGGCCGAAAATGTCGGTGGCGGTCTCGCCGAAGAGATAGTTGAAGAACGAATTGATCTCGTTGTTGGGATCCTTCAGCTCCTCGATGCTGCCCTCCTTCGACTCCTGCCAGAAGGCGCCGACGGTCCAGTTGAAGCGCGATGTCGGGTCGCTCGACTGCCAGCGCAGCTCCTGCACGTAGCTCTGCTGCGTGTTGGTCATCTGGTTCGGCGTCTGGAAGTTCGCGAAGGCGGCCGGCAGGTGGACGCCATCGCCGTTGAGCAGCGGGTACCACGGACAGAGCGGCGGGAACGAGGCCTCGCAGCCGAGTCCGCCGGTCAGCGGATTGTTCGCCCAGCCGAGCAGCTGGAAGAACCCGAGGTCATAGACCGTGCCCTGGTAGGCCGTCTCCTCGTCGCGGTGATAGTAGGAGGTGTTGGAAATGATCTGGCTCTTGCCGAGGTCCCACTGCATCTTCAGCGCCGGCAGGTACCACTTGTCATCCACCGGCATCAGCTCGGGTGTGGCCGTGTTGAACTCCCCGTCCGAGGGGTTGGAGTAAGCCGGCCAGTAGGTCGACTCGTTCCCCTGGTGCGAGTCCTGGTAGATGACGCTCGGCTCGACCGTGAACGCATTGGCCGGCTGCCAGATGAACGCCAGGCGGAACATGGCGGTACCGCGATGGTTCGAGTTGGCATCCGTGATCGCGCCGGTCGTGTCGCTCACCTGGTTGATCCAGCCCCCGTCCTCGCGGTACCACGCACTGGCGCGAAAGCCGAGCGTACCGTCGATGATCGGCCCGCCGTGCGCCAGGCCGATCTCGTAGCTCGGATCGCCGTACTCGGTATAGGACGCCTCGGCGCGACTGTAGGTGCTGGAGCTCGTCAGGCTCGGCTCGGTGAGGATGTAGCGCACCGTGCCGCCCTCGGAGCCGGAGCCGAACAGCGTTCCCTGCGGTCCGCGCAGTACCTCGACGCGCGCCAGGTCGAAGGTCTTCGGCAGCGTGTCGTCGGGACTGAAGCCGATGTCACGCATCTGGATCGGCGTGTCGTCGATGTAGATGCCGGTGGTGCCGGCGCCGGCCGAGGAGGAGATGCCGCGAATCGAGATGTTGTTGGTTCCGGAGGTGTCGATGCTGACACCGGGTGTGAAGCGCACGATGTCCTGAAAGTCCTTCAGGCCCCGGGTGTCCATGTCCTCGCCGGTCAGCGCCGTGACGCTGATCGGCACTTTGCTCAGCGACTCCTCGTGACGGGTCGCCGTGACGACGACCTCCTGCAGCCCGACCACCGTCTGCTCGCTCGTGGCGCCGCCTGCGGGCGCCGCGGCCGCCTGGTCCGCCGCGACCGGCGCAGCCGCCACCGACACCAGAACCCCTAAGAGCAGTGACGCCATACCCGAGACGGCGTGCGTAGAATTCTTCATTGGCCGTTCCTCCCCCGTTCTCACCCAAGTCTATGACTGCAGCAGCACCGCTGCATCCGCGCTCCAGCTGACGAACACCTCGTCGCTCCAGTCGATGGCGGGCTCGGCTGTACGCCGCTCGTTCTGCGAGAACGCCGTGATCAGCTTGCCACTGCTGGTCTTGATGCGATAGGTCGAGCGATTGCCGAGGTAGCCCAGCTCCCAGACCGTGCCGCGCAGCTGGTTGGTGCGCCCGGCCGTCACCGGCTGCTTGCCGATGCGGATCTTCTCCGGCCGCAGTGCCACCCAGATGCGTTGCCCCGGCGTGAAGCTGCCGGCGTCGTCGACCAGCAGATCGCAGCCGGTCTCGGCACAATGCACGGTGATCAGGCCGCCCTCGCTGGCGCGCACCGTGCCCTCGAAGAGGTTGGCCGTGCCGACGAAATCCGCGACGAACCGGCTCGCCGGGAACTCGTAGATCTCCGACGGCGTGCCGACCTGCGCGACGCGGCCGCGATCCATGACCGCGATGCGGCTCGCGAGCGCCATGGCCTCGTCCTGGTCGTGCGTCACCACGATGAAGGTGATGCCGATCTTGTACTGCACGTCCATCAGCTCGAACTGCGTCTGCTCGCGCAGCTTCTTGTCGAGCGCCGACAGCGGCTCATCGAGCAGCAGCACCTTCGGCCGGCGGATGAGCGCGCGCGCCAGCGCCACGCGCTGGCGCTGGCCGCCGGAGAGCTGGTGCGGCTTGCGCTGCGCCACCACCCCGAGCTGCACCATCTCGAGCGCCTCCTCGATGCGGCGCTTGCGCGTTGCGGCATCGAGCTTCATGCGGCTGATGCCGTAGCCGACGTTACGCTCGACCGTCATGTGCGGAAACAGCGCGTAGGACTGGAACATCATGTTCACCGGGCGCTGGTGCGGCGGCACCCCGCTCATGTCGACGCCGTCGATGCTGATGCGGCCGCTGCTCGGCTCGGCGAACCCGGCGAGCATGCGCAGCAGCGTGGTCTTACCGCAGCCCGAGGCGCCCACCAGAGCGAACATCTCGCCGCGGAAGATCTTCAGGTCGACAGCGTCGACGGCGGTGAAGCTGCCGTAGCTGCGGCTCACACGGTCGATGACGATCTGCGGCGTGGCGGCGGGATCAAGCCACGGTCGATCGGCGGTCGGCTTCGACTGCGTGGCGATCATGCGGCCCCCTTCCCCCCCTTGCATCCCGTGCCGTCAGAAATCCGCGGGCGGCGTCAGCCGCCGCCGCTGCGGCGCGTAGAACGGCCGCTCGACCACGCGGGCGCGCGCCATGCGTCGCTCCCATACCAGCTCGCGGTTGAGATAGATCTCAGCCCAGACCTCGCGGCCCATCTCGAAGTGTGGGGCATCGAGGATGGCGAGCGCGAGGTTGCGCTTGGCCGTCGGGGACCAGACGGCGGAGGTGACGCTGCCCACCTGGCGGCGCGCCGCGCGCGTGTCATAGAGCAGCGCATTGTGCGCCGGCTTCTGGCCCGCGACGTCGAGACCCACCAGGCAGCGCCGCACGCCGCGGCGGTGCTCCTCGAGAAGCGCGCGCCTTCCCGTGAAATGTCCCTTGCCGAAGTCGACCAGCCAGCCGAGCCCGAGCTCGAGCGGCGAGCGCTCGGTGCCGAGGTGCAGCGCACGCTCTGCCGGCACGAAGTCGACGTTCGGCAGCAGGAAGCCTGCCTCGATGCGCGCGATGTTGAGCGCGCGCGAGCCGACCGGGCGGATGCCGCGCATCCGCCCGGCCTCCATGAGCGCGTCCCAGACCGCCTCCGCATCCGCCGGCCGCATCCACAGCTCGTAGCCGAGGTCGCCGGTGAAGCCGGTGCGCGACACCATGAGCGGCGGAGCCTCTGACTGCGGCAGCGCGAACGAGCCGAGCTCGAAGGGCTTGAGCCGCTCTACGCCGGCGAGACCGAGCCCCTTCAACACCGCGCACGAGGTCGGCCCCTGCACCGCGAGCGCCGCCACTTCCTCGGTGACTTCGGTGATGCCGACCTCGAAGCCGAGGCTCGAATCGAGCAGCCAGTCGAGCTGGCGCTCGGCGGTGCACAGGCGGTATTCGCCCTCACCGAGGCAGAACACCGTGCCGTCGTCGATCAGGTGGCCGTGGTCGTTGCACCATACGGTGTAAGCCACGCGGCCCGGACGCAGCTTGCTCAGGTCGCGCGTCACCAGCCGGTTGAGGAACCGCAGCGCATCCGGGCCCGTGATCCGGTACTTGACCATCGGTGTCAGGTCGTACACGGAGGCGGCGTTGCGGATGGCGAAATACTCCTGCTCCACGGTCGTGAAAACGTCGACCGTGGTGTACCCGGCCCACGGGATGAAGCTGTCGAGCTGACTCGACTGCCGCGCCCGCTCGTGGAACGGGGTCTTCAGCAGCGGCTGGCGGTAATGCGACGCGCTCTCGGTCAGCATCTCAGGCCGCCTCCTTCAGCACCTGGCGCGCGGCGTTGCGGCCGGCGAGCCCGAGCACGCCACCCCCCGGGTGACAGCCGGCGCCGCAGAGGAACAGCCCGCCGACCGGCGCGCGATAAGCCGAGGCGCCGGGCGCCGGGCGCAGCATGAAGAACTGATCGAGCGCGAGCTCGGCATGGTGCCAGTGGCCGCCGCTGATACGGAACTCGCGCTCGATGTCGGGCGGTGCCAGCAGCTGCGCACCGCGCACGCGTGCGCGCAGCCCCGGGGCAAAGTGCTCGAGCGTGTCGATCACGAGATCGGTGAAGCGTTGCCGCCCGGCCTCCCAGCCGCCGGCGAGATCGTAGGGTGCGTACTGCGCGATCACCGACAGGACGTGGCCCCCGGGCGGCGCGAGCGCCGGATCGGCGAGCGTCGGCACGGTGATCTCCAGCATCGGCGCCGCCGAATACTCGCGGTACTTGGCGTGATTGAAGGCGCGCTCGAGGTACTCTGCCGAGGGCGCAACCAGCAGCCGGCCGGCGAGTGCCGCCGGCGCGACGCCGGTGAACTGCGGCAGGCCGTCGAGTGCCAGGTGCACCTTGGCGGCGAGCCCGCGGGTGCGCAGGTGAGCGATACGCCGCACGAAACCGGTATCGAGGTGCTCGGTCCCCAGAAGCCCGAGAAAGGTCGTCTTGGGATCGGCGCTCGAGATCACGCAGCCGGCGGCGAGCTCCTCGCCCGACTCGAGCACGACGCCAACCGCGCGGTCCTCGCGCACCAGAATGCGCCGCACCGCGGCTGCCGTGCGGATCTCGGCGCCGGCCGCGCGCGCCGCCCCGGCGAGCGCTTCGGAGAGCGCGCCGAGGCCCCCGAGCGGCTGCGCGAGCGCGCCCCCGCCGCTCGCCGCCAGGCGGTACAGCAGCGTGAACACCGTCCCCGGCGAGCGCGGTCCGAAGTTCGTGCCGAGCACCGCGTCGAAGGCCAGCGCGCCCTTGAGCGCCGCCGAATCGAAATGCTCATCCAGCAGGTCCTGCACGCACATGCCACCGATGCGCAGCAGCTCGCGCAGGTCACGCCGGCCGAGCGCGCGCAGCCGCAGTGCGAGGCCGCCGAGCGTCGCGCGCTCGCTCCAGGAGGGAGTCACGAGGCGCGGCGGCGGTACGCTGAGGAGCGGGCGCAGCGCCGTGGCGAGCCGTGCAAGGCGCGCCCGATAGGCGCCGTAGGCGCCCGCGTCCCGCACGCTGTCCGCGGGCCACGCTGCCGGCTCGTCGAGCAGCAGGTGTGCGCCATCGGCGAGCGCCAGCGTCGGCAGTGCCCCCGGGGCGAGCTTCAGCCCGTGAGCCGAGAGTCGCAGCTCCTTCAGCACCGTGGCAGGCGCCTGTAACAGGTGGGCGCAGGCCGACACCCGGAAGCCGGGGGCGAACTCGCGTGTCACCGCCGCCCCGCCGACCTGAACCGCAGCCTCGAGCACCAGTACCGAGCGGCCGCCACGCGCCAGGTATGCGGCGCACGTCAGGCCGTTGTGGCCGCCACCGACCACGATGCAGTCGTAGCCGGTGCGTGCCGCAGCGTTCATGCGGGCGGCGTCCGTTTGAGGTCGGTGAGGATCGCGCGCGCGGCGTTCGCGCCCGGCGCGCCCATGACGCCGCCGCCCGGATGGGTGCTCGCCCCGCACATGTACACGCCCGGGACCGGCGCGCGGTACTGCGCGTAGCCGGGAATGGGACGGTTGAACAGCAGCTGGTCGAAGGTCAGCTCGCCCTGGAAGATGTTGCCCTCAGTGAGGCCCACCTCGGTCTCGATGTCCTGCGGCGTACGGATCTCGGCGTGCAGGATCAGATCGCGGAAGCCCGGGCTGTGCTGGGCGATCGTATCGATCACGGTGTCGCCGAACGCGCGGCGCTTCTCGGCAGTCCACGGGCCGTCGGCGAGGGCGTAGGGACAGTACTGCACGAATACCGACATATAGTGCTTGCCATGCGGCGCCATGCTGGGATCGATCTGCGAGGGGATCAGCATGTCGATGTAGGGCGCCGCGGACCAGCGGCCCTCCTTCCAGTCGTCGTAGGCCCGCTCCAGCATGTCGATCGTGTCGGTGACGTGCATGTCGCCGCGGATGCAGGGCGCGCCCTGCGGGATCGCCGGGAAACGCGGCAGGGCGTCGAGGGCGATGTTGAGCTTGCCGGAGCTGCCTCGGATCTTGAAGCGGCGCACCTGCTCGAGGAACTCCCCGGGCAGGTGCCGCGGGTCCATGGTTTCGAGGAAGGTGCGGCGCACGTCGAGGTTGGAGACCACCACCGGAGCGCGGATCTCCTCGCCCCCGGCGAGCACTACGCCCTCGGCGCGGCCATGCTTCACCAGGATCTGCTCCACCGGCGCCTCGCTCCGCACCGTGCCGCCACTCGCCGTGAGGGAGGCCGCGAGCGCCTGCGTGATCGCGCCCATGCCGCCGCGCGCAAAGCCCCAGGCGCCGACCGCGCCGTCGATGCTTCCCATGTAGTGATGCAGCAGCACGTAGGCCGTGCCCGGCGAGCGCGGCCCGAGCGCGGTGCCGATGATGGAGCTACCCGCCATGTGCGCCTTGACGATCTCGCTCTCGAAATACTCATCGAGCAGGTCGGCACAGCTCATCGTCCAGAAGCGCAGCGTGTCGTAGATTCGCGCCTCGCCGAGCTTCAGGAAATGTCGCCCGAGCCACAGCAACTCCTTGAGATCGCGCCCGCGCAATGAGGTCGGATCCGGCGGCTCGCGCAGCAGCAGCGGCTTGATGAAGCGGCAGTGCCGCAGCATGTCGCGCACAAAGCGGTCATAGCTCTCGGCATCGTGGCGCGAATGCCGGGAGATCTCCCGCCGCAGTGCGTCGTGATTGTCGTAAAGCGCCAGGTGGCCGCCGCCGCGCATCAGGGTGCAGCCACCCTCGTAAGGAATGATCTGCAGCCCGTAACGCGGCAGCTCGAGGGCGCGGATGATCTCGGTGCGCAGCAGGCTGCAGACGTACGAGCAGTTCGAATAGGTGAAGCCGTCATAAAGCCGGCGGCTCACCGCCGCGCCGCCGATGTACGGATTGCGCTCGAGCACCAGCACGTCGAGGCCGGCGCGCGCCAGATAACAGGCGGCGACCAGGCCGTTGTGCCCGCCCCCGACCACGATCACATCGTGGCGGCCGCGGGCACCGCCGTCGTTCGATTGCCTGTTCAGGCGGGTACCCGGCGATGCGTGCCGAGCGAGCTCAGCGTGTGATCGATCGCTACCTCGAAAGCGCTGAGCGTGTCCTTGAGACACGAGTCGTCGTGCGCCGCCGAGATGAACCACGGCTCGCGCGAATCCGGCTCGCAGAGGATGCGCTCGTCGTGCAGCACCCGCGCGGTGGCGTCGTAGAAGGTGTAGTCGCTCGACTTCCAGTCGCGGTAGGTGCGCGGCGGATCGTGCGCAAAATACAGCCCGGTCATCGACGGATGGCCGACGAAGCTGTGGGCGATGCCGCGGCTCTTCAGGATCGCGCTCTGCCCGGCCCGCAGCCGCGTACCGTAGGCGGCAATGCGCTCGAGCGCATCGGTCTCGTCGAGGATCTCGAGCGTCTTGGCGGCCGCCGCGAGCGACACCGGGTGGGCGGTGTAGGTGCCGCCGTGGGCGACGCCCTTGCCGAGCTTGCGCATGATGTCCTCGCGCCCGGCGAGCACCGAGATCGGGTAGCCGTTGGCGAGCGCCTTGGCGAAGGTGCACAGGTCGGCGCGCACGCCGTAGAGCTCCTGCACGCCGCCGCGCGCCACGCGAAAGCCGGTTTTGACCTCGTCGATGATCATGAGCACGCCGTACTTGTCGCAGAGCGCGCGCGCCGCGCGCACGTAGGCCGGGTCGGCGGCGATGCCTAAGCAGTTGCCCATGATCGGCTCGACCAGCAGGCAGGCGATCGAGTCGCCGTGGCGCTTCAGGACGTCCTCGAGCTGGTTGGCGTCGTTCGCCTGGACGAAGTGCGCGAAGTGCCGGGTGCTCAGCGGCACGCCCTCGCTGTAGGGATACACCACCGGGTCGCCGACCTGCTGCCACTTGTCCATGGGCGTGTACCACATGGCCGCGTCGAACAGGCCGTGGTAGCTGCCTTCGAGAATCACGTAGTTGTCGCGCTTCGTGTAGGCGCGCGCGAGGCGCAGCGCCGCCATCACCGCTTCGGTGCCGGAGTTGGAGTAGCGCACGAGCTCGGCCGCCGGCACCATCTTGGCGATGCGCTGCGCCACGTGATACTCCGCCTCGGTCGAGAGCGCGAACACCCCGCCGACCTCCATGCCGAGACGCGCCGCGGCATCCACGCGCGCATCGGCGTAGCCGAGAATCGCGGGCCCGTAGCCCATGCGGTAATCGACGTAGACGTTGCCGTCGAGATCGGTGATGCGCGCGCCGCGGCCCTCGCGCACGTAGATCGTGCGCTCCTCGCCCCAGAAGCGGAAATTGGAGGCCACCCCGAGGGGCAGCCGCTGCAGCGCCCGCCGGAAGTGCTCGTGATTTCTCGTCATGACTCTGGCCATGGCTGTCACCCGCTGCGAATACGGCCCCTCACCGACCCCACTATATGATCATATAGTTTTTTGGGGTAAAATTAAATGGTCGTATACATCGGCCCGATCCCCAGGGGGACTTCACATGAGCCTGACAGCCGCCCGCCCGGTCGACACCGTCCCCGCTGCCGCGCCGCGCTCCCTGCCCGCCTGGGTGTACAACCACCCGGAGATGACCCGCCTCGAGTACGAGCGGATCCTGAAGCCCAGCTGGCAGATCGCCTGCCACGTGAGCCAGATCCGCAGCCCCGGCGACTACGTCACCTTCGAGCTGGGTGGCGACAGCGTGATCGTGCTGCGCGATCCGGGCGGGGCCATCCGGGCGCTGCGTAACGTCTGCCGCCATCGCGGCACCCGTCTGCTCGAGGGTGCCGGCCGGTGCAGCGGGCGCATCACCTGCCCGTACCACGGCTGGACCTACCGCTACGACGGCTCGCTGCTCGCGACCCCGGCCCGCGACAGCTTCCCCGACCTCAACCTGCGCGAGCACGGGCTCGATCACGTGCGCGTGGAGCTCGCGCTGGGCTTCGTCTGGGTCTGCCTCGGCGCCGAGGCGCCCCCGCCGCCCTCGCAGGTGTGGGCGCCGTTCATGGAAGAGCTGGCGCCGTACCGGCTGGAGGAGCTGGTTCCGACACAGCGGATCTTTCTCGAGGAGTGGAACGTCGACTGGAAGATCGCCATGGACAACTATCTGGAGTCCTATCACGTGCCGATCGGCCATCCGGGGCTCAACCGGCTGTTCACGCCCGACTACGAGGATCAGCGCGGAGCCGGCGGCATCGCGCGCGGCACCAGCTGGATACGCGAGGCGCCCTCGTCCCGCTGGAGCGAGCGCGTCTATCAGAAATACATCGGCGAGGTGACCGCACCGTACCTCCCGGAGCAGGAGCGGCGCTGCTGGCGCTTCTACAGCTGCCTGCCGAACCTCGGGATCGACATCATGCCCGAGCAAATGGACTTCTTTCAGGTGCTGCCGCGCGGACCCGGCAAGGCGCTGATCAGATACGCCTCCTTCGGCCGGCCCGACGAGCGGCGCGAGATGCGCCTCATGCGCTGGCTCGGCAACCGCATCAATGCGCAGGTCAACGCCGAGGACCGCGAGTTGTGCGAGCGGCTGCAACGCGGCATCGCCGACAGCCACTACCGGCCGGGCCCGTTGTCGCGGCTCGAGACCTGGATGCTCGAATTCCACGACCTGCTGAGCGCGCGCATTCCCGAGGCGCAGTTGCCGAGCGCACCTGCGCACTTCAGTTGACGCCCGGGAGGAGATCGGCCCGCATGGCACTACCCGCAGTCTCCGCCGACACCTCCGCACCGGAGGCCGGCCGCCGTCCCGGGCGGGCACGCGCGCGCCAGCTCCTGATCGATGCCTGCATCTCGGCGCTGCACATCTACGGCCCCTCGCGCACCACGGTCGCCCGCGTGGTGGCGCTCGCGGATCTGTCGCCGGGCATCGTGCGGTTCTATTTCCACTCCAAGGCTGCGATGCTGGTGGCCGCGCTCGAGTACCTCGCCGCGGAGTTCGAGGAGCGCGTGCTCAAACCGGTCGCCGCGCTGCGGCGCTCGCCGGTGGCCGCGCTCGGACTCCTGGTTGAGCTGTACCTCGACCCCGAGGTCGCCAGTCCCCGCAAGGTGTCGGTCTGGTACTCGTTCTGGGGCGAGGCGAGCTCGCGCCAGGAGTATCTCGACATCTGCGGCCGGAAGGACGAGGACTTCGCGGTGCTGGTCCACGATCTTATCGGACGGCTGATCGGCCAGACCGGTGCCGAGCACCTCGACGCCGACGGCGTGGCCCTGGGGCTCATCGGGGTGCTCGAGATCCTCTGGCAGGGGATCGCCTTCCAGACCGAGGAAAACATCGACCGGCGCGCCCTGGTCGCGCGCGCGCTCGCCTACCTGCGCTCGGTGTTTCCGGGGCAGTTCCCCGGCGGCGGCCGTGAACGGCGGCGCGGCGTGGTGGCGCCGCTGCGCCACAGGTCCGGGCGCGGCGGGTGATCCCGCGCTTTACCGCGCCCCGCCCGTATCGCGCACAATAGTCCCCGCACGACCGCTGCACGCGTCTAGAGGGGAACGCTGCGCACCATGAAACCCAACGGACGTCCGGGCCGCTGGCTGATCATTCTGCCGCCGCTCATCTTCCTGCTGGCATTCTTCCTGGTGCCGTTCGGGTTCGCGTTCAAGATCAGCTTCGCGCAGGCCGCGGCGCACGTGCCGCCGTACACCGACGTGGTGTCGTTCACTCCCGACCACCATCTGCAGCTCGCGATCAGCCTGGCGAACTACCGCTTCCTCGTGACCGACGAGCTCTACGGCCTGGCCTATCTCTTCTCGCTCAAGACCGCGTTCTTCTCGACGCTGGTGTGCCTGATCCTCGGCTACCCGATGGCCTACGCCATCGCACGCGCGCCACGCAGCGCCCAGGGGGCGCTGCTGCTCATCATCATGCTGCCCTTCTGGACGTCGTTCCTGCTGCGCGTCTATGCGCTCGAGGGCATCATCCGCGACAACGGGCTGCTGAACACGCTGCTGCTGCACCTCGGGCTGATCCACCACCCGCTGCGCATCATGCGCACCAATCTCGCGGTTTACCTCGGCATCATCTACTCCTACCTGCCTTTCATGGTGCTGCCCCTGTTCGCGACTCTCGAGAAGCTCGACCCGGCGCTCCTCGAGGCGGCCACCGACCTCGGCAGCACGCCCTGGCAGGCGTTCCGCGACATCACCGTGCCGCTGTCCATCCCCGGGGTGATCGCCGGCTCGATGCTGGTGTTCATCCCCGCGGTCGGCGAGTTCGTGATCCCCTCGCTCCTCGGCGGTCCCAACAACCTGATGATCGGCAAGGTGCTGTGGGACGAGTTCTTCGGCAACCACGACTGGCCGGTCGCCGCTGCGGTCGCGATCGCCTTCCTGCTGCTGCTCGCAGGTCCGATCGCCGTGTACCAGTACTACAACATCAAGCAGCTCGAGGCCTGAGCATGCCGGCGCGCACCCCGCTGTTCCTGGTCTCGGCGCTTTGCTTCGGCATCGCGGTGCTGTACGTGCCGATCCTGGTGCTGATCGGCTACTCCTTCAACGCCTCGCCGCTGGTGAACGTCTGGGGCGGCTTCTCGACCGCCTGGTACGGCACGCTGTGGCATAACCACGAGCTGCTGCGGGCGGCGCTGCTGTCGCTCGAAGTGGCGGTCAGCGCTTCGACCGCCGCGGTGATCCTCGGGACGCTCGCGGCGGTCGCCCTGGTGCGCTTCGCGCGCTTCCCCGGGCGGCTGCTGCTCACCGGCATGGTGAACGCGCCGCTGGTCATGCCGGAGGTCATCACCGGCATCACGCAGCTGCTGCTGTTCGTCTCGATGATGCAGCTGATCTCCTGGCCGCACCGCGGGTTCACCACCATCGTCATCTCGCACGTCACTTTCTGCACCGCCTACGTGACCATCACGGTGCAGGCGCGCCTGCAGAGTGCCGACCGCTCGCTCGAGGAGGCGGCGCAGGACCTGGGTGCGAGCCCGGCGCGGGCCTTCCTCGAGATCACGCTGCCGATCATCACCCCGGCGATCGTCTCGAGCTGGCTGCTGTGCTTCACGCTGTCGCTCGATGACCTGGTGATCTCGAGCTTCGTCTCGGGCCCGGGCGCCTCGACGCTGCCGATGGTGATCTACTCGAAGGTGAAGCTCGGGGTGAGCCCGGACATCAACGCGCTCGCCAGCCTGATCGTGTGCGCGGTCGGCGCGTGCATCGTTCTCGCCGGCTGGCTGATGCGCCGCGCCGAGCGGCGCCGCGCGCTTGAGGCGCAGCTCGCGCGCGCCTAGAGGTCGGTCTTGATCCGAGTCCAGGTGCGCGTGCGCAGCCGCTCGAGCGCCGGTCCCACCTCGGCCGACTGGTAGAGCCGCGCCTCTTCCGCCGGTGTCGGGTAGACCGCCGGATCGTTGAGGATGGCCGGATCGACGTAAGGATTGGCCGCGAGATTGTCGTTGCCGTAGTGAATCTCGTTGGTGATCGCGGCGATCACCTGCGGCTCGAGGATGTAATTGAGGAACTTGAGCGCGTTCTGCGGATGCGGCGCATCCACCGGGATCAACAGGGCGTCGAACGAGGCGTTGGCGCCCTCCTTCGGCACCGTGAAGGCGAGATTCAGCTTCACGCCCGCCGAGCGCGCCCGCGCCAGCACGGTCGAATAGTCGCCCGACCACGACATCGAGATGCAGAACTCGCCGTTCGCCAGCCCGTTCATGTACTCGCTGGAGTCGAACGCCTTGATATAGGGGCGCACCGCGAGCAGCAGCTCTTCGGCCCGGTGGTAGTCCTGCGGGCTGGTGCTGTTCGGATCGAGATGCAGGTAATTGAGAGCGAGCTGCAGGACGTCCTCGGCGGAGTCGAGAAACGACACGCCGCAATCGGCGAACTTCGCGATGATCTGCGGCTTGAAGATCAGGTCGAGGCCGTCGACCGGAGCATCGGGCATGCGCGCGCGGATCATGTCGACGTTGTAGGCGAAGCCGTTGACGTGGCGCAGGTAGGGCATGGCGTACTGATTGCCCGGATCGGCGCTCGCTTCGATCGCAAGCACGTGCGGATCGAGATTCTTCCAGTTGGTGAGTTTGCTGCGATCGAGCTTGCGGTAGATGCCCGCCTTGATCTGGCGCCCGAAGTAGTCGGTCGAAGTGCTGACGACGTCATAGCCGGAATCGCCCGCCATCATCTTCGCCTCCAGCGTCTCGTCCGCATCGTAAGTGTCGTACACCACCTCGATGCCGGTGCGACGCTCGAATCCCGCGATCGTGTCCTTGCCGATGTAGTCCGCCCAGTTATAGATGTGCAGCACCTTCTCCTCGGTGCCGGGGGGCTGGCGCGCACCGCAGCCGCCGAGCGCCGCGAGCGCCAGCGCCGCACCGACGCCGAGCCATGAAGCGGCACGACACCGCAACCTCGGCACAGGGAAGTGCCCGGCCGCCGCCGGTGGCCGGGTCTCGGGCAAAAACCACGCTTTTTGACCGGGACCGCGCCGGGACGGGCAGGATGCCCGGATCCGGCGCTTCATCAGAGCTTCACCATGACGTGCCGCACCACCGTGTAGTCCTCGAAGGCGTACACGGAGAGGTCCCTGCCGTAACCGGAGCGCTTGAAGCCCCCGTGCGGCATCTCGCTCACGGACGCAAAGTGCGTGTTGATCCAGGTGACGCCGTACTGCAGCTGCGCCGCGACCTGCATGGCGCGCGCCACATCGCGCGTCCATACCGAGGAGGCGAGCCCGTACTCGGAATCGTTCGCCCAGCGCACCGCTTCGGCCGCGTCGCGGAAGCGCGTCACCGACACCACCGGGCCGAACACCTCGCGCTGCACGATCTCGTCTTCCTGGTGCGCCCCGGCGATCACCGTCGGCTCGTAGAAGAAACCGCCGCCCGCGCGCACCCGGCCTCCGGTGGTGAGCTCGATGTGCGATGCCGCCGCCGCACGCTCCACCATGCCCGCAACGCGCGCGCGCTGTGCCTGCGAGATCAGCGGTCCCATCTCGACACCGGGCTCCTGCTGCGTTCCGACCTTGATGCTGCCGGCGGCACTGGTGAGATCGGCCACCACCCGCTCGTAGAGCGGCTCGGCCACGTACAGCCGGCAGGCAGCGGTGCAGTCCTGGCCGGCGTTGTAGAAGCCGAAGGTGCGCACCCCGGCGATGAGCTCGGGGACATCGGCGTCGTCGAACACGATGACCGGCGCTTTGCCGCCCAGCTCGAGGTGGGTGCGCTTGAGATTGCCCGCCGCGGCGGCCAGTACCTTCTGCCCCGTGGCGATGGATCCGGTGAGCGACACCATGCGCACGCGCGGATGGCCGGTGAGGGCCGTGCCGACCGGCTCACCCCGACCGCAGACGAGGTTGACCACGCCGGGGGGCAGGAGCTCGGCGAACAGCGCCGCCAGCTTCAGCGCCGTGAGCGGCGTCTGCTCCGAGGGCTTGAGCACCAGCGTGTTGCCGGCGGCGATCGCCGGCGCGATCTTCCAGGCGGCCATCATCAGCGGGTAGTTCCACGGCGCGACCGAGCCCACCACGCCGACCGGGTCGCGCCGGATCATGCTCGTGTGCCCCGGCAGGTACTCCCCGGCCGCGAGCCCGGCGGGAGCGCGCGCCGCGCCGGCAAAGTAGCGGAACACGTCGGCGATCGCCGGCAGCTCGTCGTTGAGCATCGCGGCGAGCGGCTTGCCGGTGTTGCGCGACTCGAGCGCCGCGTAGTCCGCCGCTTCGGTCTCGAGCGCATCGGCGATCTTCAGCAGCAGCGCCGCGCGGTCCTTCGGCGCGGTGCGCGCCCAGCCTGCGAAGGCGCGCTCGGCGGCAAGCACCGCCGCCTCCACCTGCGGCACGCTCGCCGCCGCCACCCTGACGAGCTCCGCGCCGGTCGCCGCATCCAGCACGACATCCTCCGGGCCCTCGCCTGCGACCAGCCGGCCGCCGATCAACAACTGCGTCTGCATGCTTCGGGCTCCTTATGTCTGCGGGCCGTCGCGGCTTGCCGCGCCGCGCCGGCACGTTATATTATTATCGCCATAATATTACCATGCCTGCCGCCGCTGCCGCGCCCGAGGCCCGCCATGAACTCCGACGTGATCATCACCTGCGCCGTCACCGGCGACGACACCAAGGTCACCAGGAGCCCGCACTGCCCGATCACGCCCGAGCAGATCGCGAATTCCGCGATCGAGGCGGCGCGCGCCGGCGCGGCCATTGTGCACATCCACGTGCGCGACCCCGAAACCGGCGGCTTCAGCATGGCAACCCGGCACTACCGCGAGGTCGTGCGGCGGATCCGCGAGAGCAAGGTGGACGTGCTCGTCAATCTCACCTGCGGCATGGGTGGGTACATATGCGTCGGCGACCAGGGACTGACCGACACGCCGGCGGCGGGTACCGACTTCGTCAGCCAGGAAGAGCGCATGCGGCACGTCATCGAGCTCTGCGAGGAAGGCCTGTACCGCCCGGACATCGCCACGCTCGACTGCGGCTCGCTCAACTTCGGCGACGGCAACCGTGCCTATATCTCGACGCCCAACTACCTGCGCAAGGGTGCGGCAATCCTGCGCGACCTGCGCGTCAAAGCGGAGCTCGAAGTGTTCGACACCGGCAACCTGTGGTTCGTGAGCCAGCTGGTCAGGGAGGAGCTGATCCCCGCGCCGGCACTCATCCAGCTGTGCACGGGCATTCCCTACGGCGTGCCTGCCGATACCGGCCACCTGCTCGCGATGGTGAATGCGCTGCCGGCGCAGTCCGTGTGGACCTCGTTCGCGATCGGGCGGATGCAGATGCCATGGGCCGCGCAATCGGTGCTGCTCGGTGGCAACGTGCGCGTCGGGCTCGAGGACAACCTGTACCTGAGCCGCGGTGTCTACGCGAGCAACGCCCAGCTGGTCGAGAAGGCGCGCGGCATCATCGAGGCCATGGGCGCGCGCATCGCCTCGCCGGCGCAGGCGCGCGAACGGCTCAAGCTCCACTGAGCGCTCGAGCCTGAGGTCGCATGGCCGGGGCTGCCATATACGCGACGGGCATCGAGCCTGCGTGGATCGACTATAACGGTCACCTGCGCGATGCCTACTACGGGCTGATCCTGAGCTACGCGACGGATGCGCTCATGGATCGGCTCGGCATGGACGCCGCCTATCGTGCAGCGAGCGGCTGCACGCTCTATACCGTCGAGACGCACCTGCATTTCCTGCGCGAGGTCAGGCAGACCGAGCGCCTCACCGTCACCGCCCTCATCCTGGCTGCGGATCACAAGCGGCTGCACCTTGCCCTCGAGCTGCAGCGCGCCTCCGACGCCGAGCTCGCCGCGAGCGCCGAGCTGATGCTGCTGCACGTTCACCAGGGCGCGAGCGTCACGAGCGTCGCGTTTCCCGCGCAGGTCGCCGCCCGGATCGCCGCCTTTGAGGCCGCCGGCGCGGGCCAGCGCCCCGCCGGTCCCGGCTCGCGGCGCCTCGCCCTGCCGCACGGCCAGCGCACACCGCAGGGCGCATGAGCGCGGGCGACCTCAAGCGGCTGCTCGCACCGCGCAGCATCGCCCTGATCGGCGGCACCTGGGCCGACGCCGCGGCAGCCGCCAGTCGTGCCATCGGCTTCAGCGGCGAGCTGTGGCGGGTGCACCCCTCGCGCGAGTCCACCGCCGCGCAGCGCTATTTCCGCTGCGTGGACGAACTGCCGCACGCCCCCGACGCCGCGTTCGTCGCTGCCCCGGCTCGCGAGGTGCCGGGCATCGCCGCGGCGCTCGAGCGCGGCGGCGCCGGCGGCTTCGTGTGCTTCGCCGCGGGATTCTCCGAGACGGCCACCCCGGAGGGGCAACGCCTGACGCGCGAGTTGCTCGCGAGCGCGGGCGGACTGCCATTCTTCGGGCCCAACTGCTACGGGCTGATCAACTTCTTCGACGGCGCGGCCCTCTGGCCCGACCAGGTCGTGGGCAAGCGCCGCGAGCGCGGCGTGGCGCTCATCTGCCAGAGCGGCACGATCGCTCTCAATCTCCTCTTCAACCAGCGCTCGCTGCCGATCGGCTGCGTGCTCACGGTCGGCAACCAGACGCGCCTCGCCGCCGAGGATCTCATCGAGCTGCTCTCGGCCGACCCGCGCGTGAGCGCCTTCGGCCTGTACGTCGAGGGCGTCGCGGACGTCGGGCGCTTCGCCCGGGCCGCAGCCACGGCGCGCGCGGCGGGAAAACCCATCGCGCTGGTCAAGACCGGCCGCACCGAGAGCGCGGCGCGCACCGCCCGCACCCACACCGGCGCCCTGGCCGGGACCGATGCGGCCTTCGACGCGTTCTGTGCGCAGGCCGGCGTCGCGCGCTGCGAGTCGCTCGCGACACTGTGCGAGACACTGAAGCTCTTTCACTGTGGCGGGCCGCTGCGTGGCCGGCGCATCCTGGTGATGGGCGCCTCGGGGGGCGACATGGCGATGACCGCCGATGCCGCGCGGCATCTCGGGCTCGAGTTTCCGCCGCCGGCGGCGGAGACTGCGGCGCGTCTCACCGATATCCTCGGAGGCCACGTGGCCCTCGCCAACCCCTTCGATTTCCAGACCGGCAGCTGGTTCGACCGGCCGCGGCTGCGCGCCATGTTCGCCGCGGCCCAACGCGCCGGCTACGACCTCGTCGGGTTCATGATCGACTGCCCGCCGCCCGCCGAAGCGGACGCGGCGGCATACCTCAACGCGATCGAGGAATTCACTCAGGCGCTGCCCGGTGCGCCGGCGCGCGGGGCCGTGATCTCCTCGCTCCCGGAATCGCTGCCTGCGCCGACGCGCGAGCGCTGTCTCGCGGCGGGCGTCGTGCCGCTGCAGGGTCAACGCGCCGCGCTCGAGGCGGTCGACCTGGCAGGCGGGGTCGGCATGGCCTGGGAGCGCGGCCCGGAGGTGGCACTGCTGCGGCCGCAGCGCGTCCGCGACGCTGCCCGCAGCCTCGCCGAGCACGACAGCAAGGCGGCCCTCGCCGCGCACGGCGTGCGCGTGCCGCGCTCGGCCGTAGTCTGGCCGCAGGATGCGGCCGCGGCTGCCCAGGCGCTCGGGTTTCCGGTGGTCATCAAGGCGACGGGCGCCGCCCTCGAGCACAAATCCGAATCCGGCGGCGTGCTACTGAACATCACGAGCGCTGCGCAGGCGAGCGATGCCGCGCGGCGACTGTCGCGCCTCAGCGAGCGGCTCCTGATCGAGGAGATGGTCAGCGACGGGGTCGCTGAGGTGCTGGTGGGTATCAGCGTCGATCCGCAGTTCGGGCAGCTCATGGTGCTCGGCGCGGGCGGGGTGCTCACCGAGCTGCTGCGCGACACCGTGACGCTGTTGCCGCCGTTCACCGCGCCCGCCATCGCCGCAGCGCTCCCGCGCCTCAAGGTCTGGAAGCTGCTCACTGGCTTCCGGGGGCGGCCGGCGGCGGATGTGGGCGCGCTGATAGATACGGCGCTAGCCTGCGCGCGTTACGCCGAGGCCAATCTCGAGAGCCTCGTCGAGCTCGATATCAATCCCGTCATCGTGCGCCCGGTGGGTTCGGGCGCGGTGGCGGTGGACGCACTGATCCGCCTCGCGGAGGAGCGCTGACATGTCCGAAGGCATCCACACCAGCGCCTCGGGCGCGGTCCTCGAAGTCACCATCGACCGGCCCAAGGCCAACGCCATCGATCTCGCGGCCAGCCGGCGCCTCAACCGTGTGTTCGAGGAATTCCGCGACGACCCGAAGCTGCGCGTCGCGATCGTCACCGGCGCGGGCGGCAGGTTCTTCAGCGCCGGCTGGGATCTGAAGGGCGCCGCCGCCGGCGAGGAGTCCGACGAGGACTGGGGAGCCGGCGGCTTCGGCGGCCTGAATTACCCGCGCAACCTCGACAAGCCGCTGATCTCCGCCGTCAACGGCATCGCCTGCGGCGGCGGGTTCGAGATCGTGCTCGGCACCGACATCATCGTCATGGAGGAGCATGCGAAGTTCGCGCTCCCGGAGATCAACGTCGGCGTGCTCGCGGACGCCGGCACCATCAAGCTGCCGCGTCGCATTCCCTATCACGTCGCGGTCGAGTTCCTGATGACCGGACGGTGGATGGACGCGGCCGAGGCCAAGCACTGGGGACTCGCCAACCATGTCGTACCGACCGGCACCGGGCTCGCCAGGGCGCGCGAGATCGCCCGCCAGCTGGCCGACGGGCCGCCGCTGCTGTTCCCCGCGATCAAGCAGCTGCTGCGCCACACCGAGGCGGTCCCGGAGCACCAGGCGTTCGAGGTGCACGACGCGCTCGCCGCCGTGCAGGCGGTGATTCGCTCGGAAGATCTGAAGGAAGGCGCGCGCGCCTTCGCGCAGAAGCGGCCGCCGGTCTGGAAGGGGAAATAAGCTCACCTGGCGCGTTAGCCAGGCGCGTGCATGTCACTCCGGCGGGCGATAGTGAACCAATGCGTTCACTATCGCGAACAGGCACCCACCGTGCGCGCGGGCCTCAGCCGCCGAGCGGCCGCAGCAGCGAGCGCGAGATGATGTGGCGCTGCACCTCGCTGGTGCCGTCCCAGATGCGCTCGATACGCGCATCGCGCCAGATGCGCTCGAGCGGCAACTCGGTCATCAGGCCCATGCCCCCGTGGATCTGCAGCGCTTCGTCGGCCACCATCGCCAGCATCTCGGTCGCCTTGAGCTTCGCCACGCCGAAGTCCATGTCGGTCGCCGTCTTCTGCTCGAGCTTCCAGGCGGCTTCCAGCGTCAGCAGCTCCGCCGCGCGCAGCTCGACCGCCATGTCCGCGAGCTTGAAGGCCACGCCCTGGAACTTGCCGATCTGCTGGCCGAACTGCACGCGCTCGACCGCCCACTGCTTGGCAAGCTCGAGCGCCCGCTCGGCGCGCCCCAGGCAATTCGCCGCCACCTGCAGCCGGGTCGCCCCGAGCCAGGTGTTGGCCACCTCGAATCCGCGGTGCAGCTCGCCGAGCACCGCCGACTTCGGCACCCGGCAATCGGTGAACTCGAGGATGCTGTTGGTGTAGCCGCGGTGTGAAACGTTCTGGTAGCCGCGCCGCACCTTGAATCCGGCGACACCCATGTCGACGAGGAACGCGGTGATCCGCTTACGGCGGCCGCGGGCGCCCTCTTCCTCCCCGGTGGCGGCGAACAGGATGACGAAGTCCGAGTGATCGGCGTGGCTGATGAAATGCTTGCTGCCGTTGATGACGAAGTCGCCGGCGCGCTCCACCGCGGTGGTCTTCATGCCGCGCAGGTCCGAGCCTGCACCCGGCTCGGTCATGGCCAGACACTCGGTGCGCTCGCCGCGCACCGCCGGCAGCAGGTAGCGCTCGCGCTGCTCGCCCTCGCAGGCCAGCAGGATGTTGGAGGGGCGCGCGACGCAGCCGAAATGCAGCGCATAACTGGTATATCCCAGCTCCTTCTCGTACAGCACCCAGCTCACCGCATCGAGGCCGCCGCCGCCGGCCTCGGCCGGCATATTGGCCGCGTACAGCCCGGCGGCGATCGCCTTGGCCTTGAGCTCGCGCTGCAGATCCGCGCGCAGCACGCCGCTGTCCTCGATCTCGCGCTCGTAGGGCACGAGCTCGTCGCGCACGAACTTGCGGGTCGTGGCGATGATCATGTTCTGCTCTTCGGTGAGTGCGAAGTCCACGTCCGTCCCCCCCGCTCAACCGGCCTCTGCCGCACGCCGGCTGCGGCGGCGCGCGGCGGGCGACGCCGCCGCGGCGCTCGCTGCCCAGCCCTGCAGCAGCTGCAGCTGCAGGCGCAACTGCTCGACCTGGCGCGCCGCCGGCCAGTCGCCCGGACTCGCGACTGCGCTCGCCGTCAGTCCGTTGATGAAGGTCATGACCGAGCGCAGCACCTGCTCGCGCACCGGCGGCGGCCACTCGCGCCATTCGTCCCAGCCGAGCGCCAGACAGCGCTCGAAGAGACGCAGGTACTCGCGATGCAGCCAGGCATTGATGCGCTTCAGTCGCCGATCGGTCGACACCTGGCCCCAGAAGGCGGTCCAGAAGGCGCACTCGGTGAAGCGCGTCGCATCCACCGGCAGCGCCTCGGTGAGCAGCGCGACCAGGTCGGGTCGACCCGGGCGGGCGGGCGGTGCGAGGCGCTCCTCGATGCGCCGCAGGATCAGGCGCAGCGCCGCAATGATGATGTCCTGCTTGGTGTCGAAGTAATGCGCCACCATGCCGGTGGTGTACCCCGCCTCGCGCGCAATACGCACTATGGTCGTCTGCTCGAAGCCGTACAGCGCGACGACGCGGCAGGCGACCAGGGCTATCTCGTCGCGGCGCTGGTCGTGATCGACGATCTTGGGCATGGCGGTCTCGTGCTTCCCGTCAGGCCGCCTGCGACGCACAGATCGCCGCGAGCCGCGCACGCACCGCGGGATCCATCGGCGCGGCCTTGCCCGCCTCCGTACTGACGTGCAGATACAGCTGCTCGGCGGTCGCCACCTCCCGGTCGTCGCCACGCCGGTGCAGGCTGTGGAACAGCCGCACGCGCTTGTCGTCGACCTCGAGTACCCGGCTCGCGACGTACAGCGGCTCGAGCGCGCGCGCCTCCGCCTGGTGCGTTACGTGGGTCTCCACCGTGTAGAGCGCGCGGCCCGACTTGCGATAGGCATCGTCCACGCCCGCGTAACGCAGCAGCGCGTCGGTGGCATCGCCAAACACCTGCAGGTAGCGTGAGTCCGTCATGTGGCCGTTGTAGTCGAGCCACTCCGGCCGCACCTGCGTCTCGATCAGCCGCAGCGGCGCTTTGCCGTCCGCAGCCTCGATGCGGCGGCGCGCCTCGGCGCCACCCGCGGCGTACAGCCGCTCCTCGAGTGCGCGCAGCGTCGCGCCCGCCCCGAGGTTGAACTGCTTGAGCACCTGCTGGATGGCCACCAGGTAGTCGTCGCGCAGCCGCTCGAGCTCGCGGATCGAGCGCCCTGCGGCCTGCGCCTGCGTGCCCTCGACCATCCGGTCGATCAGCGGCTCGGTGAGCTCCGGAGCCTCGAGCCGCGTCCACGGCCACTTAAGGCACGGCCCGAACTGCTTGAGCATGTGGCGCATGCCGCTCTCGCCGCCGGCGAGGTGATAAATCAGATTGGTGCCCATGCCCGCCCAGCGCAGGCCCGGCCCGTAGACGATCGAATCGTCGAGCTCGCCGGTGGTCGCCACCCCGTCGTTCACCAGGTGCAGAATCTCGCGCCACAGCGCCTCCTGCAGCCGGTCCGTCAGATGGCCCGCGACCTCGCGGCGCACCCTGAGCGCGTGCATGCCGATGTAGGTATAGAAGCGGCCGGCGGCCTCGAGCGTCGCCTCGGACGTCCGCCCGCCCCCGACCAGCTCCACCAGCGGCAGCAGGTACACGGGGTTGAAGGGATGCGCCACCAGGAAGCGCTCCGGCGCTCGCATGTCGCGCTGCAGATCCGACGGCGTGAGCCCCGAGGTGCTCGAGGCGATCGCGACGTCCGGCGGGGCATGCCGGCTCACCTCGGCGAGCAGCCGCTGCTTGAGCTCGAGCTGCTCGGGGATGTTCTCCTGGATGAAGTCGGCCTGGCGCGCCATACCAGCGAGGTCGGTAGTGAAGCTGAGCCTGCCCTTGGGAGGGAGCGGCGCGAAGGTCAGGCGCGAGAGCGCGCCCTCGGCGTTCGCCACCGCGCCGCGCAGCCATGCCTCCATTTCGGGCTTCACGTCGGCGGCGACGACATCGATACCGAAGTGCAGCGCGCGCGCGGCCCAGCCGCCGCCGATGACACCCGTGCCCAACAGCCCCAGCCTTCGGACCTCTCGCATGCGATGCACCACCCGTCAGACAGCCATGCGGCTTTTTAATGTTGTCGTAATAATATAATAAAGCGGCCGCGCGCGCACCGGTGTGCCGCGACTGGCAGCCGGCAGGTCCTTGCAGGACAATGCCAGCGGCGCAAGCTCGAGCCACCACGATCGGGGGAATCATCATGGGACTGTTCGATGGACTGCTGGGCGGGATCGTCGGCGCGGAAATGGCCACTGTGGTGAACTCTCTCATTCAGCAGCATGGCGGCATACAAGGCGTCGTCGCTCAGCTCGAGCAGCAGGGTCTCGGCGGCGTCGCGCGCTCCTGGGTCTCCCAGGGAGCCAACCAGACGATCTCGCCCGCGCAGATCAACCAGGCGTTCGGCAGCGGCATGCTCGGTCAGCTCGCTGCCAAGGCCGGCATGAACCCGCAGGAGCTGGCGGCCAAGCTCTCGCAGGCGCTGCCGACTGCAATTGACAAGCTCACGCCGGGCGGAACGATTCCGAAGCACGACTGAACGCCAGCGTCGCCGCGTGCGCGCCCGGTTCCGCCGAGCGCCTGCATATGTCAAACACATGACCGGCGTGTGACCGGCGCGCCGCGCTTTACACAGGCGCGCGCCCTCCTCAGCACATTCAAAGTGCCACGACTCTCTTGCGCGCGATAACGCGCTGGCGCATCGTTGCAACGACGCAAAGCCGGACAACAACCGGCTCTCAATCAGGGAAAGGGGATTCCGATCATGACACTCAGCAAGTACCTGCTGGCGGCGGCGTTCGCTGCCTCGCTGGCGGCAGTGGCGAGCGCGGCGCCTTATCCGCATGGTGCAGCCCCCGCGGCCGCCGACCTCGGCGACTCCGCGGCGGTCGAAGGCAACACACGCATTACAGTGACCGTGGCTCTCGAACTGCGCAACCGCGCACAGCTCGATGAGCTCATCGCCGCCGTCTACACACCGGGCTCACCGCAGTACCGGCAGTTTCTGACGACCGAGCAGTTCCGCGAACAGTTCGGGCCGAGCGCCGCAACCATCACGGCGGTCACGAAGGAATTCACCGCGCAGGGTCTCACGGTCACGCAGTCGGCCACTGCACAACTGCACGTGAGCGGCACCGTGGCGCAGATCGAGACGGCGTTCGCAGTGCCACTGCACAGCTTCGCCGTCGCCGCGACCGCCTCGACCCCGGCCTACCGCTATCACGCGCCGGTCGCCGCGCTGCGTGTGCCGGCGGCGATCTCCGACTCGGTGCGTGCCGTGCTCGGGCTCGATTCGCGCCCGCGCTTCGCACCGCACCTGATCAGCGCGGCGCACAACCCGCTGCGGACCCTC
Organism: uncultured Gammaproteobacteria bacterium; assembly: GCA_963844595.1. GTDB lineage: Bacteria > Pseudomonadota > Gammaproteobacteria > Steroidobacterales > Steroidobacteraceae > 13-2-20CM-66-19. The sequence continues at coordinate 669,521 of CAWJOW010000001.1, forward strand.
CCGGCTCCGCGCTCGGTTGGCAACTCGGTCAACACGCCCGACCCGCCCGGTGAGTGGACCGTGATCGACTACGCGGATTACTACGACGTGAACCCGATCTACCGTCGCGGCGTCACCGGCGAGGGTCGGACGCTCGCCATCGTCACGCTCGCCTCGTTCACGCAGAGCGATGCCTACAAGTACTGGAGTGCGGTGGGAGTGAAGGTGCATCCGAACCGCATCACCGAGGTGCAGGTCAACGGCGGCTCGGGCCCGCCGAGCGATGCGTCCGGCTCGGACGAGACGACGCTCGACGTCGAGCAGTCGGGCGGGCTCTCGCCCGGAGCGAAAATCATCGTCTACGAGGCCCCGAACGATGCCGGCCAGGGATTCGTCGACGATTTCGCGGCCGCAATCGACAGCAACCGCGCCGACACCATCTCGACCAGCTGGGGACTGTGGGAGTTGTTCGACTCCTCCAACCCCTTCGGCAATGGTCCGGTGACCAACCCGGTAACGGGCCGGCAGACCTCGATCCTGGATGCGCAGGACGACCTGCTCGCCCAGGCGGCGCTGCAGGGGCAGAGCGTCTTCGCCTCGTCGGGCGACTACGGCGCCTACGATGAGCTCAATTCCTTGCCGACCTCGCCCTCGCCGGGTCAGCCATACAGCTTCAACGGCGTGCTCTCGGTCGACAGCCCGGCTGCGCAGCGCTACATCACCGCCGCGGGCGGCACAACGCTGCCGGGCAAGCAGGAATACCTTGCCCCGGACGGCAGCACGATCACGCTGAATGTTCCCCAGGAGATGGCCTGGAGCTGGGCGTACCTCGGACCGCTGTGTAAAGCGTTCTACGCACTGCCGCCCAACTGTGAGTTTCCGATCGGCAGCGGCGGCGGCGTGAGCATCTACACGGCGCGGCCGTTCTACCAGTTGTTCGAGCCCGGAATGGCCAATTCGCCGTCCGGCCAGACGCTCCTGCAGCTGACGCCTGCCCCCGTGCAGGTGATCGCGAAGCTCCCGGCGAGGTTCCCGGGACGCAACGTTCCGGATATCTCGACCAACGCCGATCCGCAGACCGGCTATGTCCTCTACTACACCTCAAGCGTGAGCGGCTTCGAGACTCCCACCTACGGCGGCACCAGCTTCGTGGCACCGCAGCTGAACGGCGTGACCAACCTGTTCGTGGATGCCCTGCACCACCGCATCGGGCTCCTCAACCCGGCGCTGTACCTGATCGCCGGGCAGCGCAACGTGTACCGCGAGCGCGCGGCGCCGCTGCGCGACATCACGACGGGCAGCAACTGGTACTGGAACGCGGTGCCCGGCTATGACCAGGCGACCGGCGTCGGTGTACCCGATGTCGCGAACCTGCTCGACGCGCTGCAGGGGCTCGAGTACTGACCGGACAACGACGGACAAAACGTAACGTGACAGTGCGGGGCGGCGCTTGCCGCCCCGCTTTTTTGGGGCGCCGGTTTTTGCCTCTGCCGACATGAGCCTCTGGTCGCGCAAGACGCTCGCCATGTGCGCCGCCGACGCCGGCGGTGAGAGTCGCGCGCACCTGCCGCGCTCGATCGGCTTCCTGAGCCTCACGGCGTTCGGCGTCGGCTGCACGATCGGTGCGGGCATCTTCTCGCTCACCGGCGATGTCGCCGCGCACCAGGCGGGACCTGCGGTGTCGCTCGCCTTCGTGCTGGCGAGCATCGCGTGCTTCTTCGCGGGGCTGTGCTACGCGGAGTTCGCCGCCATGGTGCCGATCTCCGGGAGTGCCTACTCCTACGCGTACGTGACGCTCGGCGAGCTCGCCGCGTGGCTGATCGGCTGGAGCCTGGTGCTGGAATGGCTGTTCTCCGCCTCGCTGGTCGCCATCAGCTGGTCGGGCTACGCGCAGGCGGCGCTGCGCGACCTGGGTCTCGTGCTGCCGCCGGGGCTCGCACAGGCACCCTGGCGCCTCGGCGCCGCGGGCCACCTGGTCGCGAGCGGCGCCTGGATCGATCTGCCGGCGGCGCTGGTGGTGCTCGGCTGCACTGCCGTGACGCTCGCCGGCATGCGCACCTCCGCCGTCGTCAATACCGCCGTGGTGCTCGCCAAGGTGTTCGCGCTCGTGGTGCTGGTGCTGGTCGGGGCGCACTACGTGCACCCCGACAACTGGCGGCCGTTCGTGCCGGCGAACACCGGCAGCTTCGGCGAGTTCGGCTGGTCCGGGGTGATGCGCGGTGCCGGGATTCTGTTCTTCGCCTACATCGGCTTCGACGGGGTCTCGACGCTCGCCGAGGACGCACGCAACCCGCAGCGCACGCTCCCCTGGAGCCTGTTTGCCTCGCTCCTCGTCTGCGTCGTGCTGTATGTCGCGGTGAGCGTCGTGGTCACCGGCCTGGCCGGCTACAGATCGCTCGGCGTCGCCGATCCGCTCTACTCCGCCCTTGCCGCCGCCCATACGCAGCTCGGCGGGGTGAAGGCGCTGGTGGCGGTGGTCGCGATCGCGGGGCTCATCTCGGTCGTGCTGACGAGCATCGTGGGTCAGGTGCGGATCTTCTACTCCATGGCGCGTGACGGCTTGCTCCCCGAGTGCTTCGCGCGTCTCTCCCCGCGCAGGCACACGCCGGTCGCGGGTACGCTCGTCACCGGGAGCCGTGGCCACGGTGCTCGCGGCCTTCGTGCCGCTGGCGACCCTGGGCGAGCTCATCTCCATCGGCACCCTGCTCGCGTTCGCGGCCGTGTGCGCAGGCGTGGTGATCCTGCGGCGCGTGGCGCCCGAGGCGCGCCGGCCGTTCCGCACACCCTGGGTGCCGCTGGTCCCCGCACTCGGCGTCGGGAGCTGCCTGGCGCTGATGCTGAGTCTCCCGGGCGCCACCTGGCTGCGGCTCATCGTGTGGATCGCAATCGGTATCGCCGTGTACGCCGCCTATGGCCGGCGGCACTCGCGGCTGCGCGCGGCAACGCGCAGTGAGCCAGGTCCCGAGCCGCCCTCAGCCTCTTCCGACACGGGCGGCTGACGACTCGCCGCCGCAGAATCGGCGGATGCGCGCGCAGGCCGCATCGAGGCTGGCCTCATCGGTGGCGAAGCATACGCGCACGCACCCGGCGGCCGAGCGCCCGAAGGCGGCGCCGTCCATGACCGAGACCCGCTCCGAGGCATACAGGCCGCGGGCGAACTGCGCGCCCGAGAGGCCGAGCCCGGTCACATCGAGCAGCATGAACATGCCTGCCTGCGGCTCCAGGGACTTCAGCCCGGCGATACCGCGCAGGCCGGCCGCAAAGCGTGCCTGACGCGCGCGGCAGAAATCGCGGATGCGCGCCTCGGCCTCGGCGGCCCCGGCGAGCGCCGTGATCGCCGCCTCCTGCACGAATCCGGGCAGTCCGAACAGCATGCACATCGCGAGAAGCTCCGCGCGCCCCGCGAGCTCCTCCGGCCCGACCAGCCACCCGGCGCGCCAGCCCGTCATGGCGTGAGACTTCGAGAGGCTCCCCAGGGTGACGACGCGCCCGGGCAGGCGCGCCGCGAGACTCGGCACGCGTCCGGCCGGGGCGAGCCCGGCATAAACCTCGTCGATCACGAGCCACAGATCGTGGCGGCGCGCGAGCTCACCGATCACGCCGAGCTCGCCTTCATCGAGAACCACACCGCTCGGATTATTCGGCGAGGCCCAGAAGAGCGCGCGGGTCCGCGCCGTGATGAGCCCGGCCAGCGCCTTGAGATCTGGCCGGAATCCGGCGCCAGCCGGCGCCCGCACCAGCCGCGCGCCTGAAGCCTCGAGCGTCGCCGGATAAGTCGGATACATGGGGTCGAAGGTCACCACCTCGTCGCCCGGGCCCGCGAGCAGGAGCGAGGCGGCGAACAGCGCGTTCTGCGCACCCGCGAAGTACACGACATTCGCGGCCGTCACCGCCTGGCCGCAGCGCGTCGCATGCGCGCGTGCGATCGCCGCCCGCAGCGCCGGCCGGCCCGCCGCCGGGGCGTAGTGGGTGTCGCCGGCGCGCAGCTGCGCGATGGCACGCTCGACCACCGGCGCAGGCGTCTCCAGGTCCGGATCGCCGACACTCAACACGATCACGTCCTCGCCGCGCTCGCGCGCGGCGACCGCCTCGTAATGCGTAAGCCAGACGGCGGCGCCGTCGCCGCCGATGCGCTGTGTGAGGGCCGAGAATTTCACGCGGCTTACTGTGCGTGTGCGGTGTTAACATTTCAAGCGCATGAGCGCCGCTCCCCGGACGGTCGGACGCTACGTTGCCGAGACGCTCGCGGCAAACGGCATCGATACCGTGTTCGGCATACCGGGTGTACACAACATCGAGCTGTATCGGGGCCTGGGACTCACGCGACTGCGCCACGTGCTGGCGCGCCACGAGCAGAACGCCGCCTTCGGTGCCGACGGCTATGCGCGCGCCAGCGGCCGTCCCGCGGCGGTGTTCGTCATCTCGGGTCCCGGCGTCACGAACGCGCTCACCGCCCTCGCCCAGGCCTACTCGGACTCGGTGCCGCTGCTGCTCATCGCCAGCACGCCGCAACGCGCCACGCTCGGGCGGCACTGGGGCGTGCTGCACGAGCTCGCCGATCAGCGCGCGCTCGTTGCGGCCGTCACGCCCGCGGCGCGCCACGCGCAGCGCGCCGCCGAAGTGCGCGATCACCTGCGAGCCGCATTTGCAGCGCTGCGCGCCCCGCGACCGCGCCCGGCGTACCTCGACATCCCGCTGGATCTGCTGGCCGAGCCCACCACCCTCGAGCCGGAGGTCTTTGCAGCTGCGGGTGCGCCTGCGCCGCCGGCGCCCGCGATGCTCGCCCAGGCCCAAGCGTTCATCGAGCAGGCCCAGCGCCCGCTCGTCATCGCCGGCGGCGGCGCGCGGGCAGCCGGCCCGGCGCTGCGCGCGCTGGTGGAAGCACTGGATGCTTACCTGGTGACGACAGTTGCGGGCAAGGGTCTGCTGCCGGAGGCTCACCCGGCCAACCTCGGCGCGAGCCTGCCCTATCGGCAAACACAGGAGCTCGTGGCGGCGGCCGACGTGGTGATCGCAGTCGGCACCGAGCTCTCGGAGACCGACATCTACACGACCACGCGGCTTCCGATCCCGGGAACCCTGATCCGCATCGACGTCGATCCGGCGAGGCTCGCCGATCAGTACGCGGCCCGGATCCCATTGCAGGCCGACGCGCACGAGTGCCTGCAGGCGCTCGTTCGCGGCGTGCGTGCGCGGCACGGCTGGCGCAGCGGCGCGGGGCCTGCGGCCGCGCATCGCGAGCGCCTCGAGGCCGCCCTCGATGCGCGGGCGCGCGTTTGTGCCGCCGTGGCGCGCGCGGTGCGTGCCGCGGTGCCCACCGACGGCGCGGTGTTCTCGGACATGACGCAGGCGGCCTACGCCGGCAATTACGCCTTCGCCGCCGACCGGCCGGGTGTCTGGTTCCACCCCTGCGGCTACGGCACGCTCGGTTACGCGCTGCCGGCGGCGATCGGCGCCAAGATCGCGCAGCCCGCACGCGCGGTGGTCGCGCTCGGCGGGGACTTCGGCGTGCAGTTCACGCTGCAGGAGCTGTCGACCGCGGTAGAGCTGGGCCTGGGTCTCCCGCTCGTGGTGTGGAACAACAATGCGCTCGCGCAGATCCGCGATGACATGCAGGCCGCCGGCATTGCGCCGCTCGGCGTTACCGCGCGCAACCCCGACTTTGTCGCACTTGCCAACGCCTGCGGCGCGGCGGGGGTGCGCGTGCGCGGGCCGGCCGCGCTTTCGGACGGCATCCGGCGCGCGCTCGCCGCGCGCGTACCGACGCTTCTCGAAGTCCCCGATACAGACTTCGGATGAGAGTGCCGCTGCTCAACATCGAGCTGGATCTGGCGAAGTGACCGAGCGCCGCAGGTGCGCGGATCGCGAGAAGTAACCAACTGTGCGGCACTCGCCGTATCAGGCCTCGGCACGTACTAAGGAGAGTGCGATAAGAATCTGTTTCTGCGTGGCTTTTTACGGCGCCAGTTGCCCGGTGACCGGGACCTCCTCGGGTAGCGGCGGCCGCTGGAGATGCCGCGTGCCGGTTCGCAACTTCACCGCTGCGCGGGTATTCTCGATTTGCGCGCGAATAAGACGGCGCAAGCCCGGCTGGAACTGAAGCATCGCGCGATGATTCCAATCTGTCTGCCATGACTCCGGCCCACAAAGCGCACGCTGTCTGCCTCGCCGGCATCCTGACCGCGCTCGCCGCCGGCTGCGCGGTTGGCCCGAACTTCAGGAAGCCGGCGCCGCCGGAGGTCTCCACCTACACCGCGGAACCGCTCGCGACCACGGCCGCCGCCGCCGATGTCACAGGCGGAGCGAGTCAGCGCTTCAACCCGGACGCAGACATCCCGGCGGACTGGTGGACGCTCTTTCATTCCCGGCCGCTCAACGATCTGATCGAGCAGTCACTGAAGAAAAACCCCGACCTGAAGGCAGCGCAGGCAGCGCTGACGGCGGCCTGGGAGGATGTGCTCGCGCAACGCGGCGGCTACTATCCGAGCCTGTCGGCGAGCTTCTCCGCGAGCCGCCAGCGGCAGTCGGGCATACTCGCGCCCGCGCTGAGCAACAACGTCCTGCAATACAACCTGTTCACGCCCGAAGTCGCGGTCTCGTATGTACCGGACGTCTTCGGCCTGAACCGCCGCACCGTGGAGTCGCTCCAGGCACAGGAGCAGGCGGTCCGCTTCCAGATGATCGCCACCTACACCACCCTCACCTCCAACGTGGTGGTGACCGCCATCCAGGCGGGCGCAGTGCGCTCGCAGATCGACGCGACGCACCAGGTCATCGACCTCAATTCACGCATGCTCGAGATCCTGCGCTACCAGCTCGAGAAGGGCTACGCCAGCGGACTCGACGTCGCCGCGCAGGAATCGCAGCTGGCACAGGTGCAGGCGCTCCTGCCGCCGCTGCTGAAGCAGTCCGCGCAGCTGCGCGACGCGCTGGCGGCGCTGACCGGGGTGTATCCGAGCCAGGCGCCGGCGGACGACTTCGAGCTGTCGAGTCTTCAGCTCCCACAGGACCTGCCGGTCAGTCTTCCGGCGGCGCTCGTCGAGCAGCGGCCGGACGTGCTGCAGGCGCAGGCCAACCTCCACGCCGCGAGCGCCCGGGTAGGCATCGCGATCGCCAATCGCCTGCCGGACATCACGCTCACGGCCAACGCCGGCAACACCGCGCTCGCCATGAATCAGCTGTTCACCGCCGGCACAGGCTTCTGGGGACTCGGAGCTTCGGCCACCGCGCCGCTGTTCGAGGGCGGGACGCTGCTGCACCAGGAGCGGGCCGCCAAAGCGGATTACCTCCAGGCCGCCGAGCAGTACCGCAGTACGGTGCTCACCGCGTGCCAGAACGTCGCCGATACACTCGCAGCGCTCGAGCAGGATGCCGCCGCGCTCGAAGCCGCCGCACGTGCCGCAGATGCCGCCAAGGTCACCCTCGATCTCGCGCAACGGCAGTGGCAGACCGGCTACGCCGGCTATCTCGCACTGCTCAACGCCGAGCAGGCCTATCAACAGGCGCTGAGCACCCTGGTGCAGGCCCAGGCCAATCGCTTTGCCGACACTGCCGCGCTCTTTCAGGCACTCGGCGGCGGCTGGTGGCACCGCCCGGATCTCGCCACGGATCATCATGGACACTGACTTACCGCAAGCCGCGCCGCACCGACCCCGCCGAAACGCAGCCCCTGCTGCAACGCTCCTCAGCCTGCTCGCCGCCACTCTCGGCTGCGCGGGCTGCTCTCCCCGGGGCGACACCAATCCGGCGGCCGCCACGGTGACCCCGACCAACGTGCGGCTCACCGCGGCGCAGCGGCAGAGCATCCAACTGCACACGGTCGAACCGGCGCAGTTCCGGCGCACGGTCGAGGTCAACGGCGTGGTCGACTTCGACAACGACCAGGCCACCAGCGTGCTGGCGCCCTTCTCCGGACCGGTGTCGCGCCTGCTGGTCTCGCCGGGGGACTCCGTCAAACAGGGACAGCCGCTCGCGGCGGTGGATTCACCCGACTTCGCCGCGGCCGTGAGCGCCTACCGCAAGGCGCTCGCCACGGCGCAAACCGACCGCCGCATCGCCGACCAGGATCGGGATCTGCTGCAGCACAAGGGCGTCTCGCAGCGCGAAGCCGAGCAGGCGCAAACCGACGCCTCGAACGCGGAGGCCGACCGCGATGCGGCACTTCGGGCACTCGTCTCGCTCAACGTGCCGCCGCAGGTCATCCGCGACATCGAGGCGGGACGCCTCACCGAGCACTCCGGTGCGCTGATCCGCTCGCCGGTCGGCGGAACGGTGGTGGAGAAGCTCATCACGCCGGGCGAGCTTCTCGACGGCGGCACCACGCCGTGCTTCACGGTGGCCGATCTGTCGCGGGTCTGGGTCATGGCCCAGCTGTTCGGAGCGGATCTCTCTGCGGTGAGCGTTGGGGATACTGCGGAGGTCATCACCGGCATCGGAGCCAACAACTTCCAGGGCAGGGTTGACAACATCGCGGCGCTCGTCGACCCCGACACGCGCGCCGTGGCGGTGCGGGTGGTCGTCGACAACCCGCGGCATTTCCTCAAGAAGCAGATGTACGTGCGCGTGCGCATCGAGGCGCGCCAGCCGAGCAGCGGATTGCTTATTCCGGTGTCGGCGGTGCTGCGCGACGACGAGAATCTGCCCTTCGTGTACGTGGCGCTGTCCGACGGCAGCTTCGCGCGCCGCCACGTGACGCTCGGTTACCGCAGCGGCGACCAGTACGAAATCCCCGCGGGGCTGAGCGCCGGTGACCAGGTGGTAGTAGCGGGCGGATTGTTCGTGCAGTTCATGCAGACCCAATGAGCGACCCCGTGCCTGCAGCAGGCGCCGGTCCGCCCCGGGCCTCGATCATGAACCGGATCGTCGCCTCATCGCTCCACCAGCGCCTGCTGATCGCGCTGCTGACGGTGGTGCTGATCGGCGCCGGCTGGCGCTCGCTGGTGCGGCTGCCGGTGGACGCCTACCCGGACCTCTCTCCTCCCATGGTGGAGGTCATCACGCAGTGGCCGGGACGCGCATCCGAGGAGGTCGAGCGGCTGATCACCGTGCCCGTCGAGCGCGAGATGAACGGCATCCCGCAACTGACGACGATCCGCTCGATCTCGCTGTACGGTCTCTCGGACGTCATCCTCACCTTCGAGGACAGCACCGACAATTACTTCGCGCGGCAGCAGGTCTTCGATCGCCTGGGCGAGCTCAGTCTGCCCGACGGCGTCAGTCCGAGCCTCTCGCCGATGTCCTCGCCCTCGGGACTGATCTACCGCTACGTGCTGCAGAGCTCCGACCGCTCGCCGATGGAGCTCAAGACCTTCGAGGACTGGATCATCGAGCCACAGTACCGCTCGGTTGCGGGCGTCGCCGACGACTCGGGCTTCGGCGGAGGCACCATGCAGTACCAGCTACTGCTCGATCCGGCCCGGGTAGCATCCGTCGGGCTGTCGGTGGCGCAGGTGGAGGCGGCGCTCGCCGCCAACAATGACAACTCCGGCGGCGGCTTCTATTCGCAGGGCGGTGAGTTCTACTACGTGCGTGGCATGGGGCGCCTCGTGACGACCGAGGACATCGGCAACGTCGTGGTGGGAATGCACGACGGCACGCCGGTGCTGGTGAAGGACGTCGGGCGCGTGGTCATCGGCATTGCCCCGCGCCTCGGGGAGTTCGGTTACGAGAAGCAGGATGACCGCGTCGAGGGCGTGATCCTGCTGCGCACCGGTGAGAAAACCCAGGATGTGCTCAAAGGGGTCGAAGCCAAGACCCGGGAGCTCAACCAGCAGATCCTGCCCAGGGACGTAAAGGTCGTGCCGTTCTACGACCGCACCGATCTCGTCGAGCTGACGACCGAGACGGTCGAGCGCAACCTGCTGCGCGGCATGGTGCTGGTCGTCGCGGTCCTCATCTTCTTCCTGTACGACCTGCGCGCCGGGCTGATCGTCGCCGTCAGCATCCCGCTCGCCCTGTTCTTCGCGTTCGTGTGTCTCGATCTGCAGAACGCCTCCGCCAATCTGCTGTCGATCGGCGCGGTGGATTTCGGCATCCTCGTCGATGGCGCGGTCGTCATGGTCGAGAACATCTACCGCCAGATGGCCGCGCGCGCCGGCGCGGCGCTCGATGTGCGTCAGATCATCCGCGAGGCCGCCGCCGAAGTAGACCGGCCGCTGGTGTACGCCGTCGCGGTGATCGTCGCAGGCTTTCTGCCGATCTATGTGCTGTCCGGCCCCTCGGGCAAGCTCTTCAAGCCGATGGCCGACACCATGGTCTTCGCCATCATCGGCTCGCTCATCGTGACGCTGACGCTCCTGCCGGTGCTGTGCTCGGTGTTCATGCGCCGCGGCGTGCCGGAGCGGCGCAACCCGGGGTTCGAGGCGATCAGGTCGCGCTACATCCGGGGGCTCGACTACTGCCTCGCCCGCCGCTGGCAGACGACGCTCGCGGCGGCGGTGCTGCTGGCCGTTACGCTCCTGCTCATTCCGCGTATCGGCGCCGAGTTCATGCCCAAACTCGACGAGGGCGCACTCTGGGTGCGCGCCACCATGCCCTACACCATCTCCTTCGACGAGGCGGCGAAGATCACCCCGCGCGTGCGCACGGTGCTCAGCTCGTTCCCTGAGGTCACTACGGTAGCCTCCGAGCTCGGCCGGCCCGACGACGGCACGGATTCCACCGGGTTCTTCAACGTCGAGTTTTACGTCGGACTCAAACCCTATTCGCAATGGGACGGCGCCTATCGCAACAAGGCGGGGCTCATCGAGGCCATCAATTCGAAACTCGCGGCCTTCCCGGGCATCACCTTCAATTACACGCAGCCGGCCGAGGACGCGGTCGATGAGGCCGAAACCGGCTTGAAGAGCGCGCTCGCCGTCAAGGTCTTCGGTGCCGACCTGAACACGCTGCAGCAGAAGGGCAAGGCGATCAAGCGGATCCTCGAGCGGGTGCGCGGCATCCGCGACATCACCCTGGTGCAGGAGCTCGGCCAGCCGAGCCTCACCCTCTCGATCAACCGCGCCCGGATCGCCCGTTACGGTCTCAACGTCTCCGACATCAACGCCCTGATCCAGACCGCCATCGGCGGGGACGTCGCCACCGAAGTCGTGCAGGGCGAGAAGCAGTTCGATCTCATCGTGCGCCTCGAGCAGCAGTACCGGGACAACCCGGAAGAGATCGGCAATATCCTGGTGGCGACACCCGCCGGGCAACAGATCCCGCTCAAGGAGGTCGCCGACATCCGCGTGACCAATGGCGCCTCGTTCATCTACCGCGAGGACAATTCGCGCTACATCGGCGTGCAGTTCTCGGTGGAGGGACGGGACCTGGCAAGCGCGGTGAACGAAGCCATCCGGGAGGTCGGCCGCCAGGTCACCCTGCCGCAGGGCTACCATCTCGACTGGGGCGGCGAATACTCCGAATACACCGCCTCGCGGCAGCAGCTGCACGTGATCCTGCCACTCACCCTGTGCCTGATCTTCCTGCTGCTGTTCGCGCTCTACAACAACTTCAAGTTCCCATTCATCACGGTGCTCGGTGTGCTGCTGTCGGCGCCCGCCGGCGGGCTCGTGGCGCTCTGGATCACGGATACGCCGTTCTCGGTCTCCTCCGGCATCGGGTTCCTTGCGCTCTTCGGCGTCTCGGTGCAGACCGCGGTCGTTTACATCTCGTACGTGAACGAGCTGCGCCGCGAGGGTACGGACCTCGCCGAGGCTATCCGCCATGCCGCGATCCTGCGCCTGCGGCCGATCATGATGACCGCCCTGGTGGCCGCTCTCGGGCTGCTGCCTGTCGCGCTCGCCACCGGCGTCGGCACCGACTCGCAACGTCCCTTTGCGCTGGTGATCGTGAGCGGGCTCTTCACGCGCTTGCTGATCAGCGTATATCTGATGCCGGTGCTCTACTCGCTGGTCGCGCGTCCCGGGGACCGGCTGGAGGTCTGAAGGAGACCCCGCGGCAGCGGGGTTTCCTCACCCATCAGGACACAATCTACAGACGGATGGTCACGGCCTTCGTGGCCAGGTAGTTCTCGAGCACCGCCTCGCCCATCTCGCGGCCCCAGCCGGACTGCTTGTAGCCGCCGAAGGGCAGCGCGGCATCGAAGATGTTGTAGCAGTTGACCCAGACCGTTCCCGCCTTGAGGCGCGCCGCAAGCGCGTGTGCCTTGCTGACGTCGCGCGTCCAGATGCCGGCGGCCAGGCCGTAGATCGTGTCGTTGGCCTCGTGCACCAGGGCATCGCCCGCCTCCTTGAACGGCGACACCGTGACGACCGGACCGAAGACCTCCTCTTTGACGACCTTCATATCGGGCCTGGTATCGACGAACACCGTCGGCTCGATGAAGTACCCTGCCCCTTCACGCGCCCGACCCCCGGCAACGGCCTTGGCGCCATCCTGCTTGCCCGACTCGAGGTAGCCGCAGACGCGGTCACGCTGGATCTGCGACACCATCGGGCCCATCTGCGTCGCCGGATCGAGGCCGGATCCCAGCCTGATCGCCTTGGCCTGGTCGGCGACTCCGGCCACGACCTTGTCGAACAGCCGCTCGTGCACGTACAACCGCGAGCCCGCGCAGCAGCACTGTCCGTGGTTGAAGAAGATCGCGCTCGCGGCCCCCGGGATCGCGATGTCGAGATCCGCGTCCTCGAGGACGATGTTCGGGGATTTGCCGCCGAGCTCGAGCGACACATGCTTGAGGTCGCGCGCCGCCGCCTGCACGATCAGGCGTCCGACCTCGGTGGACCCGGTGAAGGCCACCTTGTCCACGCCCGGGTGGGCCGCCAGCGCCGCCCCGGCGGTCTCACCGAATCCGGTCACGATGTTCACCACTCCCGGCGGCAATCCCGCCTCCTGCAGAATCTCCCCGAGGCGCAGCGCCGAGAGCGGCGTCTCTTCCGCAACTTTCAGGACCACCGTGCAGCCGGTGGCGAGTGCCGGCGCGAGCTTCCAGGCCGCCATCAGCAGCGGGAAGTTCCAGGGGATGATCTGGCCCACGACGCCGATCGGCTCAGGCCGCGTATAGGAGTGATACTGCACGCCCGGCGTGTAGAGCACCGAGAGCGGGATCGTCTTGCCCTCGATCTTGGTGCTCCAGCCCGCCATGTACTGGAAGATGTCCGCGGCCAGCGGCACGTCGGCGACACGCGCCACGGCCATCGGCTTACCGTTGTCGAGCGATTCGAGCTCGGCGAGCTCATCGTTGTACTTCGAGATGAGATCGCCGATCCGCCATACCATCCTGCCGCGCTCGGAGGCGGTCATCGTCGCCCAGGGCCCGGATTCGAGCGCGCGGCGCGCGGCGCGTACCGCGGCGTCGATATCGGCCTTATCACCTTCGGCAGCATGAGCGATGGTCGCGCCGGTTGCCGGGTTCTTGACCTCGAAGGTCTGTTCGGAAGCGGCCGGGATCCATTTGCCGTCGATGAGCAGTTTTCCGGCCTTCGAAATGAACTGCGCGACTGGACGGGTGATCTGCGGCTCTTTGAGTACAGCGCTCATTGTGGGTTCTCCTTGCGAAGCCTGGGAGTGGCGTCACGGCGGGAGCAGCACGCGAGGCCGCGTACTGCGCAGGCCGAGTCATCGCCTGCGGTGGGGCGGCACCACTATAGCGCCGCGCCGTGGCGCGGGACTATGGGCGCAGCGGCTGCGGCTGCGAGCGCGCCGTTGTCGGCCGTCCGGTGGCCCGCGAGCGCACAGTGGCTTCCGCCAGGTAGTCGCCGTCTGCGCCGCCGCGCGCGCGGCGCTCCGTGACACTCGTCTCGACCTGCGGCTCGCAGGCTCCGGCACGCTGCGCCGCCGCAAGCGCCAGCTCGCGCGAGACGTGCCGCGCGTCCTCGATCGCCGCGTGCGCCTCGACGTGGTCGCGACTGCCCGCCGGATCGTGCACCCGGAAGACTCTGAACATCGGCTGATTCACCAGGACCTCGCAGGTCTCAGATACGACGCCCACGACCGCGCCGATCGCGTTGCAGACTGGCGCGTGCTCGGGCACGAGGAGCTGCGCCTCGAGACGCCGTGCGACCTCCGGATAGTAGGCCCCGGCCGGCGCACCGACCGCGATCAGCGGCGTAGCCAGGCGCAGCCGTGCATCGATCACTCGCGAGAAGGGCCGGCCAGCGACCACCTCCTCGATCAGCACGCCCAGCGGCCCCCAGTGCCCCTGGGCGGCCTCCACGCCCGGATCGCGGGCGAGCGCGCTCGCGAGCAGCACGCGCCCCGCCTCGCACACCACGTGTTCGTAAGTGCGCTCGCAGATCTGCACAGCGTCGTCCGTCTGCCTCAGGGCCCGCGCGTTGCGCTCCTCGATGGCGAGGATAGTGGCTCCGAGCCGCGCCGCTTCGACGTTCCAGAGCTGCTGCCGTCCGAGCGCATGCAGCGCATCTGTAGGCGTGAAGCCGGCCAGCGTCGCGAGGCCGCGATCTACCAGCCGCCGCACCGCCTCCACCCCCGGCGCCGTGCGGGCGACATCGCCGAGCCGGCGCGGCGCGGCATCGAGTCCTTCCCATACCCGGCGCTCGAGGCGATCGAGCCCTCCGGGCGGCATGGGGCGGCAGCCGCCCGGCGGCGGCGAGCTGGCGCAGCTCCGTGAGCACGCCCGGAAACCGCTCGGCGAGCAGCGACAGCGGCATGGCCTTGCGCGGCCCCACCTTCAGGCGCGCGTCGCGATCGAACTGCACCTCGCTGTCACCGCCGAGACCGCAGGTGTGAACCTCGATGGCCTCCACCATCGTGCGCCAGCCGCCGATCACGGCGCCGTCGGCGCACACCACCGGCCGGCCGCCCGCGACGATCGCGACGTCGGTCGTCGTGCCGCCCATGTCGGCGACCGCGAAGTCATCCTGACCCGTGAGAAAGCCCGCGCCGACGACGCTCGCGGCCGGCCCCGACAATACCGTCTCGACCGGATACTCGAGCGCCACCTCGGCGCGCATCAGCGTGCCATCGCCCTTGGCCATCATCACCGGTGCTGCAATCCCCTCCTGCCCGAGCACGCCGCGCAGCGCCTCGAGGAGCCGGGCGATCTGTGGCGTAAGGCGCGCGTTGAGCGCGGCAGTCAGCGCGCGCCGCGGCGCATCGAGATGGGAGCTGAGCTCGTGGCTGCACGTCACGGGCTTGCCGCACGCGGCGCGGATCAGTTCGCGCACGCGCTCCTCGTGCGCGATGTTTCTGACCGAGAACATCGCCGCCACCGCAAATGCCTCGACCTGGGCGCCGTGCTCGCGCACCGCCGCCGCGACTGCGGACTCATCGAGAGGCTCGGACTCCTCCCCGGTGGCGTCATGGCCACCGCGTACCCGCACCACCACGCCTCCGGCGGCGCGCCCAAGGCCTGAGCGCTCGACCATCCGATCGTCGAAGCCGACCAGGATGATGCAGACGGGGCTGAAGCGGTTCTCGACCACGGCGTTGGTCGCGAGGGTCGTGGACACGGAGACCAGGGTCACTTGCTCGCGACGGGTTCCCGCCGGCAGTGCTGTCAGCACGGCGCGCAGCGCCTCACCGAGCCCGACCGACAGATCCCAGGGAGTGGTGAGCGCCTTGGCGGTGGCAGCGATCCGCCGGTCGCCGGTCAGCGCGACCGCGTCCGTGTAGGTGCCGCCGGTGTCGAGACCGAGGTGGATTTCCGGCGACTCGCCCGTGCTCATCCTGAGGAAGTTCGCAGCGGGCTAAAGCCACTCGGTGATTTTGTTGCCGGCCTTATCGGTGAACGCACCGACGATGATCATGATGAAGTCTATGAGCCACAGGACGCCGAGGACCCCGCCCGTGAACAGCATCAGGATCCCGGTGCCGATCTTGCCGACATAGAAGCGGTGGGCACCGGTCCAGCCGAGGAAAAGGCAGAGAAGGAACGCCGGCAGAATTCTCCGGTCGGTGGCCGGCACATCACTCTGCGGCGCACCGCACTGCGGGCACACCCTGGCAAGCTCGTGGATTTCCTTGCCGCATGCTCTGCAATGAACCATGGACCCTCCGCAAAATCATCGGGCCTGACGGAGTCGAAGCGCCAGCGCGGCCGGTGTGTCCGGTCCACCGCTTGCTTGCGCCTATACGATATCAGTTATGCGGGTGTCGGCGGCCATCGTCCGCTCGCTGTCAGCCTGTGCCTACCGCAACTGTCGATGCGCCGCGGCTGGTCGCGGACGGTCGATGGGCGCTACATAGCTCCCTCGGAATCCCGACCAGGACAGAGTCGGGGCAACAACTGGAGGATTCGACGATGAACAACGATCGCATGGAGGGTGCGTGGCACCAGCTCAAGGGCAAGGTAAAGGAAAAGTGGGGCCAGCTTACTGACGATGATCTGCGTCAGCTCGAGGGCCACGGGGAACAGCTGGCGGGTAAGCTGCAGGAACGCTATGGGCTCGCTCGTGATGAGGCCGAGCGCCAGGCGAAGGAGTTCCGCAAGACCAACAACTGGCATTGAGGCGATCGGTTGGGGGCCGCTCCTTTGGGGCGGCCCTCAATCGTGCACGATGCAGTGAAGCGGTCCTGTCAGTGGATCCGCAGTCCGGCGATTCGCAGGGGATTCATGGCGAGCCCCCGCCGCCTGCCAGGGGGACGAGGTTGGCCCGCTCGAGAGACTGATTGAACGCCGGCAGATCCTGCTGCTGGATCTTCCGCAAGTCGGCATCGACGCTGGACATCTGGCCCTCGAGTGTCTGCAGCGTAGCCAGCTGCGCGGCGGTAGGCGCGAAATCTGCGCCGCCGGCGACATCGCCGCCGCCGGTTCCGACCTCGGCGTTGAGCCAGATGAGATCCAGATAGGCCCCGTCGGCCTCGACGAAGTACTTGTCGTCGCTGTCGCGCAATCCCCGCGAGACGAGCTGCGACTCCAGCGTCTGCAGCTTGTCGCCGAGGCTCCTGGACGCCTGCAGCAGCTCGGTGCGCTGTTGCTCCTCGGCAGCGCTCAACACGCGCGGCGGCGCGGGCGCCGGTTCCGACTCGTGCTCCTCGCCCGCCTCATCGGGCCGCCCCTCGGACTTCCTGGGGGCCTTCGCCGGCCTGAGCATCGCTTCGACGACCTCCAGCTGCTTGCGCAGCCACTCCATCTGATTGACGGAGTCGGCTGCGTGACTGATGTCATCGCGAATCCGCAGCAGCGTCTTGACCGACAGCTGGATGTCAGCCTCCGAGCCCGGTGCGTGGGGATCGCTCACGACCGTGAGGGGCTGGTCATAGGAATGGCCCGCTACTGTCAGACGCAGAGTGTAGGTGCCCGGGGCGACGACCGGACCGACTTCCGCCTCCCGCACACCCCAGTGCGTGATGGGGCGCGAGTCCTCATCCCAGAAGCGCGGCTCCCGCCAGATGCGCGGGTTGTCGGGCGCCAGGGTGCGCAGCGCGACGAGCCGCGGTGAATCGTAGTGCAGATCCCACTTCACCCGGTTGATGCCGACGACCAGGTCCTTCGCGTCGAGTTTACGTACGCTGTTGCCCTGCGAGTCGAGGACCTCGACGTGCACGGGATCCTTCGGTACGGCGTTCAGTGAGAAATTGACCATGGCTGCACCGCCCTGCACGAAGCGGTAAGTCTTGCGCGGCTCGAACAGGACCACCGCCGCCTCGGAGCGATGCTTCGCCATCTGCTCGAGCGGCGTGATGTCGTCGAGGATGTACAGGCCGCGGCCGTAGGTCGAGACAACAAGATCGTGAAATTCCTTCTGCACCACCGCCCAGGTCACCGGGGCGGGAGGCAGACCAGTCCTGAGAGCGCTCCAGTGCCCGCCGTCATCGAGTGAATAATAGAGAGCGTTCCCGGTGCCTGCGAACAGCAGCCCCGGGCAGTTCGGGTCGTCGGTGACCGTGCGAACGTAGGACAACTCGCCCTTCGGCAGATCGCTGTTGATGCGCTTCCAGGTCTTGCCGAAGTCGCTGGTCTTATAGATGTAGGGGTCGCGGTTATCGACCAGATGGAAGTCCACGGCGACATAGGCCGTCGCGGCGTCGAAGCTCGAAGGGGTAATGCTGACGACCGTTCCGCCGGGAGGGAGCCCGGCGATGTGACTCGTGACATTCACCCAATTCGCCGCCGCGTCCCGTGTGTACCAGATCTGGCCGTCGTTGGTGCCGGCCCAGATGAGCCCTTTCCGGATCTTCGAGGGTGCGATCGCGAACACGACCTCGCCGTAGAACTGCCCGAGATTGTCGCCGACGATGCCGCCGGAGGGGGCGATGTGTGCCGGGTCCTGGGTGGACAGGTCCGGGCTGACCACCGACCAGGTCTGGCCCGCATCGGTGGTTCTGAAGATCACCTGGCAACCGTAGTAGACGGTGTTGTGGTCGAAGGGATCGATGGCCAGCGGCGGAGTCCAGTGACAGCGGTACTTGATGGCATTGGGCGGGGAGTCGAGTGTGTGCTTCCAGGGGCTGACGGAATGAGCCTCCCTGTAGCGCGCATCCCAGCGCGTGACGGTGTCCCCGTAGCAGGTCGCCCACACCACGTTCGGGTCGACGAGGTCCGGAACCGTGAAGCCGGACTCGCAGCCTCCCATGTGGCGGTCCCAACCAGTCTCCCGCGGCCCCATGGGCACGCTGGGACCGCGCATGTTCCCGTCGTCCTGCATGTTGCTGTAGAAGTAATAGGGGATCTGATTGTCCACGTCGACGTGGTACATCTGCCCGATGGGCAGCGTGACGTCGTGGAAGCCGCGTCCATGGACCGTCGTAATGTGCATACCGCCGTCGTCGGTGACGACGAAGCGATCGGGATCGGCCGGATCGATCCAGATGTCGTGCGTATCGCCTCCCCAGGGTACCTCGCGGAAACTCTCACCCGAGTCCAGCGACTGGTGGAAGGAGCTGTTCGCGACCAGCACCTCGTTGTCCCGGCCCGTCGATACGGCGATGCGGATGTAGTAGCCCGCGCGCCCGATCAGCGAGCGGTCCGAATTGACGAGCTTCCAGTTCTCCCCGGCGTCGTCGGAGCGCCATACCGAGCCTTGATCGCTCGTCTGGATCAGCGCATAGATCCGCTTCGAATTGGTCGGCGCGATCGCGACGTCGATCTTGCCCACGGGCGGATCCGGCAGGCCGTGTTTCTCCAGCTGCTTCCACGTCGTGCCACCGTCATGTGAGATGTAAAGCCCGCTGCCGGGGCCGCCGCTGTATTCGCCCCAGGTATGCATCTCCACCTGCCACATACCGGCTATCAGCGTATGCGGATCGTGCGCGTCCATGGACAGTCCCGAGCAACCGACATTCTCGCCGGCGAACAGGACCCGTGCCCAATGCTGACCGCCGTCCGTGGTGCGGAAGACGCCGCGCTGCTGCTGCGGCCCGGTGGTGCGGCCGAGCACGCAGGCAAATACGATATCGGGATTGGTCGGATGGATGACGATGCGACCGATGCGGCCTGATTCCGGCAGCCCCATGTTCGTCCAGGTTCGCCCGGCATCGGTGGACTTGTAGATTCCGTTGCCCATCACGTCGCTGTCGCGGATGGCCCAGGCCTCGCCGGTGCCTGCCCACACCGTGCCCGGCTCCGAGGGTGCGACCGCCAGAGCGCCGATGGCCGCCACGTTCTCCTTGTCGAAGATCGGATCCCAGCGGTTGCCGCCATCGACCGATTTCCACACCCCGCCGGAGGCCGCCCCGGCGTAGTAGACGCTCGGATCGCCCGCGACTCCCGCGACTGCCGCGATACGGTTGCCGACCTTCGGCCCCACGAAGCGAAACCTGAAAGCGCTTTGCTTCTCGGAGTCCTGCGCCGCCGCGGTGAGGGCACTCATGCTGCCGAGCGCCGCGATCACGATGAGCCAGTTCCGCGCAGTTCTTCTGGTACGCATGGACTTTCACCCCTCGGGGGAAAGGGCGCACCTTACATCAGCTCACCCGCGTGCCGCGAATCCGGGCATGACGGATTCGAGCCGTTGACCGGCAGATTGGGCCGCACTAGGGATGCTGGTCTCGCTCCCTGCCACCGAGTGCGGCAGCGACGCATGCCACGAACGCACCGACCAGCATGGCCAGCGCAGTCAGCAGGGACGACATCGCCGCCGCCTTGCGCGCGGACTCGACCTTTTGTTGAGTGCGCGCAACGATGTCATCGACGCGCTCCTGAGCTTCGGCCCGAGGCACGCCTGTTCGTTCGACGACTAATTGCGCCAGATACGCCCGGTCGGCCTCCTGAACGCCACCACCGCTCAGTCCGTTCGCCAGGATTCGAGTCGCCTCAGTTCTCGACTCGTCTGAGGCAGCAACAGTTGCCGAGGAATTGGCCTCCGTCGGAGCGGTGCGAAACAGCGCATCGACGTCGTACGCCGCAACAGCAGCGCCTTGAGTGCTTGTGGTTCCCGCCGTGCCCTGCGCTGTGCCGCTTGCCGCGGCGCGAATCCCACCAGCGAGCAGCGGCGAGGCCGCCGACGCCACCGCGATCGCGACAATCGCCGTGGCGACTGCCCAGGTGACGAGCCCGTGAGCTGTGTCTCGGAAGAAAACCTCGTGCGTATGTGTCCCCACCCACCGAGTTCGAAGTCGCCCTGTGACGTAGCCCCCCGCGGTAGCGGAGAGCCACTGCACAATGATGACCCAAACGGTAGCCAGGGCAGCTAAATGCCCGGGCGAAGCTGTGCTGCGTATCGAAGGACCGAGGGAGGCTAATCCCAAGCCGGCGCCCAGCGTCAGAAGGAGGAGGCTGACCGAGATTGCGACGGCTGTGCCTGCGGAGACTGCGCCCCACGAGACTGCAGAGGTTGACGCGCCGATTGATCGGGTCGCGACCGGCGCCTCTGGCGAGTCGTATGAGGCATCCATGCGTTGCTGCCCTGCCTGCGTTGCTAGCTGCATGTGGGGTTCAATGCGAACACATAGCGAGGAGCAGAATGATCGGAATCGGCACTCCTAAGAACCAAAGCAGAATCCCACGACCCATAAATCACCCCTGGCAGCAATGTATCCCGGAGTACTGAGTACGCCTGCGCAGACGGCGCGTATGTACTCTTGCGCATCCTTCCCGAGTAGGCGCTCGCTTACCCTTGAGACCTGGCGCGCGCACGTCCCTGCGCTTCAGCCGCTGCCATCTCTTCGGCTTCGGTCCGATTTCTCGGCGCTGCCCGACGCGCGGCGCGATCGACATCCGCCGTCTGCGCGAATGTCTCGGCGGAACGCCTGTAGCTGCGCGCCGCGCGGTAGTCGCCCTCACCTTGCACATCCTCCGCGCTCGCAGCGGCGCGCTCATCCACTCGACGCGCGGGGCCGAGCAGGACACCGGTTGCGAGATCCGCAGCGCGCGCAGCAACGAACCCGATCAGGGTACTCTGCACGTTGTCCAACAGGCTCTGAACGGGACCGCGGCGCCGGTACGGCGCGGGGGCAGATTCACGGCGTACGGCCGCTCGACGCGAGGGACGCGTCGTGATGCTCGCCAACAGGAACCCGGCGCCCACAGCGAGGCCTACGCCTAGCGCCGGGTTGCGCCGAAACCTCTCGCGCCAGTCCACTGCCGACTTGACCCGACCCTCGAGCTCGTCGAGGTTGGTACGCAGATCCTCCCGCGTATTGCGAATGTGACTTTCTATCTGGTCGCTTGTCTGTCCCATGCAGCATCCTCCTTGACGCTGGCCTCGAGCGGTTTGAGCACCGGTCGCGACGCCTTGAGCCGGCGCACTCCAACCGTCAACGCAACCGCCGAGACCATTGACAGCACTGCGGTGACGCACAGCGCGGCGGCCCACGCCGGCATCACGAAGCGCAAGGCAAACAGCGCCGCGAGCAGCAGGAAGAAGCCACTGAGGACGGCACCCGCTACCCCCACAACCACCAGCACGACCGTTGACTGTGCGCCGATCAGTTGCTCGCGTACTTCCGACTGGGCGAGGCGGATCTCGGCGCGCAGCAGGTCCTGCGCATTGCGGCCGATATCAACCAGGACATCGGCGATCGCTCGTCCCGACCCGATCGCCGGCCCGCGCACAGCTGCCAATTGCCCCTCGCTTTCAGTGCCGATAGACAGCGCGCCCGAGCAGGAACCCCAAAGCCGCCGCACACACCAGCGTCGGACCGGGGTTGTTGCGCATCAGGCCCATGAAGTCGTCAACCATGTCGCCGGCATCATTGGCACGGGCATACTCGGCCCCCGACGCAAGCGCGTCGCCGGCGCGATGGGCCGCGCTCGCGAGGCGGTCACCGCCGGCATGCACGGCGTCCGCGGCAGTGTCCAGACCCCGAGCGGCTGAGGTGCGCACCTTATCAGCCTTCGCGCGCGCCTCGCGGCCGAGCTCGGTAGCGTTCTCCACGGCGGCGCCTGCCGCCTGGTGCAAACTATCGCGAAGATTCGGGTTGTTCTCGCCCGGGCTCCGCGGCGTATTCGCCCGACCTTCGGTACTGCTGCTTTCGTAAGGCATGTGATTCTCCGGTTCGTGGACTGCAGAGTCTCCCACTAGCAGCGCTGCATGGCAGTCAGACGCGGCCTCATATGGCGGTGGTCCCAACAGCCCCGGTGACGCCACGCTGCAGGCCGCGCTCGCCAACAGGTGGCTCTCCTACCACGGGTGCTGTGGAATCGCCCGCTATTTCGGCAGTGCACCGCTATCTACCCGTGGCCGCCAATGGCAATCCAGGCGGCAGTGGACTACCCTCGCGCCGCCGTTCGAGGAGGCTCCGTGAACGACACCATTCATCTCACTCCTCTGCTCGCCGCTCGACGGGCGGACATTCTGGCCCGCTGGACGCAGCGGATCAGCAGGGAACACGCCGACAAAGAATTGAGCCGTGGCGAGCTGTGGGACCATTTGCCGCACTTCTTCGATGCAGTGCTCGCAGCGCTTCGCGCCGAGGAGGGGCCGACCGACGCTGCCCGCCCTGCCACCGGCAATTCGGCCTCCGCTGACCATGGCACCCAACGGCTACGGGTGGGATTTGACCTGGGGGAAGTGATTCGTGAATACGAGATACTCACGGAGTGCATTCTTGAGGAGGTGGAAGCAATAGGCGCCAGCATCTCCATCCATAATTTTCGGCGCGTGCTGCGTCTGCTCAACGCCGGTCGAGTGGAAGCAGTCTCGGCTTACGTTAACCGTCGCGATGCGGAAATCGCACGCGCGCATTCACAACACGTCGCTTTCCTTGCGCATGAGTTGCGCACTCCGCTCATGAATGCATTCATGGCAGTCACTGCACTGCGTAAGAAAGCGCGGCCGGAGGATGCCGGGGCGTTGAGCCTCCTAACCCGCAATCTCACATCACTGCGTCAGCTCACCGACGAGGTCCTGACGGCCGACCGCCTCGCCGGGCATGTGCAGCTGCGGCGCGAGCCGGTTGACCTCCGCACACTGCTCGATCAGGTGGTTACGGAAACGCGGGTCGCCGCCCAGCAACGCGAAATCGAGCTCACCGTCAGTGCTCCGGACAAACTACTCTTCAACGGCGATCCGCGACTGCTGCGCTCCGCGATTGGCAACGTGCTCGAGAATGCCGTCAAGTTCAGCGGGGAAGGAGGCGCGGTCAGGGTTCGGGCCGAACGCCACGCCGATCGCGTCGTGGTTGAAATCGAGGATTGCTGCGGTGGGCTGCCTGAGGGCAATGCGGCAGAGCTGTTCGAGCCGTTCGTGCAACGTGGCGAAGACCGCACCGGCTTTGGGTTAGGTTTGGCGATCGTGCAGCAGGCCATGGAAGCGCACGGCGGCAAGGTGTCGGTGCGCAATCTGCCGGGTAAGGGATGCGTGTTCTCTCTCGAGCTACCGCTCTCAACCGACGACTAATCCCTCTTATGGCTGTGCTTCCAGGAACGAGGCGACCGCTTCCATCTCCGGGCGGCGGAGGTTCTGCGCCACGCCGTGCATGATGGCGACGTTGCGCATGTTGCTCTGGAATGAGGCCAGCTGCTTCAGGACGTACTGCGCGTGCTGTCCGGCAAGGCGCGGAAAGTCTTGCAGGCCGTGCGCATCTCGGCCGTGGCAGGCGCTGCAGGCCGGCACGCCCTCGCTCGCGATGCCGTTCTCGAAGATCGCCCGGCCACGTGCGATCAGCGCGGCATCGCCGGCTCGCATGCTTGGCTCGGCCGATTGCGCGGCGTAGTAGCTCGCCAGGCCGGCGATCGTTGCGTCATCGAGCTCGCTCGCCATGCCCCACATGTAACCGATGGCATCGGGGTCGCCGCGGCTCTGGGAGCGAAACGCCTTGAGCTGCGCGCTCAGGTAGGTGGCGTTCTGTCCCGCCAGGCGCGGAAACTTCGGCTGCGTACTGTTGCCATTGGGTCCATGGCACGGGCCGCACACGGTCATCGCGATCTTCTGCGCGTGCAGTTGCGCGGCAACGTCTGCTTCGTCGGCGTGCGCCGCGCCGGCGACGGCGCCCAGGCCCGCCGCGCAGGCGAGCAGCCAGGGGCGCATGCAGTGAGCTGCTCGCGGCCGGGTTAAACGGACCGGATCAGTGATGCGCATGACGTTACCTCAATACGCAAACCACAGCAGCAGGTAGAGGGTGTCGTTGTCGGAGGCGTTGCGGCCGACGCCGTCATAGTTGGTGCTGCCGCCGTTGAACTTGCTGTACCACGTGTATTGCAGTGACACCTTGACGTTGAGCCAGGGCAGATAGTTCACCTCCCCGATCCACCCGCGCGTGTCGGGCGAGCCGCTGGCGCTCGTCACCACCCCGGGCTGGCCGGGTGCAGTGGCCGGATAGAGTCCGTTATCGGAGCTACCGGTGGTTGAAAAGTATTGCACCGTTCCCCCGATCTTGCGGCGGTAGTAATAGGTCGCTGCGAGCTCGGTCGTCGACAGCGTATCGGAGAGATTGGCCGAGGCTCCCGTGGCAAAGCTCGCATCCAGCGACATCGACTCGTGAATATGAGTGCCGATCAGGGAGAACAGATGCTCTTCGCCGATGAACTGGTACTGCAGGTCCTCGGCGACGTCATTGAAGCGGTTGACCGGTCCGCTGAGCGCCGTCGGCGTGCCGGACGCGGCGCCGGGCAGTACCTTGAAATCCGCGCCATAAACCCCGACTTCGAGAGAATTCCGGTCCCAGTTGCCCTCGTAGGCGACGCGCCAATAGGGAGTCATGCCCTGGATCACGTTCGAGGCCGTGCCATCGAGGGGCCCGGCGCCGCCGGTGAGCTGGTTGGTGACGCCCTGCTGGGCGGAACGGTAGCCACCGGCTTCGATGTACAGTGACTCCCTCCAGTAAAGATAGCCGGTGAGGCCCGCGACGTTCTGCGCGAATGGGCCGCTGATCGCCGCGGCGGCGAGCGGCGACACGTTGGCGTTGCTCGCGGCGTACGGAAATCCCCACGCCGGGGTCGAATTCCACAGGTCCTGGACCGTCGGGTTGTTGTTGAGCGACAGGCCATAAGTCAGCGTCGAGTTATCCGGCAGCAGCGCTTCGTCCGCGAACCGCAGGTCCGAATTGTCGATGCCGATCGTGCCGCTGGCATTGTCATAGGTGAGCTGGAACATGGCGCCGAAGTTCGGGGCGATCTTGCCCGCGTAGAAGAAGCTGAACTGCTGCGGAAAGCCTGCGGTGCCGTTCTGGGCGACACCCGGAGCCCCGGCGCTCGAGAGATTGGGCACCGGAGTCTTCATCTCGGTGTACGAGATCTGCGCCATGATCGAAAGAGGCGGCATCTGGGAGAGCTCGAGCAGCTCCTCTTTCTTGCCGCTTACATCGCGCACCTGCTTCAGGTTGGTGAGCGTGTAGCCGTTCGCCTTGAAGACGCGGCCGAAATGCGTCAGCTCCGGAAAGACCGTATGGCAGGCTTCGCAGGCCATGCCCGTCTGGCGGGCGAAACTGGGTACCGCATGTGCCAGCGGCGCGGCGAGACTAAAGCTCACCAGGAACAGGAAAATCCCGGCTCTGCGCACCCAATTTGCATGCTCCATAAGGCTTCGCACCCGTTCGTTGACTTTCGAGGAGGGTCTTCGACGTCGCCGGAACCAGATGTAGTCCCTGGAGTAAGGAGACCCCTGCCTTTGCTGGGGAATCGCTTCAGCCCTTCTTCACCCACACCTGGCACCAGCCGTTCGCATTCACCGCCTTGCCGGGGAAGATGTTGCAAGGACGCCAGGACTGACCTGTCGTGCCCTGCAGCTGCTGACAAGTGCTACAGGTCTGATCAGGCTTATAGGTCGCAAACTGCTTTGAATCGACTGTCTTGGCGTCGTCGTGATATCCGAGCGCCTTAGCGGTTGGATCGTCAGGTGTCAGATGAGGCAGGTCAGCCGCCTGTACCTCCGGGGTCGCAGCCAGGGCGCCAGCCACGCCACACAGCAACACGACTTGCTTTAAGGCCTCGCGGCGTGAAATGAAGCCTTGTTCGCTCATGGATTTATCTCCCTTGCCGCGGGCGGTGGCCGGCGGGCGGCTCAATGTTCAATGATCACCTTCAGCGCGCGCGTATCACCCGCGTGCGCGAAGGTCTCATAGGCGTCGAGGATTCCCTCGAGCCTGAAGCGGTGAGTGATCAGACGTTTCGGGTCGATCTTTTGAGATCGTAGCGTGTTGAGCAGCATCGGTGTGCTGACGGTATCGACCAGTCGCGTGGTGATCGTAATGTTCCGGTCCCACAAGTTCTCGAGATGCAGATTCACCTTCGTTCCATGCACTCCGACATTGGCGAGGGTCCCGCCGGGAGCCAGGAGCTTCTCGCACAACTCGAAGGTCTGCGGAATACCGACCGCCTCGATGGCCGTGTCGACGCCGTGCCCGCCTGTCATCTTCATGATCCTTTCCCCGGCCTTGCCGTCGGCACTGTTGATTACAGTCGTGGCGCCGAAGCGCTTCGCCACTTCGAGGCGATTGTCATCGAGATCGACCATGATGATTTCGGCCGGTGAGAAGAACTGGGCGGTGAGCAGAGCCGCCAGCCCAATCGGCCCCGCCCCGATGATCGCCACGGTGCTCCCCGGCTGGACCTTCCCGTTGAGCACGCCGCACTCGAAGCCGGTTGGCAGAATATCGCTCAGCATGACCAGCGCCTCCTCATCCGCTCCCTCGGAGATCGGATAGAGACTGGTATCCGCGTAGGGAATGCGGACGAACTCGGCCTGCGTGCCGTCGATACGGTTGCCAAGAATCCAGCCACCGGTCGAACAGTGCGAATACATGAGCTTGCGGCAATAAGCACATTTTCCGCAGGCGCTGATGCAGGAAATCAGGACCCGGTCTGCCGGCTTGAATGCCGTGACCGCTTCACCTACCTCGTCGATGATACCCACACCCTCATGGCCCAGGATGCGGCCCGCCTGACAGCTCGGGACGTCGCCCTTGAGGATATGCAGGTCGGTGCCGCAGATCGTAGTTCTGGTGATTCTGACTATCGCATCCGTGGGCGCCCCGATTGCCGGCTTCGGACGCTCTTTCAGAGCCTTCTTCCCCGGACCCAGATAAACGAGAGCTTTCATCGCTCCTTCATTCAGCGACGCAAAAAAAAGGAAGGCCGCCACCGGTGGTTGACCACGCCAGCAGACCCTGCTGAATCCGCTCGAACAGTCGCTCGGGGGACAAGCACGTTCATGAGGGAGTCTGGATTCAGAGGGCGAACGTTACTCGGCCACTATGAGCTGCTCTGTACGGTAGCGCACAAGACTCTGAAATGAGTGGCAGCTGCCCGTGCAGCTGCACGATGCGCCTCCTGACTTTATGCAGGCACTCCTCCAGAAAACGTCCGGTACAGAGCCGTGCGGTGGCGCTCTGCCGCGCTGCCAGCCGGAAGCCACTTGTTGGCGGCGGCTTGAATGTGCTTTCGCGACACTCAACCAATGCGGCGTTGTTGGTGCTGGCG
Organism: uncultured Gammaproteobacteria bacterium; assembly: GCA_963844595.1. GTDB lineage: Bacteria > Pseudomonadota > Gammaproteobacteria > Steroidobacterales > Steroidobacteraceae > 13-2-20CM-66-19. Next base: position 697,200 of record CAWJOW010000001.1, read on the forward strand.
AGAGATCCATCTCGCGCGCTACCGCAACCGAACCGCAACGGGAGGCCAGTCTCGGATCGTCGGTGACCGAATAAACGCGCATAAGTGATTGATTTTACTTTGGGGCGTGACGGGATCGAACCGTCGACCAGCGGATTAAAAGTCCGATGCTCTACCGACTGAGCTAACGCCCCACCGAAACTGTTACCACCGAAGATGCCGTGCGGACCGGCATGAGAACCACATTCGATCCGCGGGTCGCGCTCTCGGGGTCAGCTTCTGCTACCGCCGTGCTACCGCCCATCGCCTGGAACGCATCCGCACCCGGGGAGCCGCTCCCCGGCATCAACATTCAGCGCAATGGTAGCTGAAGCGTGCCCAGGCTGCTCCTGGACGGCGCGGACGTTCACCCCCGCGGTCCCGGGCACAGCGTGTAGATTGCCCGGCTCAACGCCAGCTCGCAGTCCCGCCATTGTGCGAACCACTCCCATTGCAAGGAGAATTACGCCCCAAACCGCACGAGTCTCGCACCACAGTGAAGGGAGCCGCGCGCGCGATTAGGAGAAACGGTTTGCAAGGCGGCCGTGAGCACTGTCAGCGGGGTAGTCTGATTCCTACGTGTGACACAGGTTTCCTTCTCGTTACAGGAGTAGTAGAAGCCAGGAACCAACGCAAGCGTACCGCCAGAAAATAAAGGGAGGCGCCTTTCGTGTATGCAAAATTGGTGCGCTCAGCGCTGAGCTTAAGGTGCACGCCCGCGATCGCCGCTGTCGCTTCGCTCGGCCTGTTGGCGCCTGCCACCACAATGGCCGCATCGCCACTCCCGAAATACAGGATCGTTGAGATCCCGCTAAGCGATAGCGGCACGGCAAACGGGATGAACAATCGTGGCGATGTGGTTGGAGATGTAGTCGCGGGCGCTTTGGCACCGCAGGCTTTTTTATACGATCACCAAAGTGGCGCAGTTCGCTACTTGACTGTTCGCTCGGAACCCTACACAGAGGCAAACGGCATCAATGACAACGGACTGGTCGTCGGGTCGGCAGAGCCGGACGGCGTTGCGGTGGTATGGGCAAAAAGCGGAGCCGTCGAAGTGTTGCCTCAAGGGGGCCTTTGCCCTTACTGCTTCGCGAATGCCGTCAACAACCAGGACCTCATAGTGGAGGACTGGGGAAATTTCGGCTATCCGGGTGGCGGGGCGCTCGCGTGGCGCGGATCGCAGCACACTCTGGATGTGCTTCCGATACTTGATTGCTTTCAATGCGCGACCTTGCCTGCCGTAGCAAACGCGGTAAACGACCAGGGCCATATCGTCGGCTCGAGCATTTGCGGAAGTCCTCCTGGCTCGAATCCGTGCTTTGGCGACCGCGCGGTCATATGGCGCAACGGTACGATAAAGGATCTCGGTCAACCGGGTGGCGTAAGCGGACTAAACGGGACGAACTACGAAAGTTTCGCCTACGGGATAAACAATCGGGATGACGTGGTGGGCGGTTTCGACGGTGCAACTGCTAACCATGCATTCCTGTACCACGGAGAGAAAATGGTGGATATCGGCACAATACGCGGTGACACCGACAGTTCTGCCGCATCGATCAATGACCAGGGAGAGATAGTCGGCTGGTCAACCAACTACACGACGATCAGAGCCTTCATATATATAGATGGCAGGATGTTGGATCTGAATACGCTGATAGATCCGGAAAGCTCGCTTAAAGATGTAGTGCACCTCAGCGAAGCTGTTGGCATCAACTCCAAGGGGTGGATTGCCGCGAACGGCACCAGTAGCCGGGATGACCTGATGCATGTGTACCTGTTGATCCGAGAGGAATGCAGATCCGATCGGCCTACGAAAGTTCCACTTTCGTGATATCGGGTGCAACCGCGGCTAAAGTCTCCGGTAGCGGGTCGGATCGGGCACCCCCGCCGCCTCAAATCCCGCACGCCGCAGCCGGCAGGCATCGCAGCGACCGCAGGCCGCACCGCTTCCGTCCGCCTGATAACACGACACCGTTTGCGAATAGTCGACCCCGAGGCGTACGCCCTCGCGGATGATCTGCGCCTTGCTCCACCTGATCAGCGGCGCGTGCATCCGACACGGATGGCCCTCGACTCCGGCGCGGGTCGCGAGCGCCGCCAGGCCGGCGAAGGCGCTGATGAACTCCGGGCGGCAGTCCGGATAGCCGCTCGAGTCCAGTACATTGACCCCGATGAAGAGGTCGCGCGCCTCCAGGACCTCGGCCCAGGCCAGAGCCAGCGCCAGCATGATGGTGTTGCGCGCCGGCACATAGGTCACCGGGATGCCGGAAGTCGGCTGTTCGGGGACCGCGATCGATGTGTCCGTGAGCGCCGAGCCGCCGATGCCAGCGAGGTCGACGCGCATCACGCGGTGCTCGCGCACCGCCGCAGTGAACGCCACGCGCCGTGCGGCATCGAGCTCGGCCGCGTGCCGCTGGCCGTAGTCGACCGACAGCGCATGGCAGGCGAAGCCCTGCTCACGCGCGATGGCGAGCGCGGTAGCCGAGTCGAGACCCCCGGAGAGCAGCACCACCGCAGCGGGTGCGGATGTTGCGGTTTGCGCGGGCACGTGCGGCGACCCCCGACTACTTCCCGGGCACGTTGCCCCAGAGGTACTTGTGCAGCTGGATCTGCAAGCGGACCGCCAGCCGATCCTCCAGAATCCAGTCCGCGAGCTCGCGCGCCGGCAGCTGCTCGTGGCTCGGGGAGAACAGCACCGTACAACCGGCCGGGAGAGCAACCTCGCGCACCTTGTCGCGGCTCCACTCATAATCGGCACGGCTGCAGATGACGAACTTGACGAGGTCGTGGCCCTGGAGACGCGGCAGCTCCTCGTAGCGGTTGCGCCGCTCCTCGTTCGAGCCGGGCGTCTTGACGTCCACCACCTTGATGACGCGCGGGTCGACCTCCGCCAGCGCCATGGCGCCGCTCGTCTCGAGCGACACGCGCAGCCCCGTCTCACACAGCTCCCGGAGCAGCGCAACGCAGCCTTTCTGCGCGAGCGGCTCCCCGCCCGTGACGCATACATAGCGCGTGCCGAACTCGCGCACCCGCGCGACGATGGACTCCACGTCCCACCACTCCCCGCCGTAGAAGGCGTACTCCGTGTCGCAGTACTGACACCGCAACGGACAGCCGGTCAGGCGCACGAACACGGTCGGAAATCCGCTCGTGTCCGCCTCGCCCTGCAGGGAATGAAAGATCTCGGTGACCTTAAGTCGCGTCACGCTCGCCCCGGGGAAGCGCCCTCGCGGGCCGCTACTGTGCGGGAATACGCCGCAGCCGGTCGGCGGCCTGCTTGGCCGAGTCGCTGTCGGGATACTTCTGCGTCACCTGGGTCAGGGTAGCGCGGGCCGCCGAGTACTGCTTCTGCTCGAGTTGCGCGAAACCGAGCTTCAGCAGCGCACTGGGCGCCTTGGCTGAGTCCGGCCATTTCCTCAGCACCGTCCGGAAGGCACTCGACGCCGAGTCATAGTCGCGGTTCACGTAGTACGCCTCGCCCAGCCAGTACTGCGCGTTCGGCGCGAGCGAGCTGTCCGGGTAGGTGGCGAGAAAGTTCTTGAAGCTCGTCACCGCGACCGAATAGCTGCCTGCCTTGAGCGCATCGAACGACTGGTTGTAGACGGCCTGCTCTACCGTGGACGGCTGATTGCTGCCCGTGGTTGGCCCCGCGCCGGCGCCCCCCGCGGCGGCTCCCCCAGCGCCTGTGGCACCGCCGGCCGTGTCGGCCGTACCGGCCGCACCGCCGGCATTGCCGGCGCCCCCCGCCTGACCCGTATCCGAAGTGCCCGGCTGGCCGCTGCCGATGCGCTTGCTCAGATCGCTGTACAGATCGTGCTGCTCCTTGCGCATCTCGGCGTTCTCATGCTCGAGCTCGTCGACCCGGCCGCGCAGCTGCCGCACTTCGGCCTGCAGCTGTTCGACGTGCTGCGACATCTCGACCATGCTTTGGCTCTCGCGCTCGACGCGCGTCTCGCGCGCATCGAGATCGTTGAGCTTCTGCTGTACCGGGTCGTCCTCCGGCGTACTGGCGCAGGCGGCCGCAAGCAGCGCGAGCGTCGCGATCACAGGCGCAGCGAGCCTCATACCGGGCATGGGCAACTCCTTGTAGCCGTTACTTCGGCTGCGGTACCGGCTGCGGTGCCGGCGGCAGCTGCGGCGTCGGCGGCATCTGCGCTCCCGGCGCGAGATATACGATGTCGACGCGTCGGTTCTTGGCCCACGCGGCCTCGTTGTGCCCCATGACGGCCGGTCGCTCCTCGCCGTAGCTCACGGTAGTGATCTGGCCGTCCGAAACGCCCTGCAGGAGCATCGCCTGCCGTACAGACTGTGCACGCCGTTCGCCGAGGCCGATATTGTATTCACGTGAGCCGCGCTCGTCCGTGTTGCCCTCGAGGCGCACGCGCGCGCCGGGGTTGGCTGCCAGGTACTTGGCGTGCGCGGCAACCAAGGCCACGCCCTGTCCCTGGATCACCGCGCTGTCGAAGTCGAAATAGACGGTGCGGGTGGCCAGCAGCCCCGCCATCGGTCCGCCGGTCTCCTCCTCGGCGCCGCCCTCGGCGTTGGCGCCGTTCGCACCCGCGCCCTCCGCGCCGGCACCCGCGGCGGGGGCCTCACTCTGCGGCGCCGGCTTCGGCCGCTTGCTCGCGCAGCCGCTCACGGCCAGCGCTGCGGCCATCAACACGATCACGATGATTCGACGCATAGGTCTCCTCTCCAGCAGTTCAAACTCTCTCAGGGTCCGAACGGCCCCCACGCCGGCTCGCGCACCTCGCCCTGCTCCGCCTTGAGTCGCAGGCCCGTCAGTCCATCGACCGACACCGTCGCGAGCGAGCCCGCATTGCCGTTGCCCTCGCGCTGCGAGTAGATGAGTGTAGCGCCATTGGGCGCAAAGCTCGGCGATTCGTCGAGTCGACCATGCGACAGCACGCGCGCCGTGCCGGTGTGCAGGTCCTGGACCGCAATGCGGTAGTTGCCGTCATCGAGCGTCACCATGGCAAGCTCGGTGCCGTCGGGGGAAATCCGCGGTCGGGCGTTGTAGTTGCCCTCGAAAGTGATGCGCCTGGGATGACCGCCCGGCTGGGTGCTGATCTCGTAGATCTGCGGCGAGCCCGCGCGGTCGGAGGTGAAGTAAAGCGACCGCCCGTCCGGAGTCCACTCCGGCTCGGTGTCGATCGAGGGGTCGTCGGTGATGCGCGTCAGCCCCTGGGTGACGAGGTCGAGAATGTATATGGCGGGGGCGCCATCGCTGCCGCTGAGGGCAAGCGCCAGGCGCTTGCCATCGGGAGACCAGGCCGGGGCGCCGTTGACGCCGGAGCGCGCCGACACCAGCCGGCGCTCGCCGCTCCTGACCAGTTGCACGTACACGCCCGAGCGCTTGTTCTCGAACGACACGTAGGCGAGCCACTGTCCGTCCGGCGACCAGGCCGGCGACATGATCGGGAAGCGCGACTCGAGGACCACGTGGGCATTCTCGCCGTCGGCATCGGCAACGATCAGCTGGTAGTGCTGCGCCGGGGGTGTACCGTCCACCGCCACATAGGCGATCCGGGTCGCGAATGCACCGCGCACGCCGAGGATCTTCTGGTACACGACGTCGCTCACCTTATGCGCGGCGTTGCGCAGCGAGCTCGCCGGTCCCGCGAAGCGCTGCGATGCCACGTGCGCGCCGGTGAGCGTGTTGACCAGATCGAAGTCCACCGCCACCTGCCCGTCCGCAAGCGCCGATACCCGGCCCACCACCACGTAGTCGCTGCCGAGGTTTTTCCAGTCCGCAGCGACCACGTCGGCGGCGCGCGTCGGCTTCCCGGGCATGTGCTCGCGCGGCAGCGCGCGGAAGCGGCCGCTGCCCTCCAGGTCGTGCTGCACCACCTGAGCGACGTCCAGGCCGCCATCGGCCTGCGGTGCCGGCGTAAACGGTACGACGGCGATCGGCACGGGGTCGCGCACGCCGGAGGTGATCTGGATCTCGAGTGCCGCGTGTGCCAGGAGCGGCACGAGGGCGGCGGCCAGGAGGAACGCCCCGAGCACGGCGGCGGCGGGCCAGGTGCGCATGCGGCGCAGATTGTCGGCTTGCGGCATTAGCATCAGTCCGGCGTGAACCTGATTTTCAGGTTGCGATCGAACAACGAGGGATCCGGCGGCGCCGGCAGCGGCGAGGCGCGGTACACCGCGGCCTCGATCGATTCGCGCACCGCCTGGTCGCCATTGCATTCGCCAATGCTCACTTCGGTCACTTCTCCTCCCGGCACCTGCGTCACGTTCAACATGCAGTCTATGCCCGCCCGGGCCGTCGGCGGGCGCAGCCAGGCCCGCGTGATCTTGGCGGCAATCGCCGCCTGCCAGCTCGCCAGCGCGCCGCTGCTGCGCACGGAGTCCGCGTGCTCCTCGGCCGCGAGACCGCGCCGCAGATCCGCGACGGCGGCGCTCTCGTCGGCAGTCTGCGCCTGGGCCGCGCGCTGTGCGGCAGCCTTCTCCTGGGCCGCCTTGAGCGCCGCGACCTTCTCTGCCGCCGCCTTCTCGGCAGCAACCTTCTGTGCGGCGGCCTTCTCCGCCGCCGCCTTCTGCGCGGCCGCCTGCTGCTCCTGCTGCTGGCGCTGAGACAACTCCTCCGGAGTCGGTGGCGGCGGCCCTTCGGGCTCCGGCGGCGCCTGCTGCTGCGGCGGCGCGGGTGGCCCGACCGGCTCCTCCGGCGGCGCCCGCACCGGGCTTGCGGCCTTTTGCGGCGGCTGCTGCATCAGGCCACGCACCGTGCGGGCATCCACCACCGTCCCCTCGATGGCGAGCGTCGGGGCGGGCCGACTGTGCTGCCGGAACGCCCACCAGCCGTAGACTACTGCCGCCAGCAGTGCACCGTGCAGGAGCACCGACAGCCCGATCGAAACCCAGCGATCACTCGGCCGTTGCGCCATGTAGCGTCGCGTGCATCAGCCGCCGCGTGGCTCGGGCCTCGGCAACGGCGCGGTGATGAAGCCGACCTTGCGCGCACCCGCCTGCTGCAGCAGCACCATCGCCTGCACCACGCGCCCGTAGGCGACGGCGGTGTCAGCCTTCACCAGCACCGGCAGCTTCGGATCCCGGCGCAGCGCGACCGTCGCGCGCTGCTCCGCCGTCTGCAGATCGAGGGCGGCGTGCGGATCGCCGCCGATGTTCATGTAGAGCCTGCCCTGCCGGTCGATCGACAACACGAGCGGCATGCTGTTTTTGAGCAACTCCTGGTCCAGAGGTTCCGCGCCGGCCTTCGGCAGATCGACCTTCACTCCCTGGGTCATGAGCGGCGCGGTGATCATGAAGATGATCAGCAGCACCAACATGACATCGATGTAAGGGACGACATTGATCTCGCCCATCAGACGCCGTCCGCGGGTGCTCTGTGCCATGGCGCCTCCGTCAGCCGCTGCGCGCCTGTGACGGCGCGCCTGGGGCCGCCGTGACCGGCGCAGGACGCGCCGCATGCCGCTGCAGGATCGTCGAGAACTCCTCGATAAAGGCGTCGAAGCGGATCTCGAGCCGGGTCACCTGGTCGGCGAAACGGTTGTAGGCGACCACCGCCGGGATCGCAGCGAACAGCCCGAAAGCGGTCGCGACCAGCGCCTCGGAGATTCCCGGCGCCACCTGCGCCAGCGTCACCTGCTGGATGTTACCGAGCGAGGAGAAGGCGCTCATGATGCCCCATACCGTACCGAACAGTCCCACGTACGGGCTGGTGCTGCCGACGGTCGCGAGCGTCGCCAGACTGTGCTCGAGCCGGTCGACCTCCCGCAGCTGCGCGACGTGCATCGCGCGCCGCGAGCCTTCCAGCAGCTGCTCGGTATCGTTGGCGGCCTGCTGCCGCAGCCGCGCAAACTCGCGGAAGCCGAACTCGAAAATCCCCGCCATGCCGGTGGCGCCGCCGTGCGATTCGATCGAACGGTAGAGCTGCGCCAGGTCATCGCCCGACCAGAAGCGGCTCTCGAAGCGGTCCGCCTCGCGGCGCACGCGCCCGATCACCCGCCGCTTGCGGAAAATGATCGCCCAGGAGTTAAGCGAGGCCAGCAGCAGGATGCCGATCACGATCTGCACCGGCACGCTCGCCTGTGCGATCAGGCGCAGGACCGAGAGCTGGTCACCCATGAGCATCCCCTGCGGCGGCCAGCGCCTGCACCAGAAATTCCGGCAGGCGCCGCGGGCGCAGCGTGCCGGCGTCCACGCACGCGACCCGCACGCTCGCATCGGTGAGAAGCTCCCCACCCGCCTGGCGGTAGATGCGCTGCGCAAACTCGAGCGACGCGGCGCCGTCGCTGCGCGGCTCGCAGGTGATGCGCAGCTCGTCGTCGAGACGCGCAGGTGCCCGGTAGCCGATCGCGAGGCTCACGACGGTGAACACGATGCCGGCCTCGCGCAGCAGCTGCTGCTGGGAGTGCCCGAGGCTGCGCAGCCACTCGGTGCGCGCGCGCTCGAGAAAGCGCAGGTAGTTCGCGTAATACACGATGCCGCCCCCATCGGTGTCCTCCCAGTAGACGCGCGCCGGCCAGGCAAACGCCGCCGTCATCGCGGATCCTCGAACAGCGGCATCGTGCCGGCGGCGGCCCGCTCCGGAGGCTTGACGCCGAAGTGCAGGTACGACGCCCGGGTCGCCATGCGGCCGCGCGCCGTGCGTACCAGGAATCCCTGCTGGATGAGGAACGGCTCGATCACGTCCTCGAGCGTACCGCGCTCCTCGCCGAGCGCCGCCGCCAGGCTGTCGATGCCGACCGGGCCGCCGTCGAAACGCTCGATGATCGCCGCAAGCAGCTTTCTGTCGAGGGTGTCGAAGCCCTGGCCGTCGACCTCGAGCATATCGAGTGCCGCGTCCGCGACCTCGGGATCGATCCGGCCGTGCGAGCACACCTGGGCGTAGTCGCGCACCCGCCGCAGCAGCCGGTTGGCGATGCGCGGCGTGCCACGCGAGCGCTGCGCGATGCGCTGTGCGCCACCCGGCTCGATGCTGACGCCGAGGATCGCCGCGGAGCGGGTGACGATTTTCTCCAGATCCTCCACCGCATAGAACTCGAGCCGCTGCACGATGCCGAAGCGATCGCGCAGCGGCGAAGTCAGGAGTCCCGCGCGCGTCGTCGCACCGACCAGCGTGAAGGGGGGCAGGTTGAGCTTGATCGAGCGGGCCGCCGGACCCTCGCCGATCATGATGTCGAGCTGATAGTCCTCCATCGCCGGGTACAGCACCTCCTCGACCACGGGCGCGAGGCGGTGAATCTCATCGACGAACAGCACGTCGCGCGGCTGCAGGTTGGTGAGGAGCGCCGCCAGGTCCCCCGGGCGCTCGAGCACGGGGCCCGAGGTCTGGCGCAGGTTGACGCCGAGCTCCGCCGCAATGATGTGCGCCAGCGTCGTTTTGCCGAGTCCCGGCGGCCCGAAGATCAGCACGTGATCGAGGGCTTCGCCGCGCTGCGCAGCGGCACTGATGAAGATCTCCAGTTGCGTCTTGACAGGCGCCTGGCCGATGTAGTCCGCCAGCCGTCGCGGGCGGATGGCCTGCTCGGCCGCCTCGTCCTCGCCGCCGGCGTTGCTGCCGATGATGCGCTCCGCTGTCACGCTCTACTCCCGCGCCGCCCCCTGCAGCGCACGCCGGATCAGCTCCTCGGTCGAGTGGCTACCGGAGCCGCCGGCGGCCTGCAGCAGCCGGGTGGCCTCCGCCGGACGATACCCGAGAGCGACCAGCGCGTCATAAGCTTCGCCCTCGGGGCCGGCCGCCGCGGACCCGGCGGGCGCACCCGCCGCCGGCAGCGGAGCCGCGAGCCGGTCGCGCATCTCGACGATGAGCCGTTCCGCGGTCTTGCGCCCGACACCCGGGACGCGCGTCAGGGCAGCGATGTCCTCGGTCACCACGCACTGCGCGAACGCGGCGACACTGATGCCCGAGAGCAGCGCCAGCGCGATCTTCGGGCCCACTCCCGAGACGCGGATCAGGCTGCGGAACAGCCGCCGCTCGTCCTCCGTCGCGAACGCATACAGCACGTGCGCGTCCTCGCGCACCACCAGGTGTGTCAGCAGGCGAACCTCCTCACCGACCGCGGGCAGGCGATAGAAGGTCGACATCGGCGCCTCGAGCTCATAGCCGAGGCCGCCCACGTCCACGGTGAGCTGCGGGGGCGTCTTGGACGCGAGCCGCCCGCGCACCGCACCGATCATCGGCCCGCCTGCCCGAGGCGCAGCGCCGCCGCGTGCGCCAGCGCACTCAGGCGGCGAGCGTGCGCATGACACACCGCCACGGCAAGGGCGTCCGCGGCGTCGGCCGTCAGCCGCTCACCGATGCCGAGCAGGCTCCTGACCATGTGGGCCACCTGGAACTTCTCCGCCGCACCCGATCCCACCAGCGCCAGCTTGATCGCCCGCGGTGCGTACTCGAACACCGGGATTCCGCCCGGCACGGCGCACAGGGCCGCCCCTCGGGCCTGACCGAGCTTGAGGGCGCTATCGGCATTGCGGCTGACGAAGACCCGCTCCACCGCCACTTCCACGGGCGCGTGCTGCGACATGAGCCGCTGCAGGCCCTCGAAGATCAGCCGCAGCCTTGCCGTCGGGGATGCCGCAGCCACGTTCAGGCAGCCGTGCGCGCACACTTCGATCACGGTGCCGCGACAGTCGATCACGCCAAAGCCGGTGCGCCGCGAGCCGGGATCGAGACCCAGGATGCGCACGCTGTCCGCCGCCACGAACGCCGTGACGCCGGCCGCGGCCGGGTCAAATGCGCGCCAGGACCTCGTCCGATATCTCGACATTCGAATAGACGTTCCGTACTTCGTCGAGCTGCTCGAGCGCATCCAGCAGATGCACCATCAGCTCCGCCGGCTCGCCCGCCAGCTCCATCGAGGTCGATGCGCGCTGCGTCACCTCGGCACTCGCCGGCGCAAACCCGTTATGAGTCAGCACCGAGCGCACGGTCTCGAGCTCGAGCGGATCGGCGAGCACCTCCATCGAGTGGTCCGCGTTCGGCACGACGTCCTCGGCGCCGGCCTCGAGCGCCACCTGCATGAGCCGCTCCTCGTCGGTTCCCGGCGGGAAGATCATCAGCCCCACCGTGTTGAAGAGATAGGCCACCGAGCCATCGGCTCCGAGCTTGCCGCCGTGCTGCACGAACGTGCGGCGCACGGCCGCGCCCGTGCGGCTGCGGTCGCCCGTCACGCACTCCACCAGGACCGCGGCCCCGCCCGGACCATACCCCTCGAAGCGAACGGTCTCGAACGCTGCGCCTGCCGGCGGCGGCTCCGGCCGCGCACGCCGCGCACGCCGGATTTCGGACCACTTGCGGTGACCGGTCATGACCCGAGTATGTGCGGCTCGCCGCGCGTCGAAGAACACCCCTGTATGATAGCGGCAATCCACCGTGGACGACACGCCGCCGCAGAGGCGGCGGCGGGCCGGCCCGAATCCCGCAGCCGTGGAAACCACTCAACTCTGTCCGCCCGCAGTCCGCGACGCCATCAGCGGGGCGCGCGCCGCGCTCGAGCGCGCCAATGCGCGCACGCCCGCGGACCTCCACCTCGCCGCCGAGGCGGCCGAGCTTCTCGGCGGCCTTACCGAGAACGCCGAGCTCGCACGAGCACTGCTGGCGCGTCCCCTGATCGCGCGCGCCGGTCTCACGCCCGAGCAGGCGGCGCTGATCGTCGGCCGGTCGGCGGCCGATACGGCGGTGGCGCTGACGCGCATCGGCGCGCTCGGACTGCCGCGCGACTGGTCCCCCGCGCAGGGCCTGGACGCGCGCCAGGCCGAAACGCTGCGCAAGATGCTGCTCGCGGTGGTGAGCGATCCGCGGCTGGTGCTGGCACGGCTCGCCGAGGAGCTGGTCGCCTTGCGACACGCACGCGGGTTGCCGGCGGAGGAGCGTGCGCGGCGCGCACTCGAGGCGCGCGCCATCTATGCCCCGCTCGCCAACCGTCTGGGCGTCTGGCAGCTGAAGTGGGAGCTCGAGGATCTCGCATTCCGTTACCTCGAGCCGGCCGAGTACCGCCGCATCGCCGCAGCGCTCAACGAGCGCCGCGCCGACCGCGAGCGCTACATCGAGGCACTCTGCGAAGAGCTGCGCACGCTCCTTGCCGGCGCCGGCGTCACCAGCGACGTCTACGGGCGCCCCAAGCACATGTACAGCATCCACCGCAAGATGCAGCACAAGCAGCTGGCATTCGAGCAGCTGTTCGATGTCCGTGCGGTGCGGGTCGTGGTGGCGTCAATGCCGGAGTGTTACGCCGCGCTCGGCGTGGTCCACGGCCGCTGGCCCTACATCCCCGGCGAGTTCGACGACTATATTGCCACTCCCAAGAGCAACGGCTACCGCTCGATCCATACCGCCGTGATCGGGCCGCAGAGCCGCAGCCTCGAGGTGCAGATCCGCACCCGCGAGATGCACGAGCACGCCGAGCTCGGCGTCGCGGCACATTGGACCTACAAGGAGGGCCGCGCCGCCGACCCCGGCTACCAGCGCAAGATCGAGTGGGTGCGCCGACTGCTCGAACCGCAGGAGGGCGGCGATGCGGAGCGTGACTTCCTCGACGGCATGCGCAGCGAGCTGTTCGAGGATCGCGTCTACGCGCTGACGCCCAAGGGCGAGGTCATCGACCTGCCGCGCGGCGCGACGCCGCTCGATTTCGCCTACAACATCCATACTTCCCTCGGCCACCGCTGTCGCGGCGCGAAGGTGAACGGCCGGATCGTGCCGCTCACCCGCCCGCTCGAGAACGGCGAGATTGTCGAGATCATTACCGCCCGGCACGACGCGCCGAGCCGCGACTGGCTCGCCCCGGAGCAGGGCTACCTGGCCTCGGCGCGCAACCGCAGCAAGGTGCGGGCGTGGTTCCGCCGCCAGGATATCGGCGACAACCGCAGCGCCGGCCGCGACATCGCCGAGCGCGAGCTCGCGCGCATCGGCGCCGGCGCGCAGCAGCTGGCCGCCCTGGCCCGCGAGCTCAAGGCGCGCGATACCGAGCACCTCCACCAGCTGCTCGGCGAAGGCGAGATCACGGTGACGCAGCTGATGCATGCGGCTGCACGGCTGTCTGCTCCCGCGCAGGTGTCGCTCCCGGCGCCGCGGCCGGCGCGCCCGGTCGCACGCCGCCGCGCCTCCCCGGTCGAGATCGAGGGAGTCGGCGACCTGCCGGTGACGTTGGCGCGCTGCTGTGCGCCGCTGCGCCCGCAACCCATTGCCGGCTACGTCACGCTGGGTCGGGGCGTCACGGTACACCACGCCGGCTGCGCCGGCTTCGAGCGCATGAGTGCGCGCAGACCCGACCGGGTGCTGAGGGTGGAATGGGCCGGTGCTGACAGCGCCCTCGACGTGCAGATCACCGTCAGCGCGTACGATCGCCGCGGACTGCTGCGCGATCTGACCGACGTGCTGGCGGTCGAGCGCGTCAGCATCGATGCGGTCACCTCGCGCACCGACCGCGACACGGGGCTCGCACATTTCGCCCTGAACTTCGCGGTCAACGATCTCGAGCAGCTCGCGCGCGTGCTGCGCCGAATTGCCGGCGTGCCCAACGTCATCGAGGCACGCCGGCGCGTTTAGCGGTTCAGGCTGTCGATCGCGCGCTTGTCGGCGTTGAGCGCCGCCTCATGCACGGCCTCCGACAGCGTCGGGTGGGCGTGGATCGTGCGCTGCAGGTCCTCGGTGCTCGCGGAATACTCCATCGCCAGGACCGCTTCCGCGATCAGCTCGCCGGCGAGCGGCCCCACGATATGCACGCCGAGAATCTCGTCGTCGTCGCGCGCCGCAACGATCTTCGCAAAGCCGACCGCCTGCTCCATGGCGCGGGCCCGACCGTCGGCAAGGAACGGACACAGCCCGACTTTGTAAGCGCGGCCGCTCGCCTTGACCTGCTCCTCGGTCAGTCCGACCCAGGCGATCTCGGGGGCGGTGTAGATCACCGCCGGAATCACCTTGTAGTTGACCTCGCCGTAGCGGCCTGCGATCAGGTCGGCCACCATCGCACCCTCTTCCTTGCCCTTGTGCGCCAGCATCGGTCCGCGCACGCAGTCGCCGACCGCCCAGACGCCTTCGACGCCCGTACGGCAGTGATCGTCCACCTTGATGAACCCGCGATCGTCGAGCTGCACGCCGGTTCCGGGCCCGAGCAGCTCCTGGGTGTAGGGCCGCCGGCCGATCGCGACCACGAGCCGGTCCACCGTGGTCTTTTGCTGCCCTTTCGCGTCGCTGTAACTGACCTCCACGGTGCCGCCGGTGATGGCCGCCGCCGTGACCTTGGCACCGAGACGGATGTCCAGCCCCAGCTTCCTGAAATGACGCAGCGCCTCCCGGGCGAGCTGCTGGTCGGCGAAGGCGAGAAAATCCGGCAATGCCTCGAGCACCACAACCTCCGCACCGAGCCTGCGCCACACGCTCCCGAGCTCGAGGCCGATCACGCCCGCGCCAATCACGCCGAGGCGCTTCGGCACCGCCTCCAGATCGAGCGCCCCCCAGGAGTCGATGATGTGCGGCGCCTTGAACGGGGCGCTGCGCAGCTCGATCGGCGCCGAGCCCGAAGCCAGCACGACGTGCCTCGCGGTAAGCTCCCGCCGCTTGCCGTCATGCGCGGTGAACTCAACCCTTCCTTTCGCGGTGAGTCGCCCGTGCCCCTGCAGCGGAGTGACGCCCGCGCCCTTGAAGAGGGCCAGGATCCCCTGGGTCATGGTTTTGACGACGCCGCTCTTGCGCTTCTGCATCTGCGCAAGGTCCACCGAGGCACCCGACACCTTGATGCCGTGCAGGGCGAACTCTTCCTGCAACCGGTGGTAGAGCTCGCTCGACTCGAGCAGCGCCTTGGACGGGATGCAGCCCGCGTTGAGGCAGGTGCCGCCGAATGCCGCACTGCCGTCGCGGTTCTTCCATTCGTCGATGCAGGCGACCCGCAGCCCGTTCTGCGCTGCGCGGATGGCCGCCGGGTAACCCGCGGGTCCCCCGCCGATCACGATGACGTCGAAGCTGTCGGCGCCGGAGGGTTGTGGCTCGTTCGGCATAAGAAGGAATCAGCCGTGACCCGACACAGGGGCGCGCAAACTTAACACAGCCGGCGCAGTAGAGATTAAAACAAATTAAATCACTATGTTGTGATCTGAATATGATCGACAACATTAAGGCAGAGGCACCAGCTGACGCTATTTCCTGCCCTGATCCCCGAGCTGCAGGTGCGGGATCCCGAAGCTGCCCTCGAGCGCATGCAGCTGCTTGAGATCGATGGTCCCGACGATGTTCACAATGGTGAACTGCCTCGGCTCACTCGAGATGATCGCAAGGCCGCTCGGCTTGCTCTGGTCGACGCAGATATAGATACCGACGTCGCTGCGGTCCTTCTGGTTGTGGACCTGCACCAGTCGCTGCCAGGCCGGCGCCGACAGCTGGCTGAGGACCCGGTCGACGTCGTCCTTCGGGTATGTGAAGTTCGAATCGAAAGTGAAGCTCCTCACGTAGATGCCCTTGACCCCGCGGATCGCCTTGAGCACGGCCGCATCGTCGGGTTTATCGGAATTGAGGAACTGGGTCGCGAGCCCGATGAGCGAGGGATCGAGGCTGATGTTGACGCTCTCGGTCGCCCTGGCCTCGAGTGCCTTGAACTCAGGCAGTGTGAGCTGCGGCTGCGCCGCCGGTGCCGCCCGCGCCGAAAGCAGCGCCGCTGCCGCAATCGCCAGCAGCGAGACGCCGAGTCCCTTCCCTACTCTCATACGCCCTCCGAGTGGGCGCGCCGCGCGGCAGCGCTGACCCCGCGATAGGCGAGATCGAGTTTCTCGCCGGTCACCCGCAGCGCCTCGATCAGCTGCCGCCGCGCCTGCAGCCCCTGCTGCTCGCGACGCAGCTCCCACTGATGGACCACCGTGAATCCCAGGACCAGCGACGCCGCCAGTGCGGCCGGCGCCCACAGGAACGGCGCCGACAGCCTCCGGCGCCTCAGCTGGCGAACCGCAAGGCGCGCGCTGATGCGTTCGGCGAAGCCGTCGTCAGGTGCTGCCGGCCTGAGCGAATCGCGCAGCTGCTTCTCGAGGTCGATGCTCATACGGGCTCGTCTCTCTCAGTGAGCGGCCGATCGGCCGTCGATGCGGCGCTCGTCGCCGCCCCGGGCCCGAGCTGTTCGCGCAGGCTCGAGAGCGAGCGCTTCAGATGACTCTTGACGGTATTGACCGGCATCCCGAGGGTCGCGGCGATCTCGACCGGATCCAGATCCTCCTGATAGCGCAGCAGCACGACCGCGCGCGCGGCCGGCGGCAACTGTGCCACCAGCGCGCGCAGCTGCCGCTGCAGCAGCGGGTCTCCGCCGGCCGGCTCCGCCGGAACCCCGGGATCCCCGGTGAGGGGCACGAGCTCGTAACGGTGCTCTCGCCTCAGCCGGTCGATGGCCTGGTGGGTCGTGACCTTGCGCAGCCAGGATGCGACATGCGCATCCGACTGCATGCGTGCGAGATTGCGATACAGCTGCATGAACACTTCCTGAGCCAGATCCTCGGCCTGCTGCCGGTCCCGCAGCATGCGGACCGCCAGACTGTAGACGGCGCGCTGGTGCCGGCGCACCAGGGCCGCAAAGGCGTCCGGGTTCGCCGCGCGTGCCGGGCTGAGCGAATCGGCCGCCGAGCACGCTGTGCCGTCCGTCACAGCCGCCGTTCAGAACGGCAGGAGGGGCGGCGCGGGGTTCCCGCCGCGCGCCTCGTGAGCCGCGTCGTCCTGGGCACCGAAGTGCCGGCGCAGCGCGGCGACCTGCGCGAGGTCGAGCGAGCCGACCGTGTTGATGAAGGTAAATTCACGCGGCGCGCTCGCGACAATCGCGAGGCCTTCGATTCGCGTGTGATCCACGGCCAGATAAATGTCGACGTCCTGACCCTCTTTCCGGTCGAGCACGTGTGCGATGCGGCTCCAGCCCGGGCCGGAGAGCTGCTCGCGCACGGCGTCGACGTCCGCCTTCGAATAAGCGAAATCGGAGCCGAACTCGTAGTGCCGCACGCGCACGCTGCGCAAAGCGGCGAGCGCGCTCCTGATCGCCGCGGTGTCGCTATCGTGGTCGTCACTCAGCCAGCCCGCAAGCCCGAGCGGCAGCCCGCCGATATCGATATCGACGTCGGCCGAATGGATCGCCTGACTGCGCAGGTGGGCGAAGGCCGGCAGGTTCGGCACGGGGCTTTCGGCACTGGCGCACGCCACCAGGCCGAAGCCCACCAGGATCACGAGGTACAGGCATCTGGACATGGCAATTCTCCGGGGTCTCCTAATAGAGAATACGTACCCGGGCCCCCCGGAGGGTGCAGCGCCGGGCTGGGTCGGGCGCGGGCCGTGAGATACTGGCGCTCTCCCATGAGTCGACGTATCAGAACGTTGCTGGCGAGGCTTGCCGCCGCCCTCCTGTGCGGGTCCAGTCTGGCGGCGGGCCCCGCCATCGAAGGCACGCACCTGACCCCGGCGGGATATCCGCTGAGCTCCTCGCGGTACGTGACCGCCCGCGACGGAACTCGCCTCGCGATCGACATCTGGCTGCCGAAGGGACTGTCCGCCGGCGAGCGTGTTCCGACGCTCATGAAGGGAACGCCCTATTGGCGCGGCCCCGAACGCGACGCACCGATCCTCAACGCGCGTGGCTTCGCGGTCGTCGGCATCGATGCCCGCGGCACCGGTGCGTCGTTCGGCACGATCGGCATCATGTTCAGCGACGCGGAAGTCTCCGACTACGGAGCCGTCGCCGACTGGATCATCCAGCAGCCGTGGTCGAACGGCAGCGTCGGTGCCTATGGATTCTCGTATCGCGGTATGACGGCCGCCAATATTGCCTCGCTCCCGAACCCCGAGATCAAAGCGGTCGCGCCGCTGTTCGACCTGACGGATCTCTACCTGGTGGCCTACCCTGGCGGCGCCTTCGAGAACTACCTGATGGGGGCGTGGGGCGGGCTGACGCACGAGCTGAATGCCGGCAAGGCGCCCTGTCACGGCGATCCGGACTGCGAGCGGACGGATCCCGGCCCGCAGCCGGTGGATGCCGACGCGGACCGGGCGCTGCTGAAAAAGGCGATCGCCGAGCATGCCGGCAACTACAACGTGTACGAGTGCACGCGTGCCGCGCCCGCGCGCGACGACAGGATCTGCGCGAGCGGCCAGTCCCTGAGCGAGGTCTCGGTGCTGGCGCGCAAGGCGCGCATCGAGGCACGTGCACTGCCGATGTTCGTCCTGACCGGGTGGCTCGATGAAAGCTCACCGGAGCAGGCACTGTTCCGCTACCGCACGTTCTCGAACCCGCAGCAGCTCGTCATCGGCCCATTCACCCATGGAGGATTCGCGAGCGACGATCCCTTTGCGCCGGATGCACCGCTCGACATGACCTACCAGCAGCAGACCGAGCTGATGGCGGACTTCTTCGACCACTACCTCAGGGGTCATCCGGCGCCAGCTGCCGCCAAATCCATCCGCTACTACGTGAACGGTGAGGGAACCTGGCGCACGACCCGGCGCTGGCCGCCGCCCCGAGCCGCGGCGCACCGGTGGTATCTCGGCGACGGCGCTACCCTGCTCAACTCGGCTGCCTCCCCGGGCGTCGACCGCTACCGGGTGGACTTCCAGGCGAGCACCGGTGCGCTCTCCGGCTATCGCGGCCAGGTCGATCTCTCCAGGACCAACTACGGCAACCGTGCGGCACAGGACGCGCGGCTCCTGGTTTACACCAGCGCCCCGCTCGAACACGACCTGGAGATCGCCGGGAACCCGCTGGCGCACCTGCAGCTCGGCTCGAGCCGCACCGACGGCCTCGTGATCGTGTATCTGGAGGACGTCGCGCCCGACGGCCGGGTCACCTACATCACCCAGGGCGTGTTGCGCCTGGCATTCCGCAAGCTCGCCAAAGACGATGACGGCGCCTACTCCGCCGATCCGCTGCACACCTATCGCCGCTCGGACATGCGGCCGATGACGCCGGGCACTTTCGAGGACGTGAGCCTCGGGCTCTCACCGATTGCCGCGCTGGTTCGCAAGGGCCACCGCATGCGAGTTGCGATCGCCGGGGCGGACGACGGCAACCTCGAGCGCCTGCCCGCCGACGGCGATGTCACTCTGAGCGTAGCGCGCGGTCGCGATTCGTACGTCGAGGTGCCCGAGCTGCAGTGAACCCCCGGGGGCACTTCCCGCGGTGCGGTTGCGCGGGTCCCGCTGTCACAAATCCGAAATACCACCGTCATAGGCTGCTCTATCCTTCAGAGCCCCCGGAGAAGAGCCGCCATGAGCGTTGCCGCCGACAGTGTCACCCCCCACGCTGCCGTAAGTCCGATCCTCGACCGCAAGCCCGGTCGCCCGACGAGCCTGCTTTTCCTGCTGCTGCTCATCGCCGGGGCAACTTATACCGCTTACAGCCTGGTCAACGACATCTCGGCGGCGGTGCCGCGCACGGTCGCGATCCTGCCCTTCGTGCTGCTCGGCGTGGCGCTCCTCATCGCGCTCGGCTTCGAGTTCGTCAACGGCTTCCACGACACGGCCAATGCGGTTGCGACCGTGATCTATACCCATTCGCTGTCGCCCAATGTCGCCGTGCTCTACTCCGGGGCGCTCAACTTCCTCGGGGTGCTGTTCTCGAGCGGTGCGGTGGCCTTCGGCATCATCAGCCTGCTACCGGTCGAGCTGATCCTGCAGGTCGGCTCGGGTGCCGGCTTCGCCATGGTGTTTGCGCTCCTGATCGCCGCAATCATCTGGAATCTCGGCACCTGGTGGCTCGGGCTTCCCGCCTCCTCCTCCCACACGATGATCGGCTCGATCATCGGCGTAGGGGTGGCCAATGCCCTGATGCACGGGCGGGACGGCACGAGCGGCGTCGACTGGGGCCAGGCGAGCAAGGTCGGCTACTCGCTGCTGGTTTCACCGCTCGTCGGATTCGTGTGTGCCGCCCTGCTGCTGCTCATACTCAAGGCCCTGATCCGCAAGCCCGAGCTGTACCAGGAGCCGCGGGGCAACAAGCCGCCCCCGGGATGGATCCGCGGGCTCCTCGTCCTCACCTGTGGAGGCGTCTCCTTCGCCCACGGCTCCAACGACGGCCAGAAGGGCATGGGCCTCATCATGCTGATCCTCATCGGCACCGTGCCCATGGCGTATGCCCTCAACCGTGCCATGCCGGCCTCGCAGATGACCCCGTTCATCGCCATGGCGAGCGCGACGCAGCAGTCGCTCGAGCGCTATGCCACGGCACCGGCGCCCGCCGACGCGCACGCGGTTCTCTCGACCTACGTGCGCACGCACGACTACAACGCGCAGGTGATTCCGGCCATCGCCAGCCTCACGGGCAGCATCGCCGGGCAGGTGAGAAGCAGCGGCACCTTTGCGAAGATGCGCGCCAGCTCGGTCACCAACGTGCGCAACGACATGTACCTGGCCTCGGAGGCACTGCGCATCTTCGGCAAGGACCCGCACAGCGCCGCCCTCGATGCCGACGCCCGCAACAATGTCGCGGCCTTCAAGAAGCAGATCGATGGCGCTACCAAGTTCATCCCCCTGTGGGTCAAGGTGGCGGTGGCGATCGCGCTCGGGCTCGGCACCATGGTGGGCTGGAAGCGCATCGTCGTGACGATCGGGGAGAAGATCGGCAAGACCCACCTGACCTACGCGCAGGGCGCCTCCGCCGAGCTCGTGGCCATGGGCACTATCTTTGCCGCCGACATGTTCGGGCTGCCGGTGTCGACCACGCACGTGCTCTCCTCGGGCGTAGCCGGCGCGATGGCGGCCAACAAGTCCGGCCTGCAGATGAGCACGGTGCGCAATCTGGCGATGGCCTGGGTGCTGACGCTCCCGGCCGCCGTGCTGCTCTCGGGAGCGCTCTACTGGCTGTTCCGCCAGATCTTCTGAGACGGTTCAGATCCCGAGCAGCATCCGCCCGGGATCCTCGAGCGCTTCCTTGACCGTGACCAGGAACTGCACGGCCTCGCGGCCGTCGATGATGCGGTGATCGTAGGTCACGGCCAGGTACATCATCGGCCGCACGGCGACCGCACCGTTCACCACCATCGGCCGCTCCTGGACCTTGTGCATGCCGAGGATCGCGCTCTGCGGCGCGTTGACGATCGGCGTCGACATCAGTGAGCCGAACACCCCGCCGTTGGTGATGGTGAATGTGCCTCCCGTCAGGTCCTCGATCGCAATCGAGCCGTCGCGCGCCCGGCGGGCATAATCCGCCACTTCCTTCTCGATCTGCGCGAAGCTCTTGCGGTCGGCATCGCGGATGACCGGCACCATGAGCCCACGCTCGGTGGAGACGGCCACGCCGATGTCGTAGTACTCGTGGTAGATGATGTCGGTGCCATCGACCGAGGCGTTCACGACCGGGAACCTCTTCAGAGCCTCGATCGCCGCCTTGACGAAGAATGACGTGAAGCCGAGCTTGACGCCGTTCTCCTTCTCGAAGCGCTCCTTGTAGCGTGCGCGCAGCTCCTGCACCGCCGCCAGATCCACCTCGTTGAAGGAGGTGAGGAGCGCCTGCGTCGCCTGTGCCTCGATGAGCCGCTGCGCGATTCGCGCGCGCAGGCGCGTCATCGGCACGCGCTGCTCCGTGCGCCCAGCGGCGTCCGCCGGCACGGGCGGCCGGGGGCTCGGGGCGCGCGCCGCAGGGGCCGGAGGAGTTGCAGCGGCGGCCGGAGCTGCGGCCGGTGCCGCCGCACCCGGCTTCTTCTCCATGAACCCGACGACATCGGCCTTGGTCAGCCGGCCGTCACGTCCGGACGCGGGAATGGCAGCCGGGTTCAAGCGGTTTTCCTCGACCAGCCGCCGCACGGACGGACTCAGCTTGCCCGCCTCGCGCGCTCCGTCGCCGTCGCCAGCGAGAGGCGCCGTACGCCCGCTCGGAGCCGCAGTCACGGCCGCCGGCTTTGCGGCAGATGCCGCCGCGCCCTCCTCGATCAGAGCCAGCACCTGCCCGCTCTTGACGACGGTGCCGCTCTGCACGCGCAATTCACGCACGACGCCGTTGGCAGGCGCAGGCACTTCCAGCACCACCTTGTCGGTCTCGAGGTCGGCGAGGTTCTCATCGCGGCGGATCGTCTCCCCGGGCTGCTTGTGCCACGTGACCAGCGTCGCGTCCGCTACCGATTCGGGCAGCTGCGGAACTCGGATCTCGGTCGTCATGAGCTCTTTCTCAGTGCCGCGGCCCCCACGGGCGCCGTGAGGCGCGTCGTCTCGCGCGCGGTCTCTTCGGTTGTGGTCGAATGCAGCGCCGCTGCCACCAGCGCCTGCTGCTCCAGCTCGTGGATCTTCGGGATGCCGGTCGCAGGGGCCGCGGCCGGCGCACGGCCCGCGTACAGCACCGGCCGCCGCCCCATCACCAGTTCCTGCAGTCGGTGGCGGACCTGGTACCAGGCGCCCTGGTTCTGCGGCTCCTCCTGACACCATACGACCTCGCGGGCGTTCGCGTAGCGGCCGAGAATCGCCTGGTATTCCTCGCTCGGAAACGGATAGAGCTGCTCGATGCGCACCAGCGCGACATCGCGCAGCGCCTCCTTGCGGCGCGCCTTGAGCAGATCGAAGTAAACCTTGCCGCTGCAGAACACGACCCGCTCGATCTGCTGCGCCGGCAGGTCGTCGACTTCGCCGATGACGCGCGCGAATGCCCCGCGAGTCAGCTCCTCGAGCGCCGACACCGACAGCTCGTGCCGCAGCAGGCTCTTTGGCGACATCACGATCAGCGGCTTCCTGAACCCCTGGTGCATCTGCCGCCGCAGCATGTGGAACATCTGCGCGGGCGTCGACGGCACGCACACCTGCATGTTGTTCTCGGCGCACAGCTGCAGGAAGCGCTCGAGCCGCGCCGAGGAGTGCTCGGGACCGGCGCCTTCGTAGCCGTGCGGCAAAAGCAGCGTCAGGCCGCAGAAGCGCTCCCACTTGGCCTCGCCCGAGCTGATGAACTGGTCGATGATGACCTGCGCACCGTTGGCGAAGTCGCCGTACTGCGCCTCCCACACCACGAGGGACTTCGGGGCGGTGGTCGCGTAACCGTACTCGAATCCGAGCACCGCCTCCTCCGACAGCACCGAATCGATCACCTGGACGCGCGGCTGCGGTGTGGCGATGTGCTGCAGCGGGATCCAGCTGGCATCCGTCGTCTGATCGTGCAGCACCGCGTGGCGGTGAAAGAAAGTCCCGCGTCCGGTGTCCTGCCCGGACAACCGCACCGGGAAGCCGTCCTCGACGAGCGAGGCGTAAGCGAGTGTCTCAGCGCAGCCCCAGTCGAGCGGCGCCTCGCCCCGGACCATCTTCTGGCGATTGGCCATGAGCTGAGCGACCCGCGGATGGAGGGCAAAGCCCTGCGGCCAGCTGGTGATGCGCTCGCCGAGCGAGCGCAGGCGCTGCAGCGGCACACCGGTCGGCATGCGCTCAGTCCAGTCGACCTGTCCATAGGCGCTCCAGTCGACGGTGTACTTGTTGCCGATCATGCCCAGCGCGGCGCGCGCCTGCGGGCGTCCTTCGTCGAGGCCCTGGCGGTACTCCTCGAACATGCTCTCGGCCTCGGCCGCCGTGAGCACGCCCGCGGCGACCAGCTGCTCGGCATACAGGCGCCGCACGCTCGGGTGCTGGCGGATCACACGGTACATGGCCGGTTGAGTTGCCGCCGGCTCGTCGGCCTCGTTGTGACCGTGGCGCCGGTAGCCGACCAGGTCGATGACCACGTCCTTGCGGAAGCGCAGGCGATATTTGAGTGCCAGCCTCGAGACGAGCACGACCGCCTCCGGGTCATCGGCATTCACGTGGAAGATCGGCACTTCCAGCATCTTGGCGACGTCGCTGCAGTAGGTGGTCGAGCGCGCATCGTGCGGCGCCGAGGTCGTGAAGCCGACCTGGTTGTTGATGATGAGGTGCACCGTGCCGCCGGTGGAGAAGCCGCGCGCCTGCGACAGCTGCAGCGTCTCCATTACGACGCCCTGGCCGGCGAACGCCGCGTCGCCGTGAATCAGGAGCGGCAGGATGCGGGCGCCCGCCTCGTCGTTGCAGCGCTCCTGACGGGCGCGCACCGAGCCCTCCACCACGGGGTTCACCACCTCGAGGTGCGAGGGGTTGAAGGCGAGCACGGTGTGCACGTTGCCGCTCGGCGTACGCAGGTCGGCGGAGAAGCCCTTGTGGTACTTGACGTCGCCCGAGCCCTTGAGACGCTTCGGGTCGTAAATGCCCTCGAACTCCGAGAACAGCTCCGGGGGGGATTTGCCGAGCACATTGACCAGTACGTTGAGGCGACCACGGTGCGCCATACCGATGACCACTTCCTCGATTCCCGCCGCGCCGCTGCCGCGGATCAGGTCGTCGAGCGATGCGATCAGCGCCTCCTCGCCTTCGAGCGAGAAGCGCTTCTGACCGACGTACTTGGTGTGCAGGTACCGCTCGAGGCCTTCGGCCGCGGTCAGCTGCCAGAGGATGCCGCGGCGCTCCTCGGGGCTGAAACTCCCCTTGATGCGCTCGTTCTGGAACTCTTCCTGCAGCCACAGCCGCTCCTCGGAGTCCGACACGTGCGCGAACTCCGCGCCCACGTTGCCGCCGTAGATGTGGCGCAGCTGCGCCAGAATGTCCCTCAGCTTCATGTGCTTCGGCACCGCGTCCGTACGGCTGCCGGTAAAGAACTCGATGTCGAGATCCGCCGGGGTGAGCCCGAAATAATCCAGCTCGAGCACCCGCGGCTGCGGGCGCGCCATGAGGCCGAGCGGATCGATGGTCGCCATCAGGTGCCCGCGGTTGATCCAGACCTGGATCAGACGCGAGACCGCCGCCTGCTGGGCATTCGCCCCGCTGGCACCGCTCACCGGGGCTGCGGGCCGCTGCGCGCTCGCGCCGATGGCCGCGCGGATCGGTCCGTGCGCCCGCTCCTGCGCGGACTTCGGGCTCAACTGGTCAAAATAGGCCCGCCAGCGCTCGCTTATGCTCGCCGGCTCGCGCAGGTATTGCTCGTAGAGCGCGTCGAGAAACTCGGCGTTGCCGCCGTACAGGGGTGTCGGTTCGAGCATGGGAGGGAGCTTCGACGGCGAGGCTCTAGTTTAACGAAAAACGTGATGGCGATGAGGCTATATGGGGATAAAAATGCGTCCTCCCAAGGGTTTACGGCTCACCAACCGCGGCTCGACCGCGCATCCGCGCGCCGCTTACCTAAAGGAGGCTGAACTCGTACGCAACGAGAACCGCGTAGGCGGCGAGCACGCCATAAAGGAGCGCCCCTACGCTGATGCCGCCGAAAGCGCGGATTCGGGCGAGGAGCGTCAGCAGCACGACCCCCGAGGCCGTGAGCCCGATCTTGACGATCGCAAAGGCGAGCCCCGAGCCACCGAG
Organism: uncultured Gammaproteobacteria bacterium; assembly: GCA_963844595.1. GTDB lineage: Bacteria > Pseudomonadota > Gammaproteobacteria > Steroidobacterales > Steroidobacteraceae > 13-2-20CM-66-19. Next base: position 722,467 of record CAWJOW010000001.1, read on the forward strand.
CAACACCCGCATGACGGGATTCATCTCGGACGCACCGCGCCCCATCAACACCAGCGTCAAAAACGCATCCGCCGCACACAGCATCACGATCAGGATCGCCGTGGCCAGCCACTGCGGGTGATGCCAGTCGATCGCCCCCAGAGCCCGCTCGCCGGCCCGCCGCAGTGCGCGGCGACGCGGATGAAAGCTGCCCTGCACCAGCGCCCGCAGCACGTGCGTGCGCCGCTCGCTGCGACGCCTTTCCGGCGAGCTCACGGGGCGGGCAGCGTCGACGTCGATGGGCACGAGGTTCTTCTGATCGCAGCTCGGGGGAACGAGGCGACATTCTAACCGCGCCGACGCGCCACGGTCAGGTCGGCCGCGGACAGCCGCCACCGCCTCATTTCTGCGGCTCAGCCCGCGTTATGACACCTCGCTCGACTCCTCTATATCATCGTGCGGATGGCGAGCCCGAACGTTGCCCCGCATACGCCCCCGGTGCATCCGGACGGACTGCCGGTGCCGCGCCGCTACTGGGCGATCGCCGCGATCCTGCTCGCGATCTTCATGTCGGTGCTGGACAGCACGATCACGAACGTCGCGCTGCCGACCATCGGCCACGACCTTGGTGCGCGCCCCGCCGTCTCGATCTGGGTGATCAACGCCTACCAGCTGGCGATCCTCGTGCTGCTGCTGCCGCTGGCGGCGCTCGGGGAAATCATCGGCTATCGGCGCGTCTCGCAGGCGGGACTCGCGCTGTTCACGCTCGCCTCCCTCTCCTGCGCCCTCGCGCCCTCGTTCCTCACGCTCAGCATGGCGCGCGTGCTCCAGGGGATCGGCGCCGCCGGCATCATGAGCGTCAACGCCGCGCTGGTGCGCTTCACCTACCCGCATCGTTATCTTGGGCGCGCTCTGGGCATCAACGCGTTCGTAGTCGGGACCTCGGCGGCCGTCGGACCCACGGTTGCCTCCGCCGTGCTGGCGGTGGCGCACTGGCGCTGGCTGTTCGGCATCAACGTGCCTATCGGCATCATCACGGTATTGATCGCGCGCTACTCGCTGCCCGAGTCCGAGCATGCGCGCCGGCCTCTGAATTATGCGGCCGCGCTCCTCTACGCGGGGGCCTTCGGGCTGACGCTCGCGGGGCTGCAGTCCCTCGCGCACGATGCGGCGACGCCGCACGCGCTCGCACTCATCGCCTGCGGCATCCTGCTCGCGATGCTCCTGGTGCGCTATGAGCGCGCGCATGCGGCGCCGCTCATTCCGTTCGATCTGCTGCGCATTCCGCTGTTCTCGATGTCGGTCGCGACCTCGGTGTGCGCGTTCGTCGCGCAGATGAGCGCCCTGGTGGCGCTGCCCTTCGACATCCAGCGCATGGGTCACAGCGCGGTCGAGACCGGGCTCCTGATGACACCGTGGCCGCTCGCGATCGCGCTGATGGCGCCGATTGCGGGGCGCCTCGCCGACCGCTACCCGGCGGGCCTGCTGGGCGGCGCGGGATTGATGGTGATGACGGCGGGGCTGCTGCTGCTCGCCTCCTTCCCCGACAGCGGCCCGCGAGGCGCGCTCATCTGGCGGATGGCGCTGTGCGGGGTGGGCTTCGGGCTGTTCCAGTCGCCGAACAACCGCGCGATGCTCGCGGCCGCGCCGCGCGCGCGCAGCGGTGCCGCCGGCGGAATGCTCAGCACGGCGCGCCTCCTCGGCCAGACACTCGGCGCCGCCAGTGTCGCGATCCTGTTTCGCCTGATCCCCACCCAGGGCTCACGCTTCGCCCTGTACGTGGCTGCCGCGCTGGCGTTCGTCGCCTCGCTGGTCAGCCTCGTGCGGCTGACCGCACACAAAGATGGAGCCCACCAATGAGCACTGACACGACAGCCGGCAGCGCAGGCCCGGCTCCGATCAAGCCGCCTTTCACGTCGGCAAGCGCGATCGCCAAGGTGCGCGGTGCCGAGGACGCCTGGAACAGCCGCGATCCGGAGCGCGTCGCTCTCGCCTACTCGGAGGACTCACAGTGGCGCAACCGCACCGAGTTCTTGAGCGGCCGCGACGAGATCCGTGCATTCCTCAGGCGTAAATGGGCGCGCGAGCTCGACTACCGGCTCATCAAGGAGATCTGGGCGTTCGGCGAGAACCGCATCGCCGTGCGCTTCGCCTACGAGTGGCACGACGACTCCGGCCACTGGTACCGCTCTTACGGCAACGAGAACTGGGAATTCGACGCCGCCGGGCTCATGCGCCGCCGCCATGCCTCGATCAACGACGTGCAGATCCGCGAGGCAGACCGCAAGTATCTCTGGGCGGCACCCGGTCCGCGCCCCAAGGATCACCCGGGACTGAGCGAGCTGGGGTTGTAGCGTCTTCGGCGCGAGCCGGGCCGCACGCTCAAGGCAGAACCGAGAATTCGCGCATCGCCGGGAGAAAGTTCTCGTTCGAATGACCCGGACGGGTCAGCTTGAAGAGCGCAAATCGCTGCAGAGGAGTGAGCCCGGCCCACTGCTCGGCCGATGGGGGCGCAACCCCTAAGCTCTGCGCCCATTGCAGGATTCGCCCGGGAACCTCGCGGGTATCCGCCCACGGCGGTGAGGCCTCGAGCGGTGCGAACTCGACGGCTGTGCGCGTGTGCGCTTCGATCATTCCGGCGAGGTACTCCCTGTACTGGTGGATCTCCGGCGCGGTGGCGCAGGGTCTTTCCACCAACTGACGCCGTGCATCTCCCGGGAGGCGGTTCCACTGTCTGAGCGAGAGCTTGATCCCGGTCTGATCAAGCTTCATGCGCACGCTCATCGGAATACAGCGCAGCGTGCCGCCGAAATCGACTTCGAAACGAAAGATTCCCGGGTAGGGCGACTCCGCCGGCAGCGTGGCGAGACGCGAGCGATGGCGCATGGGGCGGCAAGACTAACGTGAACTTCGATTCTCATCGACATATGTTGGCGGGTGCATATCCCACATATGTCAGCGGGTTCATAAGTCTGGCACCAAGCAACTCTGCGCAACTGAGTCTGCTCACGATTCAAGTAATATTGGGAGTTAGATTCGGTTGACCGGTGCCTATGGTCAGAAAATCGTCCGTTCGTACCATTCCGATCAAGGTCGAGCCCGTCTCGTCCCTGACGGCCGCGGAACGCGCCGCGGTGCTCGCCGTCTGTGCGCGGCTCAAGTCGCTTGCCGGTGCACTCATGCCGATCCTGCACGGCGTCCAATCCACCCTCGGGTATGTCCCAAAGGATGCGGTGCCAATCATCGCCTCGGAGCTGAACCTGTCGCGAGCTGAAGTGCATGGTGTGCTGAGCTTCTATCACTACTTTCGCAAGGACCCGCCGGGCCGGCACGTTGTCCATCTGTGCCGGGCCGAGGCGTGTCAGTCGGTGGGGGGAGCCGCCCTCGAAGCGCACGCCAAGAGGAGCCTCGGTATTGATTTTCACGAGACCACCGCCGACAGGACGGTCAGCCTCGAGCCGGTCTATTGCCTCGGCAACTGCTCACTCGGGCCCTCGATCATGATCGACAGCCAGTTGCAGGGTCGGGTATCGCCGCAGCGCTTCGACGAGCTCATGGCGCGAGTGAGAACCGGCTCATGAAGTTGAGGATCTTTGTCCCCCGCGATGCGTCCGCCCAGGGCGTGGGTGCGAACGAGGTCGCGGAGGAGATCGCCAAAGAGGCGGCCAGGCGCAGAATCGACATCGAGCTGGTGCGCAACGGCTCGCGAGGACTTTTCTGGCTCGAACCCCTCGTCGAGGTGACGACCGACGCCGGACGAGTGGCTTACGGCCCGGTCAGGCGCGAGGACGTCCGCGGACTCTTCGACTCCGGCTTTGCGCTCGCCCAGCCGCATGCGCTTCGCCTGGGACTCACGGAGGAGATTCCCTACCTGAAGAGTCAGGAGCGGCTCACCTTTGCACGCGTTGGCGTCACCGACCCCCGCAGCCTTCAGGACTACATCGATCACGGCGGATTTCGCGGGCTCAAAGCGGCGCTGGCCCTCGAGCCGGCCGCGATCGTGGCGCAGGTGACGGACTCCGGCTTACGCGGCCGCGGCGGCGCCGCCTTTCCCGCCGGCATCAAGTGGAAGACCGTCCTCGCCACGCCCGCGGAACAGAAGTACGTCGTCTGTAACGCTGACGAGGGCGACTCCGGAACGTACTCCGATCGCATGATCATGGAAGGTGATCCCCTCGTCCTCATCGAGGGCATGACGATCGCGGGCCTCGCGACCGGGGCGACACAAGGCTTCATCTATCTGCGCTGGGAATACCCCGACGCCAAGGCGACGCTGGATGCGGTGATAGCAACCGCCACCGCGGCCGGCTATCTCGGGGACGACATCCTCGGCAGTGGCAAAGCATTCCGGCTCGAGATCCGACTCGGCGCGGGCGCTTACATCTGCGGCGAGGAGACCTCGCTCCTCGAGTCGCTCGAGGGCAAGCGCGGGCAAATCCGCTTCAAGCCTCCGCTGCCTGCCATCGCGGGCCTGTTCGGCAAGCCCACGGTCGTCAACAACGTGATTACGCTCGCCTCGGTGCCGATCATTCTGGAGCGGGGCGCGGAGTATTACCGGAACTATGGTGTCGGCCGTTCGCGTGGCACGCTCCCCATTCAGCTGACCGGCAACATCAAGCACGGTGGCCTCATCGAGAAGGCCTTCGGCGTCACGCTGCGGGAGCTGTTGTACGACTACGGCGGAGGCTCGCTCAGCGGCCGGCCGATCCGGGCCGTCCAGGTTGGCGGCCCCTTGGGCGCCTACATGCCCGAGTCACAGTTCGACACGCCACTCGACTACGAGGCGTTCGCCAAGATCGGCGCGATGGTCGGGCACGGCGGCATCGTCGTCTTCGACGACACGGTCGACATGGCGGCGCAGGCGCGCTACGCGATGGAATTCTGCGCGATCGAGTCCTGCGGCAAATGCACGCCCTGCCGCATCGGCTCGACGCGCGGCGTCGAAGTCATCGATCGACTGCTCGCCGGCCCGGACCCTGGCAAGGAGGAGGCACTGCTGCGCGACCTGTGCAACACCATGATCTACGGTTCGCTGTGCGCACTCGGCGGGCTGACGCCCTACCCGGTGATCTCAGCGCTGGATCACTTCCCTCAGGACTTCACCAGGCACGCCGCCGTGAAAGCGGCTAGCTGAACAGCACGAGAACACTCTTATGCAATCGATTGCGGAAAAGGACTTAGGCACTCCGGCACGGCTCGGCGCCAGGATGGTGACCCTGACCATCGATGACCGCGAGATCGTCGTCCCCGAGGGCACCTCGGTCATGCGTGCGGCCGCGCTGGCGGGCGTGTCGATTCCGAAGCTCTGCGCCACCGATCAGCTGGAAGCGTTCGGCTCGTGCCGCATGTGCCTGGTGCAGATCGACGGCATGAAAGGCCTGCCCGCCTCCTGCACCACGCCGGTCGCTCAGGGCATGAAGGTCAGCACGGAGAACAAGCAGATCGCGGACGTGCGCCGCGGCGTGATGGAGCTCTATATCTCGGATCATCCGCTCGACTGCCTCACCTGCCCCGCCAACGGTCACTGCGAGCTCCAGGACATGGCGGGTGTCGTCGGGTTGCGTGAGGTTCGTTACGGGTACGACGGCGCGAACCACCTCAAGGCCGAGAAGGACACCAGCAATCCGTACTTCACGTTCGATCCGGCCAAGTGCATCGTCTGCTCGCGCTGCGTGCGTGCCTGCGAAGAGCAGCAGGGCACATTCGCGCTCACCATTCAGGCGCGCGGCTTCGACTCGACGGTGGCCGCGAGCCAGGACAACCCGTTCATGGACTCGGAGTGCGTGTCATGCGGGGCCTGCGTGCAGGCCTGCCCGACCGCGACGCTCTCGGAGAACAGCCTCATCCAGATGGGTCAGGCTGAGCACAGCGTAGTCACCACCTGTGCGTATTGCGGCGTGGGGTGCTCGTTCCGCGCCGAGATGCGAGGCGAGGAGATCGTGCGCATGGTCCCGAACAAGGACGGTCATGCCAACCACGGTCACTCCTGCGTCAAAGGTCGCTTTGCGATCGGCTATGCGACGCACCCCGACCGCATCGTCAAGCCCATGATCCGCGCCAGGATCACCGATCCCTGGCGCGAGGTGAGCTGGGAAGAGGCGATCAGCTACGGCGCGAGCGAGCTCAAGCGCATCCAGACGAAATACGGCCGCGACTCGATCGGCGGCATCACTTCGTCCCGCTGCACGAACGAGGAGACCTATCTCGTGCAGAAGCTGGTGCGCGCCGGCTTCGGTAACAACAACGTCGACACCTGCGCCCGCGTCTGCCACTCGCCCACGGGCTACGGCCTGAAGAACACGATCGGCGAGTCTGCCGGCACGCAGGCTTTCGACTCGGTGATGCAGGCCGACGTGATCTTCGTCATCGGCGCCAATCCCACCGACGGTCACCCGGTATTCGCTTCACAGATGAAGCGCCGGCTGCGCCAGGGCGCACACCTGATCATCGCGGATCCCCGTCGCATCGACCTGGTGCGGACCCCGCACGTCAAGGCGGACTATCACCTGCCGCTGCGGCCCGGAACCAATGTCGCGCTCATGAATTCCATTGCGCACGTCGTAGTCACCGAGGGACTGGTCAAGGAGGACTATGTCCGGGAGCGTTGCGAGGTGGACTCCTTCGAGCAATGGCGTGCGCTGGTCGGCGATCCGAAGTATTCCCCGGAGGCGATGGAGAGCGTGACCGGCGTACCCGCTGCCGACGTGCGCGGCGCCGCCCGCCTGTACGCCACCGGTGGCAACGGCGCGATCTACTACGGCCTCGGCGTCACCGAGCACAGCCAGGGCTCGACCATGGTCATGTGCATCGCGAACCTCGCGATGGCGACCGGTAACCTCGGCCGCGAGGGTGTCGGCGTCAACCCGCTGCGCGGCCAGAACAACGTCCAGGGCTCGTGCGACATGGGCTCCTTCCCGCACGAGTTTACGGCCTATCGGCACGTGGCAGACGATGCCGTGCGGCACTCCTTCGAAGCGGCCTGGGGCGTCACGCTGCGCGCCGAGCCGGGCCTGCGCATCCCGAACATGTTCGAAGCGGCGCTCGATGGTGACTTCAAGGCCCTCTATATCGAAGGCGAGGACATCGGACAGTCCGATCCGAACACCCAGCATGTCACGGCCGCCCTCTCCTCCATGGAGTGCATCATCGTTCAGGACCTGTTCCTCAACGAGACCGCGAAGTTCGCCCATGTGTTCCTGCCGGGCTCGACCTTCCTCGAGAAAGACGGGACCTTCATCAACGCCGAGCGGCGCTGCTCGCGCGTGCGGCGCGTGATGAAACCCAAGGGCGGCTATGCCGACTGGGAGATCACCCAGCTGCTGTCGAACGCCATGGGATTCCCGATGAACTACTCCCATCCGTCCGAGATCATGGACGAGATCGCGCGGCTCACGCCCACCATGACCGGCATCAGCTTTGACCTGATCGACCGCCTCGGAAGCGTTCAATGGCCGTGCAACGCCGAGCATCCGCAAGGCACACCCACCATGCACGTCGGCACCTTCGTGCGCGGCAAGGGCAGGTTCCTCTTGACCGAGTACGTGCCGACCAACGAAAGGGTCAACACGAAATACCCGCTGGTCCTGACGACGGGCCGCATCCTGAGTCAGTACAACGTCGGTGCACAGACCCGGCGTACCGCGAACGTGCAGTGGCATGACGAGGATCGGCTCGAGATTCACCCCCATGATGCCGAAGAACGCGGCGTCTCCGAAGGCGACTGGGTCGGTATCGCGAGCCGTGCGGGCGAGACCGTGATGCGCGCCGGCGTCACGGACCGCGTGCAGCCGGGCGTCGTGTACTGCACGTTCCATTTCCCGGATTCGGGCGCCAACGTCATCACGACGGAGAACTCGGACTGGGCAACCAACTGCCCCGAGTACAAGGTGACGGCGGTCGAAGTCACCCGCGTCACTCAGCCGTCCGAATGGCAGAAGCGCTTCCGGGAGTTCAGGAACACGCAGGAGGAGCTGGTGAGGCAGGCGGACGTCTTCGTCAAGTAGGCACGACCGCATGAGCGGAGCAGCGCACAGTCATGAGAGCGGCGAGCACCTGGTCGCCATGGTGAATGACATCGGCAACTACTTCCGCGCCCAGGGGCGGGACGCGGCGATCGCGGGAATTGCAACCCACATCCAGAGGTACTGGACGCCCCGGATGCGTCAGAAGCTCAATGCCTACCTGGCGCAGGGCAACTCCGGGCTCGACGAGCTGTCGCGTGCCGCGGTGGCCCGCCTGAACGAGCAGGCCCCTGTGGGCAGCAGTCAACCTGCGGGGGAGGCCGGCCGCCAGCCGGTGCGCTAGTGCGTCGGGCGACTCAGCCGCGTGCGCCGGACGTTGAGCGCGGCGCCGCGCGCTCCCCGCCGGGCTTTGCCCGCAATGTTCCTGAAAGCCCGCGAGGCGCGCGCCTGCGTGTCCTCCTCGAACTCCCGGTACCGACCGAGCAGCTCGCGGCCGAAGCCAGTGAGGCGCGCCCCTCCCCCGCCGCGGCCGCCCTTGACCGTCACCGCAACCGGCTGACTAAACGACTGGTTGAGGCTCGCGAGTAACTGCCAGGCGCGGCGGTAGCTCATACCGAGGTCGCGAGCCGCCTGCGAGAGCGAACCGCTGCGCTGGATCCCCTCGAGGAGCGCGATCTTGCCCGGTCCCACGGAACAGGGGGCCGCGAAATCCATCCGCAAACGAATCACCGGGTCGCTCATGGGTTCGCCTCCGAGGTGCGATCTTAGCGCGGCCCGATTTGGGGCGGCGCCGCCAGCTCCGGGCCGGCTCAACACCTATGAATGCGCCTGCATATGGTGGTGGGCGGCTGATATCGATATGTTCACATAAATATAACGCGGTGCGCGGGGCACCCGATTCCCCTCGGATTGAAGAAACTCCATGAACATGCGCTCATGCCGTCCGATTCTGCTTGTCGCAATGACGGTGCTGCTGGCCTCGGGACCCGCTCGGGCGCAAAGCGTCCCCGGCAACGCGGCGTCCCCGACGCCGGCGGCGCCGACCACGGTCGATGAGGTGATCGTGACGGGCTCGCGTCAGCCTGGCGTCACGGCCGCGAACAGCGCTGCACCCGTGCAGATACTGAGCGCCGACGCAATCAAGACCGCGTCCGGCAATCCCGCGCTCATGGCGGTACTCGCGCAGATCGTGCCCTCCTTCATGGCCCAGGCCTTCGGCAACGACATGGCGGGCCAGACGCTGCAGGCGAAGTTGCGCGGCCTGACCTGTAACGACGTGCTGGTGCTGGTCAACGGCAAGCGGCGTCACACCACGGCCAACATCGAGGTGGACAGCGGCCCCTTCCAGGGCTGCGCCGGGGTCGACCTCGGCTTCATCCCGGTGGATGCCATCGATCACATCGAGGTGCTGACGGACGGCGCCGCCGCGCAGTATGGCAGCGATGCCATCGCCGGCGTCATCAACATCATCCTCAAAAGCAACTCCTCGGGCGGCAACGCCAGCGCCACCTACGGCGGCTACGTGGACGGCGGCGGTGTTACCGGGGACGTGATGGCCAACGCCGGCTTTCAGCCGATCGACAACAGCTACTTCAACATTACCGGCGAGGTCCACCACCACGGCGACAGCAACCGCAGCGCCATCGACGAGCGCGTCGTCAATCCCGCCAACCTGGCGACATACCCGGACTCGAACATGCCCGAGGTGGCCGGTTACCCGTATCTCGGCGCCGAAGAGGGCGACGCGCAATACGACCTGAAGCTGTTCGAGCTGAATGCCGGCTTCAATCTCGACGGCGGCGCCCAGTTCTACGTCACGGCGACCTACGGCGACAAGGACGCCCAGTCGTTCCAGAAGTACCGGCTGCCGAGCAAGCTCGCCTATACCGATCCCACGACCGGGGTCACCAGCTACCCCTACCCGTTCGGCTTCGATCCCCTGGAAGCGAGCGAGGAGACCGATTACTCCGCGACTGCAGGCCTCAAGGGCGTGGTCGCACTGTGGAACTGGGATCTGAGCAGCACTTACGGCCGCGATCACTTCGACGCCTACACCAACAATTCCGCCAATGCCGGCGTCTTCAACAGCACCGGCACTCCCACCCCCCTGGATTACTACGACGGGTACCTGCAGACCACGCAGTGGACCTCGAACCTGGACGTGAACCGCGACTTCGCCGTTGGCTGGTCGGGGCCGCTCAACGTCGCCTACGGCCTGGAATATCGTCGCGAGAGCTACGGGATCGGCGCCGGGATTCCGATCTCCTATATCGACGGCGGTGCGCAGTCCTACCCCGGCTTCACACCGACCGACGCCGGAACCCACTACCGCGACGTCGAGGCCGCTTATGTCGATCTGGCCGCACGGCCGATCGATGCGCTGCGGGTGGATGTCGCCGGACGCTACGAGCATTACAGCGACTTCGGCAGCGCCACGGTCGGCAAGCTCACGGCGCGCTACGACTTCACGCAGCAGCTCGCGCTCCGCGGCACGGTGAGCAGCGGTTTCCGGGCGCCGACGCTCGCCGAGGAGTACTACTCTTCGACGAACGTCACGCCGACCAGCGCCTTCGTGCAGCTGCCTCCCGATTCACCGGGCGGCAAGCTGATCGGCCTCGGCAACGGCCTGCAGCCGGAGCACTCGATCAACTTCAGCTTCGGTCTCGTCTGGCGCCCGACGCCCGGCGTCATCGCAACGCTCGACCTGTACCAGATCAACATCAGCAACCGCATCGTGGCCACCGGCAATCTCTACGGAACGCTGAATGGTGTGGCGCAACCCTCGGCTCCCGCCATCAACGCCGCCATCGCAGCGAACGGCAATCAGCTCGATCCGTCGGTCGTGGCGACCGGAACGTCGGGCGTTACGCTGTTCGCGAACGGCATAGACACGAGCACGCAGGGCGCGGATCTGGTGTTCACCTTTCCCGCGGACTACAGCTTCGGCCACGTCGACTGGTCGGTGGGAGCGACGTACAACGACACCAGCGTGACCAAGCTGCCGCCGACACCGGTCCAGCTCGCCGGCCTCACCCTCTACGACGCCACCGCCATCTCGGACCTCGAGACCGCCAGCCCGAAGTACGTGATCAACCTCGGCGCACTGTGGAAGGTGAACAAGCTCGCGATCAATCTGCAGGAGCAGATCTACGGGCAGACGGCTGAGTGGGAAAACGACGACGGCGACAATCCGTCGAACCAACCCCAGTACTTCAAGTCGACTATCGGCGTGACGCCGATCACCAACCTCGACGTGAGCTACCAGCTCGCGCGCCAGTTCACCCTGAGCGCCGGGGCGCTCAATCTCTTCAACCGCTATCCCGACCGGTACAACAGCACGCTGCTCGCGCACTATGACACCTTCAAGTACGGCGACACCCTTGGGGTGTTCCAGTACCCGATGTTCTCGCCCTTTGGCATAGACGGCGGCTTTTACTATGTGCGGGGCACGTTCAGCTTCTGAGCGGCGCGGCGCGCACTTCTCAGGGGCCGCCGGTCGCGCTGCGATAGATGATGTAGAGCGCCACCGCGAAGACCACCAGCGCGAACACCCGGTTGAGCGCGCGGCGCCGCCCGGCCAGATGCCGTGCCAGGCGCGTGCCGGCGATTCCGCCCAGTGTGCCGCCGACGACGAATACCGCAGCGAGCGGCCAGTCGATCCAGCCCGCTCGCGCATAGTTGACCGCGGTCGTGAGGCCGAAGGCCGCGACCGCCACCAGCGAGGAGCTGACGGCCTCCAGGATCGGCAGGCGTGCGGCGTACATGAGTCCGGGCACGATCAGGAGGCCGCCGCCGATGCCGAAGAAGCCGCTGACCGCTCCGGTCAGCGCGCCGAGGCCTGCCAGCCTCGCCGTGCTCGCGCGAGCGGCACTGGTGCCGGCATCCGCCTCCGGCGGACGCCCACGCAGGATCATCACTCCGACCAGCAGCATCAGCACGGCGAAGCAGCCGAGCAGACGCGGGCCGGCGAGCGCCTTGCCGCCGAGCGAGCCGACCCAGGCCCCGGCTATACCTGAAGCAGCGAACAATCCTGCGACCCGCCAGCGGACCGTGCCGCCGCGCGCGTGGCTGACCAATCCGGCGATCGCGTTGGCGGCGACGGCGAGCGCGCTCGTGCCGACGGCGCGATGCGGGTCGCTTACGCCCACCACATACACAATCAGTGGCACGGCGAGAATGGATCCGCCACCGCCGACCAGCCCGAGCGAAAAGCCGACGATCACGCCGGAGGCGGCGCCGAGGCAGTACTGCAACCCGCCGAGGAGCATCGCGCCGCCAGCTTCGGTCGTCGGCCGAACGGAGCGCTAGCCGCGATTTCTCATACAGGGAGTGATGCAAGAGCCCGGTGATTGAGTAAAACTTGAGTTGTGAGAACAAGTTGCCACTCAAGCACCGGGAGCATCGATGCACACAGAGTGTAGCGCGGAACAGCTGCAGTTTTCATGTGTTGAGCGGCGCCGAGTCGTAGGCGCTTTCGACGGTGGCACGATCAGCTCGGATGCCGGAGCGCTGCTGCTGGGGAAAGCCGATAAGGCGATCGGGCTGATCGATCGGCTCTGCAGATGCTTTGAGGATTACCGCAAGCCCGAGCTGATCGAGCACACGGTGCGCACGCTGATCGGACAGCGGGTGTTCGGGATAGCCCTGGGGTATGAGGACCTCAACGACCACGAGCAGCTGCGGCACGATCCGGTGTGGGGAGCGCTGCTGGGGAAGATGCAGGCACGCCGTTCGGACTGCGCGGCGCTGGCGGGTAAGAGCACGCTCAACCGCCTGGAGCTGCATGCGCGCGAAGGGGTAGATCAGTACCACCGGATTCGCCCCAGGAGCGAGGCGATCGAGTCGCTGTTCGTTGAGCTGTTTCTGGAGGCGTACCGCGAGGCTCCCGATGAGATCGTGCTGGACCTGGACGCCACGGATGATCCGCTGCACGGGCATCAGGAGGGGCGCTTCTTCCACGGCTACTACGACGGTTACTGCTATCTGCCGCTGTACATCTTCTGCGGCGAGCATTTGCTGGTGTCGAAGCTGCGAAGCTCCAACATCGATGGGGCGGCCGGTGCGCGCGAGGAGATCGAACGCATCGTGAGACAGGTGCGTGCTCGCTGGCCCAAGGTGCGCATCATCCTGCGAGCCGACTCGGGCTTCTGCCGCGAGGAGCTGATGAGCTGGTGTGAGCAAAATGCGGTGGATTATGTGTTTGGGCTGGCACGCAACAGCCGTCTGGTGCGCGCGATCGGCGCTGAGCTGCACGAGGCGGCTGTGGAGTCGGCACGCAGCGCTCGGCCCGCCCGCTGCTTCAAGGAGCTGAGCTATCGCACGCGGCGCACCTGGAGCCGTGCACGGCGGGTCGTGGCCAAGGCCGAGCAGACCGGTGACAAGAGCAACCCCCGCTTCATCGTCACGTCCCTCTCGATGCATCAGTGGCCCACGCGCGAGCTCTACGAGCAACTCTATTGCGCGCGTGGGGAAATGGAGAATCGAATCAAGGAGGCGCAGCTGAGCCTCTTTGCCGATCGGCTCTCCACCGAGACCTTCCGTGCCAATCAGCTGCGGCTGTGGCTGTCCTCGGCGGCCTATGTGCTCATGCACGCGCTGCGCCGGATCGGACTGCGCGGCACGAGTCTTTCGCGTGCCTGCGCACACACGCTGCGCCTGCGCTTGCTCAAGATCGGTGCGGTGGTGACGGTGAGTGTGCGGCGCGTGAAGCTCTCGATGAGCCAGGCTTGTCCCAACCAACGCGAGTTCCTCGCCGCCTTCCACGCCCTCGCCGCCGCGGCGCGGTAAGCCGCCTCACGAACCAGATACACCCGATCTCAATCGCCGAACCGCTCTCCAGCAGGGCGGTGGCGCACTTAACCCTGATACCGGCCTCCGGCCGCCCCTCTCGCCCCGATCCCCACCTCGAACTCCCTCGGCCGATCAGCGCGTAAAATCAGCGCACGTATGAGAAATCGCGGCTAGCGGTCCGCTGGAGCCACAGCGCGCGCGCGCGGGCGGCGACCCGGGGACACCGAGTTACTGCCGAGAAGGTAGCCGTCCACGCGCTGCCCGTACATGGAGTCGTCCTTGTCGTGGAAGCGGGCGCGCGTCGCGGCCACGGAGCCCGTGTAACGCGGATCCTGCGGTCGCTCGCGGGTATCCACGAACAGCGCGACGTCCCAGGCCTCTGCATCCGTGAGAGTGCCCCCGAGGCTGAACGGCATGTTGCCCCTGATGAAGGCGGCTGCGTTGGACACGTTGACCATGCCGGCTCCCCAGTTGTAGGAGTCCGGGCCCCACAACGCCGGGAATCCCGGACTGCCGTCGTTGGCGCGCTGGCCGTCGCCGCGCTCGCCGTGACAGAGCGCGCACTTCTGTGCGTAGACAACCGCACCCCGCGCTCTGTCCGGGGCGCGTGCGGGTTTAGGCAGCTTGAGGTAGCCGCGACCGGCGATGTTAGGGTCGAGCGGCGCGCCGCGCGCCATCCAGTAGGAGTAGCTCTCGAGCGCGACCAGCACCGGATCGCCTAGCGGCGGCGGGCGGCCGTTCATGCTGTAGCGAAAGCAACCCTGCAGCCGCTCCGCAAAGGTGTTCACATGGCCGTTCTTCGCGCGATACGCGGGGTAGGACACGTACGCAGCCCACATCGGCGCCGAGCCGACCCGGCGTCCCTCATCGAGGTGACAGCTGGTGCAACGCAGGTCGTTGCCGACATAGCCGCCCGCGTAACGCCCGGGATCGTCGAAGATCTCGCGCCCGAGCTGCACCACCCTGCCGAAATCGTCATCGGGGATCGGGACGTCGGCCGGTGCAAAGACGCCCTGCCGGCCCCCCGCGGGGACGGATACGGACCGGCTTGCCGGGCGCGGCGGGGCCTGCCCGCCGTGGGTGGTTGCGGGCATCGCTGCGGACGCGGCATCTGCCGGCACCGCGGCAAAGTAATCAGCCACGGCGCGCACGTCCGACTCAGAAAGCCGACCGGCAATCCTCTCCATCAGGCCGAGCGGGTCGCCGCGTCGCGTGCCCTGCTGCCAGGCGCGCAGCTGCGCGGCGAGATAGGTGGAGGGCTGCGAGGCGAGCGCAGGAAACGCCGCGCCGATCCCGCTGCCGCTCTCTCCGTGGCACTGGACACACGCCGGAATCTCGTCAGACCAGCGCCCGCGCAGAGCGAGCCGGTCATCGAGGAGGGCAGTGCTCGCGGCGGGCGGTCGCAGCGGGTGGGCTTTGAGGGCGGCATAGTAGTTCGAAAGCTGCGCGCGGGCGCGCGCGCTAAGCGACCGGGCGAGCGGCGCCATCACCGCGCTCCGGCGGGTTGCGTCCGCAAACGCATCGAGTTGCGCGAGCTGGTAGGCGGCCGGCAGTCCCTGCAGGCGCGGAGATCCGAGCGCGGCGTTGCCCTCGCCCGAGGCTCCGTGGCATGCGGCGCAGGAGGCCGCGCCGGCGGGCGCGGACACCCGGGTGTCTGCTGCGGTGCCGGCCGCATGCGAGGCAGGCACGTGCAACGCTGCTGCGAGCAGCGCGAGGAGCGCCGCGCGGGCGGCCGAATCAGTGCGCCGCGGGAACGTACGGTTTAAATCCATAGCGCTCGAAGATCGCAAGGCCTTCCGGCGAGCGGATGAAGTCCAGCCACTGCCGCGCGGCCTGCGCGTGCGCAGCGCCGCGCACGACGGCGCCGGCGTACACGCCGGTGGCGTTCTGGACATCGGGAATATCGACGTGTCCGATCGCATGGCCTGCCTGCTCCTGGAATATGGCCTCGGATCGCCAGGTTACCCCCGCGTCGACGCGGCACTGCATGAGCCACACGGGCGTCTGGCGGTGATGAATGCGGGTCAGGCGCGTCGTGCCGTCGCGCACTTTCGCTCCGTATACCGCCTGCACCAGAGCAGCACCTCCGGCCTTCTCGACGGCGGCGCGGATCTGGCGGGCAATGCCCTCGAACTCAGGATCCGGCATGGCGAGGCGGATGCTGTCCCGGCCCAGATCGGCGAGCCCCACAATGTGCGCGGGATTACCCCTGGGCACCATGATGGCGAGCGTGTTGGTAACGTACGGCACCGCGGGCGCCACGAGCAGACCCGCGGTGATCTGCCTCTTCACGGCCTCGAGGCCGGCCAGGTACACGTCAGGCTTAGCCGTCCAGGTCATGTTACCGACGGTAACCCGTCCTCCCAACTGGATCTGGCGCACGAGGAGTCCGGGCGGAATCGTCTCCCAGTAGAGCCGCCCCCGGTAGTGCGGGTGGCGCGCTTCGAACGCCTGCACGAGCGGTGCCATGGCGAAGAAGTAGTTGCCGCCGACGTACAGAACGAGTAGCGGATCAGCCGGGTCGCCATGAAAATCGGCAAGGACATCCGCCTCGGGCACCGTGAACTCGAGGCCGCGGTCGGATGTATCGTTGTTGGCGCCGTGCTGCCACGGAGGCAAGATCCCGTCGTCCCACTGCCCGGAACAGTCGGTGGCAACCGGTGCCCGTGGTGCAGGCGTCTGTGCCGCAGGCTGGGCGGTTGCCGCGAGCGAGCACAGCGCGAGCAGTGCCACGGCGCGACTCATCACGCGGCCCATGCCTGTCTCAGAAAAGCGGCATCAGATGGTAGCCCTGATCCTCGAGCAAAGTGATCGTGGTGAGCGCCGAGAGCGCGACCGTTACCGAAGGATCGATCCAGTCATAGCTGTACTTATGCTCGAGCACCGCCTGGCCGCACACCGCGACGTCGACGCCCGCCTTGCGCAAGCGGGCGATCACCGGAAGATTGGGGTTGGCGACACCATAGGCGGTCTTGTAGTGGGCGTCGTCGAGAGCGATCGAGGTGGCCGCACCGTACGCGACGGCGACAAACTTGAGGTGAACGAGCGGTACTCCGGCCGATACGTAGAGATTGACGGCGCGCGCGACGCGCTCGATGGCAGGATTAACGTCCCCGGGTGTCTTGGATGCGGCCGTCATCGCGAACACGACCTTGTAGGTCGCCCGCGGATCGGGCTGGTAGGCCGCCTTCGGCAGCGGATGCATCTTGCCGTAGCCCTCGATAGCAGGCGCACTCCACAGGCCCGACTCATCCACGGCTCCTGCCGGAAGCGCGGCGACTGCTCCGGCAACCACAGCGATCAGCACGGCGATTCGACGCATGTTCTTCTCTCCGGTGGCTCGGGCGGAGCCGGTTGCGGCAACTTTAGCCCGCAGCCATCGAGGTTTCCAAGCTCATTCGTGCGCGCGAGTATTCGCTGCTACGCCCTGCGATCGGGTTAGGGTGAACAACGAGCGCGCGACCCACAATGCCAGCAGGGCCCCGACGAGCTGCGCAGCGATGAACGCTCCGACATCGGCCGGGCGAATGCCGGCGAAGGTATCGGACAGCGATCGGGCGATGGTGATCGCCGGGTTGGCGAATGAGGTGGACGCGGTGAACCAGTAAGCCGCCCCGATCCAGGCGGCAATCATCCACGGCGCGTCCTGAGGACGCCGGTGCCCAAGCACCACGAGCAGGAGGCCGCACGTCGCGACCGCTTCTGCCAGCAGCTGCCCGACGCCGGCACGGACGTGAGCCGAGATCTGTACCAGCGGCAGGCCGAACATGGCATGAGCGAGGATGGCGCCGGCACAGCACCCGAGCACCTGCACCACGACGTACGCTGCGGCCTCATGCCACGGCAGAGCGCTGCGCAGCGCCTCAATGAGCGAGACCGCCGGATTGAAGTGAGCCCCGCTCACGGGGCCGAGGAGAGCGATCAGGGTGGCGAGCGCCGCCACCGTCGCTCCCGTATTGGCCATTAACGCGACCGCAGTATTGCCGCCGGCGAGGCGCTCGGCCATGACTCCGGACCCAATCACGGCGGCCGCAAGTAACAGGGAGCCGAGCCCCTCTGCAGCGAGACGCCGGGCAAGGCTCACTCTGCGCTCTCGGCTGGCCGCACCTTTCCGATCGCCTCGAGACGCTCCTGCAGCTTCATCCGGTCGAACGAAGCGAGCGGAAGACTGGTAAAGATCTTGATCCGGTTGTCGAGCATCCGGAACGTGTCCCGAAAGGCCAGCCACCTCTCGGTATCCGAGCCCTCCACGGCCGCAGGATCGGGGACGCCCCAGTGGGCAGTCATGGGCTGTCCGGGCCAGTACGGGCACACCTCGCCTGCGGCGTTGTCGCATACGGTGAACACGAAATCGAGACGAGGCGCCGCGGCAGCAGCGAACTCATCCCAGCTCTTGCTCCGCAGGCCTTCGGTAGGGAGCTTCATCTTCTCTAAAAGCTCGAGCGCGATCGGGTGCACCGCTCCTTTGGGATGGCTGCCCGCGCTGAAACCACGGAAATGCCCGCGCCCCCAGTGGTTGATCAACGCCTCTGCAAGGATGCTGCGCGCGGAGTTGCCCGTGCAGAGGAAGAGAACGTTGTATGGCCGATCGGCCATCCGGCGGTCCTCGGTCGAATCGGCGAGGCGCTTCGCCATGCACGTCGCAGAGCTCGGACACAGCGACCCGAACTCTTCGCTGTGTTGCATATCCTCGGGCGCCGCACGCCGCTCGATGATTCGGTAGCCCTGTTGCGCAAAGAATTCCCTGGCGGTCTGTGTCAACAGGATCAGTAGATCTATACCGGCCGCACGAGCCAGGCGCTCGAGCTCGATCACGACGCGCCGTCCAAGCCCGCTCTGACGCCGCCCCGGACTGACCACCACCGACCGCAGCAGAGCCGCTCTGCCAAATCGCTGCAGCGCGCCTGCGGCTACGATGAGGCCATCCTCCCGGATCACGACAAACTCCGGCCGTGCGGACTCCAGATCGCTCGTCGGCAATCCGGAGCTATCCAGAAGTCCACGAATCGCGGGGAGATCCTGCGCGAAAGCCGAGCCCAGTTCGGACATACGCCGGCCCGTGGATCACGCACCCGGAGCACAGCAACCCGGGGCGCACCCAGGCCGCTCGGGTTGCTTGACGGACTCCGGCCGGATTTCGTCCGTGCCGTAGACGGTACTCGGACCGATCGTAAGAAAGGTCTCCCATTGCACGCCCTGAGGATCGTCGATCCAGTTCTTCTCGCTGCGGGCGTAGCAGCAGACCGTTTCGCCCTCCTCGACCACCGGCCGCTCGGCGCGCTGCAGCCGCTCGCAGACCTCCGCAAGCTCCGCGCGATCCTCGACCTGGATCCCGAGGTGCTGCACCCCGGGTTTGCCATCGCGCTGGCTGATCGCGAAATTGACGCGCGGATCATCCAGCATCCACCGCGCATAGTCGCGCTTGCGCACGGAGGGCTCCGCGGCAAAAAGATGCGAATAGAAGCGAATCGACGCGTCGAGATCCTCGACCGAGACGTGGACGTGTAGACGCTTCATGCTCGTTTCCTCGCTCGGGCCGGCTGCAATTGCGGCTGACACTCCGCACCGCACCCCTCCCCGGCAAGCGTGCAGCAGTTTTCGCTCAGGAACGCGACCAGACCGTTCATGCGGTCGAAGTTCGGGCTGTAGTAAAGGTTCCGACCTTCACGCCGGCTCGCTATCAGGCCGGCCTGCATCAGGCCCCGGAGGTGGAAGGACAGGGTCGGTGCGGGCAGGTCCAGCCGAGCGACCAGTTCAGAGGGCGTGTACCCCTCAGGGCCGCGCTTGACCAGCAACCGATACACCGCCAGGCGTGCTTCCGACGCGAGTGCGCTCAACGTCGTGATGGCGTCCTTGGATTTCATACTTTCAACTGTATCGAACTATTTGCCGAACTTCAACGTGAGACTGATAGCAGATATGTTTCGCGCCGCATGACCCCACAGGGCCCCGCCACTGAAACCGCCGGTTCAGCGCGACGACGGGGTAACGCGTCAGTCGGCGCAGTGACACAGCGCCGTCTTGAACCCCTGCGACTCGGCCAGGTCCATGCTCGCGGCATCCAGCGCCCAGTTGAGCGTCTCCCGATAGTTCTGCATGCTGCCCGCATAGCCGTAGTTACCGCCCGTGCCCTCGACTGACTCCTTCCAGCAGGTCTTGCCGGCTGGACTCTGCAGCTGCGCGGTGAGTGCGATGCGTGCGTCGTAGCCGGCGCGGTGCCAGACGCTTTCCACCGTGTGCAGCGAGTCGAGCGAGACAAGGAGCGTCGGACCGTTCCCCTGGAAGCTCGCTCCGTTCTGCGCGAGGAAGCTTTGTAAGCCGTCGCGCACCCACGCCGCGGGGTCGTTGGCGGCGGTCACATCCGCCTTGAGCGGCTTGCTCTCGTGAGTTCGAATGCCGAGAGTCTTCTCCACGCGTGCATCGCTCACCTGCAGCCGGGAGATGGCGTTACAGGACAACCCGCCGAGCACGCCCGCGTTCTTGGGGTCGGGTTTGTAAGTGAGCGGGATTGCGAGTGGATCGAGCCGCGAGACAGCGCACGCGGAAACGACGACGAAGGCGCTCATCACCAACAGGTTATTCCTGAGCATGGACGTGGTCCGATCCCATCTGCATCCGCAGCGCCCGAGCCTACCCGGCCTGGATCACGGTGTCAGCGCGGAATTTCTGGCGTGATCGTGCAGAAATTCGGGTACGCCGCAGCTGTTGGCGCCCCCGGCCGGTTTGAATTGGCGGCCCTAAATTATTGACACTGCATCAATTGCGGAGCTGCCGGAGACGTCCGAACCCGAAACGCAGGTTGCAGCGCACCGAGGCTGGTTCAGAACCGGCAGGAGAAACTGACGATCAGTACGCGCGGTCGCAGTGGGATTTCAGCCTTGATGAACTGCGCGTCGGAAATATTTTCGGGACCGTACACATTGGTCAGGTTGCTCCCGCTGATCTGCGCCGTCCAGTTGTCCTTGATGACGCCGAGTGAGCCGTCGTAGGTCGTATAACCGGGTATCGTGTACCTGAGCACGTCCGTGGTCGGAGGATTCTCCGATGGAGCATTGCCGTCCGGGTAATTTTCCGGCTCGTTCAGCGTCGAGGCGATGTGGCTCGCGCTGAGCATCGCGAACGGCCTGAAGGTACCGGCACTCCATTCATAGCGCGCCCGCAAGTAATT
This sequence comes from uncultured Gammaproteobacteria bacterium, assembly GCA_963844595.1. GTDB lineage: Bacteria > Pseudomonadota > Gammaproteobacteria > Steroidobacterales > Steroidobacteraceae > 13-2-20CM-66-19. Next base: position 743,365 of record CAWJOW010000001.1, read on the forward strand.
TTTGCCTTGGCGTTTGGACGCATGCCGGACCCGGGACCTACCAACTCAACCATTTTCCGCTCGCCTGGGACGCGACCGGAGACAACCCTGCCGGCCCGGTCCAGCTCACCATGACGGTAAAGCTCACGGACCGTGATCACTTCTCCGGGTCTTACACCCTGAAGGTATACAACTGGGACGGAACGGAGCTTATCAATGCTTCAGGCCCACCCGTGGCGACCATCACGGGGACCATCAGCGCGGTGCGCGTGACCATTGATTCCACGGTACCCGGGTCGCAGTAGGACCCTACGCGGACGGCAGACGGCGGAAACCCGGATGCGCACACAGGCATCCGGGGATCCCCGTCATCCCTCCGTTACCTGAGTGAGTGCGGGTGATACCGCCTGATTAGAAGCATCTGGCGCCCCCGGCCGGAGTTGAACCGACGACCTACCGCTTAGGAGGCGGTCGCTCTATCCACTGAGCTACGGGGGCGCCGCCTTGCGAAGTGTACCGGCGCGCCGCGGGCGTGCCCACCGTCCGGCCGGGGTCAGCGGATCCGGCGGACCCCGCGGGCGACATCCCTGAACTGCTGGCTCATGAGCGTATCGCCCAGAAGATCGGCGAGCGTCACTTCATTCAGACAGGCAATGAACGCATGCCCGGCGCGGTCCAGGGCCGTCTTGAGCGAGCAGCCGCCGCGCAAGCGACAGTCGAGCGCATGACAATCGACGAGGCTCATGTCTCTTTCCAGCTCGAGTACCACCTCACCGATGCGTATTCGCGCCGGATCCCGCCCGAGGGTGAGACCGCCACCACGCCCGCGCGTCGAGCTTAGATAGCCGAGCTTGGCCATGCGGTGCACCACCTTGCGCAGATGCTCGAGCGAGATGCGGTAGAAGTCCGCGATCTCCCCCATGGTGCACAGCCGCCCCTCCTGTTTGGCCACGAAGAGCAGAACGCGCAAAGCATAATCGGTAAAGCGGGTCAGCTGCATGATGCTCGAAGGGTAACAGAATGACCGGAATGCCCGGCCACACCTACGGTTGCCCGGCCGTGCGTGTCGCTCCGGCGTGTGTATTGAAGTGTCCCCAGAGGAGCTGCGCGCCGACCGCGACGCTGGCGGCCACGCCGATCACGATCAGGTTCTGGCCGAGGCGCTGCTGATCGTCGAGCAGGAAGTTGTTGCACAGGCGATCCGGCCAGACCAGATAGAGCCAGCCCATGCGAAATAGTGTGGCGATGCACTCCAGCAACAGCACGCCTCGCACGACGAAGCCCATGCGCGGCCAGCTCACGGAGAACGGCAGTCCTATCAGCAACGGCAGCGACAGGTACCGCGCAGCATCCACCCCGCTTTGCGACGCGGCCGAATCGAGCATGCGCGGCAGCAGCCAGAACGCGGCCGTCATGCTCGCGAGGACCAGTCCCGTGATGCCGTGGGAGTCCCACGCGGCGCCGAACCGCAGGGCGCGCCGCGGCAGTGCCGCACGCAACAGCGCTCCCACGCCGGTGAGCAGCGGCATGAGCAGCAGCATCTGCATGGTCATGCTGGATTCGAGCACGCGCTTCACCGGCGGCAACAGCAACACCACGAACACGAGCGCGGCCGGGACCGCAAAGTATCGCCGGCCGCTACTCATGAGCCGAGCCTGCGTCGCACGTCCTGCGCTACGCGCTCCGCATCGCCCCTGTCCAGGATCTCGACCAGTCGGCCGCGCGGATCGACGAGGTGAATGGCCGCGTTGTGTGTATAACCGCCGTACGCATCAGGAACGACGGTGATTCCGAAAGCCCGCTTGAGCTGTCCGAGGCCGTCGGCCGTAATCGGTCGGGCCGCGACCCAGCCGGCGCCGCGATCGCCGAAGCGCTGCAGATAATCGGCGAGCCGCCCGGGGCTGTCGTGCCCGGGATCGAAGCTGACGCTGAGCAGGCGCAGCCTGCCCGTCGCAATGGGTTTGGCCAACAGCCGCTGCAGCTGGGCGAAGTCTGCGCCGAGCGCCAGGCAGACCGTGGGGCAGCGGGTGTAGATGAAGTCCACCAGCAACCACTGTCCGCGGAAGTCGGCCAGGTCGATGTGCGCACCGGACTGCACCTGCAGCGTCACGGCCGGAATCTCCACCGGATGAGCGCGCACCTCCATGCGGCGCGCGCTCTCCGCGGTGAACGCACGGAACCCGTCGGTGACCGCAGCGAGCGCGCCGCCGCCCGCGAGAGCGATCGCCAGGCTAGCGAGCAGGGTGCGCAGCAGCGCCATGGCCGGGCGACCTCAGTAGCCCGACGATGATGTAGCCCGCAAACAGCAGCATGGCCAGTATCACCAGTACGGCGCCGATCGAGCCGGCCCGATCGTACGGCACCCACTGCGGCAGGTGCGCGGCGTAGCGGCGTGGCACGCTGGCGCGACCGGCGGCGAGAAACGCGCCGACGAAGATCAGTCCGCCGATCAGGTAAAGCGGTACGCCGAGCCGCAGTAACCCGCCGCTCGCAGGCCGGCGCGCATCGATCAGGTGGAACATCAGCGCGAGCACCATGGGTAGCACGCCCAGCAGCAGATAGAAGTGGAAGTGCCCCGGGACCCACTGGGTGTTGTGCATCACGAGGTTCACGCTGATGGTGCCGTCGATGATCGCCGGCACGATGCCGGCCGCCCAGCCGAACATCGACAGCATGGCGAGCTGCGCCGGCAGACCCCAGCGGATGCCGGAACGGTAGACATTGCTCAGGGCGCCGTAGGCGGTCACCACAAACACCGGCAGGCCGCTCGTGTAAGAAATGATCTGGCCCATCACCAGCATCCAGTGCGGCATCACGTAATCCATCAGCAGGTGATGCGGATAAACGATCAGTACCATGACTGTGGTCGCGGCCCAGGCCCACAGGAACGGCCGGGACACGCCCCAGGCGCGGCTGCTGAAGCGTGGCAGCAGCTCGTACACGGCGATCACGGCCATGTAGATGCTGGCATTGATAAACACATGCCCGAAGAAAAAGATGAGGTTCTTGACGAGCAGCGCATTGAGCGTGACCGACGGCACATAGGCATTGATCAGGCACATCACCAGCACGATCGCGCCGGCGAGGATGCCGAGGGAGTTGACAATGACCACCATGGCGCTCGCCACCACGGTCGCCGGATGCGTCTTGTCGATTTCACCGCCGAACAGCCACTGCAGCCCGAGCCCGCGCCCGAGATTGCCGTAGGCGCGGATGATCGCGAGCATCGCATCGAGATAAAACAGCAGGAAACCTACCCCGATCAGCAGGTACCCGACCATGAAGAGCGCTGCCGAGTTGATGCTCCACACTCCCATGGAGTGCACCGGTAGCGGATAGAGGAATGTCCACGCACCCGCGTAGCCGCCGATGAACACCGCCGCCAGGATCGCGAGCGCACCGAGCATGAACAGTACGTAGTTGGCGGCGAACATCGCCACGTGCAACCGCACGTACTTGCGCAGGAAGAACCACATCACCGCGCTCGATGCGAGTCCTACTGTGCCGACCATGCCCGCCCCGTGGGCGGTCATCAGCTGATAGAAGATGTTCGGCGGCATCTCGATCCAGGTGCCCTGCGCCATGCGCATTGCCAGCCCGAACAGCATCATCAGGAGAAACACGGCCAACGCGGAGATGACGTACAGATCGAGAACGACGCGTTCGCCGCGTGTCAGATTCTCGTTTTCCGGATGCATCGCGCTCATGGCTTGCCCCCTGTTGCTGCGACGACCTCGATCTGGTTTGCCATGCCGTGGTGCGCAAGCCCGCAGTACTCCAGGCACAGCACGCGATAAAGGCCGGGCTTAGTGAACGTATAGACGAGACGGTTGGTGAATCCGGGCATCGCCTGGGTTTGGGCGACGATGCGGTCGTCCGGGCCGTAGAGGGCGAAGCCGTGATTGACGTCGGCGCTGGTCACGTGAAACTCCACCGGCGTTCCGGCGATGACCTGGTAGCGGCTCAGTTGCCAGAACCACTGGTGGCCCACGACGTCCACGATCTGCGCACCCTGCAGCTGCGCCCGCTGGTCAGGCACGGGGAACGGCCGCAGGCTCGCGTATGTAACCCCGATGCCGAGCACCAGCAGCGCCAGGAACCACCAGCGCCGGATGGCATAGGCCCGTGTCTGCACCTGCTTTGCGTCCGCGCTGCCCCCCGACCTGCCGATGACAAAGACAAACACCAACGCCACGAGCGCGATCCCGATCAGGGTGATCAGCCAGACCTCGTCTTGCTTGTCCATGGTGCCCCCTGTGGAAGATGTATTTTGTGCACATGTTATCAGAGAGCCTGACTCCTGGGTCAATCCCCGGCTCGAGCCGGAGATTGGCGTCAGCCCGGGTTGCCCGGCGGCCGCCCGCTGGTGGCGCTCAGCGCCACCGCGCGGCGTATGAAGGCTTCGTGCTCGCCGATGCGGAAATCCGCCAGCACCGCGCCGCGGATGTAACGCGCCTGATCGATGAGATAGGTAACCCGGCGCACGCCGAACCCGAGCGGCCCGCGCACGTCGTACATGCGGATAACGAATTTGTCGACATCGGACAGCAGCCTGAAGGGCAGCTGATGCTTCTCGCGGAATGAGTGATGAGTCTCCGGCGACTGCGGACTCACGCCGGCCACGTCCAGGCCCGCCTCGAGGATCTCGGCGTGCAGGTCGCGGACCGCGCACGCCTGGCGGGTGCAGCCGCTGGTGAAGTCGGCCGGGTAGAAATACAGGACCAGGGGACCGCTGCGCAGGAGGGTGCTGAGGGACACGCTCTGTCCGGTGTGATCCGGCAGAGTGAACTCAGGCGCACGACCACCCATCGCCAGCATGTGTTGCCTCCAGGACCGGATAATAACGGCAAAATTGGAGACCCGGGATGGCGATGCTAGAATCGCGCGCCTTGCAGAATGGGGCGGTAGCTCAGCTGGGAGAGCGTCGCGTTCGCAATGCGAAGGTCGAGGGTTCGATCCCCTTCCGCTCCACCACTCAAAGGGCATGCCTATGAAGAACATCCTGCGTCTGCTCGCCGCCACGGCGCTCCTTCTGACTGCCACGGTGAGCTTCGCCGCGGCGCCGCTCCTCAAGGTCACCAGGACGGTGACTATCGATGCCCCCGTCGACCAGGTCTGGGCCAAATGCGGGGACTTCGACGCTCTCGACCGCTGGCACCCCGCGGTGGCCAAGGACACGCTCACCAAGGGCAAGAATAATGTGCCGGGCGCGGAACGCCACCTCGACATCAAGGGCGGCGGTTACGTCAACGAGGAGTTGCTCCACTACAGCGCCAAGGACCATCACTACTCCTACAGGATTCTCGACAGCGTCCTGCCGGTCAGCGACTATCACTCGACGCTGCGCGTCAGGGCGTCCGGTGCCGACAAGTCCGTGGTCACCTGGACCGGCACGTTCAAGCGCAAGGACCTGGGCGCCAACCCCGCGGACAACGCCAACGACAAGGCCGCGACCGACGCCGTCAGCGGCGTCTATCAGTCCGGCCTCGACAACCTGAAACAGAGCCTCGAAGCGAAGTGATCGGTCGGGACCGGCGCACCTCTACTCAGTACTTCAGCCGCAGCAGTCGCGCGGGCCCGAAGGTCGGCAGGCTCACTATATAGAGCAGATCCGGGTCCTCGTCCGCCGCGGCCGCCGGTGCGATGCCGACGAGCTCCCGGAGAAAGGCCGCGACGTCGGCTGCACTGCCCACGACCAGTACGTTCTGCCCCGCGTGCAGGTGCAGCAGTCCCGCGGCCGCCCCCTGCGCGTCCTGCGGGCCGTAGAGAACGGGCGACAGATGCAGCCGCTCGACGAGCGGCGCTACCGTCTGCTGTGCGCGGCGCGCATTGCTCGCGTAGACCGCGTCCAGCCGCCCGGCGGCGCCGGCCGCGCCGAACATCTGCGCGAGCCGCTGGGCACGCTGCTCACCCTCCTCCGAAATCGGCGGATCGTCGATGGTACCGGGCTGCTTATCCCCGGAGATCGCCAGGACTACCATCGTCGTGGTCGCAGCGTGATGCAGGGCGAACGCGATGCAGGCGACGGCCACGGCCGCCAGCAGCACCACCCAGACTGGCGCAAGGAACGGTCGGCGTTGGCGGGTTATGGCCGGAGGTCCCATCGGCCAATCATAGTGTGGCGGAGAGAGGCGCGGGTATTTTGCCTGCGGAGTCGGTAATCTTCGCGTTTCGGAAGGCTCGAGCGATTGGGAGGAGTCAATGCCGTCCGGTGGACACACCACGGTCATCCAGCGAATCCTCGAGCGGCGTGCCGAGCAGCCGCGGGCGACCCATGACGAAACGACGGCGACCGTGGCCGTCATGGTGCGCGTGGTGCCGCCCCCGCGAGCGCTGCTGGCCTTCGCTGAGCCTTTGCTGCACCAGCGGATCGAGCGCCGCATCACCCCGGACCTTTTCGATCTCGACGATTCCCGCTCGGTGGCCGACGCGCTCAAGGCTTTCGCAGCGGCCTTCAGCCCGGTCGTCTTTACCGACAGTCTCGAGCTGATACGCGAACTGCGCGCGCGGCAGACACGCTCACCCTTCATCGTCTACGTCTCCGGAACGGAGGTCGGCGCGGACCTCGAGCCCGGACTCGCCGCCGGCGCCGACGAGTGCATCGGGCAGGGCGTCTCGGAGCGTGAACTGGACGCGCGCATCGCAAGCGCTCGCCGCATTGCCGAGCTCGAGGCGGTTCTACGCGTCACGCTCGAGGAAAACCGCAAGCTCTCGGCGACCGACGACCTCACGCGGGTCGCGAGCCGGCGCTTCTTCAGCCGGAATTTCCCGCGCGAGGTCGAGCGCGCGGCGCGCTACGGGCGGCCGCTGTCACTGATCCTGTGCGACATCGATCACTTCAAGACCGTCAACGACACGCACGGCCACGCCTGCGGCGACCAGATCCTCAAGCAGTTCGGGCTGCGACTGCAGCAGGTGCTGCGGCGTGGAGCCGATTGGGTGGCACGCATCGGCGGCGAGGAATTCGCGGTGGTGCTCCCCGAGACGGGCTACCAGGCGGCGCTGGAAGTGGCGCGCAAGCTCCGCAACGCAGTGGCCTCGAGCCCCTTCCCCACCGACGCCGCGACTCTCGAGGTGACGGCGAGCTTCGGCGTATGCGGCCTCGACCGCGTCGCGGCTCGCGAGCGGCTGCTCGCCCAGCGGATATTGAAGATTGCCGACGCGGCGCTCTACCGCAGCAAGCAGAGCGGCCGCAATCGCGTCACTGCCACGCAGCTGACCGCGCCGGCGTCGTGAGGCGAGCGCGCGGCGCCGGCCTCGAGCCGCGCGTCGCACGCTGGCGAAATCTCGCGCATCGCGATGCAAGCCTTTGCCCACGCTCGCCGTTTGGCCTCGTGCGCCGTCTCTGTCCACATGGTTATGCACAAATTCTGTGGATAAATTGGCGCGGTGGCAACCATCCTGCGCTTGTGTGAGACTGTCGCTTCTTCCCGCTCCGCAGGCCAATACCCGCATGAAAAAGACCGGAAGCGAACCCGGCAGCTCGACCGGGGAGCCACTTGAACGAGCGCGACTGCAGGCCGACGTGGCCAAGCAGCGCGTGCGCCTCGCCAAGGACGAGCTGAAGCGTGCCCGTAAGCGTCTGAAGGAAGCCAAGCGCGAGGCCAGGCGGGCGCGCAAGCGCGCGGCGAGCGCCCGCAAGGCGTGGAAGCGCGCACGGCGGGCGGACAAAGACCACAAGAACGAGCAGGCAGCGCCGCAACGCCGCGCCGCCAAGGCTCGCGCCCGGACTGCCGCACGGTCGCGCCGCGCGAAGAGCCGCAAGCCGGCACCCGTGGTACAGGCAAAGCGCCGCAAGACGGTCACCGTGGTGCGGGCAAAGCGGCGCCGCGTCCCGAGCGCGCGGCGAGCGGCGGCTCCTGCGCAGGCCAGAGCGCGGCGCACCCCGGCGCCCGTGCGCCCGGTGTCGGCCGCCCGGCGTCGTGCCCGCGTTACGCCGGCCACCGTCGCATCCGCCTCGAGTGCGAGGCCTGCGCTCGCGCCGACGACGGCTCCGCCGGCTGCTACTACGCCTTCTCCCCAGGAGCAGCCACCGCTGCGCCCGGAGAGCGAGCGCGCTGCCTGAAGACACGATGGAGAATCCTCAGAGCACCGCGCCTTCGAGCTCGCGCATGGTCGCGAGCTTCCTCAGCGACGTCGAGACACTACTCGAAGACCAGCACTGGGATGCAGCGCTGACCCAGGCGTTCGACCTGCCGCGCATCGCGGTAGCGCTGACGGATCCAAAGCTGCAGAGCTCGAACGAGCGGCAGCGCAACTGGTGCGAGCAGTGGATCCGCCCTGTCGACTCCGCAGACGACCCTCACGGCGTCGACTACGATTTCGTGCGCCGCACGGTGGTCGAGCGCATGGCGAATGAGCAAGGCGGCGCGACCGCGCCCGTCCCTGCCCGCGCGTTGCGCCGCCTGCAGCTGCGCCGCCACGTGCGCACGCAGTCGCGAGGCTTCCCGCCCGTGTGCGCGCGGCCGCCCGACCCCAGAACTTCAGAGATCGCGCTGATCTGCACCGCGCTGGTCGAAGCTGCGCGCCGCTGGTATGCGCGCAGTGCTGTGCACGACCTGACCGTTCAGGAAAATCTCGCCCGCCTGGCCGTCCTGCGCTAGGCGTCTTTACCCGAGGACCCGTCCGCGCTCCAGCCGCCCTGCGGCCCTCGACCTGTGCGCAGACTGGCGACCCCTGAACGTTCATTCAATGCGCCGCGCTGCGGCGCCACGCGCGACCTGCCATCAAGACCGCGTGCTGCTCATTGTTTTTGTTGAATAAGATACGCCGGACGATACTCCTTGCTTCCGACCAAGGCTTGGCGGAAGATTACTTCATCGGGAGGATCAAGAAGATTGAGTGAGCGTTCAACCACCCACTCAAGCGGATCTCAGCGCCTGAGCGCCGAGCGCAGCGTGCGCCCGCCGCTGCGTGTGGGCGTGATCCTCGCGCATCACTTCACCCTGTCCGCTTTCGCGGTGTTCATCGACCACCTGCGGCTTGCCGCCGACGAAGGCGACCGCAGCCGGCCGTTGCACGTGCAGTGGTCGATCATGTCGAGCCGTCCCGAATCGGTGCCGGCGAGCTGCGGCGTGCTGCTCGAGACGACGAGCGGGTTTCTGCCGCCGGAGTCGCTCGATTACGTGGTGGTGATCGGCGGTATCCTGCACGCCGGGCCCCAGGTCGATGAGGCCACGATGCGCTATCTGCGCGAGGTCGGCGCGGGCCAGGTGCCGCTGATAGGCATCTGCACCGGCAGCTTCGTGCTGTGCCGCGCCGGACTCATGAAGGGCCGGCGCTCGTGTGTCAGCTGGTATCACTACCAGGACTTTCTCGAGGCCTTCCCCACCCAGGAGGTGATCGCCGATCGCTTGTTCCTGGTCGACGGCCCGCGCATCACCTGCGCCGGCGGCGCGGGAGCGGCCGCGCTCGCTACCTTTCTCATCGAGCAGCATCTCGGCCGTGCGGTCGCGCAGAAGGCGAGCCAGGTGCTGCTGTTCGACCGGCAGCGATCCGGCAGCGAAGTGCAGCCGCATCCGCCGCTCTCGGAAGCCGTGGGCGAGCCGCGCGTGCGCCGCGCGCTGCTGCTGATGGAGCAGAATCTCGCGCGCCCGATCGCCATCGCCGCCGTCGCGCGCGAGCTCGGACTCTCGGCGCGACAGCTCGAGCGGCTGTGCCGGCAGCATGTCGGCATGGGGCCGGCGTCACTTTACCGCCGTTTGCGCATGCGCTACGCGAACTGGCTCATCGAGAACACGGATCGCTCCGTCACCGACATCGCCAACGAGGCGGGCTTTGCCGACTGCGCGCACTTCTCGCGCCAGTTCAAGGACGCCTATGGTCTGTCGCCCTCGACGCGGCGGCTGCAGCCGCCGCGCGCGGCGGCCGGCGACGTGGCCCGCGCCCGCGTCTTCGAGTAATCGCCGGTCGCTGCGGGGCGCACTCCAACAATCCGCTGACGTGTTCATGCAAGCACGTCGCGCGAGGGCTCGGATTTAATCGGCGTGCACGGCCGTGCCGTGCTGGGGAGGGGATCATGCGCGAGAATTTCGCGGCGGCCGCCGAGCGCCGCCTGCCCGCCAACGCCCGGATCTCGTGTGCGGTCGCCGCCATACTCGGCGGTACTTCCTTCGCGGCATCCTATGACGCAGCCGCGCAGACCGCGCCCGGCGACACCGGCGCCGCCGCTCCGGCGAGTCCCGCCACCGACGCGCTTGCCACCGTCACGGTCACCGCACAGCGCCGCACGGAGAATATTCAGGACGTACCGATCTCGATGCAGGCGCTGACCGCGCAGACGCTGCAGCAGCTCAACGTCTCGACCTTCGACGACTACCTCAAGCTCCTGCCAAACGTCACCTCGGCGAGCAACGGACCCGGGCAGAACGAGGTTTTCATGCGCGGCCTCTCCGCCGGCTCCCAGGCGAGCCAGGGAAGCGGCTCGACGGGACTCTGGCCGAACGTCGCCATCTATCTCGACAACCAGTCCGGGCAGCTCCCCAACCGCAACCTCGACATCTATGCCGCGGATCTCAATCGCATCGAGGTGCTCGAAGGCCCGCAGGGCACGCTGTTCGGCGCCGGCGCCGAGGCCGGCGCGATCCGCTATATCACCAACCAGCCGAACCTCGATGCGACCGAGGCGAACGTCAAGGCCGGCTACGGCACCACGGCAGGCGGCGATCCGAACAGCGACCTGACCGCAGTACTCAACCTGCCGCTGATCTCCGGCACCTTCGGAGTGCGCGCGGTGGTCTACGACGACAGCCGCGGCGGTTACATCGACAACGTGCCGGCGACCTTCACGCGCAGCAACGACGATGTCGGCATCCACTACGCGGGCTACCCGGTGCCGGCGAGCGGCATATGTCCGGACGGCAAGCCGAGTGCCACCGGCTTCTGCGTGCCGCCCGGGGCGCCGTCGATCAACAACTCCAACGTCGTCGCCAACGACATCAACCCGGTCACCTACCAGGGCATGCGCGTCGAGGCGCTCTACAAGTTCAGCGACAACTGGGACCTGCTGCTGACCCAGTCCTACCAGGACATGAACTCGCAGGGGGTTTTCTACCAGCAGCCGAACGCTTCCGACGGTGCGCCCCTGCAGCCGCTCGAGGTGACGCTCTTCAACCCGGCCTACGACAAGGATCGCTTCGAGAGCACTGCCTGGACACTGAACGGCAAGTTCGGCGATCTCAAGGCCGTGTACACCGGCGGCTACCTGGTGCGCAACGTCGACCAGGTCGGCGACTACACGAACTACGCGCGCGGCAAATACGCCGACTACTACCAGTGCTACGCTCCGGGTCCGGGCGTTCCGGCCTCGACCTGCTACTCACCGAGCGCCAGCTGGCACTCGGTGGAGAAGAACGAGCATCAGCAGCACGAGTTGCGCCTGAGCACCCCGGACGACTGGCGACTGCGCGCGATCGTCGGCGCCTACTGGGAGGACAACAAGCTCTACGACCAGACCACGTGGATGTACAAGACCATCCCGCCGTGCACCAGCAACGCGACCCCGGGGACCGCCGGCAACGGCAACACCGGCTGTCTGTCAAACGTCGGCACCTTCCCGGGCACCACCGTGCAGAACCCGGGCGTGCAGGGCGACAACACCTCCTTCTACCAGGACCAGGTGCGCGAGACCAAGCAGACGGCCTTCTTCACCTCGCTCGACTTCGATCTGATTCCGAAGCAGCTGACTCTCACCCTCGGTACGCGCTACTTCCGCTTCCAGAACTACATGGCCGGCAGCGTGCTCTCGAGCTTTGGCTGCTACCAGCAGGGCGCAAGCCCGGCCGGCTGCCAGGGCCTGGTGGGATCGAGCAGCTTCAACCTGAACGCCGACAATCTCTCGGACACCGAGACCGGCTTCAAGAGCCGCGGCAACCTGACCTGGCACATCACACCCGATGCGATGGTCTATTACACCTTCTCACAAGGCTTCCGGCCGGGTGGCTTCAACCAGAACGGCAACGCGGCCCATGCCCTGGGTCCCGACGGGGTGGCGCAATACCTGATTCCCTCGTCCTACCTCTCGGACAGCCTGACCAACAACGAGATCGGCTGGAAAACGGAGTTCCTCGACCATCGGCTGCAGTGGAACGGCGCCATGTACCGCGAGAACTGGGACAACGTGCAGGTCGAGTTCTTCGACCCCGGCGTGGTCGGCAACATCTTCTACGATACCAACGGCCAGGACTTCCTGATCAAGGGGCTCGAGACCTCGCTGGTGGCGCGCCTCGTGACCGGGCTGACGGTGCAGGGCGCGGCCTCGTGGAACAAGAGCCGCCAGACGAACTCGCCGGCGCTGATCGACAACAACCCCTTGAGTGTCAACTACGGCAAGCCGATCACGGAAGTCTGCAACCCGGCCTGCACGGCCGTCACGCAACCCCTTCGGCCCGGTCGGCGCCCCGAGCGCCGACGCGCCGCCGATGCAGTTCAACCTGCGTGCGCGCTACGACTGGACCCTCGGAGCCTATGCACCGTTCGTGCAGGTCGAGCGCGACCCACACGGGCCATTCGTTCACGCAGGCCGGCGCGAATCCAACGCTCGGGGATGTCGGCCTGACGACCTCCCGGCTGCGGTTCGAGAACCCCGCCTACAGCACCTTCGACGCCTCCTTCGGCGTCGCCAAGGATGCCTGGGTCGTGACCGTGTACGGCGAGAACCTCGGCAACTCGAACGCCAGCACCTTCATCAGTCACCGACCAGTTCATCGTCGCCGCAGACGCCGCTGCGGCCGCGGGTGATCGGGCTCTCGTTCTCGTAGCTCGAGCCAGTGAGGCGCGGCCCACAGCTCTGAGGCGCGCGGACTGCGGCGCGGGCTGGCTGTCCGGGCCGGCTTCGCGGATAATGGCTCCATGAGCCCTGCTCCGGCGCCTGGAGATCGCGAGACGCTGTTGCTGCGCGCCCTGGAGCGGCGCCGGGCCGGCGATGTCGAGGGCGCGCTCGTCACCCTTGCCGCCCTCGAGCAGCTCCAGCCGCGCTTCAGCCGCCTGTACCAGGAGCGCGGCCACTGCTACGCCGCCTTGCAGCGCCCGTCCGAGGCCATCGCGGCATTCCTCGAGCGGCGTGCAACATCAATCCGGCCCTGCCGGCAAGCTGGCGCATGCTCGAGAGTCTCTACCGGATGAGCGGCGAGGAGGCGAACGCCGCCACCGCCGCAGCGCACCTCGCTACGCTCGCGGCGCTGCCGCCCGAGGTCGTAACCGCGACCGCGCTTTTCTCCGACGGCGAGCTCGCGTCCGGCCGAGGAGCTGGTGCGCCGGTTCCTCGTGGCGCACGGCCATCACGTCGAGGCGATGCGGCTGCTCGCGCGCATCGGCATCGCGCGCGGCGCTCTCGACGATGCGCAGCTGCTGCTCGAGGCGGTGCTCGACCTCGCGCCCGGACTACCACGCGGCACGCCTCGAGTACGCCCGGTGCTGCTCGAGCGCCACCTGCACACCGAGGCCCAGGCGCAGGCCGAGCGGCTCCTGGCCGCCGACCCGGGAATCGCAACTACCGCGCCGTGCAGGCGCTGACGCTGCGTCGGCCTCGGGCAGCACGAGCAGGCCATCGGCATCTACCAGGGTCTGCTCGCCGGGCGCGGCGCAGCCGGCGGAGCTGCACCTCTCGATCGCGCATGCGCACGAAGACGCTCGGCCGCGGCGCGCAGGCCGTTGCCGCGTACCGCGCAGCCGCCGGCGTGCGCCCCGATTATCGGCGATGCCTGCTGGAGCCTCGCGAATCTCAAGACCTACCGCTTCACCCCCGGCGAGCTCGAACAGATGCGGGCGGCGCAAGCCGCCCCGGCGACCGGCGCGGTCGACCGCATCCACCTGTGCTTCGCGCTGGGCAAGGCGCTCGAGGACCGCGGCGAGTACGCCGAGTCCTTCCAGTACTACAGCGCGGCAACGCCCTCAGGCGGGGCGCGAGCCGCTATCGGCCGGAGATTCTCGAGCAGAATACCCGCGCGCAGATTGAGGTCTGCACGCCGGAGCTCTTCCGCGCGGCACGCGCGCGAGCGGCGTGCGGGACTGCGACCCGATCTTCATCGTCGGATTGCCGCGCTCGGGCTCGACCCTGATCGAGCAGATCCTGGCCTCGCACTCCCCGTCGAGGGCACGCACGAGCTGGTCGAAGTCACGCGCCTCGTCGCGCAGCTGCGCGGCCGCAACCCCGATCCCACCCGGCCGCGCTATCCGGCGCTGCTGCGCGAGCTCGACGCCGCCGATCTGCGCCGCCTCGGCGAGCAGTACCTCGCCGACACGCGCGCCTACCGCGCGCGGCAAGCCGCGCTTCATCGACAAGATGCCGAACAACTTCCGACACCTCGGACTCATCCACCTGATGCTGCCGAGGGCGAAAATCATCGACGCGCGGCGCGAGCCGATGGCGTGCTGCTTCGGCATCCTCAAGCAGCTGTTCGCCAGCGGCCAGGAGTTTGCCTACGGCGTCGCGGACATGGCGCGCTATTACCGCACCTACCTCGAGCTCATGCGGCACTGGGAAGCGGCAATGCCCGGGTGCGTGCTGCGCGTGCAGTACGAGGACCTGGTGGAGGATCTCGAGGGCGGCGTGCGGCGGCTGCTCGCGCACTGCGGCCTCGAGTTCGAGTCCGGCTGCCTCGAGTTCCACCGCACCGAGCGCAGCATCCGCAGCGCGAGCTCGGAGCAGGTGCGCCGGCCGCTCTACCGCGACGGTCTCGAGCAGTGGCGGCACTACGAGCCGTGGCTGGGGAACCTGCGCGTGGCGCTCGGCGATGCGCTGACGCGCTACCGCGAGCCGCCGGCTCAACGCTGATCGCGCACCGCTAGCGCTGCGCCTGCTGCCAGCCGGGGGCGAGGTAGAACGGCGCCGGCAGCGATGGCAGCGGCGTCCTGCCGCGAATGTGATCGGCGGCCTTCTCCGCCAGCATGATGGTCGGAGCGTTCAGGTTGCCGGTAGTGATCGAGGGCATGATCGAGGAGTCGACGACCCGCAGTCGCCTCGAGGCCGATGACGCGCGTCTGCGGGTCGACGACCGCGAGCGGGTCGTGAGCCCGATCCCATGCGGCAGCTCCCGCACGGATGGAACGCGGACTCGACGTCCGCGCGCGGATGAACTCGTCGATCTGCGCGTCGCTCTGCACGCTCGGCGCCGGGCTGGATCTCGCGCCCGCGGTAACGGTCGAAGGCCGGCTGCAGCGAAGATCTCGCGTGTCAGGCGCACGCAGGCGCGCATCTCCAGCCAGTCCTCGGGCCGCGACATGTAGTTGAAGAGGATCCGCGGCGGATCGAAGGGCTGTGCGGACTTCAGGCGCACCCAGCCGTGGCTCTGCGAGCGCATCGGTCCGACGTGCGCCTGAAAGCCGTGCTCGCGCGCGAGCGATGAGCCGTCGTAGCTCACCGCCATGGGCAGGAAGTGAAACTGGATGTCGGGATAGCGCACACCGGCGCGGCTGCGGATGAAGCCGCCGGTCTCAAAGTGGTTGGTCGCGCCGAGCCCATCGTGGGTCAGCAGCCAGCGGGCAGCCGATCAGCGCTTTGCGCCACGGGCTCATCTGCGAGTAGAGCGTCACCGGCTGCGCGCGATGCGACCTGGAAGTAGAACTCGAGGTGATCCTGCAGATTCTCGCCGACACCCGCCAGCTCGTGCACCACCTCGATGCCGAGCTGCGGCGAGCTCATCGCGGCGGCCCGACGCCCGAGAGCTTCAGCAACTGCGGCGAGTTGATGGGACCTGCGCACACGATCACCTCGCGCCGTACGCGCACGTCGCGCACCTGCGAGCCGTGCCGGTAGCGCACGCCGACCGCGCGGCGGCCCTCGAAGAGGATCCGCGTCGCGAGCGCGTGAGTGTGCACGGCGAAATTGGCGCGGCGCATGGCCGGCCGCAGGTAGGCGTTGGCGGTGCTGCAGCGCCGGCCGCCCGCCACCGTCATGTCCATATCGCCGAAGCCTTCCTGCTGGAAGCCGTTCATGTCGGCGGTGAAGGGATAACCCGCCTGCCGGCCGGCCTCGAGCCAGGCAGCATGCAGCGGGTTGGCAGCGCGCCGCGCCGCGTGCCGAGCTGACCGTCCGCGCCCCGATAGTCATGCCCCCGCCGGCGACGCTTCGGCGCGCCGGAAGTACGGCAGCACATCCGCATAGCCCCAGCCGCCCGCGCCCTCCTCCCCCAGCGCTCGAAGTCGAGCGGGTTGCCGCGCACGTACACCATGCCGTTGATCGATGAGGAGCCGCCGAGCACCTTGCCGCGCGGCGTATGCAGGCGCCGTCCGTTGAGATTCGGCTCCGGCTCGGTGTAGTAGCGCCAGTCGTAGCGCTCGCATGTTCATCGGGATCGACAGTGCGCTCGGCATCTGGATCCAGAGCGAGCGGTCCGAGCCGCCGTACTCGAGCAGCAGCACGACTGTCGCGGCCGTTCTCGCTCAGGCGATCGGCGAGCACGCAGCCGGCCGAGCCCGCGCCGACGATCACATAGTCGAACGTTTGCATGGAGCGGCGTTGAACGGCCCGATGAGACGCTGCGGCTTCAGTACGGGGCGTCGACGTCGCCGAGCGCCACGTACACGCTCTTCAGCTGCGTATAGTGCTCGATCGCCGCGCGGCCGTTCTCGCGCCCGAGGCCCGGACATCTTCACGCCGCCGAACGGCAGCTCCACCGGCGTTACGTTGTAGTGGTTGATCCAGCAGGTGCCGGCCTGCAGGCTGGGCAATCACGCGGTGGGCACGCGTCAGGTCGTTGGTGAACACTCCGGCCGCCAGCCCGAATTCGGTGGCGTTGGCGCGCGCGATCACCTCCTCCTCGGTCCTCGAACTCGAGCACCGCCATCACCGGCCCAAAGATCTCCAGCCGCACGATGTCCATGTCGTCGTGACACCCGTCGAAGACCGTCGGGGCGACGAACCAGCCCCGCGCGAGCCCGTCGCTCGTAACGCGCGCACCGCCGGTGAGCACGCGCGCACCCTGCGCCTTGCCGCGCGCAATGAAGCCCAGCACCTTCGCCATGTGCTCCTGCGAGATCAGCGCACCCACCTGGGTGCCCGGGTCGAGCGGATCGCCGATGCGCATGGCGGCGGTGCGCGCGCGCAGGCGTTCGATGAACTCGCCGTGCACGCTCTTGTGGACGAATACCCGGGTGCCGTTCGAGCACACCTCGCCCGCGGAGTAGAAGTTGCCGAGCAGCGCACCCGCTACCGCGTTGCTCGAGCTGCGCGTCGTCGAACACGATCAGCGGCGACTTGCCGCCGAGCTCGAGCGTCACCTGTTTGAGGGAGGCGGCGGCATCCGCCATCACCGCCTTGCCCGTGCCGACCTCACCGGTGAGGGAGATCTTGCGGATGTCACGCTGACGGGTCAGCAGGCGGCCGGTTTCCGCGCGCCCCTGTACCAGCTGGAAGAGCCCCTCCGGCAGCCCCGCCTCGGTGAAGATTTCCGCGAGCTTGATCGCGGTGAGCGGTGTGAGCTCGGCGGGCTTGAAGATCATGGCATTGCCGCAGGCGAGCGCCGGTGCGGCCTTCCAGCAGGCGATCTGCAGCGGGTAGTTCCAGGCGCCGATCCCGGCCACTATTCCGAGCGGCTCGCGGCGCGTGTAGCCGAAGGCGCCGGGCCCGAGATCGAGATGCTCGCCGGCGATGCCGGCGGCAAGCCCGCCGTAATACTCGAGGCATTCCGCGCCCGACAGGACGTCGACCACGCGCGTCTCGGCGATCGGCTTACCGGTGTTGCGTGTCTCGAGCTCGGCCAGCTCGTCGTTACGGGCGCGCAACAGAGCAGCCGCCCGCTGCAGCACACGTCCGCGCGCCGCCCCCGGCAACGCCGCCCAGCGGCGCTGCGCGGCGCGCGCCCGGCCGACCGCGGCGTCGACCTCTGCGGCGCCGTCCACAGCGAGCTCGGCGAGCTGCTCGCCGGTCGCGGGGTTGACCACACGCAGCATGTTGCGCCGGACGGCGATCGCCGGCGCCGCCTGGGTGCCCGCGTGCGAGGCGGCCGCTGTGCCCTGTTGCGCGTAGTCGCGCAGCCGCGCCTCCACGAACGCCGTCAGCATGGCGCGCGCCGACTCGCTGTCGGCCTCCTGCCATTCCGAGAGCGCCGCGCGCAGCCATACCCCGTCGATCATCGCGGCTATCATGCCGGCGAGAGTCCGGGCTTCACCGACGGGAATCAGCCGGCGCAGATCGTTACGCAGGTTCGAGAGCATGCGACGCTGGTAGGCCGTCTGCACGCGCTTCAGGCCGCGTACGTGCAGCACCTGACCCCAGAACGCCAGCCACGCCGTGCCGGTGCGCTTGTCGAATTCCTCGGGCGCGAGATTGACGTCGATGACCGCCTGAACGCGCCCGCGCGGCGTGCCGGCCAGCGCGAGCCGCGCCCGCATGCGCGCCGCGAGATTGCGCGCCAGCGTGCGAAACGCCGCTTCGAGCAGCCCGTCCTTGTCGCCGAAATAATGTGCGACGAGACCGGCGGAGACTGCGGCGCGGCGCGCGATCTGCGCGAGAGTCGTGCCGACGTAGCCGACCTCGGCGAGACTGTCGATCGTGACCTCGATGAGCTGCGCGCGCCGCGCCTCCTCGAGCTCATCGCGCGCCACCGCGGCGGCTCCGGCGGCGTGCAGGGGACCCCGTACGGACGTTGATTGCCTGTTCAATGCGGCACTCCGAACGACCGGCGACAGCTCCGGGCCCAGCGCCTGCGCCCTCGCCTTCTCCGAGCGTGTGCCCCGTGGGGGCTCAGTGACTTGCCCGCTTTTCCGGGTCTTGGCAGACAGTGTTAAACGGCCATTCAAACCAGGATTGGATCATGGAGTCGATGGCCCCCTCGGTCAAGTGTGCCGCTGTCAAATTGATCCGGGCAGTGTGTGCGAGGCTAGCGTACCGATCCGGCGGGAGCCTTTGACCCCGTACCACCACAGCCCCGCCCCGAGAATCACGCCGATGTATACGAATGCACCCCAGGTGTTGTACCAGGGCGTGCCGTAGACGGCCTCGCGCGGCCATGCCAGGTTGATCGCCATCCCCAGGCCCCAGAGTACCGCGACGATGTTGACCCAGATCCCCCACCTGCCCATGGTGAAGTAGCCCCCTGCGGCGAGATCTGCGGGCGGCCATTGCCCTTGCAGGCGCTTCTTCAGCAGTGCGCCCGTCACCATCAGGTACGCCAGGTAGATCATGATGACCGCAATCGAGGTCAGCACCGTGAAGATTTTCGGCTGTCCGATGTTGATGACCAGGATCAGCTCGGCAATCACCCCGATCACGACGGCAGGAACGATGGGCGCATGCGTCTTCGGATTCACCTGCGCCAGCTTCTCCCCGAACGGCAGTGCGTTGTCGCGCGCCATCGCGAAGCTCAGGCGGATGGCCGCGGTATGCACCGCCAGCGAGCACACCGTCACGGCAACCACGATGCAGACCAGGAAAATCCTGCCGAGCGGACCCCACATCACCTGCTCGACGATGTATTGCAAGCCGCCGCTGCTGCTGCCGATATTCGGATCACGCAGATCGGGTGCGGCCATGACCGCGAACACCAGAATTGCACCACCGATGACGAACGAGGCGAGAATGGCGCGCAGGATGGCGCGGGGAGCGGTGCGCCGGGGCTCGAGCGTCTCCTCACCCAGTGAGCTCGCAGTGTCGAACCCGTACATCACGTAGCCGGAGGCGAGCGACGCCACCAGGAAATCGCTCAAGTACCCCCAGCTTCCGCCGGCACCATACCCGTTGGTGGAGAAGAAGATCTCGGGACCTCGCCTGGCGTTCACCGCCAGGATGATCGCGATGAGGCAGGCCGCAATCAGCTCGACGAACACGCCCGCGCTGTTGATCATCGCCATCAACCGCACGCCGAGCGCGTTGACTACCGTGGTAAACACGATCAGGACCGTGCCGAGGATCACCGCGTTCGTGGCGAAATCGTAGGTCCCGCTGCCGTTGCCGATGAGCTGGAAGCCGCTCCACAGCCGCGGCAGGTTGAGTTGCAGCGCCAGCACCACCGCGGACAAGGTGACGATCGACGCGGTGAGCATCAGCCAGCCCGAGGACCAGCCGACGATGCGGCTGCCGAGCAGCTTCGACCAGTTATAGACCGATCCGGCAATGGGGTATTTGGCCGCCAGCTCCATGAAGCAGAGCGCGACCGCCAGCTGGCCGACGAGCACCATGGGCCAGGACCAGAGATACGCCGGCCCGGCGGTGCCGAAGCCGAAGTAAAACAGCTGAAAGGTACCCGTGAGTATTGAGATATAGCTGACCCCGGCAGCGAAGCTGCCGAACGCGCCGATGCTGCGAGCCAGCGATTCCCGGTAGCCGAAGTGCTCCATACCGCTGTCGGTCCGTCCGGTCGCATCGTTCTTGACCACGCCTTCTGTCCTCTCTGAAATGGGTCGTCGTGCGGCAATCTTACCGGTAGTGTTGACGCCGGATGCCGCGCTCATGTCGCCCTGGTTCAAACGTGTCGGCGCGCGCATGCTCGTCGCTCCGGCCCCCCGGCCGCAGCATCGCGCCGCTATGCAGCCTTTCTCCGGCCTGACGCTCCTCAAACGCGGCCTCACCGGCCAGCGCGGCTGGACTCCGCAGTGGCGCAGTCCGCAGCCCAAGCCCGCTTACGATGCCCTGATCGTCGGCGGCGGCGGCCACGGGCTCGGAACCGCCTACTACCTCGCGAGCGAGCATCGCCTCGGCAGCGTCGCGGTGCTCGAGAAGGGCTGGATAGGCGGGGGCAATACCGGGCGCAACACCACCATCATCCGCTCGAACTACCTGTTCGACGAGAGCGCGGCGCTCTACGACCACGCGGTGAAGCTGTGGGAGGGGCTGTCGCAGGCGCTCAACTACAACGTCATGTTCTCGCAGCGCGGCGTCATGATGCTCGCGCACACCGTGCATGACATGCAGGTGTCCAAGCGCCACGTGCACGCCAACCGCGCCGCCGGCGTCGACAACGAATGGCTGACGCCCGAAGAGGCCCAGGCATTCTGCCCGCCGCTGAATCTTCGGGGTCTGCGCTACCCGGTGCTCGGCGCGGCGCTACAGCGTCGCGGCGGCACCGCGCGCCACGACGCCGTTGCCTGGGGCTACGCGCGCGCGGCCGATGGGCTCGGAGTCGACATCATCGAGAACTGCGAGGTCACGGGAATCCTCCGCGACGCCGGCGGTGCCGTGGCCGGCGTCGAGACCACGCGCGGCCGGATCCGCGCGCCGCGCGTCGGGGTCGCGGCCGCGGGCCACACCAGCGTAATCATGAAAATGGCCGGCATCAGGCTGCCGCTCGAGAGCTATCCGCTGCAGGCGCTGGTGTCGGAGCCCGTGAAGCCGGTGTTTCCCTGCGTGGTCATGTCCAACACCATCCATGCCTACATCAGCCAGTCGGACAAGGGGGAGCTCGTGATCGGCGCCGGGACCGACGCCTACACCTCGTACACGCAGCGCGGCGCGCTGCACATTCCGAGCCATGCGCTCGAGGCGATCTGCGAGCTGTTTCCGATGTTCCGCCGCATGCGCATGCTGCGCAACTGGGGCGGCATCGTCGACGTGACACCCGACCGCTCGCCGATCATCGCCAGGACGCCGGTGCCGGGACTGTACGTCAACTGCGGCTGGGGCACGGGCGGTTTCAAGGCGACACCTGGCTCGGCGCATGTGTTCGCCTGGACCATTGCGCGCGACGAGCCGCACCCGATCAACGCACCCTTCACGCTCGAGCGCTTCCGCGAGGGACTCCTGATCGACGAGTCCGCCGCGGCGGCCGTCGCTCACTGAAGTCAGCCGCCGACACCAGGGCCGCCCCCATGCTGCTTATTCACTGTCCCTACTGCGGCGAGCGCCCCGAGCTCGAGTTCGCCTACGGAGGCCAGGCGCACGTGGCGCGACCGCGCGACCCGGCGGCCACCTCCGACGACGACTGGACGACCTACCTCTACGGCCGTGCCAACACGCGCGGCGTGCACGCCGAGCGCTGGCGGCACGTGCACGGCTGCGGCCGCTTCTTCAACGCCCTGCGCGACACCACCACGGACCACTTCCTCGCCACCTACAAAGTCGGCGAGCCGCCTCCCGAGGCACCGCGGTGAACGAGGGACTGCGCACCGCCGCGGCCGGGCGCGTCGATCGCTCACGCCCCCTCAACTTCACTTTCGACGGCCGGCCGTACACGGGCTTCGCGGGCGACACCCTCGCCTCGGCACTGCTCGCGAACGGCGTGCACCTGCTGGGCCGATCCTTCAAGTACCACCGCCCGCGCGGCGTGCTCGCCGCGGGCGCGGAGGAGCCGAACGCGCTGGTCGCGGTGCGCCGCGATGCCGCGCGCGACACCCCCAACCTGCGCGCCACGCAGGTCGAGGTGTACGAGGGACTTGCGGCCGTGAGTCAGAATCGATGGCCGAACCTCCGGTTCGACCTCGGCGCGGTGAACGACCTGCTCGCGCCGTTCATTCCGGCGGGCTTCTACTACAAGACCTTCATGTGGCCGCGGCGCGCCTGGCGCACTCTCTACGAACCGCGCATCCGCGCCGCGGCCGGCCTGGGCCGTGTGCCGCCGCTCCCGGACCCCGACCGCTACGCGAGCCGCTACGCGCACTGCGACGTGCTGGTCGTGGGCGCCGGGCCTGCGGGGATCGCCGCCGCGACCGCCGCGGCGAGCGCGGGCGCACGCGTCGTGCTGTGCGACGAGCAGAGCGAGCTCGGCGGCTCGCTGCTCGCGGACGACCCGCGCAGCGCTGCGTCCATCGACGGCGTTCCGGCGCTCGAATGGCTGCGCCAGCGCCTCGCGGCGCTCGCCGCCGATCCGCGCGTCAGGCTGCTGCCGCGCACGACCGCCTTCGGCTACTTCCCTCACAACCTCGTCGGGCTCAACGAACGGGTCACCGATCATCTCGCCTCCCCGAGCCCGGACTCGCCGCGCGAGCGGCAGTGGCAGGTGCGCGCGCGCGAGGTGGTGCTGGCCGCGGGTGCCATCGAGCGGCCGCTGGTGTTTCCCGGCAACGATCGCCCGGGAATCATGCTGGCCGGCGCCGCGCGCACCTGGCTCAACCGCTACGGCGTGCTGCCCGGCACGCGCGCGGTGGTAGTCACGGCCTGCGATGGCGCCTATCAGGCCGCGCTCGAATTGCACGCCGCGGGTGTATTCATCGCGTGCATCGCCGAGGTGCGTGCCGGCGCCGCCGACCGCGCCTGGGCGCTGCGGGCGGCGGCGGCGAAGATCCCCGTGCTGACCGACGCCACGGTGCTCGGCACGAGCGGGCGGCGCCGCGTGAATGCCATCGCGCTCGCCGGCCGCGCCGGCGGCGAGGTGAGCGCGATACAGCATCAGCCCTGCGATCTCGTGCTCATGTCCGGAGGCTTCACCCCGAGCGTGCACCTGCATTCGCAGTCGCGCGGCCGGCTGAGTTGGAACGCCCAGCTACAGGCGTTCCTGCCGGCTTCCTCCCCCGAGCGCGTGCGCAGCGCCGGCGCTTGCCGCGGGGTGTACGCGCTCGATGCCGTGCTCGCCGACGGCGCGGCGGCAGGCAGTGCCGCGGCGCTGGAAGCGATCGCGCCGGAACGCACGGCGGTGTGGCCCGCCGGCGCGCGCGAGAAGCCCGCGGCGGCGCCCCTTGCGGAGACCGCGGCTGCCCGGCGGTCCTGCGGCGTTGCCGGCGCGTTGCCCCGCCCGGCTGCGGCGCGCGGCCGCGCGTTCGTCGACTGGCAGAACGATGTGACGACCAGGGACCTCGCACTCGCGACCCGCGAGGGCTTCCGCTCCATCGAGCACATCAAGCGCTACACCACCACCGGCATGGCGACCGACCAGGGCAAGACCTCGAACCTGAACGCGCTCGGCATCGTGGCGCAGACGCTCGGCAGCAGCATCCCCGAAGTCGGCCTCACCACTTTCCGCATGCCCTACACGCCGGTCAGCTTCGGCAGCTTCGCGGGGCCTGCGCGCGGCGAGCTCTTCGACCCCGTGCGCACGACCCCGATGCACGAGTGGGCGGCGGCGCACGGCGCGGTGTTCGAGGACGTCGGCCTGTGGAAGCGCGCGCGCCACTTCCCGCGCGGCGGCGAGGACATGCATGCGGCCGTGTCACGCGAGGGACTCGCCGTGCGCAGCGCCTGCGGTATCTTCGATGCCTCGACGCTCGGCAAGATCGAGGTCGTCGGCCGGGACGCCGAGGCCTTCATGAACCGGCTGTACGTCAACTCCTGGACGAGTCTCGCCCCGGGCCGCGCCCGTTACGGGGTGCTGCTGCGCGATGACGGCTTCGTGTACGACGACGGCGTGGTGGCGCGCCTCGCCGCCGACCGCTTCCACGTCACGACCACGACCGGCGGAGCGCCGCGAGTCCTCGCGATGATGGAGGACTATCTGCAGACCGAGTGGCCGGATCTTTCGGTCTGGCTCACCTCCACCACCGAGCAGTGGGCGGTAATCGCGGTGCAGGGCCCGAACGCGCGTGCGGTGCTCGCCCCTCTCACCGACATCGATCTATCCCCCGCGGCGCTGGCGCACATGAGCGTCGCGACGGGCCGGTTCTGCGGCGTGCCTGCGCGGCTGTTTCGCGTGAGCTTCACCGGCGAGCTTGGCTACGAGGTGAACGTGCCCGCGGACTTCGGAGCCGCGGTCTGGGAGGCGATATGGGAGGCGGGGCAGGCACACGGCATGACGGCCTACGGTACGGAGACCATGCACGTGCTGCGCGCCGAGAAGGGCTACATCATCGTCGGCCAGGACACCGACGGAACGGTGACGCCCGATGATGCGGGTCTCGCCTGGGCCATCGGCAAGAACAAGCCGGATTTCGTCGGCAAGCGCTCGCTCCGGCGACCCGCCATGGCCGCTCCCGAACGCCGGCAGCTCGTCGGTCTCCTCACCGCCGACCCGTCGGTGGTGCTGGAGGAAGGCGCACAGGTCATGGAGCAATCGGGTGCACGGCCGCCTTCACGTCCGCTCGGGCACGTGACCTCCTCTTATTACAGCGCAGCGCTGCAGCGCTCGATCGCGCTGGCGCTGGTCTCGGGCGGGCGGGCGCGCAAGGGCCGGACGCTCTACGTCGCCGGTTCGCACGGCGACACGGCGGTGCAGGTCTCAGCCCCCGTGTTCTACGACCCGGAAGGCAAGCGCATCCATGCGTGACCTGAGCGCCGTGCGCCGCGATCCCCTCATCCGCCGCAGCCCGCTGCTTCGGGGTCTGCCGCCTGCCACGCGCATCGCCCTTCGCGCCCCGGAGCCGGCACGGGCTGCCGCCGAGCGCGCCTTCGGTACGCCCGTGCCTGCGACGGCGTGCCGCGCGGGCGTGCAGGGCGAGCGCGCGGCGCTCTGGCTCGGACCGGACGAGTGGCTGCTCATCGCACCCGCCGCAGCCCCGGCGAGTGTCCTCTCCGGCGTCGAATCGGCGCTCTCGGGCCTCGCCGCCTCGGTCGTGGACGTGAGTCACCGTCAGATCGGCCTCGAGGTGGCCGGCGGGCAGGCGGAGCTGCTGCTGGCCGCCGGCTGCCCCCTCGATCTGCACCCGAGCGCCTTCCCGGTCGGGATGTGCACCCGCACCATGCTCGGCAAAGCCGAGATCGTCCTCTGGCGCCCGGCGGCTGACACATTCCGGCTGGAGGTGTGGCGCTCGTTCGCGGCCTATCTCTCGGCGTTCCTCGCGGAAGCGTCCCGCGGCCTGACCTGATCATTTCGGCAAGACGCTGTCGCAATTGGAGTCCGGAGCGCGGCGCCTCATCGCTACACTGCCCGCATGAAAACCCATGTTCGGGCTCTGGTCATTGGTGGCGGCGTCGTCGGCGTCAGCACCCTCTACCACCTCGCGAAGAAAGGCTGGGCGGACATCGCGCTGATCGAGCGCACCGAGCTCACCGCCGGCTCCACCTGGCACGCCGCCGGCCTCCTGCCTCTTTTCAACATGAGCTACACGGTCGGCCAGCTGCACAAGTACTCGGTCGACCTCTACAAGCGGCTGCCGGCCGAGACCGGCCAGGACGTGAGCTTCCACGTCACCGGCAACCTGCGCCTCGCGACCTGTCGGGAGCGCATGGACGAGTACCAGAAGTATTGCGGAACGGCCAACACGATCGGCGTGCCCTTCGAGGTGATCGGCCCCGCTGCGGTGAAGGAGCTGTGGCCGCTGATCGAGCTCGGCGGCAGCGCCGACACGCCGGCGGTCATCGGTGCGCTCCATCACCCCGACGACGGCCACATTGCGCCCGCCGATCTCACCATGGCACTGCGCAAAGGCGCGCGCGCCGCGGGAGCGGAGATCTACGAGCACACCGAGGCCACCGCCATCGAGCGCGCGCCCTCCGGCGAGTGGCGCGTTCGCACGCCCAAGGGCGACATCACCGCCGAGCACATCGTGCTCGCGACCGGCAATTACGCCCGGCAGGCCGGCCGCATGCTCGGCCTCAACGTGCCGGCCATCCCGGTCGAGCACCAGTACATCGTCTACGACGAGTCTCCGGAGCTCAAGACGTACCGCCAGGGCGGCGGGCGCGAGCTCGCGGTGCTGCGGGAATCCGATAAGTCCTACTACCTGCGCGAGGAGCGGCTCGGCTGGATCCTCGGTCCCTACGAGAGAGGGGCTCCCGCACGATTCGCGGACGGCGTGCCCGAGTGGTTCGGGAGAAGTCTGTTTCCGGGCGATCTCGATCGCCTCGTGCCGCACGTCGAGGCAGCTACGCGCCGCGTGCCCGCGCTCGAGAACTGCGGCATCAAGGACATCGTCAACGGGCCCATCTCCTACACCCCGGACGGCAGCCCGCTCATAGGTCCCGCGTGGGGGCTGCCGAACGTCTGGCTCAACGAGGGCCACAGCTTCGGCATCACCGCCGCCGGCGGCGCCGGCTGGCAGCTCGCCGAATGGATCGTCGAGGGCGAGCCCGGCATCGACATGCTGGCGGTCGACCCGCGCCGCTTCGGCGCCTACACGGCTAAGCGCTACGTGGTGCAGAAGAACGAGGAGACCTACCGCGACGTCTTCACCATTCACTTTCCCGACGAAGAGCGCCCCGACGCGCGGCCGGCGAAGACCAGCCCGGTATACCATCAGCTCACCGCACGCGGCGCGGTCTGGGGGCAGCGCTACGGCTGGGAGCGCGCCAATTGGTTCGCGCCGCCGGGCGTCGAGCGGCGCGACCGCTGGAGCTTCCGGCGCAGCAACTACTTCGAGCACGTCGGCAACGAGGCGCGGCTGATGCGCGAACGCGTCGGCATCATCGATCTCACGCCCTTCACCAAGCACGAAGTCACAGGACCTGGCGCCGAGGCCTGGCTCGACGGTCTGGTCGCCAACAAGGTACCGACCAAGGTCGGCCGGCTGGCACTCTCGCACGCCCTCACCCGTCGCGGCGGCATCCGCTCGGAGTTCACGGTCACCAAGATCGCCGACGGGCACTACTACGTGGTGAGCGCCGGCGCCGCCGAGCGCTACGACAGCGACTATCTCGTGAAGTCGCTGCCGCGCGACGGCACCGTGGGACTGCGCAACATCACCAACGCGCGCGGCTGCTTCGTGCTCGCGGGACCGAAGTCGCGCGAGGTGCTGAGCCAGCTCACCGACACCGCGCTCGACAATGGCGCCTTCCCCTGGCTGACCGCGCAGGTCATCGAGGCCGGGCTCGCGGTCGACGTGTACGCGCTGCGCGTGAACTTCGTCGGCGCCCTGGGCTGGGAGCTGCACTTTCCGATCGAGTATGCGCATCACCTGTTCGATGCGCTGCTCGAGACCGGCCGCAGTCACGGTATCGGCATGGTGGGCATGCGTGCCATGGAGTCCCTGCGCATGGAAAAGTCCTATCGCATGTGGGGCAGCGACATGACGCCCGACTACACGCCGTTCGAGGCCGGACTGGATCGCTTCGTGCGCATGAAGAAGGGGCCGTTTATCGGCCGCGAGGCGCTCGAGAAGCAGCTCGCCGCCGGGGTGCCGAACCGCTTCGTCACTCTCGAAGTGCACGGCGTCAGGGACGCCGACCCGCTCGGCAACGAGCCGCTGTTCGACAAGGGCGGCCGCATGATCGGACGGGCGACCTCCGGCTACTACGGCCATTGCCTGAAGAAAAGCCTCGCGATCGGCTACGCCCACAGCGAATTCGCGCAAGCAGGCACCGAGCTCAGCATCCAGATCCTCGGCGAACGCAAACAGGCCACGGTACTGCGCGAGTCCCCCTACGACCCCGACAACCTGGACCTCAAGGCCTGAAGTCCGTGAGCCTCGATCTCGCCACGCTGATCGCCAGCCGCAGGCCGGGCTTCACGCTGCCGGCACCTCTGTACCTCGATCCCGAGGTCTTCGCGCGCGATCTCGAGCTAATCTTCGGCCGGCACTGGGTCTACGTCGGCGTCGAGCCCGAGATCGCCGAACCGGGCGACTTCTTTACCGTGGAAATCGGCAGCGACTCGGTGATCATCGTGCGCGACGACGATCTGACCGTGCGCGCCTTCCACAACGTCTGCCGCCATCGCGGCGCGCGGCTGCGGCCTGCCGGGCGCGGCATCGTCGGCAACCTGGTTTGTCCCTACCACCAGTGGACCTACAACCTGCGCGGCGAGCTGATCGGCAACCGCCACATGGGCGAGGGGTTCGAGTTCTGCCGCTACAGCCTGAAGCCGGTGCACCTGCGCAGCCTCGCGGGGCTGCTGTTCATCTGCCTGAGCTGCGAACCGCCCGCTTTCGATGCCATGCGCGAGGCGCTCACGCCTTATATCGCGCCGCACGACATTGCCGGCTGCAAGGTGGCCTTCCAGAGCGACCTGATCGAGGCGGGAAACTGGAAGCTCACCATGGAGAACAACCGCGAGTGCAACCACTGCCAGGCCAATCACCCGGAGCTTACGGTGCCGCTGCTCGAGTACGGCTTCGGCTATCAGCCTTCACCCGACAACCTCGAGGAAGTCGAGGCGTTCCGGCAACTGCTGAGTCGCGAGCACGCGCGCTGGCAGGGCTGCGGCCTGCCGTCTGCCGAGATCGAGCGGCTGCGCGAGGTCACGGGCTACCGCGCCGTGCGCCTGCCGATCGCGCAGGCCGGCGAGTCACAGACGGTGGACACCAGGGTCGCTTCGCGAAAGCTCCTCGGGCAGCTGCCGCAGGCGGCGCTCGGCGGGCTCTCGGTCTGGACGCAGCCGAATTCCTGGCATCACTTCATGAGCGATCACATCGTGAGCTTCTCGGTGCTGCCGGTGGCGCCCGACCGGACGCTGCTGCGCACGCGCTGGCTGGTGCATAAGGACGCCGAGGAGGGAGTCGACTATCACGTCGACCGCCTCACCTCCGTTTGGACCGCCACCAACAGCCAGGACGGAGCGCTCGTCGAGCGCGCCCACCAGGGCATCTCGAGCCCGGCCTACGAGCCCGGTCCCTACTCGCCGTATACCGAGGGGCTGGTCGATGGCTTCTGTGAGTGGTACCTGGACAGGCTGTCCGCGGGACTCGCGATGCAGCGGGCGCAACGGGCGGCCTGAACGATCGCGTGCGACCTGCACGGGGCTCCTCTGTTCCTGTCGCATTCAGGCAAGAAGGCGTAAAATCCGGCATGTGCAAGCGCCGCTGCCCAAGAGCAAGTATGCATTCCTGACACTGCCGCGGTACTCGATGATCGCGCTCTCGAACGCGGTCGAACCGCTGCGCATGGCGAACAGCGTCACCGGCCAGGCCGTATACGACTGGCAGATCGTGAGTCTCGACGGCACGCCCACGCCCGCGAGCAACGGACTTGAGCTCTCGCTTACGGTGCCGCTCGAGCAGATGGGAGCGGTGGACATCCTGTTCGTGTGCGGCGGCGTCGACGTGCAGGACGCGGTATCGCCGAAGATCCTCGCAGCGCTCAGGCGTCTCGCCGAGCGCCGCGTGCCGCTCGGGGCGCTGTGCACCGGCGGATACGCCCTCGCCAAGGCAGGCCTCCTCGACAAGTACCGCGCCACGATCCACTGGGAGAACCTGTCGGCGCTGCGCGAGGAGTTTCCGCGCATCCAGCTGAGCGATCAGCTCTTTACCATCGACCGCGACCGCTTCACCTGCTCCGGCGGGGTCGCACCCCTCGACCTCATGCTGCACCTGGTGGAATCCAGGCTCGGCGCGCGCGTCTCGCAGCTGATCTCCGAGCAGTTCATCGTCGACCGGATCCGCAGCGCCCGCGACCGCCAGTACGTGCCACTGCGGGCGCAGATCGGCGTCAGCCACGAAAGCCTCATCAAGGTGGCGCAGCTCATGGAAGACAACATCGAGAAGCCGCTCTCCCTCGATGAGATCGCCACCGCCACGGGACTCTCGCGCCGGCAGATCGAGCGCCTCTTCAAGCGCCACCTGAACTGCGTGCCCAAGCGCTACTACCTGCAGATGCGCCTGCGCCGCGCGCGCGAGCTGCTGCTGCAGACCTCGATGCCCATCATCGATATCACTGCTGCCTGCGGCTTTCAGTCTCCACCGCACTTCTCGCGCTGCTACCGAGCGCAGTTCGGCTGTCCACCGAGCCTCGAGCGCCAGACACGCGGCAGTAAAGCCGCAGCGGCGGGAGGAGCGGCCACCGGCGGCGAGCGCGTCGCCTGAATTTTCGATGGCGAGCGCTGAATTCCGGATAACGTGAACGCGGTCCGGCTCCGGGCTTGCCTTAATCCGGGCGATGTCGCGGCCGGACATGCCGCGGTCGCGAAGCAGCCATTGGCCCGGACACCCTCCCTTTACCATGACCTCGGCGGCCGCGCGAGCCGCTAACCCGAAGTCGCGCATGGAGATTTTCGACCATGGCCGAGCAAGCCGAAGGCGATTTCAACTTACGCGACCTGAACGACCAGGAGCTCGTGGAGCAGGTGCACGATGACCTGTACAACGGCCTGAAGACTGAGGTCGAAGAAGCCACGCACATCTTTCTCGGGCGCGGCTGGAGCGCCGAGAAGGTTTTGAACGACGCGCTCGTCGAGGGCATGCGCATCGTCGGCATCGACTTCCGTGACGGCATCCTGTTTGTCCCGGAGGTGCTGCTGGCGGCGAACTCAATGAAGGGCGGCATGGAGATCCTGCGCCCGCTGCTCGCCGAAACCGGTGTGCCGCCGATCGGCAAGATCGTGATCGGCACGGTCAAGGGCGACATTCACGACATCGGCAAGAACCTGGTCTCGATGATGCTCGAGGGCGCGGGCTTCGAGGTCATCGATCTCGGCATCAACAACCCCGTCGAGAAGTATCTCGCCGCGCTCGAGCAGCATAAGCCCGACATCCTCGGTATGTCGGCACTGCTGACGACCACGATGCCGTACATGAAGGTCGTCATCGACAAGATGCAGGAGACCGGCATCCGCAAGGACTACATCGTGCTGGTCGGCGGCGCGCCCCTCAATGAGGAATTCGGCAAGGCCGTGGGGGCGGACGCCTACTGCCGCGACGCGGCTATCGCGGTAGAGACGGCGAAGTCGTTGGTCAAGGCGAAGCGTGCCGCGGCCGGGGCGCGCGCCGCGAGCGCCGCCTGAGCCTTGCAGCCATGAGGGCGCGCCCGCGCATACTCGTGATCGCCTGCGGAGCACTCGCGCGCGAGATCGCGGCGCTCAAGCGCGCCAACGGCTGGACGACGCTCGATGTGCGCTGTCTGCCTGCGCAGCTGCACAATCGGCCGGAACGCATCGCCCCCGCCGTGCGGGCGGCGATCCGCGAGAACCGCGCCGAGTATGCCGCCATCTTCGTCGCCTACGGCGATTGCGGCACCGGCGGCCAGCTCGATGCCGTGCTGGCCGAGGAAGGCGCCGAGCGGCTGCCCGGTGCCCATTGCTACGAGTTCTTCGCCACCGGACCGGTGTTCGCGCAGCTCGCGGACGCCGAGCCCGGTACTTTCTATCTGACGGATTTCCTGCTGCGGCACTTCGAGCGACTGGTGGTGAAGCCCCTCGGGCTCGATCGGCACCCGGAGCTGACCGACTTGTACTTCCGCAACTACCGCCGGCTCGTCTATCTCGCGCAGGTCGAGCGTCCGGAGGCCATCGAGGCGGCGCAACGCATCGCGGCGCGCTTCGGTTTCGCCTTCGAGCATCGCGCCACCGGCTACGGCGGGCTCGGCACGCGCCTGGCCTCGCTGATGGCGGCGGGTGCGGCCGTTGCCGCGCCCGACCCTCAGGGCCGCGGCGCGGTGCGCTGAGGCGGCTGCGGAGCGCTGGCGGACTGGGTCAGGCATGGCGGCTCACCTGAGCATCATCTCCTGGCGCGACATCCCTGCGCAGGTCGTCGTGCGGCGCGGCCGCGAGACCGCCAAGGTGCAACTGTCGGCGCGCTTCCAGGAAGCGGTCGATCGCGCCGCCATGCGCGCCGGGCGCGGCACCTCGGATGCCTACCTCGCCGACTGGAAGCGCAGCGTGCCGCGCCCCTGCAGCGAGGACATCCAGGTCGAAGCCTCCGACGAGGCTGCGCGCATCGAGGCGCGCTTCACCGACCAGCAACTCGAGGAGCTGATCCGCTCGAAGGGTCTCGCGGCGGGCTCGTAGCATGTACGCGGCGCGAAGCTGGTCGGTGCGTCATGCGCGGGGACTCAACGCCTTCTATCGCGGCTTCGAGTCGCTCCTGGTCGCGCTCCATCCCCTCTGGCAGGCCGTCGGCTATCAGCGGCTCGAGCGTCCCGTCGCGACGCTCGAGCGCGGGGTCAAGGGCCTGCTGTTCGATTGCCGCATGTGCGGCCAGTGCATCCTCAGCTCGACCGGCATGTCGTGCCCCATGAACTGCCCGAAGAACCTGCGCAACGGTCCGTGCGGCGGCGTGCGTGCCGACGGCCACTGCGAGGTGCTGCCTGCGATGAAGTGCGTGTGGATCCAGGCGGTTGCAGGCGCTGCCCGCATTCCGGGCGGCATGGACGCCCTCGCCACCGTGCAGGTCGCGGTCGACCGGCGCCTTACGGGCAAATCCTCATGGCTGCGCGCGGTGCGCGAGCGCGTCGGCGGCCCTGCGGAGCGGCCGGCATGATCTTCGAGGACGAGCCGGTTCCCGGTTACCCGCTGCCGATCCTCCCCGGTCACACCTCCCCCGGCCGGCTCGAGCGGCTGCTGCGCGCGGGACAGTTCGCGGTGACCGCCGAGCTCGCCCCGCCCGACTCCGCCGATCCGGAGGATGTCTACAAGCGCGCCCGCATCTTCGACGGCCACGTCGATGCGATCAACGCCACCGACGGGAGCGGCGCCAACTGCCACATGTCGAGCCTCGCGGTCTGCGCGCTCCTCACCCGCGTCGGCTACGCCCCGGTGATGCAGATCTCCTGTCGCGACAGGAACCGCATTGCCATCCAGGGCGACATCCTCGGGGGCGCCGCGATGGGAGTGTGCAACCTCCTGTGCCTCACCGGCGACGGTGTGCAGGCCGGCGACCACCCGCAGGCGCTGCCGGTGTTCGACCTCGACTCGCTGACGCTGCTCGAGACCGCGCGCACGCTGCGCGATGAGCACCACTTTCTCTCCGGCCGCAAGATCACTTACGCACCGCGCGTCCTGCTCGGGGCGGCCGAAAACCCGTTCGCACAGCCGCTCGAGTGGCGCGCGCAGCGGCTCGCGAAGAAAGTTGCCGCCGGCGCGCAGTTCATCCAGACACAGTTCTGCTACGACGTGCCGGTGCTGCGCGAGTTCATGCGCCGCGTCGAGGACCTGGGCCTGCTCGAGCAGGTATTCATCCTGGTCGGCGTGGGCCCGCTGCGCTCCGCCAAAGCGGGCGAGTGGATCCGCGCTCACGTGCCCGGCGTACACATCCCGGATGCGGTCATCGACCGCATGGCGGGCGCCGCGGACGGCGCACTCGAGGGCCGCAGGCTCTGCATCGAGCTCGTCCAGGAGATCCGTACCATCAAGGGGGTGCATGGCGTGCACCTCATGGCCTACCGGCAGGAAGAGTCGGTAGCCGAAATCATCGAGCGCTCCGGGATTCTCGGCGGCCGCGTGCCCTGGTACCCCGGACGCGACCCACAGGCGAATACCAACAGGATGGCTTCATGACCGACACCGTCGTCAGCTCCCAGACCCGCGAGGTCGTACTCGGCCTCGAGCGTCCGTTCGTGATGATCGGCGAGCGCATCAATCCCACCGGCCGCAAGATCCTCGCGGCCGAGATGGCCGCAGGCAACTTCAGCCGCGTCGAGGCGGACGCGCTCGCGCAGGTCGCAGCCGGCGCGCACATGCTGGACGTGAACGCGGGCATCCCGCTTGCCGACGAGCCCGCAATCCTCGCCAGGACGGTGCAGCTCGTGCAGTCGATCACCGACGTGCCGTTGTCGATCGATTCCTCGATCGTCAAGGCGCTGGAGGCCGGGCTCGCCGTCTACAAGGGCAAGCCGCTGGTCAATTCGGTCACGGGCGAAGAGGAGCGGCTGGAGGCGGTGTTGCCGCTGGTGAAGAAATACGGCGCCGCGGTGGTGGCGATCTCCAACGACGAGACCGGCATCTCCGAGGATCCGGACGTGCGCTTCGAGGTCGCGCGCAAGATCGTCAACCGCGCCGCCGACCACGGCATCCCGCGCAGCGATATCGTCGTCGATCCGCTGGTCATGCCGATCGGCGCCATCAACCAGGCCGGCCGCCAGGTCATGCACCTCCTCAACCGGCTCAAGCACGAGTTGCAGGTGAATACCACCTGCGGCGCCTCCAACGTGAGCTTCGGCCTGCCGGCGCGCGAGGGCATCTCGGCCACCTTCCTCAGCATGGCGATCGGCGCGGGCCTCACCTCCGCGATCATGAACCCGATGCACCTCGAGATCGTCAAGGCCTGCATGGCGGCCGACGTCATGATGGGTCACGACCCCGACTGCGCGCGCTGGATCAAGCGCTTCCGCGAAGCGCCGCTCCTGCAGGCCTCCGGAGCCACCGGCAGCGCTCCCGAGGGCGCGGCCCGCGGCCGGCGCGAGGGCGGACATCGCCGCCGCGCCTCCCAGGGCTCTGCCTGAGGCGGACGACGTGACGGCGAAGGATCCGCTGGTCGTCTTTACGCCCTCGGGCAAGCGCGGCCGCTTCCCGCTCGGCACACAGCTGCTGCAGGCGGCGCGCAGCCTCGGAGTCGACGTCGACTCCGTATGCGGCGGGCGGGCGATCTGCGGGCGCTGCCAGGTGCTGGTGATGGAAGGAGACTTCCCCAAACACGGCATCAGCTCGCACGCGGCGAACCTCTCGCCGGTGAGCGACACCGAGCAGAGTTTCTCGCAGCGCCGTCCGTTGCCCGCCGGGCACCGCCTGTCGTGCTCCGCGCGCGTTCAGGGCGATCTGGTCATCGATGTGCCGGCCGCGAGCCAGGTGCATCGCCAGGTGGTGCGCAAGACGGCCGACACCCGCCCGATCACCTTGAACCCCGTCGTGCACCTGCACTACGTCGAGGTGCGCGAGCCCGACATGCACAACCCGGCCGGCGACCTGCAGCGGCTCCTCGAGGCGCTGCACCGCGAGTGGGACTTCGGGCCGCTGCGTTGCGATCTTGCGGTGCTGCAGAGCCTGCAGGCAGCGCTGCGCAAGGGCGAGTGGCGGGTAACGGTCGCGGTGCACGCCGGCTCGCAGATCATCGGCGTCTGGCCGGGGTTCCACGAGCGCGTGTACGGCCTCGCGGTCGACATCGGCTCCACCACCATCGCGGCGGTGCTCTGCAATCTCGAGAGCGGCGACGTGGCGGCCTCCGCGGGTGCGATGAATCCGCAGATCCGCTTCGGCGAGGATCTCATGAGCCGCGTGTCTTACGCCATGATGAACCCGGGTGGCGCGCGGCAGATGACCGAGGCGGTGCGCGGCGCCCTCAATACGCTCGCCGCCGATGTGGCGAGCACGGCGCACACCTCGGTCGAGGACATCATCGAGATAACCGTGGTCGGCAATCCGATCATGCATCACCTGCTGCTCGGCATCGACCCCGTGGAGCTGGGCGGCGCGCCGTTTGCGCTCGCCACCGACTCGGCACTCGGTCTCAAAGCCTCCGAGCTCGACCTCAATCTCCATGCCGGTGCGCGGGTCTACACCCTGCCGTGCATCGCCGGCCACGTTGGCGCCGACGCCGCGGGCATGCTCCTTGCCGAGCGCCCCGATCTGCGCGAGCAGCTGACGCTCCTCGTCGACGTCGGTACCAACGCCGAGATCGTGCTCGGCAATCGCCAGCGGCTGCTGGCGTGCTCGAGTCCGACCGGGCCCGCCTTCGAGGGAGCGCAGATCAGCTGCGGCCAGCGCGCCGCTCCCGGCGCCATCGAGCGCGTGCGCATCGACCCCGCGACGCTCGCAGCGCGCTTCAAGGTGATCGGCTCGGACCTCTGGTCGGATGAGCCGGGATTCGAGGCGACCGCGGCCGGCACCGGCGTCACCGGCATCTGTGGCTCGGGGATCATCGAGGTGATTGCCGAGATGTACCTCGCCGGCATCATCAGCCAGGACGGCGTCATCGACGGCGGCCTCGCCGCGCGCAGCGACCGTATCGTGGCCACCGGCCGGACCTTCGCCTACGTCGTGCATCGCGGCGTCGTGCCGCTGCAGATTACGCAGAACGACGTACGGGCAATCCAGCTTGCCAAGGCGGCACTGCGCGCCGGCGTGCAGCTCCTCATGGATCACATGAGCGTCACCCGGATCGATCGCATCCGCCTCGCCGGCGCCTTCGGCAGCCACATCGACGTCAAGTACGCCATGATCCTCGGCATGATCCCGGACTGCGACCTGTCGCAGGTGTCATCCGCCGGCAATGCCGCGGGCGCGGGTGCCCGCATCGCGCTGCTCGACCGCGCTTCGCGCCAGACCATCGAGGAGCTCGTGCACCGGGTGGAGAAGATCGAGACAGCCATCGAGCCTAAGTTCCAGGCGCACTTCGTCGCCGCCATGGGCATCCCGCACTCGACCGACGACTATCCGAGCCTGCGCAAGGCGGTGCGGCTGCCGGCACCCAAGGCGGCTGCGCCGCGCGCCGGCGCGCGCGGCCGGCGTCGCGGCGGAGCCTAGGACAGGCAGCTGACCGCGACGCTGCCGGCGGCTTCCTGCGCGTCGGCGGTGAACCGCCCCTGTGAATCAAGCTCCGCGAAAACACCGCCCAGCCTGATGAGCTCCTCGTAGCGTCCGCGCTCGACGAGTCGGCCGTCCTTGAACACCAGAATCATGTCAGCCGCGCGCACCGTCGAGAGCCGATGCGCAATGATGAACGTGGTGCGGCCCGTGACCAGTGCCGCGAGCGCGCGTTGCACGCGGACCTCGGTGGCGTTGTCGAGCGCGCTGGTCGCTTCATCGAGAATGAGAACCGGCGCGTTCTTGAGCATCGCACGCGCAATCGACAGGCGCTGCCTTTCCCCGCCCGAGAGCGACTTGCCATGCTCGGCCACCAGCGTGGCGTAGCCGTCAGGCTTGTCGCTGACGAACTGATGCGCCTCGGCCGCCATGGCGGCAGCCTCGAGCTCGCCGTCGCTCGCATCGGGCTTGCCGATACGCAGATTGTCGGCGATCGAGCGGTACAGGAGCCCGGGGTTCTGGAATACGACGGCGATGTGCGCCCGCAGCGATGCCAGGCTGACACTGCGGATGTCGGTCCCGTCGATGGTGATACG
The DNA here is from genome assembly GCA_963844595.1 of uncultured Gammaproteobacteria bacterium. GTDB lineage: Bacteria > Pseudomonadota > Gammaproteobacteria > Steroidobacterales > Steroidobacteraceae > 13-2-20CM-66-19. Next base: position 780,779 of record CAWJOW010000001.1, read on the forward strand.
GCCGGCGACGGGGTCGTAAGCGCGATAGAGGAGCGAGAGCGCGGTGGTCTTGCCGGCGCCGGTCGGCCCGACAATTGCCACTTTGCCGCCGGCCGGCACCGCGAAACTGAGATCGTGGAGGACACGCCGCGTGCCGTCGTAGCTGAACGAGACGTTCTCGAACGCGACGCTGCCGCGCACGTCTTTCAGCTGCGGCGCCCCCGGCGACTCATGCAGTCCGGTCCGGGTGTCCAGCACCTCGAAGAAGTTCGCCAATCCCGGCGTTTGAAAGGACAGATCCGAGATGAAGCTCGCCAGCTGCTCCATTCGCCCGATCATCATCATCGCAAACCCGACGAAACTCACGATTGCACCGACACTGATTTCACCGTGGCCGTGGAGCTCGACACCGAGCGCAAACAGCCCGATCACGGTCAGCGTGCTGGCCGCACGGTTGGCGACCGATATCCACGCCCAGCCGCGCAAAACCGGATACTGGGCCGCCAACACCCGGCTCGTCAGCTCGCGCAGCGCTACGACCTCCGTCACGACGCGCGAGAAGCTCTGCACAACCATGACGTTGCCGAACACATCGCCGGCGCGCTGTGAGACCTCCTGATTGAGCCGCTCAACCCTGCGCTGAGCCTTGCCCGTGAGACGCACTACGAGGGTGTTGGACAGCACAAACACGGCCATCAGCGTCATCATCAGCAGCGCCAGTTTCCAGTTGACCCGCAGGGAGAGCGGAATCATCACTACGACAGCCACCAGCGTACTCAAGTGAGTGCGGAAGAAGGCCAGCCACAGGTTGAACAGGTTGCTGCTGCCGGTATGCAACGTGCGCAGCAACCGCCCGGTATGCTGCCGGTCGTGGAAGGTGAGCGGCAGCGCGACGGCATGCTCGAAGAACTCCACGATCGCCGCCAGCCTGCGCCGATGCGCCAGACGATCGGCCTGCAGCGCCACCAGCACGTTCGCCGCGATTCCGAAAGAACCTATGGCGACCCACCAGCCCATATAGGACCACGCCTCGCGCGTCCCCTTGACAGCGAGTGTGTCGACGACCCGTCCGAACAGCCAGGGCTCGATCAGAAAAACGGCTGCCAGGGCGAGGTTGGCCAGCGCCAGCCCGGTCGCGAGCCACTTTTCCGGACCCAGGAGTCTCAGCGCATGAAAGTAGATCTTCAGCAGCGACACGCAATGACCCGGACGGGCAGTCTCCTCAACCCCGCCGCTTATGAACGTCGCGCGTCAGGTGCACCGCTCCGGCTGCATCGCGCGTGATCTGAATATCCATGCGCTGACCACGGAAGGTGATGTTCCGCAGCGTCAGTGACTTCCAGCTCTCGGGCAGCACCGGCGCGTACGCATCGACCAGTCCCTGCTCGCGGATGCGCAATCCCGTGAAGCCGTACACGAGACTCTGGATGAATCCCCCGGAGCCGGTGAGGAAGTAGCCGACGTTGTTGTCGGCCGCCTCGGTACGCACGTTGAACGGCGGCTTGACCGTGCCACCGGTGAAGTTGCCGGCGAACCAGGCCGCGGCATCCGCCGCGCTGCCGACCTCGTCGGCGGCGGTGAGCCGGGCCACCATGTTCATGCTCCCGCCGCTCACGCGCGCGACGGGCGCAGGACGGATCGCGTAGTCGTAGTCGCCGCGGCGCAGCTCGGAACTCATCTCCAGGTCGAGCGACGGCAGGAACAGCAGCGAAAGCGGGCCGCCGCCGAAGTCACCGCCACCGTGCAGCGGGACGCTCGGGTCGAACGCGAGATGACGCGTGCCCCCCGGCGCCATCGGGATGTAGAGCTGCTTCGCCACGCGCTCCCAGAGCGGATCCGGTCGCTCGCCGATCACCTTGGCCGCTGCCGTGGCGATGTGCAGCGCCTTCGCGGCCGAGACGTTCGTGAAGGTATCGTTGACGATGTCGTTGTATGACTCCGCGACCGACGTGAGGTGCGCAATGTCGTAGCGTTGCGCTGCTGCGTTCCAGGTGGCGCGGCTCGCCCAGAACTTCGCGACCTCGCGCAGCACCGGCCAGCCCTGCTGGCGAAGCCAGTTACGGTCGTGGGTGGCGAGGTAGTACTGCCACTGTGCAATCGCCACGTCGGCGTTCACGTGAATCTCGGTGTCGGCGAGCACGACCGCGGAGTGCTGGGTCTGATCGGTGCCGTTCTCGGGATCCGACTCCCATGGGTACATGGCCCCCTGGAAGCCGTGCTGCCGCGCACGCTGCCGTGCGGCCTCGACGGTGCGATCGCGGAACGCCACGAACGACTGCGCGCGTTCGGGGTGCAGCAGCAGCAGCGCCGGAAACATCCAGGTGTCGCTGTCCCAGAACGCGTGACCCAGGTAGCAGGTCGTGAGGCCGCAGGGCCCGAGTCCCCACGACGAGCCCGGCGCCGTGCTCGAGATAAGATAGTAGAGCTCCGAGTGGGCGAGCTGCTGAGCCTTCGGATCGCCGTCGATCACGATGTCCGACTGCCAGAGCTGCTCCCACGCCGCGCGCTGCTCTGCGAGCAGCCTCTCGAAGCCGCGCTCGCGGCCTGCGCGGGCGAGCTCGAGATCGTCCGCGGCGCTGCCCCCCCAGCCGGCGCGCGACAGGGTAACGAACTTGGTAAACGCGTAAGAGTGGCCCCGCTCCACCTTGATCGTGACATCGAGCGCGAGGCGGAAGCGGTCCTTGTGCAGCGTGACGCTCTGGGCCTGTGTCCCTTCCGGCAGCGCCACGGCGACCGCCATCGCCATGGTGGCGCCCTGCCCGGCCTGGCCATCGAGCCAGAGCGTAAGCGCCTTGCTGTCGCCCTCGCTGTTCAGCACCTGGACGTAGCCCGGATACCAGATCGCCGCGCGGTCGGGCGTGGCGGGCGGCTGCGGCTCGAGCGTCAGGCCATACGCCCCGACGGCCTCTTCCATCTCGGGCCCGCTCATCTGCGCGAGCGGAAATCGCGGCGCATGCTCCGCCCACAGCATGACCGGGAACGACAGCTGCACGACGCCGTCGTACTCGGGGGTGAGGCGTATGCGGCTCGCCGCCAGATGCGGCGCCGACTCGCTGACGAGAGTCGTCACCTCGATGCCGGTCTCATGTCCGCGATCGAAATAATGATAGCTCGTCGTGAGCACGCCCGCGTGCAGGTCAAGCGTCTGGCGGTAGTCGCGGAAACGCCGCTCGTTCATCGGCGCGCGGTTCAGCCAGGCCTGGCCGCCTCCCGGGGGGCCGGCGTTGAAGTCGATCTCGGTCCAGCCGGGCACGGACGCCGGGCGCGAGATGTCACCCGGCGTGTAATCCATGAGCCCGGCGACGTAAGAACGCGTCACCTCCGTGCCCCGTGGTGAGCTCAGGGTCGAGAAATAACCGTTCGCGAGATAGGTGGGGAAATAGCGCGACAGATCCGCAGACCCGGCGCTGAGCAGGAAGCTCGCATCCGTCTCGGCGCCCGCAGTGGTAGCGGCGGCCAGCAAAATCAGCGCGCACGATGCAGCGCGCAGCAGTTCCTTCAGCGCATGTCTCATCTAGGTGGCCCCACTGCAAGATACACCGTGCTCCAGAGCTGCGCCGCGTTCGACTCGTCGGCGTCGGCGGCGGAAGCGCCGAACGGCGCGACCCGGTATTGGCCCGCGGCAAACGACCAGGACCACAACTCGAAGTTGTTCATCGAGCGAGTGGCGCCGATCGCCGACCAGAGCAGCCGCTGCGCCCTGACGAGCTGAGCGCGCACTGCGGGCGGCAGATCCTCCCGTTCGAGCTGGCGCGCGAGGCCTGCAGCGAACAGTGCCTGCTGCCACGACCAGACAACCGTGCCGTGGTAGGCGTTGCGGGTAAAGTGCGCCTGGAGCGCCGGCGCGCAGAATGCCGGATTCGCCACCAGCATGCCGACGCCGGTCATGAGGCCCGCCGGGAACGGTCGCATCAGCACCGTGACAGCCTGGTCGACCTGCTGGGGGTCGAGCTGCGCGAACAGCAGCGCGAACCCCTCGTCCGAATGCATCACTGGAATCGGGGTTCCGGATGCATCGAGCGCGATCGCATGAAAACGCAGGTCGGCGGAACCGAGTGCCGCAAGAGCCGGCTCGGGCGCAATGCCCTGCGCGGCGGCATAGCCTTCGATCGCAGCGCGGGCGACCGGCTGCGCAACGGTGACGTCGAAGAGCGGCGGCGCCCGTTCCCGCCACACGCGCGCCATCTGCGAAGCGCGCGCCAGCAGCGCCCGGTCGTCCGCATCCAGATAAGGCGACAACAGGCCGCTTTGATCCAGCTGTGCCGCGGCCTCGAGCGCCGCCGGCACCAGCACGGCGTTGACATCGTAGGGATAGTGGCCGCCTCCCAGGCCGGTCTCGCTGTCCCGCCACTCGCCGACCGAAGCCCCGGGCTTCAGGCCGACGAGATGCGCTGCGCGCGGCTGCGCTGCGAACGCCGACGCCGTGCGCAGCACCAACCGCAGGTTGACGACCAGAGCTGCCCCGCGCGTGCCGCCGCGGTCCCCGGGGCCACCGACCGCCTCCGCGAGGTAGCCGGAAGCGCGTGCCCGCCCCCGATCGTCGTGCAGCAGCCACGCCGCCGCAACCGGCGCGAGCAGATAATCGCTGTCGACCATCTTATAGTCGTACACCGGGGTTGCTGCGCGCGAGCCGTCGTGCTTCATGTGATCGAGCACCGCCTGCTCGCCGATGTCCTCCTCGTGGGCCACCTCGCCCTGCGCAGACAGGCGCGCGAGCACCGAGGAGAGTCCGTCCTCGACCGCAGTTGCAGCGAGCGCCGGCATCAGCAGGCGCACCGACATCAGGGTATCGCGGCCGAAATAGGTGTCGAAGCGCCAGGAGCCGGCGAGCAGCTTCTCGCGGTATGCGAGGAAGCTAAGCGTGTCGCGCGCGGCGCGGTCGGGCGCGGCGGAAGCGCTCAGGAGCGCGGGCCCGAAGAGCGGCGTCAGCGGCGTCTCGCCGGTGAGCGCCGTGATCCGCAGGCCGATCCTGCCGTCGCCGGCGGCGCGGATGTGACCGTCGCGGAGCTCGCCGTGCGTCACTTCGATCGTGAGCGTGTATCCGGGCGCTCCATCGAGCCGGTCGCGGGACCAGCGCACCGTTTGCCCATGCACTGTCCGGGCCGCGGCGAGCTCCGTCGGCATGACGCCACTCGTCTGATAGTCCCGCAGCACGCGAATGCTGGAGAGTACAGCCTGGCGGATCGCGAGATCCCGCGTGTGAATACTGGCATCTGCCGAGATGCCGTACAGCGGGCGGCCCTTGCCGTCGGTTTCGCGCACCGGATGCGCCTCACCGTTCAGCGTCCAGCTCGCCTCCCCGGAACGGTGTGCAAACCAGAGGCCGGCGCCACTGTCACCGGCGGGGAACGCAATAAGGATGCGCGGGTCGCCGCCGCCGCGCAGCAGCAGGTGCGCCGCGACGGGGCCGGCGCGCAGGAAGCGATTGAGGATCCGCCCCTCGCGCACGTCGAAGTCGAGTCGCGGCGTCGCGGACTGCGCCGCCGAACCCGCCCAGAGTACCGCGGCCGCGAGGACGGCCGGAGGAAATCGAATCGGCAAGCGCACGAGGCCGCAAACTATACCGCAGCTGCGCGCCTGCTACGGTCTAGCGAGCCGCGGTGCGGGGCGCTGTCCCCTGCTCGGGAACCAGCACATCGAGCTTCAACCGCGTGCCACCGATCAGCGGCGTATGCACAGAGCAGGCGGCGCTGTAGTCGATGTGGCGGGCCGTAAAGAGCGGCAGCACATCCCGGTCGAGCTGCGCGATGAGCTCACAGTCGCGCGCTGCGTCGAAAGGATCGCGATCCGCCAGCACATCAACCGCTTTCCAGTGCGCCGCCACGGTCTGTCCGGCCGTTGCGCTCGCCGGCTGCAGCACATGCATGAGAATACGGACACCAGGGGTAGTCTCGGGCGCGTTGACAGCCATGCAGTTGTAGCCGGTCACCTTGAGGTCGTCCCGTGCACCGAGCCGCAGCAGGATCCGTCGCACCCTGTCCTGCAATCCATCGCAGGAGTACTGGGTCGTGAATCCTACGTACACGAACCTGACTTCTTTCGGCACCCACGCGGCCGACACGTCCCCGGAGTCTGCGCCAGCCAGCGCCGGAGCTGCCCCGGCGCACACGGCGACCACGGCAAGCCCTGCCGCGAGAGCCGCGAACCGTCGGACAGCCGGGACTGTCGTGCCCTTTCTCTTGAACATAGGTGCCTCCACGCTCGCTCCCGCGAGCTCCGCAACGAACGGGCCTCACGACGATACTCCGCTTCGCGGGCGCTGGGCGGATGGGCGTGGCCTCCGAGACCATGAGACCCATTTGTTGGACTCGTGCAACGAGCTGCTCGCAGGCGCCGAGAGCGTCGCGGCCCTTTGCCTGAACGCCCGCGCCACCGGCGCGTGGATACGACGTTGTAGATTCGCGACACGCGCTTGTCACCGCTGATGGTTCGCATTACAGTCACCATAAGGGAGATTTATGGTGCGACGCGTCAGCGATTGCCCAGGCGACGACGCGAGCACCACATGCACACCTGCTTATAGCGACGACAGAGGGTCTCATCAGCAAAGAGCCTGCTTCTTTCAGCTCAGACGCCTGCTTCAGCTCAGGCGTCTGACTTCAATCGCGTGCTTCAACTAACGGTAGAGGGGATCGTCCATGAGAGCGAAGAGCAACCAGGCAATCCGCCGGAGCGCTCCGTTGGCTAATACATCCGTTTCATCCGCCACCGCCCGACCGGGACGGCGCATTGGCGCCACCAGTGTGGCCGCCGCGGTTACTGGAATTCTTTACGCGTCTGTCGCCGGTCTGGCCTATGCGGCGGACGGCTCGGGCACAGCCACGAGTTCGGCAACAGCCAGCGGTGACCAGGCCGCAGCCGCGAGCGCCGCTCCGGCGGGTCCGTCCACCAGTGAATCACTGCAGGAGGTTGTGGTCACCGCCACAGCTCAATCCGTGAGAAAGCTGGACGCGAGCTACAACATTGTCTCGGCGTCCCTCGACGAGATTCAAATGGCGAATCCCGGCAGTGCGGCCGACATTTACAAACTCTCGCCCGGCATCTGGCCGGAATCCTCCGGCGGACAAACGGGCGTCAATATCGACGTAGCCGGTTTTCCCGATGGCGGCGGCGACTCTCCGTTCTTCACGACCATGCTCCAGGGTTCGCCCCTCTACGGTTCGCCCTACCTGTCCTTCATGGATAACAGCTCGCTCATACGCATGGATGACACGGTCGAGCGCGTCGAGATTGTCCAGGGTGGAACCAGCGCGATCTACGGCCCGGGCCAGCCGGGTGCGACGGCAAACTTCATCCTGAGGACCGGCACGGACAAGGAAACCGGCTCGCTCGGCGTCACTTACGGATCCGAGGGAATGGAGCGTGTCGATGTGTTCGAAAGCGGCAAGCTGACGGACGGATGGTACGGCAGCATCGGTGGCTTCTACCGCGACTCCGATGGTGTGCGAAATCCGCAGTATCCGTCCGACATCGGCGGGCAGCTGACGGCTACGTTGAAGCACGATCTGGACAACGGGTCGGTCATGTTCTACGTGAGAACCCTGCACGACAAGAACGCGTGGGTCGCCGATTTCCCTTACACCGTCAACAACGGCTCGGTTGGAGTTTATCCCGGCTTCAACCAGCTCAACAGCACTTACAACAGCAAGCAGCTGGAGAACTTCCAGATACCGAACCCGGCCTGCGATTGCTTTCAGAACGACGATATCAGCGATGGCCGTGGCGCCGACCTGAACTATTTTGGTTCAGAATTGAAGGAGCAACTCGGCAACGGCTGGTCGATCAGCAACAACTTCCTGCTCGACGGCGGGTACGTGAATACGCACGCGCTGATTAACAACGGCAACCCGGAGACGCTGTCGACCTTTATCGATACGGGCCTGGGAACCCTGCCCGCCCCGTTGACCACGGCCGACGTGACGGCCACCTACAACAACGGTCAGGCGGTGAATCCGAATCAGAGCATCGTCACGCAGCAGGTCTGGCTCGTGCAGAAGAAGATCATGAACATCGAGGATGAGTTCCGCGTGAGCAAGGACTTCGGCAACGGCGATATCCTGACCTTCGGCGTGTATGCCACCCACTACACGATGAACGACAACTGGTCGTTGAGCTCCAACGTGCTGATCACCAATCAGCCGAACGCAAGCCCGATCCTCCTGACGGGCAACGCCGGCGGCAACGTCTACCAGGTGACCAGCCCGCAGGGCGTCGTGAATGCCAACGGGGGCTACTACATCCTCCAGCAGGGCGACGCCACGAACGTGGCCGCGTATCTCTCCAACGCCTGGAAGATCGACCACTGGCTGATAGATCTCTCGGCTCGCCTCGAGCATATCAACCTGAGTCAGCAGACGACCAACACCTCGCCCGTGCAGATGGGGACGGCATTTGACCTCTGGGACAACGCCGTGGATTTGCCCAACGGCACCTACTCGCACGGCTATGAGAACAACACCATGCCGACGTTCTCCGGCGGCGTCAATTACGAGTTCACCGACAACATGAGCGCCTACGTGCGTATCAATAACGGCGTCGAATTCGAGAACTTCGACGATGTCCGCTGCAACAACACCGGTTGCCCGGCCAAAGCGCCCCTGACGACCCTGCAGAACTACGAGGTCGGTTTCAAGGTGCAGAATCGCTGGACGTACATCGACCTGTCGATCTACGACAAGGTGTTCCACGGGCTGGCGTATCAACCCGTGAATATCGATAACGTGGATATCGGCCCGGCTTCCACCTATGGATCGGTATCCCACGGCGGGCGGCTCGTCGGCAGCGTGAATCCCTTCGCCTCCAGTGACAACCAGCCGCTGAGCACCTTCAAGATCACTGTGAATGGCATCTACGAGAAGGCCTACTACACGGGCTTTGTGGGCTGCGTCCTGTACGAAAATATCAACGAGGTGGAGACCTGCGGCACCGCCAATGGCAACCAGCTCGCGCGTCTGCCGAACTATCAGGTCCGGGTGACGCCGAGCGACACGCAGCTCTTTCCCTGGGGCACGTTGACGGAGCAGCTGACGTACGAAAACATCGGTAAGCGCTTCCAGGACGACACGGGTTTGACGCCCCTGCCTTCTTATTACGATCTGGGCGCCGGCATCGACGCCAGGGTCGGGGAAAGCTGGGAGTTCCGGGTACTCGGCTCGAACCTCACCAACCAGCTCGGGTTGACCGAGGGCAATGCCCGGTTCGGGGGCAACACGGTGCAGAACAACGTGGGTTTCGGCCGTTCGATCGTCGGCCGCGAAGTCAACATCACGGCCAAGTACTTCTGGTAAGCGCGATGCAGCTCCTCTCCCCTCACGGCGACGTGAGGGGAGAGGACTCGCTCGGATGAACTCAGGATCTGCCGCTGCCGGTGTCCGGCACGGCGTCGAAGGCAACCGTCAGGCGCGGCTGATTGCTGTGAAAAGGCAGTGTGCCGTGCCAGAAGTACGACGGGAAAAGCACCAGTAAGCCCACTTCGGGTCGAACCGACAGCTCCGCGGGGAGCGAGGGCGTCGTGAGCATGCCCGGCGCCCCGAAGCTGAGGATCCCCTCGGCGGTATGTCCTGCTTGCATGGAATCGGGCAGCTGCACGTAGAACGCCGAGGAAATCCATCCCCGGGGATGCACGTGGCTCGTGTGGTAGCCGTCGCGGTGCAGACGGACCGACCAGCCGCCGCTGAACCGCGTTGGCCCCCGATTGCGACGCCGCAGGGCGTCTTGCCCCTGGCCGATCTGCTCGCGATAACGCTCGATCGGTGCGGCGAACGCCCGAAACAGCGCCTGAATGACGGGATCCTGACTGCGCGAAAGGTCCTGTGTGGTTTCGGTGCCCTGGCGCAACGACTGGTAGAGAAGCCGATGCCCATGAGGGTTGTGCAGTGCCGTCAGGCGCGAGGCCAGGTCTGTCAGGAAGCTGCCGAGGTCCCTCCACCCCGGTGGCGCTTCGATGGGCGTCGACAGAACCATCCGGTCGTAATCGCAGAACGCCTCGTAGCGGGGATCGTTCAACAGCCGCAGCGCCGTGGTCTGCATGGCAACGAGGTATTGATGATCCGGCGTGGTCTTGAGCAGGTTGGCACTCTCGGTCAGCGCCCGCCCTGCCTCCCCCACACCGAGACAGGCCGCGCAGAACAGTCTGCGGGCCGTTTGATCGTGCGGCAGCGCTCGTAGCGCGCGTTCTGCGAGTGTCAGCGCAGTGGCAGGCTCAAACTCCAGCGCCGCCAATCCGGCGCGAATGAGCAGGCTGGGGTGGGACTGCGGTCGTGCGGCCTGCTCGGCGAAGCATGCGAAAGCGCCGCGCGCGTCCCCGGCGCCCTGCAGCAAAGCGGCCTTCGTGCCTCGGAGCGCGTCGTCGTGCGGGAATTTCTCAAGCGCCACGGTCAGAGCGTGTGTAGCCTCTGCGATATCTCCGGTGCGCCTCCAGACAAGTTCCGCCAGCCGCTCGTGGGCTTCGGCGTGGCGCGGATCCAGTGTGACGCACTCGCGCAAGGCGAGCTCGGCTTCGTCGAATCGCGCGAGACTCAGGAGGCTGCGAGCATGCGTGTATTCCAGCGCCGCCGTGGGTCGCGTACGCGCGAGCGTCTGACGCACCACACGCTCGGCTTCCTCCGGCTGTTGGGCCGCATTCAACGCGACAGCGAGGCCAAGGGTGGCGACGGGGTTGTCCGGAGCCTGTGCCACCAGGCGGCGATAGTCCGCCACTGCCTCGCTCTGGCGACCGAGCGCGGCATATGCGGCAACGTGCAACGCCGACAGATCGGCATCGGCCTGACCGCTGTTGCACCAGGCTGTCGCGACCTCGAGCCCCAGGGCCGGCTCGCCCGTGTTCAGGTAATGGCGCGTCAACAGGAGCGCTGCCCGGGGAAACGGCGGAGCGCCCTGGACTGCACGTCGGAGCAAGGGCACAGCCTCAGCGCCGCGACCCGAGAGGATCAGTAACTCCGCCAGGGCGGTCAGCACAGGTGGCGATTGGGGGTCGATCCCGAGGGCGCGCCGCAGCAGGGACTGGGCCTGCTCGCTGTCGCCCAGGGCCTGCTTGGTGCCGGCGAGCAGCCGCAGTCCCTCCACGTAGGTCGGATTTGCGGTGACCAGGGATTCCAGTTGCGCATGCGCTGCGCCGTACTGACCGGATTGCAGCAGGCCGCTGATGCGGCGCATGGAGTCAGCCAGGGTTACCGACATGGAACCTCTGGGACGCTGATCCTGTCAGCGCAGCTCGCGGATCCGGATGCCGCGGATCGCGAGCGCCCCGGGATGATCGCCCTGTATGCCAATCAGACCGCTCGCGGCCAGGCCGTAGTGGGGATACTTCGCAAATTTGCTCGCCGCGACGCGCGCCTTCCAGTCGGCACTCTTGAGGTCGTACTCGACGACTTTACGGCCGTTGAGCCAATGCTCGACGTGGTCGCCCCTGACGACGAGGCGCGACTTGTTCCAATGGTCGTACGGCAGCGCCACGCCCGGCGGCACGCCGTAGAGCGCGTAACAGGAACCGGCGGCGGTAAGCGGGCTCTTGCCGTCCTCGGTGTTGGCGTCATCGAGAAGCTGGTACTCCGGCGCGCTCCAATAGATGTGATCGTACTCGTGGGTGCCACGGTAGAAGATGCCGCTGTTACCCTCCTTGCCGATCTTCCACTCCAGCTCGAGCTCGAAATCCCGGTAGTCTCGCGTCGTGATGAGATCGTCGACCGGTCCGTCCTTGGAGAGCACGCCGTGCGCGACATGCCAGCCCACCGGCAGCCCCGGCTCCTTCCAGCCGCGCCAGTCGGGGGCGCTGTCGGCCTGAAGAAGCGAGCGCCAGGGCGATGGCGCGCTCGCCGGGTCGGCGGCGAGGACGGTCGCGGCCGGCAGCGCTGCGGCCGCACAGCCGAGGATCAGCACTGCAAGGTGTCTGAACATCTGGCTCATGGATTCACCCATCACGTCAGGTTGAGCTTTCGGAGGAGCTCCGCGGGCGGCCCCTCAAAGTGAGCCCTGGGCACGTTGCCGATGTAACCCAGGTCCTTGCGTCCCGCGGGGCTCGTATAGAACGCGCCGGCCGTCAGGTCGCGATAGAGCGCGAAGAAGCGCGCGGCTTGTGCGCGTGCGGCCGGTGCGCGCGCCGCGTCGCAGATCTCGTCGCAGATTGCCCTGTGTCCGGCCGCCTCGAGCGCTGCAAAATCCTTCGCATTGCGCCGCCGGGCCTCCATATCCAGCCAGGCGAAGCCCTTCAGCACGATCGGGCGGTCGCGTTGATTATCGGGGTAAGGCGCGCTCACCCACTCATCGATGAAGTCGACCACGCCGACGGCGGAAGCACTTGGCGAGTGATCGTCGGCGGGCACGATGAGGTCGGAGAGCACGCCGGCGAGACGGCGCTGCGGGGCCGTCAGCGTAAGCGGCCACACATCGCCCGGCCGATAGGCCTTGAGGAGATTGGGATCGGTCCCGTAGCCCTCACCATTGCCCGGCCCCTGGGCCGCGACCGCTATAGAGGCGCTGGTCGCCTGCCCGACCACCCGTCGCCAGGCCGGCCACGCCGCGCTTGCCGCCAGGATCCACTTCACCGTGGTGCGCCGGTCCATGCCTCAGAGCTCCCGGCGCCGCATGCGCTCGAGAATGTGGTCCGCGGCACGCCAGGCGAGCGCCATGATGGTAAGTGTGGGGTTCTTGTCGGCATTGGAAGCGAACACCGCGCCGTCCGTCAGAAACAGGTTCGACACGTCCCAGGTCTGGGACCACGAGTTGGTCACCGACTTGCCGGCCTCGGCCCCCATGATCGCCCCGCCCACCTCGTGAATGATCGAGCCGCCCGGGGCGATCGCCTTGGCGCCGTCGCGCTCGACCGCGGGGTGCGCCCGGCCGCCCATCGCCGCGATGATGTCACCGAAGGTGCGCTGCATGTGCGCCGCCTGCCCCCGCTCGTGCTCGGACCACTGCCAGTGAAAGCGCAGCACCGGGATGCCCCACTTGTCCTTGACGCTCGAATCGATCTCGCAATAGGAGTGCTCGTTCGGGATCATCTCGCCGCGTCCGTCGAAGTTCACGAATGAGCCGTAGTAGCGGCGCGCGTCCGCCTTGAACCTCGCGCCGTAGCTGCCGCCGGTGAGCCATTCGAGACCCCCCAGGGTGGCGAACCCCGGCATGCGCCTGCCGCCGTTGAATTCGATGTGGTAGCCGCGCGCAAAGCCGAGCTTGCCGGCGAGCTGCTCGCGGTACAGCCACCAGGGAACGTACATCTGGTGACCGTCGGCCGCGTCCTCATTGAGTGGCGGCAGGCTCTCGAGCAGCGGTACCTGTCCGCTCACCGTGCTGCCGACCGTATCCATGAGATAGCGGCCGACCCTGCCGCTCGAGTTGGCGAGCCCGTGCGGAAACTTCGCGCTCCTGGAGTTGAGCAGAATGCGCACCGACTCGCAGGCGCTCGCCGCCAGGACCACCACCCTTGCGGCGGCGTGCTCGTGGGCGCCGGTTTTCCTGTCGATGAAGCCGACGCCGGTCGCGCGGCCGTCGGACCCGAGCGTGATCTCGTAAACCATGGCGTCCGTCATGATGTCGAGCTTGCCGGTGGCGAGCGCCGGTGGCAGATGCACCGTCGTCGACTGGTAGTTCGCGCGGATCGAGCATCCCCGCCCGCAGGGCGTCGCCCAGAGACACGGCGCGCGCGCGCGCATGGCGTCGGCGAGGATCCTCTGTGCCGTGGGGTTGCCGGGATGCAGCCGCGCCGGCGCACCCCCGAAGTCCTGCGCCCGCGTCAGGACCGCGCGGTGCCCGGGAATCACGGGTATCCCGAGACGCCTGGCGCGCTGTTTCACGAGATAGTCGCTCACGATCGGGGCGGGCGGGGGCAACAGGCACCCGGGCGAGGAATTCGGCGTGTTCTCCAGTCCCTCGTTGCTGCCGTACACGCCGACCAGGAGCTCCACCTTGTCGTAGTACGGCGCGAGGTCCTCATAGCCGATCGGCCAGTCGAAGCCGAGGCCGTCGCGCGCGTGGGGCTTGAAGTCGTAGGGACCGTTGCGCAGCGAGATCCGCCCCCAATGGTTGGTGCGGCCGCCGAGCATCCGCGCCCGCCACCAGTCGAAACGGCCGCCCTGCTCTTCGGTCGCACTAACGTAGGGCTCGCCCGGCACCTGCCAGCCACCGTCGACCGTGGCGTCATAGAAGCCAAATGGCTTCTGCGGTGTGCCGACCCCGGCGAGCGGCGCGAGATCGGGTGTCTGGAACATCGGCGTCTCGCTCTCGGGAATGTAGCGCCGCCCGGCTTCGAGCATCAGTACCCTGGCGCCGTCCATGCACAGCGTATAGGCCGACTGTCCGCCGCCGGCTCCCGAGCCCACCACGATGACGTCGTAGGCGCGCTGCTGCGATTTCGGGGTCACGAAGGGCATGGGTGGCTCCGGCGCGCTCTGCAGCTCACGATCGATAGGCCTCGCGGCCGAATCCCTGCGCCGGCATCCCCTGGCTCCCGAGCACTTCGTGCTGGAGCGCATACATCGCCGCCGCGGCCTCGTCGATCGCGCGCGTGAAGGCGAGCGAGCCGGCGAGTATCGGTTTGAGCCGCGCGCGGTCCTGGATGCGTGCCCTGGGATACTCGTGCTCCACGACGAGATAAGTCTTCTCCGGGTCGATGGCAAGAAGCTCCCGGGCCGCGAGCTGGTGATCGAGCCAGTCGACCGAGCGGTTCTGCAGATACGCCAGCGGATCGTGCCGCGCGGTGCCGGGCAGCTCGTGCTCGGCAAACACCGTCTGCTTCTTCCAGGCGTTGACCTGCTCGGCCGGGTCGCTGCTCGGCTCAGCGCCGCGCCAGTCGCCGCGCTGCAGGGTCTGGCCACCGTAACCCCAGGCGGCGATGCCGCGTGAGTCGATGACCTGCCCTTTGACGTGGAAGCCGCCGATCAGGAAGCCGTAGCCGCAGTCCTTGAGATACTGAAACACGGAGCGCGAATCCTGCCCCATGAGAATCGCGTGCGAGGGGTCGTAGTGAATGCGGAACTGGTCCCCGACCCCGTGACGCTCGCAGATCCGGTGCAGCGCGATCCAGGGCCCCGGCGCGTAGGCGATGTTGTTGTGCCACGTGTCAGTGATGCTCCACCCGGGCATCGGGCACTGCTCGACCCTGAAGGTCAGTGCACGCGCCTTCGCCTGCTGCAGCAGCGGCACGAACACCTCTTCGAACATCACGAGGTTGGCGTCCATGCTCAAGTCCAGGTTTCGGCCGACAAAGCCCGTGACCGCATCGGCACCGAGGAGGACCGCAGCGTCGAAGACCCGCAGCATCAGCTCGTGCTTCCTGCGGCGTGCGCCTTTGTCCGCCGCCAGCATGTTGTCGAAGTAAGCGAGATCGGACAGGCCTGTCCGGGTCGACTCCATGGCCCTGCGCACGCGCGCGGCACGCCGGGCGTCGAGGGGCTTGCGCAGGTCGAGCGTGTTGGCCACGGGATCGAGCATCGCTTCCGCCGGGACATCCGCTTCCGTCGGATGCAGCGCGGCCGAGAGCTCGATATTGGGGCAGCCGAGCTCGCGCGCGAATGCCAGCCACTCCTCGATCGCCAGGTCGGGATCCGCTTCGCGCCGCTCCCGCGGTGTCAGCTCCTGCAGCGCTGCGGTGAGGATGCTGAGCCGCATCGGCCGCGGCCTGA
Source organism: uncultured Gammaproteobacteria bacterium (assembly GCA_963844595.1). Lineage (GTDB taxonomy): Bacteria > Pseudomonadota > Gammaproteobacteria > Steroidobacterales > Steroidobacteraceae > 13-2-20CM-66-19. The sequence goes on from CAWJOW010000001.1 coordinate 796,375, forward strand.
ACTCGCGCACGCCGCCGACCGGCAACCTACCGGGCGTAGGCATAGGTCACCTTCTCGTTGCGGAAAGTCGCCGCGAACAGTACGAATACCGCCGCTGCAAACGCCGCGGGGTAGAGCCAGATCGCCTTCCATTCGTGCAGCCCGCCGCTGAAATAACGGTCGTCGATGCGCCCGGCCACCCAGAACCCGACCAGCATGCCCAGCCCGTAGGTCGCCAGCGTGATCAGACCCTGCGCCGCGGCCCGGTATTCTCCGCCGGCCTTGGAGTCGGTGTAGATCTGGCCGGAGACGAAGAAGAAGTCGTAGCAGACCCCATGGAGCGCAATGCCGATGATCAGCAGCAGGACGAGCTCCTGTGCGTTGCCAAAGGCGAACAGCGCGTAGCGCACGCTCCAGGCCAGCATGCCGAGCAGCAGGGTCATCTTCATGCCGCAGACCCGCAGGAATACCGGGATCAGCAGCATGAACAGCACCTCCGACATCTGACCGAGGGTCTGTTTGCCGGTTGCGTTCGCGACCTGGATCTCCGTCAGGAACTGATTGGCGTTCTGGTAATAGAACGCGAGTGGAATACAGATAAGGATCGAGGCCACGAAGAACACCGCGAAGTTCTTCTGTTTGAGCAGCACCAGCGCATCGAGCCCGAGCAGGTCGGCGAGTCGCACCTGTCGCCCCGGTGCCGGGCGTGGCGGCGTCGGCGGCAGGGTGAAGCTGTAGAGGCCGAGCACGAAGGATGCGATCGAGCACATCAGGAAAGTGTCCCGCAGCAGCCCCTGCGAGAGGCCGGCGTGCGAGTCCCAGGCGAACACGTAGCTGATCACTAGGCCCGCCACGATCCAGCCGATCGTGCCCCAGACGCGCACGCCGGAGAAGTGCCGCGCGGGCTCGTCCATCTGCCGGAACGAGATCGCATTGACCAGCGCGAGCGTCGGCATGTAGAGAATCATGTACGCCAGCAGGCATGGATAGAAGGGGGCGAAGCTGCGCGCGCTGTAGAGCACGTACATGAGCACGCCGCCGGCGATGTGCAGCACGCCGAGCATGCGCTCGGCATTGAAGTAGCGGTCGGCGATGAGACCGACGATGAACGGGGCGATGATCGCGCCCCAGGACTGGGTCGAGTAAGCGAGTGCGCTTTGCGCGCCACTTGCCTGCAGGTTCGCCGCCAGATAGCTCCCCATGGTGACGAACCATCCGCCCCAGATGAAGAACTCCAGGAACATCATGACGCACAGACGTACGCGCACTGCCGCAGTCACTTGAGGCCTACCCGCCCTGCACGTCCATCCACACCGAGCCCGCGCGCGAGCTCGCCACCGCCTGCGCGACAAAGCGCAGGCCCCGGAGCCCATCCTGCACCCCGGGGTAATCCCGCACGGGGGGCTCGCCGAGGGATGCGCGGCGAACATCGGCAATGAAGGCGCGATAGATGTTAGCCAGGGCCTCGAGGTAGCCCTCGGGGTGACCGGCCGGAAGGCGGGCCGCCGCGCGGGCCGACTCGCCGAGATAACTCTGACCCGTACGCAGCAGCGCCCAGGGCTTGCCCGCCGGCTTGTGGATCAGAGTGTTCGGCTCCTGCTGCTGCCACTCGAGGGCGCCGCGCGACCCGTAGATGCGCAGCGCGAGGCGATTTTCCTCTCCGCATGCGATCTGCGAACACACGAGAGTCCCCTTGGCTCCGCCGCGCAGCCGCAGCAGGATGTTGGCGTCGTCATCCAGTCGCCTGCCGGCGACGAACGAGCTGAGGTCGGCGCACACGGCCTCGATCCTGAGGCCGGTCACGAATTCGACGAGATTCGCGGCATGAGTCCCGATGTCCCCGACGCAGCCGCCGCGGCCGGCCCGCGCCGGATCGGTGCGCCAGGCGGCCTGCTTGTGGCCGCCCCTCTCGAGCGGCTCCATCAGCCAGTCCTGGGTGTACTCCACCATGACCTTGCGAATCTCACCCAACTCGCCCGCGCGCGTCATCTCGCGCGCCTGACGCACGGCGGGATACCCGGTGTAGGTATGGGTGAGCGCGAACAGCGCCGTGCCGCCCTCGACCAGGCGCACCAGCTCGTCCCCCTCGCCAACACTCAGCGCCAGCGGCTTGTCGCATACGACGTGGATGCCCGCCGCGAGGAAGGCCTTCGCGACCGGGCAGTGCAGATCGTTCGGGGTCGCGACGATGACAAAATCGATGCCGTTCTCGTGGGCCGCCTCGGCCGAGGCCATGTCCCGATAGGAGACATAGGCGCGCTCGAGGAACCAGGCGGCGGCACTCTCGCGGGCGACTTCGGGATATGAGGACATGGCGCCCGCCACCACCTGCGCCTGTGCGTCGAGCTCCGCGGCCATGCGATGGATCGCACCGATGAATGCACCGCGCCCGCCGCCCACGATGCCCGCGCGCAGTCGGCGAAGGGGCTCGGTGGCTGCGCTGCGGCTCATCGCGCGCATGCTAGCGCATTTGAACGGTTGACCCTAAGTCAGGGTCAGCCTCCGATCCGCAGCACCTTGCCCTCGTAGGGCTCGAGGTGCAGTGGGAGACTCCCGCCTGCGCCGAGCCCGAGCGCCGGTCCCTTGCGGTTCAGGGCGTCGGTCGCCTGCGCGCCTGCCGTCGCACCGTGAATGCCCACAGTCTCATCGACCGACTGCGCTCCGAAATTGATCGCCGTCACTTCGAGGCCGCCGTTCTCCGGCAACTCGTGTACGAGCACGAGCAGCCCCGGGGACTTGACGCTGGGGGCGTCGATCAGGTGTGCCGCATAGAGCTTGAGATCCGCGCGCACCTTGAGAAGGCGCCCGAGCTGCGAGGCGAACGAATTGGAATCCTCGAGCTGCTGCGGGAGCGCACCGTAGAGCGCCACGGCACGCGGCAGGCCGGAGACCGAGCGCGTCGCCTTCGGATTCGAGCCGATGAGATCGTAGGCGCCCCGGTTGATCCAGCGCGTGTCGCCGTCGGCCAGGCGCTCGTGAACCTCGGCTGCCGGCAGGGTGAGTGCCCCGACGAGGTCCCAGCCCGAGAGCGCGAACACGCCGGGCTGCATCGCGTTGAAGAAGGCAAGTAGCAGGTGCAGGCGCTTGATTTTCGCAACCTGCTCCGGCGTCAGGCTGGACAGGTCGCGGATGCCGAGTGTCGCGCTGATGACCGTGGCGGTCGTCGAGGCCACGCCTTGGCCGAACTTGAGGTTGTAGGGCGCCCGCTCGCCCATGAGGCGTGTGTACATCGCCCCGTGCACCAGATCGCGCAGCTGTGCGCCGGTCATCTCGCTGCCGTGAAACGGGAACCGGTCGTCCGCGTGCCCGCCGCCGAAGTCCGCCATGCCGCCGGTCAGCTCGTCATGGTTCTGCAGTGCGTGCACGAGCCGCCCCGAATCGACACCGTACTTGAGCATCAGCTGATACACGAGCCGCAACAGCTCTGCATCGCCTGACAGCAGCGCGTAGTCGCAGACCGGCCGGGTGACGAAGTCGTAGGAGAGATCCGGACCCCCGCGTCCCATCTCGCGCATCTGATCGAGCGGAAAATCGAGCTCCTGGAAGGTGAATCCGCCGAGCTTCCGTACCATGTCGGCGAGCAGCTGGTTTGCGGTTATCGACAGCGGATGGCCGCCCCACCAGACATGGCCGTTGGCCTCGCGCTCGATGCCGAGCAGTCCGTTGGCATCGAGTCGCAGCATGCTGTCGCCGAGCACGCCCAGCTCGTCCACCGCGTCGCCGATGACCAGTCGCTCGGCGGCGAAGCTCGGATCGAGCCAGTTGAGGGTCGGCTGCCCTTCCTTGAAGTAGTGCAGGTACACCCAGCGGCGTCGCACGCCGTCGACGCCGCGCACCGCGTCCGTGGCGCTCCAGTCGGTCTCCTTCACTCCGGGCTCGTAGAAGATGCCGGAGTGCAGCTGTCCGACGATGTAGCCCTTTGCCTGCAGGGCGTCGACCGTGGCGGGTTTGAGATTCACCGAGTCACGCCCGGGAGGTATCGGCGGCAGCAATCCCCAGTCGGCCGGGTCGATGCGCACCATGTGATAGATGCCGGGGTAGTCGGCATAGGCGCGCTCGGCGAGTTGGAAATCGGCGCCCTTGCCGGTGTGTCCCGGGACGATGTCGCCAATGACGATGGCGCCGTGGGCGTGCGCGGCGGCGACCATCGCCTTGTATTGCGCCTCCGTGCCGAAGTCGGGATCGATCTCGAAACTGATCCGGTCGAAGTGGCCGTCGACGGACGGAGTGTGCGCGTAGCCGCGGATCCCGCCGGAGAGCTTCACGGGGCCGGTGTGGATGCCCTGGATGCCGATCGCCTGGAACGCGCGCCATAGCCGCTCGTCCGCCAGAGTCTGGAGCACCGACCTGCCGGGCGCGTCGGCGATTGTCGAGGCCGCATACGCGGTGAACCAGACGGAAGCCCGCGCGACCGCTGCCTGCGGCTCGGGCGACCCGTAGGGATGCTGCCATTGGAGCTCGCTGCCCGAATACCCTCGCGCGACGGCCGCTGCCTGATGCAGCATCGAGTGCTCCACCAGCCAGTGAATGTAAGCCGCTCCGCTTGCGGGGGGCTCGCCGGCGGCGAGCGCCGGAGCGGCCGCACAAAGCGCTGCGGCGAGGAAGGCCCAGAGGAGTTTCAGCGCGGCGGTCTCCGTCCTGGCTCTACACGTTCGAGTCGGGGAACGATGCCTTGCGGCGCGTGATGTAGTCGTTCAGGGCCTCGTCGACCCCCGGGTCGAGCGGCGGCAGCTCATACTCCGCCAGCTGCTTCTTCCAGACCGCACTCGCCCGCTGTGTCATGTCCTTCGCCCCTTCCGCTTCCCACTGCTCCACGCTGTTGTTGTCGGCGAGCGGCGAGCGGTAGAAGGCCGTTTGAAAATTCGCCTGCGTATGCGCGCAGCCGAGGAAGTGCTTGCCGGGGCCTACCTCGCGGATGGCATCGAGCGCCTGGCCGTTCTCCGACAGATCGACGCCCGCGAGCAGCGTGTGCACCATCCCGGCCTGGTCGGCATCCATGACGAACTTCTCGTAGCCCATGGCGAGACCCCCTTCGAGCCAGCCGGCGGTGTGCAGCACGAAGTTGACGCCGGCGAGCGCGGTCGGGATGAGGGTGTTGGCCGACTCGTAGGCGGCCTGCGCATCGGGAATCTTGGAGGCGCACAGGCCGCCGCCGGAGCGGAAGGGAACTCCGAGCCGCCGGGCGAGAGCGGCCATCACGTACAGCACGAGTGCAGGCTCCGGGGTGCCGAAGGTCGGCGCGCCCGACTGCATCGACAGCGAGGAGGCAAAGCTGCCGAACACCACCGGTGCACCGGGATTCACCAGCTGCGTGAGCGCCATGCCGGCGAGGGCTTCGGCGAGGGTCTGGGCCGCAGTGCCGGCGACCGTCACCGGCGACATGGCGCCGGCAAGAATGAACGGCGTGACGATGGTCGCCTGGTTGGCGCGCGCGTACACCTTCAGCGCCCCGAGCATGGTCGCATCCCAGGTGAGCGGCGAGTTCGCGTTGATGAGGCTGATGACGCAGGTGCGCGGCTTGCCGGTTTGCGGGTCGAGAAAATTGTCGCCGAACAGGATCTTCGTCATCTCGACCGTATCCTGCGCACGGTCGGGATGGGTCACCGAGCCCATGTACGGCTTGTCGCTGTACTTCATGTGGCTGTACACCATGTCGAAGTGCCGCTTGTTGACCGGCAGATCGACGGGCTCGCAGACGGTGCCACCCGAGTGATGCAGCGAAGGCGAGAGATACGTGAGCTTGACGAAGTTCCTGAAGTCCTCGATGCGGGCGTAGCGCCGCCCCTCGTCGAAGCTGCGTACGAACGGCGAGCCGTAGGCGGGCGCGAGTACCGTGCGGTTACCGCCGATGATCAGGCTGCGCTGCGGATTGCGTGCGTGCTGCGTGAATTCCTGCGGCGCCGAGCGGCGCACGATCTCGCGGCACATGCCGCGCGGGAAGCGGACCCGCTCGCCCTTGACGTCGGCACCGGCATCCTTCCATAGCTGCAGCGATTCCGCATCGTCGCGGAAGTCGATACCGATCTCCTCGAGAATAATGTCGGCGTTGCGCTCGAGCAGCTCGAGGCCCTCGTTCCCGAGCACCTCGTAATACGGAATCTTGCGGGTGATGTAGGGAACCGACGCGTGGCTGCGCGCGGTGCGCGCTGCAATCTTCGCGTCCCGCCCGCTCGGGCGGCGGCCGCGCGCGGGCTGACCGGGCTGCTGCTGCGCATCCATAGGCTCGTATTATCGGCCGGTTGCGCTCAGTCCGCATGACCGATATGCGGCATGGACTTCTCCGGCCGCGCCACCGCCCAGGCGCACTGGCCTCCCCCGGCCGCCGTCAGGGGCTGGGGGTCACCGGCAGCTCGATGAAGCTGGCGCTGTCGCCGGCACGGTACACGCGCTGCGTCGCCTTGCGGTAATCGGCCGGCTTCGCAAGGAAAATGTTGGCGACGTAGGTCTGGGGGTTGCGGTCGTAGAGCGGGAACCAGCTCGACTGGATCTGCACCATGATGCGATGGCCGGGCAGGAACACGTGATTGGCGTGCGGCAGCGCGAAGCGATAGCGCTGCACCTTGCCGGACGGGATCGGGCTTGGATGCTCGAGGCTGTCGCGGTAGCGGCCGCGGAAGATGTCCATGCCGATCGCGAGCTCGTAACCGCCCATGGCGGGGTCGGACGCCACCTCGTCGGGATAGACGTCGATCAGCTTCACGACCCAGTCGCTGTCGGTGCCGGAAGTGGATGCAAACAGGTTCACGACCGGTGCGCCGCCGATGTGCACCGGTTGCGTCAGCACCTCGGAAACGTAGGTCAGCACGTCCGGCCGGTCGGTCACCGCACGCTGATCCATCAGCAGCCAGTGTTGCCAGGCCGCGCGGTCGCCGAAGCTCACCGGTCGCGGCTGGTAAGGCACGGGCTTCATGGGATCGGAGACGTACTCGTCGAACGCATCCCCGCCCCTGGGCGGGGCGGCGAAGCCGAGGCCGAACCCGGGCTCGAGGTAGAGCCGCTGCGGCTTCGAAGGACAGCCCGACTCGCACGACAGCGGCCAGTGCGGCAGGCGCTGCCAGCGGTTTACGCCGGTCTCGTAGACGTACGCCGTGGGGGTGCCGGCCTTGGGCGCACCGTCCTTCAGATGCTCCTCGAAGAACGGCAGAATGATGTCGCGCCGCACCTGCGCCGCCGTATCGCCGTCGAACTTGAGCGGGCCGAGCGTCGTGCCGTCGCCGTTGATGCCGCTGTGTCGCCAGGGACCGAGCACCAGGAAGTTGCGGTCGTGGCCCGTATCCTTCGGCTCGGTGGCGAGATAGGTGTGGATGCCGCCGTACATGTCCTCCTGGTCCCACAGGCTCGTGATGTACAGCGTCGGCACCGTGAGCGGCCGGGCCGGGAGAATCCGGTCGAGCGCCTGCTCGCTCCAGAACTGATCGTATGCGGGATGCTCGCTCAGCTTCTGAAAGAACGGCAGCGCATCGATGCCGAAGCGCTGCGCGAAGGCGCCGGCGGAGCCGAGCCCGAGGAACAGCTGATAGTCGTCGTGCACGCCACGGACGATCTGCTTGCCCTCGCCGCGCTCGGTCGTCTGCCCGTAGATATAGTCGAAATTGGTCTGGCGGAAGGCGCCGTTGTGGAACCAGTCATCGCCCTTCCAGCCGTCGACCATCGGGCATTCGGGAACCGCGGCCTTGAGCGCCGGATGCGGATTGACCAGTGCCATGAGCACGGTGAAGCCTTCGTAGGAGGAGCCGATCATGCCGACCCTGCCGTTGGACTCCGGCACGTTCTTCACCAGCCAGTCGATGGTGTCGTAGGCATCCGTCGAGTGATCGACAGGCGTCGGGTTGAGCGGCCCGTGCAGGAAGCGCGTCATGACGTAGTCGCCCTCCGAGCCGTACTTGCCGCGCACGTCCTGGTAGACGCGGATGTAACCCGCCGCCGCGAATATCTCGTCGGCCACGTTGAGCTCGGAAAGCATGTGCGGGCTCGGCAGCCGCTCGGCGCGCTTGGAGGCGTCGTAGGGAGTGCGCGTGAGGATGATCGGTGCGCCGCGCGCGCCTTTCGGGACCACGATGACGGTATGCAGCCGCACGCCATCGCGCATCGGGATCATGACTTCGCGCTTGACGTAGTCGGCATCCGTGGTCGGCACGCTGAAGCTCGGCGGAATGTCCGGCGTCATCGGCGGGATCTGCGCCGCCGCACCCACCGAGGCAAGCGCTGCCAGCCAGACCGCGGACCCAAGCCATGAACGTATCGAAGACATAGCAACGACTCCCTGATCGATCCGGCGCGCGCCGCGCGGCCGCCAGCCTATAGCGAACCGCGCGCCTTTACGTCAAGATCCGGGGATGAAAATAACTCACGCGGCCGCGTTCACCGCCGGCCTGGTCTCGGTTGCCTTCGCTGCTCCCACCCAACACCAGCCGGTCTTCGGCCCCTGGGGCGTGACGCTCGCCTACATGGATACGAGCGTCAGCCCCGGTAACGATTTCTTCCGCTACACCAACGGCGGCTGGCTGAAGACCGCCGTCATACCGCCGGATCGTCAGATCGCCGGCGTGAACCTGGAGCTCGATAAGGAGAACGAGGCGCGGCTCAAGGACATCGTGGCAAGCCTGGCCGTCAAGCCCGATGCCGCACTCAGCGGCGAAGAGCGCAAGCTCCGCGACCTCTACAACGCTTTCGAGAACACCCGCGAGATCGAGGCGCAGGGACTCGGTCCCGTCAAGGCCGACCTGGCACGCATCGCCGCGCTCAAGACCTACGCCGATGTCGCCGCCTTCATGGGCTCGCCGGCCACGCAGGTGAGCGGCCCCTTCGACATCGACATCGATATCGACGAGAAGAATCCCGACGCCTACGTGATCCTGCTGACGCAGTCCGGCCTCGGGATGCCCGATCGCGACTATTACCTGCTCAAGGACAAAGAAAGCAGCGCGACGCGCGAGGCGTACCGCAAGTACCTGACGGACATGCTGGCCCTTGCCGAGGTACGGACGCCGGCGCGCGGCGCGGCCGTCTATGCGCTCGAGGAGCGGATCGCGCGTGTGCATTGGCCGGCCGCGGAGCGGCGCGAGGCCGAGAAGGTCTACAATCCCATGAGCCTCTCGGCGCTGCAGAGCTTCGCGCCGCAGTTTCCGTGGGCCAGCTACTTCTCCGCAGCCGGAGTCTCGCCGCGCTCTCCCAAGGGGGAACGCGTGGTGGTGGTGCGCGAGAAGTCCGCGTTCCCGAAGCTCGCCGCGGTGTTTGCCACGACACCGGTCGCCGTGTGGCGCGACTACCTGACGGTGCGCTACCTGCACGCGCATGCGAGCTACCTGCCGAAGCAGGTCGACGACGCCGACTTCGCGTTCTACGGCCGGGTGATCGGCGGACAGAAGCAGCAGCTGCCGCGCGACCTGCGCGGCATCCACCTGCTCGACCGGCAGATGGGCGAGGCGCTCGGCAAGCTGTACGTTGCGCGCTACTTCCCGCCGCAAGCCAAAGCCAAGATCCAGCAGCTGGTCGCGAACCTGCTCAAGGCCTACGAGGCCGACATCGGCACGCTCACCTGGATGACCCCCGCCACCAAAGCCAAGGCGCTCGAGAAGATCCGGCGTTTTACTCCGCACGTGGGCTATCCCGACAAGTGGCGCGACTACTCGGCCCTCAGCATCGTGCCGGGCAAGCTGCTTGAGGACACCACCAACGCGGTGGTGTTCGAATGGGACCGCGAGCTGAAGCGAATCGACGCACCGGTCGACCGCGGCGAATGGGACATGACGCCGCCCACCAACAACGCCTACTACAACCCGACCCTCAACGAGATCGTGTTCCCGGCCGGCATCCTGCAGCCGCCCTATTTCGATCCGAACGCCGACGATGCGGTCAACTACGGCGAGATCGGCGCGACCATCGGGCACGAGATCAGCCACGGGTTCGACGACCAGGGGAGCAAGTACGACGCCAGCGGGCGGCTGCACAACTGGTGGAGCACGCAGGACCGCAAGGACTTTGATGCGCGCACCGCAGCGCTCGCGAAACAATACGATCAGTACCAGCCGCTACCCGGCCTGCACGTCAACGGCAGGCTGACCTTGGGTGAGAACATCGCGGATCTCGCCGGCCTGGTGATCGCCTACAAGGCCTATCACATCGCGCTCGGCGGCAAGCCCGCCCCGGTGCTGAGCGGCTTAACCGGCGAGCAGCGCTTCTACATCGCCTACGGCCAGAGCTGGCGCGAGGTCTGGACCGACGGACTGACGCGCCGCATCGTGTTGTCGAACCCGCACAGCCCGTCGAAGTACCGCGTCGATGGTGTGGTGCGCAACGACAGCGGCTGGTACGCCGCCTTCGCGCAGATCAAGCCCGGCGACACCTACTATCTGCCGCCCGCCGAGCGCGTGCAGCTCTGGTAGAAGAGGCGTAGCCGGACGCTCGCGCGGCTGCGCCCCGCCGCAGCCTCAGCCGCTCCGTTCGGCTTGATGCGCGCTCGCCATGGCAGCCAGGCTCGGAAAGCGCAAGTCATAGCGCGCCGCACCTGGGGGCGCCATGGTCGCGCCAAAGCCTTCCCGGCCCCCGCGCCGGTCGATCCACGCGGAGCTGAGCCCCGCCGCCTGCGCGGGCGCGTGGTCGTGATAGAGGCTCTGCGCCGTATGCAGGATCTCGTCGGGTGCGAAGCCGAGCTTGGCTACAGTGTCGATCAGATAGCGGAAGTTGCGCGGGTCGGGCTTGTAGGAGCCGACGTCCTCAGCGGTGCAGACCGCGTCGAAGCCGACGCCGAGCCGTGGAAGGCTGCCCGCGAAGCTCATGCGATCGATGTTGGAAAGGATCACGAGCTTGTAGTGGCGCTTGAGATAGTCCAGCGCCGCGGGAGTGTCGGTAAACGCCGGCCACTCCGGCACCGACCGCCCGAACGCCGCGTGTGCGGCCTCGGGCAGCCTCACCTCCCACTGCCGCGCGAGACGGCGGTGCACCTCCGCGAGCAGCTCCGCATAGCGCATCGAGGGCGTCGCGCTCTCCTGCGCCGCCTCGTGGCGCGCGAACTCCGCGAGCACCGCATCGCGCGCCAGCTTCACCCCGCCGGCGCGCAGCAGCGGCTCGAGCGCGGTGGCGAGTCCCGTTTCCCAGTCGATGAGCGTGCCGTAGCAGTCAAAGGTCAGGACCTTGAAGTCGCCGAGGCGCGCCGGGCGATTCACAGCGTCACGCTCCCGCGGCCGAGCTCGATGACATCGCCGCTCACCAGCACGTGCCGCTCCTCATCCACCCGCAGCCGCAGCGCCGACGGCCGGCCGGCGTACTCGCCCTGGGAGATCTCGAGCTCGCACGGCAGGCCCCGTCCCATGGCGAGACACCAGCCGCCGAGGTTGGCGGTTGACGACCCGGTCGCCGGGTCCTCGAGCACCGCCGAGCCCTTGGGAAAAAAGAATCGCGCGAGCAGCCCCGCTCCCGCCGGCGCAAACACGTACGCCATGCTCTGGCCGTCGGTGCTGCGCAGCTGGCTCAGCAGCTCAGCGCGCACCTTGACACGACGCACCGCCGCCTCGCTCGTGAGCGGCACGACCAGTTGCTCGGTGCCCGCATTCACCCACAGCGGCCGCTCGGCGATCTCGCGCTCCTCGAGGCCGAGCATGGCGGCGAGCGCCAGGCGCGGCTCCTCGACCTCGCGCCAGCGCGGCTCATTCGCCGTAAGCGTCCAGCGGTCCCCCGAGGCGCGTACCGGAATGACCCCGGCCTGCATCTCGAGCGTCAGCCGGTCGCCGCCGAGGCCCAGCGTACGGCACACGTGTGCGGTGCCGAGCGTCGGGTGCCCGGCGAAGGGCATCTCGTACGCCGGCGTGAAGATGCGCACCCGGGCGCTCGCGCGCTCGGAGGGCAGGATGAAGGTGGTCTCGGAGAGATTGAACTGCAGCGCCAGCGCCTGCATTCTTTGCGTGTCGAGCGACTGCGCCCGCTCGAACACGCACAGCGGATTGCCGCTGAGCGGCACGCGATCGCGCGTGAAGACGTTGACGAGCCGATAGGAGTACTGAGCCATAGCGACCGCGATTGTAACGACCGCCCTCCTGTTCCGCGACGATGCCTACCTCAAGAGCGCCCCCGCGCGGGTGCTCGCGGCCGGACCGAACGGCATCGAGCTCGACCGGACCTTGTTCTATCCGCTCGGCGGTGGCCAGGCGGGCGACACCGGCACGCTGCTGCGCGAGAGCGGCGAGCGGGTCGTGATCGCCGATACGCGCAAGGGCGAAACCGCGGACCGGGTTCTGCACCTGCCCGCACCCGGGAGTGCCTTGCCCGAGCCCGGCGAGGCCGTGACGCTCGAGCTCGACTGGGAGCGTCGCTACCGTCTCATGCGGCTGCATACGGCGCTGCACCTGCTGTCCTGCGTGATCGTGGCGCCGGTCACCGGCGGCAACATCGTGCCGGAGAAGGCGCGGCTCGACTTCGACATCGACCTGAGCCTGCTCGACGCCGCTCGCATCGAGCGCGACACCAACGCGCTGATCGCCTCCGCCGTGGCGACCGAGACCCGCTGGATCACGGACGCCGAGCTCGATGCTCAGCCGGAGCTGGTCAAGACCATGAGCGTGCAGCCGCCGCGCGGGGCGGGCCGGCTGCGGCTGCTGAGGATCCCGGGAATCGACCTGCAGCCCTGCGGCGGCACGCACGTCGCCAACATCGCCGAGATCGGCGCGATCCGCGTGCTGAAGATCCGCAGCGAGGGCAAGCGCAACAAGCGCGTCGAGATCGCCCTCACTGGTAGCGGCTGACTTCGATCCCGTTACCTACATTGAGCAGCACCGAGGTCATGTCGCGGGCGGCGCGCACCCGCCGGCGGTAGGCTTGCGCGTGCGGGCGCGCGCTCTCGGGCTGCAGCATGTTGTCGGCGACGATGATCGCGCCCTGGGCAAGCTTCGTGTGCAGCAGATCGAACACCGGCACGTAGAGGTTCTTCCACAGATCGACGAGCACCAGGTCGAAGGGCCCGGGGAGCGCCGCCAGCGTCCCGAGCGCATCCCCGATCCGGAACTCCACGTACTCGGCCAGCCCGGCGCGCGCGAGTTGGGCGCGGGCGTAGTCGGCCTTGGCGGCCCTGAGCTCGAGCGAGATCACCTTGCCCCCGACCGCGCGCGCGGCCTCCGCGAGCCAGGTGGTCGAGTAGCCGTAAGAGCTCCCCACCTCGAGGATGCGCAGGGCTTGCGCTTCCCGGGCAATCAGGTTGAGGAGCGTCCCGGTGGCGCGCCCCACCGGCAGCAGCAGCTCATCGAGACGCCGCTCGGCCTCCTCGGCCGAGAGCGTGCTCCAGAGCTGCTCCTCGCGCTCGGCGCGGGCCTCGTAATCGCGGATCACGCTCCACACCTTTTCATCGATCGGCGAGGGCTGCATAGCGATCCTCCTATCGGCCGCGGCAGCTTAACATCGCACCCGGACGGCCCCGCGAGTCACCCCGCGCTGACTGCTGTCGGGGGAGTCCTGGTAACTGTATACCATGTATTATCAGTAATCTATAAATTAAACCTCATGTGAGTTCTCGACCATGAACACCGCACGTCTCGAGGCCTTCACCGACGGCGTCGTGGCGATCATCATCACGATCATGGTGCTGGAGATCCGGGTGCCGCAGGGCGCTGATCTCTCCGCGCTGCGGGCGGATGTGCCGCTGCTGCTCGCCTACCTCCTGAGCTACGTGAACGTCGGCATCTTCTGGAACAACCATCATCACATGCTGCACGCCACCGAGCGGATCAACGGCAAGGTGCTGTGGGCCAACCTGGCGTTGCTGTTCTGGCTGTCGCTCGTGCCGTTCGTGATCCGCTGGATCGACGAGGCCGGCTTCAGCGCTCTCCCCACCGCTTCCTACGGGCTGGTGCTGGCGCTGGCGGCGGTCAGCTACCTGATCCTCGAGCAGCAGATCATCGCCTGCAACGGCCCGGACTCGCGCCTCGCACTTGCCGTCGGCGGCGATCGCAAGGGCATGCTGTCGCTCGCGCTCTATGTGCTCGCGATCGTGTTGGCCTTCGTGCGACCTTCGATCGCAATCGGGCTGTACGTCGCGGTGGCGCTCCTGTGGCTGGTGCCCGACAGGCGCATCGAGTCCCTGATCGGGAAATGAGACGACCGACTTTCCCCCGCAGTCCCGGAGAGCCCCCTATGACCGACCTCGCGCCTGCCGACCCGCCACCCGCCGCCGAAGCCGCGCCCTGCCCCCCACATCCGGTACTCGAGCGCATCGAGACCCGCGCGACCGAGATCGGCGGCGGACTCGTCATCCGTCGCGCATTGCCCAATCGCAGGCGGCGCACGGTCGGCGCCTGGTGCTTCCTCGATCACGCCGGGCCGCTCGACTACCCGGCCGGCGCGGGGCTGCACGTCGGCCCGCACCCGCACATCGGGCTGCAGACATTCACCTGGATGATCGAGGGTGACGTCGTGCACCGCGACAGCCTCGGCAATGAGCAGGTGATCACTCCCGGACAGGTCAATCTCATGACCGCCGGGCGCGGTATCGCTCACTCGGAGGATTCGGCGCCTGGACCGGCTGGAAGGCTGCACGCGGCGCAACTGTGGATCGCACTTCCCGAGGCGCAGCGCCGGCGTGCGGCGGCGTTTCGCAACTACCCGCGCCTGCCGCTCATCGAGCGCGGCGGCTTCAGCGTGCGTGTGCTGGCCGGGAGCGCCCTCGGCGAGACCTCACCCGCGGAGGTCTACTCCCCGCTCATGGCGACGGACCTTGCGGCCGCCGGAGCGGCGCGCCTGGAGATGCCGCTGACCGCGGAGTTCGAGCATGCGGCTCTGGTGCTGGTTGGCGCCGCGACCATCGAGGGCGAGGCCCTCGCCCCCGGGACACTCCTCTACCTCGGCACTCGCCGCGATCGGCTCACAGTCGCGTGCGAACGCGCGGCGCGGATACTTCTCGTGGGCGGCACACCCTTCGGCGAGAACGTCCTCCTCTGGTGGAACTTCGTGGCACGGCGCGTAGAGGAGATGGAGGAAGCCACATGCGCCTGGAACAAAGGTGAGCACTTCGGCGAGGTGCGTGGCAGCCCTTCGGCGCGACTCCTCGCCCCCGACGTCAGCGGCCTGCGCCTGCGCCAGCGCAAGCCGTGATGCGAACGAGATAACAGGATGCTGGCGCGGGAATGGGAATGATAGCGCATCGCCCCGGCGCGGCTTCGATCCGGGCCGCATCGAGCCGCGCGAGCCGCACCTCCGGCCCCGCGCGCCGCAGGCTGACATCCGACAGCGCCAGCACGAGCAGCGTGCCCTGCTCCGGATCGAGCTCGAGGACCTGAGTCAGTGTGTGACAGGTGACCGTCGACTCGAAGCGCCCCCGCCGGGTCATGACATTGAGGTCGAGAACCGCCCCGTCAAGCGGCTCGCCAAATGCGGGCACGTCACCCGGAAAGAACACCGGCGCGCTGCCGGGTGCGAGTCGCATCGTCGCGGCCTGCGCCTCCACGGTGAGCGCCAGCCGGCCCTCGAGGATCGCCATCCGCCGATCCACACCGGGGAATCGCGAGAACGCTCCCGCGGCGCGTACCTCCGCGACGCTCACGCGCCAGTCGAAGTCCGCAAGGCCGCTGCCGGCGGGAAACACGGCCACCTCACGCGTCACGCCGCCCCCGTTCTTCCACGGCACAGCCGGGCGCGAGCCAGCGCGCAGGATCTCGGGCATGAGCAGCAGTCTAGCAGTGTCGATTTTGAGTAGCCGCGAACGTCGTGATATCGATACTCCCTTTTCAGCACAACCGAGGACAGAGCTTCATGATCACGATCTCCGCTTTTCGCTGGGTTCCACCCTTCGCCCAGGGCCAGGTTCGCGACCTGCGCGTCCGCTGGGCACTCGAAGAGGCCGGGTTGTCGTACAGAACTCGCCTCCTCGAACAGGGTGACCAGGACAAGCCCGACTATCGCGCGCTGCAGCCCTTCGGGCAGGTACCGATCCTCGAGGAGGACGGCCGAATGATGTTCGAGAGCGGCGCGATCGTCCTGTACATCGGCGAGCGGTGCGAGGCGCTGCTACCAAAGGACGCGGCGGCCCGCGCTCAGGCCACGCAGTGGTTGATCGCCGCGCTCAATTCCATCGAGCCGCACCTCATGAACGTCGCGGTGATCGACCTGTTCTACTCCGGGCAGGAATGGGCCAGGCTGCGCCGCCCCGGCGCGGTCCAGTTCGCGCGTCATCGCCTGAACTGTCTCGCGAACGCCCTCGGCGACAAGCCCTACCTGGGGGGCGATCAGTTCACCGCCGGCGACCTGATGATGACGACGGTGCTGCGGATCCTGCCCGAGCTTCTGATCGACCCGCGCCTGGCGGCCTACGTCGGTCGTTGCACTTCCCGGCCGGCGTTCAAGCGCGCTCTGGATGCGCAGCTGGGCGACTTCAGAGCCGTTGCGTGACCACCCCGGGGGTCAGGGGTCAGTGCAATCCGAGCTTCTGCTTCAGGTACACAAAGCTCAGCGCCCACATCTTGGCTGCCTGCTTGTGGTCGGCTCCCGCCGAGTGGCCGCCGTCGGTGTTCTCGTAGAAGAGCACGTCGTGGCCCTGCGCCTCCATGCGTGCAGCCATCTTGCGGGCATGCACGGGCGTCACCCGGTCGTCGGTCGTCGTCGTCACGAAGAACACCGGCGGATAGCTCACCGCTTCGCGCACGTTCTGGTAGGGCGAGTACTTCATGATCCAGGCACGATCGGCAGGCTTCGCCGGATCGCCGTACTCCGCCTCCCATGAGGCCCCGGCACCGATGTGCGTGTAGCGGATCATGTCGACCAGCGGCACCTGACAGACCACCGCGCCGAACAGCTCGGGGCGCTCCACCATGTTGGCGCTCACCAGCAGCCCGCCGTTCGAGCCGCCCATGATGCCGAGCTGGCGGGGCGTGGTGATGCCGCGCCTGACGACATCCTCGGCCACCGCCTGGAAGTCGTCGTAGGCTCTCTGGCGGTGCGCGAGGAGCGCCGCCTGATGCCAGGCGGGGCCGTACTCGCCGCCGCCGCGGATGTTGGCGACCACGTACACCCCGCCGCGGGTCAGCCAGAGCATGCCGAAGTTCGCCGAGTACGAGGGCGTCAGCGAGATCTCGAAGCCGCCGTAGCCATAGAGAACCGTCGGAGCGGGACCCGACAGGTTCCTGGCGCGCGTCACGAAGTACGGCACGCGCGTACCGTCCGCGGAGGTCGCGAAGAACTGCTCGGTCTCGAGGTTCGAGGCGTCGAAGCGCGCGGGCAGTGACTTGATCGCGGCCGGCTTACCGTCCCCGCCGTCCGCGTACAGCGTAGTCGGCGTCGTATAGCTCTCGAAACGGAACTGCGCTTCCGGTCCCCACTCGTTGACCGACACGATGTGGGTCGAGCCGGCGGCGGGCAGCGGCAGGGTCGCCTGGCTCCACTGCCCGCCGGCACGCGGGCGGAACACGTGGATGCTGCCGGTGACGTCGCGGTAGATGGAGGCATAGACCGCATCGCGTCCGGCAGCCACCTCGTCAACCGCGCTGTGTGCATCCGGCGTGTAGAGCACCTCCGCCTTCTCGAGCGGCAGAGCTTTGCCGTCGTCCGGCTTGCCGGCCTGTGGGACCGGGTAGGCGATCAGCGAGCCCTTCGGGATCCGGACGCCGCCCGCCGGTGTCCAGTCCTCGCGCAGCGTCAGGATGAGGTCGTCGCCCAGCGCACCCTTCAGGTCCGCGCCGAGCGGCAGCGGCATCCGGCGCACGCCGCCGTCGGCGGCGAGCAGGTAGTACTCGGAGGTGAAGAAACCGACGGCGCGCTGCACCAGCGCGATCGTCCCCGTGGGCGAGCGGAACACAACGCCCGCGGAAGCGACGTCGCTGTCCTTGCCCTCGAAGAGGGTCCGGGCACTCGCCAGAGGCTCGCCGCGCTTCCACAGCTTCACAAGGCGCGGGTACCCCGACGTCGTCATCGAGCCCGGGCCGAAGTCGGTTCCGAAGAGCACGGTGTCTTCATCGAGCCAGGTGATGGAAGACTTGGCCTCCGTCAGCTCGAAGCCGCCCTTGACGAACTCGCGCGTCGCGGGGTCGAACTCTCGCACCACCACGGCATCACCGCCGCCGCGCGACAGGCTCACCAGGCAGCGGCGCAGCGAGGCCGAGCAGTCCGCGCCCTTCCAAACCCAGTCCTCGTGCTGCTCAGCGGCGAGCTTGTCGACGTCGAGCAGCACGTCCCAGGTCGGGGCAGCCTGGGAGTAGTCCGCGATGCTCGTGCGCCGCCAGATGCCCTTCGGATGCTGCGCGTCCTGCCAGAAATTGAATACGTACTGGTGGTCAAGATCGCCGTACGGAATCCGGTCGGTGGCGTCGAGCACCCTCAGGATCGCGTCGAAGTCGTTGCGGTAGTCGGGATCCGCCTGCAGCACGGCGGTCGACCGGGCGTTCTGCTCCTTGACCCACTCGAGCGGCTTCGCGCCGTGAATGTCCTCGAGCCACAGGTAAGGATCGCCGGGCATCGCAGCTCCCCGATCGCTCTTGTCCACGCTGTTTGCTCCTTGAGCCCCCGCGCAGGCGAGCGCGCTCGTCAAAGCGACCAGAAACCATGGGAACCGCACTCCACGCACGCACGCCTGGCTCGCCACCTTGTTGCCTCCTCGCCGTAGCGGAGCCACATCTTATAATCAATCCCGACGCAAGTGATTGCCTGCAGGGCGCCGGGGAGGACATGCGACTCCAGAATCTGCCACTCAAGAAGCTCGAGGATCTGCCATTCAAGCCCATTCGCGGCAGTCTCTACGACTCGCGCGAGCTGCTCGAGGGATTCGATCCGCGCCGGCCGCAGTCGCTGGTGCAGGTGCCGGATTTCCAGACTTACCGGTATTTCGTCATGAATGGGCGCGCGGCGCCCGCGGACGCGGTCGCCGGCATGATGGAAGCTCTGCACGACAACTCGATCCTGGAAGCCATGCTCGAGTTCCTCAGGCACCACCCGAAGATTGCCGCCATCATGGGCGGCCACGACGAGCCGCGCGGCTCGTCCACCTACCGGCAGGTGCTTGAGATCTCGCGCAAGCTCTCGGCAAAGGGCTACCTCATGGCAAGCGGTGGGGGCCCGGGAGCGATGGAGGCCACTCACCTCGGTACCCTCCTGAGCAGCGCCTCGCGCGCCGGGGCCGAGCGCGTCGTCACGCGCCTCGCGCGGCGCGCCGCGAAGCTCCCCGACTCACACGCGGTCGTCAACAGCCGCGGGGTCGTGAACCGCAGGCTGGTCGCGCAGCTGCACGCGTGGATGGTACCGGCCTACGAGCTCCTCGGAGACCTGGCCGGGGGTGGCCGGCCGAGCCTCGGCGTGCCGACCTGGCACTACGGTCACGAGCCGCTCACTCCGCTGGCCACCCACATCGCGAAATACTTCCAGAACAGCGTCCGCGAGGACGTGCTGCTGGCGCTGGCCACCAACGGCATCGTCTTCACGCGCGGCAAGGCCGGGACGCTCCAGGAAGTGTTCCAGAGCGCCAACAAGAACTACTACCTGAGCGGCTCGGAGCCCTTCGCCCCGATGGTGTTCTTCGACAGAACCTACTGGACTGAGGAGCTGCCGGTGTACTGGCTGCTGCGGAACCTGTTCGTGAACAACGGCCGCGGCGCGAATTTCCGCAACCACGTGCTGTTCACCGACGAGGTCGACGAGGCCGTCGACTTCATTGCCGGGCTCAAGCCCCGGCCGCAGCGCCTCAGCGACCGCCTCGAAGTGCTCGGACTCAGCCGGCCGCCGCCGCTGCTGTGAATTGCCACGGCTTGCGCGGCGGGCTAAACAGGAGCGACCCATGAATCCCATCCAGATCAGGACCCGCGACGGCCTTTGCCCCGCGTATGTCTATCACCCCGCGACCGGGGCGCCCTGGCCGGCGGTGCTCGTCTACATGGATGGCATCGGCATCCGGCCGCCCGTACTCGAGCTCGGGGAACGCCTCGCGAGCGGCGGTTACTACGTGCTGCTGCCCGATCTCTATTATCGCTCCGGCCCGTACGCACCGATGGACGCGCGCAGGGTGTTCGCAGACCCTGACTCGCGACGGATGCTGTCGGAGCGGTTCATGTCGCTGGCCACCTCCGCCAACATCATGTCCGATACGCGCGCGTTCCTCGACTACCTCGGGGAGCAACCCGATGTCAGGCCGGGCGGCATCGGCATTACCGGCTATTGCATGGGCGGGCGCCTGGCGCTCATTGCAGCGGGGACCTATCCGGAGCGCATCGCCGCCGCCGCCTCCTATCACGGCGCCCGGCTCGCCAACGATGCACCCGACAGCCCGCACCTGTTGGCGCCTAAGATCCGGGCGCGCGTTTACGTCGCCGGTGCGATCGAGGATCCGTCCTTTCCCGATGAGATGAAGGAGCTGCTCGAGAAGGCGCTGGCCGAGGCGGGCGTCGATCATGTGGTTGAGACGTATCCGGCGCGGCACGGCTGGGTGTTCCGCGACACGCCGGTGTTTGACGCGCAGCAGAGCGAGCACCACTGGCTCACGCTGTTCGCGCTCCTCGGGGAGAGGCTTTCTCGATAGCCCCCGCTCGGAGCTTCGCCGGGCAACTGGACCGCAACTTATGGTCGTCGCGTCGCAGCGCGGTATCTCGCGGGCACCGCGCGGCGCTAGGATCCGCGGGGCATGCAGGCTGCCGTGCTCGTCCCCCTCGCTTCCGCCGCGCTCGCCGTGGTGATCGGCTGCGCGCATACCAACGTTCAGGACCTCGGCCAGGGCCGCTACTCGCTCACCGCCACCGCGCCCTCGGGCGGGTTCGACGGCAGTCGCGAGGCGGCCGTGGAGGACGCGAACGAGTTCTGCAAGCGTCAGGGTGCAGCGGCCGTCACCGACGGCTTTTACGATAAGTCCGGCGTCGGGCCCCACGGAGAGCGCACCACCAGCATCCTCTTCAGGTGTGCGGTGCCGCAGCCACTGCGGTTCTGACTAGCTGTAGGCGATCCCGCACACCACAAGCTCAGCAGGCTCTCGCCGTAGGCGATCCCGCACAGCACAAGCTCAGCGGGCCTCATTGTTCCGCGGCCCGGTACGGACGAGGCTGGGCATCAACTAACGTAGCAGGAGATGACCATGTTCGCAGCCAGGACCTTGATGCTCGGGACCGCCGCCGCTCTCTTTCTGGGCCTCAGTGCCTGCGCCACCACACGCAGCGCGCTCACTGGCTCGACGCTCGACCTGCAGCACAGCGCCAATACCCTCGCGGAGGACGCGTCAAACCTGCCGCCTCCGGCTGACGAGGGATATGCCGTCGACGTCAACTACGCGCGCGATGCGCACGAGCTGGCGGAAAGTGCGCGCGAGCTGCGGCATACGGTCCAGGAAGGCGGGAGCGACGCGGATGTCAGGATGGCGTTCAACCGCGTTTCGCGCAGCTTCCATGCCGTGCGCGACGAGGTGCACCACTCCGACAGCGAGCGGGCACGCGCGGATCTGCGCCCTGTCGAAGCCGCCTACGACGACGTCCAGCACGACCTGGGCGAGTACTCGGGATATCCGGCCTCGTAAAGCCTGAAGCCGAGGGGCAGATGGGCGTTCGGCCCGTCTGCCCCGTTTGACCGCCCGCCCCGCCCTCCCGGAGCAGCCGAGCACGGATTGACAGCCGCCTCGATTACGGCGTATGCCGTCGCCCCCGGACGTCCACGTCCGCAGACCGGGGCACCCGCTCGAAAGACCATGCTGCGATCCTGCTGGCTGAGTGTAGTGCTGGGTGCAACCGCTGGTCTGGGCACGTCGGTAGTCGGGGCCCAGTCAGCCGAGCCGATGATTCGCGCCCTGATTGAATGGGCGAATCAGGCTCCCGGCGAAGCACCGACCGACGCGAACAGAAACAGGGTCCTCGTAACCACGGAGCAACTCGCGCAGGGCGCTACCAAGGCGCTCGGAATGGACGTCAACGGCAACTTTCCGGCAAAAGCCCTCGTATTCAATAGATACGCCGAGCAATCGGGCTTCGTTTTCCAGAGAGCCTTCCACGTCGGTCAGTATCAGGGTGAGACAACGATCATTTTTTCGTTCAGAACCTCGTCTGAGCTGAATCTGTACCGGGTGCTCCCGGATGGCCAATTGCGTGGCGCCTGGCATGCGGAGCTATCGGATTTGCACGACGTGACGTCGCAGCGCAATCCGGATCAGGCAGAGGCCGCGAGCGGGCTGCAGACCGAGTTGGACTTTTGGCGTCAACAGCTGCGCGAGAGACGAGTGACCCCGGCCCGGCAGTGATACCTACAGGTAGCTGAGCCACCAGTCGTGCCGCCGCCGCCGCACACCCGCGTACCAGCGGCATAGCGGATAGAGCGACACCACCACCACGATCCAGACGGCGTAGACCATCGGCAGGCCGAGATCCCAGCCCGGCGGAGCGCTGAAGGGGAAGTGCGCGATGTCGGGCGACTCGAACACCTCGCGCACGCGCCCGTAGCGCAGCCAGCTGGCCGCCACGGCCAGCAGGTGAATCAGATAGAAATGCAGCACGTAGAAGAACAGCGGCACCTTGCCGAAGGTGAGTACCGGCCGCAGCGGCGCGGGAACGCGGGAGTCGAAAGCGCGCAGCAGCAGGAGTGCCGGTCCCAGCGTCATCAGGAGGAACAGCAGCGACGGCGGGTACTTGCTGGTGTTGAGGAAGGACACGAGCGTCCACAGCGGCGTCTTCTGCGGTGACCACGGGAACGGATCTCCATACCCGTTCGCGAGCCGCAGAATGACAAATCCCGCGATGAGGGCCGCCCCGAGCCAGGACAGGAGCCGGCGCCGCGCCTCGGAATCCCAGCCATAGCTCGTGCCCAGCACGTACCCGAGCGCCGTCACCCCGACCCAGGGAATGAGCACGTAGGACACCAGCACGAGCGAGCGGGCGTTGTCGAAGACGATGCCGAGCTGGTGCAGCAGCATCCATAGCGGCCTGAAGGCACCGAGCGAGGCCGCGTGGACGCTGTCGAGCGCGTTGTGGCCGACGACCAGCAACACGCCGAACGCGGCGATCGCCCACAGCGGCAGCCAGATGAGGCCCGCCAGGACGATCATCGCCCAGCCCAGGCCCCACAGCACGGTGAGGATCGTCACGTGGTAATCAAAATTGAACTGCAGAGCGAAGCGCATGACGACCAGCTCGAGGAAAATGAGCCAGAGCCCGCGGCTCACGAGGTAGCGAGGGTCAGCGCGCTCTTTCCCATCCGTCCGAGCGTCAGCCAGGCAGCGGTGCCGGTCAGGAGAAAGAACACCGGCGCACAGATATGCGTGACCCAGCGCGTGAAGAACAGCGCCAGCGTCGTGGTCGAAAGATCGGTCGGGCGCGCGGCAAAGTTGCCGAAAAAGTCACGCGAATGATCGAGCGCCATGATCACGATGATCAGTCCGCGCACGACATCGATGGACTCGATTCGTGGGCGCCGGCCAGGAGGGTCAGCGCCGGCAATTTCGTCTGCTATATCCAGAGCCTCTGGCGAATGCATGCGATGTTCCGATTCTCACCGCAGTAGGGGTTATCCGACCGGCAATTCCTCCCTTTAGAGCGCGACATGCCGGCACGGGTCTTACGCGCACCCAAGCGTGCCAAGGTTAGCTTCGAGCGTACGCTGTAATTCAGCCTCGCATCGGACTACTTAAGAGTACCGCGCGGCCATCCCAGCACGTACCGGACACACGCCACCGAGGAGGTTGTTATGCGGAATCTATCGATTGTCAGCTGTCTCATCCTTCTATGCGCATGCTCTGCCTTCGGCGGCGGCGCAAAGACTGAAAAGGGCTATGTCGGACCGGCATCGCTCGATGAGCAGCAGGTGACGCAGCTGCTGAATCAGAACGGCTACTCCAATATTGAGGGGTTGCACAAGAACGGCTCCGACTGGGTCGGTGGCGCGACGAACCGCAGTGGTCAGCAGGTTAATTTCGACATCGACAAGGACGGCACTATCAACACCAAATAGGTGGGTCTCGGTGGCAAGTTGCCGCCCGGTACGCTCGGGCGCGACCGGTTGGCCGACCTGTCACCTCGATCACACCCGGATCGAGTGGTGTTGGGGGATTCCGCTTAAGTGCCTACGTCTTCAGCAGCGACTCCATGTACTCGTCGCCGTGGATGCAGCACACGGGCTGCCCGAGCTCCTCGAGGTGGGCATGCGTGGCGTCCACCTCGTTGGCGAACTTCCCGTCTGGGAGCGTCGGGGCGGGGCGCGGCACCGGTACGCGCCGCGAACGTCCGTCGGGCAGTGTCACGGTTTGGTACTCGGAGGGTGACTGCCTTACGAACTTCGCCGCGACCTGCGGGCCGTGCACGGGGTCGCGCAGCAGCCGAAGGCGCATGCGCGCTTCCGCCCAATTTGCGCGGCCCTCACGGCCTCTGAACAGGGCCCAGTGCCGCTCACACCAGATGTGCTTAGCCATTAGATTGCCACCAATATGCGGGCATCGCCCGCGGCAAGTGAGAAGCTCGCGGTGATCATCGCTCCCGTGTTCACGGTTGAATCACTGTAGCCGCCGTACGGCATGAACTTGAATGCTCCGGAGGTGATAATGCCGCCCGAGCCCACAGTGATCGTGACGGTGCCCGCCGGGTTGCCGCGCGGGTTGACGATCACGATGCCTCCGGGGTAGTTGCGCGCCCAGATGCCGCTCGCGAACTGCGCGCTCGACTGCGGTGGGTCGAAGGTGTTGGTGCCGGAGTTGAGCCAGCTCAGGTTACCCGGCGAAGAGGTGTTGAGTCCGCCCGCCCCGGCGTTCATCGTGTCGCTGACCAGTTGCAGTTGTGAGATGTTCTCGTGCGGACCGTTGATACAGATGCCGGTCCCGCGCAGCAGCAGGCATCCCTCGATGTAGCGGCAGTACCGCCAGTCGGTCGCGGTCCAGGTGTTCTGCGTGCTCGAACTGAAGCCGTTGCCGCCCGTACCATTGAAGCTCGCATACACCGCGCCGCTCGCAGTCATGATCGCTTCCTGACCTATGATCGTGGCGACCGCGCCAGAGAAGCCCGCGTAGGTTTCTTTCGACCAGCTCTCGCCGGCGATAGCCTCGATGAACGGAACGTCAAAGAGGTCCGTCGGAAGGTCTGCAAGGCTGATAGAGCCTTCTTGGTAAGCCGAGCCAAATCCCGCAGAGTTGCCTCCGTGAAGCGGGGTCTGCCCGGACGGGACGGAACTGCTCCATAGGGAACGCAGCGCCGTGCCCTGAGCACTGAAGGCCGCCCATAGATAGGGCGTAATAGTCGGGTCACCTGCCGCATAGTGGGTGCCGTTGTACTGCCATGAGCCGCTTTCCTGCGTCACTTCATCCTGGTTGTCATGGAAGATGCCGCAGAGGTAGGTATTAGCAGGCAGCGTCCCGCGCTCGCCGAAGACGCTGGCGGCATTGCCCTGCGTGAGGAAGTTCCAGGCCAGGTACTCCATTACCTCGTTATAAGTGCCGTTGTAGCCGGTAGCGGGCACTGTGTACGTCGGGCCAAATGAGGTGGGGTTAGTCATGGCGGTGCCGGGGCCGTTTTCGTCGGACGGCCCCGGCACGAGCGCACCAGAGGGGGCGCCCGGCGTGCGCAGCCACCAGCCACCGCTGCCAGCGTTGTTGCACGCGGTGATAACTGTCTGCGATCCCCACCCCTCGCCGCCGAGCGATGTTGGGCAGCGATTGATACTGATGTAGGGCGTGAGGCGCGAGTTGACACTATTTGCCTGCCCCAAGTTCCAAATGCTCTGCGCGATCTGCTGATAGTCGTATCCATCGGGTGACCCATAGCCGAGCCACCACGACAGCGCACTCCATCGCAGTTGTGCAGCCCAGGTCTGGTAGGCGGCACCATAGTTCTGCGGGCCGGCGAGATTGTAGCTGCCGTACCGCGGGTAGCCGTCGGCCGCGAGCGTTGTTCCAGCGGCGGCGTCACCGGCGTCGGCATCGCCGGCGGTGCCGGCGGTGCCGGCGGACTTGGCGCTTGGATCCTCCGCGGACCCACTGCACCCTGCCTGGATAACCTGAGCCAGCGGTATGAGTAACGCCAGAAACAAGCGTCGCGAAATCCCTTGCGGTGCGGGCGTGCCGAAATGCTCGTCAGTCATGTGCCTCCCCCGAGAGAACACGCCGCGAGACGGGAGGCAGCGCCCGATTCTGCGATTGCAGTGTTGACACACCGCGAGCAGCGATCGTCTGACGACAGCCCGTGTCAGTCGGCGGGCTTGCCGGCAACCCCGCTGCCTCGATGCATCGAGACCGGAGGCGTTGCTCCCCACCTTACGACGGGTTTGCTCTTACAGAGCTGTGACCGCAGATGCGGCCGGATTTATGCCGAGAACGAGGCGCAATACTGCGTACTGTTCGGCGCTATGCAACTGGTCTCTACATGGCGACGTGCGGATTTGGCAACAGCCGAGCGCGCATTCGGCGCTGGTTGTGCTCGCAGTGGGCCGTCTGCGCAGGCACTAAGTGCCCCGGACTGTAAGCCTTCGCTTGGTCAATGATGCGAAACCCGCAGCGTGATCTGATGAAGTGAGATCTTCACTACCCCGTCCCTATTAGAAATAACCCGTCGCCGTCACCGCCGTCCTGCATCGTCACGGAATTCGTCACATGCACGCCGGTATTGACGGTTGAGTCCCCGGTGCTCGAGCTGATGTTCGTCAGGCGAAGGAGCGTTGTCGGGATGTTGGTGATAGTCACGACGCCGTTGCCATAAGGATTCCAGAGCACCCAGCCGTTCGGGAAGCGCCGGACGTAGACGCCGCTGACATTGCCCGTACCGGTGAGCGTGACGGGACCGTTTGGCCCGGTCTGCGGAGGATCGAGGCGCTGGGTTCCATTCGAGAGCCAGCCGTGAACGCCACCCTGGTATTCCTCGTCGAACCAGTAGAGGCCGTTATCCAATCCCGGCCCCGGTGCCCACGTCCAGTTGCGCATCTGCGCCATCGCGTTCCATGCGCGCGCAACCTGCCACTGATCTGTCCCCCATGTACTCTGGGCGCCACTCGTCCACTTGACCCCGTTTCCTCCCGTACCATTGAAATAGTTACCTACGACTACAGTCCCAGTGGCTGAAACCTCGATCTCCTCCGCTTGAAGCCCCGCAAAGAGCTGCTCTGCAGTGAAATCCCCCATCCATTGTTCGACGCCTTCGGCAAAGGCGTAGTCGTAGATTCCGTTACGCTGGGGAACGAGGCCACCGCTCAGCGCGCCTTGAACGTATAGCAGCCAGTAGTTCGTATTAGCCGCAATGACGATGCCGGGGTGCTGAGTCCGCAGAGCCGAGATCTGCAGCGCCGAGCCCTCCTGAAAATAAGCATTCGCCGTGGCGCTGTTCGCCGCGTAGTCCGTCGTGTCGGACACCGCTCCCCACAGCCCGGCTTTGTCAGGCCGTGGTCCTTGGTTGTCTAGGAAATAAAGGCTAAGAGTACCGTTGGGTGGCGGGCTAGAAGACTCGCCGTCAGCGTTGCCCAGAGCCCAGAAGTTGTCGAAGTGATAGGCGAACTGCTGAAAAAGGGTGCGCCCTGAACTATTGGTGCCGGTGTTGTTCGGATTGAGCAAAAGGAGGCCTGACTTGGCATCATTGACTGAGATAGTTCCGCTCGGCCACGAATCCCGGACCCACCAGCCCCCTGCACCTGTGCCCGTCTCGACCTGTGAAGACCACTCCGTGAAGGTGGACTGATTGCCATCGCCTCCCACCGTGGACTGTTCGGTGGACATGATATAGAAGCCCTGACGGGGGGCAATCGGAAGCGGCGAAGACGACGCAATCCCCGCCATGACACTCGTATAGGTACCGCTGCCCGGTGCGCTTCCTACGAACCCAGAATAGACGAGCGCGTTATAAAGCGGCGCGTAGGTGGTCCAGTTTGTCGAGGTCCACGCGCCTTGAGAGCCCGCATGGTCCGCGTAAGCAAATATCCGGGGATACAGGTCATTCGCAGGCCCGGTGCTCGGAGGCGGATCAGAAGAGGGATCGCTGGAGGCGGCGGCCCTCACCACCAGAGAAAAATTCGTCGGCGCTGAAGAAACTCTCGCGGAGTCGGTGACCACTATCGTGACCGTTTCAGTTTCTGCCATGGTCGGAGTGCCGGACAGAGCGCCGGTGGACGCATTGATCGCAAGCCAATTCCCGCTGTCCGGTGTATCGGCAGTGATCGCCCAGGTGTAAGGGGCCGTTCCACCCCTGACCGCCGGCGTAAAGCTATAAGCACTTCCCACCGTCGCTGCAGGTACAGGTGAGGTCGAGTCGAGCGATATCGCAGCCGGTCCGCATCCGACAGCTCCGGATCCAAGGGCGGCAAAAGCCATTGATGTAGTGACAGACCTCAGAAAAGAGGAGCCGACCAAGGGCGCCAGGCCGCGCCCATGGCGCACCATGTGATGGCCGGCGCGAGCGCAAAGAAGGAACCGTCGCAGTGATCGGTGCTTGCCGAAGTACGCGTGATCCATGGCCTCTCCCCGCAAACCACGTCATGGCAGGGGAGGCAGTGCCCGGTCGGCAACGCGCTTACTGCTTACAGAGCGCGCGGCAGCGATCGTCTGACGACAGCCCGCTGGATAGCTAAGGGCTTGCCGGCAGCCCCGCTATCTCCCATTCGGGAGACCGGAGGCTTTGCGTCCCCGCCTTACGACGGGTTTGCTCTTCAGCCTTGCAGCAGGCCGCTACGCGGCCCCTCTGCATGGCACCACGGATAGTACAGCGCGTCGTGGCGCGCCCAAGTGTCTCGGCACGGAGACGTGCGGATTTTGCTACACAAGCCTATTTTTTGTAATAAACCGGAGCGGGTGGGATTCGAACCCACGAGGCCCTTGCGGACCCTCCGGTTTTCAACTCTCACCGCCCTCGCGCCAGCGTATTGCATTCGCGCGCAATCGCCAGAGAGTCCCGATGATTGCGGACAGGCCGAAACACAGCGATTTGCGGATCTTTTGGGCCCAGTGCAACTTGAATGCAATTTGAGCCTGCCCGACGCAATTAGCCGGTGCAGGCAGCTCGCCGGCAGCGACGACAATGTCCGTCCAGCCCGGGGCGGGGTACGATGCACACGGGGAACCAACTGTGCCCAGACCCCTGTTCTTGGTCTCAATGCTGCTGCTCGCATCCTGCGGTGGTGGCGGCGACGATCCTGGGCCGATCGTCTTCGTCGGCGACAGTATCACCGCGCTCTGGAACTACCCCAACGAGTTCCCGCCGGGGCAGACACTCACCGAGCTGGTGCCGAATAGCATCGCCATCGGATATGCAGGGCAGACCTCCGTCGAGATTGCGACCCACTTTTCTGCCGCAGTGCTCTCCTTGAATCCGTCCGCCGTCGTGATCGAGGCAGGCACGAACGACCTCATACAATTGCCTCCCGACGGCATCACTCCGACGACTGACGCGATAAGCACGATGGCAGAGGAAGCCGCGGCCCAGGGCGCGCGGGTGCTGATCGCCAATATCCCGGCGACATCCATTCCGCAGGACAACGTCACCGCGGCTGCGGTCACGGCGTTCAATCAACAGTTGCGAACGCTCTGCAGCGCTTCCGGCTACACGTACCTGAATTATCAGGCGGTGCTCCAGCTGCCTGACGGCGCGCAGAATCCGGCCGACTTCGGCCCGGATGGCATCCATCCCAATCCGGCGGGCTTTAAGGCCATGTTGGCTGTGTTGGAGGCAGCTGGCATATGAGCCCCGATCGGACTCAAGCCTGCCCGCTGCCGTGGCCCCCCGGCTGGCGGCGCATCCACCCGAGCGATCGCAAGAACGCGCTAATCCGCGAGTACCACCGGCAGCTCAGTTTAGAGGATCTGTATCGAGTCGAAACGTAACTGCTTAAATCTGGCGGCTGGCGGAGAGGGTGGGATTCGAACCCACGAGGCCCTTGCGGACCCTCCGGTTTTCAAGACCGGTGCAATCAACCGCTCTGCCACCTCTCCTTGCGCGAATCAGCTGGTTAGGGTTTGGTCACTTCAGGCTCATTGTTGTGGCGCAGGCTGACTCTGGCGGCACGACTCAAGATCCAGGTCGGGATGCTTGAGACACTCCTCCGGAGTCGGCGGAGGCCTCTGCGGCGGCTGGTCTACAGGAGCCCCTCGAGGCTTCACGCACTCGGCGTAACCGCTGACGGGGTTAACGACCGCTAGTTCGCACTTCGGGCTTGCTGGTTTAGTCCCCTGCGCGTTCTCATCGCCGGCGGAAGACGCGGCGCAAGCGGCGATCGCCGATAGAGCGAAAGTCGCAGAAAGCGCGCTCCATTTCATGGTGCCCTCCCAATGCGCAGGCGCGCAATTATGACATGGCAGGCCGCGCGGGTTTAGTGCGCATCCTTCGGGACCGCCCGCAACCTGGGTGAGCTACCGCCACGATCGTGGCCGGCACGTTACTTGATTGGATTCTGAGATGACACCGGCGCCTGCGTGACCGGCCGAGCCTGGTCGAGATTGACGCCGCAATACGGGCAGAAATTGATCTTCGGTCCGCGGCCCCAGCTCAAGGCAAGCGGCATCGCGATCGTCTGTCCGAGATTGGCCTTGCACCTGGGACATCTTGCGATCCGCTGCAGCACGAGGATCGAGCCACCGAACATCACGAATCCCACGAGGGGAAGAGCGAAGGGTGGAATATTCGGGGGCAGGTCCTTCGCAAAGGCACCACTGAGTGCAATCAGCAGCCAGCCGCCGATTGCGACCGCAAAACACCGTCGCACGCGGCTCTTGATGTACTCGCGGATCGTTGCGTTCATGCGGCGCCATGCTATAGCGACTGACGCTCTTGAGACCGCGCGAAGTTTCACACCTTCAAAGGTCGCGTTGCCCACCCGGCCCGGACAGGCGCCCTATTCGCACTGGTAGAAGGTCTCGCCCTCGGCGCGGGTAGCGACCGCGCGTTTTCCCTGCTTCGCGCACATGGCCTCGGCCTGCTCGAGCTCCCGGGTCTCGATCCGCTGCTGCGCTCGTGCGGGCGCCGCAGGATCATCCGGTGCGGGAGGATTTGCGCATCCGACGATGGCTGCTGCACAACCCAGGATGATCAGTCGCATGATTGTTTCAGCCCTGCGGTTCTCTCAGGCCGCCCTTCGGCGCCTCTGTTCCGGACGTGGCCTTGGCGGCCGGCCCCTTGTACCCCGGGAGCTTCGCCGCCTCGGGAGATGCCGCGAGCTTCACGGCGCCGGGAACACAGTTGTTGAAGTCCGCCCGGGTGGGCCCGATCCTGACCCGCGGTCGGAAAAAATCCGCCCACTGAAACTCGGCGAACGCGGTCGGCGTCTTGTCATAGCCGCCGGCATCGCGGACATAGCCGGCGAGCGAGCGATAAGGATCGTCGATGAGTTTCTCGAGGTGATCGGGAATCGACTCGAAGCCACAGGGTTTGCCGTTCCTGTCGACCGGGTGAGCCCACTGGTTCTGGCTCATCTTCGGCCAGAACTGCGCGATGGGGCACTTGGAAAAGTCGCCTTCGATGAAGAAGAACCCCGTTTCGACGTTGGCTTCGCTCGCCGCGCGCCCCAGGTGGTGGTGGTCGGTAATGTAGAGCTTGCCGTCCGGACCCCAGACCCCCGGAATCGGGTGTGCCTCCATGAAGTCCCTTTGTTCCTTTTTCTTCAACGCGTCGAGCCTCGCGCGCTTGTCGCGCACCTCGATCAAGCCGACCGTCACCTGGGTCGGCCGCAACCGATGGATCTCGACTTCGTGCAGCTTTCCCATGGCGCTCCGGCACTGAGGTCCCGCCGTGGAATCGTAACACCAGGGACGAATCCGTCGGTTTTCAGGACGGAACCGCGGCGACAGTGCTTCACGGCCCGGCCCCGAGGGTGTCTGATACCGCTGCCTGGCTACTCCACGGGGGTCCACCATGAGGGTTGCGAACTGGCTGTTGACGCTGATCATCAACCTGGCGTTCGGTCTCGGGGCTGCTTCCGACCTGGGCACAGCCCAGCCGTCGCCAGCCGTCCCACACGCGGCAGCCATTCAGCGGTCATGCCCGTTCCTGCATCGGGACAAGGCGTCGCGCCCGATCTCGCCGAGTCACTATCTGGCCGCGGTGCGCATGGGCTGGTCCATCGGCTGACTGGCACAGGAAACCGGGCGTGCCCCACTCCTAACACGCCCGTCGGCCCGAGCGTCCGGTATCAGCCGGGCTCCGGGCCGATCTTTTTTGGATCCGTTCCGCCCAGGTAGGACTGCAGCGCCTGCGGCACGCTCACCGAGCCGTCCTCGTTCTGGTAGTTCTCGAGCACAGCCACCAGTGTCCGTCCGACCGCCAGGCCCGAGCCGTTGAGCGTATGCACCGGCTCGGGCTTGCCGCCGTCGGGATTGCGCCAGCGCGCCTGCATGCGCCGCGCCTGGAAAGCCTCGAAGTTGCTGCACGAGGAAATTTCGCGGTAGCGCTCCTGCGACGGCAGCCACGCCTCCAGGTCGTAGGTCTTGGCCGAGCCGAAGCCGACATCGCCGGCGCACAGCGCCACCACACGGTACGGAATGTCGAGCCGGCGCAGTACCACCTCGGCATGCCCGGTCAACTCTTCCAGCGCAGCGTACGAATCCGCGGGTCGCACGATCTGCACCAGCTCAACCTTGTCGAACTGGTGGTTGCGGATCATGCCCCGCGTGTCCTTGCCGGCCGCGCCCGCCTCGGAGCGGAAGCACGGCGTATGCGCCACGAACTTCAGCGGCAGCTGTTCGGCAGGCACGATCTGTCCGCGCACCAGGTTCGTCACCGGCACTTCCGCGGTTGGAATCAGGAACAAGGACTGCTCGCCGCGCACCGACAAGTCACCGCGCACCGCGAACAGATCCTGCTCGAACTTCGGCAGTTGTCCTGTGCCGAGGAGCGCCGCCGGCTGCACCAGGTACGGCACGTACACCTCGGTATAGCCGTGCTCGCGCGTATGCAGGTCCAGCATGAACTGCGCGAGCGCGCGGTGCAGCCGCGCGATCGCCCCGCGGATCACGACGAAACGGCTGCCCGCGATGCGGGCCGCGGCCTCGAAATCCAGTCCGCCGAGCCGCGCGCCGATGTCCACGTGATCGCGCGCCGTGAAGCCGAAGCGTCGCGGCTCCCCCCAGCGCCGTACCTCGAGGTTGGACTGCTCGTCGCGGCCGTCGGGCACCGAGTCGTGCAGCAGGTTCGGAAGACCGAGCTGCCATTGCTCCAGCTCGTTCTGCACACCGGTGAGTGCGCCCTCAGCGCGCGCCAGCTCCGCAGTCAGCGCTTCACCGCGCGCGAGCAGCGTCGCGGCGTTCTCCCCGCGGCCCTTGGCGGCGCCGACGGCCTTGGCGTTGGTGTTGCGCTCGGCGCGCAGCCGATCCACTTCCACCGCCCAGGGCTTGCGCTTCTCCTCCAGCGCCCTGAGCGCCGCCACGTCGAGCGTGTAGCCGCGGCGCGCCAGATTGCGCGCTACGGCCTCCGGATCGGTGCGCAGCAGCTTCGGATCGATCACTTGAGTCTCAACCTTTCGGGCCGGGCGTGGTGCGCAGCCGGGCGAGCGCCTCGCCGATCTTGAGCTCCAGCCCGCGCGGTACTGGCCGATAGTATCGCCGATCCGGCATACCCTCCGGCAGATAGCGCTCGCCGGCGGCGAAGGCCTTGGGTTCGTCGTGCGCGTAGCGATAGCCGCGCCCGTAGCCGAGCTCCTTCATCAGCCGCGTCGGAGCGTTGCGTAACTGCAGTGGCACCTCCAGCGTTCCGAACTCGCGCACATCCGCCATAGCCTCGTCCATGGCGACATAGACCGCGTTGCTCTTCGGTGCACAGGCGAGATACACGACCGCCGTTGCAATCGCGAGCTCGCCCTCGGGGCTCCCGGAACGCTCGTAGGTCTCCCAGGCGTCGAGCGCCAGCGTGAGTGCCCGCGGGTCGGCGAGACCCACGTCCTCGGTCGCCATGCGGGCCACGCGCCGCGCGATGTAGAGCGGGTCGCAGCCGCCATCCAGCATGCGACACAGCCAGTAGAGCGCGCCGTCGGGATCGGAGCCGCGCACCGCCTTGTGCACGGCCGAGATCTGATCGTAGAACTGGTCGCCGCCCTTGTCGAAACGCCGGTGTCCGCCGCTGGCGACTTCCCGCGCCACAGCAAGGGTCAGCTGCGGGGCAGTCTCGGCCTCAACCAATCCCGCGGCGAGCTCCAGCATGTTGAGGGCGCGGCGTGCATCGCCGTCGGCGGCGCGTGCGATCAGCTCCAGTGCTCCGGTCTCAGCCCCGAGGCGAGCGCCCCCGAGCCCGCGTTCGCTGTCTGCGAGGGCTGCCTGCTCGAGCCTCACCAGGTCCTCCACGGTGAGTGCGCGCAGCACGTACACCCTCGCGCGCGATAGCAATGCGCTCACCACCTCGAACGACGGGTTCTCGGTCGTCGCGCCGACAAAGGTCAGCGTACCGTCCTCGAGAAACGGCAGGAACGTGTCCTGCTGCGCCTTGTTGAAACGATGCACCTCGTCGAGGAACAGGAGTGTCGGCCGGACCTCCTGCGCGCGCACCGTGCGTGCGGTCTCGACTGCGGCACGGATGTCCTTCACTCCCGCCATGACCGCGGAGAGCGCAATGAATTGTGCGTTGGAGGCCCGCGCAATGAGCCGCGCCAGCGTCGTCTTGCCGCTGCCGGGCGGCCCCCAGAGGATCAGCGAGTGCAGCTGCCCGGCCGTGATACTCGCCGACAGCGGCTTGCCGGGCCCGAGAATGTGCTGTTGCCCGACGAACTCCGCGAGGTTGCGCGGCCGCATGCGATCGGCGAGCGGTCGCAGTGCGTCGCGCCCCACGACGCTCATTGCCGCGGACTCACTGTTGCGGCTTGCCGATCACGTCCGTGCCGGCCGGCGGCGTGAAGCTCACCTCGGAGGGATTGACCGGGCCGTTGCGCTCCACCTTCTCGAAGACGATCGTAGCGGTCTGGTCGAGCTTGTCCTCCAGAATCATCCGCTTGAGCTCCCCATGATCGAACCCGAACAGCGCGTCGCGGAAGTCCGCCTGTGCGCCCTGCGGCTCGACCAGCACCCAGGTCAATCCCATGCGCTCGCCGGCAGCCGAGATCTTGAAGTTCTTGCGCACATCCACCGTGCCGGACAGGAGCATCGCGGGCGTGGCGGAGAGCGCCGCATCCACCGGCTTCACCGTCACCTGCTCGAGGTCGCGGTCGAGGAACCACAGGTTCTTCCCGTCGCAGACCATGAGCTGCCCGGCGCTCGCAGGCGCGCCCCCCGAGTTGCCGCCGCTGCCGCCGTCTGCGGCCGGCTCCGGGTGAACCTCCCAGCGGAATCTGCCCGGGCGGTCCACCACCAGCGTGCCCTTGGCACGATCGATCTCCCGCCCGTGCGGGTCCGCGAGCGTCTGCAGGAAGCTCGCCCGCAAGGTCTTCAGGTTGTCGAGATACGCATCCAGCGGCGTCGCCTGCTGCGCTGCCGCGCTCGCTGCGGTCGTCGCCAACACAGCCGACATGGTCAGGAGCCCCGCAAGGAGGACCGACGTCACCGCGCGGCCGCAGCCGCCAGGGGCTCGCCGCGTGCGGCGAGCGGGTGGCCAGGGATGGCCACCCCGGGCTTGCGCGGAGCAGGGACTGCGCAGCGCAATGGATTTACGGCGTCCGCGAAAGGACTTTTCTGCGCTCACGGCTGCTCCGTTTGCGGTTGGCACAAGTCAGTCCTCCGGCGGCGCCGCCGCCAGCACATCCCGCGCCCCATTCGCCTGCAGCGGCCCCACCAGCCCCGCCGCCTCCATCGCCTCGAGCAGCCGCGCGGCGCGGTTGTAGCCGATCTTCAGCCGCCGCTGTACATAGGAGATCGAGGGCTTGCGCTCGGTGGTGACGATGCGCACTGCCTCGTCGTAAAGCGGATCCTGCTCGGCATCCTCCGCACCGGCGCCACCCTCGCCGGCCTCGCCCTCCTCCGACAGGCTCGCGATCGGTCCGCTAGGCCCGGAGAGCACCTCCTCGATGTAGTTCGGCGGCAGCGGCGTCTTCAGGGCCTCGACCACCCGGTGCACCTCCTGGTCGGACACGAAGGCGCCGTGCACGCGCGTCGGCAGCGAGGTCCCGGGCGGCAGGTACAGCATGTCGCCGTGGCCGAGCAGCGTCTCGGCACCCATTTGATCGAGGATCGTGCGTGAGTCGACCCGCGCCGAGACCTGGAACGCGATACGGCAGGGAATGTTCGCCTTGATGAGCCCGGTGATGACATCGACCGACGGACGCTGCGTGGCAAGCACCAGGTGAATCCCCGAGGCGCGCGCCTTCTGCGCCAGACGCGTGATCAGCTCCTCGACCTTCTTGCCGACAATCATCATCAGATCGGCGAATTCGTCGATCACTACCACGATATAGGGAAGCGGCGTCAGATCCGGAATCTGCCGCTGGTCGATGCTCGGATCGTTGGCGGCCTTCTGCATCATCACCGGGTCGCGGATCGGCTTGCCGGCGTCAGTCGCATCCTTGACGCGACGATTGAAGCCGGCGATGTTGCGCACGCCGAGCGCCGCCATCAGCTGATGGCGGCGGTCCATCTCGGCGACACACCAGCGCAGCGCGTTGGCCGCCTGCTTCATGTCCGTGACCACCGGCGCGAGCAGGTGCGGGATGCCCTCGTAGACCGAGAGCTCGAGCATCTTCGGGTCGATCATGATGAGTCGCACGTGCTCGGCGGTCGATTTGTAGAGCAGCGACAGCACCATGGCATTCAGCGCCACCGACTTGCCCGAGCCGGTGGTGCCGGCGATCAGCAGGTGCGGCATGCGCGTCAGGTCCGCGACCATCGGCTGGCCGCCGATGTCCTTGCCGAGCGCCAGTGCAAGCGGCGAGTGCACCTCGTCGTAGGCCTTCGAGCGGATGATTTCCCCGAAGGTCACCACCTCGCGCTTCTCGTTGGCGATCTCGAGCCCCATCACGCTCTTGCCGGGAATCACCTCGACCACGCGCACCGACAGCACCGACAGCGCCCGCGCCAGGTCCTTCGATAGCGCCGTGATCTGGCTCGCCTTCACTCCGGGGGCGGGGCGCAGCTCGAAACGCGTCACCACCGGCCCCGGCTGTACCGCCACGACCTCGGCGTCGATGCCAAAATCCTTGAGCTTCATCTCCACGAGGCGCGACAGCGCCTCGAGCGCCTCGGCGGAGTACAGCGGCTCGCGCGGCGGCGGGTCGTCGAGGAGCTTCAGCGGCGGCAGCTCGGTCGCTTGCGGCGGATCGAACAGCGGCACCTGCCGCTCGCGCTCGACGCGCGCGCTCTTCTCGGCCGGCGGCAGCGCCGGCTCGATACGCGGCGGCACCCGCAGCGCGGATTTCTTCTGCAGCGTCTCGACCGCCTCGCGGCGCTGCTCGCGCCGCTCGCGCCCCTCGGCGGCATCCTTCGCCGACAGCGAGCGCGTGCGCATCCAGCCGGTCGCCGCCCAGGCGAGCGCCCCGAGCCGGTCCATGACCGCGAGCCATGAGATACCGAAGGCCAGCGACAGGGACACCATCCAGGCGGCGATCAGCACCAGCGTGGCGCCGAGGAAACTCAGACCCGCCTGCAGGCCGCCACCGACCTCGTAGCCGATCACCCCGCCGGCGCGCCCCTGGCGCAACATGCCCGCATGCCAGTGCAGGTGCGCCAGGCCGCAGCTCGCCGCCATCAGCAGCAGGAAGCCCGCGATCCGCACCGCGGTGTTGACGCGCGAACCGCTCTCCATGCGCCCGCGGCGCTGCAGCCCCCAGGCCGCTCCGGCCAGCACCAGCGGCAGCAGAAACGCCGGCCAGCCGAACAGGAAATACAGCACGTCCGCGGCGAGCGCGCCCACGACGCCGATACGGTTGTGCACCACGGTCGACGGTCCGCTGAAGGAGTAGCCCGGATCCTCAGGGCTGTAGCTCGCCAGCGCAATCAGCAGCACCAGCGCCACGACCGCCAGCGCGATGACGGCGCTCTCGCGCAGTGCGCGGGTCACCGTCGATGTGAAGCGGGCGCCGCTGCGGACCTGTGCAGACGTCTCAGCCAATCCCGTTGCTCCGCCTTAAGATAGATCGTCGGCATTATAGGGCTTGGTACCATGCCTCGATGCGGGAGATGTCCATGACGAGCGTCCGGCACAGCCGGCTCATCATTCTGGGGTCGGGACCGGCGGGCTACAGCGCGGCGGTGTACGCGGCGCGCGCTAACCGTACGCCGCTGCTGATCACCGGACTCGAGAGCGGCGGCCAGCTCATGACCACGACCGACGTCGACAACTGGCCGGGCGATGTCGAGGGCCTGCAGGGACCGGCGCTCATGGAGCGCATGCGGCGCCACGCCGAGCGCTTTGCCACCGAGGTCGTCAGCGATCACGTGCAGTCCGTGGATCTGTCGCGGCGGCCGCTGCTGCTCACCGGTGAAGCCGGCCGCTACAGCTGCGATGCGCTGATCGTCGCGACCGGCGCGAGCGCCCGCTATCTCGGCCTGCCCTCGGAGGAGAAATTCCGCGGCCGCGGCGTGTCGGCCTGCGCCACCTGCGACGGCTTCTTCTTCCGTGGACAGCGGGTTGCGGTCGTCGGCGGCGGCAACACCGCCGTCGAGGAGGCGCTCTACCTGTCGCACATCGCCGCGCACGTCACGCTCGTGCACCGGCGCGATCGCCTGCGGGCCGAGAAGATCCTGCAGCAGCGACTGTTCCGTGAAGTCGATGCCGGCAAGGCAGCGGTGATCTGGAACCACACAGTCGCCGAAGTGCTCGGCAACGAGCACGGCGTCACCGGCGTGCGCCTCGGCGGCACCGACGGCGGGGCGCCGCGCGAGCTTGCGGTCACGGGGCTGTTCGTCGCCATCGGTCACACCCCTAACACGGCTCTCTTCAGCGGCCAGCTCGACATGCGCGGCGGCTACATCACGGTGCGTGGCGGCCTGGAGGGCGATGCCACGGCGACCAGCGTCGCCGGCGTGTTTGCCGCCGGGGATGTCGCCGACCATGTGTACCGACAGGCGGTGACCTCCGCCGGTTCCGGGTGCATGGCGGCGCTCGATGCCGACCGTTACCTCGAGAGTCTGGAGGCGCGCGAACGTCGCTGAAGCGCGCAGCAGCCGTACGCATATGACCAGGGGCGAGGTCGAATTCTGCCGCAGCATCGATGCTGTCGACCGTCGGCAGTGGAATGCGCTCGAGGGCACCGCCAGCCCATTCGCGCGCCATGAGTTTCTCGCCGCGCTCGAGCACACCCACTGCATCGGCGCCGCGACGGGCTGGGAGCCGCGCTACCTGACGCTGCACGATCCGCACGGGCTCGCCGCGGCGGCGACCGCTTTCGTCAAGACACATTCCTTCGGTGAATTCGTCTTCGATTTCGCCTGGGCCCAGGCCTACGAGCGTCTCGGCCGTCATTACTACCCGAAGCTGACCCTTGCGACGCCCTTCACGCCCGCGACTGCCCCAAGGCTGCTGGTGCGTCCCGGGCTCGACCGCGGCGCTGCGAGCGCGCGGCTGCTCGAGGAGCTCGAGAGCTACGCCGCCAGTCACGGCTTTTCCGGCGTGCACGCGCTGTTTCTCGACGAGCCGGCACGCGCCGCCTGCGCCGCGCGCGGCTGGCTGCTGCGGCGGGACTGTCAGTTCCACTGGAGCAACCGCGGCTACGCCAGCTTCGAGGACTACCTCGACTCCTTCACCGCCGAGAAGCGCAAGAAGGCGCGCCGCGAGCGCCGCCGGGTCGCCGAGGCGGGCGTGCGCTTCGAGACTCGCTTCGGCGCCGACCTCACCGAGCCGCTGCTCGAGCGTATCTACCTCCTGCACCGCGACACCTTCCTGCGGCACGGGCACGAGCCCTACCTCACCCGCTCGTTCTTCAGCGAGGTGGCGCAGCGGCTGCCGCAAGCGCTCATGGTGAAGCTCGCGCTGCGCGGTCGTGCGCTGGTCGCGGCGGCAATTTTCTTCGTCGGCGAGTCGACGCTCTTCGGCCGCTACTGGGGTGCGGCCGCCGACTACCACAGCCTGCATTTCGAGACCTGCTATCACCAGGGAATCGAGTTCTGCATCGAGCGGGGACTCAGGCGCTTCGAGCCCGGTACCCAGGGCGAGCACAAGGTGGCGCGCGGCTTCGAGCCGACTCTCACCTGGTCCGCCCATCACATCGCCGACCCGCAGTTCCGCGCGGCGATCGCGGACTATCTCAGGCGCGAGGCGGCGGCAGTCGACAGCTATGCGCACGAGGTCCAGGCGCATGTACCGTTCCGCGGCCGGCGCGACGCGCCGGACCTTCTCTGAGCTAGGGAGCCTGTCTGAAGACCATCACCTGGCTGTCGGGTCACGACGCACCGGACTGGTTTCCGCCGCCCGAGCAGGCGCTCGAGGACCCGCCCGGACTTCTCGCCGCGGGCGGGGATCTGTCCTGCTCGCGGCTGCTCGCCGCCTACCGGCGCGGCATCTTCCCCTGGTACTCCCCGGGGCAGCCGGTGCTGTGGTGGTCGCCGGATCCGCGCGCGGTGCTCTTCCCGGAGGAGCTCCGCTGCAACCGCAGCCTCGCCAAGACGCTGCGCAACGGCGGCTTCGCTACCACCGTCGATCGCGACTTTGCCGCGGTGATCGACGGCTGCGCCGCACCCCGCACGGCGAGTCCCGGCACCTGGATCACCTCGGAGATGCGCACCGCCTACCTCGAGCTGCACCGCCTCGGCTATGCCCACAGCATCGAGGCATGGCACCACGGCGTGCTGGCCGGGGGCCTGTACGGGGTACGTCTCGGCGGCGTGTTCTTCGGCGAGTCCATGTTCAGCGCCGCCCGCGACGCCTCCAAGGTGGCGCTCGCTCATCTGGCGCAGCTGTGTCAGCGCAACAGCATCGTGGTGATCGACTGCCAGCTCTACTCGCGCCACCTGGGAAGTCTCGGCGCCCGCACCATCCCGCGCAGCCGCTTCCAGGCACTGCTCGCCGAGCAGATCGACCAGCCTGCGCCGGCGCTCGGCTGAATCCGCCGTCAAATTGCCTGTGCCGGGGCTTTGTGCTCCAATTCGCGCCCGCGCAGTGCGCTCAAAGGCCGTATGTCCAAAGAAGACGCGATCCAGATGGAAGGCGAGGTCGTCGAGACCCTGCCCAATACCACCTTCCGCGTGAGGCTGAAGAACGGCCACCTCGTGACCGCGCACATCTCCGGCAAGATGCGCAAAAACTACATCCGCATCCTCACCGGCGATGCGGTCACGGTCGAAATGACGCCGTACGATCTCACCAAGGGCCGCATCATCTACCGCGGCCGCTGATTCATTGAAAAAATCGCCTGCGGCGATTTTTCCGGCCTAGGCGGTAACCTCCGGGGTCTTGGCCGGCTCGCAGACGAGAGCGAGCTCTTTGCCGTCCTCGGTAACCGAGATGCGGACGTGGCCGCCACTCGCCAGGCGCCCGAACAGCAGCTCCTCGGCGAGCGGCCGCTTGATGTGCTCCTGGATCGTGCGCGCCATCGGCCGGGCTCCCATCTTCGGGTCGTAGCCCTTCGCCGCGATCCAGCGCCGTGCCGCATCATCGAGGGTGAGCATGACGCCCTTCTGCTCGAGTTGCGCTTCGACCTCAAGGAGCAGCTTGTCGACCACCCGCTCGATGGTCGTCGGATCGAGCGCGGCGAACTGGATGACCGCATCGAGGCGGTTGCGGAACTCGGGTGAGAAGATCCTGCGAATGGCCTCCATGCCGTCGCTGGCATTGTCCGACTGCGTGAAGCCGATGGAAGGCCGCGCCATCTCGTGCGCGCCGGCGTTTGTGGTCATGACGATGATGACGTGGCGGAAATCGGCCTTCCTGCCGTTGTTGTCGGTGAGCGTGCCGTGGTCCATGACCTGCAGCAGCAGATTGAACACGTCCGAATGCGCCTTCTCGATCTCATCGAGCAGCAGCACGCAGTGCGGATGCTTGGCGATCGCCTCGGTGAGGAGCCCCCCCTGGTCGAAGCCGACGTAGCCCGGCGGCGCGCCGATCAGGCGCGAGACCGTGTGGCGCTCCATGTACTCGGACATGTCGAAACGCAGGAACTCGACGCCGAGCGCGACGGCGAGCTGCCGAGTGACCTCGGTCTTGCCGACGCCGGTGGGGCCTGCGAACAGGAAGCTGCCGACCGGCTTGCTGATCTCGGCGAGACCCGAGCGCGCCATCTTGATCGCCGCGGCCAGCGCCTCGATCGCCCGGTCCTGTCCGAAGATCACCAGTTTGAGGTTGCGCTCGAGGTTCTTCAGTACCTCGCGGTCCGAGAGCGAGACGCTCTTGGCGGGAATGCGCGCCATGCGCGCCACCACGTCCTCGATGTGCCGCACCTCGACCACCGGCTCGCGCTCGGCGATCGGCTTGAGCCGCAGGCGGGCACCTGCCTCGTCGACCACGTCGATGGCCTTGTCCGGCAGGTGTCGCTCGTTGATGTGGCGCGCGGCGAGCTCGGCGGCCGCGCGCAGCGCATCGTCGGCATAGCTGATGCCGTGGTGCTCCTCGAAGCGCGCCTTCAGTCCGAACAGGATGTCGACAGTCTCCGCCACGGACGGCTCCACCACGTCGATCTTCTGAAAGCGCCGCGCGAGCGCATGGTCCTTCTCGAAGATACCGCGGTACTCCTGATAGGTCGTCGAGCCGATGCAGCGGATCTCGCCGGCAGTGAGCACCGGCTTGATGAGGTTGGAAGCGTCCATCACCCCGCCGGAGGCGGCGCCGGCGCCGATCACGGTATGGATCTCATCGATGAACAGGATCGCCCCGGGAAGCTTCTTCAGCTCGGTGATCACGCCCTTGAGGCGCTTTTCGAAGTCGCCGCGGTACTTGGTGCCGGCGATCAGCGCGCCCATGTCGAGCGCGAACAGCGTGCAGTCGGCGAGCACTTCGGGCACCGCTCCCTCGACGATCAGGCGCGCGAGTCCCTCGGCAATTGCCGTTTTGCCGACGCCGGCCTCGCCGACGTACAGCGGGTTGTTCTTGCGGCGGCGGCACAGGATCTCGATGGTGCGTTCGACCTCGAGCTTGCGGCCGATGAGCGGATCGATGCGCCCTTCCTGCGCCATACGGTTCAGGTTGGTAGCGTACTTCTCGAGCGCGCTGCCGCCCTCACCGTCGCGCTCGTTCTCGCCCTGCGCGTCCTCCTTGTCGGTCTTCTCCTCGGCGATCTTCGACAGACCGTGGGAGATGTAGTTGACGACGTCAAGGCGCGTGACGTGCTGGCGGTTGAGGAGAAACACCGCGTGACTCTGCTTCTCGCTGAAGATCGCCACCAGCACGTTGCCGACGCCGACCTCCTTCTTGCCGCTCGACTGCACGTGGAACACCGCGCGCTGCAGTACGCGCTGAAAGCCGAGCGTCGGCTGCACCTCACGCTCCTCGCCCTCCTCGAGCCGCGGGGTCGACTGGTCGATGTGCTCCTTGAGCTCCTGGCGCAGCCGCGCGAAGTCCGCACCACAGGCGCGCAGCACCTCGCGTACTTTGGCGGTGTCGAGGATCGCGAGCAGCAGGTGCTCGACCGTCAGGTACTCGTGGTGCGCCTCGCGCGCCTGGTGAAAGGCATCGTTGAGGCAGTATTCGAGCTCGTTCGACAACACGTTCAGGCCTCTTCAAGTGTGCACATGAGCGGATGCTGGTGGTCGCGCGCGTAGGTCGTCACCTGTGCCACCTTAGTTTCCGCGATCTCGTATGTGAAGACCCCGCACACGCCCTTACCGCGGGTGTGGACCTCGAGCATGATGCGCGTGGCGGTCGGGCGATTGAGCGCGAAGAACTTTTCCAGCACATCGACGACAAACTCCATCGGAGTGTAGTCGTCGTTGAGGAGCACCACGCGATAGAGCGGCGGCTGTTTGACCTCCGGTTGCGCTTCCTCGACGGCAACGCCGGAATCGGGGCGCGTGGGGAGCGGCGCGGGCATGGCGTTCTTTATAGGGGTCGCGAAACGGCAACACAAGCCCACCACAATGTGGACTGGTTACTCCTGCAGAAACAATCGCTTGAGAGCGCCGGCTGCAGACCCGTATGATGGCGTCGGCGTGACGGGCGCGGCGCGCCCGCGCGCGGGATTCACTGTCTGCAAGGAGCCCGCAGGAAACGTGCTTACGCGCATCTGCTCAAGTCCATGAACGCCGCTTCCTGGCTCGCGACTGTTCCGGCAGCCGACCGCTGGCGCGCGCTCATACTGCGCGACGGCCCGCGGATCGCTACCTGGATCCTGGCCGTGGCGCTCGCCGTGCAGGCGGCGCTCATCCTCACGGACTTGGGGGGCGCAGGGCGTGCGCCCAGGGCGCAGCCGGTCGTCAGCCGGGCGCCGCATGTGACGGACGTCGCAGCCATCACCAATGCGCATCTGTTCGGCGCCGCACCGGCGCCGAAGTCGGACGACGCCAATGCGCCGCAGACGAGCATGCCGCTGGTGCTGACCGGAATCATTGCGGGTAATGATCCTAAAAATGGCCTCGCGATCCTCGGAGCCAGCGCACAGACCGCCAAAGTGTATGCGGTGGGCGACAGTGTGCCGGGGGGCGCGACGCTGCACTCCGTTTACATCGAGCGCGTGGTGATCGAGCGCAACGGACAGCTCGAATCGCTCGCCCTGCCGCGCCAGGAGGGCAACCCCGTGCGGGCGCCCTCGTCGTCGGCACTCGACAATCCGAATGCCGCGGTGGTCGAGCGCATGCGTAAAACTTTCACCGAGCAGCCCGGTCTTATCGCCGACCTGCTGCGTCCGCAGGCGGTGCGGGACGGGGACAAGGTACGGGGTTTTCGCGTCTATCCGGGACGCAACCGGGCGGCGTTTACGAGCCTGGGACTGCAGCCGGGAGACGAAGTGATTGCCATCAACGGCACACCGCTCGATGACCTCGAGCGCGGTCAGGAGATTCTCAGGACGCTCGGTAGTTCCAGTGAGGCGCGCGTCACAGTTATCCGCAACAACCAGCAGCAGGATCTCACCCTGAATATCGCTCAGGTCGCTCAGGAGGCTGAATCCGTGGCGGGACCCGGAGCTCAGGCCCCGGGTCCGGCAGGCGGCATGGGGCCGCCGGGCGCGGCGATGCGCGGCGGGATGCCGATCGAAGCCGCCCCGGCGGATCCGACGCAGGTTCCGGCGGTGCCCCCGCCGGATACGACGCCGGAGAACCGGGACAACCAGTAGCCTGCGCGCGCGCGCCCATCGGGGGTAATTGTCGTGACCGGATTTCGTTCATTGGCTC
Source organism: uncultured Gammaproteobacteria bacterium (assembly GCA_963844595.1). GTDB lineage: Bacteria > Pseudomonadota > Gammaproteobacteria > Steroidobacterales > Steroidobacteraceae > 13-2-20CM-66-19. Next base: position 841,334 of record CAWJOW010000001.1, read on the forward strand.
TCGGCGTGCTGGCGACACTGCTGGCAACGCCACTCGTCGCCGCAGAGCCGGCCCAGCGCATCACCCCCAACTTCAAGGATGCGGATATCACGCAGATCGCCGAGGCAGTGGCCGCTGCTACGGGCAAGAACTTCATCATCGACCCGCGGGTGCGCGCCCAGGTGACGATGCTGTCGTCGACCCCCATGAGTCCGGAGACGTTCTACCAGGCGTTCCTCTCGATTCTCGACGTCTATGGCTTCATCGCCGTCCCGGCGGGCTCGGTGGTCAAGATCCTGCCCGACGCGAGCGCGCGGCAGGTTCCCTCGGTCGACTTGCCCGAGCACGTGAGCGGCACCTCCGACGAGATCGTCACCCAGGTCGTCGAGGTCAAGAATGTCCAGGCGCAGCAGCTCGTGCCGATTCTGCGGCCGCTGGTGCCGCAGTACGGCCACCTGCAGTCCGTGCCGGGCGCGAACATCCTCATCATCACCGATCACGCCGGCAACGTCAGCCGCCTGATCCGCATCATCCGGCGAATCGATGAGATCGGTAATCAGGATCCGGAGATCATTCCGCTGCAGAACGCTTCGGCGTCCGAGATCGTGCGGGTGGTCAACTCGCTCTACCAGGGTCCGGAGGCGAGCGGCATCAAGGTGGTGGCGGACGAGCGCTCCAACAGCGTGCTGGTCGGCGGCGACGATTCGCAGCGGCTGCGCATCCGTGCGCTGATCGCGCACCTCGACACCCCGCTCGAGAGCGGCGGCGATACGCGCGTGCGCTACCTGCACTACGCGGACGCCGAGAAGATCGCGCCGAAGCTCAAGGAACAGATCACCGGCATCGCGCAGGCGAACGCCACTGGCGGCGGTGGCGGCGCGGGCGGCGCCTCGCCGCAGGCGGCGGCCGAAAGGAGCGCCATGGTGTGGGCCGATCCCACCACCAACGCGCTGGTGATCACCGCGCCCCCGAAAATCATGCGCCAGGTGATGGACATCGTCGACAAGCTCGACATCCGCCGGCCGCAGGTGCTGGTGGAGGCGATCATCGCCGAGGTGGACGTCGACAAGGAATCCGATCTGGGTGTGAACTGGGCGTTCTTCGGCCAGGGTACCAACGTGCCGATCGGCGGATTCGTCAGCCCGGTCGGGGGCACCAGCATCGTCGACCTGGCAACCGCCGCGGTCAATCCGTCCAGCGTCTCCGACACACTGCTCGAGGGCACGACGCTCGGAGTCGGTCGCGTCGCCGGCACCGGCGTGAACTTCGCGGCCATGCTGCGCGCGATCCGCACGGATACCGACACCAACGTGATCGCGACGCCTTCGGCGGTGACCATGGACAACCAGGAGGCCGAGCTCAAGGTGGCGCAGGAGGTGCCGTTCATCACCGGCCAGTACACGAGCGGCACTGCCGTCACCGGCGGCCAGGTGAATCCCTTCCAGACGATCCAGCGCGAGGAGGTCGGCACGATCCTCAAGGTGACCCCGACGATCTCCGCGGAGGGCTCGCAGGTGATGCTCAAGATCTCGATCGAGAGCTCGAGCATCGGCGCCAAGCCCGCCGGCGCGGTCGACCTGGTCACCAACAAGCGCACCATCACGACCACCGTGCTGATCGAGGACGGCGGCGTCGTGGCCCTCGGCGGACTCATCGAGGACGACAGCACCTCGAGCAGCGATCGCGTGCCGGGACTCGGCAACATTCCGATCATCGGCTACCTGTTCAAGAACCGTTCCGCGATGTCCACCAAGAACAATCTGATCATCTTCATCAGGCCGAAGATCCTGACCAATCCGAACCAGGCCGCCTACGAGACGGACCTCAAGTACAACTACATGATCGAGCAGCAGAGGAGTCTGAAGGCGCACGACGCCGTTCCGCTGCTACCGGGCGTGAGGCGCGGCACGATGCCGCCGCTCAACATGAACGCGCCAGGGCTCCCGGGCGTGGCACCCAATACCCCCCAGGGTGCCAAGGGCCCGCCACCGCAGCCTACCGTGATCCAGCCGGCGAACCTGCCCGCCCCGCCGCAGGCCGCGCCACCGGCGACACCGCCGGCCACGGCGCCGTCGACGCCCCCGTCGACGGGTTCGGCCGCACCGCAGCCTAACGTCGCGCCGGGTGCCCCCGCGCCCGACAGCACGGCGACTCCGGCGCCGAACCCCGCGACGGGCTCTGCGCCTCCCAAGCCATGAACGACGTCGCCGTCCCTCATCTGCCCACGCACGTCGCGGATGCCGCTCCGGGGCGGCGCCTGTCGTTCGCGTTCGCCAAGCGACACGGTGTGCTGGTCAGCCGTGTGGTGGAGGGGGTCGCGGAATGCGTCTGCCGCGACAATGCTTCGCCCATGGCGCTCGCGGAGGTGCGGCGCTACCTGCGCCGGAGCATGCGGCTCGAGCGCGTTCCGGAAGCCGAGTTCGACCTGCTGCTGCGCCGGGCTTACGAGGCGGGCTCGGATGCCATGCAGGCGGTCGAGGGCCTGGATGAGACGACGGATCTGGCGCACCTCGCCCAGGAGCTGCCCGAGCAGGCGGACCTCCTCGACAGCGACGACGACGCCCCCATCATCCGCCTGATCAACGCCGTGCTCACCCAGGCGGTGAAGGAAAACGCCTCCGACATTCACATCGAGCCGTTCGAGAACCGTCTGGTGGTCCGCTTCCGGATCGACGGTGTGCTGCGCGAGGTACTGCAATCGAAGCGCGCCGTCGCCCCACTGGTGGTATCGCGCGTCAAGGTGATGTCGCGGCTCGACATCGCCGAGAAGCGCCTGCCGCAGGACGGACGCATCAGCCTGAGAATCGCCGGCCGGGCGGTCGACGTACGCGTCTCGACCATCCCGTCGGGCCACGGCGAGCGGGTCGTGCTGCGCATCCTCGACAAGCAGGCGGGCAGGCTCGAGCTCAATTCACTCGGGATGGATCCGCGCACCCAGGCCGCGATGGACGAGCTGATCCACAAGCCGCACGGGATTCTGCTGGTCACGGGACCCACCGGCTCCGGCAAGACCACCACGCTGTACGCGGCGCTCGAGCGCCTCAACGACAACACCCAGAACATCATGACGGTCGAGGATCCGATCGAGTACTACATCGACGGCATCGGCCAGACGCAGGTGAACACCAAGGTCGAGATGACCTTCGCGCGCGGTCTGCGCGCCATCCTGCGCCAGGATCCGGACGTGGTGCTGATCGGGGAGATCCGCGACCTCGAGACTGCGCAGATCGCCGTGCAGGCGAGCCTTACCGGTCACCTGGTGCTCTCGACGCTGCACACCAACACCGCGGCGGGTGCCTTCACGCGCCTGCGCGACATGGGGATCGAGCCGTTCCTGCTCTCCTCGAGCCTGATCGGCGTGCTGGCGCAGCGCCTGGTGCGCGTGCTCAACCCCGAGACCAGGCAGGCGTTCAAGGCGGGCGAGTACGAGCGGCGGCTGCTCAATCTCGGACCGGACGTGCCCGCGCCGACCCTCTACCGGCCGGGGCGCGACGCGGCCGGCGGCTACCGCGGACGCACCGGGATCTATGAGCTGATCGTGGTCGATGACGCCATGCGCATCATGATCCACGACGGCGCCCCGGAGCACGAGATCGAGCGGCGCGCGCGCCTCGCCACACCCTCAATCCGCGACGACGGGCGCGCGCGCGTGCTGCGCGGCGAGACCACGCTCGAGGAAATACTGCGCGTCACGCGCGAGGACTGATGGCACTGCGCCCACGGCTTGCCACCCGCGGGCCGAAAGTCACTCCTTTCGCCCCGCCGCCGAGCGCAGCCCGGGCGCCTTGCGCCGAAAGCGCCGCAGGCGGCTTTCAGCCAATCTAATGGGCGCGTTCGAGTACACCGCCCTCGATCCGGCCGGCAAGGAGCGCCGGGGCATTCTCGAGGGCGACACGCCGCGCCACATCCGCCAGCTGCTGCGCGAGCAGCAGCTGCTGCCGGTAACCGTCGCCGAAGTCGCCCAGAAGGAGGCCAAGCGTCAGCGCTCCTTCAGCCTGATCCGGCGGGTGTCGCCGGCCGACCTGGCCCTCTTCACCCGCCAGCTCGCGACGCTGGTACGCGCCGGGTTGCCACTCGAGGAGTCGCTGCTGGCGGTCTCGCAGCAGACCGAGAAGCCGCGCGTACAGAGCATCGTTCTCGGGGTACGGTCCCGCGTGATGGAGGGACATACGCTCGCCGACGGCTTCGCCGAGTTTCCGCGCGTGTTCCCCGAGATCTACCGCGCCACGGTGGCCTCCGGAGAGCAGTCCGGGCACCTCGACAACGTGCTCGAGAGGCTCGCCGACTATACCGAGAGCCGTGAGGAGACCCGCCAGAAGATCCTGGCAGCGATGCTCTACCCCATCGTGCTTACGATCATGTGCTTCGCCATCGTCTCGGGCCTGATGGTGTTCGTGGTGCCGAAGGTCGTCGCGGTGTTCGAGAGCACCAAGGCGAAGCTCCCCCTGATCACCCAGGTGCTGATCGCGACCAGCGGCTTCTGCCGCGCCTACGGGCTGTACGTCCTCATCGGGGCGATCGTGGCGGTCGTCCTGTTCCGGCGCTGGCTGCGCGACCCGGCGGCGCGCCGCAGGTTCCACCGCGCGCAGCTCCGTCTGCCGCTCGTCGGCAGGCTGGTGCGCGGCTTCAACACCGCGCGCTTCACGCGCACTCTGAGCATCCTCTCGGCAAGCACGGTGCCGGTGCTGGAAGCGTTGCGGATCGCAGGCGAGGTGGTGACCAACCTGCCGATGCGCGATGCGGTGAACGATGCGGCGGCGCGCGTGCGCGAGGGCGCGCCGATCGGGCGCGCCCTGGCGATCAGCAGGCTGTTCCCCCCGATGACCATCCACCTGATCTCCAGCGGCGAGTCGAGCGGCAAGCTCGAGAACATGCTCGAGCGGGCCGCCGTCAGCCAGGAGCGCGAGCTCGACGGGCTGCTGACCGCCATGGTGGGGCTCCTCGGCCCGCTGCTCATCATCCTGATGGGCCTGTTCGTCATGGGCATCGTTTTTGCAATGTTGTTACCGATCTTTGAGATGAACAACCTGATCCACTGAAGCACCGAATCGGTCGTGCTTCACAAACCGTGCGTGCCGCATTGCACTCGTGCCGGATTCTGATTTAAGTTCGCGCCGTCCAATTCCTGCCGGACCCGTGTCCCGCATGAGTGAGAAGCCCGAATCCGACGAATTCGAGGACGAAGAAGCTGACGAGCAGGTCCCGCTCGACGGTGACGTCGACCTGGACCAGGTCATCAAGGACCTCGACCTCGCCAAGCGCCGCGGCCAGAAGGCCGGCGACCCGGCGTGGCGGCGCCTCGAGCGGCTGCTCGAGGAGAAGCGCACCGCCGAGCTGACCAGCGATTTCGAGGATTACGAGATCGGCGAGGACGGCGTGGCGGCGCCCCGCAAGGCTCGCCGCAAGCCCCGCGCGAGCTGACGCCCGCGCTCGCCGCACTGGGGCCTTAAGCGGACCGCGGCGCGGCCAGGCCCGCGACCGACGGCTGCGGCTCCTCGCACCCGTCCCGGTGCGGCGCCGGCGGCATCGTCTCGAGCAGGCCGACCAGCGAGTCCGCCGGCACCGCCTCGCTCATCAGGAACCCCTGGATCAGGTCGCAGCCGGCGGCGCGCAGGAACTCGAGCTGCGCCTGCGTCTCGACCCCCTCGGCCACCAGCTTCAGGTCCAGGTTGTGACCCAAGCCGATGATGGCGCGCACGATCGCCGCATCGTCCCCATCGACGGTGATGTCGTTGACGAACGCGCGGTCCACCTTGAGGGTATCGAGCGGGAAGCGCTTCAGGTAATTGAGCGAGCAGTAGCCGGTGCCGAAGTCGTCGACCGCGAGCGCGAAGCCGAACTCCTTGAGAGCCAATAGCGAGCGCTGCCCACCCTCGACGTCCTGCATGAGTACGCCCTCGGTCAGCTCGAGCTCGAAGAGCGAGGCCGGCAGGCGCGCCTCCTCGACCACGTGCGACAGTCGCAGCAGCACGTCCTGGCGCATGAAGTCGCGTCCGGAGACGTTGATGGCGATCGACGGGACGGTGCGGCCGGCACTGCGCCAGCGCCGCAGATCGCGGCAGACCTGCTGCAGCGCCCAGCGGCCGATGTCGCCGATCAGCCCGGTCTCCTCGGCGACCGCAACGAAGTCCGCCGTGGCGATGCGGCCCCGCTGCGGGTGGAACCAGCGCAGCAGCGCCTCGGCGCCGGCCATCCGCAGCGTGCGCGCGTCGTACTGCGGCTGGTAGTACACCTCGAGCTGCGAGCTTTCGAACGCCCGCCGCAGCTCCATCTCGAGCGACAGCCGCTTGACGGCGCGCGCGTGAACCGCGCTGGTGTAGAGGCGGGACTGATTGCGGCCGCTCGCCTTGGCCTCGTACATGGCGCCGTCGGCGTTCTTCAGCAGCGTCTGTGCATCGGCGCCGTGCTCGGGGTAGAGCGCGATGCCGATGCTGGAGGTCACGACGAACTCGTAGCCGCCGTGCAAAAACGGCGCGGCGAGCGCGCTCTGGATGCGCTGTGCCGCCTGCTCGGCGGCGGTGGCGTCCGCTGCGGTGAGCACCACGATGAACTCGTCGCCACCGACACGCGCCAGCTGCGCGTGCCCGCCGCCCTCGCCGAGCGCTGCGCTCAGCCGTCCGGCGACCTGTCGCAGCAGGGCGTCCCCGGTCTCGTGGCCGAGGGTATCGTTGATGCGCTTGAACTGATCGAGATCGATGAACAGCAGCGCCAGTCCCTGCTCGCGACCGGCGACGGCGCCGAGCGACTGTGAAAGATAGTCGCCGATCCACTCGCGGTTCGGCAGCCCCGTGAGCGCGTCGAAATACGCGAGCCTGTGGATGTGCGCCTCGGTCTGCCTGCGCTGACTGATGTCGCGCACGATCGCCAGCGCGTGGCCGGTGGCGTTCGGCAGGTAGCGGCACTCGAAGTGCTGGCTCGCGGCCGGTTGCCCCGGGAGCGAGAACTCGAAGGACGCCGGCGCGCCGCGCAGCGTGGCGGCCAGCCCCTCGAGCGCGCGCGGCAGCACCTGCGGCGGCAGCAGCTCGTTCAGGTGCAGCGCGGTCGCCGCCCGTCCCTGCGGTTCGGTGAGCGCCGGCAGCGGACTGAAACAGTGGCTGATCGCGCCGTCGCCGTTCACCAGGAAGATCCCGTCTGGAATCGCCCGCAGCAGCGCCGAATTCTTCTGCTCGGCGAGCCGCAGCGCCTCGATGGTGCGCGCACCGCGCAGCACGTAGCGGATGCGGTGGATCAGCAGCGCCCAGTTGATGGGCTTCACCACGAAGTCGGTCGCACCGGCGTCGTAGGCGAGATTGATCGAGGCGGCATCGTCGAATCCGGTCACCATGACGATCGGCACGTCACGACCCAGAGGCAGCGCGCGGATATTGGCGCACGCCTGGTAGCCGTTGCCCTCGGGCATCTCGACATCGAGCAGGATGAGGTCCGGCATGCGCATCACGCAGGCGGCTACCGCGGCATCGCCGCCGGCGACGGTCTCGACCGCGAAGCCGGCGTTCTCGAGCATCGCGGCGGCGATCTCGCGCAGCATGCCGTCGTCGTCGGCAACCAGCACTCTCAGGGGATTGTTGGCACCCGCGTTCATGCGGATTTCCGTATCTCGCACTGCAATTGCTCCTCGACCTGCGTGTACATGACCCTGGCTTGCGCGATGAGCTCGGGCGCGCGCGCCAGCTCGCCCGCCCGCGCCTGGTTCTCCAGCTCGCGGCACAACCGCATCAGCCCCTGGGCGCCGACGTGTCCATTGCACGAGCGCCAGGCGTGCGCGGCGCGCGCTACCTCCGGCGCACTGCCCGCGCCGAGCGCGTGCTCGAGCGTCTGCAGCAGTCGCCTGGAGTCGCTGCGATAAGTCTCCGCGACACGGTTCAGCATGGGTTCGCCGCCGCGCTGCGGCAGTTCCCGTAGCGCCGCGAGCGTCGCTCGGTCGAGCAGCAGCGCGGCGGCGGCCTCGTCGGCAGCGGCGCCCGGCGCGGTGCCTGTCGGCAGCGGTGCGGGGGCTGCTCTCGCCATGGGGGACACCGCGGCCCCGGGCCGCAGCCAGCGCTCGAGCACGGCCTCGAGTGCTGCGCGTGTAAACGGCTTCGCCAGGTGATCGTCCATGCCGGCAGCGAAGCAGGCGCTGCGCCCTTCCGGGGTGGCATTCGCGGTGAGCGCGATCACCGGGATATGAGTTCCGGGTCGCTCGCTGCGGCGTAGCTCCTGGGTGGCTGTGAGACCGTCCATCACCGGCATCTCGCAGTCCATGAGCACCAGGTCGAAGGTGCCCTGCCCCAGCTTCTCGAGCGCCTCGCGTCCGTTGGTGGCGGCCTCGGCCGTCACGCCGAGCGAGGCCAGCATGCCTTCGGCGACCTCACGATTGAGCGGCTGGTCTTCGACTACGAGGACGTGCCCGCTGTGACCGCCCGTAAGCGGTTGCGCGGCTCCCGGGGCGGCCGCCGGGACCGCGGCGACCGGCCGCCCTGTGAGCGCGGCGTGCAGCTGCGCGAGCCGCAGCGGCTTGGTCAGCTCGGCGTCGAACCAGCCGCCGGCGTCGTTCTCCGTGGCCACCGGTGTCAGGCTCGCAAAGCTCACGAGCCGCACGACCCGCGGCCGCGCCGTACGGTTGCCGCACAGCTGCGGCAGCACCTCGCGCGCCGGGCCGTCGGGCAGCGGGTCGTCGATGATCACCGCCTCGTAGGCCGCGCCACGCAGCTCCTCGAACGCCGCTGCGAGCGATGCGGCCTGCGTCGGCCGCGCACCCCAGGCGCGCAGTGCGTTGACCATGAGGACACGCGCCGCGGCGTTGTCGTCGGCCACCAGGATCCTGAGCCCATCGAGGCGCGCGAGCGGCTCGCCGCGTGGCGCCGCCGCGGTCACCGGCAGTGTCAGCTCGAACGAGAACGTCGAGCCCACTTCCGGGGTGCTCGCGAGCGTCAGCCGTCCGCCCATGAGTCCGACGATCTGCCGCGAGATGGCGAGTCCGAGTCCCGTGCCGCCGAAGCGCCGTGTGGTCGAGGCATCCTCCTGGGCAAATTCATCGAAGACCCGCGCCTGGTTCTCGGGCGCGATGCCGATGCCGGTATCGGCCACCTCGAGGCGCACGCGCAGCGTACCTGCCTCGGGCGCATCGAGCGGCACGACGCGGAAGGTGACCTCGCCCTTCTCGGTGAACTTGACGGCGTTGCCGCCGAGGTTGATCAGCACCTGCCTGAGCCGCGCCGCGTCCAGCTGCACCCGCGCCAGCGGCAATGGCGGCGCATCGAACAGCAGCTCGATGCCCTTGCCCGTGGCACGCGCCGCCAACACCTCGAGAGTCTCCTCGACGACCGCGATCAGATCCGAGTCCGCCGGATCGAGCGTGAGCTTGTGCGCCTCGAGCTTAGAGAGGTCCAGGATGTCATCGACTATTGCCAGCAGCGAATCCGCGGAACGGTGAATGCCCTCGGCAAAGCGCCGCTGCGCCTGATCGAGTCGCGTATCGAGCAGCAGGCTGGTGAGTCCCAGCACGCCGTTCATCGGGGTGCGCAGCTCGTGGCTCATGCGGGCGACGAACTCGCTCTTGGCGCGCGCCAGCACCTGCAGCTGGACGTTGCGCTCCTGCAGCTCGTGGGTGCGCTGCTGCACCGTCTCCTCGAGGTGCCGGCTGTAGCGCAACGCGCGCGCCCGCCGCTCGTGCAGGCGGCGCCAGAGGTAGCCGAGCAGCAGCAGCCCGACCGCGACATAGAGCGCACGCGCGGCCGGGCTGCTCCACGGGCCTGGCGCCACGTGCAGCGGCACGTGCAGCTCATCGGTGCTCCATATCCCGTCGGCGTTCGCACCGCGCACCCGCAGCACGTAGTCGCCCGCATCGAGGTTGGTGTAGGTCGCACGATGCAGCTCGCCGGCGTCCACCCAACCGCTGTCAAAGCCGTCGAGCCGGTACTGGTAGCGATTGTTGGCCGGCGAGGTGAAATCGAGAGCCGCGAAGTCGAAGGTGACGAGCTTGTCGGCATAGGCGAGCGCCAGCGGCCGACCGACGCGCGGCAGCGCCTGCTGCGGCACGGGCCGATTGAGCCGTTCCACCCCCGTCAGCACTACCCTGGGTGGCGGTGCGCTGAAATTGATGGCCGCCGGTGCGAAGGCGTTGAAGCCGTCGTTGCCGCCGAAGAACAGGTTGCCGTCGCGGTCGCGGTAGTGAGCGTTGATGTTGAAGTCTTCGCCCTGCAGCCCCTGCCACTCGTGGAACACCCTGACCGCGCGGCTGAGCGGATCGACCCTCACCAGGCCGTCGGCAGTGCTGAGCCAGAGGCAGCCGGCGCCGTCGGACTCGATGCCGTACACCACGCGGCTTGGCAGGAGGGAGGCGAAGCTCTCGAAGTGCACCGCCTGCGGCGCAGCTGAGCCGCCCACGACGCGATCGAGGCCGCCGCTGGCGGTACCGACCCACACCTCGCCGCGCGGGTCGACGTGCAGCGCGAACACCGCATCGTCCGAGAGACTGGTGGGATCGCGATCGTTGCGCCGGTAGTGATAGAAGCGTCCGCTCGCGCGCTCGAGGAGATTGAGGCCGCCGCCCACCGTGCCGATCCACAGATTCCCGCGCGCATCCTCGGCGATCGCACTCGCGTGCCCGTCGGAGAGCGCATTCGCGCCCTCGGTGCCGTACGGGTAGCGCGTCAGCTCGCCGCTCCCGGGCTCGATGCTCGCAACGCCGCCGCCGAACGTACCGACCCAGATCAGGCCGCGGCGGTCCCGGTAGAGCGACATGACCCCGTCGGCGGGCAGCGATTGCGGATCCGCGGCGGAGTTGCGCCATACGCGCACACTGCCCTTCGCCAGATCCACCTGGTCGAGCCCTCCCGACATGGTGCCGACCCACAGCGTGCCCGCGTCGTAGAGCAGCGCCATGACCCGGTCGTCGGAGAGGCGCGCCGGGGAAGTCTGCGTACCGTAGTGCCGCTCGGCACCGGTGCGCGCGTCGATCTCCACCAGCCCCGCGCCGGTCGTGCCCACCCAGACGCGGCCGGCTCCGTCGTCCGCGAAGCTCATCACCTGGGTGTCGTGGAACGCCGCGCTACGGTAGTGACCGAACTCCCAGCTGTTGGGATTCCAGTGGCTGACGCCCCCGGCGCGGGTGCCAACCCAGAGTACGCCGCCGCGGTCCTGGTAGAGCGCCATGACGTTGCTGTCGCGCAGGCTCTGGGGATCGTCGGGGTCGTTGCCGTAACGCACGAAGCTTTGGGTGGCGCGGTCGAAAAGATTCAATCCGTCGGCGGTGGCCACCCACAGGCGCTGCGCCGAGTCCTCGAGAATCGCGGTCACGCGGTCCTGGCTCAGCGAGCGCGGGTTGGCGGGATCGTGACGCAGCTGCGTGATACGCCCGCTTGCCGGGTCGAGGCGGTCGAGACCGCCGTGCAGCGTCCCGATCCACAGCGTCCCGGTGTGATCCTCGCTGATGACCCGGACCTGCGTATCCGAAAGCCCGCTGCCGTCAGCCGCGCGCCCGTAGTTGAGGAATCCGCCGCTTTGCGGATCGTAGCGCGACAGTCCGCCATCGCTCCCGACCCAGATCCGTCCGAAATGATCGCGATAGAGCGCAAACACCGCGTCGGCAGGCAGGGAGTTCGGATCGGCATCGTGGTGGCGGAAGTGGCGCGCGCGGCCGGTGCGCGGATCGAGCAGGTCAAGACCCCGGTCGAGCGTGCCGACCCACACCTGCCCGTCGGCGCCGACGAGCAGCGTCCGCACGGCATCGCTTGCGAGCGAATCGGGTCGATGCCCGTCGTGGCGGAACAGCTCAAACTGATCGTCCGCCCGGTCCCAGCGGGCCACGCCGCCCCCGATGGTCGCAAGCCACAGGTCGGCATGTGCATCCTCGGCGATGGTCCAGATGTAATCGCTCGCCAGCGCATGGTCGTTGCCGCGCTCGCGGTGGTAGACGCGCACTGTGTTGCCGTCGTAGCGGTCGAGGCCGCTCTCGGTGGCCAGCCACAGATAACCCTGCGAGTCCTGCAGGATTCCCTCCACGGTGCTCTGCGACAAACCGTCGCGCATCGTCAGGTGCTCGAAGTAGAGCGGCCGCGCAGCCGGTGTCGGCACGGCCGCGTGCGGCGCCGTGCCCGCTGCAAGCAGACCGGCCGCACCCGTCAGCAGCGCGCCGAGGAGACTCCGGGTACGCATCGCAGTGTGTCGTCGAGCCACGCGCGGCGACCTACGCACATCCGCCTACTGCTGCGGCGGCACCGTGACGCCGCCGGAGCCGCTGCTCCAGGTGTAGCCACTGCTCCAGGGGTAGCCGCTGCTCCAGGTGTAGCCGCTGCTCCAGGTGTAGCCGCTGCTCCAGGTGTAGCCGCTGCTCCAGGGGTAGCCGCTGCTCCAGGTGTAGCCGCTGGCCGAGGAATAGCTGCCGTTCCAGAGCAGTCCGTCGCCCAGCTCCGCAACTCCCCAGAGGAGCTTGCCCAGCGTCGGGCCGACGAGCGGCACCTCCGAGACGGCCGATGCGAGTCCGCCGAGAAGGCTCCCCACGCCGCCGAGCAACCCCCCGGCGGCGCTCGAGGTGCTGGTGGCCATGATGTAGTACTCGCCGGTCGAAGGGTTGTAGTTGGCGCGGCCGCCGTAGTGCTGGATGCCGAGCAGGTCGAGCGCAACATTCAGTCCCTGATTGGCGCAGTTGCTCGCGGTGCTGTAAACCGCGCCCTGCGCGTCCACCAGTCCCGAGCCCTGCTGGAACACCGTGTAGGCAAGATCGCCGTTGGAATTGACGGCCGGGCGGGCGCTGGACATGAGGCGGCACTTGACCTGATCGGGTGTGAGCTGCGGGCTCACGTCGAGCATCAGCGCCACCACTCCGCTCGTCTCCGCCGTCGCCATCGACGTGCCCGACATCACGAAGTCGTCGTACGGCAGGACCACCCACTGCGGGAACTCATCGGCGAGCGTGCCGTTGTTGGGCGCATAGGCAAGGATGTGCCCGCCCATGGCGACCACCTCAGGCTTCACGAAGCCCTCATAGGTCGGGCCCGTGGAGGAAAACGAGGCGAGCGTGTATTGGCTCGGCTGCATCGGGTAGTAGTTGTCGGTGACCGCGCCGACCGTGATCACGTAGGGAACGTTGCCGGGGACGCCGATCGTCATCGGGTCGGGACCGAAGTTTCCGGCCGCCACGACCACGACGATCCCCGCTTGCCACGCAGCCATCACCGCCTGGTTGAGCGGGTCCTGCCAGTAGAACGAGTGCACCGGGGCGCTGAGCGACAGATTCATCACCCGGATGTTGTAGCGTGCCTTCTGCTGGATCACCCATTGGATGCCGGCGATCACGTTCGAGTAGGTGCCCTCGCCGTTCTGGTCGAGCACGCGCACCGACACCAGGTTCACGCCCGGCGCCACGCCCTGGAAGGTGCCGTCGGTAGCGACGCCGCTGCTGGCGATGATCGAGGAGACATGCGTGCCGTGGCCGAACGGATCGTTGATGTTCGCGCTGTAGGGGGCGATGGCGGAGCTCGCCGCGCTCAGCAGCTGAGTCGTGGTGCTCTGCTGGCTCGCCGCTACCACGTCGTACTGCGCGACGATGCGGCTCGCGGTGCTTCCCGGCGCACTCTGATCGGGTCCGTGCTGATTCCACAGTCCTGAATCGACCACCGCCACCGTCACTCCGGTGCCCGTGGTGCCACCGGCCTGCAGCGGCTCGGCCGCGACCTCGCTCGGGTACCAGGTCACGGGCAGCGTACCGCGAGTGGCACTCGCCTTGACCTTGGAATCCTTATAGACCGTGAGCCCGGGCACGTTCGCGGCCCGCAGCGCCTCGAGTTCGCCGCTGTCGAGCAGCGCACCGACGGCGCGGATCACCGACAGCTCGCCGGTCACCGTGCCGCCCGCGCGCACCACGGCGCTGCGGGCTTGCTCGGCGCTCGCCGCCTGCACGATGTAGGGCTCGCGAGCCGCGGGCGCATGCACGGCCTGCACGCGGGCCGTCATCGCCCGTTGGGCGCTCGCCGCCGGCGCGGCCGCCGCGGCCGGACCTGCGGGCGAGAGCGCGCGCAGACATATGAGAACAGCGAGCAGCGCGCTCACGGCGCACGCGGCCAGCATCCAGCGCTTTGCGGATTCCTTCATCGCAGCCATGAGTCCATTCCCCTGTTTCGTGTTGGAAGGCGTGGGCTCTGCCGCGATATTGTGACTTGGCTCTCTGTCGCCAGACAGTGACGATGTGCACGCAGTGTGCGACGCGTATCACAACATTGGCGTGCTTCATACTCTTATGTCAGGCGTCACACTGTTATGTCACGCGTGCGCGGTCCGCGTGCACGGTGAACATAAGTGCGGCGAATCGCGGCGCGCCGTCAGTGAAAATCCCGCGAGCGCGTCACGAGCTCGCCGAGCAGCGGCGAGCGGTCGATGAGCCGGCGGGCGATGAGATGCGTGACGCCCTGCTGCTGCTGCAACTCGCCGTGCACCTCGAGCAGCCGCGACTCGAGCAGCGCGCGGCGTTGCGCGCGGCCGATGCGCTCCCACACGATGACGTTCACCTGGCCGGTCTCGTCCTCGAGCGTGAGGAAAGTGACGCCGCTCGCAGCCGCCGGGCGCTGGCGCATGAGCACGATGCCGGCGGTGCGGACCGCTGCGCCATTGCCGGACTGCGCGAGCTCGCCCGCGGATTTGAGCGCTGCAGCCGCGAGCCGCGGCCGCAGCAGCGCCAGCGGATGCCGGCCGAGCGTCAGTCCGAGCGCGGCGTAGTCGGCCGCAAGCGCCTCGCCCTCCGAAGGCGCCGTGAGCAGCGGCCGGCCTTCCTCGAAATCCACGCCGCGGACCGCCGCCGGAGCGAGCGGTACCGGACGCTCGGCGCCGGCCACCTCCCAGAACGCGAGGTGACGATTGCCGCTCAGGGAGGCGAGCGCGCCGGCCGCCGCGAGCGCCTCGAGATCGCCGCGGTCGAGAGCGGCCCGGCCCGCAAGGTCCGCGACGCTCGTGAACGGACGCGCAGCGCGCGCTGCGACCAGGCGGCCGGCTCCGCTCTGCGACAGGGACTTCACCAGGCGCAGGCCGAGCCGTAGCGCGGGTTCGCCGTCGGCACACCTCTCGAGGATTGCGTCCCATTCGCTCGCGCACACATCCACGGCACGCACCTCGACCCCATGCGCGCGCGCGTCGCGCACCAGCTGTGCGGGCGCATAGAAGCCCATGGGCTGGCTGTTGAGCAGCGCGCAGGTGAAAGCCGCCGGCTCGTGACACTTGAGCCAGGCGGAGTCGTACACCAGGAGCGCGAAGCTCAGAGCATGAGCTTCGGGAAATCCGTAATCGCCGAAACCCAGCATCTGCCGGTAGATGCGCTGCGCAAACTCATCGGGGTAGCCGCGCGCGTGCATCCCCTGGAGGAGCCGCTCGCGGAAGGCGTCCAGGCTGCCGGTGCGCTTCCAGGCGCCCATCGCGCGGCGCAACGCATCCGCCTCGCCCGGGGTGAAGCCCGCCGCGACGATCGCGATCTGCATCACCTGTTCCTGGAAGATCGGCACGCCGAGCGTGCGCTGCAGGACCGCGCGAACCTCTTCGCCGGGGTAATCCACCGGCTCCAGACCACTGCGGCGCCGCAGGTAGGGATGCACCATGTCGCCCTGGATGGGACCCGGGCGGACGATCGCGACCTCGATGACCAGGTCGTAGTAGCAGCGCGGCTTCAGGCGCGGCAGCATCGCCATCTGTGCGCGCGATTCGATCTGGAAAACCCCGATGGTGTCGGCGCGGTCGATCATGTCGTAGACGCACGGGTCCTCCGCCGGCAGCTCGCCGAGCGCATGACGGGCGCCGCGATAATCGTTCACCAGGGCGAAGGCGCGCTTCAGCGCCGTCAGCATGCCGAGCGCCAGCAGGTCGACCTTCAGCAGCCCGAGATCGTTGAGATCGTCCTTGTCCCACTGCACCACGGTGCGGTCGGGCATCGCCGCGTTCTCCACAGGCACCAGCTCTTCGAGCGGTCCGGCGGCGATCACGAAGCCGCCGACGTGCTGGGAGAGATGCCGGGGAAACCCGGGCAGCGCCACCAGCTCCGCGGCCAGCGGCAGCAGGCGCGCGAGGGCGGGACTGTCCGTATCGAAGCCCGCTGCGCGCAGCCGCTCGCGCAGCGCGGCGCTCCCGTCCCACCACTGCATGACCTTGGCGAGTCGCGCGCTCTCCGCCGCCGTGAGCCCGAATGCCTTTCCCAGGTCGCGCAGCGCGCTGCGCGACCGGTACGCGATCACCGTGGCGGCGAGCGCCGCGCGCTCGCGGCCGTACTTGTTGTAGACGTATTGCAGCACCTCCTCGCGGCGCTCGTGCTCGAAGTCGATATCGATGTCGGGCGGCTCGTTGCGCTCGCGCGAGATGAAGCGCTCGAACAGCAGCGCCGCGCCGCGCTGCGGGTCGACCGAAGTCACGCCCAGGCAGTAGCAGACGCGCGAATTGGCCGCCGAGCCGCGGCCCTGGCAGAGGATCCCCCGACCGCGCGCATAGGCGACGATGTCGTAGACGGTCAGAAAGTAGGGCTCGTAGTTGAGCTCGGCGATGAGCTCGAGCTCGTGCTCGATCGCGGTGCGCTCGGCCCGCGGCAGGCCGCCGGGCCAGCGCCAGCGTGCACCCTGCTCCGTCAGGCGGCGCAGGTAGCTCGTGGGCGTCTCGCCCGGCGGCACGATCTCGCGCGGATACTCATAACGCAGCTCATCGAGCGAGAAATGGCAATCCGCGGCGAGCTCCACCGCCGCATCGAGCAGCTCGAGCGGGTACAGCCGCTTGAGCCGCTCCGGCTCGCGCAGGTAGCGCTCGCCGTTGGCATACAGCTGCAGGCCGGCCGCGGCGATCGGCAGCCCGAGGCGGACCGCGGTGAGCGCGTCCTGCAGGTGTGCCCGCGCGCGCACGTGCATGTGAACGTCGCCGCTGGCAACGAGCGGCACGCCGCACTGCGCACCGAGCGCGCGCAGCGCGACGAGGCGCGCGCCGTCGGCACCGTCGCGCAGCAGCTCGACCGCCAGCCTCACCCTGCCGGGGTTGAGCCCCGCGAGCCAGCGCAGCTCCTCGGGTGCGGGCCGCGCCGCCGGCAGCCACAGGATAAAGCAGTGCTCGAGGCCGGCCGCCTCGAGGTCGGCGCGTGACAGCGTGTACTCGCCCTTGGGCGCCGCACGCCGCCCGCGGGTGATCAGCCGGCACAACCGCCCGTAGCCCAGGCGGTCGATGACAAGCGCGACAAACCTGAGTCCGCAGCTCAGGCGGAACTCCGCGCCGACAATCAGCTTCAGGGGCCGACCCCTGGCCGCCACGTGCGCGCGCACCACCCCCGCCACCGAGCACTCGTCGGTGATCGCGAGCGCGCGGTAGCCGAGCGCATCCGCCCGCTCGACCAGCTCGTGCGGATGCGACGCGCCGCGCAGAAACGTGAAATTACTCAGACAGTGCAGTTCCGCGTACGCGGGCGCCTCTTTTTCTTCGTGCCTGCACGGTGTCAGGGTGCCAGTCATCTCACACACGGGCGCGCTGCACTGGCTTCACCCGAACACCCCGTGCAGATACCACTGATGAGGCGCCGCCCGCTCGCGGAACACCCACAGTCGTACGCCATGACCATCGACGGCCACGTAGTAATCCCGCGCGACGGCCCGCCCATCCCACCAGCCGCTCTCGATGCGCTCGGGATCGGTCATGAGGCGCAGCGCGCCGCGGCGTCGTGGCAAGCCGCCGCGCATCGATAACCGCCGCGGCACTGGCAGGAGCCACAGCGGGCGTGGAGCCGTGGCGGCGGCATGGCAGTCGGGCACTGCGCGGTGACTCGCTCGAGCGGCCGGCGGCCCGGTCACTGCCCAGGCGCACTCCGGCCGGTGCGCCGGCAGCTGTGCGAGTCCATGCACCGCTTCGGATCCGAGGCGCGCGCGCAACCGCTCGATGAGTCCAGGCGCCTCGCTCCCGGCGCTGCCGCCGTGCTCACCGGGCTGCCACAGGGAACGACGCTCCGGGGCGTACGGCAGCAGCCGGCCTGAGCGCAGCTCGCAGGCGCGCACCGGTTCGGGAAGACTGAGTGTTTCGAGGCGCTCGGCAAGCAGCTCTGCGAGACGCTCGCCGTCGGCCGCGGGCGCGGCGAGCCGCAGCACACAGCGGGTTGCCGGAACGTGCCGGTGCGCCAGGCGGCATTCGAGCTGCATGATGCCGCTCTGCCGTGCCGTGAGGAACCTGCCGAGAGCGGCACACAACGGCGCGAGCGCGGCCACGATCGCCGTGCGACTCGTGAGCTCGCAGCCGGGCTCGCAGCGGCGGCGGAAACGCTCCGGCGCCTTGAATGCCGCACGCAGGTCCGGTGTACGGCCGGTAAGTGCATCGAGCGAGGCGAGCTGCGCGGTGCCGAAGCGGCGCGCGAACCCGCCGCGCGGCAGACGCAGCGCCGCACCTATCGTGCGCACCCCGGTGTGCGCGAGGCGTTCGAGGAACGCTTCCGGCCAGCGCAGCGTGGTGAGCGGCAGCGGCGCCAGCTGTCCGATGAGTTGCGCCATGTCGAGGATGGCGCGCGGCTCGCCGGCACGCGCCAGCGCCAGCGCAGCGAGCGGCGTGGGCGCGAACGTCAGTATGGATTGCAGCCCGAGACGCCGGCACTCCGCGCCGAGTGCGCGCCGCATGCCGTCCACTCCCGCGAACAGATGCAAACTCCCCTGCACCTCGAGCAACACCGCGTCGGGCAGCTCCAGACTCACCTGCGGCGTGTACTGTTGGGCGCACAGCGCGAGCCGCTGGAGCTCCTGCAGCCCCTCGGCTGCGGGCAGATGTACGGCCAACCAGAGCCTGGGGGCTGCCAGGGAGCTGGCCGCGTCGGCCCGGTTCGGCACGGCGAGCGGTTGGGCGCGCGGCGGACTTGCAGGTTGCTGTCCCTCGAGGGCGCCGGCCCCCGGCCGCCTGCCGGCGGCGGATCGGATCACAGCCATAATTCAACTCCGGCGCAACGGCGGCCAGCCATCCGGCCACTTGAGCTCGATCGACCCGCAGGTGACGCCGCGGGCTTTCAGCATCGCGATGCGCACACCCGCAGGCAGTGCTTCGAGCCCCAGACGCAAGACCGCAGGCGAGGCCTGCCGCGCGGCAGCCCGCGGACGAAACAACACTCCGAGCGTGCGGCCGCGTTCGGCGGCGAGTTGCAAACGGCGGATCTCGCGCGGCTTCGGCCGAGACAGCCACGCGAGCACCGCGTCGCAGGCGCCCGAGCCGAGCGCCTGCTCGAAAGCCCACAGCGGCCGCGCGCCGCGCACCAGGGCAACACGATCGAGCACGACGCCGCCCGCGGCGAGTGCCGGCGCGAAGGGCGTGAGCGGCGGCGCCACCCACACGCACCAGCGTGCTGTCGCCGCGTGCGTCAGCGCAGCGAGCGCCGGCAACAGGAGGATAAGCTCACCACTGCCGAAACGCGCGGCGAGAATCTCGATCAGTCCGGTGCGCGGCCAGCCTTTGCCGGGCAGCTGCTCATCCAGCTCCGCAAAACCGCTCGGCAGCACCTGCCCCGGCGCGGCGCTGCGGCCGCGCCAGATGGCCGGATGCTCGAGCAGGCGAGCAAGTGTCGCGACGCGACCCATGGCTGCTCATAAAAATTCACATCAACCCGCTCGCGCGGCCTGCCCGCACCACACCGACTACGATGCCTTCGATCAGCAGCGGCTCCTGCTTCAGGTCCACCCGGATCGGCTCAAACTCCGGGTTCTCGGGCAGCAGCCATACGACCGAGCCTTCCTGGCGATAGCGCTTCACGGTCACCTCATTCTCGAGGCGCGCCACCACGATCTGGCGGCTGCGGACTTCGGAGGTGCGGTGCACTGCAACCAGATCGCCGTCGAGGATGCCAGCGTCCTTCATGCTCATGCCGGTCACCCTCAGCAGGTAATGCGGCCGCGGCTGAAACAGCCCCGGATCGATCTGCAGCCGCGCCTCGAAATTCTCTTCGGCGAAGATCGGCTTGCCGGCGGCGACGCGCCCGATGAGCGGCAGTCCGAACTGCTCGCGGATGGTGTCCTTGAGCTGGATGCCCCGCGAGGTGCCGGGCACGAGCGCGATGACGCCCTTGCGGGCGAGCGCCCGCAGGTGCTCCTCGGCGGCATTAGCCGAACGGAAGCCGAGCTCGCGCGCGATTTCCGCCCGTGTCGGGGGCATGCCGGTTTCGGTGATGCACCGCTGGATGAGGCGCAGAATCTGGGTCTGGCGGGGGGTGAGGTCGGACATATTCGTAGCTGCCTGTCTATGTATACAGCTACTGTGATTATATCCATATCATGAGCTCCGGCAAGAGGGGGGACACCTCATCTCTTGGCTTTCTTGGTGTCCCAGCGGAGTCTTACTGCACCTGAAGACGAACAAAGATGCCGGTCCGACCCCATGGGGTCTCCAGGTGGCAGCCGCTCACCGCCCCGGTCGAGCTCCGATGGGGATCGCGTTCGCGCAGCGCATCATGCGAGCCGTCGCGATTACAAATTCTTAAGGAAGGCTCGCACGCATGCGTTGCGCGAGCCATGCGCACCGCACCAACGCGTCGCGCGCAACCAACGCACGCACCTGAAAATCCCCTGTAAACAGGTGCGCGCCGCAGTCAACACAGCGGCCGAAGGCAACACTGACGGCGCGATTGCAACTGTCGCGATCAGAAGACAAGATCGAGTCTCGACAGTTGCATTCCCGTGGCAAATTTGATGCAGTTGCGCGCGGCGAACGACGGTGGAACTTGCCTGCCGGGTTCGCTTCGGTTATCAGGACATCCCGAATCAACAACCCAAAGGGGACGTTTATGAAGTTCGCGAGCGTTGTGAAGGTTGCTGCCGTGGCAGCAGTAATAGGACTTGCTGGCTGCACGGATCTGAAGCCCATCCAGGCGCAGATCGATCAACTCAAGTCCGACGTGGCGAAGGTGCAGGGCGATGCGTCGGCGGCGAAGAGCGAGGCCGACCAGGCGAACGCCGCGGCTCAGTCCGCCAGTCAGGCGGCCAGTGGCGCGCAGAGCACTGCCAACCAGGCGTTGGCTGCAGCTCACGCCAGCCAGTCGTGCTGCGACGCGACCAACGAGAAGATCGACCGCATGTTCAAGCGGTCAGTCTCGAAGTAAGGTCGAGTCTCGATAAGTCACCAACGCCGCGCAACTGCGCGGCGTTTTTTTTCCGGCGGCAGCGGAGCCGATGTCCGCCGAAAGCGCCGCAGGCGACTTTCGGCCAATCTACTAGTAACGTACCAGCGCCGAACCCCAGGTGAAGCCGCCGCCGAACGCCTCGAGCAGCAGCAGCTCGCCGCGCTTGATGCGGCCGTCGCGTACGGCGACGTCGAGCGCCAGCGGCACGGACGCCGCGGACGTGTTGCCGTGCTCCTGCACCGTGACGACCACCCGCTCCATGGGCAGATCGAGCCTGCGGGCCGTCGCCTCGACGATGCGGATGTTGGCCTGGTGCGGGACCAGCCAATCGAGCGCCGTGCAGTCCAGCCCGTTGGCGGCGAGCGTCTCCTCCACCGCCTGTCCAAGCTTGGTGACGGCGATCTTGAATACCTCGCTCCCGGCCATGCTGATCGCCAGCTTCTGCGCGAAGCCGGTCGACACGCCGCTGCCGCAATAGAGCAGGTCCTTGTACTGACCGTCCGAATGCAGGTGGGTCGAGAGCACGCCGGGGGAGGCCGCGGGCTCGAGCACTACCGCGCCCGCCCCGTCGGCGAACAGCACAGCGGTGGCGCGATCGCTCCAGTCCGTGATGCGTGAGAGCGTTTCCGCCCCGACCACCAGCGCGCGCCGCGCCTCGCCGCAGCGCACGTACTTGTCGGCGATCGACAACGCATACATGAAACCGGCGCACGCGGTCTCGAGGCTGAAGGCCGGCACGCCCCGGCAGCCGAGCCGCGCCTGCAGCAGTGTGCCGCAGTTGGGAAACACGAGGTCGGGGGTGGTGGTGCCGAAGGCGATGAAGTCGACGTCCCCGGGGGCAACTCCGGCGGCATCGAGCGCCCGGCGCGCGGCGTGCTCCGCGAGGTCGACCGTGGTCTCGCCGTCGGCGGCGACGTGGCGGCGCTCGATGCCCGTGCGGGTACGGATCCACTCGTCCGAGGTGTCGACCATCTTCTCCAGGTCGAAGTTTGTGACCACCTTCTCCGGCAGATGCGAGCCGGTACCTGCGATACGCGAATAGATCAAGTACCCGCCCCTTCAGCGCGCATTGCGTGCGCAATGTGCCCGGTGAGTCCGCGGCGCGCCGCGAGCGCCGCGGTGCCGATCGCGCGCGCAAACGCCACGCCGTCGGCGCGACCGTGGCTTTTTACCACGATCCCCGTGAGCCCCACCATGCAGGCACCGTTATAGCGACGCGGATCGAGCGCGGCCGCCGCCCGGCGCAGCACCGGGCGCGCGATCAGCCCCGCGAGCCGGTCGGGCCAGGAAGCCAGGAACTCGCGGCGCAGACGGTCGGCGATCAGACCCGCGACTCCCTCCATGGTCTTGAGTGCAACGTTGCCCGTGAAGCCGTCGGTGACCACCACGTCGACGTCGCCGGAAAAGATGTCGTCACCCTCGACGAACCCGACGTAGTTCAGGCCGCTCGCCCCGAGCAGCGCGTGTGCCGCCTGCACGACCTCGTGTCCCTTCATGTCCTCCTCGCCGATATTCAGCAGCCCGATGCGCGGCGCGGTCACCCCGTAAACGTCCCGGGCGATGATTGCGCCCATGGCGGCGAACTGGCGCAACTGCTCGGGCGTCGCCTTGGTATTGGCGCCGAGGTCGAGCATATGGGTGAGGCCGTGGGCGGCGGGGACTGCGGAGATGATTGCGGCGCGCTCCACTCCGGGGAGCATGCCGAGCACGAAGTGCGCGATCGCCGTCAGGGCGCCGGTGTTGCCGGCGCTGACGCAGGCACAGGCCTCCCCGGCCTGCACCCGATCGATCGCGACGCGCATCGAGGAGTCCTTCTTGCGACGGATCGCCTCGCGTGGCTTGTCCTGCATCGCAACCACCTGCGTTGCGGACACGATCTGCGCGCGCGAGCGCAGCGCCGCCGGGAGCGGCGCCAGCGCAGCCTCGAGCAGCCGCGGGTCGCCGACCAGCAACGCGCACAGCTCGGGGTCATCGGCGAGCGCGCGCAGCGCGCCGTCCACGTACTCACGCGGCTCATGGTCGCCGCTCATCACGTCGATCGCGATCGGCTGCACGCCGGCCCCCCGGGTGTGAGGCGCGGGGAATTATTCCTTGTCTTCGGCTTCGGCCGGCTTCTCGATTACCCGCCGGCCCCGGTAGAAGCCGTCGGGAGTGATGCGGTGACGCAGGTGCGTCTCGCCCGACTGCGGATCGGTCGAGAGCGCTGGCGCAGCGAGTCCGTCGTGCGAACGGTGCATGCCGCGTCGCGAAGGCGTCTTGCGACTTTTCTGGACAGCCATGTGTCAGCTCCTGACTCCCGAAGGAAATCTTAATCTGGAAAATTTAACGTTTCAGCAGCTCACCGAGCCGTGCGAACGGCCGGTGCGTGTCGGGCGTGTCACGCTCGGGCGCCGCCGCGCCTCCCGGGGCGCAGGCCGCGTGCAGCGGCACAATCGGCAGGCCGAGCAGCAACTCCTCGGTGACGAGCCTAGCGATGCTGGTGCGGCCCGCCGGCGCCAGCATCGGCTCGAGATCCTCGGGCACTCGCGCCGCATCCGCCTCGGAGGCTACCAGCGCAACGCGTGCCGCCGAGTCGATCGGCAGCTGCAGCGGCTCGAGGCAGCGCTGGCACTCGAGGATTGCAGTTCCGGCCAGCTTGAGCTCCACAACCGCGATCCCCTGCTCGCGCGTGAAATGCGCTCTGCCGCCAACCTCGCCCGCGATGCCCGGCACGCGCGAGTGCAGTCCCGTCAACTCAGCCAGCGGCATTGCGAAGTCAACGTCCTCCGCGCTGTCGGCCAGCCGGTCGACATCGAGCGGCCTCGACCAGGGGGGCGACATGGGGCGCGTATAATAGGTAGCACGTTCCGCCAAGTCAAAGCCGCAAGTTCCGGTAAACCCTTGTTTTCCCGAAGGCGATCCGCCTCGTCATGAGTCCCGTGGCGCCGCTCATCCTCGCCTCGACCTCGCGCTATCGACGCGAGCTGCTCGGGCGGCTGGGCGTGGAATTCACCGGGGTCGCCCCGGGGGTCGCGGAGGATCATCGGGCCTCCGAATCACCCGCCGACCGTGCGCTGCGGCTCGCGACCGCGAAGGCGCAGGCGGTCGCCGGGCGCCATCCCGGCGTGCTCGTCATCGGCAGCGACCAGGTGGCTTCGTGCGCTGGTCGCGTGCTCGATAAACCGGGCGACGCCGCCGGATGCCGGGCGCAGCTGGCAGCTCTCAGCGGGCATCCCGCGCAGTTCTACACCGCGTGCGTGCTGCTCGGCGGCCGCGAGCTCCCCCTCGCACACGTCGACACCACCACGGTCGTGTTCCGCGCACTGTCGGCGCAGGAGATCGCGCGCTACGTCGAGCGCGAGCAGCCCTTCGACTGTGCCGGAGGCTTCAAGGCCGAGGGCTTAGGTATTGCGCTCTTTGAATGTATCGAGAGTCAGGACCCAACGGCCCTCATCGGCCTGCCGCTGATCTGGCTCGCCGGCGCGTTGCGCGCGGCGGGCTGTCGCCTGCCCTGAGCGCAGCCCGCGACCGGCCGCCGCCGGCGCTCCGCGCCCCGAGCTGCTCGAGCACGGCGCCGAGCTGCGCCGGGAGCGGTGCGTTGACGCTGAACTCCCCGCCCTGCGGCCAGGTGAAGCCGACGCTTGCTGCGTGCAGGAACATGCGCTCGAGTCCGAGCGCGCGCAGCTCGCGATTGAATTCCTGATCGCCGTATTTCTCATCGCCCGCCACCGGGTGACCGGCATGTGCGGCGTGCACCCGGATCTGGTGCGTGCGTCCCGTGATGAGCATCACCTCGACCAGCGTCGCCGTGCGGCCGAAGAACTGTACCGGCCGGAAGCGACTCGCGGCGGGCTTGCCGCCGGGATCTGCGCGCACGGTGCGCTCGCCGCCGACGCGCGCGTTCGTGCGCAGTGGAATGTCGATGCGTTTGGCGCCGAGCTCCCACTTGCCGCGCACCAGCGCGAGATAGCGCTTCTCGAAGCCGTCCTCGCGCAGCAGCTTGTGCAGTCCGCGGAGCGTCGCCGCATGACGGGCGATCAGCAGGCAGCCGCTCGTGTCGCGGTCGAGCCGATGCACGAGCTCGAGGGATTCCTGTGGTCGTAGCGCGCGCAGCGCCTCGATCACGCCCGAGCTCACCCCACTGCCGCCATGTACGGCGATGCCAGCCGGCTTGTCGAGCACGATGAGCCGGTCGTCCTCGTAGACGATGCTGCTCGCGATGCGGTCCGTGAGGCCCGCTCCGGGGGGCCGTACCGCCCCCGGAGGCAGTACCCGCACTGGGGGGATCCGCACCTTGTCGTGGGGCTGAAGCCTGGCCTCGGCACCCGCGCGACGCCCGTTGACGCGGACTTCGCCGCGCCTGATGAGGCGGTAGATGCGGCTGCGCGGGACGTCCTTGAGAAGGCGCCGAAGGTAGTTATCGAGCCTCTGGCCGGCCTCCTCGGCAGCGACCTCCAGGTGCTGCACGCCGGTGCGGATCTCGCCGGAAGTTGGGCCTGGCACGGGGTGTTTCGCGTAAGGCATTGTTTCTACAATGGTCTGTCGAGTATACTCTGCCGGTCGTCCGTGAATCGGACGCGCCAGTGGTTGGCGGCACGTGGCCGCCGCCCGTTTTAGTTGGACCTCTTGAATCGAGGCCATCGCATTGGGCCGACAAGATCGCGCCGGCTGCGTCGAATCTCACAACCTGAGACTTCCGCAGCGGGTGCCGTCGGTTGAGTTCACCGAAGGTTTCCAATTGGCACCGCACGCCCGAGGCTGCGGTGATCGACATGAATAACGTGACTCGCTTTCCCGGGTCAGATTCGGGGAATCTTCGCTGCCGCGGACCTCTCGGACCGCGGCCTCCCACCGTCCGCTTGCCGGCCCCTCAACGCTTAAGTGGGGCACATGAAGAGAATGCTAGTGAATGCAACTCAGGAAGAGGAGTTGCGAGTCGCTCTGGTTGATGGACAGAAGCTGTTTGACCTGAGCATCGATTTACCTTCCCGCGAACAGAAAAAAGCCAACGTCTATAAAGCCCGGATCTCCCGCGTCGAGCCCTCGCTCGAAGCCTGCTTCGTCGATTACGGCGCGCAGCGCCACGGGTTTCTGCCGCTGAAGGAGGTCTCCAAGGAGTTCTTCCGGCAGCAGCCCCAGGGCGGCCGGATGAACATCCGCGAGCTGCTCTCGGAAGGCCAGGAGGTCATCGTCCAGGTCGAGAAGGAGGAGCGCGGCACCAAGGGTGCGGCGCTCACCACCTTCATCAGCCTCGCCGGACGCTTCCTGGTGCTGATGCCGAACAACCCGCGCGCCGGGGGCGTGTCGCGCCGCATCGAGGGCGAGGACCGCGACCAGATGCGCGAGGTCATGAGCCAGCTGAAGATCCCGGATGACATGGGCGCGATCGTGCGCACCGCCGGCGTCGGCCGCTCGGTCGAGGAGCTGCAGTGGGACCTCGACAACCTCAAGGTGCAGTGGGATCAGATCGACGCGGCCGCCAAGGACCGTCCGGCGCCGTTCCTGGTGTTCCGCGAGAGCGATGCCGTGACCCGCGCCATGCGCGACTACCTCTCCGACGACATCGGCGAGGTCCTGGTCGACAGCGAGGCGGCCTTCCAGAAGTGCCAGGAGTACATGCAGCGGTTCATGCCCGCGGAAGCCCAGCGGCGCCTGAAACTCTACAGCGACGACATCCCGCTCTTCACGCGCTTCCAGATCGAGAGCCAGATCGAGTCCGCCTACGCCCACAAGGTGCAGCTGCCCTCCGGCGGCAGCATCGTCATCGACTACAGCGAGGCGCTGGTGTCGATCGACATAAACTCCGCGCGCGCCACGCGCGGCAGCGACATCGAGACGACCGCCACCAATACCAATCTCGAGGCGGCCGAGGAGATTGCCCGGCAGCTGCGGATCCGCGACATCGGCGGCCTCATCGTCATCGATTTCATCGACATGGAATCCGCCAAGAACCAGCGTGAGGTCGAGGACCGGCTGCGCGACGCCATGAAGATGGACCGCGCCCGCATCCAGATCGGGCGGCTGTCTCGCTTCGGGCTCCTGGAAATGTCGCGCCAGCGGTTGCGGCCCTCGCTCGGTGAGACCAGCCACATCGTCTGCCCGCGCTGCGTCGGCATCGGCAGCATCCGCAGCGTCGAGTCGATGACTCTCGCGGTGCTGCGCCTGATCGGCGAGGAACTGCGCAAGGATCGCACCGCGCGCGTGATCGCGCAGGTGCCGGTTGCGGTGGCGACCTACCTCATCAACGAGAAGCGCGAATGGCTGCGCACGCTCGAGGACAAGAGCTCGGCGGAGCTCATCATCGTGCCGAACGAGAACATCCAGACGCCCGAGTACTCGATCAGGCGCGTGCGCGACGACGAGATGGAGTTGCCCGAGCAGCGCCAGGCTACCTATCTCATGCCGACCACGCCCGAGATCGCCGAGCCCGGCAGCCAGGACAAGAAGCCGCAGGCGGAACCGCCGGCGGTGGCGACGCTCCTGCCGGCGACTTCAGCGCCGATCGCCGCGCCCGCACCCGCGATGGCTGCTCCCACCTCCTCCGGGGACTCCGCCCACGGCGGCTTCTGGTCGCGCGTGAAGAAATTGCTGGCTGGCGAGCCGCCGGCCGCGCCGGCAGCGCCCGCACAGGCCACACCTGCCCTGCGCTCCCCGCGGCGCCAGGACGGCGACCGCCACGATGGGCGCCGCGACCATGGGCGGCGCCCACGCCATGCGGACGGGAGCCGCCGCGAGCGCGGTGACACCCGCCGTGGCGAGGGCCGCGACCGGGGCCACGATGCGCGCGACCACCGCGAGCATCGTGACCAGCGTGACGGCCGTGAGCGTGACCGCCATCGCGACCAGGGACGCTCGGGGCGCGAGCGCTTCGGCGAGCGGCCCGGCGAGCGTGGGGCGCCACGCCCCGAGCCCACCCCGCCCGAAAGCGGCCCGACGGCCGCCCCATCGCCGGCTGGCCAGCCGGGTGAGAACCGGCCCGAGGGTGCCGAGCGACCCGAGCGCAGCGGCCGCGGCCGGCGGGGTCGGCGGCGCGGGCGGCGCGGGGGCGGCGGGTCACGCAGCGGCGCGGCCACGACGGGAGCTTTCGGACCACCCCCAACCGCCGAGAGCCCTGGCAACGGCGGCCAGGAATCGCCGGCGCCGGAACGGGCCCGCGAACCGGCGGAGCCCACGGCGCATGAATATCACTCCGAGCCGCAACCGGGCACGCGCGAACCGGCGCCTGCCCACGAGCCGGCTGCTCCGATCGCGCACTTTGAGCCGCAGCCGAAGCCGGAGGCAGATCCCGGCAAACCCTATGTGGTTTGGTCTTCGGCGCCGCCGCCCGACGTCAGCAAGCGCACCACGGAGGACTGAGGCGGCTCAGGCTGCGCGCAACTGCTGGCGCAGATGCGCGAGCAGCCCGCGAGCCGCGGATTCCACCAGGTCGAGCACTTCCTCAAAGCCCGTGGCGCTGCCGTAGTACGGATCGGGTACCTCGGCGGTGCCCGATTCCGGAGCGAATTCCAGGAACAGGCGCACCCGCTCCTGCACATGCGTCGGCGCGCGGCGCTTGAGCACCCGCAGGTTGTCCTGGTCCATCGCGAGAATCAGATCGAAGCGCTCGAAATCGCCCGGCTCGACCACTCGCGCCCGCAGGCCGCTCAGGTCGTAGCCGCGCCGGGCGGCCGCGTGACGCATGCGCGGATCGGGCGGCTCACCAACGTGGTAGCCGGCGGTGCCCGCCGAATCGATTTCAAGCGGCAGCTCGGGAGCTTCGCGCGCCGCTAGCACTCGCAGCACTCCCTCGGCCGTGGGCGAGCGGCAGATGTTACCCAGGCAGATGAAGAGGATCCGCACCGCGCGCTACCGCGCGCTATAACCGCGCCCCTCGAGGCAGGCGATCATTGCGCGGTGATAATCGGCCCTCAGCCCATCGAGCTGATCGGGCGGCACGCCCCCGCCCGCCTGGGTAGGATCGAACCCGGTCTGCGACGAGGCCCACTTGTGGCACTGGTACTTGTCGCTCGCCTGCTGCTCGGCGCTCTGCCCGTTCTGCGGATAAACGTACATCTGATCGCCCTGCGGCGGGGGCGGCTGCGGTGCCTCGGTGGTTGCCGCGGCGTCGGCATTCCCCGGAGGCGCGACTACTTCGTAGCCGCTCTGCGACGGGTCCCACGTGTAGTACGTATCATCCGCGTAGTAGTACGGCGCACCGCCGACCCACACCGTGGTGTAGTAAGACGGCAGCACCGGGACGAACACGCCGATCGGCGCCGCCACCACCACGAAGCCAGGCCCGCGCGGCGCATACCAGACGCCGCCGGAATAGTAAAAGCGGCCGCCCGGGCGATTGAACACGACCGGCCGTCCGGGCACCCCGCCTACCACCACGCCGCGGTTGGGATAGAAGTGGTTGTTCCCGTAACGCGCGTCCATGTGCTGTGGGGGTCCCGTGCGCGGCCCGCCGCCGTGGAAGTTCTGCTGCGCCTGCGCAGCACTCCCCGCGGCGAGTGCCATCGCCAACACCAGGACACCCCAGGCGCCTGACCCACTGCTGCTGGTCTTTTTCATGACTGTTCGAGTCCCGTTCTGACCGCTTACTTCACACTATAGCCGCGCGCATCGAGGCAGGCGCTCAACGCACGCCGGTAGTTGCCTGCATTGTGCTCCTGGGCAGCCGCCGTCTGCTGGTTCGCCATCGCCATCGTGCGCGCGTTCTGCGCGTTGGTGGCCGCGTTGGCCGCATCGGCTGTGCTGCCGATTGCCCCGCCCACCACCGCACCGGCGATCGCGGCAGGGGCCGCCTGCCAGCGCGGTGCGATCACCGCTCCGAGAAGCGCGCCGGCCACCGCGCCGATCGCCGTGTTCGTCCCGGGCGGGGGACCGGACGCCACCATCACACGATCGTGCGGCGGCACGCCCGGGGCGCTCGGATCGAAGCCGGTCTGCTGTGTCGACCACTGGCTGCACTCATAGTGGTCGCGGTCCTGCTGCTCGGATGTCTGGCCGTGCAGCGGATACGCGTACACCGTGACGACCGGCGGCGGTGGGGGCGGTGGGGCCTGGTACACCGGCCGCGGGGGCGGCGGTGCTACGCAGCCCGACAGCACCAGTACCGCGGTCGCAGCCACAGCGCCTGTCAGGGCAACACGTTTGAAAGCTCGGCTTGATTTCATCATCGCGGGTGTTCCATGTCTGAAGCGGATCGCTTCCCGGAAAACGTAAATTGCGGGCGCGCGGTTGACAGTCAATGTCACTCACGCGTTGCCATGAATTGGACTGCCACCCTGCAGATCAAGTTCCGGATCTGGGGGCGCCGGCGCACACAGCAACCGGCGCGGCCGCGGCCGACTGTGAACAATTGTTAAGCTTGCCCGCGCCCGCAGGCAGCCCCACTCCACGGCTCGAGTTTAGCGCTCATCCGCCTCGCGGGGTAAGCAGCGCGGCGGCTCGCTCCAGATCTGCGAACGTGTTCACGTCGGGGCCGGGTGGCTCGAGCGCCTCGGCGACGCGCACTGCGAGGCCGTTCTCCAACGCCCGCAGCTGTTCGAGGTTCTCGCGCATTTCGAGCGCGCTCGGAGCCAGTGCCGCGAGCCGCAGTAATGCGCGGACGCGGTAAGCGTACAGGCCGAGGTGACGCCGTGCGCCGCTCGAGTCGGTCTGACTGGCAACGCCCGCGGCCGCGCCGGCGCGATTCCAGGGAATCGGCGCCCGGCTGAAATACAGCGCACGGCCCGCAGCGTCGCACACCACCTTCACTGCGTTGGGATCGAGCAGCTCCGCGACCGAGCCGATGGGGGTCGCGAGCGTGGCGAGGTCGGCCTGCGGGGCGGACTCGAGCAGCGCCGCGACCTGCCGCACGAGTGCTGCGGGCATGAGCGGCTCGTCACCCTGCAGGTTGACGACGATGTCGTCTGCGGCCCAGCCGCGCGCGCGGGCCACTTCGGCGATGCGGTCCGTACCCGACGGGTGGTTCGGCGCCGTCATGACCGCTGCCGCGCCGAACACCTGCGCCGCACGCGCGATGCGCTCGTCGTCGGTCGCGATCAGCACCTCATGTGCGCCGGCGCTCGCGGCGCGCTCGTACACCCATTGCAGCATCGGCTTGCCGCCGATCGCCACCAGCACCTTGCCGGGCAGACGCACCGACGCGTAGCGCGCGGGAATGACGATCCGGAACATCGCGCCGCGGAGCTCTCAGCGCTCGAGCAGCGGATCATCGGCGGCGAGCTGGCGGGCTTCCTCCGCGAGCATGACCGGCACGTCGTCGCGCACCGGGTACGCGAGCCGGTCCATGCGGCAGACGAGTACTTCGGGCTCGCGCCGGTACTGCAGCGTGCCCTTGCAGACCGGGCAGGCGAGAATCTCCAGCAGACGCGTATCCATCGGCGGCTCCTAGACCACTGGAAAAATCGCCTGTGCGGCGATTTTTCGGACATCACCTTCGTTGCCGGGCGCCAAAGGCGCGACTTTGGCGCCCTGCGCCGCAGCTGACGCAAGTGTAAACCAGGCTCTACTGCCCCCGCGCCAACACCTTTTCCAGCACGAGCGCGCGCAACGCGTGCGCGTCCGCCTCGCTGAACCGGGCACTTACCGGTACGTACCACAGGCGCGGGTCGGCGAACGCCGCGCATTTTACGGCATCCTTCTCCGTCATGAGGACCGGCAGCTCCTCGGCAAAGCGCAGCTCGGGCGCGGTGAACGGGTGGTGGTCCGCAAAGGCATGTTCGATCACTTCGATGCCGTGGCTGCGCAGCTCGCTGAAGAAGCGCTGCGGGTTGCCGATACCGGCCACGGCGTGGACGCGCCGCCCGCGAAACGTGCTGAGAGCACGCGGGGGCGCGCGCGCATCGAGCCTCACGGCCTCATGCGCCGCCAGGCTCATCGTCAGCGCGGCCGCCGTCAGAGCGGGCGTGGCGAGCGAGGCGTGCTCGGGGGCGCCGTTCAATACGAGGACGTCCGCCTGTGCGAGACGCGCGGCCGGCTCGCGCAACGGCCCCGCGGGCAGCAGCCTGCCGTTGCCGAAGCCACGCGCACCGTCGATCACCACGATCTGGCAATCGCGTGCCAGGCGCAGGTGCTGCAGGCCGTCGTCGGCGATGATGACCTGCGCGCCGCGCGCGACCAGCGCGCGCGCGGCCCCTACCCGATCGGCAGCCACCATGGTGGCGCAGCCGGTGCGGCGCGCGAGAACTACCGGCTCGTCGCCGGCCTCGCGCCAGTCGGAGTCGCCGCGCACGCTGCGCGGCGCGCCATCACGGCGCCCGTAGCCGCGTGACACGATCCCAACCCTGAGATTCGCCGCGCCGAGCTGCTCGGCGAGCCAGATAACCAGCGGCGTCTTGCCGGTGCCCCCGACGGTGAGGTTGCCGACGATCACGACCGCAGCGCCGACGCCGCGAGCGCGCGCCCAGCCGCGCGCATACGCCCCGCGGCGCGCGGCCATGGCGGTCCCATACAGCCAGCCGAGCGGCTGCAGCAGCGCTGCGCCGGCGCTGTCGCCGTACCAGAGGCGCTCGAGCCGCTGCCGCATCGCCGTCCCGCGTCAGTCGGCGAACTGCAGGCGGTAGAGCTGTGCGTACAGTCCGCCGCGCGCGAGCAGCTCGGTGTGCGTGCCGCTCTCGACGATCATGCCGGCCTCGAGCACGATGATGCGGTCGGCCTGCTCGACCGTCGACAGGCGGTGCGCGATGACGAAGGTGGTGCGGTTGCGCACCAGCTCGCGCAGCGCCGCCTGGATGTACCGCTCCGACTCGGTGTCGAGCGCAGAGGTCGCCTCGTCGAGGATCAGGATCGGCGCGTCCTTGAGCAGCGCGCGCGCGATGGCGATGCGCTGGCGCTGCCCGCCCGAGAGCAGCACGCCGCGGTCCCCGACCGTGGCCTGCAGCCCCTGGGGCTGCTCGCGTACGAACTCGAGAATGTGGGCCGCCTCGGCCGCACGTTCGATCGCCGCATCCGGCACGTCGGGGCCGAGGGCGATGTTGTTGCGGATGGTGTCGTCGAACAGCACCACGTCCTGGCTGACGACCGCGATCTGCTCGCGCAGGTTACTGAGCTCGTAGTCGCGCACGTCGACGCCGTCGATCGCCACCCGGCCCGCGCCGGCGTCGTAGAAACGCGGCAGCAGGTTCACCAGCGTCGACTTGCCGCTGCCGGAGCGGCCGACGACGGCGAGGGTCTCGCCGGCGCGCACGCTCAGCGAAACGTTGCTGAGGGCCGCCGGCCGGCGTGCCCCGGCTGCCTGCGCCTGCGGTCCGGACGGCGCCGGATAGGCGAACGAGACGCCCGCAAACTCGACCGCGCCGCGCGCCCGCGCGGTGCGATGGGCGCCGCCCTGCCCCTCGGTGGGCTCGTCCAGCAGCTCGAACAGGCTCTGGCCCCCGGCGACGCCCTGCTGCAGCGGGCCCGCCACCCCCACCAGGTCGCGCAGCGGCTGTGCGATGCTGACCAGCGCCACGAAGAAACCCATGAAGTCGCCGGTGCTCGTGCGCCCGTGCACCGTGTCGGCGAGCGCCAGCGCCAGCACCACCGCCAGCCCGATCGCGGTGACCAGCTGCACGACCGGGTTCGACAGCCCCTTGGTCAGGATCAGCTTCATGTTGGAATACAGGTTGTGCTCGTTCACCGCGTCGAACTGGCGTTCCAGATGCACCTGCGCGTTGTAGACCTTGATCAGGCGCGGCGCCTCGAGACTCTCCTTGGCGACCCGGGTGACGTCGCCCATCGAGTCCTGGATGCGACGGCTGTAGCGGCGGAATTTGCGGTTGATGATCGACACCAGCCAGGCCACCAGCGGTCCCATCGTGA
This sequence comes from uncultured Gammaproteobacteria bacterium, assembly GCA_963844595.1. GTDB lineage: Bacteria > Pseudomonadota > Gammaproteobacteria > Steroidobacterales > Steroidobacteraceae > 13-2-20CM-66-19. Next base: position 875,145 of record CAWJOW010000001.1, read on the forward strand.
GCGCCAGCAGAGCGAGCCGCACGTTGTACCAGAGAACCAGGGCGATGCAGGCGACGATCGTAAGCGTGGTGCGTACCAGTACCACCACCGAATCGGTGGTCGCCTGCGCGACCTGCTCGGTGTTGTAAGTGAGCCGCGACAACAGCATCGCCGGCGAGGTGCGGTCGAAGAAGCCGATCGGCAAATCGAGGATGCGGCGGAACACCTGGCTGCGCAGCCGGGCAACCACGCGCCGTCCCACATAGCCCATGAAGTAGGTCTGGGTGAAATCGCCGAGGCCGCGCAGCGTGAATAGCGCGACCACCGCCAGCGGTACCCAGATGATGGTGCGCGGGTCGCGGTGCGTGAGGGTCGAATCCCCGAACCACTTGGCGAGCGCCGCGAAGCTGGTCTGCGTGGCGGCGTAGAGGATCGCGCCGAGCAGGCCGAGCACGAACCGCAACCGGTAGGGTCCGACGTAGCCGAGCAGCCGGCGATAGGCCTGCAGGCCGCCACCGCCGGCGAGTGGCGCCGGGGCGCCGCGGGCGGCGGTGAAAGCGGGCGCCGCGCTCAAGGCTTGCCCGCCGGCGCTTCCTTGACGGTTGCGATGTTGATCTCCGCGAACCCCAGGCGGCCGAGCACGTCCATGGCCGTGATGACCGACTGATAGGTGGCGTGGGCGTCGGCGCGCAGCGTGACGCGCAGCGCCCGATTGCTGCCCGCCTCCTTCAGCAGCGCCGCGCGCAGCGTCTCGGGACTCGAATTGATGAGCTCGCGGCTGTTCACGAGGTAGCCGCCCTGCTGCGTGACCGACACGACCAGCGGCTCGCTCGCCGGCTCACTGGCCGGCACCGCCGCGGCACGCGGCAGGTGCACCCGCAGCCGTCCCTCGTCGGTGAAGCGGCTCGAGAGGATGAAGAACACCACCAGCAGCAGCACCACGTCGATCAGCGACACGACGTTGATTTCCGGCTCCTCGTGGCGGCGCGGCTTGAGATTCATGGCTTAGCTTGCCGGGCGGCTTGCCGCACTTTCAGGCCGCAGCGGCCGGCGACGCACGCTCGCGCAGGCGCGCCGCCTCCAGCACGTCCGCCATGCGGATCGCCTGCTTCTCCATCTCGACGACGATGCCGTCCACCCGGCCGCGCAGATAACGGTAGAAGATCAGCGCGGGAATCGCCACGCACAGGCCCGCGACCGTGCAGATCAGCGCCTCGGCGATACCGCCCGAGAGCGCGCGTGGATCGCCCATGCCGCCCGCCTCGATGACGTTGAACGCGCGGATGATGCCGGTCACCGTGCCGAGCAGCCCGAGGAGCGGCGCAATGCCGGCGATCGTGCCGAGCGTATTGATGAACCGCTCGAGCTCATGCACCACGTGGCGGCCGGTGTCCTCGAGGCGCTCCATGAGAATCTCGCGCGGCCGGTGGCGGTTGGCGAGCCCGGTGGCGAGCAGGCGTCCGAGGGGCGAATTCTGCTCGAGCGCCGCGATCACCTTGTCGCCCACCTGGTTGGATTCGATCAGCTGCCAGACCTTGCCGGGCAGCTCGCGGGGCAACACCCGCTTGTCCTGCAGGGTCCAGAGCCGCTCCAGGATAATGGCCGCCGCGATGACCGAGCAGAGGATGATCGGCCACATCAGCGGGCCGCCGGCCCGCACTATTTCCCACATCCCAAACGACCCCACACACACGCCGGCGACCAGCCGGCGACGACGCGCAACATCATACCGGAACTGCAGCCGCGTCCCCTGTGACGCCCTTCTGCTACAGTCGCTTCCGGCAATGCCACGCCGGTTTCTGAAAAAGATAGTCCCGGCGCCCCATACCCTGCGACAGCGCTGGCTTGTGCGGGCGTTCGGTGAGCGGATCGCGGATCCCCAGCTGTGGACGCTGCAGCGCCGCGCGTGCACCTATGGCTTCGGCGCCGGGCTCGCCATCTGTTTCGTGCCGCTGCCCGTGCACCTGCTGCTCACCGTGCTCGCCGCCCTGATCTGGCGCATCAACATCCCGGTGACCTACGGTGCCACCTGGCTGCTCACCAATCCCTTCACCGCGGTCCCGGTGTACTACCTCGCTTACCGCCTCGGTGCGGCGCTCCTGCATACGCCCAGGCACCATTTCAGGTTCGTGGCCGACCTGCACTGGTTCACGCACAGCCTGACGCCGGTCTGGGAGCCGTTCTTCCTCGGTTGCCTGGTGTGCTCGGTGGTCGCGGGCCTGCTCGGCTGGCTGACCCTCGAGACGCTGTGGCGCTGGAGCGTGCACAACCGCTACCGGGCGCGGCACCGGCAGCCGCGCCGCTGAACGGAAGCTCACGGCGCGCGCGTCGTGAGTTTCCCGCCTTCGAGCTCAAGCACGCGGTCCATGCGGTGCGCGAGCCGCAGATCGTGCGTCACCACGACGAGGCTCGTCCCGCGCTCGCGGTTGAGTTCCAGCATCAGTGCCAGCACGCCCTCGGCGTTGGCGCCGTCGAGATTGCCGGTGGGCTCGTCGGCGAGCACCAGGCGCGGCTCGGTCACCAGCGCGCGCGCCACCGCTGCGCGTTGCCGCTCGCCGCCGGACAGCTGGTGCGGGCGGTGATCGAGTCGCTCGCCGAGGCCGACGCGCGCCAGCAGCCGCTGCGCCGCGGCGCGCGCCACGGCCACCGGGGTACGCCGCACCAGCAACGGCATCGCCACGTTCTCGAGCGCCGAGAACTCCGGCAACAGGTGGTGGAACTGGTAGATGAAGCCGAGCGCCCGGTTGCGCAGCTCGCCGCGGGCACGCTCCCCGAGGGCGTGGATGTCGCGGCCGTCCACCCGCACGGTACCGCTGCTCGGTGCGTCGAGACCGCCGAGGATCTGCAGCAGCGTCGTCTTGCCCGAGCCCGAGGCGCCGACGATCGCCATCCGCTCGCCGGCGGCGACCGACAGCTGCGCGCCCTGCAGTACCTCGAGCAGCACCGGCCCCTGGCGGAAGCTCTTGCGCACCTCGACGGCCTCGAGAACGCTCTCACTCATAGCGCAGGGCCTCCGCCGGCGCGGTGCGCGCCGCGCGCCAGGCCGGGTAGATGGTCGCCAGCGCACACAGTACGAAGGCCACGCCGCACACCCTGAGCACGTCCATCCCTTCGACGTAGGCGGGCAGATCGCTCATGTAATAGACGCGCGCGTCCAGGAACTGCGTGTGCAACAGCCGCTCGAGCCCGGCCACCAGCATCTCGAGGTTGGCGGCGACGAGCGCACCGAGCGCCGCGCCGAGCAGCGTGCCAAGCAGCCCGATCAGCACCCCCTGCACGGCGAAGGTCAACAGCACGTTGCGCGGTGCCGCCCCGAGTGTGCGCAGGATCGCAATGTCCGACTGCTTCTCTTTCACGATCATCACCAGCGTGGCGACGATATTGAAAGCCGCGACTGCCACCAGGATCAGCAGGATGAAGAACATCATCGACTTGGTGATCTCTATCGAGCGGAAGAAGTTGGCGTGATTCTCCGTCCAGTCGCTGACATAGAAGCCGTCGCCGCCGAGCGCCAGCGCCACCCGCCGCACCGTGCTCGGCGCGTGCAGCGGATCCTCGAGCGCGAGGCGCAGCCCCGTCACCGCATCGCCGAGGCGAAACAGCCGCTGGGCGTCCGTCATCTGCGTGAGCGCGAGCCCGCGGTCGAACTCATACATCCCGGAATGGAACAGCCCGACGACCCGGAAGCGCCGCATGCGTGCCATCACTCCGGTCGGGGTCGCGGTGCCCTCGGGGGCGATTACCACCACGGAGCCGCCGAGCTGCGCGTGCAGCGCACGCGCCAGCTCGGTGCCGAGAATGATGCCGTAGCCCCCGGGCTTGAGGTCGGCGAGGTTGCCGGCGACCACGCGCTGCCCGATCCCCGTGACGCTGCGCTCCTCCTGCGGTAACACCCCGCGCACGGTCGCGCCGGCCATGTGCGTGCCGTTACCGAGCATCGCCTGGCTCTCGACGTACGGCACCACCCCCTGCACGCCGGGCTGTCGCGCGGTGCGCTGCTGCAGCGCGCGCCAGTCGCTCAGCGAGCCGGAAAGCCCGGTCAGCGTGGCATGCGAGGTGACCGCGAGAATGCGGCTGCGCAGCTCGCGCTCGAAGCCGTTCATGACCGACAGCACCACGATCAGCGTCGCGACTCCCAGAGTCAGCCCGCTGACCGACATGAGCGCGACGAACGACACGAAGCCGCGCCGGTGCGTCGAGCGCAGGTAGCGCGTGCCGATCAGCCATTCATACCAGACGCCTGCCATGGGTGCGGTCAGCTCCGGTGCGCGCGCCGCTACTCGTAGCGCAGCGCTTCCGCGGGCGCGATGCGCGCGGCGCGCAGCGCCGGGTAGAGGGTGGCGAGTGCCGTGAGGACCAGCGCCGCCAGTGCCACCGCAACGATGTTCGAGGCGTGCACCACCGAGGGGATGGCGGTGCTGTAGTAGACGTCGGCGTCCATGATCTGGAAGCGGAAGGTGCGCTCGAGAAACGGCACGATGGTCTCGACGTTGAAGGCGAGCAGCAGCCCCAGCACGACGCCGAGCGCGACGCCGAACCAGCCGATCACCAGTCCCTGCGTCACGAAGATGCCCATGACGCGGCGCGGCGCGGCGCCGAAGGTGCGGATGATGGCGATGTCGGTGCGCTTGTCGGTCACCACCATCACCAGCATCGCCACGATGTTGAAGGCGGCGACCGCCACGATCAGCAGCAGGATCAGCGACATCATGGTCTTCTCGATGCGGATGGCGCGGAAGTAGTCGGCGTTGTCCTGGGTCCAGTCACGCACTTCGTAGCTGCGCGGCAGCACCGCACGCAGCCGTGCTGCGACCGCCGGCGCCGTGAGCACGTCCTGTACGCGCACGCGCAGCCCCTGCTCGCCGCCCTGCGGCGCAAGTGCGCGCACGTCCGCGAGATTCGCGAATACCAGCGTCGAGTCGTGCTCCGGCAGTCCGGCCTCGAACACACCAGCCACGGTGAAATCGCGCAGCTTCGGCGCCGGCGCGCCGTCGGCGCCCATCGTCGGCACCAGCAGCGTCAGCGAATCTCCCGGCGAGAGCCCGAGGCGCTCGGCGATCAGCTCGCCGACGATCAGCCGCGCGGAGCCGGGAGTCAGGTCCTGTAGCTTCCCCTGAGTGATGCTGCGCCCGAGCTCGGTCACGGTAGCCGCTGCCTGCGGCTCGATACCGCGCAGCAGCACCGCCAGCATCTCGGGGTCCCTGACCGCAAGCGCCTGCAGCTCGGCGTACGGCGTCACCGCGACCACGCCCGGGACGCTCCGCGCCAGCTGCGCAGCCCGCTCCCAGTCCGCGGGCGAGGGAGCGCCGCCGGCAGTCGCACCGGTTTCGTCCGCCGCCAGCACCCGCACCTGGGCGCTGAGCGACAGCAGCCGGTCACGCAGCTCCCCCTCGAAGCCGTTCATCACCGACAGGATCACGATGAGAGCTGCAACGCCGACGCACACTCCGACCACCGAAGCCCATGTGATGAACGAGACGAAGAACTTGTGCGACCTGGCACGCACGTAGCGCAGGCCGACATAGAGCGAGAGCGGGTGAAACATCGTCGCGATTTAACCACACATGGCGTCTTTTCAGACCTGCGTCACAGAATGATCGTCTTATGCAACGCTGTTCGCTTTGACAGATTTCCTCCGGTGTTATAGTCGAAACCGACTGGAGGAAGCCGTCATGCAGACACGAATCCTCGTAGCGCTCCTGTGCAGTTGCGCCGCCGCGGGCAGCGCCGCCGCCGAGACCATTGTCGTCAACGACCAGGTGCAGGTGCGCGAATCGCGCCTGGATGTGCCGAAGCGCGGTCTCTCGATGGGCGACGTCGAGAAGCAGTTCGGCGCACCGGTCACGCGTCACCCGGCGGTTGGCGGCGGCGCGCCGCATCGACCGCCGATCACCCGCTGGGACTACAGCGGCTTTTCGGTGTTCTTCGAGAAAGACCGCGTGATCGACTCGGTGGTCACCGGCGGTGAGACCCCGGCCGCCGCCCAACCCGCCAGCGGCTGAGCCAAAGATCCACCGCACACCTGAAGACATTCATGCAGATGTGATACTCTCCGCGCTAACACAATAATTTCCCTGGGGATCCGGTGTCGGTGGATGAGGCTCTCAGGGCCCGGATAGAGGCCCTGGTGCGCGCAGGCAGCGTTCGTAGAAAGACTGCGGTGGCGCAGCTCGAGGCGGAAATCCGCCGTCGCGAGGAGGTGCTGCGGCAGACCTTTCGCCGCTACGTGTCGCCACGGGTCGCGGACAAGATCCTCGAAGACTCGCAGCTGCGCGATACGCTGCTTGCCACCGCCGAGGTGCGCACGCACGCCGTGGTGCTGTTCGCCGACCTGCGCGGCTTCACCAGCATCTCCGAGCAGCTCGCTGCCAGCGACGTCGTGCCGCTCCTGAATGAATACTTTTCGCTCCTCACCGAGATCACCTTCCGCCACGAGGGCACGGTATTTCACATGGCGGGCGACGGCCTGATGCTCGGCTTCGGTGTGCCGCTCGAGCAGCCCGACAGCCCGCAGCGCGCGGTGCGCGCCGCGCGCGAGATGCTCGGAAGCTTCGCCGAGCTGGCGCATTCCTGGCGCGAGCGCCATCACGTGGACGCAGGTCTCGGTATCGGCATCAACGAGGGCGACGTGGTCGCCGGCAATGTCGGCTCATCCTCTTACATGAGCTACACGATCATCGGCGACACGGTGAACATCGCCGCGCGGCTCTGCCAGCGGGCGCGCGCCGGCGAGATGCTGTTCTCCAGCACCCTGAAGGCCTCGCTCGACCAGCGCGGCGTGGACATCGGCGCGACGGCGCTGCCGCCGCTGCAGGTGCGCGGGCGCAGCAATCCCATCGACATCTTCTGCGTGCCGCTGGAAACGCGCCTGCACGTGAGCGAAGGCCCGATCGCCGCGTAGGATACTGAGCAGGCAAAGCCCGCTCGGATGTCCTACCTGCTCAATCCGCCGATCCCCGGTCCGCCCGGCGCGCGCGTGCGCTGGCACCAGCTCTACGGCAGCGCCGCCGCACTCGCGCTCGCCGAAGCTACGCGTGCCGACCCGCGGCTGTACGTGCTCATCGCGGACGCGGCGCGCAATCTCGACCAGCTCACGGCGGAGCTGCGCTTCTTCGCCGGAGAGTCGCTCCCGCTGCTGACACTGCCGGACTGGGAAGTGCTGCCCTACGACCTGTTCTCGCCCCACCCGGACATCATCTCCGAGCGGCTGCAGACGCTGTTCGAGCTGCCGCTTGCCGCACACGCCTGCCTGATCATCGCCGCCGAGACGCTGCTGCAGCGCCTGCCGCCGCGCCACTACGTCGAGGGACGCGCCTTCGAGCTCAGCCGCGGCGAGCGGCTCGCCCTCGAGCCGTTCCGGCAGCGGCTCGTCGATGCCGGTTATGCGAGCGTGAGCCAGGTGACCGCACCCGGGGAGTTCGCGGTGCGCGGCTCGCTCCTCGATGTGTTCCCGATGGGCACCGGGACCCCGCTGCGTATCGACCTGTTCGACGAGGAGATCGAGGCAATCCGCCGCTTCGACCCGGACACGCAGCGCTCGCTCGATGCCGTGGAGCGGCTGCGCCTGTTGCCGGCGCGCGAGGTGCCGCTCGATGCCCAGTCGGTCAAGGACTTCCGCCGCCGCTTCCGCACGCGCTTCGAGGGCGATCCCAACAGGAGCAGCATCTACCGCGGCGTCAGCGAGGGACTCGCTCCGGCAGGCATCGAGTTCTACCAGCCGCTGTTCTTCGAGACGACGGCGACGCTGTTCGATTACCTGCCGCGGGATGCCGTGATCGTGCACGCCGCGGCGCTGCCGCAGGCGCTCGAGCGCGCCTGGACCGGTATTGAGCAGCGCTACGAGGACCGCCGCCATGATCTCGAGCGCCCGGTGCTCGAGCCGCGCGAGCTGTTCCTCGAGCCCACCGAGCTCCGCACTGCGATCGAGGCGCGTCCCGTCATCGTCCTCGACGCCTTCAAGGCCGAGACCGAGCTCGGGGGCGCCGCTCCCGGAGTGCACAACTTCCCGACGCGCGCGCCGCGCGAGCTGCGCATCGACATGCGCGCCGAGCAGCCGCTCGCGCCCCTCGACGCCTTTCTCCGCGACTTCGACGGACGGGTACTGCTCGCGGCCGACTCTCCCGGCCGGCGCGAGGTGCTCGCCGAGATGCTGCGCGCCCAGCACCACACGGTAACGGCGGTTCCCGGGTGGCAGGCCTTCGTGACCGGCAGCGCGCCCCTCGCCCTCACCGTCGCCCCGGATCTCGAGGGACTCACCTTAAGCGAGCCACCGATCGCAGTCATCGCCGAAGCGCAGCTGTTCGGCGCGCGCGCCCGACAGGAGCGGCGGCGCAAGCGCGCCGTCGACCCGGAAACCATCCTGCGCGATCTCCAGGATCTGAATCCCGGCGCCCCGGTGGTGCACGAGGAATACGGCGTGGGCCGGTATGTCGGCCTCACCACCATGGAGATCGGCGGCCAGCCCGGGGAATTCCTGGTGCTGGAGTACCTGGACGGCGACCGCGTCTATGTGCCGGTGCAGTCGCTGCACCTGGTGAGTCGCTACACCGGCGCCGCACCCGAAAGCGCGCCGCTGCACAAGCTCGGCACCGACCAGTGGGCGCGGGCGCGCCGGCGCGCCGCTGAGCAGATCCGCGACGTCGCCGCCGAGCTCCTCGACCTCTACGCGCACCGCAAGGCGCAGCGCGGTCTGTCACTCAGCGTCCCCGAGCAGGAGTACCAGGCGTTCGCCGGCGCCTTCCCGTTCGAGGAAACCGAGGATCAGTCGCAGTCCATCCGCCAGGTGCTCGCCGATCTCGCCGCCGACCGGCCGATGGACCGGATCGTCTGCGGCGACGTCGGCTTCGGCAAGACCGAGGTGGCGATGCGCGCCGCGTTCGTCGCGAGCCAGGCGGGCAAACAGGTCGCGGTGCTCGCCCCGACTACGCTGCTGGTGCAGCAGCATCTCGCCAACTTCCGCGATCGCTTCGCCGACTGGCCGGTGCGCATCGAGGGGTTGTCGCGCTTCGGCACTTCGAAGGAGACCCGCGCGACGCTCGCCGACCTCGAGAACGGCCGGGTCGACATCGTCATCGCCACCCACCGGCTGCTGCACGCGCACGCGCGCTTCCGCGACCTGGGGCTGTTGATCATCGACGAGGAGCAGCGCTTCGGCGTGCGCGACAAGCAGCGCCTGCAGGCGCTGCGCGCCAACGTGCACGTGCTGACCCTGACTGCCACGCCGATCCCGCGCACGCTCAACATGGCGCTCGGGGGCTTGCGGGACCTGTCGCTCATCACGACCGCGCCGGCGGCACGGCTCGCGATCAAGACCTTTCTCATCGAGTGGCATGCGCCGAGCCTGCGCGAGGCGGTGCTGCGCGAGCTGCGCCGCGGCGGGCAGATCTATTTCGTGCACAACGAGGTGCGCAGCATCGCCAAGATCGCCGCCGAGGTGCAGACGCTGGTCCCCGAGGCGAATGTGCGCGTCGGCCACGGCCAGATGCGCGAGCGCGAGCTCGAGCAGCTGATGGTGGACTTCTATCACCGCCGCTTCAACCTGCTGGTGTGCACCACCATCATCGAGAGCGGCATCGACGTGCCGACTGCCAACACCATTATCATCAACCGCGCCGATCGCATGGGACTCGCGCAGCTGCACCAGCTGCGCGGCCGCGTCGGCCGCTCGCACCATCGCGCCTACGCCTACCTGATCGCGCCGCCACGCCAGGCGCTGCCCCGCGATGCCGCCAAGCGACTCGAAGCCATCGAGTCCATGGAGGAGCTCGGCGCCGGGTTCGTGCTCGCGACGCACGACCTGGAGATCCGCGGGGCGGGCGAGCTGCTCGGCGAGGCGCAGAGCGGCCAGATGACCGAGATCGGGCTGTCCCTCTATCTCGATATGCTCGATCACGCGGTGCGCGCGCTCAAATCCGGGCGCGAGCCGGCGCTCGATGCGCCGCTCGCCGCCGCGACCGAGGTGGATCTGCGGCTGCCGGCGTTCCTCCCCGAAGCTTACGTCGGGGACGTGCATGTGCGGCTGTCGCTCTACAAGCGCATTGCCGCCGCCGAGAGCGACGCGCAGCTCGACGAGCTGATGGCGGAGCTCCACGACCGCTTCGGCCCCCTGCCCGCCGCCGCGCACAACCTGCTGCGCGTCGCGAAGCTGAAGCTCGCTGCGCGGCGCCTGGGAGTGCGGCGCCTCGACCTCGGCCCGCAGGGCGGCTCGGTGCTCTTCGAGGAAGACAATCACATCGACCCGGCGACCGTCGTGCGCATGATCGGGCAGGGGGCGCGCGAGTATCGCCTCGAGGGACCGCTGAAGCTGCGCGTGGCGAGGCCGCTCCCGGCCGAGAGCGCGCGCTTCGAGTACGCCCGCGAGCTCCTCGGACGCCTGGGCGGCACGCGTTAGAATGCCGCCCATGCGCGTAATTCCTGCAAGACTGCCGCTGGCCTCGCTCGTCCTCCTTGCAGCACTCGGCGCCGTTGCGCCGGTCGCGGCCGAGGAGAATCCCAACACCGTCTACAACGTCGAGATCATCGTATTTCGCATGGCCGCCACCGAGGGCGCGCCAGAGAACTGGAGCGACGAGGCGGGGGTCCGCAGCGTCGCCGGCGACGAGTCGGCCAGCGGCTCCTCGCAGGTAGGGCGCTTCGTCGCGTTGCTGCCGGCGTCGGCGTATCAGCTTGGCGGTCTCGAGGAGCGGCTGCGCGCGAGCGGCGGCTACGTACCCGTAGCGCACGTCGCCTGGTCGCAGACCGCGAGCGCCTGGGGCACGCGCGCCGGATTCCCGCTTGCCCGTCTGGGGGTCGATGTGCCCGGCCTCACCGGCAATGTGTTTCTCGAGCGGGGCCAGTTTCTGCACCTCGGCCTGTCGCTCTCCTGGACGATGGCCGCAGCGCCGACGGGCCTGGGCGCGGCCCCCGGCACGAGCTTCACGATGAACGAGACCCGCCGGGTGCGCTTCTACGAGCGCAACTACTACGATCACCCGGCATTCGGGGTACTCGCGCTGGTCACCCCGGCACAGGGCGCGCGGCCACCCGGGCGCTGATCCATTGGAAAAATCGCCTACTGGAAGTCCGCCGCCTCGGCGGTGGCGATGCCGTCCTTGCCATTGTTCTTGGCGCGGCCGAGCGCCGCCCGGCAGGCTTTGAGCAGCCCTTCCAGCGGCAGCGTACGCGGCGGCACGAGGCTCGCGATACCGGCGCTCAGGGTGACGTAACGACTGCCGCCGTTGGAGGGGTGATGCATGAGCAGGTCGCGCACCCGCTGCGAGACGATGCGCGCGTACTCCGGAGCCCGCTCGGCCGCATCCCCCTGTGTCAGCACGGCGAACGTGCCGCCCTCCCAGCGCCCGACCAGATCTCCGCCGCGCCGGTACGAGGCGCTGATGACGCGCGCGACGCGCCTGATACAGGCATCGCCCGCGGAGCGATCGAACTTCTCGTTGTAAGCAGCGAGGTCGTCGATGTCGAACAGCGTCAGGCCGATCTCGTGCGAATCGCGCTGCGCCAGCATCCAGTCCCGCTGCAGCAGCTCCTCAAAGTAGGCACGCGAATGCAGCCCCGTAAGCCGGTCCTCCCGCAGCCAGGACGGGAGCCCCCCGGGGGCGCGCTCTGCGCCCTTCTGCCGCTCGCTCGCGTCGCGGTGGTAACCGATGAAATGAGTCAGCTGACCGTCACCGTTACGGACCGGCTGGATCACCGTCTCGTTCCAGAATAGGGAGCCGTCGGGGCGGTAGTTGCGCATCAGCACGCGGGCCGGCTCGCCTTTGCCGAGCGCCTCCCGCAACCGCAGTCGCGACTCCTGCTCGCGGTCCACCGCCTGCAGCATCCTCAGGTTGTTGCCGAGCAGCGCCGGGGCCGGATAGCCGCACATCCGCGAGAACGCCGCGTTGACGTACACCACGGGGTGGTCGACCGCGGTCGCATCGCAGATCACGATGCCTTCCGGCGCAGTCTCAACCAACCCGCGCCAGGCCTCGAGGGACCAGCCGTTCATGGCTCGCGTGCCGGCTGCAGGGTCAGGGGTGGTGCCGCGTCGCTCGCGGCGAGCGCCTCCCGGGCACGCGCCCATTCCGGGGAGGCCAGGAGCCGGGCCCGATCGGGTGTCGGGCGCCCGTGCAGGCGCACCAGGCGAAGCCGGGACGCCGGCTGGGGCTCCAGATCGAGGTGATCCAGGAGCTCCAGAACGCTCGCCCGATTGTTGCAGACCGGAAGCATGTCGCAACCTGCCGACAGGGCCTGCCGCGCCCGGGTTACCACATCCCCGTAGGCGGCTGCCGCACCTCCCATGGACAGATCATCGCTGAACACTACCCCCTGGAAGCCGAGCTCGCCGCGGAGCACGTCCCGAATCCAACGCCCGGACAGGCTGGCGGGCGCCGCATCCACCCCCGGGTACAACACATGGGCCACCATAACCGCGGTCAGGCCGTTGGCCATCAGGCGCCTGTAGGGGGCGAGATCCGGCCCCATGTCCTCGAGCCCCCGGCGGTCTACCGGGAGCGTGAGATGCGAATCCGCAACAACCGCCCCATGACCGGGAAAGTGCTTGGCGGTGGCGGCCATGCCGGCATCGCGCATGCCGTGCATGTAGGCGACGGCCAGCTGGGCCACGACGTCGGACTCCCGGTGCAGCGCGCGCTCGCCGATGACCTCGCTCACCCCATAGTCGAGGTCCACGCACGGGACGAAGGAGATATCGACGCCGTGCGCACGCAACTCCGCCGCCATGAGCCAGCCGATGCTGCGGGCGAGCGCAAGCCCACCGCGGGCGTCCACGTCGAACGCCCGGCCCAGCCGGCGCGCGGGGGGCAGGATCGAGAAGCCGCTGCGAAAGCGCTGCACGCGGCCGCCCTCCTGATCGACACCGACGATGAGCGGCGGGCTGCGCGCTGCGTGAATCGCCTCGACCAGGGCGCTCAGCTGGGCCGGGTCGGCGTAGTTGCGCGCGAAGAGAATCACCCCGCCGACGAGCGGGTGACGCAGGAGCTCGCGCTCGGCAGCCTCGAGGGTGGTGCCCGTCAGATCGATCATGAGGGGCCCGAGACTCATGCGCGCTCGAGCAGGGCCACTGACTCGACATGGGAGGTGTGGGGGAACATGTCGACGACACCCGCGGCCACGAGCGCGAAGCGCTGCTCGTGCACCAGCACCTCGAGATCGCGCGCCAGGCTTCCGGGGTGACACGAAACGTACAGAATCCGCTGCGGCGCAAGCTGCGCCACGGCTGCGAGCACTGCACGGGCGCCGGTGCGCGGCGGGTCGAGCAGCACGTGCGTGCAGGGCTCGCGCAACCACGCGGCGGCCGCATCGGGGGCGGCGGCGAGATCGGCGACGTGGAATTCGACGTTGCCGAGACTGTTGCGCACGGCGTTGGCGCGGGCGCGGGAAACGAGCGCAGGCTCGCCCTCGACGCCCACCGCGCTGCCCGCGGACCTGGCAAGCGCCAGCGTGAAGTTGCCGATGCCGCAGTACACGTCGAGCACCCGCGAGTCAGGCCCCGGGGCCAGCAGCTCCACGGCGCGAGCCACGAGTGCCTGGTTCACCGGAGCATTGACCTGGATGAAGTCCGTCGGCGCAAACCCGAGCGTCAGCCCGAAACGCTCGAGCGCGTAGTGGAGCGGTGCGGCGCCCCCGGCGCTGTCCGGCGCGCCTGCCGTGAGCTCGGTGACCGACCCGGGCCCCGCCGGCTGCAGGTAAAGGCGCAGCCCGTGCCGCGCCGCGAATGACCGCAGGCATGCCAGATCCTGCTCCGGGGGCGACTCGAGCACGCGCAGCACGAGCGCCGTGGCATCGTCTCCCACGGCCAGCTCGATCTGCGGCACGCGCTCGCGGATCGTCAGCCCGGTGAGGAGCTCCGCCAGCGGCTCGATGAGCAGGTCGGACGGTGTGGCCAGCACGCGACAAGCCTTAAGGTCCGCCACGTAGGGCGCCACGCGCTCTCGGAACCCCACCACCACCCGTCCCTTGCGGTGCACGTACTTGGCCCCGAGGCGTGCGCGGCGCCGGTAGCCCCACGCAGGGCCCGCAAGCGGCGGCAGCCATCTCGCGGGTGCGACGCGCGCGACGTGCGCGAGGGTGTCCTTGAGCTGCTGCTCCTTGGCGAGCAGCTGCGCGGCGGGCTCGAGATGCTGGAGCACGCAGCCGCCGCAAACTCCGAAGTGCGGGCACTCGGGCGTAACGCGCGCGGGCGAGGGCTCGAGCACCTCGAGGAGCTCGCCGTCATCGTGCTGGCGATGGCGTCGCAAGCGTCGGAAGCGGATCCGCTCCCCGGGGAGCGCGCCGGTGACGAACACGGTCTTGCCGCCGCGCACCACCCCCTCGCCCTCGTGAGTCAGTCCGGCGACGGTCGCGGTCTCGGCCGCCGCGTCCTGGGGCGCGCGCGGCGCCGTTCGCCCGCAGGCAGTCAAGCAGTGCCGTTCCAGGCAGCCAGAAAACGCTCGAAGTGGGGCTGCTGCGAAGCCTCCAGCCACAAGCGCACACGCCCGAGCTCCTCCGCGTGCCGCGCAACCGTGAGATGCCCGCGCAGCTGCTCGAAGCGCAGATAAATGAGATAGGTGTTCAGTACATCGGTCTCGCAATAGCGGCGGATGCCGGGCAGATCCCCGCGCTGCCAGGCGTCCCAGACCTGATCGCCACCGAAGCCGAGCTTGCCGGGCAATCCGAGCAGGCATGCCATGTTGGCGAGCGACACCCGGTTGCGCGAGCCGAAGCCCGACAGCACGTCCATGAGATCGGTGTGCCGCGCGTGATAGCGGTTCAGGTAATTGTTGTGCCGGAAGGCCGGATCCTCATCGCCCGTCTCCCAGAAGCGCGCCGCGCGCACCCCGTGCAGGAGTGCGCGGTAGCTGAGCACCGGCAGATCGAACCCCGAGCCGTTCCAGGAGACGAGGTTGGGGGAGAACTTGGCGATGCCGTCGAAGAAGCGCTGCACCAGCTCGCCCTCGCCCGCCCCGGGATCGCCCACACTCCACACCCTGAAACCATCGCCGTTGCGCAGTGCGCAGGCGATCGCGACCACGCGCTGCTGCTCGAGCGAAAGGAAGTCCCCGCCCGTGTCCTGGCGGCGCAGCGCGAACATGGCTTTGGCGACCTGGCCATCCGCGAGACCATCGAGTCCGTACAGGCGCCGTCCGAGCTCGACGTCCGGCACCGTCTCAATATCGAACGCCAGGAGGTTCATGTCGCCTTCATGAGCACCGCCACCGCGACCACGAGCCCCGCCTCGTCGGTGAGCGTAACGTGCGCCTCGCCCGCTCCGAGGCGGCGCCGCACCTCCTCACCGCGCTGGGAGAACACCACTTCCGGCTTGCCGTAGCTGTTTTGCACTACGCCGACGTCGCGGATCCACATGCCGTGGGCAAAGCCGGTTCCGAGCGCCTTGACGATCGCCTCCTTGGCGGCAAAGCGCATCGCGAGAAAGCGCTCGCGGCGCTGGGTCCGGGCGAGCTGCTCGGCCTCCGCGGGCATGAGCAGATGCTCGACGAAGCGGTCGCCGAAGCGCGCCAGCGTCTCGGCAATGCGCCGCGTCTCGAGCACGTCCACGCCGATACCGAAGATCACGTGCGTGCCGCCGCCATCAGTGCCTTCATCTCGCGCACCGCAGCCTCGATTCCCGTGAACACCGCGCGCGCGATGATCGCGTGGCCGATGTTGAGCTCGACCACCTCCGCGATCGCGGCAACCGGCTGCACGTTGTGGTAGTCGAGGCCGTGCCCGGCATGCACCTCGAGGCCTAAGCGCACGGCGCGGCGCGCGGCCTCCCTGAGCCGCTCGAGCTCGACAGCCTGGGCGGCGCCGGCGGCGTTGGCGTACGCGCCGGTATGCAGCTCCACCGCCGGGGCGAGCGTCTCGGCCGCCGCCTCGACCTGCGCGGCGTCCGGGTCGATGAAGAGCGCCACGCGGATACCACGGGCGGCCAGCACGGCGGTCGCGGCCTTGATCCGCGGCACCTGTCCCGCCACCGCCAGCCCGCCCTCCGTCGTGAGCTCCGCGCGCCGCTCGGGCACCAGGCAGCAGTCCGCCGGGCGCGCCTCGGCGGCGAACACGAGCATCTCGTCGATGACCGCCATTTCGAGATTCATGCGCGTCTGCAGCCGTTCGCGCAACGCCTGTACGTCCTGCTCCTGGATGTGGCGGCGGTCCTCGCGCAGGTGCAGCGTGATGCCGTCCGCGCCGGCGAGCTCCGCGGCGAGCGCCGCGTGCACCGGATCGGGATGGCGGCCACGGCGCGCCTGGCGCAGCGTAGCCACGTGATCGATGTTGACGCCGAGGGCGATCGGTCCGCTCATGAATGCGCCGCCTTTCGCAGCATCGATTTCGCCACCGTGCGCGTGGCGAGCGGCCGGCCCTCGAGGCAGGCGCCGAGCGCCGCCTGCAGCAGCCGCCGCGCATCCGCGAGCTCGCGTGGCCCGCTTAAGCGCTCCTCGTGGAGCGCGAGCAGTGAGCGGCCGGCGAGCGCGCCCGCGGTGCGCGCGGCCACCGGCACCAGTCCCTGCTCCGGTCGGAAATCATAGTACCGGTCCGGCTCGAGCGGCGCGCCGCTGTGCGCCTCGGCGGTCAGATCCAGTCCATAGCCCACGAGCATCAGCAGGCGCTTCTCGAACACCCGCAATACCGGCTCGAGCGGGCTGCCCTCGCGCAGCCGCTCGAGCACGCCGTGATAATGATCGAACAGGAGCGGCTGCGGATCGTGTCGGGTGGTAAGCCGCAGCAGCAGCTCGTTCAGGTAGAACGCCGACATCAGGCACGCAGCGGGGAGCGGGGGCCTGCTGGTGCGTTCGGCGCCGCTGAGCCACGGCGCCTCGCCCCGGCCGCTCCACGACAGCAGCAGCAGCTGGAAAGGCTGCAGTACCGGGGCGAGCTTCGCCGCGGGTCCGCGCACGCCGCGCGCAAACAGCGTCAGCCGGCCGTGCTCGCGGGTCAGCACCTCGAGAATCCGGCTGGTGTCGCGCCACGGCCGGTGATGCAGGATGTAGCCGGGCGCGAGCTCGACGCGGCGCAGGCTGCGGCTCATTCGACCCCCAGCTGGCGGAGTGCACGGGCGTTGTCGGCCCAGTTCTCGCGCACCTTCACCCAGAGCGTGAGATGCACGCGCCGGCCGAGAAGCTCGTTGACCGCCAGCCGCGCCGCGCGTCCCACGCGCTTCAGCCGCGCGCCGTGCGCCCCGATGACGATCGGCTTCTGGCCCTCGCGATCGACCCAGATTGCCGCGTCCACCGCCAGTTGCTCCCCCTCCTCCGCCACGCGCTCGATCTCGACTGCGATTCCGTAAGGCACTTCCTGATTGAGCTCGAGCGTCAGTTTCTCGCGGATCAGCTCCGCGATGCGAAAGCTCGCGCTGCGGTCGGTGCGCTCGCCCGGGGGATAGAGCGGCGGCGACTCCGCCAGCTGCGCGGCGATGGTCTGCCGCAGGTCCTCGAGGTTCCCGCCGCGCAGCGCCGAAACCGGCACGATGGCGCGGAACTCATGGCGCGCGGCGAGCTTGGCGAGATACGGCAGCAGCCGCTCGCGCGGACGTACGCGGTCGATCTTGTTCACGGCCGCGAGCGCCGGCCGCCCCGACCGCACAATGCGCCCGAGGGCCAGCTCGTCCTCGGCTGTCCACTTGAGCGCCTCCACCACCAGCACGATGACGTCGGCGTCCTCGAGAGCTGCGGTTGCGGTGCGGTTCATGGCCTTGTTGAGCGCGCGGCGCGCCGCGCGATGCAGCCCCGGCGTGTCGACGAAGGCGATCTGGGCCTGCGGCAGGTCGAGAACGCCGACGATGCGGTTACGTGTGGTCTGCGGCCGCGGCGTGACGATGCTGAGCTTCTCGCCGACGAGCGCATTGAGCAACGTCGACTTGCCGACGTTCGGCCGGCCGACGAGGGCGGCAAAGCCGCTGCGAAACCCCGGCGGCGCGGCATTCATGTGTGCCGCTCCGCAGCGCCGCTCTGGGCGAGCTCCCCGAGCATCCGCTCGGCCGCTGCCTGCTCGGCACGCCGGCGGCTCGAGCCGCCGCCCTGCACCCGGCGCCCGAAGGCGGCGACCTCGCAGCTGACGCGGAAGGTCTGCGCATGAGCTGCCCCCTCGATGCGCTCGACGCGGTAGCGCGGCAGCGCCAGCCCGCGCTCCTGCAAAAACTCCTGCAGACGGGTCTTGGCGTCCTTGAGCGTCGCGGGATCGGGCAGCGCCTCAAGCCGCGGCGCGAACAGCGCGTGCACCACCGGCTCGACCGCCGCCAGGCCGCCGTCGAGGAACACCGCGCCGCAGATCGCCTCGAGCGCGTCCGCGAGGATCGACTGGCGGCGAAAGCCGCCGCTCTTGAGCTCGCCGGAGCCGAGCCGCAGCACGTTACCGAGCTCGAGCCGGGCCGCCACCTCGGCCAGCGGCTCGCGGCTGACCAGCCGCGCGCGCAGCCGGCTCAGGTCGCCCTCGTCCGCCCGCGGAAAGGCGCGGTACAGCTGCTCGGCGATCACGAGGTTCAGCACCGCATCGCCGAGGAACTCCAGGCGCTCGTTGTTCGCGCCGGCGGCGCTGCGGTGGGTCAGGGCGGCGCGGAACAGCTCGGGATCGCGCGGCTGGTAGCCGAGCGCCGCACGTACCCAGCGCCCGGTCGCCTCGGAGCCGCTCATGCCGCTAGCCGCCACCCCGCGTGTGGACCAGCTTGTCGAACACCACGTGCAGGGAAATATTGGAGAACAGCGGCGCATCGTCCTCGTAGGCAGCCTCCACCGACCAGGAGGTGCCGTCGCGCGTGATCTTGATGTCCTTGGCGGTCGGGTAATCCACCATGTCGATCTCGAAGTGCCGGTCGATCTTCGTGCGGATCGCGTCGGCATTCATGGTGCTGGCGTCCGGGTCGCCCGCCACCTCGTCCAGGGCACGCACCACCTTCATGTAGTTCAGGTACACCGGCGCCAGGCGGATGAGGCCATAGCCCACCACCGCAAATGGCACCATCAGGATGATCCAGCCGATCGCCGTGACACCCCTTTGCCTTACGCGCATCGCTTAGCTCTCCTCGCCCGCCAGCGGCGTCAGTGTATGGCCATGCCGATGCGGCTCCACTGTGGACCGCCGGCACGATGTGGATCCCAATTGAACCAGATCCGGGTCGCCTTGCCGACCAGGTTCTCCTCGGGCACGAACCCCCACGAGCGGCCGTCGTCGCTGTTGTCGCGGTTATCGCCCATCATCAGATATTGCCCCGGCGGCACGTCACCGACAAATGGCGGGGTCCGCAGAAACCCGGGCGCGTCCTCGTCGCCGCAGACGTAGCCGCGCACGCCGCTGCGCTTGCAGCCCGGCAGCACCGGGGCCCGGTCGAGCGCCACCGGACAGAAGATCGCCTTGTGGTCGTGCTTGCCGAGGCGTTCGTCGATCTCGGTGAGGTTCATATAGCAGCCGTCGTTGTACTTGGCGTCGTAGCTGAACGGCACTTCCTTGCCGTTGATAGTGATGCGGTTGTCCTGCACCACGACGTGGTCGCCGGGCAGCCCGACCAGGCGCTTGATGAAGTTGGTGGAAGGGTCCAGCGGATAGCGGAACACCACCACGTCGCCGCGCTGTGGCTCGCCGACCGGGACGACCTTGCGGTTGATCACCGGCAGACGCAGCCCGTACGCGTACTTGTTGACGACGATGAAGTCGCCGTCGAGCAGCGTCGGCATCATGGAATCGGAAGGGATGCGGAACGGCTCGAAGATGAAGGCGCGCAGCAGCAGCACCACCAGCGCCACGGGGAAGAAGCTGCGCGCGTAGTCGACCGTACCCGGCTCGGGAATCAGCGCCGGGTCGCGGCCGGCAGCCCGGGCTGCGGCCATGCGCTGCGGCCGCAGCACGTATGCATCGAACGCCCACACCACCCCGGTCACCACCGTAATGGCAAGCAGCACGGCGCTGAAGTCGAGCCGCTCGGCGAGCAGCAGCCGCAGCACCGCAGCTCCAATCAGCACCGGCAGCACGCCGTAGAGCGCGCGCATCAACGCCGTATCGCGCGGCCCCGGACCCACGCGCGCCGCCCGCCGCGGGCGCAGCAGCCAGTCGTCGACAACGCATGCAAGTCCGACCGGCAGGGCCAGCCAGGACAGCAGCACCAGCAGCGGCATCAGCGCGTCCAGCATGATCGCTCTAACTCCGCCGTCCGACCTGGAGAACCGCGAGGAACGCTTCCTGCGGAATCTCCACGTGACCTAACTGTTTCATGCGCTTCTTGCCTTCTTTCTGCTTCTCGAGCAGCTTGCGCTTGCGGGTGACGTCGCCACCGTAACACTTGGCCAGCACGTTCTTGCGCAGCGCCTTGACCGTGGCGCGCGCGATCACCGCGCTGCCGATCGCCGCCTGCACCGCCACCTCGAACATCTGCCTCGGAATCAGCTCCTGCATCTTGTCCACCAGCTCGCGGCCGCGCTGGTAGGCGCTGTCCTTGTGCACGATGATCGACAGCGCGTCCACCTTGTCGCCGTTGATGAGGATATCGAGCTTGGCGAGCGGTGCCGCCTGAAAGTGGCTGAAGTCGTAGTCGAACGATGCATAGCCGCGGCTCACGGACTTCAGGCGGTCGAAGAAATCCAGCACCACCTCGGCGAGCGGCAGCTGGTACTGCAGCGACACCTGCGTGCCGAGGTACAGCATCTTGTTCTGTGTGCCGCGCTTGTCGTTGCACAGTTTCAGGACCGCGCCGACGTGGTCGGGGGGCACCAGGATGTTGGCCACGATGATCGGCTCGCGCAGCTCGTCGATGTCGTTGCTCGCCGGGAGCTTCGCGGGGTTGTCGACGTACTCGACCACCCCGTTGGTGCGCGCCACTTCGTACACCACCGTCGGTGCGCTGGTGACCAGCGTCAGCTGGTACTCGCGCTCGAGCCGCTCCTGCACGATGTCCATGTGCAGCAGGCCGAGGAACCCGCAGCGGAAGCCGAACCCAAGCGCGGTCGAGACCTCGGGCTCGTAGTGGAGCGCCGAGTCGTTGAGGCGCAGCTTGGAAAGCGCGTCGCGGAACTTCTCGTAGTCCTCCGAGTTCACGGGAAACAGCCCCGCGAACACCCGCGGCTTGATCTGCTTGAAGCCCGGCAGCGGCGCCGGGGCCGGGCGATTCTCCAGTGTGATGGTATCGCCGACCGGTGCGCCGTCGATCTCCTTGATGCCGGCGACCACGAAGCCGACGTCGCCCGCGGACAACTCGTGCTCGACCACTGCCTTGGGGGTGAAGCGCCCGAGCCGGTCGACATTGTGGCTGCGACCGGTCGAGACCACGCGGATCTTCTCGCCGCTGCGCAGGCTGCCGTTCATCACGCGCACCAGCGACACCACGCCCACGTAGTTGTCGAACCACGAATCGACGATCAGCGCCTGCAGCGGCGCCGCACCGTCGCCGCGCGGCGCGGGGATGCGCCGGACCAGAACCTCCAGCAGCTCGGCGACGCCCTCGCCGGTCTTGGCGCTGACGCGTACCGCATCGTGCGCCTCGATGCCGATGATCTCCTCGACCTCGCGGATCACCCGCTCGGGGTCCGCCGACGGCAAATCGATCTTGTTGATGACCGGCAGCACCTCCAGGCCCTGCTCGAGCGCCGTGTTGCAGTTGGCGACACTCTGGGCCTCCACGCCCTGGGAAGCGTCGATCACCAGCAGGGCTCCGTCGCAGGCTGCCAGCGAGCGCGAGACCTCATAGGAGAAGTCCACGTGCCCCGGCGTGTCGATCATGTTCAGCTGGTACCGCTCGCCGTCGCGCGCCGTGTAATAGAGAGTGACGCTCTGCGCCTTGATGGTGATGCCGCGCTCGCGCTCGAGATCCATCGAATCGAGCACCTGGGCCTGCATCTCGCGGTCGGCGAGTCCCCCGCACAGCTGGATGAAGCGGTCGGCGAGCGTCGATTTACCGTGATCTACGTGCGCGATGATGGAGAAGTTGCGTATCTGGCGCATGAATCCCGCGGGCAGTTGCTTAACCTCGCCGCGCGTTCCGAAGTCAAGCGGCGGGCGGATTATAGGGAAGTTTGCGCCCGCCGGCCCTGCCGGACGCGCCGGGGCCCCCGGGAAATCGCGCATCTTGATTGCAGGCCTTAAATTCGCCCGTCGTGGCAGGCGCGATTTCCCGGGGTGGCCCTCAGGGACGCGGTTTGAGCAGCCGGCGCAGTTCCGCCGCATCCAGCCGGTGGCGACAGACGACCGTGCCATCGAGCAGCAGTACCGGCACGTCGAGCCCATGGCGGCGGCGCAGCTCGGCATCTGAATCGACGTCGAGGACCTCCAGCGGCGGCAGCGGGGAGCTGCGCCCGAAAGCCTGCAGCTCGCGCAGCATGGCCTCGCACAGCTCGCAGTCGCGGCGCTGGACGATCGTCAGGCGTCCCGGGGGGGCTGCACCGCTCACAGGCACACGAATGTCGCGATCCCGAGCCGATTCATATTACGGGTGCGCGGCGCCGGGCGAAGACTCCTCGGCCTTGACCTGGGAGGCGATGAAACGCACGGTGGCCGGCGGGACCTCGCCCACGGCCGTGATCTTGTGGCCGTCGATGACCGTCGAGAACGCCGACGACGATCCGACCGTGGCCGACTGCGACAACTGCGCCTGGCCGGGGCTCGCGGGACGTACCTCGACGAAGACCGACACGGACGCCAGTCCGTCGCTGAACACCAGGTGATCGACCTGACCGGGTGCCCCGGGCAGGATCTGCACGCGCCGCAGCAGCATGCGGAACCCCGGCGGGAGCCTCAGCGCGCTCCATTCGGTGGCGGGCGCCGCGGCCGGCGGCGCCCCGCTGTCGCTGCGCAGCCACCGGAAGCCCTCGGCCGACACCTCCGGCTTGAACGCGGAGTCGGGGATGTGCGCCGAGAGCTTCAGGCTCGCAAACACGATCTGCTCGATGACGTCGCCGCGGGCATCGCACAGCTGCGATTTGAGCGGCATCGCGGTCGAATCGTCGATCCACAGGCGGTAACCGTAGCGGTACTCGTCCCGGGGCGCGATGGTGATGACGTGGGTGTCGCGGCGGTTGAGCCGCATGCGGGCCACCTCGCGGATCTCGTAGAGGCTCGCAGTCTGCTCGTTGACCGCCGGAAATCCGACCAGCGACTCCTGCGGCGGGCGCTCCTCCACCAGCACGGTGCGCTTGTCGGGCAGGTAGCAGGTAAGGCTGCCTCCGCGGCGAATGAACTCGCGCCCCGAGCCGTCCAGCGACACCAGCCGCTCCGCCACCTGCCCGTCCTGCACCCGATGGATGATGCGCAGCATCTCCACCGTACCCCCATGCCAGTGCGAGAAGGTGCCGTCGTAGTTGCGCGTGGTGAGCGCGCGATTCATGCGCTCGAGCCAGGTCGTCGGGGCAACCTCCGCCCCGGTCTTGTCCGGCGACGCCGGTGCCGCGGCGAGCGCGCTTACCGCAGCGCCCGCCGCCCACACAAGAATCAGGAGCGAAAGCCGCCGGCTACTGTGGCTGGCTCGGCGCATCGTGCTGCGCATCGTAGCCGGACACGGCGGGTGCCGCGACCGCCAGTGCCTCGCCGCTCGTCATGAATGCCGACAGCAGGTTGCGCCGTGCCACCGGGGGAGAAAACATGCTGTGCGCCACCACGTAGTTGGCAAGCTCGGCGCTCGGCACGAGGGCAGCCGGCGCCGTGGTGCCGGGCGCCGGTACCACATAGCTGACCGGCTCGCCGGAGCCACGAGCGGGAACCACAGGCAGGGCTGCCGGAGGCTCCGACCGGGTGGCCGCGCTCACCTGCGTCGTGTTCACCTGAGCGGTCAGTGGCGGCGCCGCCGCGGGCATCTGCCCACGCAACCACAGGATCGCCGCCGCGGCGACCCCGGCGGCCACCGCGGCGCCCGCTACTGGTTGCCACCACAGACGCCGCCCGAAAACGCCCGGCGACGGCTCAGCAGCCCCGCTGAGGGCCGGCTCGGACACGATCCGCGCGTTCACCCGTCCGGCGACGCGCGCGTTCAGGCGCACGCCCCGCTCGGCGCGGATCGCAGCCCCAATGACGGCGTAGCGGCCCCAGCGGGCCATCAACTGCTCGTCGCGCGACAGGCGCCGCGCCAGCAGCTCGCACTCCCCCGGCGGCAGCTCATCGTCGAACATCGCGGACAACTGACTGTCGAGCTCCTCGTTCATCCCAGCTCCTCCGCGCGTCCTAATCCGCCTTCGAACACCTCACGCAGGCGACGATCGATCGCTTCGCGTGCCCTGAAGATGCGCGAACGCACCGTCCCCACCGGGCAGTCCATGGTGGCGGCAATCTCCTCGTACGACAGTCCCTCGAGCTCGCGCAGCACGATCGCCGTGCGCAGATCCTCGGGCAGGGCGTCAATGGCGGCGTTGACGATCGAGCGGATCTCATCGGTCAGCACCAGCCCCTCGGGGGTCTCGGAATCCTTCATTCGGCCTTGCATCTCGTAGGACTCATCGTTGCTGCGATCCAGGTTGTACTCGACCGGACTACGGTCACGGGAGACGACGGCGTTCTTGGCGGTGTTGATGGCGATGCGGTACAGCCACGTGTAGAAGGCGCTGTCGCCGCGGAACTGCGGCAACGCTCGATACGCCTTGATGAAGGCCTCCTGCGCGATGTCCTCGGCTTCCGCCGGGTTGCGCACGTAGCGCATGACCAGCTTGACGAGTTTGTGCTGGTACTTGAGCACCAGCGCATCGAATGCCCCCTTGTCGCCGCGCTGCACACGGCGTACCAGGCTCAGATCGCTTACGTCGGCGCCCACGCGCGCCCTCTATGCCCTGCAGGCAGAAGGCCGCCGCGCCCTGAGCCGAATAGACTGTGACCTCAATGGAAAGTTCAGCACTTAAGTCTGCCCCGCTACGGGCAGAATACCGCCGGTACACCCCCCGGGCGACATAAGTCCCGAATGTGGTCCACCAGCCGCGCCAGGCGGGCCTCGGCCGGGGTTTCTCCAGCCAGCAGGTAACGCGCCAGCTGCGAATCGGGCAGTGCCAGCAGCTGCTCGAACAGCACGCGCTCCTCGGGCGCCGCCCCCGGGAGGGCGCCGCGCGCAAAGCGCTCGAGCATGACGTCCAGCTCCTTCATGCCTCGACGGCAGCGCCACAGCAGCCGCCCCTGCTCCGTGCCCGCACCCTCCGTCCCCTGCCTGGCGGTTTCCTGCAGCGTAGCCATGCGTCAGATCTCTCGCTCGATGAGCAGCTTTTTGAGTTCTGCGATCGCCTTGGCCGGGTTCAGATCCTTCGGGCAGACGTCGGTGCAGTTCATGATCGTATGGCAGCGATACAGGCGGAACGGATCCTCGAGCTCGTCCAGTCGTACCCCGGCAGCCTCATCGCGACTGTCGATGATCCAGCGGTAGGCGGCGAGGAGCGCCGCAGGGCCGAGGAAGCGCTCGCTGTTCCACCAGTAGCTCGGACAGGCGGTCGAGCAGCAGGCACACAGAATGCACGCCGCCGGGCGGTCGATCTTCTCCTGCTCGTCCTTGGTCTGCAGCCGCTCGCGGTCGGGCGGGGCGGGTGTAAGAGTCTGCAGCCAGGGTCTCACCGCCGCGTACTGCGCGTAGAAGTTCGTGAGATCGGGTACCAGGTCCTTGACCACCGGCATGTGCGGCAAAGGGTAGATGCGCACCTCACCGGCCAGCTCCCGCATCGAGGTCGTGCAGGCGAGCCGGTTCAGGCCGTTGATGTTCATGGCGCACGATCCGCAGATGCCCTCGCGGCAGGAGCGGCGGAAGGTGAGCGTGGAATCGACCGTCGATTTGAGCTGGATCAGGGCATCGAGCACCATCGGGCCGCAGCTGCGCGGATCGAGGTGGAACGTATCGAGCCGCGGATTGCCGCCGCTGTCCGGGTCGAACCGGTAGACGCGCAGCTTACGCACCTCGGCGGCGCCCGCCGGCGCCGGGTGCGTCACTCCGGGCACGATGCGCGAATTGGCGGGCAGGCGGAATTCGGCCATAAGGGTCCTCTTCAGGGTCAGCGCCTTCAGTAAGTCCGCGCCTTCGGCGGGATCGACTCGACGTCGCCCGTGAGGGTGTTGAGGTGCACCGGACGGTAGTCGAAGCGCGCGCGCTGTGGTCCGTCGACCCACACCAGGGTGTGCTTGAGCCAGTTGGCGTCGTCGCGGAGCGGGAAGTCCTCGCGGGCATGCGCACCGCGGCTCTCGGCGCGGTTCGCCGCGGAGTGGATCGTGGCGGTTGCCTGCAGCAGCAGGTTCTCGAGCTCGAGGGTCTCGATGAGGTCGCTGTTCCAGACCAGCGAGCGGTCCGCGACGCGCACGTCCGTAAACGAGGCGAAGGTCGCCCCGATCCTCGCGATCCCCTGGGCGAGGGTCTCGCCGGTGCGGAACACCGCCGCATCGAGCTGCATGGTCTTCTGCATCTCGAGACGGATCTGAGCCGTGCCGCGTGCGCCGTTTGCCTGCCGCAGGCGCTCGAGCCGCTCGAGCGCCGGGTGGCCGGCGTCGGCGGCGAGCGGCCGGTGCTCGGCGCCCGGGGCGAGGAGCTGCGCGCAGCGCCGTGCGGCCGCGCGCCCGAACACGACGAGGTCGAGCAGCGAGTTGGAGCCCAGTCGGTTCGCGCCGTGCACCGACACGCAGGCCGCCTCACCTACCGCCATCAGCCCGGGCACGACGCTGTCCGGATTGCCGTCCCTGGGGCGGACCACTTCGCCGTGATAATTGCAGGGTATCCCGCCCATGTTGTAGTGGACCGTGGGCTGCACCGGGATCGGCTCGCGCGTGACGTCGACGCCGGCGAAGATGCGCGCCGTCTCCGCGATCCCGGGCAGCCGCTCGTGGATGACGCCCGGGCCGAGGTGCTCGAGATGCAGCGCGATGTGGTCGTGCTCGGGGCCGACGCCGCGGCCCTCGCGGACCTCGAGAATCATCGCCCGGCTCACCACGTCGCGCGAGGCGAGGTCCTTGGCGTTGGGGGCGTAGCG
Organism: uncultured Gammaproteobacteria bacterium; assembly: GCA_963844595.1. GTDB lineage: Bacteria > Pseudomonadota > Gammaproteobacteria > Steroidobacterales > Steroidobacteraceae > 13-2-20CM-66-19. The sequence goes on from CAWJOW010000001.1 coordinate 901,991, forward strand.
CTCCATGAAGCGCTCGCCCCCGGAGTTGGTGAGGTAGCCGCCTTCGCCGCGTGCCCCTTCGGTGATCAGGCAACCGGCGCCGTAGATGCCGGTGGGATGAAACTGCACGAATTCCATGTCCTGGAGCGGCAGTCCCGCGCGCAGCACCATGGCATTGCCGTCGCCGGTGCAGGAGTGCGCCGAGGTACAGGAGAAATAGCAGCGGCCGTAGCCGCCGGTGGCGAGGATCGTCATGTGGGCACGGAAGCGATGCAACGTCCCCGTGTTCAGATCGAGCGCCACCACACCGCGGCACGCACCCTCCTCCATGATCAGGTCGATCGCGAAATACTCGATGAAGAAGGTCGCCGCGTGGCGGATCGACTGCTGGTAGAGGGTATGCAGCATCGCATGACCGGTGCGGTCGGCCGCGGCGCAGGTGCGTTGCGCGATGCCCTTACCGAAATGCGTCGTCATCCCCCCGAAGGGGCGCTGGTAAATGTGGCCGCTCTCGGTGCGCGAGAACGGCACGCCGTAGTGCTCGAGCTCGATCACGGCGGCGGGCGCCTCCTTGCACATGAGCTCGATCGCATCCTGATCGCCGAGCCAGTCCGATCCCTTGACGGTGTCATACATGTGCCAGCGCCAGTCGTCCTCGCCCATGTTGCCGAGAGCCGCGGAGATCCCGCCCTGCGCGGCGACCGTGTGGCTGCGCGTCGGAAAAAGCTTGGTGATGCAGGCGGTTGAAAGGCCGCTTTCGGCCAGGCCGAGTGTGGCGCGGAGCCCCGCGCCGCCGGCGCCGACTACGATGACGTCGTAGCTGTGGTCGGAGACTTCGTAGGCGCTCACGCGTTGGCCCCGAAGACGATCCGCAGCACCGCGAAGACCCCGGCCGCAGCGAGCAGAACGTTCGCGAACAGCGCGAGGACCAGCAGCAGGATGCGACTGCCGGCACCATGCACGTAGTCCTCGATCACCACGCGCAGCCCAAGCTGCGAGTGCCAGGCGCCGACCAACAGCAGGAGTATGAGCAGCAGCGCAGTGAGGCTGCCATGCACCCAGGCGGCCACCGTCGCGTAATCGAGCGAGGGGAGCGCCAGCAGCGATACCGCGAACCAGATCGTGAGCGGCACGAGGGCGAGTGAGGTGAGTCGCTGTAACCACCAGTGGTGCACGCCCTGACCGGCAGCGCCGCTGCCGAGCACCTTGCCGAGCGGGCTGCGCAGGCTCATGGCGTGCGCACTCCCGCCAGCCACGCGCAGTAGCCGACCGCCAGCATCAGCAGGATGCTGACCGCAACGACCAGCCACGCGCTGCGCTGCGATTGGCGGCGCTCGAGCCCCCTGCCGGTATCCCAGACCAGATGGCGCATGCCGGCAACCAGGTGATAGCAGAAAGCGATGACGCAGGCGGCATAGACGAGCTTCAGGATCGGCAGCGACAACAGCCGCGCGACGCTCGCGAAGCGCCGCGGGCCGTCCGCCACCGCAAGCAGCCAGTAGACCAGCAGTACCAGCCCGAGCGACAGCGCGACCCCCGTGAAGCGATTGAAGATCGACGTCGCCAGCGTGTACCGGGACATCTTGTACACCCCGAGGTGGGGCGATATCGGGCGACCCGGCATAGACTAAAAATCGGCGGGCCGCGCGCCCGAGGGCGCGCTCTTGCGATCGGACGTCGGCATACCCATCAAGTCTGCCAGAATTCCGCGTTCGCAGCCACGAAAAAGTTAAGCAAAACAACGATCAACCACATGCAAGGCGTCCTCTCATACGTGTCACTCGATTCCCTCGGCGTGCTGCGCGTGCGCGGCACGGATGCAGTGTCCTTCCTTCAGGGTCAGCTCTCGAACGACCTGAGACTCCTCGGCGCCGCGCGATCGCTGCTCGCCGCCTATCACAACCCGCAGGGGCGCACCGTCGCAGTGCTGCGTCTTGTCGAGCTCGCTCCGGCTGACCTCCTCGCCATCCTGCCGCGCGAGCTCGTCGGCCCGGTTGTGGCCCGCATGTCGAAGTTCATCCTGCGCGCGAAAGTGAAGCTCTCGGACGAGTCGGCGGACTGGTCGATCGCCGGAGTGGTTGCGAGCGGTGGGCCGCACGTGCAGCCGCCTGCCGCGGCCCTGCCCGCGGCGCTCAATGCCGTAGCGCGCGCGGATAGCTCGATCGCCGTGCGCATCGGCACCGATCCCGCGCGCTGGCTCACGGCGCAGCCCACAGAGGCGGCGGCCGCAGGTCCGCCCGCTCTCCCCGCTGGTGCAATCCCGCTGCCAGTCACGGAGTGGGAGCGGCTCGCAGTCGCCAGCGGGGAGCCCGAAGTATACGCGGCCACCTCGGAGGAGTTTGTCGCGCAGATGCTGAACCTCGATGTGCTCGGCGCCATCGCCTTCGATAAGGGGTGCTATACGGGCCAGGAGGTGATTGCGCGCGCCCACTATCGCGGCCGCGTCAAGCGTCGCCTGCAACGCTTCGCTACACAGGTGCCGCAGGCGCTGAGGCCAGGGGATGCCCGGCAGCTCGCCGACGGGCGTGCGCTCAAGGTCGTGCGCGCGGTGCAGCTGCCGGACGGGACGAGCGAGTTCCTGGCAGTCGCCCCGCTCGCGGCCGGCGCGCCTGCGGCGGATCAGGCCGCCACGAGCGCGGACTCCGCGGCCCTCGAGGCCGCCCCGCTCGCGCTGCCTTACACACTGCCGGATTGAGCCGCGGAGGAGACCTGAGGATGAACCCAGTTGCTGACAGCAGCTCCGGCCCGGGCGCCAGAACCGGCGCATGCCTGTGTGGCGCGGTGCGCTATCGCGTCACCGGACCGCTGCGCGCGGTGGTCGCCTGTCATTGCACGCAGTGCCGCCGCACGACCGGGCACTTCATGGCGGCGACGGCCGCGTGGCGGCGCGACTTCGAGCTCGTCTCTCAGGCGGAGCTCACGTGGTACCCCTCCTCGCCCGAGGCGCGCCGCGGTTTCTGCGCGCAGTGCGGCTCGACTCTCTTCTGGGAAGGGACGGGCCGCGACTACATCAGCATCGCCGCGGGCACACTCGACGGCGCAACGGGCCTCACGACCGCGCGGCATATTTTCGTTGCCGACAAGGGCGACTACTACGAGCTCCGCGACGGTGTGCCGCAAAGTTCCGGCGGCAGCTTCAGCGTGGAGATTCCGGGCCGCTGACGGCTGCGGTCGCGGGGCGGCCTCAGGCCTCCGGGCGCATGTGGGGGAAGAGGATCACGTCGCGGATCGAGGCGGAGTCGGTGAAGAACATGACCAGGCGGTCGATGCCGACTCCGAGTCCTGCGGTGGGCGGCATGCCGTACTCAAGCGCCCGCACGTAGTCGGCGTCGTAAAACATCGCCTCCTCATCGCCGCGCTCCTTGCGCGCCACCTGGGCGCGGAACCGCGCCGCCTGGTCCTCCGGGTCGTTGAGCTCGGAGAAGCCGTTGGCGATCTCGCGTCCGGCGAGGAAGAACTCAAAGCGGTCGGTGAGAAACGGGTCTGCATCGCTCGGACGCGACAGCGGCGAGACCTCCGCCGGGTACGCATGCACGAAGGTCGGCTCCAGCAGCGCCGCCTCAGCGGTCCTCTCGAACAGCTCGATCTGCAGCTTCCCCGGTCCGTCGTGCACGCCGGCCTTGATGCCGAGCTGCTCGCAGCGCTTGCGCAGATAGGTCAGATCGCGCAGCGACAGCGGGTCGATCCCGGGATTGCTGTCGATGATCGCCTGCTCGACGGTGAGGCGGCGGAAGGGCTTCGCCAGGTCGTAGCTGCGTCCCTGGTAGCGGATCTGTTGCGTACCGTGCAGCGTGTCGGCCAGGCCCCGGGTGGCCTTCTCGACCCACTCCATGAGGTCGCGGTAGTCGGCGTACGCGAGATACAGCTCGAGCATCGTGAACTCCGGGTTGTGCTGGGTCGAGACGCCCTCGTTGCGGAAGTTGCGGTTGATCTCGTAGACACGCTCGAAGCCGCCGACCACCAGCCGCTTGAGGTACAGCTCCGGGGCGATCCGCAGGTACATGTCGAGGTCGAGCGCGTTGTGGTGCGTCTTGAAGGGTCGCGCCACCGCCCCGCCGGGGATCGGCTGCATCATCGGTGTCTCGACCTCGAGAAAGTCGAGCGCATCGAGGAAGTCGCGCAGATAGCGGACGATGCGGCTGCGGATGCGGAACACCTCGCGACTGCGCTCGTTGACAATCAGATCCACGTAGCGCTGCCGGTAGCGCGTCTCGGTATCGGCGAGCCCGTGCCACTTGTCCGGCAGCGGCCGCAGGGACTTGGTCAGCAGACGCAGCCGCTCGACCCGCACCGACAGCTCGGCGGTGCGCGTGCGGAACAGTACCCCGCCGGCCGCAACGATGTCGCCGACGTCCCAGCCCTTGAACGCCTCGTAGGCGGCACCGAGGGCCTCCTCCTGCAGGTACAGCTGGATCTGACCGGTGCGGTCGGCGACCTTCGCGAAGCTCGCCTTGCCCATCAGGCGCTTGAAGAGCAGCCGCCCGCCGACGTTGACGCGCGTTGGGTTGGCGTCCAGCCACTCGCCGCTGCGTTCGCCGTAGGAGGCGTGCAGCTCGCCGGCGAGCGCGTCGCGCCGGAAATCGTTGGGGAACACCCCACCCCGGCGGCGCAGTTCGGCGAGCTTGGCGCGCCGCTCGGCGATCAGCCGGTTCTCGTCGCCGCCGTTGCCGCCGTCGTCTTTGTCCTTGCTCATCAGACGCCCGCCTTGAGGGAGGCCTCCAGAAACGAGTCCAGCGCCCCGTCGAGCACCGCCGCGGTATTGCCCACCTCGACGCCCGTGCGCAGGTCCTTGATGCGCGACTGGTCGAGCACGTAGGAACGGATCTGGTTGCCCCAGCTGACGTCGGACTTGGAGTCCTCGAGCACCCTGGCGGCGGCGTTGCGCTTGTTGACTTCCAGCTCGTAGAGCTTCGCTTTGAGCATCTTCATGGCGGTGGAGCGGTTCTTGTGCTGGCTGCGCTCGTTCTGACACGCGACCACGATGCCGCTCGGCAGGTGCGTGATGCGCACCGCGGATTCGGTCTTGTTGACGTGCTGGCCGCCGGCGCCGGAGGAGCGGTACACGTCGACTCTGAGATCCGCCGGGTTGATCTCGATCTCGATCTCATCGTCGACCTCGGGGGAGACGAACACCGAGGCGAACGAGGTGTGGCGGCGGTTGCCCGAATCGAACGGCGACTTGCGTACCAGGCGATGCACGCCGGTCTCGGTGCGCAGCCAGCCGTAGGCGTACTCGCCCTGCATTTCGACGCTCGCGCTCTTGATGCCGGCGACCTCTCCCGGATTCGAATCGATCACTTCGCAGCGGAAGCCGCGCGCCGCTCCCCAGCGCAGGTACATGCGCAGCAGCATCTGCGCCCAGTCCTGCGCCTCGGTGCCGCCCGCGCCCGCCTGGATGTCGAGGAACGCGTTGTGCGAGTCCATCTCGCCGGAGAACATGCGCCGCAGCTCGAGGTTGCGGACCGCGGTCTCCAGGCGCTGCGCATCGGCGTCGATATCGCGCGCCGCGGCCTCATCTCCCTCGGCTTCCGCGAGCTCGAGCAGCTCGGCAAGGTCGCCGATCGCCTTGGTGGTGCGGTCGATGTCGCCGACGCCGGCCGTCAACCGGGCGCGCTCGCGGCCGAGCTCCTGGGCACGCGCCGGGTTCGACCAGACTGCCGGATCCTCCAGCTCGCGGCCGACTTCCTCGAGGCGTTCCTGCTTGCGATCGTACTCAAAGAAACCCCCGGAGGGAGGCGATGCGCTCTCCCAGGTCTTTGAGTTGCTTCCTGAGCTGATTGACTTCCATGGTTCGGCACGCGCTGTGGCAGTTTGACTCCGCCCGGATGCTAAGCGGGCTTGGCTGGCGCGGGCAAGACGTGGTCCACGAGCAGTTGCAGCCGCCGCTCGCCCTGATACTGGTTCACGTCCAGCCGGTACACGAGCTGCGCCTCGCCCGCAGGCGGCCTGAACTCCGCCTGGGGCTCGATGTGATTGAAGGCGATAGCATCGAAGGCGCGGCCGCTGTGCGGCGGCTCGACCCACATTTTCAGGTGCCGTTCGTTGACCACGCGGGCGTTGCGTATGCTGAAGACGCCGTCGAAGGTCGGCTCCGGGAACGACTGCCCCCACGGACCGCCCTCGCGCAGCGCCTGCGCGGTCGCAATCGCCAGCTCGTCCAGCGCCAGCTCGCCGTCGGTCTCGACCGTGTCGGCGGGCGGAGCGCCGCGCACCCAGCGGGCGGCCTCCTCGTCGAAGGCGCGGGCGAATACATCGAGCTTGGCACGCTCGAGCGTGAGCCCCGCGGCCATGGCGTGACCGCCGAAGCGGCTCATCATGTCCGGGTGCCGCGCGGCAATCGACTCGAGCATGTCGCGGATGTGCAGGCCCGCGAGCGAGCGCGCCGAGCCACGCAGCGTCGCCGCGTCCGCGAGTGCGAAGGCGATCACCGGCCGGCGCACCCGGTCCTTAACCCGGCTCGCCACCAGCCCGACGACGCCCTGGTGCCAGCTCTCGTCGAACAGGCATACGCCGCAGCGCTCGAGCGCTCCGGGGCCGGTCTCCGTCAGACGGCGCACCGCCGCGAGCGCCTCCTGCTGCATGCGCGCCTCGATGCTGCGGCGCTCTTCGTTCAGCGCGTCGAGGCGTGCGGCGAGCTGCCGCGCGCTGTCCGCGTCGTCGGTAATCAGACACTGGATGCCGATACTCATGTCGTCGAGGCGCCCCGCGGCGTTCAGCCGCGGCGCCGCCCCGAATGCGAGGTCTGCAGCCGTGAGCGAGGCTGCCGGTCTGCCGGCGACCTCGAGCAGCGCCGTGAGCCCGGGAGTGCAGCGCCCGGCGCGGATTCGTCTCACCCCCTGCGCGATCAATACGCGGTTGTTGGCATCGAGCGGCACCACGTCGGCCACTGTGCCGAGCGCAACCAGATCGAGCCATTGCGCCACCGCCGGCGCCGCGGCGCCGGCGTCCACCAGCCGGCGCTGCAGCGCGGCCATTACGTAGAAGGCCACGCCGACGCCGGCGAGCGCACGGCTGCCAAAACGGCTGCCGGGGAGATTCGGGTTGACGATGACGTTGGCGTCCGGCAGCTGCGCGCCCGGGAGGTGGTGATCGGTAATCAGCACCTCGATGCCGCGCTCGCGCGCGGCGCTGACCCCGGCGTGGCTGGAGATGCCGTTGTCGACGGTGACGATCAGGGTCGGCGCGCGGGACGCCGCCAGCGTCACGATCTCGGGGCTGAGTCCGTAACCGAACTCGAAGCGATTGGGCACGAGAAAGTCAACGGCGGCGAATCCGAAAGCGCGCAGCGCGCGCACCATCAGCGCGCTGCTGGTGGCCCCGTCGGCATCGAAGTCACCGATGACGAGAACCCGTCCCGCGCGGCGGTGGCCCTCGAGCAGCTCGGCGGCCGCTTCAATTCCCTCGAGAGTTCGCACCGGCAGCAGCTGCCCGAGCGACAGGTCGAGCTGCGCGGGCGAGCGCACACCGCGCGCTGCGTAAACGCGCTCGAGAACCGGGTGCAGCCCGCCGCCGAGACGCACAGCCGCCGCAGACTCGCGCCGTACCACCCGCAGCTTCATGCGAAGGCCGTGAGCAGCGCGCGCCGCCGGCGCCGCCACCGCTTGAGTGTGCTGTGGCGGGTGAGGCTCACACAGGTATCGTTCGCCACGAGCCGGAAGCGCCCGAGACGTCGCGCCTCGAGCGCCCGCAGCGCCGGGGACACGAAACGCCGGTCGAGCGCGGCCAGCGCCGCATCGAGCCGCCACTCGGAATGTCCTGCCAGCTCCCCTGCCGCTTCGACGCCGAGCACGGCGCGCGACGCACCGCCCGGCTCGAGCAGCGGATCGAGACTCGGCGGCAGCGCCCGGCAGGACGCGCCATGCAGATGCCACAGTCCCGCCAGGTAGGCGTCCTCGCCGAAGGCGAGCTCGGCCGCGGCAGCCGCCGCAGGGGCGGGTGCCGCGCTCCCGGCGCTGCCCCACAGCCACAGCTGCGTCACCGGCTGCGCGCCGCGTGCCCGGCGCGCTGTGTTGAGCGCCTCGCCATGCAGCCACATCTCGACCTCGGTCGTCAGGCGCAGCAGCGCCGATGCTCCAGCGCCGCGCAGCAACTGCGATCCGACCTCCATCCCCAGGCAACGAGCCGGCTCGGCCGTCGGCAACGGCGCAATGCCCGGAGTCTCCATGATGAAATCGCCGCCGCCGAGCGGCCACAGGCCGAGGCCCGAGTCACCGAAGGTGCGCACGAAGGCGGCGCTCAGCGCCGCGCACTCGGCCGGCGTCAGGCGCACGATGCCGCGCTGCCCGAGGTGCACGCCGGTGAGTCCCGCGGTCAGCTGCACGGGCGTTGCGATCCAGCGCGGCGCGGCCGCCGCGCCCCGGTGCGCCGCCGCTCCTGCAGCGGGCAGGAGCGCCGCAGCGACGCTCGCAGGCGCGGCCTGCGCGAGGTCCTCGCGGCCGAGCCAGCGCGCGAGCCACGCGCGCCAGCCGCCGCCGATGCGCTGGCGCACGCCGAAGCGGCTCACGTGCTCGAAACCGGGCATTGCCGCACTCGTGGCGTCGGCGAGGCTTGCCTCGGCCGCGGACTTCGCCAGGTACAGGTCAGTGATGATCATGACGAGCTCACGCACGGGCGCTATCGTAGCGGCGATGCAGCTCAGTCTCGAAACCGGCTCGGGAGCCAATCTGATCCGCGGCTACTCGGACACCGAGATCCGCATCGGGGACCGCAGCATACGCCGCAGCTGCATCGTCACCGCCGACACGCTCACGACCGATTGGGCGCCCCAGAGCTACGCCGACCTCAGGCCCGAGCATCTGGCCGTCATCCTGGCGCAGCAGCCGGAGGTGGTCGTGATCGGGACCGGGGCCGTGTCGCAGTTTGCGCCGGCGGCGGTTCGCGCGCTGCTTGCGCAGCAGCGCGTGGGGCTGGAAGTGATGGAGCTCGGCGCGGCGTGCCGCACGTACAATGTGCTCGTGCAGGACCAGCGGCGTGTAGCCGCGGCGCTGTTCTTGAGATGAAGCTCAGGCGGGAGCGGGGACGCGAAGGCGATCGGCAGAGAACACAGGGGGAGGCTCAACCAACCAAACAATCATTCGAAGCTGACAGACTCGAACAATTGCACTGTTCTTGTTGTTTTTGAGAACTGTTGCTTTTGTTCTGCGACTCCTCCTCCCCGTGTTCTCTGCTGATCGCCCTCCCCGGCTGTGTCGTTGTATAGAGACAGGGCGTGCATGGTAAGCGTGTCGCAGATATCCGCGCAAGCACTTTGACAACGCAAAGGTTTTTCGGACCTGCCGGCTGCCTGACGAGCAAATTCAGCGGCGGCCCAAGGCTTGTTTTTGCGGTCTTCAGGATTTTTTGCCTGAGTTTTTTCTTTTACATCATGATGATATGACGCTAACTTCATACGTAGCTTTGATGAGGCCGCGCGCCTGTGCGGCTCTCGCCGCGATAGTGAACTGCCTGGTTCACCATCAGGCAAAGAGACTCCACGCGCGCCGCGGCGGCTCGCGGACGGGCTGCCTCAGCCCGTGCCCCCCAGCAGCGGTACGAACGCCACACCGCCCAGGGATTCACGCTCGAGGCGCTGCTCGCGCCTTGTGAAGCGCACCAGCTGCTGCTCGCCCTCCGGTCCGATCGGCACGAGCAGACGGCCGCCGACCTTGAGCTGCTTGATCAGCGCTTCGGGCACGGTGAGCGGCGCCGCAGCGACGAGGATGCCGTCGAAGGGGGCGTGTGCCTTCCAGCCGAGCGTGCCGTCGCCGTGACGGAAACGCACGTTGCGCACGCCGAGCTCGCGCAGCCGCTCGCGCGCGCGCGCGAGCAGCGGCTCGATCCGCTCGATGCTGTAGAGCCGCGTGACCAGCGGGGCGAGCACCGCCGTCTGGTAGCCGCAGCCCGTACCGACCTCGAGCACATTGTCGAGGACACCGCCGTCGAGCAGCGCTTCGGTCATGCGCGCCACGATGTAGGGCTGCGAGATTGTCTGGCCGTAACCGATCGGCAGTGCCGTGTCCTCGTACGCGCGGCTGCCGAGTGCTTCATCGACGAAGATATGCCGTGGCACGTTGCGGATTCGATCGAGCACCGCAAGATTGCTGATGCCCTGCTCGCGCAGCCGCTGCACGAGGCGATCGCGGGTGCGCGCCGAGGTCATGCCGATGCCGCTCAGGCGCACGTCAGTCATCCGCAACGCCTTCCAGCCAGCTCGTCACCGCGGGTACCGCCGCGTGGCGCGTCAGATCGATCTGCAGCGGGGTCACCGAAACGTAGCCCTGGGCAACGGCGTCGAAATCCGTTCCGGGGCCCGCGTCCTGGCCGCTGCCCGCAGGTCCGACCCAGTACACCGGACGGCCGCGCGGGTCCTGCGCGCGCACCGCCGGCTCGGAGCGGTGGCGGTAGCCGAGGCGGCTGGCGCAAAAGCCGCGCAGGCGCTCGAACGGCACGTCGGGCACGTTGACGTTGAGGATCAGCTCGGCTTGCAGCGGCTTGCGCAGCAGCTGCGCCACGAGGCGCCGCGCGACTTCGGCTGCGGTGCGGAAGTGGCCGCCGCCCTCGGCTGCCGTACACAGCGACACCGCGATGGTCGGAAGCCCGAGGAAGCGTCCCTCGACCGCCGCCGCTACCGTGCCCGAATACAACACGTCGTCGCCCAGGTTCGCGCCGTCGTTCACACCCGAGACCACCATGTCGTATTCGATGTCGAACAGCCCGGTAATGGCGAGATGCACGCAGTCAGTCGGCGTGCCCGGAACGAAGTAGACCCCCGGCTCGGATTCGAAGACCCGCAACGGCACATCGAGCGTCAGCGAGTTGCTCGCGCCGCTGCGGTTGCGGTCCGGCGCCACTACCGTCACCTCCGCCAGCGTCGCCAGGGCCTCGCGCAACCGGCGGATGCCTTCCGCGCGAAAGCCGTCGTCGTTGCTGACCAGGATCTTCACTTGCGGGGATGTTTTTCGAGCGCGCTGGAAGTGCGCGTGACTATACTTTAAGGCGAGGACCTGCGGCGGATGACCCCGTGACACCCCTGCCCCGCGCTGAACCCCCAGACCCGGACGAAGAGCCGGAGGAAGCCCGCCTGTTCCGGGACGCGGTGCGCGACGTGCGTCCCCTCGCAGCGCGCACCGCCCCAAAGCAGCCGGCGAGGGTCCGGCCGAGGGCGCGCTTTGCACGCGCGGATCGCGCCGCCGTGCTGCGCGAGAGCCTGGACACGAGCGCTCCGGACCCGGCGCTCGCCGGCGGCGAGGAGCTGGTCTACCGCCGGCCGCACGTGCAGCCCGCGGTACTGCGCAGGCTCCGTCGCGGTGAGTATCGCGTGCAGCGGGAGATCGACCTGCACGGACTGAGCGTCGCCGAAGCCAAGCAGGCGTTGCGCGGATTCCTCGTCGAGGCTCTCGAGCGTCACGTTCGCTGCGTGCGCATCATTCACGGCAAGGGCCTGCGCTCGGGTACCCGCGGCCCGGTGCTGAAGTCCGCGGTCAGCGGGCTGCTGGGTCGCACCGGCGCGGTGCTCGCCTACGTCTCCGCGCGCCCGGCGGACGGCGGCACCGGCGCACTGTACGTGCTGCTGTCGGACGGCTGAGTTCGAACCTCAGCTGACCTCAGCTCTCGACCAGCTCGCGCAGCACCGCGGTGGCAAATGCGCCGCGGGCGAGCCGAAAATGCAGCACCACGGCCTCGGCCTCGGGCTCGCAGCGCAGGCGGCGCACCGCGAGCCGGAGACTGCGCCGCTCCTGGCGCATGCCGGCATGGGCGCATTGGGCGCAATAGGCGGCAAGCTCCGCGGCAACCCGCTGCTCGAGCGCGAGCGCCCCAAGGCTCGTACCGGGATCGCCATTGCCCCACAGGGGTCCGGTCGGATGGATCTCGAGCCGTGCGCAGCGGGCCACGAGCGCTGCGTCCGGCGCCGGCACCGCAAAGATGCTGCCGCGGCCGTCGAGGATGGCGAGGTCGCCCGGCAGGAGGCAGTTCCAGGTGCCCTCGCCCACGCGGGCAGCGAGCGCGGCGTTGAACACCAGCGCACGCGCGGCCGAAAGCGCAAAGCCGCGTTGCTCGCGACCGAGCCCTTCGAGTCCGTCCGCGGCGGCGGCCAGATTGGCGCCCTCGCGGCCGAAGCGCTGCGGCCCGAAGTAGTTCGGGACGCCACCGCGGCCGACGACGGCCAGGCGCGGCTCGAGAGCGGCCGCGAGCCGCGCGCCGTCGCGGTCCGCAGCGCGCAGTCGCACGCTGAAGGAGTTGCCCGCGTGTGCACCGCGCGGCAGCTTGCGCCCATGGGCGTGGCTCTCGAGCACTTCGAACTCCGAGGTGCGCACCGCGTCCCAGCTGACGGGGAGGCGCGGCCGCGGCACGGAGAACCACTGCACGGCGACCGCATGACGGTCCTTGAGGCCGGCGTAGCCCACATCGCCGGCGCGGCAGCCGGCGGCCGCGGCGAGCTGCCGCGCCACCCACAGGGTGTTGGCGTCGCGCTTGCGCACCCTGAGCAGCAGGTGCTGCCCGGCCCCGCTGGGCGCGAATCCCAGATCCTCCGCGACCTGGAAGTCCTCGGGCTCGACGCGCAGCGTGGCGCGCGCCGCCGGCGGCCCGTGGGCGCGGGGTGGCGTGAGCGCGGCCGGCAGCGCCCGCTCTGAGGAGAGCGGCGGCACGCGCTTCAGCGGTCCGCGAGCAGCACCACCGCCTGCGCGGCGATACCCTCGCGCCGTCCCAGGAACCCGAGACTTTCGGTCGTCGTCGCTTTGATGTTGACGCTCGCGGGGTCGACCCCGAGAAGCTGCGCGATCTGCCGCCGCATGGCCTCGCGGTGCGGCGCCACCTTCGGCTCTGCTGCGAGCACCGTGACATCGGCGTTGATCACGCTCAAGCCCCGCTCGCCCAGCATGCCCATCACGCGCTCGACGAAAGTGCGGCTGTCGGCGCCGCGCCAGCGCGGATCGCGATCGCTGAAGTGCTGACCGATGTCGCCGAGCCCTGCCGCGCCGAGCAGCGCGTCGCACAGGGCATGCAGTACGACGTCCCCGTCGGAGTGGGCCACCACGCCGCGGCTGTGCGCAATACGCACGCCTCCCAGCATGAGGGAGTCGCCCGGGCCAAACGCGTGCACATCGATGCCGGATCCGATCCGCATGGCCTACTCCCGGTGCCGCGCGCGCAGGATCGCCGCGGCGAGCGTCAAATCCTCGGCGCCGGTGATCTTGAGATTTCCCGCCGCCCCCTCGATGAGCAGCGGCCGCTCACCCCGCCACTCGAGCGCCTCGGCCTCATCCCCCGGCTCCCGCGCCGCCGCGCGCGCCGCATCGAGAGCGGTACACAGCGGCCGGAACCGGAACATCTGCGGTGTGAGCGCGCGCCACAGGCCCGAGCGCTCGACCGTCGCCGATACCTCCGGTGCGGCCGGCGCAGCGTCCTGCACCTGCGTAGCAGGCTCGCACATGCGCTTCAACGTGTCGCGGACGGGGGATGCGAGCAGTCCGCCGAGCGCCATACTCTCGAGCGCCTCGATCAGGCGGTCGAGGTCGGCTCTGGCAAGACACGGCCGCGCGGCATCGTGTACCAGCACCCAGTCGTCGGGCGCCGCGCGTGCCTCGAGTGCCGCGAGCCCGAACCGCACCGAGCGGCTGCGCGTCTCACCGCCCGTGACGCTTCTGACCCGCGAGAGACCGCCGCCCGCCGTCGCCGCGAGCCGCCGGGCGACTGCATCCCAGTGCCGGTCTGCCGGCGCCAGAGCTACCACGGCGTGCGCACAGCGCGGATCGTCGAGAAACGGAGCGAGCGCCCACTCGATGACCGTGCGGCCCTCGAGCGGTGCGTATTGCTTCGGCAGCGCCGCACCGAAACGCGTTCCGGCGCCCGCTGCCGGCATGACGAGCCAGTAACGCATCGCGAAGCTCGCGCGACCGCGGCGTTTGGGTCAGTGCGCCGCGGCCGTACGGGTCTCCGGGTTCGCCGGACCGGACGGGCGCTGCGGCACCACCTGATAGAACGTTTCGTTCGGACCGATCATGCCGAGGTCGCTGCGGGCGCGCTCCTCGAGCGCGTCGAGACCGGTCTTGAGATCACGTACCTCGGCGGCGAGCTGGCGGTTGCGCTCGGCGAGCCGATCGTTCTGGGCGCGCTGCAGTGCAACCGCGGCCTTGAGACGCCCGACATCGCGGACTCCGTCCCCCGATACCCAGATCCGGTACTGCAGCAGGATCACGGCGACGACCAGCGCGGCGGCAAGCCACTTCATGGGCCGGGAAGCCTAGCAGAGCCGGCGACCGTGCGCAGCGCCCCGGCGGCAAATGCCGCCCGTCCCGCGTAGCGCACGCTGCCGAGCTCGGCCTCGATGCGCAGCAACTGGTTGTACTTTGCGGTGCGGTCCGAGCGCGACAACGAGCCGGTCTTGATCTGCGTAGCGGCGGTGGCCACCGCCAGGTCGGCGATGGTGCTGTCACAGGTCTCGCCCGAGCGGTGCGACACCACCGAGGCGTAGCGCGCCCGCGCGGCGAGCTCGATGCACGCGAGCGTCTCGCTGAGCGTGCCGATCTGATTCGGCTTGATGAGAATGGCGTTGGCCACGCCCCCGTCGATCGCCTGCTGCAGGATCTTCGTGTTGGTGACGAAGATATCGTCGCCGACCAGCTGCAGCGTCGCGCCGAGCACGCGCGTCAGCTCCCCCCAACCCTGCCAGTCGCCCTCGCTCATGCCGTCCTCGATGCTGATGATCGGATAGCGCGCGGCGAGGCCCGCGAGATAGCGGGCGAAGTCCACCGCCGGGAAGCGCCGTCCCTCGGACTCGAGCTGGTACTCGCCGTCGCGGTAAAACTCCGAGCTCGCGGCATCGAGCGCCAGGTAAACATCGCTTCCGGGCCGATAGCCGGCGGTCTCGATCGCCTGCACGATGATGCCGAGCGCCTCCTCGTTCGACCCGAGGCTCGGCGCGAAGCCGCCCTCGTCGCCGACCGCGGTCGACAGCCCGCGCCCGGCCAGCAGCTTCTTCAGTGCGTGGAAGACCTCGGCACCGTAGCGCAGCGCCTCTCGGAACGTCGGCGCCCCGGCCGGCACTATCATGAACTCCTGGATGTCGAGGCTGTTGTTGGCGTGCACGCCGCCGTTGATGACGTTCATCATCGGCACCGGCATCACGGGCTCAACGGCACCGCCGCCGAGCGCGGCGATGTGCCGGTAGAGCGGCACGCGCGCATCGCGCGCCGCGGCGTGCGCGCTGGCGAGCGATACCCCGAGTATGGCGTTGGCGCCGAGCCGGCCCTTGTTGTCGGTGCCGTCGAGCTCGATCATGCGTGCGTCGATACCGGCCTGCTCGCGCGGGTCGAGCCCGACGAGCGCCTCCCTGAGGACGCTGTTGACGTGCTCGACCGCCTTGAGCACGCCCTTGCCGCCGTAGCGCTTGGGATCCGCGTCGCGCAGCTCCACGGCCTCGCGCGTGCCGGTGGAAGCCCCGGACGGCACGGCCGCCCGGCCGAGCACCCCGGAGTCCAGCAGCACGTCGGCTTCGAGCGTCGGGTTGCCGCGCGAATCGAGGATCTCGCGGGCGCGGATGTCGGCGATGCGGCTCATAGGAGCGACTCTTCGAAAGGCACCTGTTTCACGGCCCGGTCGAGCTCGCACAGAGTAGCAAGCAGCGGCTCCATGCGCTTGAGCGGCCAGGCGTTCGGGCCGTCCGACAGCGCCTCGTGCGGCCGCGGGTGGGTCTCCATGAACAGCCCCGCGACCCCGGCCGCGACCGCGGCGCGTGCCAGTACCGGGATGAATTCCCGCTGGCCGCCGGAGGCCGTGCCCTGGCCGCCGGGCAGCTGCACCGAGTGCGTGGCATCGAACACCACCGGGCAGCCGGTGCCGCGCAGGATCGACAGCGAGCGCATGTCCGAGACCAGGTTGTTGTAGCCGAACGAGAAGCCGCGCTCGCACACGAGGATGCGCTCGTTACCGGTCGAGCGCGCCTTGTCGACGACGTTCTGCATCTCCCACGGCGAGAGAAACTGCCCCTTCTTGATGTTCACGGGCTTGCCCTGCGAGGCGGCGTTGACAATGAAGTTCGTCTGCCGGCAGAGGAACGCGGGCGTCTGCAGCACGTCGACCACCGCGGCCACCTCCTGGAGCGGGGTGTCCTCGTGCACGTCAGTGAGCACCGGCACGCCGACCGCACGGCGCACGTCCTCGAGCACCCTGAGACCCGCTTCGATTCCCGGGCCCCGGAAACTCGCGCGCGAAGAGCGGTTCGCCTTGTCGTAAGAGGCCTTGAAGATAAAGGGAATGCCGAGCCGGCCGGTCACTTCCTTGAGGGTGCCCGCGATCTCCTCGGTGAGCGTCGGGCTCTCGATGACGCAGGGGCCTGCGATCAGGAACAGCGGCCGGCGTTCCCCGACTTCGTGTCCGGTCAGCTGCATTCAGGCCCCCGCCGCCTGCGGGAGCTGCGCGGCGCGCTGCGCGCGCGCGGCACGGATGAAGCCCGCGAACAGCGGATGGCCGTCGCGCGGCGTCGAGGTGAACTCCGGGTGGAATTGCGTGGCGACGAACCACGGGTGGTTGGCGAGCTCGATCACCTCGACCAGGCCGTCGCGCGAGAAGCCCGAGAACCTCATCCCGGCCTGGCGGTAGCGGTCGAGGAAGGTGTTGTTGAACTCGAATCGATGGCGGTGCCGCTCCATGATGACGTCGCGGCCGTAGAGGTCGCGGACGCGCGTTCCGGCCCCGAGCAGCACCTCCTGGGCGCCGAGGCGCATGGTGCCGCCCTTGGCGGAAGCCTCGGTGCGCAGCTGGGCGCCGTGCACCTGGTCCTGCCACTCGGAGATCAGCGCGATGACCGGGTGGGGAGTGGCGCGGTTGAACTCGGTGCTGTTGGCCTCGGCGAACCCGAGGCAGGTGCGGCCGAACTCGACGATCGCCACCTGCATCCCGAGGCAGATGCCGAGATAGGGCACGCCGTGCTCGCGCGCGTAGCGCACCGCCTGGATCTTGCCCTCGATGCCGCGCTCCCCGAAGCCGCCCGGCACCAGTACGGCATCCACTCCCTTGAGCGCGTGCGTGCCGTGCTGCTCGATGTCGGTGGACTCGACGTACTGGATGCTGACGCGCGTGCGGGTCTTGAGGCCGCCGTGCATCAGCGCCTCGTGCAGCGACAGGTAGGAATCGCGGATCTGCACGTACTTGCCGACCATGGCGATGTCCACCTGGCCGTCCGGATTGCTCCTGGCGCTCACCACGTGGCGCCACTCGGCCAGGTCGGTCGCCGGCACCGCAAGGCGCAGCTTGTCGACCACGAAATCATCGAGCCCCTGCTCATGCAGCAGAATCGGGATCCGGTAGATGTCGTCGGCGTCGACCGCGGAGATTACGGCGCGCTCCTCGACGTTGGTAAACAGCGCGATCTTGCGCCGCTGCTCCTCCGGCAGCGGGTGCTTGCAGCGGCACAGCAGCACGTCGGGCTGGATACCGATGCCGCGCAGCTCCTTCACCGAGTGCTGGGTCGGCTTGGTCTTGATCTCGCCCGACCCGCCGACGATCGGCACCAGCGTCAGGTGCATGTAGACGCAATTGTTGCGGCCCAGCTCCACCCCCAGCTGACGGATCGCCTCGAGGAACGGCAGCGACTCGATGTCGCCCACCGTGCCACCGATCTCCACCATACACACGTCCGCGCCGTCCGCGCCGAGCTTGATGCTGCGCTTGATCTCGTCGGTGATGTGCGGGATGACCTGCACGGTCGCCCCGAGGTAGTCACCGCGGCGCTCCTTGGCGATCACGCGCTCGTAGATCCGGCCGGTGGTGAAGTTGCTGTTGCGCCCGGTGGTGGTGCGCACGAAGCGCTCGTAGTGCCCGAGGTCGAGGTCCGTCTCGGTGCCGTCCTGCGTCACGAACACTTCGCCGTGCTGAAACGGGCTCATGGTGCCCGGATCGACGTTGATGTACGGGTCGAGCTTGACCGTGGCCACCTTGAGCCCGCGCGCCTCGAGAATGGCGCCAAGCGAGGCCGAGGCGATGCCCTTGCCGAGAGACGACACAACGCCGCCGGTGACGAATACAAAACGCGTCATAGCTTCGGTCTCGAGGATTTCCCGCCGCCTGAGGTCGTGCCCCTCCGGAAACTTCGGGGCAACGACGACGGGAGCACAGGGTAGCACATTCGCGGGCCGGGATGCTGCCAGGCGAGGCGCGCGCGCGCGGCGCTCGCGCGCGTCGCCTGCACCGACTCGTCGAGCCACAGGTCTGCGACCGCGATCAGCCGGGCACCCGCATAGAGCAGCGGCAGTCGCGCGCGCTGCGCGGCCGGCACATGCGCCTCCTGCAGCAGACTTTTCAGTGCGCGGCGCGGGCCGCCGCGCACGGGACGCAGCCGCTCGCCGCCGCGCCGCCAGCGAACGCTGAGCGCTTCGGGCAGTGCTGCCGTGTCGAGCGGACCGTGGGTCGCGGGCCTGATCGCGAGCGCCCCAAAGCCGGCGCCGAGCGCGCACACCGGCGCCTGGCGCCAGCGCCAGCTGACCTCCCCGTCGGGGGTCTCGCCCGCCGCCGTACCCGTCGCCACGAGCTCGAGCAGGCCGGCTGCGCGCTGCACACGCGCACCCTGCCATTCGACGAACGGCTGGGCATCGATGCGCGCGGCGAGCATGGGGCCTGCGATCTCCTCGAGGCGCCGCGCCGGCGGTACGCACAAGCCCCGTGCTGCGATCCAGTAGCGCAGCGCGTTGCGGCGCCGCTGCGCGCTCAGGGTGCGCAGCGCCGGCACCGACAGGTGCGGGCCGTGGCTTGCCGTACCGACGTCCGCGCGGGCGAGGCCGTCGAGCAGCCGCTGCGCTTCGGCCGCGTAGCGCGCCGCCCGCGCCACGGTGGCGCCGGCCGCCGGCCAGCGGGCGCGGATCGGCGGCAGCACCCGCGCGCGCAGATAGTTGCGGTCGAGCGTGAGATCGGCGTTGCTCGGGTCCTCGATCCAGGGAAGTCCCTGGCCGCGGAGCCAATCGCGCAGCTCCGCGCGCGCCCGCGGCAGCAGCGGCCGCGCCAGGCAGCCGGTGGCGAACGGCGCGATCTCCGGCATCGCGGCGATGCCTGCGACTCCCGCGCCGCGCAGCAGCTGCAGCAGCACGGTCTCGAGCTGGTCGTCCTGGGTATGCGCCGTCAGCAGCGCCTCGCCGGAGCCAAGCTCCCCGGCGAGCAGTCGGTAGCGCAGCGTGCGCGCTGCGGCCTCCAGCGACTCGCCGCGCGCGCGTGCCACGCGGGTGGCTCGCACGACGAACGGTACGCCGAGCGAGCGCGCCACCTGCGCCGCGTGACGGCTCCAGGCTGCCGAGTCGGCGTGCAGGCCATGGTCGATGTGAACGGCGCGCAGCCGGCGGTGGCGGCCGGGCACCTGTGCCAGCGCCGCGAGCAGCGCGGTCGAGTCCGCGCCGCCGCTGAAGGCGACGCACAGCGCCGGGTTGCCCGCATCAGGGAGCAGCCGCACCAGATGCTCGTGCAGCCACGCCGGTCCGAACTCGCTGCGCTTCGGGCGCACCGCGCGTCCGGCGCGCTTCACGCCGCCGTTTCGGAGAACACGCCGAAGCCCGCGATCTTCTCCGCGCGCGCCGTCCGCAGCTGTTCGCGCGGCAGCGCGTCGAGCTCGTCGAGATGGCGGATGATCGCGGCCTTGAGGCGCGAGGCGCTCTCGGTCGGATCGCGGTGCGCGCCGCCGAGGGGCTCCTCGATCAGCTCATCGACGAGCCCGAGCTTGAGGAGCCTGTCGGCCGTGAGATTGAGTGCCTCGGCCGCTACCTCCTTCTTGTCCTGGCTCTTCCACAGGATGGACGCACAGCCTTCCGGCGAGATGACCGAGTAGGTGCTGTATTGAAGCATCAGCAGCCGATCGCACACGCCGATCGCGAGCGCCCCGCCCGAGCCGCCCTCCCCGGTGACCACGGTGACGATCGGAATGCGCAGCAGCGACATCTCGAAGAGATTGCGGGCGATCGCCTCGCTCTGGCCGCGCTCCTCCGCCCCGACCCCGGGGTACGCTCCCTGGGTATCGATCAGGGTGAGCAGCGGCAGCCCGAAACGCTCGGCGAGACGCATCAGGCGCAGCGCCTTGCGGTAGCCCTCGGGCTTCGGCATGCCGTAGTTGCGCCGCACACGCTCCTTCGTGTCGCGCCCCTTCTGGTGGCCGATGACCACGATGGCGCGCCCCTCGATCCTCGCCAGGCCGCCGACAATCGCCTGATCGTCGGCATACATGCGGTCGCCGTGCAGCTCATGGAACTCGCTGCAGATGGCGCCGAGGTAATCGAGGGTATAGGGCCGGTGCGGATGGCGCGCGAGCTGGGTGATCTGCCAGGGCGTGAGGCTGGCGAAGATGCTCTGCGTCAGCTGGCGGCTCTTGGCCTGGAGCCGCCCGATCTCGTCCTGCAGGTTGACCTCGGGCTCCGAGGTGACGTGCTTGAGCTCCTCGATCTTCGCTTCGAGCTCGGCGATGGGTTGTTCGAAGTCGAGGAACGCGACAGCCATGGAGCAGCCTACCAGACTAACGACTGTCGGCCGAGAAGGTGCCGCTGCCGCCGGCCAACGCGGCGCTGTAGACGACCTCGACCCCGTCCCGACCGAGCAGACTCTCGAGCTCATCGAGCAACTCGCGGCTCGCGCGCACGCTCCACTCGGTTCCGAGGTTGAGCGCCCCGCTGGCCGCGTTGCCGCAGTACTCGATGGTCACCGGGCACGGGCCCGGGCGCCAGGGCGTCAGCACCGCGGGCAAGCGCTCCTGCAGCCGCGCGGCATCGGCGTGGCTGCACCTGAGGATCAGCCGCCGCGCCTCCTGCTCGAACTGCCGCTCGAGCTCACTGATGCGGCGCGCCGCCAGGCGCCAGGAATCGCCGAACTCGTCGAAGCGCAGCAGACCATCGACCAGCACCAGGGCGTCCTTGGCGATCAGCTCGCGGTGCCTGCGGTAGGTCTCCTCGAACAGCAGCACCTCGATGCGCCCGGTGCGGTCGTCGAGCGTCACGAGCACGCGCGGACCGCGCTTCCTCACCTCGTCGATGAGTCCCGCGACAGTCACCGGTCGGCCGCCGCCGAAGCGCCCGGCCTCGAGCCCCGCGACCGGACGATCACTGACCAGGTCGCCGATGCGGTGCGTGACGAAGCGCGGCAGACCGGCCTCGAAGCGCCTGAGCGGATGACCCGTCAGGTAGAGTCCGAGCGTCTCGCGTTCGCCGGCGAGACGCACCGCTTCGCTCCATTCGGCGAGCTCGGCCGCGTGTGCGGCGGGCGGTGCGCCCGCACTTCCCCCGCCAGCAGGGCCGCCGAACAGATCGTCCTGCCCGGCATCGCGCGCCCGCGTGCTCTGGTCGCCGAGCTGCATGGCCGCGCCGAGGCGATCCATGAGCGTGGCGCGGTTTGCGCCGAGCGCATCGAGACTTCCCGACCGCAGCAGCGCTTCCAGCACCCGGCGGTTGACCTTCTGCAGGTCGAGCCGCCGGCACAGATCCCCGAGGCTCAAGTACGCGCCGTGCGCCTCGCGGCCGGCGATCAGCGACTCGACCGCGCCCGCGCCCACACCGCGCACCGCCCCCAGGCCGTAGCGGATGCCGGTGGTGCCGGCGGCGGCAAACTCGTAGCGCGAGGCGTTCACGTCCGGCGGCAGCACGGTGAGTCCCATGTCGCCGCACTCCTTGATGAGGGTCACCACCTTGTCGGTGTGATCCATATCGGCCGACAGCACCGCCGCCATGAACTCCGCCGGGTAATGCGCCTTGAGATACGCGGTCTGGTAGGTGAGCAGCGCGTACGCCGCCGAGTGCGACTTGTTGAAGCCGTAGCCGGCGAACTACTCCATCAGGTCGAAGATGTGCTCGGCGAGCTGCGGCCTGACGCCGCGTGCCACCGCTCCGTCGACGAACACCGAGCTCTGCTGCGCCATCTCCTCGGGCTTCTTCTTGCCCATCGCCCGGCGCAGCAGGTCGGCGCCGCCGAGCGTGTAGCCGGCGAGCAGCTGCGCGATCTGCATCACCTGCTCCTGGTAGACGATGACGCCGTAGGTCGGCTTGAGGACCGGCGCGAGCGCCGGGTGCAGGTAGTCGATCGGCGCGCCGTTGCGGCCGTGCTTGCGGTCGATGAAGTCCTCGACCATCCCCGACTGCAGCGGGCCGGGACGGAACAGCGCGACGATGGCCACGATGTCCTCGAAGCAGTCGGGCTGCAGCCGGCGGATGAGCTCCTTCATCCCGCGCGACTCGAGCTGGAAGACCGCGGTGGTGCGGCAGGACCGCAGCAGCTCGTAGGTCTTCGGATCGTCCATCGGGATCGCGTCGATGGCGAGTCGGGGTTCGCCGCGCGCGGCCCGCAGGCCGTTGATGGTCGCGATCGCGCGGTCGATGATGGTCAGCGTGCGCAGCCCGAGGAAGTCGAACTTGACGAGCCCGGCTGCCTCGACATCGTCCTTGTCGAACTGCGTGACGACGCTGCCGCCGGACGGGTCGCAGTACAGCGGGCAGAAATCGGTGAGCTCCGACGGCGCGATGACGACCCCGCCGGCGTGCTTGCCGGCGTTGCGCGTCAGGCCCTCGAGCGAGCGCGCCAGGTCGATGAGATTGCGGACCTCGTCCTCGTCCTGATAGAGGCGCTTGAGCTCCGGCTCCTTCTCGAGCGCCCCCTCGAGAGTGATGCCGAGCTCGAAGGGTATGAGCTTGGCGATACGATCGACGTAGCCGTAGGTCATGCCGAGCACGCGGCCGACGTCGCGCACCACCGCCTTTGCGGCCATCGTGCCGTAGGTGATGATCTGCGAGACCCGGTCGCGGCCGTACTTGCCCGCGACGTAGTCGATGACCCGATCGCGGCCCTCCATGCAGAAGTCGATGTCGAAGTCGGGCAGTGAGACGCGCTCGGGGTTGAGGAAACGCTCGAACAGCAGGTCGTACTTGAGCGGGTCGAGATCGGTGATCCGCAGGCTGTAAGCGACGAGCGACCCGGCGCCCGAGCCGCGCCCCGGCCCGACCGGCACGCCGTGGTCCCGTGCCCAGCGGATGAAGTCCGCGACGATGAGGAAGTAACCGGCGAAGCCCATCTGGCAGATGACGTCGAGCTCGCTGCCGAGGCGTGCGTGGTAGGCCGCGGCGGCCGCGGTGGCGACGCCCGCGGCGAGGCGCTGCCCCAGGGCACGTCCGGCCTCTCCGCGCAGGAACTGCTCGGTGCTCACGCCGGCGGGGACCGGGTACTGCGGCAGGCGCACCTCGCCGAGATTGAGCTGCAGGCTGCAGCGGCGTGCGATCTCCACCGAGTTCGCCAGCGCCTCGGGCACGTCGGCGAACAGCGCGGCCATCTCGGCGGCGCTGCGCAGGTACTGTTGGCGGGAGTAACGGCGCACGCGTGCGGGGTCGGCGAGCAGCGCGCCATCGTGGATGCAGACGCGTGCCTCGTGCGACTCGAACTGCGCCGCGCGCAGGAAGCGCACTTCGTTGGTCGCCACGACCGGCACCGCGCGTCGCGCGGCGAGCCGCACGGCGCCGGCAATGTAAGCCTCCTCGAAGGGCCGGCCGAGGCGCTGCAGCTCGAGGTAGAAGCGCTCGGGAAAGACCTCCAGCCAGCGCGTCAGCGCAGCGTCCGCCACCGACTCGTGGCCGTTGACGAGCGCGCGGCCGATCTCGCCCTCGAGCGCACCGGAAAGCGCAATCAGCCCGTCGACGCTCGCCGTGCTCAGCCACTCACGCCGTACATGCGGCACGCCACGGTCCTGGCCCTCGAGCCAGGCGCGGCTGACGAGCCGCGCGAGATTGCGGTAGCCCGTCTGGTTCTGGCACAGGAGCGTGAGCCGCGCCGGCTCGCGCCGCTCGCCCTCCTCCGGCAGCAGGAGATCGACTCCCACGATCGGCTTGACGCCGCCCTTGAGCGCCTCGCGATAGAACTTCACCATCGCGAACAGGTTGTTCTGGTCGGTCACCGCGACAGCCGGCATGCCGCAAGCCGCCACCGAGGCGATCAGCTCGGGCACGCGCACCACGCTGTCGAGCAGCGAGAACTCGGTGTGCAGCCGCAGATGGACGAACGCCGGCGACGTCGGGGACGACACGTCAGGAGCCCAGGCGCATCGGCGCGAAGGAGCGGCGGTGGAGCGGTGAGGGCCGGCGCCTTTGCAGCGCCCTCAGGTGCTCCGGCGTGCCGTAGCCCTTGTGGGCCTTGAGGTGGAAGCCCGGATAGCACTCATCGAGCGCCTCCATCAGGGCGTCGCGGTAAGTCTTGGCGAGAATTGAAGCGGCACTGATGGCCTTGATGCGTGCGTCTCCCGCGACGATCGCCTCGAGCGTGCAGCCGAGTCCGAGATCCGCGATGCACGGACAACGGTCGCCGTCGACCTGCACGTGAGTCGGCGCCACGGGCAGCGCGAGTAGCGCGCGCCGCATCGCGAGCAGCGTTGCCTGCAGGATGTTGAGGCAGTCGATCTCGTCGCGGTCGGCCCAGCCCACCGCCCAGGCGAGCGCGCGGCCGCGGATCCGGACCGCGAGCTCGGCGCGCCGCTCCGGCGAGAGCACCTTCGAGTCCCTGAGTCCGGCGATGCGGCGGCGCGGATCGAGGATCACGGCCGCCGCGACCACGGGACCGGCGAGCGGGCCGCGGCCCGCTTCGTCGACGCCCGCGATCCGCAGCGAATGCGGGCTGAGTGCCTTTGCGTCGATCGCGGTCATGCGTCGTGGGGACCGCCGTGCGCCGCAGCCACGGCCGGCGCTGCCCGGCCCAGGCATTTGAGCACGGCATCCGCCGCCTGCGCAGCCCCGCCGCAGCGCAGGCTGCGATGCACGCGCTGGAACTCGTGGGTGAGCTCGGCGAGGTGCGCGGGACTCCCAAGCTCGTCGAGCAGCGCAGCCCCAAGCGCCTCGGCCGTCACCTGCCGCTGCAGCAGCTCCGGCACCAGGGCGCGCCCGACGAGCAGGTTCGGTTGCGAGAAGTACGGCACCTTGACCAGTCCGAGCTTGAGCGCGAGGAACGCGGTGACGGGATTCGCTTTATACGCCACGACCATGGGGCGGTTCGAGAGCAGCGTCTCCAGCGTCGCGGTGCCGGAGGTGACGATGGCCGCGTCGCAGGCCGCGAGCACGCGCTGCGCCTGCCCGTCGACCCGGCGAATCGCAGGCGCCACCGGGACTTGCGCCAGCTGTCTTTCGAAGCATTCGCGTATCGCGGCGGACGCCATCGGCGCAATGAATTCGAACCCCGGCCGGCGTGCGGCGACCCAGCCGGCGGCCGCGGCGAACGGCGCACCGAGCCGCGCCACCTCAGCGACGCGGCTGCCGGGCAGGAGCGCGATCAGCGTCACACCGCTCGCCACACCGAGCGTCGCGCGTGCACCGACGCGATCGACACTCAGGGGAATCTCGTCGGCGAGCGGATGCCCGACGAACACCGCCGGCACTCCGTGGCGCGCGTAGAACTCGGTCTCGAACGGCAGCAGGCACAACACCAGGTCGCAGTCACGGCCGATGGTGCGCGCGCGGCCCTGGCGCCAGGCCCAGACCTGGGGGCTCACGTACTGCACGCAGCGGACGCCGGCGCGCTTCAGCCGCCGCGCGAGCGGCAGGTTGAAGTCCGGGGAGTCGATGCCGACGAACACGTCGGGCCGGGCGCCGGCGAAACGCCGCACGAGCCCGGCACGCAGCCGCAGCAGCCGCGGCAGGTGACCGAGAACTTCCGCCAGTCCCATGACGGAGAGCTCCGCCGCGCCGGCCCAGGCCTCGCAGCCGGCCGCGACCATCTTCGGCCCCGCGACCCCGAAGCATTCGATGTCCCGCACTCTTGCGCGCAGCGCGCCGATCAGCGCCGCCCCGAGCATATCTCCCGACGCCTCGCCCGCCACCAGAGCGATGCGCAGCGGCTGCTCGGGAGCGCCGGGCAGGCCCGCGACGCTCATCTGACCAGGCTGCGGGCGGAAGTCTGGATGAAATCGACGAGCACGCGCACCTCGGGATGCTCGGCAGCGAGCGGCGTGAGCCGCGCCAGCGCCTCGGAGAGCTTGAGCTCCGAGCGGTAGAGAACGCGGTACGCCTCGCGGACGCGCTGGACCTGCTCGTCGGTGAAGCCGCGCCGCCGCAGCCCCTCGGCGTTCACCCCGTGCGGCACCGCCGGGTTGCCGGCGACCATGACGTACGGCGGCACGTCGCGGCTGACGATCGAGCCGCCGCCGAGGAACGCATGCGCACCGATCCTGGCGAACTGGTGCACGGCCGTGAGGCCGCCAAGGATGGCCCAGTCGCCAATCTCGACATGGCCGGCGAGCGAGGCGCAGTTGGCGAACACCGTGTTGTTGCGGATCTGGCAATCGTGGGCGACGTGCGCGAACGCCATGAACAGGTTGTCGTTGCCGATGCGCGTGACCCCCTTGTCGTGGGTGGTGCCGCGGTTGACGGTGCAGCTTTCACGAAACACGTTGCGGTCGCCGATCTCGAGGCGCGTGGGCTCGCCGCGGTACTTCTTGTCCTGCGGCGCATCGCCGAGCGAGGCGAACTGGAACACGTGGTTGTCGGCGCCCATGGTCGTCGGCCCGTTGACGACCGCGTGGGGGCCGACGATGCTGCGCGGCCCGATCTCGACGTCAGGACCGATGACCGAGAATGGCCCGACGGTCACATCGGGGGCGAGCCGCGCCTGCGGCGACACCACCGCGCGCGGATCGATCACTTACCGGTCTCCGGCGCCACCATCATGTCCGCGTGCGCCACCTCCTGACCCTCGACCAGCGCCGCGGTGGCGAATTTCCAGATACCCTTGAGCGAGCGCTGCACCTGCGCGGTGAGGATCAGCTGGTCTCCCGGCACGACCGGCCGGCGGAAGCGCGCGTTGTCGATCCCGACGAAGTAGAAGCGGGTACTGTCGTCGGGCTTCACGCCGGCGGTAAGGAAACAGAGGATGCCGGCCGCCTGCGCCAGCGCCTCGATGATCATCACGCCCGGCATGACCGGCCGGTGCGGGAAGTGCCCGGGAAAGTACGGCTCGTTGTAGCTGACGTTCTTCAGTGCGCGGATGCTCTCGCCGGGGCGCCATTCGAGCACGCGGTCGACCAGCAGGAACGGATAGCGGTGCGGCAGCCGCTCGAAGATCGCCAGGATGTCGAGTTGCCCCCCTGAATCATTCATCGTCGTCGGTTTCCTCAGCGGACCGAGGCAGCGTGCGCTTCACACCCGCAGCACGCTCCACCTTGCGCAGCCGCGTCTCGTAGGCGCCCAGGCGCTTGAAGCGCGCCACGATGCGCCGCCAGGCGTGTACCTCCTCGGTCGGCAGCGTGCTCGAGTATACGCCCGCGCTCCTGATCGAATGGCTCACCGCCGAGTAGCCGGTGATCACGACATCGTCGGCGATCGTCAGGTGACCGGCAACGCCCACCTCGCCGCCGATCATGCAGCGCTTGCCGATGACGGTGCTGCCGGACACCCCGGTGCAGGCGGCGATGGCGGTATGCGCGCCGATGCGCACGTTGTGTCCGATCTGAATCAGGTTGTCGAGCTTGACGCCGTCCTCGATCACGGTGTCCTCGATCGCGCCGCGGTCGACGGTGGTGTTGCAGCCGATCTCGACGTCCGCGCCGATGCGCACGGTGCCGAGCTGCGGCACCTTGAGCCAGGTGCCGCGTTCCGGCGCGTAGCCGAAGCCGTCCGCGCCGATGACGCTCCCCGGGTGCAGTACGCTGCGCGCGCCCACCTGCACGCCGCGGCACAGCGTCACCCGCGCCCCCAGCCGCACGTCGTCCGCGAGCGTCCCGCGCTCCTCGAGCACGCAGTGCGGCCCGATGACGCAGCGCGCGCCGACCACGACGTCCTCACCGATGGTGGCGAAGGCGCCGATCCGCGCGCTCGGGTCGAGCCGCGCGCTCGCGGCCACCAGCGCGGTCGCATGCACTCCGGCAGGTGCCGGCGGATCCGGATGCAGGATCGCGGCGATGCGCGCGTAGGTGGCGTAGGGGTTCGCGGCGAGCAGCACGTGCGTCGGGCAGTCCGCGGCGGAAGCCGCATCGAGCACGACCGCAGCCGCGCGCGTCTGCGCCAGCTGCGCCCGGTAGCGCGGGTTGGCGAGGAACGCGAGTGCGTGCGCGTCCGCGTTGGCGAGCGTTGCGACACGCTCGACCCGCGCCTGCGGGTCGCCGCGCAACTCGCAGCCGAACCGCACCGCGAGCTCTCCGAGTGAGACGGACATGGCGGCTACGGCGCGCGTGGCGCGGCCCCCGGGGTCGCCCTCAGTGGCTCTGCGGCTTGGGTGGCGCGGGGCTGGCGCTGCCGGGGGCAGCGTGTGCCGGCGCGTGCGCCTGCAGCGCGGTCAGGACCGCCGGCGTGATGTCATACGCGGAGGTCACGTAGATCACGGCCTCACCGCTCACCACCATGTCGTAGTTCTGCGCCTTGGCGTAGACGCGCACCTCTTCGATGAGGGTGCGCTGCAGCCGCGAGAGCTGCTCGTTGCGCCGCGCGGTCTCATCGTCCTGCAGCTCGCCGCGGGCGCGCTCGAAGTCGCGCTCGCCGTCGCGCAGCTCCTTCTCGGCGCGCATCCTCTGGTCGTCGCTCATCGTCGCGCCGTTCTTCTGCAGCGTGTCGTTCTTGGCCTTGAGGGTCTGCGCCTGCGCCTGCAGCGAGCGCTCGCGCGGCCCGAACTCGCTGCGCAGCAACTCGAAGACTTCCTTCCCCTGGGGCGATTCCTGGGCGAGCCGCTGAAAGTCGACCACCGCGAGCTTCCCCTCGGCCCATGCCGGCACCGCGGCCAGCGAACCGGCCACCGCAACGATGCACACCGCCAACTTACTGCTGATCGAGACCTTCACAGAACACCCACCTCGTAATGCGCGCCGGGCCGGGACGGCCGGACCTAAACCGTTAGTATCCCAGAATCGGGCGCGGCTCACCTCTTCAACGGGCTCAGAACGCCTGGCCGACGGAGAACTGGAACACCTCGGTCTCGTCTTCCCAGGTCGTAATCCCGTCGCCATGCTGCACGTTGAGCGGCAGCCCGAGGCTGAAACGGAACAGACCGATCGGCGCCAGCCAGGTTACCGAGACGCCGACCGAGCGCTTGATGTCGCTGAAGCTCGACAGGCGGTAGCTCACCGGGGTGACATTGTCGGGGCCGAAGAACTGCAGCTTGTTGCCGGTGTAGTACACCCCGCCCATGTCCATGAACAGGCTGACGCGGGCGGTCTGGGCCCACTTGGCCGGCATCGGGAATATCAGCTCGTTCTGACTGGTGATGCGCATGTTGCCGCCGTACGGGTTGCCGAACTGGTCGCGCGGCCCGAGGAAGCTCTCGCGGAAGCCGCGCACGTTGTCGGGTCCGCCGCCGAAGAAATCGCGGTACGGCGGGATCGCGGTGGTGTTGCCGAGCGGGGCGCCGTAGTCGATGCCTTCGAGTAACGAGAGCGTCCAGCCGTGGAACAGCGGCAGGTACTTGATGAACTGGTAGTCGCCGATCCAGTACTGCACATCGCTCCCCGGGGTGGTGATCGAGACGGTCAGGTTCTGGCGCATGCCCTGGTCGGCGAACAGCGTGCGGTTGCGCGTATCCCAGTCCCAGCCGCCGACGAACTCGGTGGTGGTGAAGTTGCTGCCGTAGAAGACGTATTCGTTGTTGCTGGAATCGTCGTGCGCCAGGCGGTTGTACGGGTGGCCGTTGTCCTGCACCCACTGCTGCGCCTGCTCGGAGCTGTCCAGCGAGTTGGTGAGCAGGTGTGAGCTGTCGAAGGCCGCGCCGAACCGCAGGTACATGGACTCGGTGATCGGGTACGCCCAGGTCGGACCGAGGCTCACGGTCTGAGAGGAGAAGCTCGACGACGACGAGACGAACTGCGACGAGTCGCGGTAGGTGACCGAGAGCGTGCGCTGCAGGTTGTCGATGTTGGTGTAGGGGTTGGTCCACTGCACGTTGTAGACCTTGCTGAACGCGCCGCCGTTGAGCGACACGGCGACGCGCTGGCCGCTGCCGAGGAAGTCCGAGTCGGCAAAGCTGCCGTTGAGCGTGAACTTGTAGGTCTCGGAGTAACCGATGCCGCCGGACAACTGCGAGGCGGGCCCCTCCTCGATCTTGTAGTTGACGTCGACCAGGTCGGGGGTTCCGGGCACGGGCGTGGTCTCGAACTCGACGCTCTTCACGTACGGCAGGCGCTGCAGACGCTGCTTGCCGCGCTCGAGCGCGGCGTTCGACAGCCAGCCGCCCTCCAGCTGGCGCATCTCGCGGCGCAGCACCTCGTCGTCGATGCGGTTGACGCCGGAGAAGGTGATGTCGCGCACGTAGACACGATTGCCCGGGTCGATGAAGAAGGTGAGCGATACGGTGTGGTTGCTGTTGTCAGCGGTCGGCACCGGCTCGACCTTGGCGAAGAAATAGCCGTCGCGTCCCATACGGTTCTGCATCAGCTCCTGCGACGCGGTAATGAGCTTGCGGTCGAAGATCTGTCCCGGAACCACCAGCACGAGGCGCTGCAGCTCCACCTGCGGCACGACGAAGGTGCCGGCGAGCTTGATGCTCGATATCCTGTAGACCTGCCCCTCGTCGACGTTGACGGTGATGAACATGTCCTCCTTTTCGGGGGTGATCGTCACCTGCGTGGAGTCGATCTGGAAGTTGGCGTAGCCTCGGTCCATGTAGTAGTTACGTACCTTCTCCAGATCGCCCTGCAGCGATTCGCGCGAATAGCGGTCATCCTGCTTGTACCAGGAGAGCCAGTTGGGCGTCTTGAGCTCGAGTGTCCCGAGGATGTCCTTCTGCGGGAACCTGGTGTCGCCGACGATGTTGATCTGGCGGATCTTGGCGCGGCCGCCTTCCTTGATGGTGATCTTGATCTTGACGCGGTTGCCGGTCTCCTCCTCCACCTTGGCGTCGATCTTGACGCCGTACTTGCCGCGGCTGAAGTACTGGTCGGTGAGATACTGTGTGACGTCCTCGAGCACGGAGCGGTCGAAGATCTTGCCGGTCGCGAGCCCCACCCCGCGGAGCGACTTCTGCAGGTCCTCGGTCTTTATGTCCTTGTTGCCGGTGATCTCGAAGCTCTCGATCGACGGCCGCTCGAGCACCACGACCACCAGGGTGTTGCCGTCGCGACGCATCTGCACGTCGCGGAAGAAGCCGGTCGCGTACAGCGCGCGGACCGCCTCGCGCACGCGCTCCGGCGTCAGGTGATCGCCGATGTTGATCGGCAGGTAGTTGTAGACGGTGCCTTCCGAGACGCGCTGCAGGCCCTCGACGCGGATGTCGCCGACGGTGAAGCTGGCCGCAGTCGCGGAAGTCGTTTCCGGCACGGGCGTGGCCGCCGGCGGCCCCTGAGCTTCGGGACCGGCCGGCGCGGGCTGCGCGAACGCCGGCCAGCAGCAGGCGAGCAGCGCGAGCGCGCCGAGAACGACCGGGACCTTGTATCTTTCAACCACCATCAGCATCTTTCTTGCTTTGTTGCAGTACTCGGGCGCCGAAGGCCACGTAGCCTCCGGATTCTGCCGGGCGGCGGCTTCTGCCCCCCCCTCGGGTACCCGTCAGCCAAACTGGCGCGCAATGTCGTTGTACAGTGCGACACCCATCAGGACGATGAGGAGCGCGATCCCCACCTGCTGCCCGAACACCTGGGTACGCTCGGAGAGCGGGCTTCCCTTCAGCCATTCGGCCAGCTGAAAGACGATCTGCCCGCCGTCGAGGATCGGAATCGGCAGCAGGTTGAGGAATCCGAGTGAGAGCGAGATCAGCACCAGGAAGCTCAGGAACGACGCCACACCGGCGGAGGCGGATTCGCCGGCAAACTCCGCGATCGATAGCGGGCCGCTCAGGTTCTTCAGCGACACCCGCCCGATCACCATGCGCCAGAACAGCCGCCCCTGCAGCACGCTCAGGTTCCACGCTTCGCTGCCGGCGCGCCCCAGAGCTGCGCCCACCGACAGCTGGCTGTGCAGCAGCATCTCCGGCGGCAGACCCTTGCCGGGGGGGCCCTTGACGCTGATGCGACCGATGCGCTTGCCGGCGACGTCCTCGGCGGCGATCTGCACTTCGGCGTGAAGCAGCACGCCGCCGCGTCGGTAATCGATGCCGGCGCGCCCGCCCGGATGCGCACTGATGAGGGCGACCATATCGCGGAAGTCCTTCACCGGCTGGCCGTCGACCGCGACCACCTCGTCGCCGTCCCTGAGCCCGGCATGCGCCGCCGGGCCACCAGGCAGCACCTGCCCGAGCACCGGCGGCATCGGCGGTGTCCAGAACTCGAACCCGAGGCCGCTGAAGAGCTCCGTGGGCTCGGTGAGGCGGCGGCGCTGCTGGGAATCGGTGACGCTGAGCCGCGCCACGTGCAGCGCGCCGGTCGATGACCGCAGTGTGAGGTCCGCCACGCCGCCCCCGCTCATGGCGTCCAGCAGATCGAACACCACCTGGCGTTCGCCCGTGACCGCGCTGCCGTTGATGGCGCGGATCTCGTCCCCGGAGCGCACGCCGGCGGCGGCGGCCACCGAGCCTGCGGTCACATCGCCGATCACCGGGCGCACTTCGGTCACGCCGTTGAGCCAGAGCATGCCCCAGGTGACCAGCACGGCGAACGCGATGTTGAAGCCCGGGCCCGCGAGCAGCACGAGGATGCGCTGCCAGGGCGGACGGCGCGTGAAGGAGCGCGGCAGGTCGTGCGGCTCGACCGGCCCCTCACGCTCGTCGAGGAGCTTGACGTAGCCGCCGAGCGGCAGCGGCGAGATCCAGTATTCGTGGCCTTCGCGCGCGACGTACTTCCACAGCGGCCGGCCGAACCCCACGGAGAACCGCAGCACCTTGAAGCCGAGGCGACGCGCCACCCAGAAGTGGCCGAACTCGTGCACGGTGACCAGCAGGCCCACGGCGACCGTGAACCACAATACGTACCACACGACGTTCATGCGTGAGCGTCCCTCACCGAGCCACTTCTTGTAACGCCGACGATTCGCTCACGTGCCCGCTGTCTGCCCTCGGCATCGGCGGCCAGAATGTCGTCCAGCCCGCCGATGGCCCCCCCGGCATCTCGCTCCATTACGGCTTCAATGACTGCCGCTATCCCGGGAAAGTTCAATCGCCGCTCGAGGAACGCTTGCACCGCGACCTCGTTGGCGGCGTTCAGTGTCACCGGTTGCAGCCCGCCGGCGAGGGCTGCGGCCCGGGCGAGCGCCAGGCAGCGGAACTTATCGTAATCGGGCGGGTGGAAGTCGAGCCGACCGGCCTTCAGCAGATCGAGAAATTCGACACCGGCCGAGATGCGCTCGGGCCAGCCGAGCCCGTAGGCGATCGGTGTGCGCATGTCCGGAGCCGACAGCTGCGCGAGCGTCGAGCCGTCGGCGTACTCAACCAGCGAGTGCACGATGCTCTGCGGATGCACCAGGATCGCAACCTGCGCCGGCGTGAGCCCGAACAGCAGGCAGGCTTCGATGAGCTCGAGGCCTTTGTTCATGAGGGTCGCGGAGTCCACCGAGATCTTGCGGCCCATGACCCAGACCGGATGCGCACAGGCCATCTCCGGAGTCGCCTCGGCAAGCGCCGCGCGCGGGGTCTCGCGGAACGGACCGCCGGAGGCGGTGAGCAGCACGCGCGTCAGGCCGGGAGGTGCCACGCCGGTGCGCACGCCCGCCGGCAGACACTGGAAGATCGCGTTGTGCTCGCTGTCGATCGGCAGCAGCGTCGCGCCCGATTCGCGCACCGCTGCCACGAGCAGCGGACCGCCCATGACCAGCGACTCCTTGTTGGCAAGCAGCAGGCGCTTGCCGGCGCGCGCCGCCGCGAGTGTCGAGCGCAGGCCCGCAGCCCCGACGATCGCCGCCATGACGCAATCGACCTCGGGCAGCGTTGCGATCTCCTCGAGCGCGCCGGCACCGCCGAGCAGGCGGGTGTGCGGTGCCGCCGTGCCGAGCAGCGCGCGCAGCTCGCCGAGGGCGCTCTCGTCGGCGAGCGCCGCGTATGCCGGCTGCCAGGAGCGGATCTGTGCGGCGAGTTTCCCGGCGCTGTGGTGCGCGGCGACCGCGACCAGGCGGAAGCGCTCCGGGTGCCGCGCGAGCACGTCGAGT
Organism: uncultured Gammaproteobacteria bacterium; assembly: GCA_963844595.1. Classification (GTDB taxonomy): domain Bacteria; phylum Pseudomonadota; class Gammaproteobacteria; order Steroidobacterales; family Steroidobacteraceae; genus 13-2-20CM-66-19. The sequence goes on from CAWJOW010000001.1 coordinate 935,923, forward strand.
GTGCTCTCGCCGACCGAGCCCGTGGAGCCGAGGACCGCCACGCCGATCATGCCACCACCTTCAGAAGCGTCAGCCCGAGCAGCAGGACCGGCGCGGCTCCGGTGAGGCTGTCGATGCGGTCCATGACGCCGCCGTGCCCGGGAAGCATGCTACCGCTGTCCTTCAGGCCCGCGAAACGCTTGAGCAGGCTCTCGGTGAGATCCCCGACGATCGAAAAACCGGCCGCCGCGAGGCACAGTGGCAGGAACGGCATCAGCGCCACCCGGAACCAGGCAGCTCCGCCCAGCGCCACGAGCGCGCTCGCCGCCAGGCCGGCGATCGCCCCCTCCCAGGTCTTGCCGGGAGACACCTCGGGCGCGAGCCGGACGCGTCCGAAACGCCGGCCGACGAAGAATGCGCCGATGTCCGCGACCCACACGAGGAGCAGCGCAAACAACACCCACTGGCCGCCCTGCGGCAGGCTCACCCGCAGGTGCACCAGCGCGAGCCATGCCGGCACCAGCGCCAGGACGCCCGCGACGCCGGCCGACCACGCCGAGACGCGCCGCGGCGCGAACGCGATCCACAGTAACGCCGTGAGCCACCATACAACCGCCACGGCAAGAATGAGGTTGCGCGTGGCGGGCGCTGCCGACACGCGCCAGGCGAGCGCCAGCAGCACTACCAGCAGCGCCACGTAGGCGACCCGCCCGGCCACGGACTTGAGCCGCACGAACGCCGACCACTCCCACGCGCCCGCCACGACCAGCACCGTCAGCGCCGCCACAGTCGCGGGGGGCGGCAGCCACAGGATGACCACCAGCAACAGCGCACCAAGCACAATCGCGGTCAGAACGCGCGTGCGCAGCGAGTCGCTCATGCGGCTCAGGCCTCCGCCGCGGACAGCGGCAGCGGCCGCAGTCCGAAGCGACGCTCGCGGCCGCCAAAGAACGCGAGCGCCTGCTCGAGATCCGCCACCGCAAACTCCGGCCACAGCCGCGTGCTGAAACACAGCTCCGCGTAAGCCAGGTCCCAGAGCAGGAAGTTGCTGATGCGCTGCTCGCCACCGGTCCGGATCAGCAGATCGACGCCCGGAACCCCCGCGAGTGAAAGCGCCCGCGCAAACTGGCTCTCGGTGATCTCCTCGGGACGCATGGCACCGCTTGAACATTGCGTCGCAAGTTTTTGAGCAGCTTGGATAATATCCCAGCGTCCTCCATAGCTCACCGCGACCTGCAGCTTCAGGCCGGGGTTCCCGGCGGTGCGTTCCTCGGCCGCGAGGATCCGCCCCTGCAGCCGCACCGAGAGGCTCGAGCGCGCGCCGATGAAACGCACGCGGACGCCCTTGGCGTGAAGCTCGGCGATCTCCCGATCGAGCGCCTCGAGAAAGAGCCCCATGAGGCTGCCGACCTCCTCCGGCGGGCGGCCCCAGTTCTCGCTCGAGAAGGCGAACAGTGTCAGCGCCTCGATGCCGCGCCGTGTGCACTCCTCGACGCACATGCGCACGGGCGTGAGCCCCGCCTTGTGGCCCGCGGCGCGGGACACCCCGCGGGCGGCGGCCCAGCGGCCGTTGCCGTCCATGATGATGGCGATGTGCCGCGGCAGCTGCTTGTGGGCTTCACCGGCCATCAGACCTGCATGACCTCCTTCTCCTTGGCCGCGAGCAGTGCATCGATGTCGGCGACGTGCTTGTCGGTGAGCTTCTGCACCTCGGCCTCGGCGCGCCGCTCGTCGTCCTGCGATACCTGCTTCTCCTTCAGCTTATGCTTGATCTCGTTCATCACGTCGCGGCGCACGTTGCGCACCGCGACGCGGGCGTTCTCGGCATCGTGCCGCAGCACCTTGGTGATCTCGCGGCGCCGCTCCTCGGTGAGCGGCGGCATCGGAATACGGATCACCGTGCCGTGGGTCTGGGGAGTGAGGCCCAGGTCTGATTTGAAGATCGCCTTCTCGATCGCCTGTACCACCGACTTCTCCCACGGCGAGATCACCAGCGTGCGCCCCTCCTCGACCGCGATGCTCGCCACCTGCTGCAGGGGCACCTCCGAGCCGTAATAGTCCACCTTGAGGTGCTCCACCAGGCTCGGATGCGCCCGCCCGGTGCGCAGCTTCTTCAAGTCGCCCTGGAAGGTCTGAACGCACTTTGCCATGCGCGCGGCGGCGTCTTTCTTCAGATCTTCGAGCATGGTCGTGTCTCCTCGCGGCCCGCGGCGGCGCCCTTATTCGAAGGTCACGGCGGTGCCGACGTCCTCGCCGCGCACGATGCGGGTGAGGTCCCCGGGATTGTTGAGATTGAACACCCGCAATGGCAAGCGGTTGTCGCGACACATGACGATCGCGGTCGCGTCCATCACGTTGAGCTTGTCGGTTAACACTTTGTCATAGGTGAGGCGCGGGTAGCGCACGGCGGAGGGGCTGCGCACCGGGTCGTCGGAGTACACCCCGTTCACCTTGGTGGCCTTGAGCAGCACGTCGGCGCTGATCTCGATGGCGCGCAGCGCCGCCGCGGTATCGGTCGTGAAGAACGGATTGCCGGTGCCGGCGGCGAACACCACCACCCGGCCCTTCTCGAGGTGCCGCACGGCGCGGCGGCGGATGTAGTCCTCGCACACCTCGTTGATGCGGATCGCGGACATGACGCGTGCGTGCAGCCCGAGGCTCTCGAGCGCGTCCTGCAGGGCGAGGGAATTCATCACCGTGGCGAGCATGCCCATGTGGTCGGCGGCCACGCGGTCCATGCCGGCGCGCGCCAGTCCGGCGCCGCGAAAGATGTTACCGCCGCCGATCACCACGGCGACCTGCACGCCCATCTCCACGATGTCCTGCAGCTCGCCGGCGATGCGCTTGATGACCGCCGGGTCGATGCCGTAGTCGCCGCCGCCCATCAGCGCCTCGCCCGAGAGCTTGACGAGAATCCGCGCGTAGCGCGCCTTCGCTTGCGTCATCGCCTCTCCTTAAGCCGATGGAAAAAACCCCGCGCGCGGCGGGGTTCTTCCCTGCGGTCGCTTCCCGGCGTCAGTGCCTAACCGCCGGGCCCGCGCCCCTGACCTGCCCCATCACTTCGGCGACGAAGTCATCGGTTTTTTTTTCGATGCCGGCGCCCACCTCGAAGCGCTCGAACGCCACCACCTCGGCACCGGCGCCTTTCAGGAGCTTCTCGATGCTTACGTCCGGATCCTTGACGAACGGCTGCCCGGCAAGGGTCATCTCGCCGAGCGCCTTGCGCAGCCTCCCCTCGACCATCTTCGCGACGATCTCGGGCGGCTTGCCCTCGCCGCGCGCCTGCTCGGTGAGGATCTCGCGCTCCTTCGCCACCACCTCGGCCGGGACCTGCGCCTGCGACAGGTAGCGTGGACTGCTCGCGGCCACGTGCATCGCCAGGTCGTATGCCAGGCTCGCCGGGCCGCCCCTGACGGCGACCAGCGCGCCGATCCGCGTGCCGTGCACGTAGGCCCCCAGCTGGTCGGGCGAGGCGAGCAGCGCGAAGCGCCGCACACTGACGTTCTCGCCGATCTTGGCGATCAGCGCCCGGCGGCGCTCGTCGACGGTCTCGCCGCCCGTAAGCTTCGCCTGCGCCAGTGCATCAGCATTCCCCGGCCGCGCTGCCAGTGCGCATTGCGCCACCGCCTGCGCGAAGCTGCGGAACTCGGCTCCCCGCGCCACGAAGTCCGTCTCGCAATTCACCTCGACCATGGCCGCGCTGCGCGCATCCGGGGACTTCTCGATCACGATCACGCCCTCGGCCGCCACCCGCGCCGCCTTCTTGTCGGCCTTCGCGAGTCCCTGGCGGCGCATCAGCTCTGCGGCCGCGTCGAGGTCGCCCTTGGTCTCGACCAGCGCCTTCTTGCACTCCATCATGCCGGCGCCGGTGCGCTCGCGGAGCTGCCTGACTGCGTCTGCAGTGATGTTCATCGGCTTCCTCCCTGTCACTCGGCGTTGTCGGCCCCAGAGCCCGCAACGCCGGAGCCCGCGCCGGTCGCGGGGGGAGCCGCGGTGCCGGGAGCCGCAGTGCCGGGAGGCGCGGTGCCGGGAGGCGCGGTGCCGGGAGGCGCGGTGCCGGGGGCCGCGCCCCCGACACTCGCTTCGACGGCTTCGGCCGCCTCGTCGGCTTCCGGCTCCTCGTCCTCGACATCCGGCTCGACGCCCGGGATCACCGGCACCTTCGGCCGCGGCGGCCGGCGGCGAGGCACGGCCTTCCGGCGCACCTCGGGCTGCGGACGCTGGCGACCGCGCGCCGTTTTCTTGCGCGGATTGCCGGCCTCATCCAGCTCGACGAACTCGTCCTCGCCGACCGCCACGGTCGGCACGGAGGCCTTGCCCTCGAGCACCGCATCGGCAATCCCGGCCGAATAGAGCTGAATCGCGCGCATCGCGTCGTCGTTGCCGGGAATCACATAGTCAATAGCGTCGGGCGAGCAGTTGGTGTCGACGATCGCGACCACCGGGATGCCGAGCTTCCTCGCCTCGTGCACCGCGATGCTCTCGTGGCCGACGTCAACCACGAACAGCGCGTCGGGAAGCGCCTCCATGTGCTTGATGCCGCCCAGGCTCCTTTCGAGCTTGTCCATCTCGCGCCGCAGCTGTGTGGCTTCCTTCTTACCGCGTTTGTCCAGCGCTCCGGAGGCGGCGAGCTCGCTGATCTCGCCGAGTCTCTTGATGGACTGGCGGATGGTCTTGAAGTTCGTGAGCATGCCGCCGAGCCAGCGCTGATTGACGTACGGCTGCTGGGCGCGCTCGGCCTCCTTCTGTATGGACTCGCGCGCCGAGCGCTTGGTGCCGACAAACAGCACCGTGCCGCCGTCCGCAATCACGCCCTTGACGAACGCGGCAGCCTCGACGTACATGGGCTGCGTCTTCTCGAGATTGATGATGTGGATCTTGTTCCGCTCGCCGAAGATGAACGGTGCCATCTTCGGGTTCCAGAAGCGGGTCTGGTGTCCGAAATGGACCCCCGCTTCCAGCATCTGTCGCATGGACACGCCGGACATGCCGAACTCCTGTGTGGGTTAAGCCTCCGCGCATCCCCGTGACCATCCCCGCTCGGGCCGTAGTAGCGCGAGCGGAAACACCCAGTCACCGACGGATTACGATGCGCGTGTGGGTTGCGTTGCCAAAAAAGGCCGCGCTTTATACCATGAAGGCCTCGTCGGAACAATGTCTTACGCTCGCACACCGATGCCCCTTGGCGCCGGTGCGCGGCGCCCCAATTTTCGCTCTATGCACGTCACGATCAAGACCCCGGAAGAGCAGGAAAAGATGCGCGTCGCGGGACGGCTGGCCGCGGAGGTGCTCGACATGGTCGCCGGGCACGTGGTGCCCGGGATCACCACCGATGAGCTCGACCGCATCTGCTACGACCACATCGTCAATGTGCAGAAGTCGGTGCCTGCGAACCTCAATTACCGCGGCTTTCCCAAGACCATCTGCACCTCGGTGAATCACGTCGTCTGTCATGGCATCCCCAATGACAAACGCCTCAAGGCCGGGGACATCGTCAACATCGACGTGACCGTGATCCGCGACGGCTTCCACGGCGATACCAGCCGCATGTACGCCGTCGGCAAGGCGCCGCCGCACGCGCAGCGGCTCACGCAGATCTGCTTCGAGGCGATGTGGCGCGGCATCGACACCGTGCAGCCCGGAGCGCACCTCGGCGACATCGGCCATGCCATCCAGCGCTATGTCGAGGAGAACGATTACTCGGTGGTGCGCGAGTACTGCGGACACGGCATCGGACGCGTCTACCACGAGGATCCGCAGGTACTGCACTACGGCGAGCCGGGCACCGGGCTCGAGCTCAAGCCGGGCATGACATTCACCATCGAGCCGATGGTGAATGCCGGCAGGCGCCACGTGCGGCTACTGGGCGATGGCTGGACAGTCATCACCAAGGACCATTCGCTCTCGGCCCAGTGGGAGCACACGGTGCTGGTCACCGAAACCGGCGTGGACGTGCTGACGCTCGGCGCCGACGCGCGGCGTCACTAGGGACGATGGACGCGGGGACTGATCTGTCCTCGTGGCCGAGGCTCGCGGGCCTGCCGGGGCAGTTCGGCGCGGCCGGTGCGGACGCGGCGCGCTGGCGCGAGCTGCTCGCCGCCGCGCACGCCGACCTGCGCGACCGGTTCCTCGCCGAGGAACCGGTCGAGGACCTGGTGCACGCGCGCGCCGCCCTCGTCGACACCGCGCTGCGCGCGGCATGGGAGCTGCGCTGCGCGGTGCGCTCAGCCTCCTGGGCGCTGGTGGCAGTCGGCGGCTATGGCCGCGGCGAGCTGCACCCCGCCTCCGATATCGACATCCTTCTGCTCGTACCCGAGCCGCCCGATGAGGCGGGGGGCGCTGCGGTCGAGAGTCTGGTGACCTTCCTCTGGGACCTCGGTCTCGAGGTCGGACACAGCGTGCGCACCGTGGCGCAGTGCCGCGAGGAGTGCATCGGCGACGTGAGCGTCATGACGACGCTCCTCGAGGCGCGGCTGGTCGCGGGCGATGCGGCGCTGCTCGCGGCGATGAACGCCGCGCTCGCACCTGAGCACATGTGGCCGGTGAAGGCGTTCTTCGAGGCGAAAGTGCGCGAGCAGGCGGAGCGGCATCTCAAGGCGAACGATACCGCTTACAACCTCGAGCCGAACGTCAAGACCGGCCCCGGCGGCCTGCGCGACATCCAGACGGTCGCGTGGGTGGCACAGCGGCACTTCGGCGCCGGCGCACTCGGCGCGCTCGTGACTCACGGGTTCCTGAGCGCCACGGAGCTGCGTCGCCTGGAGCAGGCGCGCGCGTTCCTGTGGCGGGTGCGCTTCGGACTGCACGTGCTCAACGGCAGGCGCGAGGACCGGCTGCTGTTCGATCACCAGCTGCGGCTGGCGCAGATCTTCGGCTACGAGGATGCCTCCTACACGCTCGCCGTCGAGCAGTTCATGCAGCGCTATTACCGCACGGTGATGGAAGTAAGCCTGCTGAACGAGCTGGTGCTGCAGTTGTTTCGCGAGACGCTGCTGCCCGAGAGCGAGCCGCCGCGGCCGCTCAACGCGCGCTTCCAGGTGCGCAACGGCTCGCTGGAGGCGATCAGCGAGGAGGTCTTCGCGCGCAGCCCGTCGGCACTGCTCGAGCTGTTCGTCCTGCTGCAGCAGAACCCCGACGTCATCGGGGTACGCGCCGCCACCATGCGCACCGTCGCCCGAAGCCTGTGGCTCATAGACGAGGAGTTCCGGCAGAACCCGCGGCATCACCGGCTTTTTCTCGAGATCCTGCGCGCGCCGGTGGGCGTCACGCACGAGCTGCGGCGCATGAATACCTACGGCGTGCTCGGCCGCTACATTCCCGCCTTCGGCCGGGTCGTCGGACGCATGCAGTACGACCTGTTCCATGCCTACACGGTGGACGCGCATACGTTGTTCGTGGTCAGCAACCTGCGGCGCCTGGCGATGCCGCGTTACGATCATGAGCTGCCCGAGGTCTCGGGCGTCATGCAGCAGCTGCCGCGGCCGGAGGTCGCCTACCTCGCGGCGCTGTTCCACGACCTCGCCAAGGGGCGCGGCGGCGACCATTCCGAGCTCGGCGCGGTGGACGCCGAGGCGTTCTGTCTCGAGCAGGGCCTGTCGGCCTACGATGCGCGGCTGGTCGCGTGGCTGGTGCGCAATCACCTCGAGCTGTCGATCACCGCGCAGAAGCAGGACATCGGCGACCCGCAGGTCATCAACGCCTTCGCGCGCAGGGTCGGCGATGAGACGCACCTCGACTACCTGTACGTGCTCACCTGCGCGGACGTGCGCGGCACCAATCCGAAGCTGTGGAATTCCTGGAAGGCATCGCTGTTCCGCGAGTTTTACCAGCGAGTCAAGCGCGCCCTGCGCCGTGGACTCGAGTCACCGATAGACCCCGAGCACCTGGTGCGCGAGACGCAGGATGCGGCACGGCGTCTGGCTCTCGAGCACGGCATCGGCGAAGCCGAGCTGGCCGCCGTCTGGTCGCGCTTCTCGGCGAGCTATTTTCTGCAGCACTCCCCCGAGGAGGTCGCCTGGCACACGCGCCTGCTCGCCGAGCGCGACGCGGCCTCGGACGAGCCGCTGGTGACCCTCGAGCCGCGCAGCGTGCGCGGCACCACCGCGGTGCTGATCTTCACCCGGCCGCGGCGCCATGGCTTCGCGCGTACCACTGCGGTACTCGACCAGCTGGGACTCAACATCGTCGACGCGCGCATCACGCCGACCGGCGACGGCTTCAGTCTCGACCTTTACCACGTGCTCGAGGACGACGGCGCAGCGATCACCGACAACGACCGCCTGCGGGAGATCGAGCGGGCGCTGTGGCGCTCGGTGCACAGCCCCGGGGACGCGCCGCTGTCGGTGTCGCGGCGCGCACCGCGCCAGGCGCGCATGTTCAACACCCCGACACAGATCGCGCTCAGCGTCGACGAGCGCAACGGCCGCTCGGTGCTCGAGCTGACGGCCGGCGACCGGCCGGGTCTGCTGTGCGATGTCGGCAAGGTGCTGATGCACGAGGGTGTCGAGCTGCATGCCGCCAAGATCATGACGGTCGGGGAACGCGCCGAGGACGTGTTCTATCTCACCGACCTGGCCAACCGGCCGCTCGCGGAGGATGCCGCCGAGCGCCTCAAGGCGCGCCTGACCGAGGCGCTCGACCGGCAGCAGGCCGCGCTGCGCACGACGGCGACGGCCGTGCTGCAGCCCGAGGCGCCCGGCTGAGCTGCCGTGCCCATGAGCGACACGGCTGGTCTCAGATCCGTCATCGACGCCGCGTTCGCGCGTCGCGCCGAGCTCGGGCCCGGGAGTCTGCCGCGCGAGCTCGACGCCGCGCTCGAAGAATGTCTGGCGCTGCTCGACAGCGGCGCGGTGCGGGTCGCCGAGCCGCAGGGCGACCGCTGGGTCGTGAACGAGTGGCTGAAGAAGGCGGTGCTGCTGTACTTCCGCACGCACGACAACCGCGTCATCGACGCCGGCTTCACCCGCTTCTATGACAAGGTGCCGCTGAAGTACGCCGGCGCCGCCGAGGCGGAGCTGCGCGCAGGCGGCGCGCGCATCGTGCCGCACGCGGTGGTGCGCCGCGGCGCCTATATCGCACCTGACGCGGTGCTGATGCCGAGCTACGTCAATATCGGCGCCTACGTCGGGCGCGGCACCATGGTCGATACCTGGGCGACGGTCGGCTCGTGCGCGCAGATCGGTTGCAACGTGCACCTCTCCGGTGGCGTCGGCATCGGCGGCGTGCTCGAGCCGCTGCAGGCCAATCCGACCATCATCGAAGACGACTGCTTCATCGGTGCGCGCTCCGAGGTGGTGGAGGGGGTGATCGTCGGCGCCGGATCGGTGCTCTCCATGGGAGTATTTCTCGGCCAGAGCACCCGCATCTACGACCGTGTCAGCGGCACCATCGTGCAGGGCCGCGTGCCGGCAGGCTCGGTCGTCGTGCCCGGCACTCTGCCGGCTGCCGACGGCCGCTATAGCCTGTACTGCGCGGTGATCGTCAAGCGTGTCGACGCGCAGACGCGCGCCAAGACCTCGATCAACGAGCTGTTGCGCACGCTCGAGTAGATCTCATTTAAGCGGATCGCTGCGGCTCAGTGTTCGCTGGAACATGGCGATGATCGCCGGCTCCGGCCGATGGATCGGGGGGAGGGACTGGTAGTTCTCCCAGCCGCCGCCGAGACTGCGATAGAGGGCGATGAACTGCCCGGCGGCCGCGACCTGCGCATCGGTGTACTGCTCCTCGATGTCGTACTCCTGGCGCTCGGCATCGACGACGTTGAGAAAGTCGGTGAGGCCGCGCTCATAGCGCTCGTTGGCGAGCGTCACCGCGCGCTGGCTGGCAGTGAGCGCAGTGTCCAGCTTGGTGAGACTCACCTGCTCGGCTGTGTACTCCTCGAGGTCGGTGTCCACGTCGCGCACCGCGGCCTGGATGGTCTGCTTGTAGGTCACCAGGAGCGCCCGCGTCTGCAGGTCGGCGATCTCCACCTGCGCATCGAGCGCGCCGAAATCGAGCAGTGGCCATGCGGCGGCCGGGCCCGCCGACCAGACGTGCTGACCGAGCACCGGCGCGCCGGGGATCGACTGCTTCTCGAAGCCGACGGCACCCGTCAGCGCGATCGAGGGGAACAGATCCGCCGTCGCAATGCCGATGCGGGCGGTGGCGCCGGCGAGCTCGCGCTCGGCCTCCCGGATATCCGGCCGCCGCCGCAGCAGCTCGATCGGCAAACCGGTGTCCACCCTCCCCGGCACGCTCGGCACCATCCCCGGGGTGCGCAGCTCCCCGGCCAGATCCTCGGGATACAGCCCGAGCAGAGTCGCGATCGTGTACTGCGCCGCGTGCACCTGCGCCCTGACGGGCGCCGCCTGCGCCTCGAGCGTCGCCAGCTCGCGCGTGGCGAGCGTCACGTCCAGCTCGTTGGTGATGCCACGCTGGTAACGGATCGTGACGATGCGCAGCGACTCGCTGAGGGCTGCGATCGCGGAATCGAGCACCGCGGCGCGCACCTGCAGCCCGCGCAGCTCGACGTAGGCGCGCGCCACGTCGGCGACCACCGAGATCAGCACGGCATTGCGTGCCGCGAGGGCCGCCTGCTCGTCGTAGCGGGCCGCCTCGATCTCGCGCCGGTACTTGCCGAAGATGTCGAGCTCCCAGATCGCATCGAAGCCGCCGAGCTCGTTGAGGTGCTGGTAGCCGGAGGTGTTGTCTGCCGAGACCAGCGTCTGCGAAGCCCGCCCGCGGGTGAGATCGCTGCCCGTGCCGCGGCCGCCGCCGGCACTCGCTTCGGCATTCGGCAGCACCGTGCCGACGATCGCAGCTTCGTAAGTGCGCGCGGCCTGCAGACGATCGAGGGCTACCAGGAGGTCCGGGTTGCCGCTGACCGCGCGCGCGACTAGCGAGTCGAGCTCGGGGTCCTTGAGGGCGCGCCACCACTGCGTCAGGTCTATCTTTGCCGGCTCGCCCGCCACCGCGGTACTCGGGACTGCTGCGTACTCATCCGGCATGGGCAGCCGCGGCGTGTGGTAGTCGGGCCCTACGGCGCAGCCGGCGAGCACGGCGGCCGCGAGGCCCGAGGCGAGACATTGCAGGCGGCGCACCAGGTGCCCCCGTCAGCGCGCGGCAACCGCCGGCGCCGCGCCGGAATCCAGCATGTTGACCCGCACCTTCTCCCCGTCGCTGATCTGGCTGCTGACGTTTAGCACCAGCCGGTCGCCGGGGGTTACGCCGGAGCCGAGCTCGACCACACTGCCGTCATCGCGGGCGATGTTGACTCGCGAATAGCTCACGCGGCCGTCGGCGCCGACCCGCGCCACTTCCGGACCGCTGGCGCGGAACACCAGCGCCGCGGCCGGCACCTGCACCAGCCCGCGGGGCGGCAGCGCCAGGCCCACCCTGACATACATACCCGGCACGAACTCCTGTTTCGGATTGGGGATGTCGACCTCGACGCGCAGCGTACGCGCCTGGGGGTTGAGCGCCGCGGAGGTGCGCGTCACCCGCCCGGTGTACTCGCGCGGCACCCCGCCGCTGGTCCGGATCTGCACCGGCCCGTTGCTGTCGATGAGATCGGCGGCGGCGCTCTGCGGCACGGCCACGAAGATGCGGATCGGGTCGTTCTGCGTCATCACGTACAGCGGCGTGGTCGCCGAAGTGCTGCCGGCAGTCACGAGATTGCCGATATCGATATCGCGGTTGGTGATCACGCCGTCGTACGGCGCGGTCACCTTCTTGAACTGCGCGAGCGCAGCGTATTGATTGACGTGCGCCTGATCGAGCACCACGTTGGCCTGCGCGGACTTCAGCCGCGCGACCGCGCTCTCGTAGTCGGCGCGCTTCGACTCGCGCTCCTGGTCCGACACCACGCCCTTGGGCGAATCGCGCCAGCGCTCGTAGGTGGTCAAGCTGAACTCCATCTCCGCCTTGCGTACCTCGACCTGCGCGGCGGCCGCCTGCAGCTCGGCGCGCGCCGCCGCGAGCTGCGCATCGAGCTCCGGCGTCTCGATGAGCGCCAGCACCTCTCCCGCGTGCACCTTGTCGCCGATGTCGACGAACCACTGGGCGACGTAGCCATTGACGCGCCCGTAGATGGTGCTCGCGTGCCAGGCGGCGGTCTGCCCAGGCAGCACCAGACGCTGCACGGCGCCCACCGGCTGCGCCCGCACGACGTCCACCACCGGCACGACGGTGGCCGCCTCGGCGGTGGCGCGCGCGATGCTGCGCGCCTTGAAGAAGCGGTCAACGGACACCAGCACGAACGCCGCCGCGAACACCACCACGCCAATCCGCGCCGCCTTCTTGAGGCGCGCGCCGGTCGCGGCGTCGAAGTGCGCTTCGGCGGCGTGCGCCTCCGTTGCCTTGACGTCCGCGGCGTAGTCGGTGGAGCGGATGTCGCTGTTGGGGTCCATGCGGGGTCCTCAGATGGCGGCCCGGGTGGGCGCACGGCGCAGCAGGCGGTACATGGTCGGCACGAACACGAGCGTGGCGAAGGTCGCGAACAGCAGGCCGCCTATCACCGCACGGGCCAGCGGCGCGTTCTGCTCGCCGCCCTCGCCGACGCCGATCGCCATCGGCACCATGCCGAGAATCATGGCGCCGGCGGTCATCAGCACCGGCCGCAGCCGCGTGAACCCGGCGGTGGCCGCCGCGATCAGCGGGTTGTCGCCGTCGGCCATGCGCTGGTTGGCGAAGCTGACCACCAGGATGCTGTTGGCAGTGGTCAGGCCGATGCACATGAGCGTGCCCATGAGCGCAGGCACGCTCATGTGAGTCTGGGTGAGGAACAGCATCCACATGACCCCGCTGAGCGCGAACGGCACGGCCATGAGGACGATGAGCGGATCGATCCAGCTCTGGAAGTTGATCACCAGGAACAGGTAAACCAGCACCACCGCGAGCCCGATGCCGGTGAAGAGCCCCGAGTAGCTCTGGCGCATGGTCTCTACCTGACCGCTCAGGGTAACGTGCATCGCCGTCTGCGCCGCCGGCTGGTTCGCGGCAATCAGCCGCTCGATGTCCTGCGAGGCCGAGTACAGGTCGCGTCCCTGCACGTTCGCCTGCACGTCGAACACCGGCCGGATGTTGAGCTGCGAGGTCACCATCGGTACCTTCCGGCGGCCGAGCGAGGTCATGTTCATCAGCAGCTGCGTCGGACTGTCGGATTGCGAGCTCGACACCGGCAGGGTCTGCAGGTCCTGCGCCGAGGTGATGTTGTAGGTCGGCTGCTGCACGACCAGCGGGTAGCTCACGCCGTTGCGCGGATCGACCCAGAAGTTCGGCGAGCTCTGCGCGCTGGAGTTGGTGGTGACCAGCACGTTGTTAGCGGCGTCGGCTTGGGTCATGCCCTCCTGGGTCGCGAGCGCCCGGTCGACGTCGACCGACAGCGCCGGCGCATCCGGCACCTGGAAGATGTGTGCATCGACGATGCCCGGCACACGTGCCACCAGACGCGTCAGGCGCGTGGCGAGCGCGTAGGTGGCCTCGCTGTCGGAGCCGGTGACGCGGATGTCGATCGGCGCCGGCTGGCCGAAATTCAGCACCTGGTCGACGATGTCGGCGGCCTGGAAGAAGAACTGCAGCGCCGGGAAGCGCTGTGGCAGCTCGCGGCGCAGCCTGGCGGTGAGCTCCGCGGTGGGCACATGCCCCTTGGTGAGCGAGATCAGGATATCGCCGTCCATGGGCCCCACTGTCGAGGAGTCCGACAACGCGATGTTGATGCCGCTGTAGGGCAGCCCGATGTTGTCGAGGATCACGCTGATCTGCCGGTTGCCGACCAGCTGGCGTATCGCCGCTTCGACCCGCGCGAAGTACACCTGTGTCGTCTCGAGTCGCGTGCCGGGCGGCGCCCGCACGTGCAGGCGCATCTGCCCGGCGTCGACCTCCGGAAAGAAGTCCCGGCCGAGCAGCGGGAACAGCGCCAGCGATACGACCATGATGCCGACGAACGTCAGCACGATCGCCTTCGGCTGCGACAGCGCCCACGCGAGGGCGTTGCGATAATCCTCGCGGAAGCGCCGGAAGCCGCTCTCGAACGCCAGGTGGATCCTGAGCAGCGGGTGCACGGCCGCCGCTGCGGGCGCGGCCGGCGCAGCCCCGCCGGGCACCAGCACGCCGGCGTGCGTGCTGCGCGGCACCGGGCGCATCAGATACAGGAACAGCACCGGCACCATGGTGAACGACAGTGCCAGGCTCGCGAGCAGCGCCACGATCACCGACACCGACAGCGGCGAGAACAGGTACCTGGCTGTGCCCTGCAGCAGGAACACCGGCACGAACACGATGCAGATACAGAGCGTCGACAGGAAGGTGGGCGTGCCGACCTCGGCGGCGCCGTGAACGATCGCGTCCGACAGCCGATCGTGCAGCCCGGCGTGCCGCTCGATGTTTTCGATCACCACCGTGCCGTTGTCCACCAGGATGCCGACCGCGAGCGCGAAGCCCCCGAGGGTCATGGTGTTGAGTGTCTCGCCGCCCGCGCCCATGAACAGCACCGCGGTGATGATCGACAGCGGGATCGCCGCCAGGATCATCACGGTGAGCCGCCAGTTGCCGAGAAACAGCAGGACCATCAGCGCCGTGAGCGCCGCGGCCATGCAGCCGCTCATCAGCACGCTGTTGAGCGCCGCTTTGACGAACACCGACTGATCGAAGATCGGCGTGATGCGCACGTCCCTGGGAAGCATGTGACGGATGTCGGGCAGCGCCGCGCGGATGCCGTCGATGACCGCGAGCGTCGAGACCCCGCCGGTGTTGCGGATCAACATGAGTGCGCCGGGCACCCCGTCGACCGAGACCGAGTTGGTCTGCACCTGGAAGCCGTCGTGCACGTGCGCCACGTCGCGCATGAACACTTCGCGGTCGCCGACCCGCTTGATGGGGAAGGAGTTGATCGCTTCGATGACGTCCGGGCTGTTGTTCATGGCGACCAGGTAGTCGCGCGTGCCGATCTTGACGTCGCCGGACGGCAGAATCACGTTCTGCTTCTGCAGGGCGCTGCTCACGTCCGCGGCCGTGAGCCCGCGCGCCTGCAGCGCCTGACTGTCGAGATCCGCCATGATGACGCGCGGCTTGCCGCCGTACGGATACGGCACCTCGGCGCCGTGCACCACGGCGAGCGCCGGGCGGATGGTGTTCTGCCCGAGGTCGTTGAGCTTGGTATCGGGCAGCGAGTCGCTCGCCAGGCTGAGCTGGAGGATCGGCACGTCGGTCGCGCCGTAGCGGATCACGAGCGGCGGGGTGATGTTCGGCGGCATGTATTTGAGCACCACCAGTGCGCTGCTGGCGAGCTGCGCGATGGCGCGGGTCACGTCCGCGCCCTCGTGCAGGTAGACCCGCTCGACCCCGACGCCCTCGTAGCTGGTCGCCTCGATGCGCGCGATGTCGTCGACCAGGGACGCCATCTGCCGCTCGTGGAAGGTGAGGATGCGGTTCTGGATGTCCGCCGCGCTCATGCCGGCATAGGTCCACACGACGCTGCAGACCGGGATGTCGATCTCCGGGAAGATGTCGATCGGCATGCGCAGCGCCTCACCGATGCCGAGCAGCGCGATGAGGATCAGGAGCGATGCCACCGTGTAGGGGTGCCTCAGGACATAGGGGACGACCGACATGCCGGCGGCCCGCTGCGTCAGGCCGGGGCGGCGGGTCCGGCAGCCAGCGGCTGCCGGATGCGGAAGGTGCTCCCCTCCCCCGGACTGCTGCTCACGTCCACCTCGGCGCCGTGCGCGCTGCAGATCGACTTGACGATCGACAGGCCGAGGCCCGCGCCGCCCTGCTCGCGCGAGCGCGAGCTGTCGACGCGGAAGAAGCGCTGGAAGACATGTGGCAGCGCATCGGCAGGGATGCCGATGCCGTTGTCGCTCACCTCGAGCACCGCGAAGCCTGCTTCGCGCCGCACGGCGAGCCGCACGTGGCCTCCGCTCGGCGTGTACTTGATGGCGTTGTCGAGCAGGTTGACGACCACCTGCTTGAGTCGCGCCCGGTCGCCCTCCACGGTCACGCCGCCCGCCGACTCGCAGCTGACGCTGACCCGCTTGTCCTCGGCGAGCAGGCTCATCTGACCGGCGGTGGTGGCCGCGAGCTCGCCGAGGTCGAACCTGACCCGTTCCGCAGGCGCCTCGCCGGCGTCGAGCCGCGACAGCGCGAACAGGCCGTCGACGATCTCGCCCAGACGATCGACCTCCTCGAGCACGCTGCCGAGGGTCTCGCGCGTCTCGCCGCCGAGAGCCGCGTCCTGCGCCAGGCTCTCGAGCTCGCCGCGCATCACCGTGAGCGGGGTGCGCAGCTCGTGGCTCGCGTCGGCGACGAACTGCTTGGAGCCGCGCACCGCGTCCTCGAGGCGGCGGATCATGCGATTCAGGGCGACCGACAGCTGCTCGATCTCATCGCCGCTCTGCACCACCGGCAGCCGTTCGCTCAGATTGTGCAGGCTGATGTCCTCGGCCTTGCGCGCGATGCTCGCGACCGGCTTGAGCGCGCGGCGTACCAGCACGAAACCGCCGGCTAGCGCCACACAGACCGCCGCCGGCAGGCTCACCGCGAGCATCACCAGCACGTGCGCGAGGGTCGCCTCGGTGCCAGCGCTCGAGGTCCCGACCTCGACCAGATAGCGTGCGCCGTCGCTGCCGCGTGCACCGACGGCGGCGATCAGCAGCGCGCTGTCTGCGAGGCCCTGCCTGTGCGGCGCGGGCACCGCGCCACCGGCCGCGGGCGGCGGTACTCCGGCCGGATCGAAGGTCTGGTCGCGCGGTATGCCCGAGACGTACACCAGCGGGCCGTCGGCACGCGAAATGCGGATGAAACGGTCGTTCGCCTCCGGGGCGTAGAGCTGCTCGACCAGCTGTGCGAGGCGCGTCCGATCGCTCGCGCCGGCGGTGCTGACGAGCGTATCGGCGATCTGCCGCGCGCGGCGCAGCTGGGTGCCGAGCACGTTCCTCTCCAGGTCGTGGCGCAGAAACAGCCACGTGAGGCCGCCGAGCAGGACGAACGCAACGGTGAGCACCCCGGCGTACCAGGCCACCAGGCGGAAGCTCAACGAGTGCGTGTTCATGAATCCGGCTCGCCCGTCAAGCCGTAGCCGACCCCGCGCACGGTGCGGATCAGCTTCACCGCAAAGGGATCGTCGATCTTGGCCCGCAGGTGCCGGACATACACATCTACTATGTTGGTCAGCCCCTCGAAGCTCTGATCCCAGACGTGCTCGATGATCATCGTTCGCGAGAATACTCGCCCCGGACTCGCGGCCAGATACTCGAGGAGCGCGTACTCCTTGGGTGTGAGCTCGATCCTGCGGCCGGCGCGCCGCACCTGCTGCGTGAAACGGTCGAGCTCGAGATCCGCGACCTTGACCACGCTGGCGCGGGCCACCGGTCCGCGGCGCAGCAGCGCCTTGACGCGCATGACCAGCTCGGCGAAGGCAAAGGGCTTGGTGAGGTAGTCGTCGGCGCCGGCTTCGAAGTTCGCCACCTTCGCCTCGGTGGCATCGCGCGCCGTGAGAACGAGGATCGGCACCTGCTGGTTCTTGCGGCGGATGCGTTTCAGGAGCTCCTCGCCCGGCAATCCCGGCAGCATCAGGTCGAGGATGATCAGGTCATAGTCGTAGGCGTCGGCCATCTCCCAGCCGGCGTGCCCGTCGGCCGCCACGTCCACTGCGTAGCGCTCCGCGCGCAGGGCACGCGCCACCAGGTCACAGACTTTCTTTTCGTCCTCGACGAGCAGCATGCGCATGGGCGACTCCTGGCGCAGTAGCTGACCACAGGTGCATTAATGGGCCGCCAAGAGGCCATTAAAATTCATTAAGAAACATAACTCGCTGATTGTAAACGATATGCGCGCTGTGGCGGCCGTCCGACAGCACCAGCGCAGCCGTAATCGAACTGTCATCGCATCGCAGGCCGACTGTCACATGACTGAAGCACAGTGTCCGGCGCCTGTGGCGGCTCACGGGCGCAATCCAAAAACACGGGAAACGCAACGATGACATCCATTCGTCCACCATTACAGCTGCTGAGCGCCTGTGTGTTGCTCGCGGCTTTCGGAGGCGCAGGTCTTGCCCAGGCGCAGACGGCCTCCGACGACAGCAGCCTGACCTGGCACGGCATCACGCTCTACGGCATCGTCGATCTGGGCGTGCAGTACGACACCCACAGCGCCCCGTTCAGCGACTATTTTCCGGCCGGCTCAGACTCACTGGTGCAGAAGAACGACTACGACTCCCCCATTGGACTGACCCCGAGCAACCTCTCGCAGTCGCGTATCGGGCTGTCGGGCAATGAGCCGCTGATCGGCGACTGGTCCGGGGTCTTCAAGTTCGAAACCTTCTTTAACCCGCAGTCGGGAGACTTGAGCGATGCCGTGAAGTCAGTGGCGCTCAACAATGGCAAAGCGCTCACCTCGCAGACCACGGGGGTGGACTCGAGCGTGGCCGGGCAGCTGTTTGCCGGAGCGGCCAATATCGGCCTGGCGTCCCCGACTTACGGCAGCTTCACCTTCGGGCGCAACGTGACGCTGCTGGCGGACGGGATCAGCAAATACGATCCGATGGGGGCGGCACAGGCTTTCTCTATCATCGGCTACTCGGGGACGACCGCCGGGGGCGGTGACACGGAAGACCGCCGCCTCGATCAGTCGGGCAAGTACTTCGCGCAGTACGGCTGGGTGCACCTCGGGGCCATGTACCAGTTCGGCAGCTCGAGTGGCGCCACCAACACCGGCTACCAGCTGCAGCTCGGCGCCTCCGCCGGTGACGGCTCGATCGATGCGTACTACTTCAAGAAGTACGACGCGGTCTCGATCTCCGCCCTGAGCGCCGACCAGGTCGGGGAGCTCGCCGGACTGTGCAACCCGGCGCTGACGGTACCGGCCACGCCGTCGCAGTGCTACTCGGTGAGCAACTCACTCTCGGCGACGATCTCGGACAACAGCACCTTTGCGGTGATGGGCGATTACGCCTTCGGGCCGGTGAAGCTCTATGCCGGCTACGAGCACATCGACTTCAACAACCCGAACAACCCCCTGGCCGCCGGATCGGTGGTCATCGGTGGCTACGTGCTCGCCTTCGTGAACAATACCGCCTACGACAACGAGAAGACGCTGCAGGTGTTCTGGGCGGGACTGAAGTACACCATCGTGCCGGATGTGGACGTGGCGCTCGCTTACTACGGCTACGACCAGAACAGCTTCGCCGCGGGCAAGGACGCCGGCTGCTCGACCACGGTGAGCTCCGGCTGCAGCGGCAAGGAGAACGCGGTCTCAGCCCTCGTCGACTACCGTCTGACCAAGCGCTTCGACATCTACGGCGGCACCATGTGGTCGGGCGTGCAGGACGGCCTCGCCAACGGCTACATCAACAAGGACAACATCGCCACCACGCTCGGCCTGCGCTTCAAGTTCTGAAGCGCGCGGCTCCACGGCCAGGAGCTAGCCGAAGCGGCCCGTGATGTAGTCCTCGGTGAGGCGGTGGCGCGGGTTGGTGAACACCCGGTCGGTCTCGCCGACTTCGATCAGCTCGCCGAGATGGAAGTAAGCGGTGCGCTGCGAGACGCGCGCCGCCTGTTGCATGGAGTGCGTCACGATGACGATCGCATAGGACTCGCTCAGCTCGTCGATGAGGTCCTCGATGCGTGCGGTGGCGACCGGATCGAGGGCCGAGCACGGCTCGTCCATGAGGATCACCTCGGGCTGCACGGCGATGGTGCGCGCGATGCACAGGCGCTGCTGCTGTCCGCCCGAGAGCCCGGTTCCCGGACTCGACAGCCGGTCCTTGACCTCGTCCCACAAGCCGGCGCGCGTCAGGCTCGTGCACACGATCTCGTCGAGCTGCGCACGGCCGCGCGCCAGGCCGTGGATGCGCGGACCGTAGGCCACGTTCTCGTAGATCGACTTCGGGAACGGGTTGGGCTTCTGGAACACCATGCCGATGCGCGCGCGCAGCTGCACGACGTCCAGGCTGTCGTCCTGGATGTCGCGGCCGTCGAGCTTGATGGTGCCGGTGACCCGCGCGCCGACGATCGTGTCGTTCATGCGATTCAGGCAGCGCAGGAAGGTGGACTTGCCGCACCCGGAGGGTCCGATCATCGACAGTACCTGGCTGCGTCCGACGTCGAGCGAGACGCTCTTCAGGGCGTGCTTGGCACCGTAATAGACGTTCACGTCGCGGCAGGAAAACACCGGATTCTCGATTGCGGCCGGCGCCGAGGCCGGCTCGCCCGTGCCGGCCGCCGGCGCGGTCACGCCCGGCTTGCGGCCGCTCGGCTTGAGGTTGATGCCGCCCTCGCCGTGCCGGGAGCGTGGCGCGCCGTCGCCTTCGCGCAGATCGTCCATGGCGCCTATGCTCTCATCCGAAGCGGCCGGTCACGTAGTCGTCCGTGCGGCGGTGCTTGGGCGCTGTGAACATCTGGCCCGTGGGACCCATCTCCACCAGCTCCCCGAGGTACATGAAGGCGGTGAAGTTCGAGACGCGTGCCGCCTGCTGCAGGTTGTGCGTCACGATGACGATGCAGTAGCGCTCGCGCAGGCTCTGGAGCGTCTCCTCGATCCGCAGCGTCGAGATCGGATCGAGCGCCGCCGTCGGCTCATCGAACAGGATCACCTCGGGACGCACCGCCAGGGTGCGCGCGATGCACAGGCGCTGCTGCTGGCCGCCGGAGAGGCTACGCCCGTCCTCGTGGAGCTTGTCCTTGACCTCCTCCCACATGGCGGCATCCCGCAGCGCCTCCTCCACCCGCTCGCCGAGCTCACTGCGCGACATGCGCCGCGACAGCCTGAGGCCGAACGCCACGTTGTCGAAGATCGACATCGGAAAGGGCGTCGGCTTCTGGAACACCATGCCGACACGGAAGCGCAGCGCCGCCACGTCCGCTTGCGGCGCGAGGATATCCTCGCCGTCGAGCCGTACCTCGCCGGTCGCGCGATGGCGCGGGTAGAGCGCGTACATGCGGTTGAACACCCGCAGCAGCGTCGACTTGCCGCAGCCCGAGGGGCCGATCAGCGCGGTGATGCGCCGATCGAGCAGCGTCATGTTGACGTCCTTGAGCGCCTGCGACTCGCCGTAATAGAAGTCGAGGTGGCGCACTTCGTACTTGACCGGATGTTCCGGCACGGGCGGACTCGCCGACTGCGGGGCGGCGCTCATGGTCAGCGCCCGCCGGTCGGGCCGAGCCGCGCCACTACGACACGCGCCACGATGCTCAGCGCCAGGATGGAGAGCGTGATCAGCAGCGCCCCGGTCCAGGCGAGCTGCTGCCAGTTGGGATAGGGGCTCAGGGCAAACTGGAAAATTACCACCGGCAGATTGGCCATCGGCGCGTTGAGACTGGTGCTCCAGAACTGGTTGTTGAGCGCCGTGAACAGGAGCGGCGCCGTCTCGCCGCTGATACGCGCCACGGCCAGCAGCAGTCCCGTCGCGAGTCCGCTGCGCGCCGCCGGATAGATGACACTGGTGATGGTGCGCCACGGATAGGCGCCCATCGCCGTCGAGGCGTCCTTCATGCCCTGCGGCACCAGACTCAGCATATCCTCGGTGGTACGCACGGTGACGGGCATGGCGATGATCGCGAGCGCCACCGCCCCGGCGAGCGCCGAGAAGTGACCCATGGTCACCACCAGCAGCTCGTAGACGAACAGGCCGATGATGATCGAGGGCGCCGAGAGCAGCACGTCGTTGACGAACCGGATCACGGCGCTCAGGCGCGAGCCGCGACCGTACTCCGCCAGGTAGGTGCCGGCCAGCACGCCGATCGGCGCACCGATCAGCATGCCGATCACGGTCATCGCGACGCTGCCGTAGATGGCGTTCAGCAGGCCGCCGCTGCCGCCCGGGGGCGGCGTCATGGCCCTGAAGACCTGCAACGACAAGCCGGCCACGCCGTTCTTCAGCAGCGTCCAGAGAATTGCCGCGAGGAAGAACAGACCGATGGCGGTCGCGACCCCCGACAGCCCGAGGGCGAGTGCGTTCAGGATCCGCCGCAGAGCCCGGCGGCTCATACCGAGGACATGGCGCGGCGCTCGAGGCGCAGCAGCATGAAGCGCGCGACGGCGATCACCGTGAAGGTGATCAGGAACAGCAGCGCGCCGAGCGCCACCAGGGACGAGGTGTAGAGATCACCGACCGCCTCGGCGAATTCGTTGGCGATCGCCGCGGAAATGGTCGTTCCCGGGGCAAGGAGCGAGGAGCCGATGCGGTGCGCGTTGCCGATCACGAAGGTGACCGCCATCGTCTCCCCGAGCGCGCGGCCGAGTCCGAGCATGATGCCGCCGATCATGCCGGTGCGGGCATACGGCACGACCACCTGCCAGATCACTTCCCACGTGGTGGCCCCGAGCCCGTAGGCGGACTCCTTGAGCACGTCCGGCACGGTCTCGAAGACATCGCGGCTGACCGCCGAGATGAACGGAATCACCATGATCGCGAGCACCACGCCCGCGGTCAGCACGCCGATGCCGAACGGCGGACCCTGGAAGAGCCGGCCGATGCCCGGCAACGGCCCCAGGTGGTCGATCATCCAGGGCTGCACGTACCGCTGCAGGATCGGCGAGAGTACGAACAGGCCCCAGATGCCGTAGATGATGCTGGGCACGGCGGCGAGCAGTTCGATCGCCACCCCGACCGGACGCTTGAGCCATACCGGCGCGAGCTCGGTGAGAAAAATGGCGATGCCGAAACCAACCGGAATTGCAATGAGCAGCGCGATCAGCGAAGTCATCATTGTCCCATAGACGGCGGCGAGCGCGCCGAACTGCTCGGTCACGGGGTTCCACACCTCGCGCGTCAGAAAGCCGAGCTTGAAGTGCGCAAGCGCCGGCCAGGCGCCATCGAGCAGCGATAGAGCAACTCCGCCGAGAAGCACCAGCACGAGCACTGCAGCAACGAGTGTGGCGGCACGAAACATCCGCTCGCGCAGCCGCTGCCCGGCGGCGTGTCGTGGATTGATGGCGGCCACCGTGTTCATCGCGGGCGATTAACCTGTCGCTTCCGGCCTGCGGCTAAGCATAGCGACGGTGGCCTGCCGGCGCTCGGCCGCCTCCGGGGTCAGAGGGCGGGAATCCCCCGGATATCGGCCTTCCAGGTCGCGCGGACCTGCTTGACCAGGCTATCGGGCAGCGGAACGTAGTCGAGCTGCCCCGCCATCCCTCCGCCGTTGCGGTAAGCCCAGTCGAAGAACTTGAGCGCCTGCGCGGTGGCCGCCGGATCGGGCGGTGCGGCATACACGAGGATGAAGCTCGCGCCCGTGATCGGCCAGCTCGCAGCGCCGGGCTGGTCCGTAAGGATCAGGTGATAGCCGGGGGCGTGGGCCCAGTCGGCATTGGCCGCGGCCGCCTGGAAGCTGGCCGCGTCCGGCGCGACGCGCCTGGCGGCGGCGTTCACCAGCTCGGCGTACGCCATCTTGATCTGCTTGGCGTAGGCGTACTCCACGTAGCCGATGGCGCCGTCGGTCTGGTTCGTCATGTTCGCAACGCCTTCGTTGCCTTTGGCGCCGATGCCCACCGGCCACTGCACGGAGGTGTTCTCACCGACCGTCGTCTTGAATTTCGGGCTCGTCTGCGACAGGTAGTGTGAGAACAGGAAGTTAGTGCCCGAGCCATCCGAACGGTAGATCGGGGCGATGTTCGTCGCCGGCAGCGCCAGTCTCGGATTGAGCCTGGCGATGCGCGGGTCGTTCCACTTGGTGATGTCGCCCAGGTAAATGGCTGCAATCGTCGGGCCATCGAGCAGCATCTGTCCGGGTCCCACGCCCTTGATGTTCACCACCGGCACGACCCCGCCGATGATCATGGGAAACTGCACGAGCCCGGCCGCCTTCAGGTCCTCAGGTGTCAGCGGCATGTCGGAAGCGCCGAAGGTGACGGTCTTCGCCTTGATCTGCTTGATGCCTGCGCCCGAGCCGATCGACTGGTAGTTCAGACCGATCCCCGTCTGCTGCTTGTAGGCGTCCGCCCATTTCGAGTAGACCGGGTACGGGAAGGTGGCGCCCGCGCCCGAAATATCGGCCGCACGTGCGCCGGAAGCGAACACCACGGCGCAGGCCGCGGCCATCAGCATCCGGATAAGGATCTGGCGATTCATGATTTCACTCCTGCGCGACCCAAAGCCGGATCCGGCTCAGGACGCCTGCCTCGCTCGGTGCCGCGCATTACATGACAATAATGTGACGATCTCATGACAGCCCATGGCCCCTCGCACGGACGCTGTGGGCCACCTCCCTGTGGCCCTGCCTGCAAGTGTTGCCTGAACAGTTTGCACGCCCGTGACAGACCCCCGGCTTGCCCGGGCGGGCGCCTCACCGTATAAACGCGAGCCTTGATGTCCCAATCCCTCGAGCTCGCTCGTAATCTGATCGCACGCAGGTCGGTGACCCCGGCCGACGAGGGCTGCCAGGAACTGATCGCCTCGCGCCTCGCCGCGCTCGGCTTTCGCATCGAGCCGCTGCGCTTCGGCAATGTCGAGAATTTCTGGGCGCGCCGCGGCAGTAAAGCTCCGGTCCTGTGCTTCGCGGGCCATACCGACGTCGTCCCCGCGGGCCCGCTCGAGGAGTGGCGCAGCGATCCCTTCGTCCCCACGGTCCGCGAAGGGCGGCTTTACGGCCGCGGCGCCGCCGACATGAAGAGCGGGCTCGCCGCCATGATCACAGCAGCCGAGGAATTCGTCGGCGCACACGCCGATCACTCGGGGTCGATCGCCTATCTCATCACCAGCGACGAGGAAGGGCCGTCGGTCGACGGCACGAAGCGCGTGATGCAGATGCTCGCCGGGCGGGGCGAGCACATTGACTGGTGCCTCGTGGGCGAGCCCTCGAGCGAGGAGTCGGTCGGCGACACTATAAAGGTCGGGCGGCGGGGCTCGCTCAGCGGCCGGCTGACGGTGCACGGCGTGCAGGGCCACGTCGCGTACCCTCAGCTCGCGGAAAACCCCGTGCATACGCTGGCGCCCGCACTCGCCGAGCTGACCCGCCATGTGTGGGACGAAGGGACGGAGCACTTCCAGCCGACGACGTTCCAGGTCTCGAACCTCAACGCCGGCACGGGCGCCCCGAATGTCATCCCGGGGGAGCTCAAGGCGCGCTTCAACCTGCGCTATTCACCCGTGCAGACGCTGGAGAAGCTCAAGTCGGCGGTCGAGGAGATCCTGCGACGGCACGGCGTGCGCTACGCGCTCGAGTGGTACGTGTCGGGCGAACCCTTCTATACCCCGCCCGGAGTGCTGTCACGCGCGGTCGGCGATGCTGTGGCCCGGGTGACCGGCCGGCAGCCACGGCTCTCCACCGGCGGGGGCACCTCCGACGGGCGCTTCATCCGCCCGCTCGGGGCGCAGGTGGTCGAGCTCGGCGTCGTGAATGCCTCGATCCACAAAGTGAACGAGTGCGTCGCGGTCGCCGACATCGACGCGCTGCACTGCATGTACGTCAACGTGCTCGCAAACCTGTTGCTTCAACCCTGAAGTTGCCGAGCACGGCGCCCGCGCCGAGCAGCACCGTCCAGATGAGCACCCAGGCGGGCATGGCCAGCCGGAGGAAGAGCCAGTTCACTTCGCCACATTCGCCGCTGCCGCTCAGCACCTTGCGAATCACCTCGGTGAGCGGGGCGAACTTGAGCATCATCGCAAGCGGTGCGCCGCAGGAGGGAATCGACCCCGGCGGCAGGTGCTGGATATAAAGCTGCCGGGCGGCGACCGCGATGGTGGCGAGCGCGAATACCGCGATCAGGGCTCCGTAGACATAGCGGCCCGCGCCGCGCGGGTGATGGAGCGCCGCGATCAGAAAGACGACTCCCATCAGCAGCACGCCGATGCGCTGGAAGATGCACAACGGGCAGGGGTCGAGGCCGAGGGCGTACTGGGCGTAGAGCGCGTACGCAAGCAGCGCCGCGCACACGACGAAGCCTGCGAGGTTGATCGTCCGGCGCAACATTGCAAGGAAGGTGAGTGCGCGGCGACCGCGGAGCGCTTCAGGGGGCCGGCAGGTCGCCGGCCGCTTCCCCGGCAGCCGCGGTGCCGTGCGCCGCGCCGCGCAGCTCGCGCTCGACGTCGTCCAGTGAGGTGTGGCGGATGTCCTTGCCGTGCACCATGTAGATCACGTACTCGCAGATGTTCTTCGCATGATCGCCGATGCGCTCGAGAGCGCGCACGACCCACATGACATCGAGGGCCCGGCGGATGGTCCGCGGATCCTCCATCATGAAGGTGATGCTCTGACGCTGGATCGCTTCGTATTCCTCGTCGACCAGGCGGTCCTGCCGTGCGACGCGCAGCGCCGAGTCGACGTCCATGCGCGCAAACGCATCGAGAGCGTCATGCACCATCTCGGATACCACCCGGCCGAGATGCTTGATCTCGCGGTACTTGTCGGCCGGACGCTCCATGGTGGCGAGCCGCGAGGCGATGTAGCCGATCTTCTCGCCCTCATCGCCGATGCGCTCGAGGTCGGTTATGGTCTTGATGATCGCCACGATCACGCGCAGGTCGCCGGCGGCGGGCGCACGGGTCGCGAGAATGCGGCTGCACTCCTCGTCGATGGCGACCTCCATGTTGTTCACCTGCAGGTCATCGAGGGCGACCGACTCGCCGAGCGAGCTGTCGCCCTCCACCAGCGCGGCGATCGCTTTCTGCAGCTGCTGCTCGACGAAGCCCCCCATGCCGAGCACCCTGCTGCGCACGCGCTCGAGGTCTTCGTTGAAGCGACGCGAGATGTGGTGACTGAGGTCGGCGGTTTCCATCAGACTCTGTCTCCGGCTCCGCTCGTCTGTCGGCGCGCGGGGCTACGCGATCATAGCGGAACTGCGGCGCACGGCCAGCGTTCCCGCTCGCGGAGGTTATCGCCGTCGCCGGGGCCGTGCGCAGGACCTCCGTCACATCCGGGAACACCAGGCGTCACCCGGGAAAGCGCGATCCTCACGCGGCGTCGGCGGCGAGCGCGGCGGCCGGCCGCCGTACCGGCAGCGCGTTCTGCGGCCAGCGCAGCAGCTGCAGCTCGCCCTGCGCGCTCTCGATGAGCGCCGAACAGGACTCGACCCAGTCGCCGGTGTTGCAATAGAGCACGCCGTCGACGCGCCGCAGGTTGGCGCGATGGATGTGGCCGCAGACCACGCCGTCATAGCCGTGCGCGCGAGCGTGCTGCACGGCGGCCTGCTCGAAGCTCGCAATGTAGCGCACGCTCGGACCGACGCTCAGCTTGATGCGCTCGGCGAGCGGCCAGTACGGCTTGCGCAGCGCACGCCGCAGATTGTTGACCGCGTGACTCACGACGACGCTCGCGCCGTACAGTGCATCGCCGGCCCGGCTGAGCCACGCCGGGCACTTCAGGACATCGTCGAACTGGTCTCCATGCACCACCAGCAGCCGCTCGCCGCGGGCGGTACGATGCACCCACTCACGGTGCACCTCGAACTGTCCCTGCAGCATGTCGGCAAGGACCGCGAGGCTGGCGTCGTGGTTGCCGGGGATGTATACGAGGCGCGTGCCGGCGCGCCGCCGCGCGAGCAGGGTGCGCACGATCTGGGTGTGCTCGGGCGTCCAGAACACGCGGCGCGCCAGCTCCAGGGCGTCGACGATGTCGCCGACCAGGACGATGCGCTCGGCCTCGACGCCCTGCAGGAAATCGTTGAGCTCGCGTACCCGGGCATGGCGGAACCCGAGGTGCAAATCCGAGAGGAACAGGGTCCGCACTCGCGCCCTTGCGGCTGTGCCGCCGCTTCGTGCGCCGCTTGCAATGGCCATCCGTCTCCCCCTGGGGCGTCCACCGAGGACTCCAAGGGTCGCCGCCGCGTATGTCAGTCAGGTGACAATGCGGCTAAGAGTTTCTTACGAATTAAGCAGTTGCGCGCAAAATCTAAGCCGTTGCGGCATTTACAGCGGGCAGCACTGAAATCCGTTCGGGCGGGAAGTGGCAGGTGAAAGTGCTGCCGCTGCCGAACTCGCTCTGCACCTCGAGCGTGGCGCCATGGCGCTGCAGCACATGCTTGACGATCGCCAGTCCGAGACCCGATCCGCCGGTCGAGCGCGAACGCCCGGCGTCGACCCGATAGAAGCGCTCGGTGAGCCGTGGGATGTGCTCCTCAGGGATGCCCATGCCCGTATCGCTCACGGCGAAGTGGCCGCCGCTGTCATCGACCCACCAGCGCATCTCGATCGAGCCCTCGGGCGGGGTGTACTTTGCGGCGTTGTCCACCAGGTTGGAAAAGGCCGAATGGATCTCGGGCTCATCGCCGATCAGCTGGGCGACCGAGTCGATGCGTATCCGCACGTCGCGCGGGCGCAGCGGGCGCGCCAGCACGTCCTTGCGCAGCAGTGCCAGCAGCGCCGGCACGTCGATGCTCGTACCGCCGCTTACCGCGCCACTCTCCTCGAGTCGCGACAGCTCGAGCAGGTCGCGGATGATGCCGGTCATGCGCTCCGCCTGGCGCTGCATCTCGGTCACCGGGCCGCGCAGCTCGTCATCGAGCGCCGGGTCCTGGCCGAGTGTCTCGAGGTAACCGGAGATCACCGTGAGCGGAGAGCGCAGCTCGTGCGAGGCGTTCGCCACGAAATCGCGCCGCACTGCCTCGAGACGCATCTGCCGTGACACGTCGGTCACCAGCAGCAGCAGCTGCCCGTCACCGTACGGAGCGACCTGCAGCGACAGGTAGGAGTCCTCGTCAGCCCGCGGGCGGATGACCACCGGGTTCGAATAGTCGCCGCCCGCGAGGTAGCGGACGAAATCGGGCTCGCGCAGCAGGTGCTGGATGCGTATGCCGAGATCGGCCGTACGCCGCAGGTTGAGGAGCTCCCCGGCCGTGCGGTTGAACCAGACGATCTCGCGCTGCGCGTTCAGGATCACCACGCCGTTCGGGAGCGCCGCCGTCGAGCGCTGCAACTGACGCATCAGCTGCACGAAGCGTTGCTTGTGGAAGCGCTTGCGCCGGTGCAGGCGCACGATCTGCGCGACGATCTCGCCCCAGACACCGCCGACGTCGGGCGGGTCGGCGAAGCTGCGGTGCCGCAGCCACCACTCCAGGCGAAACAGCTGGATCAGCATCCAGCCGAGGTGCAGGGCGAGCGCGCATGCGAGTCCGCCCCAGACACTGCCGAACAGCCAGCCCAAGCCCAGGCCGACCACGACCGTGCCGACCAGCCGGCCCGCCGCGAACCACCATGCCTGCGTCGCGGGTTGCATCCGAAGCGCCTCGCTCGAGACTCTCGCGCGCTGTCTACATCGTGCGCGCCGAGAAACGATAGCCGGAGCCGCGCACGGTCTGCACGAAGCGATCGTACCCGAATTCCTCGAGCGCCTTGCGCAGCCGGCGGATGTGTACGTCGATGGTGCGTTCCTCGACGTATACGTTGCCGCCCCAGATGCGATCGAGCAGCTGGTCGCGTGTGTAGACCCGCTCCGGGTGCGTCATGAAGAATTCCAACATGCGGTACTCGGTGGGCCCGAGTCCTACGGTGCGCCCGCCGACCATGACCCGATGGCTGCCCTGGTCGAGCACCAGCCCCTCGAACTCGATCAACTCCTCGACACTGTTGGGACCGCTGCGGCGTAGCACCGCGTTGATACGCGCCAGAAGCTCGCGCGGCGAGAAGGGCTTGGTAACGTAGTCGTCCGCGCCGCCCTCGAGTCCCGCCACCTTGTCACCCTCCTCGGCGCGGGCGGTCAGCATGATGATCGGCAGCTCGCGCGTGTCACGGTCGCGCTTCAGGGCGCGCGTCAGCTCGAGCCCGCTCATGTCCGGGAGCATCCAGTCGACGAGCACCAGGTCCGGCCGGATGTCGGCCAGTGCAGCGCGCGCAGCGCGGCAGTCCTCCGCCTCACGCACCTCGAAGCCGGCGCGCTTGAGTCCGAACGCGATCATCTCGCGGATCGGGCGCTCATCCTCGACGATCAGGACCTGTTTTGCGGGCATGGTCCGGTCTGCAGCTGTATGGCGGAGGTATTACAGAGGTGCTGTGTTGCGGATTTATGACAGCGGGGCAATACAGTGTGTCAGTTTAGTGACTCTCCCTCTGCGGATGCGCGACTTCGTCCCGCAGATATACGGGAAGGGCTTCCTCCGCCGGCTGCAGACGCCCGGCGAGGATGTCGGGAACCGCGAGCCGGGCAATCTCCGCTGCGGAGGGCAGCAGATCCTCCCGCGAGCCCTCAAGTACTGCAGCAAGGCTAAGCTTAAGCTCAGGGAAAGCAGCAAGGCCGCTCCCCACGACCCACACTCTGAGCTCCTCACCGAGCCGCGCCCACTCTGCGGGCAGCCGGATACTCCCGGGAGAGCCGACATGCTCCTCGCCCGCGGGTGCCGCGAGGTCGTCCGCGGCCCGCTCGAAGCACCCCCAGTACACCTCGCGCATGCGCGCGTCGTTCACGACCAGCACGCGGCGGGCGGTTGCGGCAAGTCCGAGCGCGCGTTGCGCGAGAGCGCGCAGATCCGATATCCCCACCACCGGGACTCCTGCCGCATGGGCGAGTCCCTGAGTAATGCTCGCGGCGAGGCGCACCCCGGTGAAGGCCCCGGGGCCCCGGCCGAAGGCGATGGCGGTCAGGGCGGTAAGCGCCACGCCGGACTCGCCCAGCACCTCCTCGATCATCGGCAGGATGTGGGCAGCGTGCCCGCGCGGCAGCAGCCGTTCGCGCGACACCAGTCGACCCTCGGTGAGCACCGCCGCGGAGCAGTTTTCGGTCGCGGTGTCGAGCGCCAGGATTCTCACGTGGCGGTGGCGCCGCGCACCTGCCGCGCGCCGTGCGGGGCGTGCCGGCGCAGGAAGCGCCGGATGTCGTCCTCGTCCTGCGTCACCGTCATGGGCGGCAGCGCCTGGAGGAACACCCGCCCGTAGCTACGGCCGAGCAGCCGGGGGTCGCAGATCACCACCGCGCCGTAGTCGTCCTCGCTGCGGATCAGCCGCCCGGCACCCTGCTTGAGCGCCAGTGCCGCCTCCGGGAGCTGGTAGTCCCGAAACGCGTTGCCCCCGGTTGCACTCAGATGCTCGATGCGCGCACGCACCAGCGGGTCGTCGGGGGAGGCGAAGGGAAGCTTCTCGATGACAACCAGGCGCAGCGCGTCGCCCTTGACGTCGACTCCCTCCCAGAAGCTCGCGGTGCCGAGCAGCACTGCGTTGCCGTCCTCCCGAAAATTCTCGAGCAGCCGCTCGCGTGGCGCCTCGCCCTGAACCAGCAGTCGGTAGCGTGGCTCCTCTCCCCAGCGTGCGCGCAGCAGCGCCGCGCCCCGGGCGAGGGCGCGGTGACTGGTGAATAGCACGAACGCGCCGCCGCCCGCGGTCTCGATCAACGGCACAGCGGTGTCGATCACCGCGCCGACGTGCTCCGGCGAGTTGGGCGGCGGCATCGCCGCCGGCAGGTAGAGGAGACTCTGCCGCTCGTGATCGAACGGGCTGTCGATACGCAAAGTGGCGCTCTCGGCAATGCCGAGTCGCCCGGTGAAATGCCCGAACTCCTCGCCGAGAGACAGCGTTGCGGAGGTAAAGATCCACGCCGCGCGGCGTGCTTCGATGAGCGACCTGAAGCGGGCGCTGATGTCGAACGGCATGAGGCTCAAGATCACGCCTCGCGGCGTGATCTCGAGCGCCCGCGCGCCCTCGAGGTCGTCAGGCGCGGCGATGCGCCCGAGATTCAGCGCGAGCTCCTGGACACGCCCGGCCAGCTGCGCGAGCGGGGCCTGCGAATCACAGGCGCCGAGCGCCGAGTGCAGTCGGTCAAGCGCTCCGGAAAGATCCTCCACCGCGGCCGCCGAGGCCGTGCCGGCGTCGCTCCACGACAGGCGGGTGCCGGCCGCGTTGCCGCGACCGGCGGCGGCCAACCGCTGCAGACTCTCATCGACCGCCCGCAGCGCATCCGGCAGCGCCCGCCGCGCGGCGCCCTCGCCCGCGGTGGCCGGCGCGCGCCGCAGCTCCACCAGCGCATCCTTGAGGAGAGTCTCGATCTGTCGGCTGCTGACGCGTGCGCCGAAGAACTCGGTGGCGAGATCCGGGATCTGGTGGGCCTCATCGAGGATCACGGCGTCGGCCGAACCGAGCAGATCGCCGAAGCCGTCCTCCTTCAGCGCCAGGTCGGCGAGCAGCAGGTGATGATTGACGATCACGATGTCGGCCTCGAGCGCCTCGCGCCGCGCCACGGCCACGTGACAGTGGGAGATCTCCGGGCAGCGCACGCCCAGACAGTTCTCGCGCGTCGAGGTGATCTCACCCCATACAGCGTGGGAATCCGACAGGCCGTGCACCTCCGCTAGGTCGCCACGGCGGGTCGTGAGCGCCCAGCGACGGATGCGCGCCAGCATCGTCCGCCCGCCGCGCGGGCGCGGCGGCGCACCGGCCACCGCCATACCGGCTGCCGGCATCACCAGCTGCTCGGCAGCCTCTCCCGCCCGCGCCAGGCGGTAGCGACACAGGTAATTGGCGCGTCCCTTGAGAAGGGCCACCCGCGCCGGACGACCGAGGGCTGAGCTGATGAGCGGCAGATCCTTCGCGAACAGCTGATCCTGGAGCGTTCGCGTGCCGGTCGAGATCAACACGCGCAGGCCCGCGAGCAGCGCCGGCACGAGGTAGGCGAAGGTCTTGCCGGTGCCCGTTCCGGCTTCGACCACGAGCGTCTCGCGCGCCGCCAGCGCGTCCGCGACCCGCTGCGCCATGCGCAGCTGCTCGCGGCGCACCTTGAAGTCATGCAGCGCGCGCTCGAGCGGCCCCCCCGCTCCGAATATGTCCTCCAGGTCCAACATCGGTACGCGCGATCCACGCCGCTTAAGCCGGCGGGCATCCTCGCGCCGCCGGCGCGCGCGTGTCGAGACGCATATCTTTCTGAATTTCCTGCAAAGTCCGCGGCCTCGCCGTGCGCCAGGTCTGCGCCAACGGCGGCCTGTACTCTAGCAGGCCGCCTGCGCTCGCCGGGCTATACTTGCAGACTAACGGCATCGCCCCCGCGGTACCGTGATAACTAAGGAGCCGAGGATGGCCACAGCTGCACATGCCATGACCCCGCTGCCGGAATTGTGTAGCGCCGTGACCGCGTGGGTGAGCTCGGTGCGCGAGCTGACGCAGCCTGCGGCGGTGCACTGGTGCGAGGGCACGGAGGCGGAAGCCCGCGAGCTCACTGCGGGACTGCTGCGCGCCGGGGAGCTGCTGCCCCTCAACGCCGCCAGGTTCCCGGGCTGCCATCTGTATCGCTCCCAGCCGAGCGACGTGGCGCGCGTCGAGCACCTCACCTACATCTGCACGCGCTCGCAGGAGGATGCCGGCCCCAACAATCACTGGATGGAGCCGCAGGCCGCGCACGCAAAGATGCACGAGCTGTTCCGCGGCTGCATGCGCGGCCGCACCCTCTACATCATCCCCTACTGCATGGGGCCGCTCGGCTCGCCGCTCTCGCGCTGCGGTGTCGAGATCACCGACAGCGCCTATGTCGTCGTCAACATGCTGACCATGACGCGCGCCGGGCGCGCGGCGCTCGAGCGCATCGCGCGCGACGGCCGCTTCGTGCGCGGCCTGCATTCCACCGGCGAGCTCGACCCCGAGCGGCGCTTCATCATGCACTTCCCCGAGGAGCTGGCGATCGAAAGCTACGGCTCCGGCTATGGCGGCAACGCCCTGCTGGGCAAGAAATGCCACGCGTTGCGCATCGCCAGCTGGCAGGCCCGCTCCGAGGGCTGGCTCGCCGAGCACATGCTCATCGTGAGGCTCGAGAGTCCGCGCGGCGAGACCCATTACCTGGCGTGTGCGTTCCCGTCCTCCTGCGGCAAAACCAACCTCGCCATGCTGATACCACCGGCCTCGCTCCCCGGCTGGCGCGTGTCCACCGTGGGCGACGACATCGCCTGGCTCCATCCGGGTCCCGACGGGCGTCTGTGGGCCATCAACCCCGAGGCGGGGCTATTCGGCGTCGTCCCCGGCACCAACCCGGAGACCAACCGCAACGCCTACGAGATGATCCGCCGCGACACGCTGTTCACCAACGTCGCGCTCACGGCCGACAACCAGCCGTGGTGGGAGGGACTGAAGAGCGGCAAGCCGGTGACCGACTGGCAGGGGCGACCGTACGATCCGGCGCGCGGGCCCGCCGCGCATCCCAACTCACGGTTCACCGTGTCCGCGAAGCGCAATCCGGGCTATTCGCCGCACGCCGAGGACGCGCGCGGCGTGCCCATCACCGCCCTTGTGTTCGGCGGCCGGCGGCGCGAGGTGGCGCCGTTGGTGTACGAAGCGCGCAACTGGCAGCACGGCGTGCTGGTCGGCGCCTCGGTCGCCTCCGAAACCACCGCCGCGGCGGTCGGCCAGGCCGGCGTGCTGCGACGCGATCCGATGGCCATGCAGCCGTTCTGCGGCTACAACTTCGGCGACTACTGGCAGCACTGGCTCAACGTCGGCGCGAAGCTCGCAAACCCGCCGCGGATCTATCACGTCAACTGGTTTCGCCGCGACGCCGAGGGCAGGTTCCTCTGGCCGGGGTACGGCGAGAATCTGCGCGTGCTCGCCTGGATGCTCGAGCGCTGTGCCGGCCGTGTCGGGGCCGCCGAGTCGGCCATCGGCCGGCTGCCGCGGCCCGAAGATCTGAATGTCGAGGGACTCGAGCTCAGAGCCGACGCGCTCGCGGGACTGCTGGCAGTCGATCCGACGCTGTGGCGCAAGGAGTTCGCCGACACCCGCTCGTATCTCGACCGCTACGGGTCGCATCTGCCGCCGGTGCTGCTCGAGGAGCTCGCGACCTCCGAGGGACGGCTCGGATAAACGTCGCCGCCGCCCGCGGCCCGCCTTCAGACCTCTTCGCAGTTGAAGCGGATGGTCTGCGGCGAGCCCGGCTCAGGCAGCCGCCCGAGCCCGATCATTCCCTGACCCTTGATCTGCAGGCTGTCGCGGCGCACGAACGACTCCTCGCCGTCGGCGGTCTGCACGAACGTGCCGTTGGTGCTCTGATCGATGAGCACGAACTTGTTGCGGCTGATCTCGATGCGGGCGTGCAGGCGCGAGATGAGATTCCCCTTGACCACCACGTTGTTATCCTCGGCCCGCCCCATGGTGATGCTCGAGTGCCGCTCGTCGACCACCAGCTCCTGGTCCTGGCACCGCAGCCGCAGGCGCATCGGCTGCGTCACGCGGACGTCGGTGGCAATCCCCGGCACCATGCTCGTCACGTCCTCCGTCTGCCAGAGGACTTCATAGAGGGCGACTTCGCTCCCCTGCCCCTTGAGCGTTGCGATGTCGATCTGGCGACATGCGGCGCGCCACTCGGGCGAGAGCTTCTCTACCGTCGCTGCAGTGGTCACGATCTGTCCGGCCTTGGCCTGACTCGTCATGCGGTTGGCGGTGTGCACCGCAGCGCCGAACACGTCGCGGTTCTCGAGCATCACCGGACCGAAGTGACAGCCGATGCGGATCGCCACCGGCTGGCCGTCGACCTTGAGCTGGGCGTGCGTGGAGATCTGCTGTTGCATCTGCGCGGCGGCGTTGAGGGCTGAGTCCGGGGTCGGGAAGGTGGCCATGACCTCATCGCCCATCGTCTTGATGACCGTCCCCTGGCGCTGCTCGGTGGCGGTACGCATCACCTCGA
Source organism: uncultured Gammaproteobacteria bacterium (assembly GCA_963844595.1). Lineage (GTDB taxonomy): Bacteria > Pseudomonadota > Gammaproteobacteria > Steroidobacterales > Steroidobacteraceae > 13-2-20CM-66-19. The sequence goes on from CAWJOW010000001.1 coordinate 971,391, forward strand.
TGCAGATGGCAACCATGTCGCGGGCGCGCAGGTCGCCCATGGTGTCATAGAGGCGCGTCGAGCCGACCACGTCGGCAAACAGGATGGCGAGCTCTATGTCCTTGCCCATGAGTGCCACCGATTATACGCGAGCCTCTGCGGTGCGCCCCTGTGACTGCACCCCTGTCCGGGCCCAGCCAACCCCCGCGCAGCCGCACACCCCCGAGGCGGCGACCCCTGGCGCGGTTGCCCGTCCCGCGGCGGCTACGCGGCCGCGGGAATCGCCCGACGCAGGAGCTCGGCACCCGCGCCCGGCGCCCGCGCTCCCTCACTCAACATGCGGCGATAATCGCGCGCCCCCGGCTCGCCGCTGTAGAGCCCCAGCATGTGGCGCGCGATCGGGGCCAGCCGTCCACCCGCAGCGAGCTCGCGCTCGGCGTAGCGCGCCATGCGCTCGATGAGCGCCGCCCGCGCCGGCGGCGCTCCCGGTGCCAGCACCCGCTGCAACTCGGCGAGCACCATCGGCCGGTGATAGGCCTCGCGGCCGAGCATCACGCCGTCGCACCAGCCGAGCGCCTCCAGGACCGCCGCAGGCTCGCGCAGCCCGCCGTTCACGACGATCGGCAGCGTCGGGAACAGCCGCTTGAGGCGGCGCACCACCTCGTAGCGCAGCGGCGGCACCTCGCGGTTGTCTTTCGGTGACAGGCCGCCCAACACCGCCTGGCGGGCGTGCACGATCGCAGCACTACAGCCGGCGTCGCGGACGCCTGCGACGAAAAGACACAATGCCTCGAAGTCGCCCTCCGTGTAGTGCATCAGGGCACCGCGTGCGGCAGCGCAGCTCGCTGCCAACACGCCGATGCGCATCTTCACCGTCACCGGCACGCGCACCGCGGCGCGCAGCGCCGCGACGCACTCGGCGACCCGCGCAGGCTCGCGCATCAGGCAGGCGCCGAACGCACCGCTCGCCACCCGCTCGCTCGGGCAACCGCAGTTGAGGTTGATCTCGTCGTAGCCGGCGTCCTCGCCAGCGCGCGCCGCCCTGGCAAGCTCCTGCGGCTCGCTGCCGCCGAGCTGCAGCGCCACCGGATGCTCCTCCGGATCGAACGCCAGGAGCCGGGCGCGCTCGCCGCGCACCAGGGCGGCCGCCGTGATCATTTCCGTGTACAGCAGCACGTCCGGGGAGAAGCCGCGCAGGAAGTAGCGGCAGTGGCGGTCGGTCCAATCCATCATCGGCGCCACGGCAACTCTCCGATCTAACTGTTGATTTGCTATAGAGTTTTCCTGCATGGTGTTCGATGCATCGAAATTGGACGGACCGACACTGGCGACAATACTTGACACCTCGTGCGAAGACCAAAAGGGTTGCGTCCCTCGAGCTCATCTTCGGATGCGGCGGATGCGGCGATCTAACGTCGATCGCCTCGGACCAAGGCGGCACAGGGTTCCAGCCGACGCGGACATTCCTCACCAGTAATAGTCATGTGGCCTCTTGCAGTCGGGCCAAAAGAGCAGGTTGGCCTCGCATCCGCGCAAGATACGATGCTCGAGACGATGAGTCCTGATTCGCGCCGGTTGAACGACCGTCGCGTGGGTCCACCATCCGGGCTCGTTCATGACGAGGCGCTGCATGCGGTGCCAGATTTTCGGCTCCCAGACGTGGTGAGGGACCCAAGCGCCATGACTCCGCAGAATGCGAATACGGCGAGCTTTTGCCACGCGTTCATGGTGGCGACGCAGTGCACGTTTCATCTAAAGACTCCGGTTTTAAGGTCACTACGTCATGTCGAACTCCTCTGCCGCCAAAGCGGCGTTACCAAGATGGTTGCTTCAAGCACGGTCGAATGCGGTCAAGAACTCGTCCAGTCTTCGAGCCGCAAGGTGTCGATCCTGCCGAATTCGCGCGTATTGTGGGTCACCAGAACGACGTCCAACGCTGCCGCGTGAGCCCCAATTAAAGTATCCAGGGGACCTATGGGGGTGCCGCGCTTTTCAAGGGATGCGCGCAATTGTCCATAGCTTGACGCGGCGTCGCTGTCAAAGCTCGCGATCTCGAGCGCCAACAGGAACTCCGCAAGCGCTGCGCGGGACTCATCGCGGCGACCGCTCTTCGCAGCGCCAAAGGCAAGCTCGCCCAAGGTTATTGAGGAGATCCCCACCTGTCCGACTGACTTGCCGCGCAACTTCTTCAATACACTTGGCGGCTTGCCCTTGATGAGCGCGATGCAAGTATCGGTGTCGAGCATCCACCTCATTGCAACGGTTCCCGACGATCACTGTGAGCAGGCTGCCCGCGAGTCTCCATGAAGTCCGGCGGGAACTTGACGAGACTCTCTACCAATGTGTCCCACGATCTGGCCTTTGGCAGCAAGACGACAGCGCTCCCGATGCGCTTGATGAACACCTCCTTGCCGGGAAAGCGAAACTCCTTCGGTAAACGCACTGCCTGACTCTCGCCGTTCTTGAACAGTTTCGCGGTCTTCATCGAGGGTGCTCCCTAAAAGTATATATTTATAGTATATACCACGCCCGGGGAGAGCCGCAAAATGCACGGAGACGCAGAGGAGACAGGCGTTTTCGGGTCCGCCTAAGTATCTGACTCAACGAGCGAAATGAAAGTTGTCGGTCCAATCCATCATCGGGGCCACGGCAATTCTTCGATCCAACTTCCGATTTCCTCTCGGGTTTTCTTACATGTCGTTCAGTGCATCAAAATTGGAGCGACTGACACTGGCGACAACACTCACGAACAACTCGAGAACATCGCACCTCCGCCCCTTCACTTCCCTTCAGCCGGGAACAACACCGCAAGCACTGCGTCCGTCGTGAAGACGCAGCGGTCGTTGTGGCCGCATTCCGGCACGATCAGCGCCCTGCTGTTCGTGGCGCCCAGGTGCTCCTCAAGATATTTGACGAACGCCTCGCCGCGGGAGAGTCATCGAACCCTCCGAGCGGCAGGACGTCGACCTGGCTCAAAAGATAGGTGGCCGTCCGCGACGCCAGCTGCCTCCTCAGCTGATCGTCACTCGTCTTAGCCGTGTAGCCGCCGGCTCGGTTCTCGAGCCCGTAGGGCCATTGGTCGTACCGTGGCGCCTTGGCCGCGTCGAACTTCCCGAAGCTGAACTTCGTGTGCGGCCGATCCTCCTTCCAGCCCTCCGCGGCGTTCGCCGCGGCTGCGTCGTCAACTGGGAGCGCGCGTGTCGCATCCGGCCATGCATAGCTCGACGGGTTCGCAATGACGTAGCTGACTGTTACACCCAAATTGTCCTGCAGCCGGTTGGCCATCTCGTAGCGCGAGACGAACTGGCCGCCCGCAGAATGGCCGGCTACGACAATAGTCGTGAGGTTGGGAAAGACCCTCCGGTTGGCCAATCTGCGCAGGATCTCGTCCATGAAGTCAAAGGACGTGAGGGCCGGATCGCTGGTGGCCGCGCCGCCCGAGCGCCAGCTGTCGCCGTGGCAACTCCAGCTCACTTCTGGGGGCTGCAGTTTGTCCTTACAGTCATCGCCGTCCCAGGAGCGAAAGGCCGGCGCGATGACCAAGGTGTCGTCCAACGCGCCGGCGAGGAACGCCGCAGCCGTCGCGGTCGCGAAGTAATGCTCGGCGTTGCGGAGCGACCCGTGCACGATGATCAGCGCGCGCCGGATGGCCGGGTTGCCGACACCCAACGGAAAGGTGCGGTAGATCTGGGCGCGAGCCGGACCGCCGCCGAGCACCAGCCAGTCTGTACATGCGTTAGAAGCGTTCACGCAGGGTAATCTCTTCGCCGCCTCGGTCCCGCCGGCAGCGGGAAGGACGACGACGGCCAGGGTGATCGCGGCGAAAGCGCCCACGGTTCGCAGTAATAGTCTGTGCATCGCCATCTACACTCCGAAACCATCGGTCATTTTGCTTCACAGAGGCAAAGCACTGAGGGCCGTTCTAACACCCGTCAGTTCCGCGCTCCTTCGGAGCTCTGAGCCCGCGCTTCGCATCGGCCCAGTCCATGGGCTGCTCGGCGCTGGCCTTGTAGCGCTGCTGCGTCTCTTTCAGGGCCTGCTCGTGCCAAGGGGAGATTCGTACCGGTCACCCTCACGGGTAATCAACTCCCACAGCTCCTCGAGGGTGCGAAGCTTCTCTTCCCAGGACATCCGTTCAATCGCAAGTGTGGTCATCGCTACTTCAGGCGCTGCGTGCCGTCGAACCGCGACAGATCCCGGTCGAATGTGCCCAGCGGCAAGTGTCCTGCCTTGCGCGCGATCTCGAGAACCAGGCAATCCGAAAAACCTACCTTCGGACGCTTTCTGAACTGCTCGAGCGCACAGAGCACGACGTCGGCATCCTGCAAGGTCAGGTCCTTGTGATTGAGCAGCATCTCTACAGCAGTCGCGATCTGCTCCGCCGATCGTTCATACCTCGCATCGAGCACCCAGGCGGTTTCCGCTAGCACCAGATGTGAGACCCAGGCTCCGTTTGCAGTGAAGTCTTCGGCAGCGCGGGTTTGCCTGGCATCATCGCGCACCAGCAGCCGCATAACTCCATTCGTGTCAGCCGCGTGCATGCCGCTTGCGGATGTACTTTCGGACGGCTTCCTTCACGTCACTCTCGCCCGAGATCGGCGCCCGATCCGGGAACAGTGCGCGATGAACGTCCTGGGAGGCGTAACGGCCCGACCTGCGGACGACGACTTTGTCATCCTGTTCGTCCCACTCCAGCACGGAGCCCGGACCTACACCAAGTTTCTTGCGAACCTCAGCCGGTACGGAAATCTGCCCCTGAGCGGTCAGCTTCGATTTTGCGATAGGCATGCAAATACATTACCAGGGTAATGCGTCAAGCACAAGCGTAATCCAACGAGGCTCGCCTACTACTCGCACGCGTCGTCATCCAGACGCTTGCCGGAGTCACGCTCCAACTCGCCCCGCTTCGACGTCTCGCGCTGAAAGTCGCTGGTGATCTGGCCGAGAATTCGCGCACGCAACTTTCCATCGACCGGAGTGTGGTCGAGCAACGATAGCAGTCGCTCCTCCGAAACGATTCCGCGCCGAGCGAGCTCATGCGTGAATATCAGGTCCTTCTCACGCCCGGCGGCATACTTTGCGATGGCGAGGTCGTGGGGCTCCAGACACAGTCCTTTCACACCCTCGGTCTCGCCGGGAGGCAGGTTCACCAACCGTCCCTTCCAACCTTTTGGAAGGGTCGCAGTACTCACATCAACTGCATCCGCGTAATAGCCAAACGTCTCGTGAAACGGTGAATCGATGCCGATCACATTCAGCCATTCGGTTCGATCTGCATGTTTCGACGCGATCAGGTCCACCTCAAACGAGGTGAGAATCTCGTCAGGAACATCGGGGTACTGACCGTGGAGAGACTGACTACCAATGATGATGAACTGCTTTTCGCCGGTGATGCGGCCTGCAGCACGCAGTACGTGATCAACCTGCTGCTTCTTCATTCAGTCTTCTCACTTCCTCTTTAGGAAGTAATCCGACGAACGGCGCCGACTGCCGCAGTCTGACCGCGTTCTCGTCGTGTCCGAGCATCGCTGCAAAGAGCTCGCCGTCGTCTTGTGCCTCCGCAATGTCTCGCCACTCTTTGTAAGCCGCACCCCAAACGCCTTGCCGTTTCCACCGGTGGAGGTTTGCGAGGATCTGAGCCCGTATCTCGCGCGGCGTGAACCGTCGCACGATTGCAAGCGAGATGGACCGCCTGAGGTCATCCAATTCCTGATGTAAGAAACCTCCTGTCCGCGGAGGGCGCAGGCCCCGTTCGGTGAGCTCAAGCACATCGCCTTCTTCCAAGCCCCACGCGTCGAGGGTCGCTTTCGGGAGCAAGACCCCCAGCGAGTTGCCAATACGGCGCAAAGGAACCTTCATACGATACATTATAACGGGTTATTACATGTCCGGCAATGCGGCTTGACCGCAACCGTCGCCGGCTCTTGGAGCGGCGTCGGCTCCGACGGCAGCAGCACCCGCGGCCGGTGCGTCACGCTCGGCGGATTGGACGTGCGCAGTCAAAGTCTGTACAGTCCGCCGCGCTGAAGACTTCAGGGCGCGCGGTCAGCGCCCGGTTTGGCTCGCAGTCTGTCCATTCGACGCACTTCGATTTTCCCTTAGTAAAACCGCTCTCGCATCTGACCGCCGCAGTGATCTACTGCCGGGCCCTATGGGTCCCCGCCCTCACGGGCGCTGCGCGGCGAGCCAACCGATTCCGAGGCTTTAAATATGTCATTTACCGATCTTGGGCTCGCGCCCGAGTTGCTGCGCGCGCTCTCCGACAAGGGCTACACCGCGCCCACACCCATTCAGTCCCGGGCGATTCCCGCCGTGCTCGCCGGGGGCGACGTGCTCGGCGGCGCCCAGACCGGCACCGGCAAGACGGCCGCGTTCGTGCTGCCGATGCTGCAGCGGCTCGCCGCCGGCGCCGGACGATCCCCGCGTGCGCTGGTCCTGACCCCGACCCGCGAGCTCGCCGCGCAGGTCGCCGACAGCGCCCGCGCGTACGGCAAGTACCTCGCGGTGCGCACCGCGGTGGTGTTCGGCGGGGTGAGCATCAATCCGCAGATCGCGGCGCTGCGCTCGGGCTGCGACCTGCTGGTCGCGACTCCCGGACGACTGCTGGATCTCTCCGGGCAGGGCGTACTCGACCTGCGCAGCGTCGGATGCTTCGTCCTGGATGAGGCGGACCGGATGCTCGACATGGGCTTCATCCACGCGATTCGGCGTATCCTGAAGCTCCTGCCGGCAAAGAGGCAGAACCTGATGTTCTCCGCCACTTACCCGGCACCGATCCGCGAGCTCGCCAGCCGCTTTCTGCGCGAGCCGGCGCACATCGAGGTCGCCGCGCGCAATGCGACCGCCGAGCGCATCGAGCAGCAGGTGTATCGAGTGCCCAGGGAGCACAAGCGCCACCTGCTTGCGCACCTGATCCAGTCAGGCGCGTGGGCCCAGGTGCTGGTGTTCACCCGCACCAAGCACGGGGCGAATCGTCTCACACAGCAGCTCGAGTCCACCGGGATCCGGGCCGCGGCGATTCATGGCAACAAGAGTCAGGGTGCACGCCTGCGGGCGCTCGCCGACTTCAAGGCACGGCGCATCACCGCGCTGGTAGCTACTGAAGTGGCGTCCCGCGGGCTGGACATCAAGGAGTTGCCGCACGTGGTCAATTACGAGCTGCCGACCGTGCCCGAGGATTACGTGCACCGGATAGGTCGCACCGCCCGCGCGGGCGGCGCGGGCTGCGCGATCTCGCTGGTCGCTCCCGATGAAATCCCGCTGCTGCGTGACATCGAGAAGCTCCTGGCTCGCACGCTGGCCACGAGCGCCCTGCCCGCGTAGGCAGCTCGTGAAACTCACTGCCCGCAAGCCGGCCGCAAACCCCGCAAGCCGTGCCGAGTGTATGCGTCGCAGCCGCGCAGCAGCGCTGGCTCTGCGTACGGCATTCCCCGGCGTTCAACAGCTCCGGCTCGAGTTGACTTTCCAGGAGGCACGCTCTCAGGCGCCGGCGGCCCAGTCACATCTTCTTTATCCGCCAGCACGCGCTTACTTCGAGTTTCCGTGTCCCCATGCGGACTGCGACGGTCAGTTCGATCTCACCGCGGTAGTACGTCAGGCCGTGGCCGATCACACGCGCGCGTCGCATGGAACCCTCGAATGCTCCGGCTCCCGGGCACTTGACCATTGCTCCCGGCAACCCTGCCGTCTGCAGTTAGTCTACTCAGTCAGCGCGCTGCTATAGAATGGAGTGCGAGCACTGGAATGCGGGGGGAGAGCATGACCGGCGGCTACAGGCTCTACGGGCGGGTCAACGGCGGGTCGCTCGCCCCGCAGATCGTGCTCGAGGAGATCGGCGCTCCCTACGAGCTCACCTGGGTCCGTAAGACGCCCGCAGATCTCGAGGCTCTGCGCCGCGTCCACCCCGCCGGCAAGATTCCCGTGCTGGTGCTGCCGGATGGCACCGTGGTCGCCGAATCCGCCGCCATCCTCATTCACCTGACCCACCACCATCCGGAGGCGGCCCTGGCGCCGGCGGCCGGCAGCAGTGAACACGCCCGCTTCCTGCAGTGGATGGTCTTCCTGTCCGCCAACGTCTACGAGGCGGCGCTGCGCTACTTCTACGCCGAGCGCTACTCCGAGGCCGGCGCGGCCGCGGCGGCCGGTATCAAGGCGAAGGCGCTCGAGGACTATACCGGCCACCTCGAGCATATCCACGGCGAGCTCTCCCCGTACGTGCTCGGTGACAAGCTCTCCGCCGCGGACCCGTACCTGCTCATGCTGGCCAGCTGGTATCCGCAAGACGTCCGGCCGCTCGCGGCCCGGCTGCCGAAGCTCGCCCGGCATGCCGAGTTGATGCGGCGCAGGCCGGCGACTCGCAAGGCGGAGCGGGATCACGCCGAGACCTAGGCGTCGCCGTGAAGTCCGATGGACCTGCTCGAACGTGAAGCCTGCTTCGCCGATCTGGCGAAGTGGCTCGGCACGGCTGTCCAGCAAAGTGGTGGCGTCGTGCTCCTGAGCGGCGAGGCGGGTATCGGCAAGACGGTACTGCTGCGTGAGTTCGCCCAGCGCCAGAGCCAGGCGCGGGTGCTCTGGGGCGCGTGCGACGCTTTGTTCACGCCCTGCCCGCTCGGCCCGCTGCACGACGTCGCATCGCAGACGCAGGGAGCGCTGCTCGCGGCGATCAATTCACAGGCCAACCCTGGCGTCCTGTTCGCCGCGGCGCTCGCCGAGCTCGAGCGCGAGAGAACGCTGCTGGTATTCGAGGACCTGCACTGGGCCGACGAGGCGACTCTCGACCTGCTGACGTTCCTCGGCCGGCGCATTCACCGCACACGCACCCTGCTGGTGGCGAGCTTCCGCGATGATGAGCTCGCCGCGCAGCATCCGCTGCGGCTCGTCATCGGCGGGCTGCCCCGCGCGGGCACTTTCAGAGTCTCGCTCGCGCCGCTTTCGGAAGCGGCCGTCGCCCGTCTGGCCACGCAGGCCGGGCGGTCCGCGAAGAACCTGTACAGCATCACGGGTGGCAATCCGCTCTTCGTGACCGAGGTTCTGGCCGCTGCGGTGGATGCCATGCCGGCGACCGTACGCGACGCGGTGCTGGCGCGTGCCGCGCGGCTCTCGCCGCCGGCGCGCGCATTCGCCGAGCTGGTCTGCGTCGTACCAGGAAAGGCCGAGTCCTGGCTGCTCGAAGACGCTGGGCGGCCGGATGAGGCGGCCATTGAGGGCTGCCTCGGCATCGGCATGGTGCGTCACGACGACTCCTCCGTTGCCTTTCGGCACGAGCTGGCCCGTCGTGCGTTTGAGGACACCCTTCCCCAGCCGCGCCGCCAGCAGTTGCACGCGCGGGTGCTCGGGGTTCTCGCACGCCGGCCTGACATTCCGGCCGCGCGGCTGACTCACCACGCCGACGGCGCACGCAACGGCCCGCAGGTGCTGAAGTACGCGCCGCTCGCCGCGGCGCAGGCCGCCGCGGTCGGCTCTCACCGCGAGGCGGCCGCTCACTACCAGGCTGCCCTGCGCTACGCCGACGCCTTGCCGCCGACCGAACGCGCGGCGCTGCAGGAGCGGCTGGCCTACGAATGCTTCCTGACGGGCCAGAACGAGCGCGCCCTCGAGGCCCAGCGCGCCGCGCTCGAGATCTGGCGCGCCGAGGGGCAGCGCCTCAAGGAGGGCGATGCGCTGCGGTCGGTGTCGCGACTGATGTGGTACCTCGGCGAGAGCGCGCAAGCGAACCGCTACTCTCTGGAGGCCATCGCAGCGCTCGAGTCCCTGGGCCCTGGCCAGGAACTGGCGAAGGCCTACGCCAATCAGGGCGATCTCGCCCTGGAAGCGCATGAGGCCGACATTGCCATCGATTCGTCGCAAAGGGCGATAGCGCTCGCCGAGACCGCAGGGGACCAGGAGACTCTGTGCGACTCGCTCACCACCATCGGGACCATGCGGCTCATCATCGGCGACACCTCGGGCTGGGCCGATTTGAACCGCTCACTGCAGCATGCGCTCGCGGGCGGCTTGCAGGAGCAGGTCGCAAGCGCTTACACCAACCTCACCGCCATGGCGGTCTCACGCCGGCAGTACGAGCAGGCCTCGGGCTATTGCCAGGCCGGCTTGAGCTACTGCGAGGAGCGTGACCTCGATTTCCTGCTGCCGTATCTGCTCGCATACCGCGCTCGCATGAGGCTCGAGCAGGGTGAGTGGGATGCTGCGAGCGAGGATGTCGATGCGGTCCTGCACCATCCGCGCACCACGCCCGTTACCAGCATTCCGGTGCTGCGCACCCTCGCGCACCTGCGAGTGCGCCGCGGCGACCCGGACGCAAATGGGCCCGTGCAGCAAGCGCGCGCGCTGGCGGGGCCGACACCGGAGCTGCAGCGCTCGGGAATGCTCGCGCTGGTGTGCGCCGAGGCCGCCTGGCTGGCCGGAGACCGCGACGGGGTCGTGCGCGAGGTGCTTGCGGTGTACGAGCTCACGTGTCAGACCCGCGATCCGCGCATGAACGGTGAGCTGGCGGTGTGGCTGTGGCGCGTGGGCGCCCTCGACGGGCAGCCGGCGGACGTTGCCGAGCCCTATGCGCAGGAGATCTCCGGCGACTGGCAGGGCGCGGCGAGCACCTGGAGGGTGTTGGGCTGTCCCTACGAGCACGCCAGCGTGCTGGGTCTCTATGGCGGTGAAGACGATCAGCGGCACGCACTCGCCGTCTTCGAGCGGCTCGGTGCGGGGCCGGCGGCCGGCTGGCTGCGCCGGCAGATGCGCCTGCGCGGCGTGCGCGGCATTCCGCGCGGCCAGCGGACCTCCACGCGGCGCAATCCGTTCGGCCTCACACGGCGGGAGGCGGAGATTCTCGCGCTGCTGTCGCAGGGACTGCGCAGCTCGCTGATCGCCAGGCGGCTGTTCCTGGCACCCAAGACGGTCGAGCACCATGTCTCGGCGATCCTCGCCAAGCTCGGCGTGCAATCGCGCGCCGAGGCGGTGGCGCTGATGCGCGAGCGGAGCGAGCAGTAGCGCTCGCCCGCCCGCGGCCTGCAGCGCCCGAATCGCCTACTGCGGCAGCAGCGTCACCGGCACCTCGGTGATGGAATCGACCGGCAGCGCGTTGGCGGTCGCCGCCTTGCGGATCGCCGTCTCACTGGGCCCGTCGTAAATGCAGTAGGTCTTGGTCTTGGCGGCGTTCGCGTAGGACATCACCCAGTGCACGCCGTACTTGGCGTTGTTGGCGTTGACCTTCGCTTTGAGCGCCGCGTCGAGCCCGTCGAGCGCGCCCGCCGGGAAGGTGCGCTCCACGACGTAGCGGTGCAGCCCCGCATTCGGCGTGTCAGGCGGGGTCTGTGCACCGGCCAGCAGCGCCAACGCAACGAGCAACGGTCCGACGATAATAGCCAGGGCTTTCTTCAAGTGAGTTCTCCTGTGTGTTCAGAAAGTGGGGTGCAGAGGCTGGTTCGCGCACGTGACCTGCGTGTTCCAGTCGGCATAGGTGCCCTTCGGGTTGTCCTGCCAGGCCCATACGTGCATCTCGTAGAACGCCGGGAGCCCGTAGCGATTGGGATAGGGGATGTAGTTCAGCAGATTTCCCTGCAGAGCCGGCCCGGTGTTCGCCGGGGGATTGCTCGCCGCCCAGGCGCTCGCGAGCACGATGAACTCGACACCGACGAGGCGCCACGATCCGTCCGCCTTGGGCTCGTAGATCAGCGCTTGCGGCTGCGTCGGGTCCAGCAGAACCTGGGTCGGGCTGAGGCGGGACGGCAGAACGAGATGCACGCCCATGGCGCCGGTATCCGGTCCGCTGACGCACGGTGTAGCCACCACCCATTCTTCATGGAGGGGGACATTGATATCGAGGTAGCGCGCCGTGGCGTTGCGCACCGTGTCGGTCAGCGGCGTGGTCTCGGCGCCTGCCGCCATGAGAGGCAGCAGCAGAGCCAGCCCCGGCCCGAGCGAACGGCCGATCAACTTCATGCGTGAGATATTCATTGTGATCTCCCCTTGCGGCCTGCGGCCGCTTGCTTGCAGAAGGCGGCCTACTTGTAGAAGTAGGGATCGAGGACCCGGACCTCGGTGATGCGCTCGACCGGGAGCTTGTTGCGACTGGCGGTGCGGCGGATCGCCTCGGGCGACGGCGCGTCGTACACGCAGAAGGTCTTCTTCCTGTCCGCACTCACGTATGAGTGGATCCAGGTGACCTGGTCAGCGAGATTGCTGTCCACCACGGCCAGACAGGTCTTGGCGCCGGTCTCATCGACCGGAATCTGCAGGCCGTCCGGGAACCCTCTCTCAACGATGTAACGTGGCACGCACGAGTCTCCTGAAACCAAGACCGTCAGAGCGCTCTGTGATGCAGCACGCTACAGTCGGCGTTCAGGGCTCAAATCGGGCGTTTCCCCCAGATTACGCATCCGGGACCCCCGGATTGAGAGCTCGAGGGGCTCAGGAGCGAACGGAGACTAGCTGCCGGGAGGAAGGTCGGGCGGGGAATTGCGCCGCGCGAGGCCGGGGGCCAGGGCCCGCTTGGCAAAGCCAAGCGTGCCGCGCGCGACCACGGTGGCATCGACCGAGACCTCACCTTGCACGAGTGTGATGTCGCCGGCGATCTTCAGGACATCGACGGTGATCTCCAGACGGTCTCCGGGAAATACGGGCGCCAGAAAGCGCATGTCACGAATGACGCCCAGAACGAGGAAATCTCCGGGCTGCAAGGGCACGGCGGTGCTGCGCAGGAAAAGGATCGAGGCGGATTGCCCGAACGCCTCCACGATCAGCGTGCCCGGCATGATCGCGTAGTCGGGAAAATGGCCGAGAAACTGGATCTCGTTGCCGGTTACGTTCTTCGTAGTCCGGATGCGCCGGTCCGGCACGAGGTCGACCACGGTGTCCACCATGATCATGGGGAAGCGCTGCTTGAGCAGCTCGCACACCTGCGCAAACGTCATGAGCGGCGCAGTCATGTCAGCGCTTGCCGGACTTGTCGCGGCTCAACGGGCACGCAGGATCATCGCGGTGGCGCGCGGCAGAAATTTGGACCGGACGGCAACGGCGCTGGCGTCGGAAAGCAGCCGTGATACCCGAAGGCCTGCTTCCTCAGCCATCCTCAGCGGCTCGCTTTCCGTGTGGAACTCGAACACATGATCGCGCTGTGCGGATTCCAGCGCAGCACTGAAGAACACCAGCCCGTCGGGCGACAGGTAGTCCGAAATTGCCCCAAACAGCGGTCTCGGTGCCGGAAGATGTTCCGCCAGCATCGCCGAGACAACTCCCTGGTAGGCGGCCGATCGGCCCGTCTCCTGCGGGCGCAAGGCATCCGCGACGCCAAAGTGAACCCGACCGGCATGTCCGGAAACATCCGCCAGACGGTTCGCCACCGCAATTGCCGGCGCGCTGATGTCCAGACCGGTGACGCGGATGTCGGGACGCTCTTCCGCGGCCAGGAGACTCAGCACCCCGTGGCCACAGGCCAGCTCGAGTACCGCGGCACCCGGCGGCAGGCGCCGCAGGAAGTCATGTCGGAACAGCGCCAGGTGGCCGATCATCGACGGCCAGAATGCATAAATGAGGATCGCAGCCCACATGTACGGGATCATGTAGCCCTCGTCCTCGTAGACGCCGGAGACGATGTCGGGCATCGCTTCCGGCGTGTACCGACCGGCGCGCTCATAGATCGCTTGCGCCTGGGAAACCCCCAGACAGTACTTCGCATAGCCGACCGCCGCCTCATCGAAGGCCTTCTCGCCGTAGGCCGCCTCCGCCCAGCGCGCGAGCGGGTCGAGCAGCCACGAGCACAGCTCGCGATTCGCCTCGAACGTGGCAATAGCGCGCGGCGCCAGCAGCCTGGAGCGGCGCTCGAGTGCCCGCAGGAATGCCTCGGCGTTCTTCATGAGGGCTCCTCGGCCTGCCCGCTTGAGCTTTGCCTGTCATTCGATGGCACATGACGGACCAGACGCACCATGGGCCGGATCATATCGGAACCGTCCCATGGCGAACCGAACACGTGCATGCGGCCCAGTTTCACGACCCGGTCCACGCCGTTGCGGCCGGCAGCCTGTGCCAGGCAAGCCTCCTTGGCTGCATCCTTGATCGCCAGACCGAGCGTCTGCACCGCGCCATCAAATCTGGCGATGGGCTCCGCGAGCTCGTCGACCAGCAGGATGTTGAGCGTCCTCCCCTGGACCGGCTGGGGCAAATCGGGACCCGCTCCGATCAGGAGCGTCCAATCGGGAGCCGCCGGAAAGACCGCGCGCCGAGCCGCATCGCCAAACAGCCAGGAGGCGCGCGCCAGGCAGATGGCCGATGTCAGCGCCGGATGTATCTCGTGACGGGGATGCACCCGATTTTCCGTTTCGAGCGCGGCCGCCAGCTCCCGAACGAATCCCTCCACATCGCAGCCCGCGCGCCGCTCGAGAAACAGGGCCTGCGGCGAAGTACAGGCCTGCTGATCGAATTGCCAGACGTCACGGGCAATACGCTGGCACCACGCGGCGCGCGCGCCTGCATCTGCCCAGCTATCGCCGTCCATGGCCGCAACTGACAGGCGCGGCCCGAACATCGCCAGCCGCGCCCACGGAGGAAAAGGCAGCGCGCGGATCTGGGTTATCGCCTCAGCGCCCCCCCAGATCATCGCGCCGTCGACGGATGCGGCCATCGCGCGTTGCAGGTCGAGGCGCGCGTGGTCAAAGCCTGCGACGAAGATGCGCTCCGCGAGCGCGCTGCCGCCGTCGACTTCCGGGAGCCTGGCGAGCATCGCGGCGGTCTGTGACATCAGGCTGTCCGGTACCCGCACCAGCGTCGCATTGCCGCCGAGCAGTGCACACGAGAGCGACAGCAGCGGCTGGATCTCGATATTGGCGGCCGGCCAGTGACCGATAACGCCTTGCGGAAAAATCCGCAGCCGCGCCCCCCGCTCGTCCCGCCACTCGCCCGCCAGCGCGCTCGGCCCGAGTTCCTGGATCACGATGGGCTCGAGTGTCCCGCGGCGCAGCCACAGCCGCAGAAACGGCACGCCCGCAACGGCATCGAGATCCGCGCCGTGCAGGGCCGCGCCCCAGCGCTCGAGGATTTCGATCACCTGCGTTGCGACCAACTCCCGCGACCGCATGCACTCCCGCAGGCGTGCCGCGGCTGCCACGATCTCGTCTGGCGAATCCACGCTGCGGATCAGACTCGACGTTGTCATGCTCACGCTACTGGCGTGCGCGCTCGCAGGTTGTCAATGTTGCCGCAGCCTCTGACCTCGGCCTTGGGTACACGTTTGACGAACCTGAAACCAATGCCGCGTCTGCCACACGCACAGCCGTCGTAATGAATGACCTCGGCGATGTCATCCGTCAGCACGGCAAAACCGGGGAAGCTCGTGGGCAGCGCGCTGCAAACCTGCACCAGGCCCTGTTCTCCGACCTGCACGGGTTGCAGCGTCAGGGGGTCGCGGATGATGACCTCGGCAAAAGCCGGCGCGTGCTTGTTGCCGTGTGCGCAGTCGGGATAGACGACGCCGACATTCTCAACCATGCCGTAGAAATCCACGACATTCTCGGCGCGGCAGCCGAACAGGGCGGCCACCCCGGTTGCATAGTCCGCCCGTGAAACCGCCTGCTCAGCCAGGCGCTTCCAGCCGCCGCTGTGCAGCAGTCGCACATTCGGCAAATGCAGGCCGACGCCCTTGGCGCGCAATGGCTGCACCAGATGCCGCCAGACCACGTACGTGAACCCGTAAGCGAGCGCATCGCCCTCGCCCACCTGCCGCACAAAACCGAACAGCTTCGGCTCGTCCAGCACCAGCTCGTCCGCTGCGTCGCTCTTCAGGCAACAGACGATGTCGCTCGCAAAGTTGCGCAGACCCTGAATAGCCGCGGCGCGCGCCCCGAGTTGCGCGCCGCCTGCAAGGCTCTCGGGCGTATCGATCACCAGATAGGGACGGCGCGCCGGTCCAATGAAATCGCGAATAATGGCGGTGACACCCTTCGCCATGCGGCGTGCGGTCTCTGCATCCAGGACCACCCGGCTGGGGGACTGTCCGGTCGTGGCGCTCGAAGCGAGCGTGCGCACGACCTTCTCCGCTGCCACCAGCGCGAGCGGCGGATCTGCCTTGAATACACCGACCGGCAGATACGGCAGATCGGCGATCCGTTGCGCGCCGCGGTAATCGATGGGCCACGCGCTCACATAGCGCTGGAAAGGCGGATGGCGCTCGATCGCGTACTCCATCTCCGCTTTGAGCACCGCGAGAAGCTGTGCCTGCCGCTCTGCCGGATCGCGCGCGAACACCGGGCCGGACAAAAGATCCTCGAGCTGCCGCCCGACGTCAGCACCCACTGCGCTCATATCGGCGCGCTTCGCGCTGCTCGCTCGCACATGCAGCTAGCGCTCTTGGCCGGAAGCCGCTCGATAGAGAAGCGCGCGCGCCAGTTTGCCGTGTGCGGTCTTCGGCAGAGCCGCAACCAGGTTCACGGAATCACAGACCCACTGCCGGGGCAGGTGGCGCCGGATCGTGCCGTCGATGCCCTGCGCACCGTCCGCAGCCACGACGTAAAGGGCCAATGCCTCTCCCGCCTCGGCGTGCGGCACCGCCGCGGCGGCACACTCATGCACTCCCGGCAGCGCGGCGATACGCGCCTCGACTTCGGCAAAGCTGACGCGTATGCCGCGCATCTTGATGAACTCGCCCGAGCGGCCGAGAACCCAGAGGAAGCCCTCGGGATCACGATAGCCGAGGTCTCCGGTCACGAGCCAGCCGCCGCGGAACTTCTCGGCACTCGCGTCCGGATCATCCAGATAGCCGCGGCAGATGGACTTGCCGGCCGCCCAGATTACGCCGGGCTCGCCCGGCTCCGCGTCGCGACCGCAGGCCGCCACGACGCGAATCCGTACATTGTCCAGCGGCAACCCAGCGCTCCCGCACTTGTCCCGCAGACGCGCAGGGGGCAGGCACGAGATCCGCGAAGTCGCCTCCGTCTGGCCATACATGGCGAAGAAATCCACGTCCGGCACGATCCTGCGCATCTCGTGCACCCGCTCCGCAGCGAGTGGGCCGCCGGCCTGCAGGAAGCGGCGCAGCGACTTCAGTGGAATCGTCTTCAGGTTCGATCGGCGCAGCAATATGTTGTAGGCAGTGGGCACGCCCGCAAAGGTTGTGCAGCCATATTCAGAGATCGCCCGCAGTACCTTGTCCGGAAACATGAAGCGCGAGTCAAACACGACTCCGCCGCCCTGGTAGAGGTGAGTGTGCAGGACGCTGGCGCCAAAGCAGTAGCTCATAGGGAGAATCAGCATGGCGCGCTCGTCCTGGCCCAGTCCCTGGCTGCGCACGATGGCCTCGGTGTTGGCAATCAGGTTGCCGTGGGTCACCATCACCATTCTGGGCTCGCCCGTGGAGCCCGAGGTCGGCATCAGGACGGCGAGATCATCCTCACGCCGTGCGGCGGGGAGCGCGGCGCCCGGCCCACTCAGTCGTCCCGTGAGGTGTCTGACCTGGTGGCGATCGACAGAGCCGCCGGCGCGGCCGACCGGCATCCAGACGGCCGTGGCGCGCGCCTTCTTCACAGTCGCTTCACCGCAGGTCGCCCAGGTGCTCTCGGGCACCGGCACCGGCACCAAACCGGCGTACATGGCGCCGAGGTAGGCAAGGGCGCTGGTCGAACTCAGGTCGCAGACGATCACCACGCGATCCGTGACCTGCAACCCGGCCGCGAGGAAGCCCGACGCGAAGCCTGCCACGACGCCTGCGAGGTCCGCGGGGGCAACGCTCTGACCGCTCGGCGCGTCGATGAGAGCTGATCGGCCTGCCGCACGCTCGAGCAGCCGGGCCGCGAAATTCGAGTCGGTCGATCCGCTCATGGGCTTAGTCAGGCCGCGGGAACCTTGGATTTCACGATGCGGCAGATCTCGCGCACGTTCTCCATAGCCATCAGGTCGTCGACGTCGAAGCTGATGCCGAACTCGCGCTCCAGGCTGCTCGCCAGAGTCACGTGCCCCATGGAGTCCCACCCCGGAACGTCGTCCGGCTGAGTCTCGAGAGAGATCGATTGCGGGTCGACATCGAACGCGACGTTGAAGGCCTTCTGAATCCTGTCCACCAGATTTTGCATAATCTCCTTCCGCCCTCTTTCAGGCCGACGGATTGTGAGTGATGGCCATTCCGGCATCAAGACACTCTCTGCAGCCGTGGCTCGAGCATGAGTGGTCGCGCCACCCGCCAGGGTTCGTCATGCCCAGAAGCCGCTGTGCAGATACGCCTGGTCGTCATCGATCATCTGCACTCGCACGGTACGATCAGGAAGGCGCGCCCCGCCGGTGACGCGCACCGACAGCGATCGCGAGAATCGGGCGTGAAAGCCGCAATGCCTCAAGGCGGCGGCCAGGAGTGGCTCACTGCAGGTCGCGACGATCTCCCCGATCCCCGCGCGCTGCTGCGCCTGCCGTACTGCAAGGGATACGAGTGCGGTCCAGCCCGGGAGATCCTCCAGGTCGAGCCAGCAGTCGACGAGCCGCGCCTGACCTGCGGCGAACGCCAGCACGAAGTAACCCTCCGGTTTATCCCCGCGATCGACGGTGTACATTTCCATAGCGACCGCCGGACACTGCAGCAGGTAACTCATCACCGCGGGTTTACGTTCGAGCACGGCAGTCCCGAGCCTGGGCGCCGGCCAGGGAATCGAAGTGGAGGCGATCTCCTCCGCGCCAATCCGGCGTGCCTTCCACGACGGATCCCCGTGCGAGGGCGCCCGCAGGACCCATAGCCCGGCACGGAGAAACCGGGCCGCCCGCCGCCACCGGTGCGAGTTGCCCCCGGTGAAGTAAAGCCACGGCCGGATGGGTCGCGCGTATCCGGTCACGACCGTGTTCGATTCCTTGAAGCCCATGAACGGCAGCAGCTGCCGCGCCCTGTCGCTGCCACCGGAGGTCACTATCACGTCTGCCAGTTTGCCAATGTGCTCCATCACAGCGGCACCGGCACCACGTACCTCCGGTCGGGCCGCCCAGTCGATCACGTGCAGCATGTTGATTCGCTCGCGTTCCCCCGCGCACACGGCGGGCACGACCGTGCCGTGAGCCACGATACTGTCATCCTTGGTCAGAACGTACGAGCGCGAACCTTGCCAGCCCTCGTGCGGCTGCCAACACTTCCACGCCATGTGCCGATGCTCGAGGGCGGGGCTTGCGGCTGGGGCCCCATGAGCCTCCCGCAGTAGAGCAACGATCGCCGACTCGTCCGCGGGCGTCGTGGACCGAAACCCTATGCGCGCCATAAGAAGGAAATTTCGCTACTTGTGGTCCGGGCGGACGCAATGAGCCATTCGCACGAACTCCTCCAGCGCGCCGACGGTGAAACCCGAGGCAGCATTATGCCCGAGCTCGGCGCTATCAGTGTGTCCCGCTCAACAGAAATGTGACATATCCGATCCTGCAGAATTCTCTTAGCGGCCGTCGCTTCTTGGCTACAGCCGCAGCCAGCCGCGCCGCTCGATCCAGGTGAGCGCCAGGCCGATTACGAACGCCAGTCCCACGTTCCACATCGCGAACGCCGCAGTCGCGAGCGTGATGAACCGCTCGCCCTTGTGCTTGCTGAAGTCGCACGAGCCGAGCGCGAGCTGCGCGCCGGTGAGGAACAGGATCACGCCGAGCACCGGGGAGTCGAACACCTCGAAGAGCGTCCGCACTGAGGCGCTGAAGAACAGCGCCAGAGCAAGCAGCAGCGTGCCGAGGATGATGGGCGCTCCGCCGCTGCGCGCGCCGAAAGCGACGTGCCCGGCCATGCCGCCGGCTCCATGGCACATCGGCACGCCGCCGAGCACCGCGCTCCCTAAGTTCATCGCGCCGGTCGAGACGGCGATCCTGTTCTCGGTCACGGGGCGATCGGGGAACAGCCGGTTGTTCTCCTCGCGGATAGCGATGACGGCGTTGCCGAGGGTGAGCGGCAGTTGCGGCAATGCGAGCAGCGTCGTGCCGATCAGCAGATCGTGCCAGGAGACGCTGGCGAGCGCGAAGCCCGGCCAGTGGAGCGCGGGCGTCGCCGAGCGCAGCGCGGCGAGCAGCGCGGGGTTGCGCACCGCTCCGGCTGCCGCACCGAACACCAGCAGCAGGAACATCGCCGGGACCACCTTGTTCGAAAGCAGCAGCACCGTGCCCGTGAGCCCGATCGCCGCCACGATCCATCCCTCGCTCATCAGCCTGATGCCGTGAAGCATGAAGCCGACGCCGAGTCCGAGCACGATCCCGGTCACGACGAACCGCGGCACGAGATGTGCGAGGTAGCGGGCGGTCCCGGTGAGGCCGAGCGCCAGCCAGATGAGGCCCGTGGCGAGGCCTGCGCCGTACACGATCGCCGGCGTAATGGTTGCGGTCTGCGCCGCCTGCGTGGCGGCGACCGCGCCGATCGCCTTCATCGGTTGCACCGGAAAAGGGGTGCGGTAGTAAAAGCCGCACAGCACCCCGGCCACGCCGAAGGAGAACAGGATGCCGAATGGGTCGACCTTCACGACCGCGATGTAGGCGACCACGAAAGGGATCAGTGTGCCGAGGTCGCCGAAGGCCCCGGCCCATTCCATTCGATCGAAGCGGAGTGTCCTCAGGCGGGCTGCTTCAGGCTGCGGCGGCGCCACCAGGGCAGGACATCCTCGAGCACGAGGAGATTGCCCGGCCCGCTGGCCGGACGATACCCGGGGAGGCTCGCCAGGATCTCGCGCCAGCGCGGGCCCGAGAGCACCTCGCGCAGCCGCCCGACACCGGGATGATCGAGGCTCGACTCCAGGCACGCGAGGAAGTAGTTCTCCTCGATGAGCGGAACGAAGTGCAATCCGAACTGGAGCGCCGCGGCTTCGACACCCACGCCGGCATCCACCACTCCGCTCGCGATGCACAGCGCCACCGCGACGTGCGAGTGCTCGATGTGCTCGCGGTACCCCGGCAGGCTCTCGGGCGGTGCCGCATGCTCCGCAAGCATATGGTCGATCAGCATCCGTGTGCCCGAGCCCGGCTGGCGGTTGGCAAAGCGCAGGCGCAGCCGGATGACATCCGTGAAGCCGCGCACGAGCGCCGCCTGCTCCTTCCTCACCATCAGTCCCTGCATGCGCTGCGAGCAGGCGATCAGCCGGTGAGCGCGCGGCTTCAGGAGCGGCTTGAGAGTCCTGACGAACACCGCCGAGGCCTCAGGGAACCGCGGCACGTGGAAGCCGGCGACCAGGCATTCCCCGGCGTTGAGGGAGCGCAGCGCGTCGGCGCTGCCGGTGAAGACGAGCTTCAGGTGCAGATCCGAAGTCACCGCCACGTGCCGCTGCAGTACCGGCAGCGCGAGATCGTGGCTGGCACGCAGCGTCAGGAGCTGCTGTCGCTCGTCGCGAGCATCGGCGAGCACCCCGGCGAGATCGCAGCGCAGGGCCTCGATGTGCGGCTGCATGCGCTCGCGCACCCGCCGCTCGGCCCACAGGAGCTTCAGGGCGAACTCGGTCGGGCGGGCGCGCCGTCCCTGCGACCAGCCGATGAGTGGCTCGCCGAGAGTCCGCTCCCAGTTGCGGAGCGAGTCCCAGACGTACCGATAGGAGGTGCCGAGAATCTGCGCGGCATTGCGGATCGAGCCCGCCTCCGCCACAGCCGCCAGCAACTCGAACAGCGGGTTGCCGAGCGTGGCGCCCTGCTGCTCGCCCGGCTCGAAGGAGTACCCCAGATGCAGGCCGAGCCCCGGACGCGCCTGCGGACCCCGGGCCCGCGGCCGGTCTGCACCGCGCTCATCAACCGGCGCGGGGAGGTTCCCGGTTCTGCTTACCCTGATCGGCCGCACGGCCGCACTGTATCGCGTTCCGGAGCGGTGCGCAGCAGCACGGGCGCCCCATAGGCGCCCATGCACGAACCGCCGCGAGACGGAAAGCTACAGGCCGACGGTGACCGAGGCCAGCACCGTACGCGGTGCGCCGAGGTGCGCGATCAGGCTGCCGGTGTTGGCACCAGTCAGGTTGCTGGGTGCGACCGTCGACCAGTAGTGCTCGTCGGTCACGTTGTCGACCGCCAGCCGGAGAGTGACTTTGCGCACCACGTAGCGGACGCCGACATCGAAGAGGTTGTAGCCGGCCACCATGAACGAGTTGGTGTCATCGCCCGCACGATCGCCCGAGAACTGGTAGTCGAAGCTGGCCGTCAATCCGGGGACTTGCGGGATCTGGTACTCGAGCAGGACGTTGCCCTTCACTTTGGGCGCACCGACGTACAGCTTGCCGTTGGTCGTCGCGAGCGGCGTATGTTCCATCAGGGGATCGATGAGCGACACTCCGCCGAAGAGCGTCAGCCCGTCGGCGACCTGACCGACCGCGGCGATCTCGGCTCCCGTGTTGTCCTGGTCGCCGCTGATCTCGAAGACGTTGTCCGCCGGATTGATGTTGGCAAACGGACGCCGGATGCGAAACAGGTCCGCCGTAAGATCGATCCCGGGGAGCGACCACTTGTATCCCACCTCGTACTCGGTACTCCGGTAGGGCGGCAGGCTCACCCCGGCGTTGGCGGCCGTGCCGGGCGCGAGATCTCCGGCCTGCAGGCTGCTCGCATAAGTGAAGTACGCGGTCATGTCCGCGGCCGGCTTGAACATCAGGCTGCCGGTCGGGCTCAGGCCGTCGTTCGAGTATTCGGTCGTGAGGACCCGCTTGGTGTTGTAGTTGTCGGTGTGAAACCAGTCCTGGCTGACCGCGAGCCGCATCAGCCAGTACTCGTTGAAGCGCAGCGTGTCGCCGAGATTGGCACCCTGCTGGTAGGCGTCGGAGGAGTCGTAGTTCGCCATGACGTCCGGCGGACCGGCGGCGGGCTCGGGAAAGATCGCCGGATCTGGGATGCTGGCGTGCCCGAGCAGCACGCTCGCAGCGGTCGCCGGGGTGAGCACCGAGAAGGAGCGTGCCTTGTAGCCGGCGGTGCCGAGCGTCAGGTCATGGCCGATGCCCCACGCCTCGAAGGTGTCGTTCAGGTAGGCAACGTCGCTGGTCATGACGAAGCGCGGCGCAAAGCCGTTGGCAAACGAGGACGTGTAGTTGCCCGAGTCGCTGGTCAGGTTGTTGACCGGCGTATTGATGGTGCGTGTGCCGTCCTGAGTGAGGACTCCGGCCACCAGGTGCCAGCCCGAGCCCAGGTCCTGCTTGAAGCGGGCGGTGGCAATCCGGGTGGTGAGATCGACGCCGGCGTAGGACTGTCCGTAGCCGACCCGGGTCGGATCGGGCGCCGACGGCAGCTGGACCTTCTCTCCATAGGTGAACCAGCCGGGATAGCCGGTCTCGTCGATGGAGTAGCTGCTGTAGTTGAGCTCGAGCACACCGTGCTCCCACGGACGCACGTCGACGGCGAGATCGCCGAGCGCGCGGCGCTGGTGACTCAAATCGACCCAGCCGTCCCCCGAGCCGTAGAGCGCGTTCAAGCGGTAGCTGACGATGTCGTTGCTGTCGATCGGCCCGCCCATGTCGACCTTGGCGGTGCCGATGCCGTCGCTGTTGTAGGTCGCCCAGACATCGAGCTGCGGCCTGTCGGTCGGGCGCTTGGAGATGAAGTTGAACATGCCGGACGGATTCGCCGGACCATAGAGCGAGGCCGACACCCCGTTGATCACCTCGATCTGCTGGAACTGCTCCATGGCGCTGGCCAGCGTGATGAACATCTGCATGCCGTCGATCTTGGTGTTCTGGAAGTTGCCTCCCTCGATGTCGCGGGTCTGCGGCCGCAGGATCTCCGGGCCCTGCTGCTCCTGGTACTGCACCAGCGGCAGGTACTTCGAGATATCCTTGAAGTCGGTCGCCTGCGAGTTCTGGATGACATCGCTGGTCAGAACCCCGACCGTGTAGGGGGTGTCGAGCAGCGGCGTCGTGCCCAGCGGTCCCACGGAGCTGAGCGTGGGGGCGCGGTAGTTCTCGGTCTCCGGCGATGCGGTGATGACCACGCGTTGCTGCGGGTTCGGGGCCGACTGCTGCGCCGGATCATCGGCGTAGGCCGCGGGGGTCAGAGCCGAGGTGGAAAGCAGCGCCAGCAGACACCAGGTCCATCGATTCTTCTTCATATGTCCCTTACCGGCAGGCGCAGGCGAAAGATCCGGGCTCGCCAATCGCCCCTGAAAACTAGCACGCAACGCGTGTCGGAACGATATGAACTCCCGTGCATAAGTTCAGCGTGGAGCGCCCGCGTGCCTATAATCCCAGCTGAGATCAGCGAGGACTTACGTCACTCACCCCGCAAAAGGCCGAGCAGGCGATCGCCGCACGCCTGACACCGCTGCCCGCCGAAACGCTGCCGCTCACGCAGTGCATCGGACGCACGCTGCGCGAGGACGTCTATGCGGAGCGCGACAACCCGCCGTTCGATCGCGTGTGCATGGACGGCATCGCGATCGCGAGCGCCGCCTTTGCCCGCGGCATGCGTCGCTTCAGGATCGAGGCGATGCAGCCGGCCGGCGCGCCGGCGCTCACCCTTGCCGTCGCGGATGACGCCGTCGAAGTCATGACCGGCGCGATCATGCCGCGCGGCGCGGACTGCGTGATCCCGCTGGAGGAGTACGAGATTGCCGACGGCGCGGCGGCGCTCAAAGCCGATGCGCGCGGCACCGCCTGGCGCAACGTGCAGCGTCGCGGCGAGGACAGCCGGCCGGACGTGCCGATGCTCAGGGCGGGGGCGCGCCTCGGTGCGCCCGAGATCGCAGTGGCGGCATCCGCGGGCCGGGGCCGCCTGCGGGTCGGTCGTCAGCCGCGCCTGGTGGTCGTATCGACCGGCGATGAGCTGGTCGAGCCGGGCGAACCGATCGCCGAGCACCAGGTGCGCCGCTCCAACGCCTACGCGATCGTGGCGGCGCTGCGCGAGCACGGCCTCGGGAACGTCGTCGACGATCATCTGGCCGACGATGAGGCGCTGCTCATGGACCGTCTCGGAAGGCATCTCGCCGCGTGCGACGCGCTGATCCTGAGTGGCGGCATCTCCAAGGGGAAATTCGACCTGGTGCCGAAGGTGCTGAGGGAGCTCGGCGTGCCGGAGGTCTTCGCTCAGGTAGCACAGCGACCGGGCATGCCGATGTGGTTCGGCACGGCGGCGCGCGGGCAGCTCGTGTTCGGGCTGCCGGGCAATCCCGTTTCAACACTCCTCTGCCTGACGCGCTATGTTCTCCCGGCGCTCGCCGCGGCGATGGGCGCGCCGCGCACGCCGCCTGAGCCCATCGCCCTGGCGGCGGCCTTCCCCGGACGCTCCATGACCTACTTCCTGCCGGTCGCCGTGCGCCACGACGAGTTCGGCCGCGCCCGCGCCGAACCGCGGCCGCCCAAGGGCTCGGGGGATTTCCTGGCGCTCGCCGGAACACAGGGGTTCGTCGAGCTGCCGCCGCGCACGGAAGGATTCCCGGAAGGCTTCATCGCCGAGCTCTACCGCTGGTAGACCCGGCGGTTCGCTCAGCTCCCTGCGAATCGCGCGGCGACGGCCGCCAGGTCCTCGCGCGTGTTGAGGTTGGCGAACGCCGCAGCGCTCTCGAAATGCACCTGGTGTGCCCCGAGACTCTCCAACATCCGCCAGGTGGGCGGGTGGGCGCCGCCGGCGAGCGCGGCGGCGAGCTGCGTGAGGGCGCTTACCGGCCATACGGCACACAGCGGCTCCCGCCCGTCGCTCGTCTCGGCCATCGCGGCACCGTCGCCCGCCGCCTCGATCAGGCGTGTGAAAAGATCATCGGGTAACAGCGGCGCATCGCACGGACTCACGGCGAGCGCCTGCGCGCCGAGGCCCTGCGCCCACTCGAGTCCTGCCCTGACCCCGGCGAGGGGACCCGCGGCATCACCCGGAGCATCGTGCAGCACCGGGAGTCCGGCAGCGCGCGCCAGCGATTCGGCCTCGGTCCCGGGTCGCGCGCTGACGCCAACAGCAACGCAGCTGCGCTCGAGCCGGCGCGCCGCCCGCATCACGAGCGGCATGCCGGCGAGCACCGCTGCCGCCTTCTCGCCTCCAAAACGCACCGAGCGGCCGCCGGCGAGCACGACCCCGACGACCCGGTGCTGGATCTGCTGCCGCACACCCAAGCTCATGCCACACTATATAGCAGTCACCCTGACAGGCTCGCCGCAGCGGCTGCCTCTGAAAGGAGCAACAATGAGCCTGATGCGGCTGTACGCGCTTCTCGCGACGCTCATCCCGGCCGCAGCGGCGAGCGCGGCGCCGGTCGCGCCCGAGACCGTCGTCATCTACTCGGCAGGGAGCTTGCGCGGCGTGGTGAACGCACTGGCGGACGAAGTCGCGCCCGGCATGAACGTCAAGGTCGAGGCGACCTTCGGTGGCTCGGGGCTGCTGCGCGAGCGCATCGAGAAGAGCGAGAAACCCGATCTCTTCATGTCGGCCGATCTCGCCTCGCCGCGCAAGCTCGCGACGGCCGGCCGCACCGAGGTCCCGGCAGTGATGATCGCGCGCAACCGCATGTGCATTCTCGCGCGGCGCACTGCAGACGTGACACCCGCCAACTTGATTGCACGCATGCTGGCGCCCGACGTGCACATCAAGACTTCGACCCCGGGCGACGATCCGTCCGGGGACTACGCCTGGGCGATCTTCGACCGCATCGAGGCGCTGCACCCGGGCGATGGCGCCCGCCTGAAGGACAAGGCCCGGGCGATGATGAGTGTCAAGCCGGCGGCGCTCGCACCCGGGCAGAATCCGTACGCCGCGCTGTTCGCCTCCGGGCAGGTCGACCTCGCCATCAGCTACTGCAGCGGCGCGCCGCAGATGCAGCAGCACGTTCCGGGCCTCGTCAGCTTCCCCGTGCCGCCGCAGCTCGACCCACATCCGGTCGACGGACTCGCAGTTCTGAGCGCGAAGCCTGCAGCGCTGCGGCTGGCGCTCTTCCTGCTGTCGGAAAAAGGTCAGGAGATCGTCGCGCGCGCCGGGCTGGTGCCGGTAAGATGAGCGCACCGCGAGTGCTCGGGATCGCCGGCTGGAGCGGCTCGGGCAAGACGACGCTGATCACGAAACTGATCCCGCTGCTCACCGGCCGTGGACTCAAAGTCGCCGCGGTCAAGCACGCCCACCACTCCTTCGAGGTCGATCAGCCCGGGAAGGACTCCTACGCCATGCGCGAGGCAGGCGCGGCTGAGGTGATCGTGTCGTCCGCGCGCCGCTGGGTGCAGATGCATGAGCTCCGCGGCGAGACGGAAGCGACGCTGGCGGAGCTGCTCGGGCGGGTCACGCCCTGCGATCTGGTGCTGATCGAGGGCTACAAAACCCAACGGCATCCGAAGCTCGAGGTCTATCGCCGCGCGATCGGCCTGCCGCCGCTGCACCTTTCGGACCCGCGCGTGGTTGCGGTGGCGGCCGACCAGCCGTTCCCCGACGCCGCCGTACCGGTGCTCGACCTCGACCAGATAGCCGCGATCGCCGAGCTCGTATACGCGCGCGCCGAGCCGCTCGCCGCGGTGCGCGCCGCGTTGGGTTAGCTTTCGACGTTCGTGAGGCGCTCGGTGTCGCTCGACTCGTCCGGCCGTGTCGCGACCGGCGCGATGCGCACCGCGCAGAACTTGAACTCCGGGATCTTGCCCGAAGGATCGAGCGCCGGGTTGGTGAGCAGGTTCGCAGCCGCTTCGGCGTAGCAGAAGGGCAGGAACACCATGCCGACCGGCACGTCCGAGTCGGCGCGCACTTTGAGCTCGACGGCGCCGCGGCGCGTCTCCAGGCGCAGCTTCTCCCCGGGGACCATGTCGAGCCGGCGCAGCTCGCGCGGCGAGAGGTGGGCGATTGCCTCCGGCTCGAGCTCATCGAGCACCCCGGCGCGCCGGGTCATGGCCCCCGTGTGCCAGTGCTCGAGAACCCGGCCGGTGGAGAGCACCATGGGGTACTCATCATCCGGAATCTCATCCGGCGGCCGGATGCGCGCCGGCACGATCTTGCCGCGCTTGTTGGCGGTCGGGAACCCGTCGGTGAAGATGATGGCGTTGCCGGGCTGATCGGGTCCGTCGACCGGATAAGTCACCGCGCCCTCGCGTTCGAGCCGCTTCCAGGTGATGTTCCTGAGCGAGGGCATGGTGCTCGCCATCTCGGCGAAGATCTCCGGTGGACCGGAGTAGTTCCACTCGAGCCCGATGCGTCGGGCAATTTCCTGGATGATCCACCAGTCCTGGCGGGCATCGCCGGGCGATGCCACCACGGGACGGGCCAGCTGCACGCGCCGGTCGGTGTTGGTGAAGGTGCCGGTCTTCTCCGCAAAGGCTGAAGCCGGCAGCACCACGTCGGCGTAGAAGGCGGTCTCGGTAAGGAACAGGTCCTGCACGACGAGGTGCTCGAGCTTCGCGAGCGCTTCGCGAGCGTGGTTCAGGTCCGGATCCGACATCGCGGGGTTCTCACCCTCGATGTACATACCGCGGATCTGCCCGGCGTGTACGGCATTCATGATCTCGACCACGGTCAGGCCGGTCTTCGGGTCGAGCTTGGTGCCCCACAAGGTCTCGAACAGCTTGCGGACTTCCGCATTCTCCACCGACTGATAGTCGGGGTAGACCATGGGAATGAGCCCCGAGTCGGAAGCACCCTGCACGTTGTTCTGGCCGCGCAGCGGATGCAAGCCGGTTCCCTTGCGGCCGACCTGCCCGGTGACGAGGGCGAGTGCGATCAGGCAGCGCGCATTGTCGGTGCCATGGACGTGCTGGCTGATGCCCATGCCCCAGAAGATGATCGACGCGCGCGCGCGCGCATAGAGCCGCGCCACCTCGCGGATGGTGGTCGCATCGACGCCGCAGACCTCCGACATGCGCTCCGGCGTGAAGCCGGCGACGTTCTCCCTGAGCGCCTCGAAGTTCTCGGTGTATGCGGCGATGTAGGCCTCGTCGTGGAGCCCCTCCGTGATGATCACGTTCAGCATGGCGTTCAGCAGTGCCACGTCGCTCCCCGGCTTGAATGTGATGTTGAGGTAGGCGTGGCGCGAGAGGGCCTGCCGGCGCGGGTCGATGACGATGAGCTTCGCGCCTTTCTGCTTGACGGCGTTCTTGATGAAGGTGGCGGCCACCGGATGGTTCACCGTCGGATTGGCGCCGATCACCACGATGACCTCGGCATCGAGCGCCGCCTCGAAGGGCGCCGACACCGCGCCCGAATTGATGCCTTCCATGAGCGCGGCGACCGAAGAGGCATGGCACAGCCGCGTGCAGTGATCGACGTTGTTGGAGCCGAAGCCGGTGCGTACCAGCTTCTGGAAGAGGTAGGCCTCCTCGTTCGAGCCCTTGGCGGAGCCGAAGCCGGCGAGTGCTTTGTGGCCGTGGCGGTCGCGCAGCGCCTTGAGGCCGCCGGCGGCGCGCGCGAGTGCCTCCTCCCAGGTCGCTTTGCGGAAGTGCGTCCAGGGATTGGCGGGATCGACCTGATCGTTCGCGCGCTTACCGACCTGATCCAGGCGCACGAGCGGAGTGGTGAGCCGGTCCGGATGGGTGATGTAGTCGAAGCCGAAGCGGCCCTTCACGCACAGGCGGTTGTGATTGGCCGGCCCATCACGCCCGTCCGCGTAGATGATCCGGTCATCCTTGACCTTGTAGGAAACCTGGCAGCCGACGCCGCAGTATGGGCACAGCGAATCCACCTCGCGGTCCGGGTAGATGGTGCGGGTCTGCTTCTCATCGAGGTAGGCTGCCGGCATCAGCGCGCCGGTCGGGCAGGCCTGCACGCACTCGCCGCAGGCAACGCAGGTCGACTGCCCCATCGGATCGTCGAAATCGAAAACCACCTTGGCGTGGTGACCGCGGTACGCCATGCCGATGACGTCGTTGACCTGAACGTCGCGGCAGGCGCGTACGCACAGGTTGCACTGGATGCAGGCGTCGAGATTGACGCGCATCGCCGGATGGCTGACGTCCGGCTGCCAGCGCTCCTGCGCAGGGAAGCGATTGGTCTTGACCGCCGCGAAATCCACCTGGCTCCAGAAGTGCGACGTCGGGTCGTGCGAGGTGGCGCGCTCGGGCTGATCCGCGAGCAGCAGCTCGAGCACCATGGCGCGGGCCTTCGATGCCCGTTCAGTCGCGGTCTTGACCTTCATGCCGGCGACCGCCGCGCGCTTGCAGGACGGCGCGAGCACCCGCTCGCCCTCGATCTCGACCATGCAGGCACGGCAATTGCCGTCGGGGCGGTAGCCCGGCGCCGGCTTGTGACACAGGTGCGGAATGTGGGTGCCGAGCCGCTTCGCGACCTCCCAGAGGGTTTCCCCCGGCCGTGCCTCAACCTGCCGGCCATCGAGCTCGAACACGACCGCCGCCGCTGTCGCCGCCGGCGTGCTCGCTGCCTCGGGCGCCGTGCGTCCCGAACCGTTGCCTGCCTTGTCATTCATGATTCACTCACCTCAATTCGACCTACCTGGCCCCGCCAGGTTGCGCACCGGGGAATAGCTCCGGGAAGTACCGGATCACGGTGTCCACCGGGTTCGGCGCAGCCTGTCCGAGCCCGCAGATCGAGGCATCGCGCATGCACTGCGACAGCTCGGCGAGGAGCGAGGTGTCCCAGCTGCTGCGCTCCATGAGGATGCGCGCCTTCTGCGTGCCCACCCGGCACGGCGTGCACTGCCCGCAGGACTCATCCTCGAAGAAGCGCATGAGATTGAGCGCCGCGTAACGCACATCGTCCTTGTCCGAGAGCACGACCACGGCCGCCGAGCCGATCAGACAGCCGTACTTCTCCAGCGCACCGAAGTCGAGCGGAATGTCGTTCATCGAAGCCGGCAGAATGCCGCCGGAGGCCCCACCCGGCAGATAGGCGGCAAATCTGTGGCCCTCGGCCATGCCGCCGCAGAACTCCTCGATCAGCTCCTGCACCGTGACGCCGGCCGGGGCGATTTTTACGCCGGGCTGCTTCACCCTGCCGGAAACCGAGTACGAGCGCAGCCCCGGACGGCCATTGCGTCCCTGGCTCTTCCACCACGCGGCGCCGCGCTCGATGAGGTCGCGCACCCAGAAAAGCGTCTCGACGTTGTTGATGAGTGTCGGACGGCCGAAGAGCCCGACCTGGAACGGCAACGGCGGCTTGTTGCGCGGCAGTCCGCGCTTGCCCTCGAGCGATTCCAGCATCGAGGACTCCTCGCCGCAGATGTACGCCCCGGCGCCGCGCCGCAGATGAATACGCGGCCCGCCTGCGGGGAGCTTCGTGATCTCATTCGCCAGGATCTGCCGCGAGATCGGGTATTCGTCGCGGATGTAGATATAGAGGTCCGACGCCTCGACCACCTGCGCCCCGATGAGCGCGCCTTCGAGGAAGCGGTGCGGATCGCTGTTGAGGAAGTACTGATCCTTGAACGTGCCGGGCTCGCCCTCGTCACCGTTCACCGCCATGAGGCGCGGCCCCGGCTCGCCGCGGACCGAGCGCCACTTGCGTCCCGTTGGAAAGCCTGCGCCGCCGAGCCCCCGGAGCGAACCGTCGTCGAGGATCTTGAGGACATCGTCCGCGCTGAGCGCGCCCGAGCGCAGCCGTTCGAGCGTGCGATAGCCCCCCGCGGCACGATAGGCGTCGTAGTCGATGTAATCGGGGATATGAGGGTGGGTGTCGCGGTGACCGACTGCCGCCTTCACGCTCGCCACATCCGCGCGCTTGAGGAAGTTGTGGCCGACCTCGACCGCGGGCGCATGGTCGCAGAGCCCGACGCACGGCGCGCGCACCACGCGCACCCCGTCGCCGAGTTCCCGCTGCAGCGTCGCGAGCAGCCGCTCGGCGCCGAAGAGCGCGCACGTCAGGCTGTCGCATACCCGCACGGTCAGCGCAGGGATTTTCTTCTCGCCCTCCTTCACTACGTCGAAGTGCGCGTAGAAGGTGGCCGTCTCGAACACCTCGGCAAATGCCAGGCGCATCTCCTCGGCCAGCGCCGCGAGGTGCGCCGCGGAAATCTGCCCGTAGGTGTCCTGAATCCGATGCAGGTACTCGATGAGGAGGTCGCGCTGGCGCGCGCTGTCGCCCAGCAAGGCTTTGATTTCCGCGGCGGCGTCCGGATCGACCTGGCGACCTTTCGGCACGGGCCGCGTGCGCGTGCGGCCGCGCCCTGGATGCTCGAATTTGGTGACCTTGGGGGCGTCCGCGCGGTGGTGAGTGCTCATTACGCTTCAATCGTACCGGAACGGGGCGTCAACCCGAAGGGCGCCCCCAAAGCCATGGAGCGCCCTTATACCTGTCCCAGGGCGGGCCTTATGGTGCATCCGATCCCCCGGGATCAGTTACGCTTAAGGAATGCCATCACATTCTGAAATCGCGTTAATGTTGATCGGCGCGGCACTGATCGTGGCCGCGATCGCGAGCGGCTGGCTTGCGGGCAGTGCCGCAGGCACAACCGCCGGCAGAGTCTGTCGCGCCCTCGCCGGGATCGCGGGAGCTGCGCTCATCGCCTGGGGTCTGGTGTCTCACGTGGGTCCCGGCGGCCTGATCCACGGCGTGCCCAACGCCGCCGTGCACCGCGGCCCGTCGGCCGCCGAGCTGGTCAGGAATGCGAGCGTGGCGCTGCAGGCATGTCCGCGTGCCACCGCACCCACAGTGCCCGATGGCGCGACGGCGTCGCTCCCGGACATGGAGGCGGCGGATGCCGCATTCCACGCCTACGACGCCGCCACCAACTCCTACACCCGGTGCGTCGACGCCGCTGTCGCACGCGTCGCGAAGCAATTCGCCGGCGTGGCGGAGGCCCCCGATCTGGAGGCGCTCACTCTCTACGGCACCCGCGCCCACAACGCCGCGGTCGATCGGGAGCAGGCGGCCGTCGATCAGTTCAACGGCCAGCTGCGGGTCTACAAGGCAAAGCACCACGCGTCCTGAGGCTCGCCACCCGGGCGCGCCACGTCACCCGCCGGAGTCTCCCGGCGCGGCAGAGCCCGGCACGGCCGCATACCGCGCGGCGAGCTCGGCGATGCTCGACCAGTCGTGGTCGGACTTGCCGGCGGCGACCGCCTCGAGGAAGCGATCGCGCAGCACGCTGGCAAACGGCAGGGGCACATGGCCCGCCTCGCCCGCCTGCAGCGCGAGGCGCACGTCCTTCAGGCCGAGCGCCAGGGGGAATCCCGCGGGCGTGTAGCGTTGCTCGGCGATGAGACGGCCATACACCTGATAGACCGGCGCGGCGAACAGCGTCGTCGTGAGGATCTCGAGCAGCTGCCGGGCCGTAACACCGTAGGCGCGCGCGAGCGCTGCGGCCTCGCCCATGCTCTCGAGCGCACTCGCGATCATGAAGTTGCCGGCAAGCTTCACGACATTGGCGCGCTCGGGCTGCGCACCGACCGCCCAGAGTCGCTCGCCGAGGGCGTCCAGCAGGGGCCGGACGCGCTCGACGGCCGCGGCCTCGCCCGCCACGACGATGTTGAGCTTGCCCGCCGCAGCAACCTCCGGGCGGCCGAATACGGGCGCCGCCACGTAAGCGACGCCGCGCGCTGCGCTCGAGCGGCTGAGCTCCTGCGCGGCAGCGACCGATACGGTCGCAAGGTTCACGCAGACCGCGCCCGGGGGCAGGCGCTCGAGCACACCCTGATCGATCAACACCGCTCTCGTGACAGCGTCGTCGGCCAGCATCAGCATGAGCACCTCGGCACCTGCCGCCGCCTCCGCCGGCTGCGCCATCACCTCCGCGCCGAGCGGCTCGAGCTCGAGCGCCGCGCCGCGGGAGCGGTTCCAGACGCGCAACGTGTGTCCGGCGCGTACCAGGTTCGCCGCCATCACCTTACCCATGCGCCCGAGTCCGATGAATCCGACCTCCATGACTCGATACTCCTCTAGTCCTTCGCGGGCATCTCGTCCTTAAGATAGCGCGCGAGCCACGCGTGGACCTCCTGGTAGAAGCGCCGGCTGTCCTCGGGCTTGAGGATCCAGTGCCACGCGTCCGGCCACACCAGCAGCCGGCTGGGCACGTGCATGCGCTGCAGCGTGCTCCAGTTCTCGAGCGTATTGCCGATCGGCACGCGGAAGTCGCGCTCGCCGACCGAGAGCAGCATCGGCGTCTTCCAGTTGGCGCCGTAGGCGATCGCGCTCTGCTCGCGCCAGACCGGGTTGCCCTCCCAGGGCGGACCGCCGTTGGCAAGCTCGCGGCCGTAGTTGAAGTCGCTCTCGCCCCACTGCGTGGTGAGATCGACCTCGCCCGCGTGGCTCACGATGCAGCGGTAGCGCGTGGTGGTCGCTTCCAGCCAGTTGGCGAGGTGGCCGCCGTAGCTCGCGCCGGCCGCGCACATGCGCGAGCCATCGATGAACGGGTAGCGCTTCAGCGCCTCGTCCACCGCCTGGTTGATCTCGTCCCCCGGGGTCTTGAGCGGATCGAGCTTGATGGCCTGCGCGAACTTCTCGCCGAAGCTGGTCGAGCCGGTGTAGTCGGTCATGAGCAGCACGTAGCCCGGGGCGATCAGCAGGTGATAGTTCCAGCGCAGCCCGACCTGGTCGGTGTTATGGCTCGCGGCGCCGCCGTGGATGAGGACGAGCAGGGGGTACTTCTTCGTCGCATCGAACGCCGGCGGCAGCACGATCATGTTGTGGATGCTGCGCCCCCTGAGACTCGTGAAATAAAAGTGCTGGGGTGGCTGCCAGTCGATGGCCGTCGCGGCCGCCGTGTCGATGTCGGTAAGGTTGGTGTGCCGGCGGGCGCCGGGGTCGATGCGCACGACCTCGTCGGGACTCACCGAGCTGCCATAGCTGGCGATGAGCTCCGGCCGCGCGGCCTTGGCCGGAATCACCAGCGCGGTGTAGCCGCCGACCGCAGGCGTCACCACGGCAGTCGGCTGTCCGCCGGACGCGGCCACCTTATAAAGGTCCTCCCGCCCCGCCTCCTGCACCAGCAGGTAGGCGGTGCGGCTGTCGGGGGTGAGGGCGAAGGCTCCGAGCTCGTGGTCGAAGTCGCCTGTCACCGGCGTAGCCGCCCCGCCTGCCGGCCAGGCGACGCGCTCGAGACGCTCCTGGTGATACACCTCCTGATCCTGCGGCGCGTACTTGAAGTAGAGCGAACGGCCGTCGGGGGCGAATACCGCCTCGTGGTAGACGCCGGGAGCCGGCGTCATTTCCTGCGGCTCGCTGCCCCCGGCCGCCGGCATGCGGTAGAGGTGGAACTGAACATGGGCGAACGCCGAGTTCCAGCGCTCGGTGGTGGCTGTAAACACCACCTCCTTGCCGTCGGGGCTCCAGAGCGGCGCGAGCGATATGGAACTCTCGCTGTCGATGCTCCCGGTGAACCCGGAAGTATGCGCAAACGCGGTGGGCGAGAGAATGTCGCGCGCGGTCGAGCCCTCCTCCACCGACTGCACGAGGATCGCCGGCTGACGGTCATCCAGCCACTGATTCCAGAAGCGCACCGGGAAGTGCTCGTAGACGCGCAGGTTGTATTTGCGCGCCTTGCGCTCGGCGGCAATCCTGCGGTTCGCCTCGTCGTCGAGCGCGTTGGGGTACACCGAGGACTCGAACAGGATCGCCTTGCCGTCGGGGCGCCACCTGGGGTTGGCGGCGCCGGTCGAGAGGTTGGTGAGCCGGCGTGCCTCGCCGCCGGCGGCCAGGTCGAGCAGGTAGATCTGATCCGCCTCGTCACCCTCGCGGCGCGTGGCGAAGGCGATTGCGCGGCTGTCGGGCGACCACGCGACGCCCTTCTCCGGGGCACGCGTGTGAGTGAGACGGCGCGGGGGCTCTGAGCCATCGGCCGGTACCATCCACAGGTCGCTCACTTCCTTATCCTGATCGTAGCTGGGCTCCAGGATGGAGAACACCACCCACTTGCCATCCGGACTCACCACGGGCGCGCCGACGCGCTTCATCATCCAGAGCTTCTCGTGAGTGATCGGCGTCTTCTCGCCGGGCGTCGCGGCAGGCGCCGCGAGCGGCATGAGGAGAGCCGCACAAAGCATGGCCGCCGCGCGGCCGACTAACCGTATCATTGGAGTCCTCCCCGATAGAGGCGCAGTAGGATAGCCAAGCCGCTTGATGCGCGCAGGAGGAACTCACTCCTGCGATAGAGAGCGGCATCTGCCGGCAGAGACGCTCGCTACCGGTCGGCCGGTGCATGCGGGATCCGCGGGCGCCGCCGCAGAATACGCGCCCCATGAGACTCAGGAACGACATCCGGCTCGGGCGCGGTGCGACGTTTGCAGGTCTGTTTGCGCTGATCGCGCTGCTGGCGCTCGCGGCAGCGCTCACCACCTAGGGCCGGCTGACTCCCGCGGGCCGTTCCTGCCTGAGGCGCTGCGCGAACAGCCTCTCGTAGGACGGCCACACCGCCGCCACGACTGCCTCGTGCTCGGGCGGTACTCGAGGGTCCCGGGGTTCGTAAGGCTCAAAGCGCGTGCTTTTCAGCACGCGCTCATACCAGTACGGCGCCCATACTCCGTCGGTGGCGCGCGGCCCCGGCGGCCACTCGAGCATGCGCGGCGTGAAGCTGATGGCGAGCTCGGCGCAGAGGCTGCGCAGCTGCGCCTCGGGCGCCTTGAGGAACTCGTCCGCATCGATGACCGGCGGCGCCCGGCCGGTGAGCTGCGCGAGATGCTGGAAGATCTCCAGCTGCTGGAGACTCCCCAGGTCCTCCGCCGTCACCTCGCGACGGGTCCTGATGTACGAGACCAGCACCGCTCGCGGGTCGCGGATCAGAAACACGTGGGTGAGGCCGGCGAGCCATGCGCGGCCGATGTGCGGCAGGAGATGATGCGTCATGTGCTTCTGGTAAAAGATCGCCTTGCCGTCAGGCACCGGGCCGGTGAGGTAGGCGGCGACCTTGCGCCAGTTGGTCTCGCCCGCGGCAACGACCTGCTCGCGGCCGGGATGATCGAGGCCGGTATGGGCGAGATAGTGTGCATACAGCGGCTCGTCCACTACCGCGCAATCGCCGCGGTTCTCCCAGGAGCGCATCATCGCCGTGGAGATGTTGCGCGGCCCGGACCACATGGCCAGGCGCAGCGGTGTCATGAAGCGGCGGCGCGCCCGGCGACGTCGCGCTCGATCAGCTGCAGGTACAGTCCCTGCAGCCGCTCGACCATCGGACCGCGCCCAGCGCTGATGCGCCGGCCGTCCACCTCGACCACCGGGGCGACACCGGCAAAAGTGCCGGTCACGAACGCCTCGTCCGCGCCGTAGACCTCCGTCAGGCTGAAGTCCTTCTCGTACGCGGGGATGCCGTTCGCGCGGCACAGCCGCAGCACGTTGGCGCGCGTAATGCCGGCCAGACAGTACTTGCCGGTCGAGGTCCAGACCTCCGCGCCGCGCACGATGAAGAAGTGCGTGGAATTGCAGGTGGCGACGAAGCCGAGCGGATCGAGCATCAGCGCCTCATCGGCGCCGGCCTTGGCCGCCTGGATGCAGGCGGTGATGCAGTTGAGCTTGGAGTGCGAGTTGAGCTTCGGATCCTGGACGTCCGGAGCGCCACGGCGAACGTGCACGGTGAACAGCCGCACGCCGCGCGTCAGCATCTGCGGCTGCGGCAGCTTGTATTCCGCGATGATGACCACGGTTGCCGGCCCGATGCAGGCACGCGGGTCCTGGTAGGGCGTGCTCTTCAAGCCCCGCGTCACCATGAGCCGCATGTGCACGCCGTCGGTCATGCGGTTCGCTTCGAGCGTCTGGTAGAGCGCCGCGGTGAGCGCGCCGTGCTCCATGCCGACGTCGAGATCGATCGCTTTCGCGGCCTCGTAGAGCCGCGCGAGGTGCTGGTCGAGGAACGCGATCCGTCCGTGGTGCACGCGCAGGCCCTCCCAGACGCCGTCCCCGAGGATGAAGCCCGAATCGAACACCGACACCGAGGCATTCGCCCGCGGGCAGAGCGCACCATTGACGTAGATCAGGATGTCGCGGTTGCGCGCATCGTCGGCGTGATGATGGGTGCCCGATGTGGTGCCCGAGGTCATTGTGGACGGCTCCTCCACGCGCGTCGCCTGTGAGCGCGGCGCGGTATCTTCGCCGGTCGGCTGCCGGCCGGAAAGGGCGCTCGCCGGGCCCGATGAGCGACTCTGTAGCGCAGAGCGATATGTCGCGACTTGGCAACAGCCCCGTCAGGACGCGCCGACAGGCGCTGGGCGCCACGTCCGATGGCGGGGCTCAGGGTCAGGTCGCAGAGTGCGATCGTCGTTGCGCGAGCGCGCAGGACGCGCGCGATGGGCAATTGAACGGAGCGAAAGGGGAACGCACATGCAGCGGCTGAGCAGGGAATACCGGGCGTCACTCATTCACGCAGCGGCCAACGCCGACAGCTGTCTCGATCCGGGCGAGGCGTCCGAATCCCGCGATTACGGTCGCGGGCGCCACGTTGGCTATCGCGACGATCACCGCGACGTCGGTAATTCCGGCGGCGACCGAGGTGAAGTCGATCGGTATCTGTCGCAAGAGGACGACGATGATCAGCCTACCTACTGGTACTGGAGCTACGATCTCCCCGACGCCGGCATCTAGCCCGCCCTGTAGGCCACTGCCTACAGCCATTGGGGCAAATGGCGTACGCTGGCGCCCGAGCGGGGTGCGTTACCGTGCCAGCGGAGGGATCAGAGTGGCGAGTGTTCTGATTGCAGATGACCACGCGATGTTGCGGACGGGTCTGCGGCACTACCTTGAGCAGGACCCGGCGATCACGGCGATCGGCGAGGCCGCAACGGGTGCCGACACCCTGCAGCAGCTGCGCGACGGCCAGTGGGATCTGGTCATTCTCGACATCAACATGCCGGACCGCAGCGGTATCGATATCCTGCGACACATCCGTGCCGGCCATCCCGAGACCCGCGTGCTCGTCATGAGCGGCTTCTCCGAGAAGCAGTACGCCATCAACGTGCTGCGGGCCGGGGCGGCCGGTTATCTGGCCAAGGACCAGGCGCCGGAGGAGTTCATGCGCGCGGTGCACGCGGTGCTCGCCGGCCGGCGCTTCGTCAGTGCCCGCTTGAGCGAGATGCTCATCACCGCGCTCGATGAACCGGCCGACAAGCCGCTGCATGCGGCACTCTCGGAGCGCGAGTTCCAGATCCTGTGCAAACTGGCAGTCGGGCGCAGCGTCTCCGAGATCGCCCAGGAACTGTTCATCAGTGTCAAGACCGTGAGCACCTACCGGGCGCGGGTTCTGGAGAAGATGCACCTCGATACGAACGCCGATCTCACGGCGTACGCGCTGCGCAACGGCCTCGTGCAATAGCCCGCTGTTGCGCCGGGACAGAAAAGGTCGGTATCTGCCGACAGGGCGCCGCGAGTGTGACCGACAGGGCCCCACCTGACCGCGCCTTATGCTGCCCTCGTGGCAATGGGTTCAGGTGTTTGGGTGAGCCCCGCGAGGATGGATGTTTCAGGTCAGGTTCAACATGCCGGGTAGCTCAACGCTGCGTGTCCTGCTGGTAGAGGACTCCTCCCTCATTGCCGGGCGGCTGGCAGAGCTCATCCGGCGGCTGCCGGATGTCGACCTGATCGAGACCGTCGCCACCGAGGAAGAAGCGATCAGCCACGTGGCCTCGGATCATCCGGACGCCCTGATACTCGACCTGCACCTGCGCAGCGGCTCGGGATTCGGCGTGCTGCGTGCGCTCGCGCGCAGGCGCACCGGCGAGCGGCCCAAGGTCGTGATCCTGACCAATTTCAGCCTGCCGGAATACCGCCGCGAGGCGGAGCTGTACGGCGTCGAGGCCTTCCTCGACAAGTCGCGGGACTATTTCCAGCTGCCGACGCTGCTCCAGGACTTCGCCCGCGAGCGCGCCGCCACCGCGCACTGACGGCGCTCTCGACCCGTGCGGCCGATCGTGCCCGCAGCCCTCAGGCGTGTGCGGGCACGGCGCGCACCAGCACGCGGTTGAGCGGCAGGCGCACCTCGATCTCCGTGCCGTGGTCGCGCCGCCGGACGGCGCGCCAGCTGCCACCGAGCGCCGTGGCGCGGTGGCGCATCGCCGAGAGCCCGTGCGAGCCGAGCGCCCGCAACCGGTCCGGCGGCAGCCCGATGCCGTCGTCGCGGATTCTCAGCACCAGCCATTCCGACGGCATCTCCAACGCGACCTCCACGGTGCGCGCCTGCGCGTGCTTGACGATGTTGGTGAGCGCCTCCTGCAGGATGCGGAACAGCGCGATCGCGGCGTCGGGAGTGAGCCGCGGCTCGGCCGGCGGGAAGTGCTCGACATAGCCGAGGCCCGCACGGCTGCAGGAGTCGGCCATCTGCCAGCGCAGTGCCGGAAACAGCCCGAGGTTATCGAGCAGCGTCGGCCTGAGGTTCTCGACCACGCGACGCTTGATTTCCACACCGCTCTGCAGCGCCTCCTGCACGCGCGCGAACCGCGAGCGCAGCTCCGGATCGTTGGCGGCCATCCGCTCTTCGATCCAGGAAACGTCCATGCGCGCAGCGACCAGGAGCCCGCCGAGCTCGTCGTGCAGCTCGCGCGACAGCTGCGATTTCTCGCGCTCGGCCAGGGCCTGCAGGTGCGTGGAGAGCTCCGACAGCTCCTCGTTGCGGCGCCGCAGTTGCTGCTCGAGCTCGCTGCCCCACTCCTGCAGCTCCACGGTCTCGCGCTCCTTGACGCGCACATAGCGCAGCACGACGCGCCGCAGCAGCACCACCAGATAGAGCGCCGCCGCCAGCGCCCCGCCGGTGATGCCCCAGGTCACCCACCGATCGTTGCGCCAGGCGCGGCTCGCCGCGAGCATGTTCTGGGTCTCGAGTGTCTGCAGGCGACCGGCGCGGTCGCCGATGTGCGTCATGGTCAACTCGCCCGTATCGGTCCGCACCAGGCCGATGGCGGCATCCGGGCCCTGCAGGCGGTAGAGCCGCAGCGTCTCGCCCAGCTCATTGAGCTTCACGGTACTCAGGCGCTCGATCTCATCGACCTCCGCGCGTACCGGGGGACGGGTGCCGGCGAACGCCCTGTCGAGCTGCTGCAGCGCATCCGGCAGGCGCGAGGTGGATTCCTCGAACGGCGCCAGGTAAGTGGCATCGCCGAGCAGGATGAAACCGCGTTGCGCGCTCTCGGCGCGACTGAGCAGCTGCAACACGTCGGCCAGCGCCCGGCCGCGCTGCGCGTCGGTCTCGACCTCGCGGCTGGCCTCCTCCAGGCGTCGCTGGCCGGAGACGGCCGCGGCGAACAATCCCAGCACCGCCAAAAGCAGCAGCACGATCAGCGCCATCTGCCCGGTGCCGGCCCTCACGTGCTACCCGGAGACATGCGCCCCAAAACCCACCTCGCCGCGACCGCGCTCTTACGTCACATCATAACCGTGATCGAAGTGCAGGGTTCGGGAGCGCGGCGCTAGAGGTTATCGGTTGCGAAATTCCAGTTGAGCAGGCGATCGATCACCGCATGCACGTGCTCGGCCCGGCGGTTCTGGTAATCGAGGTAGTACGCGTGCTCCCAGACGTCGATGGTGAGCAGCGGCTTGAGGCGGTGCGGCAATGGGTTATCGCTGTTGCCGGTCTTCATCACACGCAGATTCCCGCCGTCGAGCACCAGCCATGCCCAGCCCGAGCCGAACTGGGAGATCGCCGCCTCCCCCAGCTCCCGCTTGAGCGTGCCGAGGTCGCCGAACGCGGCACTGATTCGCTGGCTCAGAGTCATCGGCACCTGGTCGGCACCCTGCGGCGGCCGGAGGCTGCGCCAGTAGAACGTGTGATTCCACGCCTGCGCGGCGTTGTTGAAGATCTCGGCGTGCTCGGCCTTGCCGGCCGTGCGCACGATCACGTCCTCGAGCGGCAGTTCGGCGAATGCCGTGCCGGCGATCAGCTTGTTCAACTTGTCGACGTAGCCCTTGTGGTGCTGTCCGTAGTGGAACGACAGCGTGTTGGCGGAGATCACCGGCGCGAGCGCGTCCGGACCATAAGGGAGCGGTGAGAGTGTGTGCATGCCGGGAGTCTGCCGCGCGCATGGCGCGGCGCGCTGTCGGCGCAGGACCTGAGTTGCTGTCGGACCCGCAATGCGGTCGAGGAGCGCCGCTCACGGCCATTGTCTCGATCTCATGAAATAAAGTTAACGAGATGTTCATGACACCGTGGAGCGACTCGCGTCAACCTTTGGTGTGAGGTTCGCGCTTACCCGCTGGTAGCCGGCGTAGGTACAGTCCTACGCGGCTCCGGCTCCCGGCCTGACCGCAAGCCAAGGGGTTTTCCGGGTGGGCGGGGGAGGCAGGGAGCGTACTCTTCGCGACGGTCGAATCGCTTGCGGTGAGGAGGTGCGTGTTGGAGAGCCTGCAAGTCGCTCCGGTGTTGCAAGCCGCAGCCGCACTGCACAACCGCGCACCGGTTGACAGCAGCGCGCCGGCTGACACCAGCGAGGAGTGGGTGCGGCTGCTGCGCGCCGCGGTACTGGCGGGCGATGAAGCCGGAGTGAAGCAGCTGCTGTCGCAGTTGCTCGAGGCGGGCGGCCCGGCCAAGGCCCGGCGGCGGGTGCCGATGCAGCTGAAGGCGCTGCTCAACCTGCTGCGGCTGTTGCGCTCGGTCGCGCTTACCGACGATCTCACCGGCCTGCACAATCGCCAAGGCTTTCTGCAAAGCGGCTCCCGCCTGCTCGATGTGGCGCGGCGCGACCGCCGGACGGCGCACCTGGTGTGCTTTTCGCTCGAGCGCCTCGACGCCGTTGCAGCGAGTCTGGGCGCGGCGGCTGCGGATGCCTTGACCCGTCAGGCGGCGAACTTCCTGCGCGACCTGTTTCCAAGCTACGGCGTCTACGAGGTTCTCGGCAGGCTGGGCCGCGACGAGTTCGCGGCGCTGACGACCAGCGAGGACTATGCGGTGCGCAGCGCGGTGGCGCTGCGGGCGCGCGGAACGCAGTGCGACAGCGGCCTGCCGGCCCTGTCACTGAGCGTCGGAGTCGCGCACTTCAACCCCGCGCGACCCGTGAGCATCGACGAATTGCTTGAGAACGCCGCGCGCGCCATGCGCGCGGCTCAGCGGCTGACTCGAATCGCGCCATCCGGGATTGACCCCCCACCCGGCATGGCGCGCCCCTGACGGCCTCGGGGCACTTGGAGAACGTGATCCAGACAGGCACGAAGAGTTTCTGACAGGCACCCACGGACGGCACGACACCACGGATGGTGATTGAGTCAAGGATGACAGCGGTGCCAGGGATGGCGCCGCAGCCAGGGACGGCAAGCCAGGTATGGCGCGACG
The DNA here is from genome assembly GCA_963844595.1 of uncultured Gammaproteobacteria bacterium. Taxonomy (GTDB): domain Bacteria; phylum Pseudomonadota; class Gammaproteobacteria; order Steroidobacterales; family Steroidobacteraceae; genus 13-2-20CM-66-19. The sequence continues at coordinate 1,014,319 of CAWJOW010000001.1, forward strand.
ACTGTCAGAAATGCTCCGGCCTGCCGGCTCGACTCCGGCGCCCTTGAGGCCGTAATTTTTTCCCGCGGATTTTACTTTTTCGAATTCAGTCGACGGCGGCCGGCAGGTAGCGCGGATCGTACGGCGCACGCGCGAAGATCCGCCGCACCAGGGGCGCGAAGTACTCAAGGCTCTCGCTCGGATACTCCGGATCGAACGAGCACTGATCCCAGCCGGCGCAGAAGCGCTTGCAGGCCTCGTACCAGGGATGATCGCGCAGCCGCTCGCGCGCATTGCGATCGCCCCCGAAGTGATGCACGTAATAGTAGTTCTGGAAAAGTCCGTGCTGCTCGACGATCCAGCTCACCTCCGGCCGCACGTACGGGCGCAGGATGGCCGCCGCGAGCTCCGCGTGATTGTAGGGCGCGAGCTCATCCCCGACGTCGTGGATCAGCGCGCCGAGGACCAGCTCCTCGTCGGCGCCGCTGCGCGCGGCGCGCGTCGCGGCCTGCAGGCAATGCGTCAGGCGGCTGACCGGATAGCCTTCGAGGGAGTGATCGAGCCTGCTCAGGGTCTCGAGCACCCGTTCGCCGAGCGTCGCCGCGTAGCGGCGCTCGGACTCATCGAGCAGCAGGTAATCCTCGCGTGTGCCGTGCTCCATCTGCCGGAAGCTGACGATGCGGGTCATGCGCTGCGCCTCTCGGCCTCGGCGCCGTGGCGACGACGCAGCACACGGTACAAACTGCGCGGTCCGTCGAGATCGATGTAGCAGCCCTGCAGGTGCCGCAGGCCCTCCGCCGGGTCGAAGCCGGTGCGGCCGTGGAGCAGTCGCGTGTTATCGAACATCACGAGGTCGCCCTGGGCGAGGAGGAAGCGGATCTCGAAGTCGGGCGCGCGCAATCCGGCGTCGAACAGCCGCCGCGCGCGGTAGTAGGCCTCGAGCCGCTCCGGCGCGTAGAGCGGCACGAAGTCGAGCCGCGGGGAGAAATGAATGGCGGCGAGCTCCCCGGTGACATCGAGCGCGATCGGCGCCGCGCTCGCCGTGAGCTCGGTATCGGCGTCGGTATAGCGGAAGCGCACCGGCGTGCCGGTGAGCACACTGAAGGCCTCGCTGTGGCTCGCGCGCAGCGCGTGCGCGACCGCGAAGCCGTCGACCAGCGTCGAGAGGCCGCCGCTCGTCTCGTTCACGAGGCAATGCAGCAGCTGGATACCGGGCACCGGCGTGCGGTAGGGGTTGTCGGTATGCGGATCGAGCGCCACGGAGGTATAGGCGAGGTCCGTAGCCTCGGGCGTCGAGCGCACGTCGAACAGCGCCCCGAAGTTGGTCTCGCGCACGAAGCCGAACTGCGCCCCCACCCTGAGCACCATGCCGGGCTCGGCCGGCACGCCCTCCAGGATCACGAAGCCGCGCTCGAGGAAGGACTCGAGCCAGGATTCGAGCTGCCCCTCCACGGGCTCGGCGGACCAGCGCGCCCGCGGCAGCGCGCCGAGCTTGCCGTCCCACAGCCGGGGGGCCGGACAGTCGTGACTCGCGGGGGCCAGGGCCGCCTCGGCCAGGATCGCCGCGGCTTCGAAGCTCCCCTCGTGCCCGTCGCTGAAGCGCACGCGAAAAATGCCCGCGGCGGGCTGCGACACTGCCAGGATCCTGAGCTCGGGGTCGAAATCCGACGGATCCTGAAGTCGCTGACGCGTCTTCAGATCGATGCTGGTGGCATCCGTGCAGCGCTCGCGCAGCCACAACGGGTGCACGGCGTGCTCGCTGCCGTCGCTCCTTTGCAGCGTCAGTTCAGCGGGCCCGGTGATTCTCAACCCGAGGGGTCGTTGCCCGGAAGCCACGACCGAGTCTAGCGTCGCACGCAGATTCCTGTCCACGCGGCCGGCGCGACGCCGCGAGTGCCGGCCGGCGTCAGGCGAAGCCCGCCCGCTCGCCCCCCTGGGAGTCGAGACCACTCTCGGCGAAGTTGTGCGCCAACGCCGCCACGAGCTTCGAGCGCACCGCATCGCGGTCGGCCGCGTCCGGCGCCCGGATGCGCAGCTCGAGGACCGCGGCGTTCGGTTCGATCCGTGTCAGGAAGCATCCGAGAACCTGCGACTCCTCGACGGTCAGCTGCGCGGTATGCAGCGCCTCGCGCCGCGCGGCATCGAGGTCGGTCTGGCGGCTCACGCGGATGGCAATAGCGAGGGGCGCCGGAGCACTCGCCCCCCCCAGGTTGATGGCGATCTGGCTTGCGGCGAGGCTGTTCGGCAGCACCACGCGGCGCCCGTCGAAGGTGCGCAATGTCGTGTAGCCGAGCGAGATCTGCTCGACGGTGCCGGTCTCGGTGCCGGTCGGTGCGGTGACCTGCAGCGTGTCGCCGAGGCGAAACGGCCGGTAGAGGGTGATGGCGATGCCGGCGATCAGGTTGCCGAGCGTGCTCTGCGCGGCGAGTCCCAGCACCACCGAGGCGACGCTCGCGCCGGCGAGCAGCGCCGTACCCATGGCCCGCAGTACCGGGATCAGGTGCGCGTACAGGATGAGCGTGATCACCCAGATGACCGCCGTGCCGAGCCGCGGCAGGAAGCTGATGAGCGTGGCATCGATGTGCCCGTGGCGGATCAGCGCCGACTGCACCGTGGCGCGCAGGCCGCGCGACAGCAGCAGCGCCAGCACGAAGAAGATCAGCAGGTAGAGAAGTGCCCCGAGCAAGCTGCCAGGGCTCACTGCGTGGAGTATGTCCTGCTCCCCGATCTGCAAGTCATGCATGAGGCCGCAAAACATAGCACAGCGGCAGCGCCCAAAGACCGAGCCGTGCAGCCGGCTCCTGCTCGAGGCGTGGCCGAAGCTCGTGGCCGCGGTATATTCCGCACTCCTGATTCGAGGGGGACGGGAACCACGATGACACTCAGCCGCCGCGACCTGTTGACCGCATCCGCGCTGCTGCTCGCGGGACCTGCCGCCAGCGCGCGTCTCGCCGCCCGCGAGCCGGCCGCCGCCGGGCCGCTGGTGCTCTGTTGGAACGAGAATCCTTATGGCCCCTCGCCGGCGGCGCGGCGCGTCGTCAGCGAGCTGATTCCCTCGGGTTGCCGCTACCCGTCCGACCAGGCGATCGGTGACCTGGTGGCGGCGATCGCCGCCCATGAGGGCATCGGCGCCGACCACATCATCACCGGCACGGGCTCCGGCGAGCTGCTGCGGGCGCTCGGCCTCCTCTACGGACGCGACGGTGGCGAGATCGTCGCGGCGGCGCCTACCTATACGGAGCTCACCAGTTACGCGAGCCGCCGGGGTGCACGCATCAAGTTCGTGCCGCTCGACTCACGCATGCGCCACGACCTGCCCGCGATGAGGAAGGCGATCTCCGCCGCCACACGCGCCGTGTACCTCTGCAACCCCAACAACCCGACCGGCACGGCGCTCACGGCGGCCGAGATTCGCGCCTTCGTCGCGGGTCTGCCTGCGGGCGTGGTCACCGTGGTCGACGAGGCCTACATGGACTTCGCGACTGCGCCGGGGGCTGGCTCGGTCGCGGAGCTCGTGAAAAGCGGGCAAGGCGTGGTGGTGCTGCGGACCTTCTCCAAGATCCACGGGATGGCGGGGCTGCGCTGCGGCTACGCGATCGCGAGCCCCGCGGTCATCAAGACGGTGGACGCCGCGGTCATGACCACCCCGAACATCTTCGCCGTGCACGCCGCACGCGCCAGCCTCGACGATCGCGGGTTCCTCGCCGACTGTCGCCGCCGCATCGTCGCCAGCCGCACGCGCATCACGACCGCGTTGAGCGGGCTCGGGCTGCGCTACGCCGAGCCGCAAGGCAATTTCGTGTTCTTCGACACCGGCATGCCGCTGCCGCGCTTCACCGAGCTGATGCGAGCGCGCGACATTCTCGTCGGCCGGCACTTCCCGCCCTTCGACAGCTGGTGCCGCATCACCGTCGGCACCGAGCCCGAGGTGGCGGCGTTCCTCGCCGCCTTGCGCGGCCTGCTGCGCAGTCAGCCATCGGGTGCCTGAGCGCGCCTCGAGACGCACGCAAGCCTTCAGGTGCTCCCGAGCATCAGGCTCATGCAGGTGAGCGCGGCTTCCGCCTTGTGCAGCTCGCCCACCTCGAGCGCGCGTGTCGCGATGCCCGCATCCTCGAGGCGTTGCTGCGTGCGCGGGTAGGCGCTGCTGACCAGCGTCACCCCGCCGACCGTGAGCGTGTTGGCAGCATAAGGCTCGCCGGCGTCCACGGCGAGCGGTACGGTGGCTGCGAACACGCCCGGGTCGACCCACTGCGGGTTGACCAGCAACAGCTGCGGCGGAATGAATGTACAGGCGCTCTTCAGGTGCAGGCAGCCGTTGAGCTGCACCGCGCGCACGGAGTAGCCGAGCGGCGCGAGCGCGGCGTCAAGCTGCGCGACACCGGCCGCGTTGCTGCGGCCGGAGATGCCGACGTAGAGGCGCTGCCCGATGCGCAGCACGTCGCCGCCGTCGAGGGTCGCCGGCTTGCTGAGCCGGGTGACCGGCAGGCGCCGCATGAGGGAGGTGGCGACGCTCTCGATTTCGCCGCGGCGCGACTCCGCCCCGGGGCGCGTGATCACGGCGAGCTCCGGCACCAGCACCGCGGTGTCCTCGACGAATACGCCGTCCGCATGTGCCGGCAGGGGCGGCAGCCACTCGAGCTCGCAGCCCAGCGAGCGGAGCTCGGCGGTGTAGCGCTGGTGCTGGCACTGTGCGCGCGGCGTATCGATCGGCTGCCGCTCGATCAGACTCAGCTCGCAGCGCGCGAGCTCCGAGCTCACTTCCCGGACGAAGGCGATCACAGCCGCACCGACGGTACCGCGCGCGCGGCGACCCGCAGGCAATCGAGCAGAGCACTCGCCGCGGGCGGCAGGCTCCCGGGCGCGCGCAGGATCGCCCCCACCGGGCTCTCGATCGACTTGAGTTTGACCGGCAGGATCGACAGCAGTCCGTGCTCGACATCGTCGAGGGCCACGTGATAAGGCAGCACGCCGATACAGTCGGACTTACGCAGCAGCACGCGGTTGGTGAGGATCGATACGGACTCGATGACGTTGCGCGGCGAGGGTGCGCTCGCCTCGAGGAATGCGCGGTCCACCTGGCGCCTGAGACTCGTTTCCGGCAGCGGCAGCAGCCACGCCTCGTTCACCAGGTCGCGGAGCCCGAGGCGCCGCTTGCGCGACAGCGGGTGTCCGGGGCGCACCACCAGGCAGATCGGCTCGGCGTAGAACTCCTCGTAGACCAGGGCGCGGCTGCGACCCTGCTCGGGCAGCCGCCCGAGGACCATGTCGAGGTCCCCGACGAGGAGCTTGGGCACCAGGATGTCATAGGTGCCGACCATCACGCTGATCGCAACTTCGGCCCGCTCCTTCTTCAGCATCGCGATGGCATCGGGCAGGATGCCGGCGGAGGCCGCGAGCAGCGTCCCGACGGTCACCTTGCCGCTGTAGCCGGCGCGCAGGCTCTCGAGCTCCTCTGCCGCGTGCCGCAGCTGCGCCAGCACGATCTTGGCGTGGCGCGCGAAGATCTCCCCATAGGGCGTGGGCTCGAGTCCGCGGTTGTTGCGCGTGAACAGCGCAACACCGAGCGTGGTCTCGATATCCTGCAGCGCCTTGGTGACAGTCGGCTGGGCGAGATTCAGCCGCCGCGACGCCTTGAGGATGCTGCCGCAGTCGTAGACCTCCGCGACCAGCTCGATGTGCCGCAGGCGGAACCTGCGCGCGATCCAGCGCTCGAGGCGTACCGAAGGCATGCGTGATCATAACTGCAGCCGCGCGGCGACGCGCATAGCTGCCCCGCGCGCGGCTTCAGGCGCTGAGTGAGGCCGCTCGCGAGCCGCCGCGGACGACCGGCGCAGCATCCAGCCCGAAGAAGCGGGCCGCATTGCCGCCCAGGAGCTTCGCCTGAGTGGCCGGCGGCAACACGCCGTGCGAGCGGATCAGGCCCCCGACCTGCTGCTCGCCGAGCGGAAACGGATAGTCGGAGCCGAGCATGACCCGGTCCTCACCCATGGTCTTGACGAGCAACGCCAGCGCGTCGTCGTTGAACACCGCGGCATCGACGCTGAAGCGCTCGATGTAGGACGACGGCAGCTGCGGACAGTCTTGGCGCACGATGTCGCGGTTGCGCCAGGCGTTGTCGACGCGGCCGATCAGGTACGGGAAGCTGCCGCCGCCGTGAGCGAAACACAGCCTGAGCGAGCGCGGCAGCCGCTCGAAGGCCCCCGACAGGATCAGCCACAGGATCGACAGCTGCGTCTCCGCCGGCATGGCCACGAGCCAGGGCAGCATATAGCGAGGCATGCGCTCGCAGGCCATCATGTCCCACGGATGCACGAACACCGCGGCACCCTCGGCGGCGCAGTGCTCGAGGAAGGTGATGATCCCCGCGTCGTTGAGGTCGCGGGGACCTACGTGGTTGCCGATCTGCACACCGACATGGCCGTCGTCCATGGCCCGACTCAACTCGCGGCAGGCGAGCTCGGGGGCCTGCAGCGGCACCTGGCACAGCGACTTCAGCCGCCGCGGAGCGGCGGCGCAGATCTCGAGCGCCGCATCGTTGAAGATCCGCGCGCACTCGAGCGCGTGCGCCGCCGGCCGCTCGTAGCCGAACAGCAGCGGGGTGGCGCTCATGATCTGCACGTCGATGCCGTCCCGGTCCATGGCCTCGAGACGCACGGCCGGATCCCAGCACGCTGCGGTGACCGGGCGGAACTCCTGCGCGCCGACCATGAGCATCGCGCGACCGCCGCCCAGATGCCGCATCCAGGGCCAGTCGGGCGTGCCGAAGCGCGCCGCGAGATCCGGCCAGCTGCGTGGCAGGAAGTGCGCATGGATGTCGATGGTCGGGCCGGTGCCGTTGTGGGCAAGCTGTCGCGTCACTGGGAGCTCCGCGGGCGATACGCGACCGCCCGAATCTCGATCAGCAGCTGCGGGTGCGGCAACGCCGCCACCGCCACCGTAGTGCGCGCCGGACCGTCGTAGCCGAAGAACTCGCTGTACACCTGGTTGTAGCCGTCGAAGTCCGCCATGTTCATCAGATAGGTGCTCACCTCCACGACGTCGGCAAGCCCGGCTCCCGCTGCCGTGAGGATGTCGCGGATGTTCTCGATCACCGCGCGGGTCTGCGCGCGTATGTCGAGCACGATGGCGCCGCCGGCGCCGCGCTCGGCCCCGGCAATCGAGTCGTCGGCGCGCCGCGCACTGGTGCCGGAGACGAAGATGAAGTCGCCGGCACGGCGGAAGTGCGGGAAGGTGCCGCGCGGGGGCGCCTTGCCCGGCACCACCGCGGCGCTCACCCCGGTGTGAACCCGGCCGGGATTCGTGGCGGGAGCTTTGGCGCCTGCTGCCACGGGACGCCCTAGAGCTTCACGCAGATGTTCATGGCTTCGGAGAAGAACGCGAGCGAATGCGCCCCGCCCTCGCGGCCGATACCGGAAAACTTCACGCCGCCGAAGGGCACGCGCAGGTCGCGCAGGTACCAGTCGTTGACCCAGACGCTACCCACTTCCATCTGCCGCGCAACCCGGTGGGCGCGCTGCAGGTTCGAGGTCCACAGCGCGGCGCACAGGCCATAGCGCGTGTCGTTCGCGAGCCGCACCGCCTCTTCCTCGGCGTCGAACGCCGCCACGTGGCACACCGGGCCGAAGATCTCCTCCTTCACGCAGCGGGCGTCCTCGGCGAGTCCGCGCAGGATCGTCGGCTGGACGAACGCGCCCTGATCGCGCTCGTCGCCGAAGTGCGGCGTACCGCCGCCGCACACCACCTCGCCGTGCTCATCAAGCGCCAGGCGGTAGTAGGACAGCACCTTGTCGCGGTGCGCGCGCGAGATCAGCGGCCCCATGTCCGCCGCATCATGCGGGCCGCCGAGCGTAAGCCGCCGCGCGCGCTCGGCCAGTGTCGCGACAAAGCGCTCGAAGATCGGGCGCTCGACGTAGACCCGCTCGGAGCACAGGCATACCTGACCGGTGTTGGAGAACACCGAGCGCATCGTGCCGGCGACAGCCGCCTCGAAATCCGCATCCGCGAAGACCAGCGCGGCGTTCTTGCCGCCGAGCTCGAAGGACAGGGCCTTCACGCCCGCAGCGGCGCTCCTCATGATGGCGGCGCCCGTGGCGGTCTCGCCGGTAAAGGCAATCGCGTTCACTTCCGGATGACTGACGAGCGCTTCACCCGTGGCCGACGGCCCAAAGCCGTGCACCAGGTTGAATACGCCCGGCGGGACTCCGGCCTCCTGCATCACCTGCGCCAGCAGCGTCGCCGAGGATGGCGTCTCTTCCGAGGGCTTGACGACCACCGTGTTGCCGCAGGCGAGTGCCGGGGCCACTTTCCAGGTGAGGAGCAGGAACGGCAGGTTCCAGGGAACGATGACCGCGACGACACCGACCGGCTTGTGCACCGAGTAGTTGAGTGCGCCGCGGCCGTCGGGGGTCGACATCTCGAAGCACTCCGAGCCGCGCGCCAGCAGCAGATCGGCGTAGGCGCGGAAATTGGCGGCGCCGCGCGGGATGTCGAGCGAGGTCGCCTGTTTGAGCGTCTTGCCCGTGTCGCCGATCTCGGCGCTGACGAACTCGGCGAAGCGCTGCTCGATACGCTCGGCGACCTTGCGCAGCAGTGCGCAGCGCTCGGCAATCGCCATGCGTCCCCAGGGCCCCGAGAGCGCGGTCCGCGCCGCCCGCACCGCGCGGTCGACGAGCGCGGCATCCGCCTCGGTGACCGTGGCGATCACCCGCCCGTTGACCGGGCTGACGTTCTCGAAGCCGCTCCCGGCGCGCACGAACTCGCCGTTTACATAACAGGGCAGCTGCTGGCCGGCGAAGGGGTAGAGGTCGGCTGGCGTGGGGCTCCGCATTCCGGGGGCGGAGTCTAGGCGGTTTTTGCTAGAGAGAACTAATGATATTTATCAGCTCTGCTATGCAAGTTTGCTATAGCGCTCCAGGCTCGCGGCGGACCAGACCTCTGCGCGGCGGTAGTACTGGGCGAAGGCACGCGCACCCCCGGGGATCACGACCCACGGCTGCTTCGACTCGGTGAAGATATGAACGTCCGGCGCGAACATGTCAGGGTCATCGAGCGTGCCAACGCGCACGAAGGACAGCCTGTCCCCGGCTCCGGCGTAATGGCTCCATACGGCCACCCGGCACTGTGCACAACGCGCGATTTTCTGGCCCCGGCCGCTGTTGCTCGGCGTCGGCACGAGCTCGGGAGCGCCCGCGAGGAGCTGCACCCGCTCGGACTCGATCATCGCGTTGAGCGCGAACGCCGTACCGGTCTCCCGCTGGCACCAGCGGCAGTGACAGCAGTGCACGATGAGCGGCGCGCTTGCCATCGCGAAGCGCACCGCCCTGCAAGTGCAGCCGCCGTTTATGGGAAACCGCGCAGCGCCGCTCATACCGGCTACTCCATCTCGGGATAGGGCCCGTTGCCGCCGTCGGCAATGAAGCGATCGATGCGCGCCGTGAGCACCGGCAGCGGCACCGAGCCGAGCTGGAGTATCGCGTCGTGGAAAGCCCGGATGTTGAAGCGGTCGCCCAGAGCCTTCTCGGCCTTGGCACGGCCCTCGAGAATCGCGCGCTCGCCGAGATAGTACGACAGCGCCTGCCCGGGCCAGGTGATATAGCGGTCGATCTCGGTCTCGATCTCATGCTCGGGGAGTGCGGTGTTCTGCCGGAAGTAATCGAGCGCCTGCTCGCGCGTCCAGCCCTGCGAGTGAATGCCGGTGTCGACCACCAGGCGCGCTGCCCGCCAGATCTGGTAGCCGAGCATGCCGAAGCGGTCATAGGGGGTCTCGTACATGCCCATCTCATCGCCCAGGCGCTCGCAGTAGAGCGCCCAGCCCTCGCCGTACGCGGAGATGTAGCTCAGGCGGCGAAACTCCGGCTGGTCCTTCTGCTCCATGGCGATCGGGATCTGGAACGCATGTCCCGGCGCCGACTCGTGCAGCGTGAGCGCCGTCAGGTTGTACAGCGGGCGGCTCGGCAGGTCGTAAGTATTGAGCAGGTACACCCCGGGGCCGCCGCGACCGGAGGTGTAGAACGGCGCGAGGTCGGCGGGCACCGGCTTGATCGTGAACCGCGCACGCGGCAGGTAGCCGAAGTACTGCGCGGCCTTGCCGTCGAACACCTTGGCGATCCACGCCGCGCGGTTGAGCAGATCCTGCGGGGTCCTGGCGTAGAAGCGCGGGTCGGTGCGCAGGAACTTGAGGAATTGCGGGAAATCGCCCTTGAAGCCTGTGGCGTGCATCTCGTTGACCATCGCCTCGTGCAAGCGCGCGACCTCGGTCAGACCGAGCTGGTGGATGGCGTCCGGGTCCATGTCGAGGGTGGTGAACTCGAGGATCTTCGCGCGGTAGTAGTTGCGCCCGTCGGGGAGATCCGAGGCGGCAACGCTGGTGCGCATCCCCGGGACGTACTCGCTGCGCATGAACTTGAGCAGCTCGACGTACGCCGGCTGCACCTGATCGCGGATGACCGCCAGCGCCTGCGCCCGCAGGTCCGCCTGCTTGTCGGCGGGGATCCCCTGCATCTCCCGGAAGGGCGTATAGAACAGGCTCGCCTCGGGCGTCGCCTGCGTCACCGCGGTGATCGACGAATCGCGGCCCTCCATGGTGACGCGCGGCGGCGTGAAGCCGCGCTTCATGCCGGCGCGCATCTCATCCATTTCCTCGTGGAAGTAGCGGGGGATGTCGCGCATCTGCGCGATCCAGTGCTGGTAGTCGACGAGGGTGCGGAACGGCCGGCGCGCCGTATAGCCGAGGTTGGTCCAGAACGCGGTGTCTGAGTTCGCCGGCATCTCGAAGTCGCGGAATTTCTGGTTCGCGATCAGCACCTGGAGCTGCGCGCGGTAGATGTCGTAGTTCAGCTGCTCCGGCACCGAGAGACTCGCGCGCGGGATGGCATCGACGCGCTTGAGCGTGTCCTGCCAGTGCTCGAGGCGCATCTGCTGCGAAGCGGGATCGACTTTCGGCAGGTGATCGGCCACCGGGCGGGTGTTGTCCTCCTCCTCGGCCAGCTGCTCGGTGCGCCAGTGCCACTCGGTGGTGTAGATCTCGCGCAGCTGCGCATCGGCCGTCTGCGGCGGGGACTGAGACGACTGAGGCGCCTCCTGCGAGCAGGCGGTAAACGCCACCGCCGCCCCCCCCAACACCGCAACACCCAATCCCGAATAGCGCATGACCAACCTCCTGCCCTCCCGTGGGGGCCGACAGCATACTGCAACCGTTGCGCGCCGCAGCGCCGCCCGGTACAACGGCGGCAGCCCATGTGGAAAGCGATCGTCGCCATCAGTCTCGGCTCGAGCCTCGGGGCGCTGCTGCGCTGGTGGCTGGGGACGCGGCTGAACGCTTACTTTCCGACGATTCCGCCCGGCACCCTCGCCGCCAATCTGATCGGTGGCTACGTGGTGGGCCTCGCAGTCGCATTCTTCGCGACCTACTCGGCGCTCGCCCCCGAGTGGCGGCTGCTCGTGATCACCGGCTTCTGCGGCGGCCTCACGACCTTCTCGACCTTCTCCGCGGAGGTGGTCACCCTCATGCAGCAGGGGCGGGCATCCTGGGCCATCGGCGCCGCGGCGGTGCATCTGCTCGGCTCGGTGCTCATGACCTTCGCGGGCATCGGCACCGTCGTGTGGTGGCGCAGCTGAATGTGTTGCCGTAGCTGAAGAGGAGCGCGCGACATGCAGGGCTCGTTCCTGAGATTCTACGTGCACGAGGGCCAGCGCCTGCACGGCCGGCTGGTGTGGGAATGGCTGCTCGAGCAGGCCAATCGGCTCGGTATCCGTGGCGGCTCCGCCTTTCGCGCCATGGCCGGCTTCGGCCGCCACCACGTGCTGCACGAGAGCCGCTTCTTCGAGCTCGCCGGTACGCTGACGGTGGAAGTGGAGTTCATCGTCAGCGACGAAGAGGCGCAGCAGCTGCTGCAGCTGGTGGAGAGGGAAAAGGTCCGGCTCTTCTATGCGTGCGTGCCGGCACTGTTCGGGGTGCTCAACCCCGACCCGGCCGACCCGGTGGCCCGGGACTGAGAGCATGGCGGCTGCCCGCGAGCCCCTGCCGGCGTTCGGGAGCGCCTACTTGCGCGGGATGGTGTGCAGCGGCACGGCGGTCGAGCCGGCGAAGCGCGGGCGGCCAGGCTCGGGCGCGGCGAGCGGCTGACACTCGCGCAGCGACGCCAGGGAGCGGCGGGCGAGTTCCTGGTACTCGCGCGTGCCGTCGGCCTTCCAGGCAATCTCGGTCGGTTTGAGCTCGCGCACGACGCGCGCCGGCACCCCCATCACGAGCGAGCGGCGCGGCACGACGAAGCCCGCCGGCACGAAGCTCGCAGCGCCCACGATCGCCTCCTCCTCCACCACCGCATCGTCCATGACGATGGCGCCGATGCCGATCAGCGCGCCGCGCCGCACGGTGCAGCCGTGAAGCACTGCGCCGTGGCCGATGTGCGCCTCCGGCTCGAGCAGGGTGTCCTTGCCCGGAAAGGCATGCAGTACGCAATTGTCCTGCACGTTCGAGCCCGCACCGACGACGATCCGGCCGAAGTCCCCGCGCAGCGACGCGCCGGGTCCGACGTAGCAGCCGGCAGCGACGATCACATCGCCGATCAGGGTCGCCTGCGGGTGAACGAACGCGGCCGGGTCAACTACCGGCACCAGCCCGTCGATCGAGAAGACGGCCATCGCGGTGCGCGGCGCTAGGCCGGGCGCCCCCGCGCGAGAAATGCGCGCACGCCCGCACGAAACTCCTCGGACTCGAGCTGCGCGCCGAAGATGCGGGCTTCCGCCCCGATCCGTGCCAGCAACTCGGCGGGATCGCCGCGCAGCAGCCGTTTGGTGGCCAGCAGCGCCTCGCGCGGCTGCTGCGCGAGGCCGCGGGCAAGCGCCCGCGCCGTGTCGAGGAGACTCCCCTCCTCCACCACGCGGCTCACCAACCCGAAGCCGAGCGCCGTCGCGGCATCACACGGCTCGCCGAGCAGCAGCAGCTGCGCGGCGCGCTGCGCGCCGATCAGCCGCGGCAGCAGCAGCGAGCTGCCCGCCTCGGGCACCAGCCCGAGCTTCACGAACGGCAGGCTGAACTGTGTGTTGCGCGCTGCCACGACCAGGTCGCAGTGCAGCAGCATCGTCACCCCGATGCCGACCGTCTGGCCGTGCACCGCAGCGAGCAGCGGCTTCTCGAAAGTGGCGAGCGTGCGCAACAGCGCCATGACGGGGTGCGCGTCGCTCAACTTCGGCCCGGTGAGGAAATCGTTCAGATCGTTGCCCGCGCAAAACCCGGGCCCCTCCCCGGAGAGCAGCACGGCACGCACCTGCGCGTCGGCGCGCGCCGCGCTGAGCCCGCGGGCGAGCGCCTCGTACATCGCGAAGCTGATGGCGTTGCGCTTCTCCGGGCGGTTCAGGCGCAGCTCCTGGACGCCGTCGGCACCGCAGATCAGCACCTGCTCGGTCATGGCGCTCAGCTTGCCGAGGCGGCCTGCGGCACGCAACCTCGATCGCGGGCCGTGGCGCTCAGTGCGCGGCCGGGTGCGCGCGGAAGTCGACGTCGCTGTCGGCCGCCAGCCAGACCAGCACCGCCCAGGCGGCAACGTTCTGGTCGAGCTCCTCGCGGTCGATCTTGTCGAGCGTGTCGTCCGGGGTGTGATGGATGTCGAAGTAGCGGGTGGCGTCCTGGAAGAGCAGGAACGCCGGCACTCCCGCCTCGACCGAGGGACCCACGTCGGTGCCCGCATCGGCCGGCGGCTCCTTCGCCGCCAGCACGCCGAGTGGCTCCAGCACCCGGAACACGCTCTTCGAGAAATCGCTGTCGATCACCGCCTGCGGCAGCGCCAGTCGGTAGACCCGATCGGCGCCGAGATCGCTCTCGCCGGCGAGCACGTGGCGGGCGAGCTCCGCTTTGTGGTTGTCGGCGTAGGCATGACCGCCGAAAGCGCCGAACGGCGCCACCGGCTGCGCCACCTCCTCGGAGCCGAACAGTACGACACGCACCGTGCGGCGCGGGCGCCGCTGCGGCAGATCACGAATCAGGGTCGCCGCCGCGACGATGATCCCGGTCCCGGCGCCATCGTCGATCGCTCCGGTACCCTGGTCCCAGCTATCGAGGTGCGCACCGAGCAGCACCACCTCCTCGGGATGCTCGCTGCCGCGGATGTCGGCGACGACGTCCTGGGAGTGCGCATCGCGCACGTAGGAGGCGGTCGACACCAGCCGCACCCGCACCGTCTCGCCGAGCGCCTTGAGCCGGTCCAGCTGATCGGCGTCGGGAGCGGCCAGCGCGAAGGCGGGCACGGGCACCCGCCCGTCGACGTAGCGCGTCGTACCGGTGTGAGCGATGCGGGTGCTGTCGGTGCCGACCGAGCGCAGCAGGAAGGCGATGGCGCCGCGCCTGGCGGCCTCTGCCGGCCCGTCGGTCCGGGACACGACCGCGGTGACGTAGCCCGAGCCGTCCTGCATACGCACCATGCGCTGGTTGACGAAGGCGATCTTGCCGGTGAGGGACGCCGGCGGCGCAGACTTGAGGTCGTCGAAAGTCGGAAACTCGATCACCTCGCCCTCGAGCCCGCCGGCGGGCGTCGGCGGAGACTCCCCGAGCGCGGCGACGGTGAGCGCCTGCGGCGCCGGTATGATGATCTGCGCGGAGTCGACGCCGCGCACCCAGGCGGTGATCGGGAAGGTCTCGAGATGCACGTTCTCGAAGCCGCGGGACTTCAGCCGCTTGACCGCCCACTCCGCGGCCTGCTGCTCGCTGGCCGAGCCCGCGGGCCGCGGGCCGAAGCGGCTGCTGAGCTCACTCACCCATTCCCAGGCCATGTCCTCTCCGCCGAGCGCCGCGTCGCGCAGCTCGGTGGCGATCCGTTCATCATCGCGGGCGGGGCCCCGCGAGGCGTCCCGGGCGTCGGCGGCCAGCAGTGGATTCAACACGGCGCAGAGGCCGGCGGCGCCGAGGAGGACTCGAAGTGGGTTGCGCACGGTCTGCCTCCCGACTAGCGTCGCTCAATCCGCATGTAAAGCGGATGACGCGTACGCAGGTTGATCTGAGCCTCGAGCTCCAACGGACGGTCGGCAACAAATGCCAGTCGATAGCGGGGCACGACCCATTGCAGGTGAATCAGCATTTCATACAGCGCCAGGGTCTCGCCGATACAATGCCGCGGACCCGCCGCGAACGGCATGAAAGCGAACCGCGGGCGTGTCGCCTCGTGTTCCGGAGCGAATCGTTCCGGCTCGAACCGATCGGGATCGCTCCAATAGCGCGGATGCCGGTGCAGCAGGTAGAGGGGCAGAAGGACATTCGATCCCGCCGGAATCTGGTAGCCCCCAAGCACGTCCGGACCGATGGTCCGGCGTGAGAGCAGCCAACCGGGCGGATAAAGGCGCATGGCCTCGTTCAAAACCTGCTGCGCATAGACGAGTGTTTCACTCTGCGGGAGACTTGCAGCACGGGGCAGCGAGCGGTTGGTGATCTCCGCATGCAGCTTCGCTTCGACGTCCGGATGCTGCGAGAGTAAGTACCAGGTCCAGTTGAGAACGCTCGCTGTCGTTTCGTGGCCGGCCACGACCAGGGTCAATGCCTCGTCAATCAGCGCGGGCTCGCTCATACCTGAGCCTGTGTCCTTATCGCGCGCATTCATCATCATTGCCACGTAGTCAAAATGCTCTTCCCCGGCCGCGCGACGCCTGCCGACGAGTTTGCCGACCAGCTTCGCAAGCGCTCGAAACTTGTAGACAAACTCCAGGTTGCGCGCCTGGTCCCGGGCAACCACGGAAAAAGCCTCGGACATCTCGTCGAAATCAGTGCCAAAGATGGCCCGCAGGACGATTTCCAGCGTCAGCTCACTCATCGCTTCCGTGATATTTACGGTCCCGCTACGCGCCGCCTGCACCTCCAATTGGCCGACGAATCTGGAGTTGGCCTCGTCGATCATCTGGGCGAACTTCGTGATCACGCGCCGGTGAAAGAACGGCTGCATCAGATAGCGCTGATGCGTCCAGAATTCTCCTTCACTTGTCATGAGTCCACGGCCGAGCAGGATCTTGATCCGGTCACGATCCAGACCCTTGGTGTAGTTGCGATGGTTCGTCACCAGGACTCGCTTCACGTCATCCGGGTGGTGAATGATGTAGCTGAACGAGCGCCGCGCCGGCACATACACCCGATACGTGTCGCCGTAGCGGGCGAAGCATTCGATCATGCGTTCGAGCGTGTCCGGATCACCGACATCGAACGTGCGGTCCGCCTCGGGCGGCGCGTTCTCGGGTGACTGAGTTAGATTCATACGATCGACACGGGCTGCGCATTCTACAGAAAAGGCGCCACCGCGCGCCACGCGTTGCGCGCGGGGCTACGTCGGCAACTGCGCGATCGGCAGCGGCCTGGCGAGATGGAACCCCTGCGCGAAGTCGACGCCGATACGCTTGAGCTCCTCCAGCATCGCCTGACTCTCGACGCACTCGGCCACGGTGGCGATGCCGAGCGCGCGCCCGACCTTGGCGATCGCCTCGACCATGCTACGGCTCACCGGGTCCTGGGCGACGTGATTGACGAACTGGCCGTCGATCTTCAGGTAGTCGATGGGAAGCGTCTTCAGGTAGACGAACGACGATACCCCGGTACCGAAGTCGTCGAGCGAGAACTTGCAGCCGCGCACCTTCAGCTCGCTCATCAGATAGCGCGCGTTCGACAGGCTCGTGACCGCGGCGGTTTCGGTAATCTCGAAGCAGAGCGCCGCGGCCACCGCCGGCTCGCCGATACTCTGCACCACGAAATCGACGAACGACTGCTCGTTGAGGGAGGTCCCCGACAGGTTGACCGCGAGCAGCGGCAGCGGCTCGCCGTGCTGCAGGCGCTGGCGCAGCAGCTCGACGGCGCGCGCCACCACCCAGCGGTCGATCACCGACATGATGTTGTAGCGCTCGGCCGCGGGAATGAACTCGGACGGTGGTACCAGCGAGCCGCCGTCCTCGCGCAGCCGTACGGTCAGCTCGTGGAACGGACGCTCGTGCCCCAACCCAAGCGGTACGATCGGCTGGAAGAAGAGCTCGAGGCGGTTGTCCTCGGCGGCACGCGTGACGCGCGCGACCCATTGCATCTCGCGGTGGCGGTTCGAGACACCGTCGGCGTCGTAGATGTGGATGCGGTTGCGGCCGGCGTCCTTGGCGGCGTAGCAGGCGATGTCGGCGGCGCTCATCACGGCGGCCACGTTCTCGGTCTCGGCGCGGATTTGCACGATGCCGATGCTGGCGCCCACCGACAGTGTGCTCGCGCTCCAGACGAAGCGAAAATCGCGGATTGCCTGGCGGATGGCCTCGGCGATCCTTGAGGCCTGCTCGAGCGTGCAGCCTTCGAGCAGCACGCCGAACTCATCGCCCCCGAGGCGCGCGATGGTGTCGGAGGTGCGCACCCGCGTCTGCAGCAGCCCCGTGACATCGCGCAGCAGGCGATCGCCCGCCTGGTGGCCGCAGGTGTCGTTAACCACCTTGAACTGGTCGAGGTCGATGTATAGCAGGGCGTGCGCACCCTCGCCGCGCTGCGCGGAACCGAGCGCGGCATGCAGCCGGTTGTCGAACTCCCGACGGTTGATGAGCCCGGTGAGCGCGTCGTGGCTCGCCTGGTAGGCGAGCGCGCGCTTCAGGCGCCGCTCGCGCGTCACGTCGTGGAACACGGCCACCGCGCCGATCACCTTGCCCTGGCGGTCGCGGATCGGGGCCGCCGACTCCTGGATCGCCACCTCGTTGCCGGTGCGCGTGATCAGCACCCAGTGATCGGTGGCCGGGGCGGCCTCACCGCTCCCCAGGGCGCCGGCGAGGGAGTTCTCGATGGGCGCGCGCGTCAGCTCGTCGACCAGGTGCAGCACGGCGGCGATCGGCCGGCCGCGCGCCTCCGCGAGGCTCCAGGCGGTGAGCCGCTCGGCCACCGGGTTGACGTACTCGATGCAGCCTGCCGCGTCGGTCGTGATCACCGCGTCGCCGATCGACTGCAGCGTCACCTGCGCGCGCTCCTTCTCGGCGAACACCGCCTGCTCGGCGCGCTTGCGCTCGGTGATCTCGGCGATCGTGCCCTCGTAGCCGACGATACGGTGGGCGCTGTCGCGCCGCGCGCGGGCGTTCTCCAGCACCACGATCTGCTCGCCATCGCGCCGGCGCATCAGGAACTCGGCGTCGCGGATCTCCCCTTCCGACTCCACGCGCCGCGTAAACTCGGCCCGGTCGGTCGGATCCCAGTAGAGCGCCGCGGCGTCCGCGACCGCGCACAGCTCCTCGGGAGTCGCATAGCCGAGCATGGCGGCGAAGGCGCGGTTGACCGACAGCAGCCGGCCGTCGCGGCCGCTCTGGTAAACGCCCTCGGCGATGCTCTCGAAGAGCCCGCGGAACTTGGCCTCGCTCGAGCGCAGAGCCTCCTCCGCGAGGCGCCGCTCAATGGCGATGCCGGCGAGCTGCGCGGCCCGCGCCATGATCTGCGACTCCGCCGGCGCCGGCAGGCCCGGCTCCGCATGGTAGACGCCGAGGGCGCCCAGCACCTTGCCGCCGGCCGCCTTGATGGGCGTGGACCAGGCGGCATGCAGCCCGAAGCCGAGCGCCGCGGCGCGCGGCTCGGCCCAGAAGGCATCCGTACGAATGTCCGCCACCAGCACCTGGCGGCCCAGGTAGACCGCCGCGGCGCACGAGCCGTTGCGGATGTCGATGCTCGCGTGCTCGAGCGCGGCGCGCAGCCCCGCCGGCAGCTCGGGGGCGATCATATAGGCGAACGCCCGACCGCTCTCATCGAGCACACTGACTGCCGCGAGCATGCCGACGCCCGCCGACTCGACCAGGCGGGTGACTGAACCGAGCACGTGCGGGAGCGCGGCGTTGCGGGTCATCTGCTCGAACACCTCGCGCTCGCTGGCGGCGATGCGCTCGCCGCGCTTGCGCTCGGAGATGTCGGCGATGCTGCCGCGGAGCAGCTGCCGGCCGTCGCGTGGCAGGCCGACCAGGCGCACCTCGCACATGATCTCGCGGCCCGCGGAGTGGCAATGCGCCCACTCGAACACCTGGGGCTCGCCCTGCAGGCAGCGGTTGATGTAGCTCGCGGCGCGCTCGGCGGAGAGTGCGCCGTCGGGCTGCCGCGCGGGACTCAAGTCCACCGGGCCCACTTCGAGCAGCCGCTCGCGCTCGAGCCCGAAGAGCTTCTGCGCCTTGTCGTTGGCATCGGCGAAGCGCCCGGTGGCAACGTCCAGCACCACGATCGCATCGGGCGCGTGGTCGACGAGCAGCCGGTAGCGCGCCTCGCTCTCGCGCACCGCCTGCTCGGACTGGCGCCGCTCGGTGACGTCGCGCAGGCACAGCACGAACATCTCGCGGCTCGACATCGGGGCGCGACTGACGGCGATCTCCGCCGGAAACTCCGTGCCGTCCTTGCGCCGCGCCGGGAACTCGCGTGCCGCGAGATCGAGAGCGGTGTCGCCGAGCGCAGCAGCGAGCCGCTTGAGCGCCTCGGGTACGCTCTCGCCGACTTGCGCCAGCGCCGGGATCAGCGCGTCGATGCGCTTTCCGGTGACCTCCGCCTCGTCAAAGCCGAAAACACGCTCGCCGGTCGGGTTGAAGGTGCGGATCAGGCCCTGCTCGTCGAGCGCCAGCACCACGTCCTTGATGTGATCGAGAATGACCTGCAGCTGCTCCGAGCTCTGCTCGCGTGCCTCGAGGGCGAGCGCCTGGGCCTCGTCCGCCATGAGCCGCATGGACTCGGCGATGCCGCGGCGCTCGCCCTCCATGGTCTGGTAGTGCGAATTGATGAGACTGAGCAGCATCGCAACGTCGGGAGTCGCTTTGCCGGTGCGCAGCGACAGCTCGCGAAGTTGCGCCTTCAGCTGCGGATGAAGCTCGGGGTGCCTGTCGGTGCGGGAATCGGCCCTGACCAGCGTCGTCGTGGCTCCTGGCAGCGCCTCCTCGGGGTCGGCGAGCGTGGGCATAGTCCCGGTATTTGACATAAGACGTTCGAGTAGGCCCGATCGAGATCATACGGGGGCCCCCCGCAGGCACCCGTGACGCCTCTCGCGTTTTTTGGGCCGGACTAGAACGCTTTCGAGTCGTTGAGCACCCGCACGGCGGTGCGGGCGAGAATCTCCAGATCAAGCTCGACCGACCAGCAGCGCAGGTACTCGAGGTCGTAGCGCACCCGGGCTTCCATCTGCTCGAGCTCGCGCGTCTCCCCGCGCAAGCCATTCACCTGTGCCAGCCCGGTGATCCCCGGGAGCACCTTGTGGCGCAGCATGTAGCCCTTGATGAGCTTTCTGTAGAGCTCGTTGTGCGCGACGGTGTGCGGGCGCGGGCCGACGAGACTCATGCGCCCCTGCAGCACGTTGATCAGCTGCGGCAGCTCATCGAGCGAGTAGCGGCGCAGGAAGCGGCCGACCCGCGTGAAACGCGCGTCGCCGCGCCTCGCCTGCTCCGTCACCGCACCGTCCTCGACCACTTTCATGGTGCGGAACTTGTAGACCACGATCTCTTCGCCGTTGAGCCCGTAGCGCCGTTGCCGGAACACCACCGGCCCCGGGGAGCCGAGCCGCACGGCGAGCGCGATCGCGAGCATCAGCGGCGTGATCAGCACCAGCAGCGGGATGGTGAGCAGCAGGTCGGTGAGGCGCTTCGCGGTCGCACGCTGCCCGTGGAACGGCGTCTCGCACATCGAGATGACCGGGATGCCGTCGAGCACTTCGCCGCGCGACTGGATGAGATCGAAGACATGAATGTCCGGCAGGTAGTAGATCGATGCGGTCGAGTCGCGCAGCTCATCCACCAGCTCCATCACACGGCTCACGGGGCGGATCGGCAGCGCCACGAAGGCGACTTCGACGCCGTTGCGCCGCACAAAATCCGGCATCTCGGTGAGCGAGCCGAGCAGCGACACCTCGCCGTTCACCCTGAGGCGATCGCGCCCGCGGTCATCGAAGAAGCCGGCGATCGAGATGCGGAATTCGTTCTGACCGCGCAGGCGCCGGGCGAGCGCCAGGCTCGAGTCGGTGCAGCCGGCGATCACCGCCTTGCGGGCATTGGCCGGATCGCAGAGCATGCGGCGCAGCAGCTCCTGCAGCACCAGCGTCGCGCCGATGATGAGCGCGGGGGTAAGCACCGCCCAGGTCAGTATCACGCGCCGCGGGTAGTGGGTCGAGAATCTCGTCACGTAGCCGAGCGTAAACAACACGGCGAGCACGACTAGCCAGCGCACGCCGACCGCGATGACCAATGTAAAATTTCCGCCGAAGAGCTGACTGGTCGCGGTCCGCGGGATGCGCAGCAGCATGATCGAGAGGAACGCCACGACCAGCGCCATGGAGTGGAAGTAATTACCCGGCCTCACCTCAAACACCCCGAGGAGACCGTAGAGCGAGCTCACCGCGATCACCGCCGGAGCATAGTTCTGCATCGTCGCCAGCCCGGATGCGGCAATGGCGAAGTCAGTCTTGGGGACTAAGGCAGCATTTATCCGGTTGGCTTCTTCCATGCGACCCCGGCTCGGTCCGTCTTAAGGCGCGGCTCATTATTCGCGAAGTGAGCACCGGTTCGCAAACCCACTCGATAGCGTTTGTGTTACCTCCAGAGAGCTGCTACGAGAGAAATGTAAGTATTTGACTTATTTAGGCGGCCGCAGTCTGGGTCGCGGTCCGCGCGAAGGCCTGTCGGGTATAGGCAACACCCGGCCGTAACCAACTTGCAACGCTGGCTGGCGGCCCGGGGCCGCGCTACTGGCTGGTGGTGGGCGGGGTCTGCGCGGGGGAAGCCGGCGTATCCGGGGCCTCCGTGCCCGCGCTGTCCTGGGAGGGCTGGCCCGCGGCTCCCTCCGCGGCGCTGGCAATCAGGGGAATGGAGAAGGTCTGGCTTGAGGGCACCCCGCCGGACTCGGTAGAGACGACCGCCCGGAGCGTGAGAACCCCCTCGCGCCTCGGAACGACCCGGATGCTGTGGGAAATCGGGACGTCTTCGGCGGGCCGGTCAGTGGGCGCAATGTCCGCGCCGCTCAGGATCTCGAGACCATCGTCCGCCTCGACCTTGCCGGAGACCCGGTCGAGCCCCGCGGACGGCAGGATGACTACGTTCAAATCCATCGGCTGCGCGACCTGCGGACGCGTGCGCAGGTCGAAGCGGACCGAGACGCGCGCCGAGCCGGACCGCGCACCGCCCACCGCGCCCACCATGTCGGCCGGAGGCGTCGGTCCGTTCGCGACCGGCTTCTTCGCCGGCGGCGGATGCCGGTGGGCCATGATCGGGCCGATGGGCGACTTGCCCGAACCGCAGCCGCTCAGGATGACAGCCGAAGCCAGGGTGATCGCAGCACATCGGATGGCCGTCCGCATGGGCCGACACGATACCCCGATCGGCCGCCCCCGGACGCGGACTGCTTGGCATTTCCGGAGGGCTGCAGGTGTCCTGCGCCCAGACCAGTTACCGGCCTTGCAGAAGCGGCGGATCCTGGATGGCGTCGATCTGCTCCAGGAGGTCCTGCAGATACCCCTCCCAGTACCGCGGCTCGCCTACCCAGGGGAAGGCCCGGGGAAAAGCCGGATCGCTCCACCGATGGGTCACCCAGGCCGCATGGTGCAGCATGCGCAGCGACCGCAGGGGCTCCACCATGCGCAGCTCCCGGAAGTCGAAGTCTGCGAACTGGCGGTAGCCCTCGAGGATCTCGCTCCACTGGCGCTGCTGTTCGGACGGTGAGCCCGAGAGCAGCATCCACAGGTCCTGCACCCGCACCCCCGTCGCGCAGTCATCGAGGTCGACGAACACCGGACCGTGCTCATCCCAGAGCAGGTTCCCCAGGTGGCAGTCGCCGTGAATACGGATCTCGCCGAGAGCCCCTGCGGCCGTGAAACTCGCACTCACCTGCTCGAGGAGCGCTGCGCTCACAGTCGCGTAGCGCTCGCGCAGCGTGTCGGGCAGCAGCGCGCTCGAGAGCACCTGACGCCGGGCCTGCCAGCCGAGGCGATCGACGTCGATGTGCGGCCGCACCCTGAACGAGGCCTGCGCGCCGACCTGGTGCAGACGGGCGAGGCTGCGCCCAAGCATCTGCCGTGCCTCGGGTGCATCCAGTTCCGGGGCGCGGCCGCGCATCCATGGGAATGCCGCGAAGCGGAACTCCCGGTAGCGCAGCAGCGTCTGGCCGCCGATCGGAAGCGGCGCGGCCACGGCAAGCGTGGCGCGGGCGAGCTGCGCGGCGAGCTCGTGCTCCTCCTCGATCTGCGCATCGCTCCAGCGCGCCGGCCGGTAGAACTTGAGCACCAGCTGCCCGCCCTCGGCGCCGAGCTGATAAACGCGGTTCTCGTAGCTGTTGAGCGCGAACATCCGGCCGTCGGGCCCGAGGCCGACGGCCGCGGCCGCATCGAGCACCACCTCGGGAGTGAGACCGGCGAACGGCTGCGGATCCGCGGTTTTGGTTACCATGCGCGCTCGATCAGTCAAGGAGGTCGTGTGAATCCCGGCAGCATCTTAGTCACCGGCGGCGCCGGTTACATCGGCAGCCACGTCGTGCTGCAGCTGCGCGAGCGCGGCGAGCGCGTGATCGTGCTCGACGACCTGTCGCGCGGCTTCCGCCAGGCGGTGCTCGACACGCCGCTCGTGGTCGCCGGGGTCGGCGACCGCGCCGCGGTGCTCGAGGCGCTGGGCAGCCACGGGGTCGAGACCGTGATGCACTTTGCGGCCTATACCATCGTCCCCGAATCGGTGCGCGAGCCGCTCAAGTACTACGGTAACAACACCTGCGCGACCCGCGCGCTGCTCGAGTGCTGCAGCGAGGCGGGGGTGAAGCACTTCGTGTTCTCCTCCACTGCCGCGGTGTACGGCACCCCGCCGGGCGGCATCGCCGGCGAGACGACCCCGCCCGCGCCCATCAATCCATACGGCACCTCCAAGCTCATGTCGGAGTGGCTGCTGCGCGATGTCGCCGCCGCCTCGAGGCTGCGGTACGTGGCGCTGCGCTACTTCAACGTCGCGGGATCCGACCCCGCGGGCCGTGTCGGCCAGGCGACGCCGAACGCAACGCTGCTCGTGAAAGTCGCGTGCGAGGCGGCGGTCGGCAAGCGCGCGGAGGTCTCGATCTTCGGCACCGACTACGCCACTGCCGACGGCACGGGAGTGCGTGACTACATTCACGTCACCGACCTGGCTGCGGCCCATCTCGATGCCCTCACCTACCTGCGCGGTGGCGGCGTCTCGGCGACGCTCAACGTCGGCTACGGCCATGGCTACAGCGTGCGCGAGGTGCTCGCGAGCGTCGAGCGGGTGGCGGGCAGGCGCCTCACGGTACGCGAGCAGGCCCGCCGCGCCGGCGATCCCCCGATGCTCGTGGCACACGCAGACCGCGTCCGTAGCGAGCTCGGCTGGCGGCCGCAGCTCGACGATCTCGACACCATCGTGCGCAGCGCGCTCGCCTGGGAGGAGCGGCTGCTGCGTAACCCCTGGTAGGCGCCCCGGCTAAGGATGCGCCGGGACTGGCGTCCGTCGCAGACGGACCGGGTAGCCGCCCGGTAGAATGCCGCCCATGCGCTGGGGGCGACCGAAGTCATTGAGCGGGCTGATGCTGGTCGGTCTGGCGTTGATCGCCGGACCGCTGCTCGCGGCCATCCTCACCGCCGTGCTCCAGATCCGGGACCTGGCCAATACCGGGCAGAAGATCATCGTCGAGGGCGTCACCACCGCCCGTGCCAGCCAGGCGCTCTTCGCGCAGATGGCTTCGCTCGAGCGCACCGCGCGCCTCTACCACGTCCTCAACGACCCCAAGCTCCTCGACGTCTATCGCTCGCAGGACGCAGGATTCACGACCACCCAGAAGCAGCTGAGCCTCCATGCTCCCGGCGACGTCCTCAGCACCCTGGGCGATCTGGCCGCCCTGCAATCGAGCATCCGCGAGACGGTGTTGAACGCCGGCGCCACCCCGGGCACCGGCGGGAGCGCCGATCTCTCGGGCCGCTTCGTCCAGCTCTCGGCACTGGTCGAGCGGGTCGCCGAGCAGAGCAATGCCGAGGTCGACAAGCAGGTGGCCGCACTCGAAGCGCAGACGCTCGATGCCCGCAAGCGCCTGGTGTACCTGGCGGCTCTGCTGCTGCCGCTCGCGCTGGTGGCGATCGTCGTGCTCACCGTGGGTATCGGCAAGCCGCTGCGTCAGCTCGACCGCGCGATCAGCGAGCTCGGCGAGGGCACGCTCACCGAGGCGATCGCGGTTGCGGGTCCGCACGACCTCGAGCGCCTCGGCCGCCAACTCGAATGGCTCAGACAGCGTCTGCTCGAACTCGCGCATGAGCGTAACCGTTTCCTGCGGCACATGTCGCACGAGCTGAAGACGCCGCTCGCGAACATCCGCGAGGGCACGGAACTGCTGATGGACGGCGCGGTCGGTGAGCTCGATTCCAACCAACGTGAGGTCGCGGCGATCCTGCGCGAGAACGGCATCAAGCTGCAGCGCATGATCGAGAACCTGCTGTCCTTCAGCGCCTGGCAGACCTCCAGCGTCGGCCTCGAAGCGACGGAATTCCGGCTGCGCCCGCTGGTCAAGCAGGTGCTGGAGAACCAGCAGCTGACCCTGCTGTCGCAGCGCGCGCGGCTCGACGTGCAGGTGGAGGACGTCACGCTCATGGCCGATCGCGGCAAGATCCGCCTGATCCTCGAGAATCTGGTGTCGAACGCCGTCAAGTACTCGCCCAAAGGAGGCGCGATTCACCTGCGCGCCCGCACCTCGGGGGCGCAGCTCGTGCTCGACGTGGCCGACACCGGCCCGGGCATCCCGCCGCCCGAGCGCGATCACATCTTCGAGGCCTTCTACACCGGGCGCGCCGCGAAAAGCACCGCCATCAAGGGCACGGGCATCGGGCTTTCAGTGGTGCTGGAGTTCGTCTCGGCTCACGGCGGCAGGGTCGAGATCATCGACGGACAGTTCCCCGGCGCGCACTTCCGCATCACCATGCCGATCCGGGCGACGAGCGGAGATCGCCCCGCTCGCAGCGAGCCCAAGGCCCGGGCGCATGCGGCGTAGCTGCCTGAGCCGCGGCGTGCTCGTCATGGGTCTCGCGGCGGCGACCGCGAGCTGCACCGGTCTCATGGCCGGCAGCCGTAACACGACGCCGGCGCCAGCCGTCAGCCCGATCTCGAGCAGCGCCACGCAGCTGACCGACGATCTGACTGTGCTGCAGCGGCTGCAGCAGGGCGCCCCCGCCGAGCAGGCTGAGATCGTCGCCGGCGCACAGCGCGAGTACGACGCGGCGCCGACCCCGAGCCGCGAGCTCAAGCTCGCTTTGGTCCTCGCCGCTCCCGGTCACCCGGCCACCGACCTGCCGAAGGCCCAGGGGCTGCTGCGCGAGCTCATGGCCAACCCACAGATGCTGACACCGGCGGAGCGGTCGCTCTCGGCGCTCGAGCTTTCGCAAATTAACGACTATTTGACGCTCACGGAGGAAAACCGCAGGCTCCAGAGTGATGCGGCGCACGCGGCTCAGGAACGCGCTGCCAACGCCAATCACCGCCTGCAAGCCGAGATGGACGAGAACGCCCGCTTGCGCAAAGAGCTCGATGAGGCCCACGCCAAGCTCGACGCCATTGCCAACATCGAGCGCTCGCTGAATGAGCGCAAGTCTCCCGACGGGAGGTCGCAGTGAACCAGACCGGAAAACGCAAAGCCCGCATCCTCGTGGTCGACGACGACCCGGGGCTACTCCGCCTGCTGACCATCCGCCTGCGCGCCGAGAGCTATGACGTCGAGGCGGTCGAGAGCGCGGCTCTGGCGCTGGCGGCCGCGAGCCGCTTCCGGCCGGATCTCGTGATCACCGACCTGCGCATGGACCAGATGGACGGCATCGGGCTGCTCAAGGAGCTGCAGAACCGCTGGCCGGGCCTCAAGGTCATCATCCTGACCGCCCACGGCACCATCCCCGATGCGGTACAGGCGACGCAGATGGGCGCCTTCGGCTTCCTCACCAAGCCGGTCGACAAGCAGGAGCTCCTCGACCAGGTGCAGCGGGCGCTGCGCATCTCGGGCTTCGGCGCCTCCGACGAAGACTGGCGGGCGGAGATCATCACCCGCAGCGCGGTCATGGAGGAGAAGCTCGCGCAGGCCCACATGGTCGCGGGCACCGACGCGCGGGTACTGCTCACCGGCGAGGGCGGCACGGGCAAGGAGATGCTGGCGCGCGCCATTCACCGCGCGAGCCCGCGCAGGAACAAGGCCTTCGTCGCGGTCAACTGCAGCGCCGTGACGGAGGATCTGCTCGACAGCGAGCTGTTCGGCGCGCCGAACGGCGCGGCTGCCGGCGCGGCGCGCCCGTCGCGCGGCGCGTTCCTCGCGGCCGACGGCGGCACGCTGCTGCTCGATGGCATCGCCGATCTGCCGGTGCGGCTGCAGGTGAAACTGTTGCGAACGCTGCAGGAGAACGCGGTGCGTCCGGGCAGCGCCGGGGAGCCGGTGCCGTTCAACGTGCGGGTCATCGCGGCGACCCAGCGCGACCTGCAGCAGCTCATGACCTCGGGTCAGTTCCGCGAGGACCTCTACTACCGGCTGAACGTCGTGCACATCGAGATGCCGCCCTTGAACCGGCGGCGCGAGGACATTCCGCTCCTGGTCGCGCACTTCCTCGCGCAGGTTGCGAAGGAGAGCGGCGTGCGCAAGATCTACGCGCCGGAGGCGGTCGAGCTGCTCGCGACCGCCGACTGGGTCGGCAACATCCGCCAGTTACACAACGTCGTGCGGCAGAACGTCGCGCTCTCGCAGACGCCGATCATCCCGGCGGAGCTGGTGCAGCAGTCGCTCGGCGGCGCTCCGGGCCGCCTGCCCTCCTTCGACGAGGCACGCGATGAGTTCACCCGCAGCTACCTGTCGCAGATCCTGCAGATCACCGGCGGCAACGTGAGTCAGGCGGCGCGCCTCGCCAAGCGCAACCGCACCGACTTCTACAAGCTGCTCGCCCGGCACCAGCTGACTTCCGAGGAGTTCAAGCAGCGCTAGCCGCGATTTCTCATACAGGGAGTGATGCAAGAGCCCGGTGATTGAGTAAAACTTGAGTTGTGAGAACAAGTTGCCACTCAAGCACCGGGAGCATCGATGCACACAGAGTGTAGCGCGGAACAGCTGCAGTTTTCATGTGTTGAGCGGCGCCGAGTCGTAGGCGCTTTCGACGGTGGCACGATCAGCTCGGATGCCGGAGCGCTGCTGCTGGGGAAAGCCGATAAGGCGATCGGGCTGATCGATCGGCTCTGCAGATGCTTTGAGGATTACCGCAAGCCCGAGCTGATCGAGCACACGGTGCGCACGCTGATCGGACAGCGGGTGTTCGGGATAGCCCTGGGGTATGAGGACCTCAACGACCACGAGCAGCTGCGGCACGATCCGGTGTGGGGAGCGCTGCTGGGGAAGATGCAGGCACGCCGTTCGGACTGCGCGGCGCTGGCGGGTAAGAGCACGCTCAACCGCCTGGAGCTGCATGCGCGCGAAGGGGTAGATCAGTACCACCGGATTCGCCCCAGGAGCGAGGCGATCGAGTCGCTGTTCGTTGAGCTGTTTCTGGAGGCGTACCGCGAGGCTCCCGATGAGATCGTGCTGGACCTGGACGCCACGGATGATCCGCTGCACGGGCATCAGGAGGGGCGCTTCTTCCACGGCTACTACGACGGTTACTGCTATCTGCCGCTGTACATCTTCTGCGGCGAGCATTTGCTGGTGTCGAAGCTGCGAAGCTCCAACATCGATGGGGCGGCCGGTGCGCGCGAGGAGATCGAACGCATCGTGAGACAGGTGCGTGCTCGCTGGCCCAAGGTGCGCATCATCCTGCGAGCCGACTCGGGCTTCTGCCGCGAGGAGCTGATGAGCTGGTGTGAGCAAAATGCGGTGGATTATGTGTTTGGGCTGGCACGCAACAGCCGTCTGGTGCGCGCGATCGGCGCTGAGCTGCACGAGGCGGCTGTGGAGTCGGCACGCAGCGCTCGGCCCGCCCGCTGCTTCAAGGAGCTGAGCTATCGCACGCGGCGCACCTGGAGCCGTGCACGGCGGGTCGTGGCCAAGGCCGAGCAGACCGGTGACAAGAGCAACCCCCGCTTCATCGTCACGTCCCTCTCGATGCATCAGTGGCCCACGCGCGAGCTCTACGAGCAACTCTATTGCGCGCGTGGGGAAATGGAGAATCGAATCAAGGAGGCGCAGCTGAGCCTCTTTGCCGATCGGCTCTCCACCGAGACCTTCCGTGCCAATCAGCTGCGGCTGTGGCTGTCCTCGGCGGCCTATGTGCTCATGCACGCGCTGCGCCGGATCGGACTGCGCGGCACGAGTCTTTCGCGTGCCTGCGCACACACGCTGCGCCTGCGCTTGCTCAAGATCGGTGCGGTGGTGACGGTGAGTGTGCGGCGCGTGAAGCTCTCGATGAGCCAGGCTTGTCCCAACCAACGCGAGTTCCTCGCCGCCTTCCACGCCCTCGCCGCCGCGGCGCGGTAAGCCGCCTCACGAACCAGATACACCCGATCTCAATCGCCGAACCGCTCTCCAGCAGGGCGGTGGCGCACTTAACCCTGATACCGGCCTCCGGCCGCCCCTCTCGCCCCGATCCCCACCTCGAACTCCCTCGGCCGATCAGCGCGTAAAATCAGCGCACGTATGAGAAATCGCGGCTAGCGCGCCGGCCGGCCCTGCGGCCGCAATCACGACCGCTATCGCTCGGTCAGTTTCGGCGGCGGCTGTGCCGGCGGCTCGGACCCGGCTGGCGCCTCGGGCGGGGCGTGACGGCTATAGTGCGCGGCCTCGAGTCCATGCTTCTCCAGGAGGTCATACAGCGTCGGGCGGCTCACGCCAAGCAGCTCCGCAGCGCGCGACAGATTGCCCTTCGCCACGGCGAGCGCCTGCCGCGCCGCCTGCGCTTCGGCGCGCTGCCGCGCGGCCCGAAGATTGAGGAACTCCGGATCCTCACCGGGGTCCTGCAGCCCCAGGTCGCCCGCGGTCACCACGGCGCCTTCGGCCATGATCACCGCCCCCTTGATCCGGTTCTCGAGCTCACGCACGTTTCCAGGCCAGCGGTACATCTGGATGGCGCGGATCGCATCCGGGGCAAGCCCGCGCGTCGGCTTGCCGAAACGCTGCGACATCTCGGCGAGCAGGAACTGCGCGAGCAGCAGGCTGTCGCCCTGGCGCGCGCTCAAGGGCGGCACGCGGATCGTCACCTCGCTGATGCGATAGAACACGTCCGCGCGGAAGGTGCCGTCGCTGATCAGCGCATCCAGGTTGCGGTTGGTCGCCGAGATGATGCGCACGTCGAGCGCGATCGGGGTGCGGCCGCCGATGTGGTCCACGGTCCGCTCCTGCAGCACGCGCAGCAGCTTCGCCTGCAACGAGGCGGGCATCTCGCCGATCTCATCGAGAAACACCGTGCCACCGTTGGCGGACTCAAGCTTGCCGGGTGTGCTGCGGCTCGCACCCGTGAAGGCGCCTTTCTCGTATCCGAAGAGCTCGCTTTCAAGGAGCGTATCCGGGATCGCCGCGCAGTTGATCGCGACAAAGGGCCCGTGGGAACGCTCCGAGAGCCGGTGCAGGGCGCGCGCGAGCAGCTCCTTGCCGGTGCCGCTGTCCCCGAGCAGCAGCACCGTCGCACTCGTCGGCGCGACCTTCTCAATGGCGCGGCCGAGGCTGCGCATCGAGTCGCTCACGCCGATGATGCCCTCGAGGGCCATCGCGCCGGTCTCTTCGCGCAGTCGCCAGTTCTCCTCTTCGAGCTCGCGCATACGGAAGGCGCGCCGCACAACAATCGACAACACGCCCGCATCGAGCGGCTTGTGGTAGAAATCCGCAGCGCCGAGCCCGACCGCCGCGACCGCGAGCTCACGCGCGTTGTGCTCGGTCATGGCAATGATTTTGATGTCGGGCGCGAGCGTCAGGATCCGGCGCAGCAGCTCCAGGCTCTCGCTCGCCAGCGAGGGCTTACGCGCCGTCCCCAGGTCGAACAGCACCACGTCCGGCTCAGTGCGCCGCACGATGCCGAGCGTGTCCGCGGAAGCCTCGCACGCGGTCACGTCGAGGTCGGAGAACACCGTCTCGAGCTGCCGCCGCAGAGCGCGATCGTTCTCCAGGATCAGGAGCTTGCGTCGCTGCATCGTGGGCGCCATCAGCTACGCTCCCCCGCCGCGCGCGAGCCTCACGATGGCGGCAGGTACGGACTGTCCGGGGATGCGGATGCGCATTAGGGGTGCAGCAAAAACGCCAGGGACCGCAGATCTTTACATCATGGACTTTACAAGGCAGCCGCGTGCAAGTGTAAAGCCAAGCACGAGGGAGAACGTGAGCGACATCGCAGTGTGCTGCGGACGACGAGCCGCAACCGGGGCGCCGTACCCGCCGGACGCATCATTTCGGCCGCACGCACCGCCGGCAGATTATGTCGTGCCGTCGGAGGACGCGGCAGCTCCAGCTTTGGGGCCCTACGCCGCCTTGAGTCTTACGCTGACCGTATACGAACTCTCCGGTCCAGCAACGCCGCAGCGAACAGTGCGGCGACCAAGGGGATTAGCCAAGCAACCCGCTGCGAGTAGCGGTCATGTGGTCCGGAGAATACTCCGCATATTGCCGAATTAACCACGACACCCAGGACGGTCCAAAGCGCGAACAGAAGCAAAGACTTCGGCAGCCGTGAGCGCCATCCCGGTTGCAATATGATCAGAACGATCGCTGCCACACCGAGAAGCAGGATAGAGCAGTCCAATAAACTGAAGAATCGTACGGGCATTTGCCCACGATACGCCCGGCTTCGCTTTAGCGTCTCAAGATGTTCTTCCGGCACTTTGGGCGCGAATGCGGGAATTTGGCCCGTCCGGTACTGAAGCTCACCTTGGTATTGAAACCCCTCATAACCCACCCCCATCAGCTGTGCTGCTGCATTCTTCAATGAGGCTGACAGCTGTCCCAAGGGGTCGGATCTGACAACTGCCAGGACAAACCGGAACTGCTCTGCGGCCAACTGCCGCCTTTCCGCGGGTGTCGCCACAAAGAACGCGCCGCGCGCGGCTTCCCGGCCCCACAAAAAATCATCGGCGGATAGCGGAAGTCGGTCCAGAAATCTGCAGACTGAGAAGCCGTTCGAGGGACAAGTCGCGCGCAGGTAGCGGTAGCCGGGCCCGTCAGCGATGACACGCGCCATCAGGAAAGGCGGGCGCAGCGGCGGTACCCCGACGACGCGTTCAACCACCACGGTGAAGAGCAGCTGGCACAGCAGAGCTACCCCAATTGACGACGCTACTACGACCATTCCGCGCCAGCTGCTCCAATCGCGCGTGAACACATTCCATACCAATGCCAATATCAGGAGGGCAGTAACGATTAAGACGTGGCTGTCATGAAAGCTTGTGGCGGCCGAAAGCAAGACGAACCAGGCGCAATAGTCACGGCGCGCCAACGGTCGTCGCACACTAATCAGCACCGTAGCCCCAAGAATTGCTACGGCGGCAAATACGTCCGGCATCAGGAAGCTCACAAAGAAAGGCGCACTGGTGGCCACTGCCAGGAATGCAGTCAGGAGGGGCAATCGCGGCCAAGCCGAAAAGCGAAGCGCACTCAGCACCAGCGCAACGGACAGCACTACGGCAAGCGACTGGATTGCGATCGACAGCCAGAAGCCCCCGGTTACCTCGCCAAGGTATAGCAAGAGCCCATAGAAGGGAGACCGTCCGGTCAGGATCGTCTTGTCAGCAATCGAACTCAGACTCTTCGGTCCGGGTGCAGCCGTCGTGGCTGAGCCACCGTAGATGGAATCTGCGGCACCAAGTGACCAAGCCGTACGTCGATGTAGCGCCGCCTGGAAGCCGGCGTCGGCGCCACGGATGTAGGCGGTCGTGTCCGGGAAAAAGATTGGCTGCCCATTGTATAACGCGGGCCACGCCAGAAGGACAATGAGCAGAGTTCCAACCAACACTCTCCGTCCAGCCAAGAACAGTCTAGGCACGAGACCATCCTTCACCGGCTTGCCACGGGATCATGCTGCCGTCGCCCTCCGTACTATCGGGTGTCGCTTCAAGTGCGGAGCCTCAAGCGCGACTCAAGCTTCGATACAGTTGCAGCGTCTGCGAGGCAATTCGATTCCAGTCATACTTTTCGGCAATCAGGAGCCGGCGGACTGCGCGCTCATTTTCGTTCGCCGGGGCCCGTGCAAGTTGCGCAAGGCGCGCTGCCAGCGCAGCGGTGTCACCAAGAGGGAAGTAGCTCGAACTGTCGAGGCCCAGCTCCATGTTTCCGGGAATATCGCTAGCGAGCACGGGCACGCCGTAACTCAAAGCCTCGAGCAGCGCGATCGGTAAGCCTTCATGCGCAGATGGAAGAACGAAGGCTCCAGCGTGTGAGTACAGCTGTCTCAGGGGCTCGCCGCTCAGGTAGCCCGTCAGGACCGCACCGACATCCCTCGCGGCGACGCTCACTTGCTTCGAGTAGCGACCGTCATCAAACCCGCCAACCAGGGCCAATCTCCACCCGGGAACCTGCGCGGTCCCATACGCCCGGACCAGGTCCAGCTGCCGTTTTCCCGGGTCCATGCGACCCACGTTCAAAAAATAGCGTCCAGGCTCCAACCCGAGTCGGTGCACGTGCTCGGCGTCGGCGCACGGCTCACCCACGACAACACCATTGGGTATCAGGTATGAATCCCGAGCGTACCGCGCCAGTATTAAATCTGCGATGGTTTTGGATACTGCAATCCGCGCGTGTGAGTATCGCATGCCAACTCGCTCGCCCAGGCGCAGCACGCAACGCCCGAAGGGGCCCCATTTCTCGCGTTTGTAGTCCTGCGTGTGATGGGTTACGACAACTCTGAGCCCGAGCAAACGAGCGATGGGTGTAACGATGGCCGGCCCGATCCCGTGAATGTGCAGGATGTCCGGACGGGCGATTCCCGCATACAGGACTCCAATCAGCGAGTGAATCAGCGTTTCAACCCCAGCGCGCCGCGGCGCCCACAGGCGACGAATGCGAATTGCCCCAAAGGATCGCCTGCCGCCCGGGGCAAACGGGCTGCGCACAAGTGCCTCCACATTGCAGCCAGTTGCGCTCAGGCGCTGATAGAGCTGCTCGGCATGGGTCTCAACGCCACCCTCATGCGGCATTCCCCGAATGCCGAGCACCATTACTCTCACACCCGCCTCCGAGGAGCTGTCACGCGGTTGCTTGCGCTTTCCAGTCGCAAGGAATGGGTACGCCCAACTCCCGGTAGATGGATACCAGTCGGTCCTGATACAGCGCCGCCGTGAATTCTTTCTCCACGAGTTGTCTCGCTCGCCGTCCCATCTGCTCGATACTGACATCGGGTCGGTCTGCCACATCGCGCAATGCGGCAGCGAGCGATGCGACATCGCCACTGGTAAAACCAACGCCCGTCTCTTCCTCGCGGATCAATTCCGGAATGCCGCCGATACGTGCACCTACGATCGGCTTCCCCAATGCATATGCCTCCAGCACGCTCATTGGCGCATTTTCGTACCACTCCGACGGCAACACGACGGCACGAGCGCTGCGAATCGCCTCGTGCAGAGACTCGCCCGTGAGAAAGCCAAGAAAGCTCACATCAGCATCAAGTTGCGCGGACAGTGCGCGCAGTTCCCCCAGCTGTGGCCCCGTTCCGGCCAGCAGTAGTCGGCAGCCAGACGCCGCGGCAGCCCGGATCAGGGTCGGAAGACCCTTTTCCCGCGACAGACGTCCGAAATACAAGAACGATGTGCCGGGCTCGTACCGCGGCTGATAGCGATCCGGCTCCACGAAGTTCGGTACGTGCGTAAACATGGAACGCGGCCAACCCCAGTCGCACAGTTTGTCAATGTAAAATCGACTTGGCACCGCGAAGCGACCTACGCAGTCGATGTACGTACGCAGCAGTCGGTGCAAAACCGCCTCTGTCATCGCTATCGCGCTCAGGGCGAATGAACCCTTGATACATCTGTGAACCAACACATTGTGCACGCGTCCGCCGCGGCATCGTTCGCAAATGCCATCATGAGCGAGCATGGTATACGCCGGGCACGCAATCTTGAGGTCATGCAGCGTCAGCACGACAGGGACGTTGCGCCGTTTCAATAAGCTCAATATGGAAGGCGAGATGTGATGATATAAGTTGTGCACGTGGCAAACGTCCGGCCGACACTCGTCGAGCAGCCGCGCCAGCTTCCGTCGGGCTTCAAAAGAGAAGATTACTTTGGGGACACGGATCAGCTTCTCTAACAATGAGTAAGATCCGCCAAATTCAATTTCGTCCACAAAGTACTTTGACCAACCTGAATCGAGGTTCTGGCGGTTTTTCATCGCAAATGGAACAACGCTCCATCCGGACTCCCGGAACATCTGGTTCTGCTCAAGAAACACGGTCTCCGCGCCGCCCCGGTAATAGTAGTAGTTGTTTATCGATAGCAGTGTAGTCATGGGTGAACCTGACCGTCGCTCATACGCGGCAAGATCCGCCGCTCGAGCTCCATACGCTCAGCTTTGGTCGGCGTAATCATTATAGTCCATGAATTACAGTTACAGACGCTCAGCCGTTCGGTTCCGTGACGCCAGGCAGATCGAGACTGCGACGATGGGTTTGACCTGGAGATGGAGCGTTGCCGGAGACCGGATGGAGCCGACGCGTGAAGTCTCATCAGTAGCACGTCCTTTCGAAGTCCATCGGACTCAGGCTGAGTCAGTCGCGGTCTGACCTGTGCCGAGGCACGGAGCAAACTCACGCCCGCCGCCGACTGCTGTCGCAAGCTTCGCGCACGTCCACTCCGAACGGCACGACCGCACGAGGTAATTTGCGCCGCGGCCGCACCGTGATGCTTTGTCGCACCGCGCGTAAACACGATCACCCAGCAACCGCCGATGGACTGTCCCCGAACCGCGACAGAGTGAATCCATGGATGAGTCGGTGTAGCTTCCGATCGCTTCGGGGCGCTTGTACTAAAGGGAGCACTGGGAACCATGACGACGCTAATTGCACGACGTTTGTTCTTCGCCGCGTTAATAGCGGCTGCCTTCCTGCAGATTCACACCGCAGGAGCGCAAACGTACCCGCGCCTCGGCGCCTATCTGATCGGTGGCAATACGACTCCGCTGACCCCGGCGCACGTGGCGAAGTTGGGCGTGTTGGTTCTCGGGGCTTATCCCGGCTGGGTAAGCAAGGCCGGCTTGAAACCCCAAGCCTTCGCGGCGGCCGCTAAGGCGATTAATCCCAACATGAAGGTTTTTATCTACGCCAATCCCGTTGACGCCAAGGATCCGCCGGGGTCGGGCCTGGGGTTGATCGCCAGCGCTCCCTGGTACCTGTACACCGACAAAACTTCCGGGACGAAGGTAGCCGCTGATGATGACCCGGGCTTTTACATGGTTAACATTACGACATACTCGAAGGTCTATGATGGGGTGAATTATCCTACATGGCGGGCGCGGTACGACGTGTCGCAGTTCATCACGCCTAATACCTCGGTGGACGGTCTCTATACCGATAACTCCGGCTCAACACCCGGTGTGAGCGGTGACTGGACGCTGAGCGGCAGCAGCCAGGCGCCCAACAACGCTACAGCGCAGAAGAACTACGAACTTGGGTTCGTCGCTTACGTCAAGGCGGCGCGGGCAGCCAGCAGCAGCCACCAGCAGCTCATAATGGGTAATCTCAGCAACTGGTATCAGAACGGGTTCGGTCGGGCAACCATCACCTCGTACCAGGGCGTCTACAACGGCGGCACGATGGAGGGGATCATCGGGGAAAGCTGGAGCACCGAGAGCTGGGGCGGCTGGGCTACGATGATGGCGGCTTACACCACAACGATGAACGCGCTGGCCGCGCCTCAGCTCGGAGTCTTTTATCAGTACGACACCAGCGCCGCGGACTACCAGAATTTCCGCTACGGCTTTGCTTCCTGTCTTATGGGTAATGGCTACTATTTCTACGACCTGGAAAGCGACCTTAACAACGACTACGTCACGTTCGACGAATTCAACGCGAACCTGGGAACTGCGACCACTGCCGCACTGGTGTTTCCCGGCGCCAAGCCATATCAGAAAGGGGTATATCGCCGGGACTTCCAGAATGGCATCGCGCTCGTGAACCCCAAAGGTAACGGCACACAAACCGTAACTCTGGGTGGAAGCTTTAAGCACCTCTCGGGAACCCAGGACCCATCGATTAACGATGGTAAGACCGTAACCAGCGTGACCCTGAATGAGCGGGACGGCGTGATCCTTCTGCGCACGACCGCAGCAGGGGCGGCCGTGCCTGAATCACCCTCGCTCAGCGTACATTGACCTTGATCGTTCCACCCCTTTTCGCCGACCCTTCGCTACGCTGTAGCGGGAGGTCTGCGATCAGGGGCTCGGGCTTTGCGCTCTCTCCGCGTAGCCGGCTGTAGGTTCAGCCCCACATAGGCACGCAGGATCGAGCCTGCGTTCCAGGCCCTCCCCGTCCCAGCAAGCTCGCTGGGATCCAGCCGGGCGAGCGGCGGCGCGAAGCCGTTCCGGAGCTCGCGGCACGGGTCGGGCAATCGGCACCACCGCCTTTACCACGATGACATAATGCTTGTTGACGGCGCCCGGGCGCGTTGCCGTGTGACGAAACTCGGCTTAGCATTTAGGGGCGGAGCTGAAGGGAAGGCCAGACGCGCATGAGCACAGTCAGGGAACTACAGGCGTGGGCTGGCGAGGCTCCGACCACACACCCCTTCTTCATCGTCGGCTCTGGCCGCTCCGGAACTACGCTGCTGCGGATGATGCTCTGCTCGCATTCGCGCATCAGCATTCCGCCGGAGACCTGGTACCTGATTCCTCTGGTAGAGCGATTCAGCATCGATCGCCCGCTCACTGCCGCCGAGATCGAAAGCGCCGCCTCGATTATCACCGGTCACTACAGGTGGCCGGACATGAAACTCGACGCGCAGGATTTCCGCCGCGAGTTGAGTCAACTCGTCGAGCCTTATCTGCGCGACGTGGCTCAGGTCGTCCACCGCTGGCACATGCGAGCCGAAGGCAAGGCTCGCTGGGGAGATAAGACACCCGTCTACGTCGAGATCCTGCCCGAGCTGGCGAGGATGTTCCCTAACTCGCAATTCATTTACCTGGTTCGGGATGGCCGGGATGTGGCGAAGTCATTTCAAGCCACGCATTGGGTCCGCCGCTGGTTGCACGACAACACCCGGGAATGGACACGAGCGCTCGAGTGCCAGCGACACTGGACCGACTCGGAGCTGCGCGAGCGGATTCTGCGGGTTCGCTACGAGGACCTGGTACTCGAGACTGAGGCCACGCTGCGGCAGATCTGCCGATTCATAGGGGAGGAATTCGAACCGCAGATGCTCGCGTGGCAAAGGCACGTGGATGAGCAAGTACCGGCGCGAGAGCGTGAGATTCATAAGAAGCTGAAGCTCCGAGTCGATCCGAACAACGTCAGCCGCTGGAAGCGGGAAATGAGCGCTCGCGAGACTTTCGTTTGCGAGGCATTCATGGGGGCGCATCTCACGCGCATGGGGTATGAGCGCCGTTACCCCAGTGCATTCTGGGCCCCAGCCTTCGCCTTGACACGTCTGTATTGCCGGACCGTCCTGCCCTTGGTGGACATACAGATCAGAGCCCTGCACTTTCTCCGCAGACGACTTGGACGCGCACTCGGAGCGGTGAGGTGATGCTGCGCGAACTGGTCACCGCCCACAATCAGGCACAGCACGCAGAAGCGCGCAGCGTCCCCAGGGCACGGCTGCTGCTCGTGCTGCCGATTCTGCCCTGGCCGATACGCCGAAATGGCTTCTCACTGAGATTTGCTCCTATCGTCGATTACCTCTCGCAACGGCACGAACTGGACGTCCTGGTACTCGCCGAAGAGGACGAGGTCGTGCCGCGGACCTGGCTGTTCCAGCGCTGCCATTCGCTGGTCGTTATGAGAGTGCCGGTCCCGCTCCTGCCCCCAATCCTGAGAAAAATCAGGACCGCGTGTCGCGCCTTGTGGCCCTGGGGCGCACCACTGGATTCATCCGGGTACTCCAGGCGCAGGCTCGAGCAGTTGCTGCTGGAGTATCTGGACAACAAGGGTCACTCGACCGTCATCTGGACAGCGAGACATCTGGATATCGTCTGTCGCATCCGCCGGCGGTACCCGCAAACACGTTTCGTAATAGACATAGTCGATTCGCCGAGTCTGCTTTCTTTTCGTCGGCATGCATCGGCGGGCCCAGTCCTGCGCGCATTGAACAGGTACAACGCCTGGAAATGGCGCCGCCTGGAGACCAAGGTCCGCGAAGTGTTCGATGCGTCAATCTATATCTCAGACGTCGACGCGCACGCCGTTCGCGGGGGTCGCGTGTCGCGAATCCACGTGGTGCCGAACGGAATCTTTGAGGCGGACGCGCCTCCTATGGCGAAGGCCCCACCTGCCAACAGGACTATCGGATTCCTGGGCAACATGTCTTACCGGCCCAACATCTCCGCCGTTCTGCGGCTCGCTCAGCATATATTCCCGCAGATCCTCACTTCCCTGGCCGACGCCAAGTTGCTCATCATCGGTCGTGACCCCGCGCCCGCGATAAGGCAGCTCCGCAGCCCCGCGATCAGCATCACGGGTACGGTCGACAATATCTGGCCCTGGATCGTCCGGGCGAACGTTTTCGTCTATCCGATGATCGAAGGGACGGGCCTGCAGAACAAGATCCTCGAAGCCATGTACGCAGGCATCCCCGTCGTGACGACTCCACTCGCCGCCAACGGTATAGGTGCAAGAAACGGGGAGCAAATACTGGTTGCGGATACCGATGATGAAATCGTCGAGCAGGTTTTAAAGGTGCTCACTGACCCGGCATACGCTGCGCGACTTGCGGACGAGGCACGGGCCTTCGTCATGCGTGAATTTTCCTGGCCCAGCATCCTGCCACGGTATGAGGCCATCGCTGTCTCCGGCAGAGTTACCGCCGCATTGCCAACCGACCTGCGGTGACGTGACCTCCGCGCGTCTAGTAATACGACGGCGCGTCGTCCCGCTCCGAGGACTGGTTCAGCACGACGCCGATGAGGTTCATCTCCGCGAGCAACTCCTTTGATTTCTCCACGGCGGCGCGTTCCGTCTGGCCCTCTGCAACCACCAGCAACACCCCATCGACCCGCGGAGCAAACGCGAGCGCGTCGTCCGAAACGAGCGGCGGCATGTCGAATATGACGATGTGGCGCGGCAGCTCCGTCTCGATCACTCGCAGCAGCTCGAGCATCCGTGGACTCGTCAGCATCTCCGAAGAGTATTCGAATGGCCGGCTGTTCGGAATCACGAGCAGGTTGGGTGCCCCGCAGCTGTAGATCACCTGCAGGACCTCTGCCTCGCCGAGGAGATATTCGCCGAGTCCCCGCTCGCAGCGGATCCCCATCTGGGCCGCCACCTGCGGACGCGGCAGGTCCAGGTCAACCAGACACACGTGCGTGTTCGGTTCCTGCGCGAGCGCCACTGCAAGGTTGATCGACGTGAGGGTCTTGCCTTCGCCGGCTTTCGTGCTAGTCACGGCAATCCAGTCCCAGTGTTCGGCCGTAAGGCGCCGCAGCAGCCGGGTACGCAGGATCTTATAGGCGCGGAGCGCCGCGCGGTCGGCAACCTGCGGCAGCACGCAATTGCGCTCGAGGATTGCGGGATTGAGCATGACCGTCTCGAACTGACGGGTAACCGGCGGCTGCATCTCGACAGCGTCGGGCTTGTCTGCCCGGGTACGCCGCGACCCAGTATCGGCCGGCACACGGCGTTTCTTCGCCAGGGCCAAGGCATTTTCGATGATGCTCACTAGACGTTCCCGGTCTCAGTAAAGGGCGCCCCGCCCGGATCCATGCGGCCTCTCAGGGCACCGCGAAGTGAATGAGAAGATAGACAAGAGGTACCGCGACGACACTCGTCGCAACCCAAGCCGTCAGTCGCCGGCGCCGGCGGCGCGCGAATTCGGCATTACGGATCAACGGCACTATGCCGATCGGCGTTACCTTCAAAATCGCGAGGAGGTCGCGCCTGCCGCGCACGCTGGAGTCCAGCGCGCTGACACCCAGCGCAGCCATGAACGCCAGGAGCGTAGCCCCCATCAAGCCGATGACGGCGATACCGATCCGGGGCGGCTTGGTCGCCACCTTTGGAACCCCAGGGGCATCCACGAGTTTGAATTGGTCAGCGGTACCACTCATGATTCCCGCAGCCCTGACGTCAGCATCGATTCGTTCGCTGATAAGGTCGTCGTACGCCTTCTTCGCGGTATCGGCGTCGCGGGTAAGCGTGTCGTAGGCACGCTCGACCTCGGGCGTCGACTGCAGGTTGCCTCGGAGCTTCGCCTCCTTGGTGCGCAGATTCTCTCGCTGCTGTTCCAGCGCTGCGATCTGCGCCTCGACTCCGTTCAGCTGCGTCTTCAGCTGAACGACCGCGGGTGTCTGCACTTCGGCGAGGCCGGTGTCTTTGTCTTTTTCTCCGGAAGCGATGCGTGCTTCCAGATCTTTGATCGTGCGCTCCACGCGCTGGACGTCCGGGAAATCCTCGCTGTAGCGCTGCCGCAACTGAGCAAGCATCGTGCGCTGCGTCGCCAACTGCTCGTCGAGGCTCGAGCCCGGACCCGCCGGGAGATAGCCGTGGCGCATCGCCTCGATCTGCTGGCGCAATTGAATCATGTCCGGATAGTTCGGATCGTACACCGCCAGCTTCTTCTGGTATTCCGACTCCAGCTCCTGCAGCGTGTCCTCGTTGGCGCCTGCGGCACGCGCCTGCTGCAGCTGCTGCAGGATGAACGTGCGGTTCTGTTGCTGCGTGCGCAGGTCGCGCTCGACGCCCCGCAGGTCCTCGTCCGTCAGGTTCTCGATGCTGACATTCTCCTGCGTAGTATCGGGCAGCCGATCGAAATTCTGCTGCTTGAACTGGGCGAGCGCAGCCGCGCTCGCTGCGATCCTCGCTCGCTGCCGGTCGGCCTCGGCCGCGTAGAACTGGCTGTCTCTGGACATCGGCGCTGCCGCGGCCCGCCGGGCGTCCACAACGAATGCATTCCCGAGCCAAGCCGCCACTTTCTGCGCAGTCTGAGGGTCACGGTTCGCATAGGCGACCGTAAAGCCGGAATTGACCTTGCGCTCCAGGCCAGTCTGCGGGTCGAGAATCTTCTTGACGACCATCTGGACATCGACGTCGCCCTGCAGTTCCTTCAGCGCGGCGACCGGGTCTGATTTCAGCTGCGGATAGGGGGCCAGCGTGCTCAGCGCAGCGCGCAGGTCCGGCGAGCTGAGAACAGCATCGGCCAAGCCGGAGACGTACCGATCGGCGTAAGTGTCCTCCTCCTCGTCCTTCTGGTCCTTGTCGGTGCTGTTGCTGACTGCGGATTTCAGTTGAAATGTGGCCGTCGAGACATACTTGCTCGGCAAGCCAACGGCAAGCAGCGCCGTCAAAAGGACGATCGGCAGCCAGATGCCCAGAATCAGAGGCCGGCGACGCCGTAGCGAACTGACATAATCCGAGAATTCTGTGCTTTCCTCACTCATCCCCTGACTCCGCATGCGCGCCGCACGCGTACCGCGCACGCATCAAGCGTGCCTGAGCCGGCAACGTTCTGCCACCCGTTTTGGAACATATTCAATCCCGGGAACCCGAAGCAAATCCAAACCTATTACGATACACGCTGTCTTGACAGCAGTCCAAATCACTCGACATGCGCAGCGCATCTGCACTACATTCCACGATTAGATCTGTCGCCATTTCGGTGTCGCGCCCCTGCATGTCTGAGCGGGCTGCCGACCAGGCGATATCGGCTTCCTCATTCTTCTTGATAATTTTTACCGCTGGCAGACACCCGCGGTGAGAAGCCAACCAAAGTCGCGAGCTGAAGATCGCCTGTGCGCTACCTGCTGATTCTGCCGCTTATTGTCTACACGCTCGAGGACTCTCTCAATCTGCCCCTGCATCTCGGGCCCGGATTGAGCCTGAAAACCGCGGTTCTGTACGTTGTTGGCCTGATGCTTGCGTTGCGGATGGCGGTCCGCGGCGGATACAAGCTCGAGCTACGTGTCGTTCTTGTCTCCTTTGCGATACTCATAGCATATGCTCTTTTTTCCGTACTCGTGGCCGGTGTCGTCATCCACTACGACGGCTACCGAATCAGCGACAGTCTGATAAGCCTCAAATACACACTGATTGAC
This sequence comes from uncultured Gammaproteobacteria bacterium, assembly GCA_963844595.1. Lineage (GTDB taxonomy): Bacteria > Pseudomonadota > Gammaproteobacteria > Steroidobacterales > Steroidobacteraceae > 13-2-20CM-66-19. The sequence continues at coordinate 1,057,364 of CAWJOW010000001.1, forward strand.
AGTGCACTCATCTTTGGGCTGTTTTTCTATGGGACGCGCACCATCAGCGACGGCGTGCTGCTTACGAAGGCACTGATCGCAGCAGTGACGGTTGCCAATCTCATCAGCATTGCGAGCATTAAGGGATACATTGACATTCCGGGCGTGACGGCGACCGCCGGGCAGGTCGGGCGCGCCGAAGGGGCATTTGGCGACGCCAACGAGACCGCTGCGCTGATCGCGGCGATGATTCCCGCGTATGTTGCAATAGCGCGATCGAGCGAAGGCCTGTGGCCTTTAATATGGATTGCGGGCGGCATGAGCTCACTTGCGCTGCTGTTGATGACAGCGTCGAGAGGCGCGCTCGTGGCCATGCTGATCGGATACCCCTGGGCGGCCTACGTCTTTCGGCGATATGTGTCCTTGCCGCGGATTCTTCTCTGGACCGGCATTTCGCTTGTGCTCGGTGTAGTGATTGTGAGTCTGGCGGGCGCGCACTTTGTAGGACTGCTTCTGGAGAGGCTGGTTACCGAGTCGGGCGCATCGGATATCGATACGCTATCGTCCGGCCGACTCGGTATCTGGGCACGTGGACTCGGCAAGATGATGGCCGCGCCTATCGCGCTGCTCACGGGTTTCGGCTGGAACGCATGGAGCACGATGGGCTTCTACTTCGCAGCGCACAATGGATATCTGCTGATATGGTTCGAGCTTGGGCTGGTTGGACTGTGCACCTACATGCTTCTACTTTTGCGCAGCTTGTGGACAGTGCGCTCCGCGGTCGACCGGGCAAGCCCGCTCGCGCGCGGCTATCTCATGGCTTTCGTGTTCGGATTCGGGGCGTTCCTGATCGCCCTGTTCTTTGTAAACATCTACCAGCCCTGGCCCTACGTGTGGACCTACGCGGGTGTGTCCCTGCGGATGGCGCTTATCGGAGCCGAAGGGGACAGTGGCGCGCGCGCCAGCCCGGCGAAAGATCGGGAAAGGCGGGTTGATTTGCGCGGCCGCGCTGTCATCGCAGGCGCTTCCCGGCTTCCCAAGCCGGCTGTTAACGCCCCATCGAGGTCTCTGCGCTACGAACCATCTGGCGCTATTCGGCTGATACCTGAAACTCGGGAAAAGTCATGAACCCCACAATTGCGGTGCTCGTGCCGTGCTACAACGAACAACAAACCGTTGGTGAGGTCATCGCCGGCTTCCGGGCGCATCTGCCCGGTTGCATGGTATTCGTATACGACAATGCCTCGAGCGACGAGACCGCGGCCCGGGCTCGCGAGGCAGGTGCAATCGTCCGCACCGAGCCTTTACGAGGCAAGGGCAACGTCGTGCGGCGCATGTTCGCGGATATAGAGGCGGACGTTTACGTACTGGTCGACGGCGATAACACCTACGACGCCGCCAGCGCCCCAATGCTCGTCCACCGTCTCTTGACCGAGTCTCTTGACCTCGTCAACGCGGCCCGCGTCGAGACACAGAAAGAGGCGTATCGCAGAGGGCACAGATTCGGCAATCGAATGCTGACTCGGACCGTCGCCGCGCTGTTCGGTAAGCGCTTCTCAGATATGCTCTCGGGCTATCGCGTGATGTCCAGGCGTTTCGTCAAATCGTTCCCCGCCCTGTCGTCCGGATTCGAGATCGAAACGGAATTGACGGTGCACGCCTTGCAACTGCGCGCCCCGATTGTCGAGGTCGAGACTCTGTATCGAGAGCGACCGCCAGGCTCGTTCAGCAAGCTGCGCACTCTGCATGACGGTATCCGGATCATGAAAACGATTGCGACCCTCGTGAAGGAAGAGAGGCCGCTTGCGTTTTTTGCGATGCTGAGCGGGATCTTCGCCGGACTGTCGCTGGCACTGGGGATTCCAGTCATCATCGAATTCCTCAAGACCGGCTTCGTACCCCGCCTGCCCACCGCGGTCCTGTCGATGGGTCTGATGGTTGTCGCGTTCCTGAGCCTGACGTGCGGTCTGATTCTGCAGACTGTGACGCGCGGCCGTCTGGAAGTGAAGCGGCTGCACTACATGCTGATCTCGATTCGCTTGCCGCAAGCTCCGTAGCGGCAGCCTTAAGTGTCTCGCGTCCTGCGCCCTTGGGCGGACCGCAAGCTGGTCTGGTTTGTGCTGATCGGCGGCGCCGGATTCCTGGTCGACGCCGGCGTCCTTCAGGTACTGGTGTTCCGTTTTGGCGTCAACGTATTTGTCGCGCGCCTGTTTTCATTCGTTACCGCGGCATCGGTTACCTGGACCGCAAACAGGGTGCTCACGTTCTCTGCACCTTCGAAGCCCTGGCGCGCATTGTCCGCCGAGTGGCTGCGGTATCTTCTCGCGAGCCTCGGAGGCGCCGCGGTGAACTATGGCGCCTTTGCGATTGCCGTCAGCTTGGCGCCGACCGCGCGGCATTACCCGGTGATCGCGGTCGCGATCGGGTCGGTTGCCGGAATGTGCGTCAACTACGTGCTCTATGCCCGCGTCGTATTCCGGACTAATAGGCAGCAGTGATAGCGGGCCCTTCTGCGGGGCGGTGAGGCTCGTAGACAAAGAGTAGTTGTATCGAGTTCGACTGCCCGGGCGGGTTGATATAGTGGTACTCGGTAAAGGCATACTCGGCGATCATGGAAAACTCGCGCTGCAAGCGCCATTCGAAGCCGGTGGTCGCGTAATTGTAATGCTGTGCGCGAACCACCTGCCCGGCGGTGACGGCCCCGTTCAAAGGACTTTCGTACATGGAGCGTACCCCGAGGAACGCGGCAAATCGGGGCGTCAGGCGTTGCGCCACGCGCAGACGCAGCTGATCCAGATCGACCGCATAGCCCTGCGGTGTGGGCGCGACGTTGCGGGTGGCATCGACGAAAATCTCGGTCAGGCTGTAGGTCCAGTGAGTTCCGGCGCCGGCCGACCAGCTCGTCGTGCCCGAGACCAAAGCGGTGCCCGAGAGCGAAGGCAGGCCGGTGACCGTATCTGAAAACTCCGTGTGCTCGGCACCGATGCGCAGATAATACTGCTTGGTCTCGGAGTACTTCCCGTCCCACTGCGCTTCCGCGCCATATGTATCGGCCGTCCGACCCGAATCGGGTCGAAAGTCCGCGCCGGTAGCACGCAGGGTGAGAGAGCCGGTGGGGCTCGCCGCGAACACCAGGCCAGCGGAGCCAATGGCGTTCTGATAGGCGACGTACGCGGGCAGTGATCGGTTGTAGGTGCTGTCGGTATAGTCTGCGTTGAGCTGCAGACTGGTCCGCTGTGTCATTTGAAGCGTGTAGCTCGGGGTAAGGGAACCCCAGTTCTGACGGAGGCTGGCCGGCGCGACGAGCGTCGTCCCTGGCTCGGTTTGTCCGAGCCCGGTGCCAACAGCAGTCGTGGGCAGATAACCCGTGATCAGCGACTGGGACGCGCCATACGCACCCAAACTGAACGCGTAGCGCGGACCGCTGCGCTGTGCGTTCAGAGTCAGGAACTCTCCGTTGGAATCGAGTCCTGACTGGCTTGGAAACCAGCTGCCCCGCACTTCAGGCGTGGCGAGCAACTGCCAGTTCGATTCCTGCGCCAGCAGCTGGACTCGTGCGTCCGCCATCGCGTCCGCCGCGCCGACCTTATCCACTCCGGGCACTGCGAGAGTGATGTTGTCGTTGTATCCGCCGCCAAGCTCAATCCAGGGGTTGAATTCGTAATCGGTCGCAAGCGCCGAGGCGGCGGCCACAGACAGGCAAATGCCGCCGACGCCAGCAGCCACGCGCGTTCGCAGCCCTCCGCGCGGCGCGACTACCCGTGGCGATGCGCTCACGGGACGACCACGACATCGCCGGCCTGGAGCTGCACGTTCTGCTGCAGATCTTTGCCATGAGCGACGTCACTGTAATGGAAGGGAATGGCGATCTGGCCGGTAGCGGTGCTGCGCAGAACGATGATGTTGTTCAGCGATGCAAATGGGGTGGTGCCGCCGGCCATGCTCAGTGCCTGCATCACGTTGACGTCCGGATTGACGACGAAGTTGCCGGGCTTCGTGACCTGGCCAATCACGTAGACCACATTCCCCTTGATATCCTGCAACGAGACGGTGACGACCGGCTCGGAAATATATTTCCGGAGCCGGGTGGTGATGAGACTCTGCAGCTCGACGACTCCTTTGCCCCGCGCATCGACCTGACCCACCAATGGAAAGGAGAAGGTCCCATCCGGGCCCACGAGTACCCCGGTGGTGGGACTGGTCAGGTCGGGCTCTTTCCACACCGCGATCGACAGGGTGTCGCCGGGCTTGACCGTGTACTCAGCGGCATGGGTCACGCCGAACACCGCAAGCAGCGCGAGTGATCTCAGCAGATTGTTGACCATGGCACGCATCAGCCCTCCATCCGAGGCTTCCTGTCATAAGCCCCCCGGGACGCGCCGGCACACGCCCAGAAACTTGGGCAGACCCGCGAGGTCGTTTTCTTATTGGTAAACTTGAAATAAAGCATACCTTAAGACGCGCCCGTAGCGCCATCACTCGTGGCGATCTGTAGTCCTGCGAAACGCGGCGAGCAAACTCCTGGCCCGCTGGAACACGCTGGTTGCCTCCTCGACCCCTGTCGCGAGCAACAGGCCCGCGAACACCACGCCGTAGAGGAGCGAACCACAAGCAGCGCCAAGGAGGGTCGCACGCGACCCGAACGTGATCCCGAAGGCGATCACTGCGCCAGCCACAGCGCACACGCCAACCTTAGTCATTGCGGCCCAGGGCAGTAATCCACGCACCCCGTACAGCCCTCTGACGACGAATGCGGACAGGAGATTCTCGCTGAATCGGGCGATAGCGAGTGCGATTACGGCTCCGACGATACCCGTCAACGGCAGCAGCACCGCGAGTGCGAGGCCGTTCACGAGAACATCCACTGCACCGATCGCGATGAATGCGCGCGTCTTGTTGATGGCGCGCAGGAGCGGCGAAAAATCGACGCACGAGCGCGCGATAATTACGGCGTACCATTGCAGCACCGGGATAGCCGGACGGTAGGCGGCACCGAATGCTGTTAGAACGAGTGGTTCGGCGTACCAGGCCACAACGGCAGCCGCGGGAAACAGCAACATGCAGTTGATGACCGTCGTGCGACGCCAAAGGCGCAGGGCCTCGTCCGGAGAATCTCCCACCCGGCGCACCAGCTCGGGCAGCAGAACCTGCGAGATCGAGTTGCGCATCGCCATGATGATCGGCTCGCCGTACATGCCGACCGTGAGATGCGCCAGGGCGGCAACGCCGAGGAACTGCGCGATCACGACGTTGCCGAGATTTCTGGAGAGCATGTTCAGAAGCCCGCCTACGCCAAACGGTACGCAGAAGTGCAACTGCTCGCGCCTGATGTGGCCTATCTCCGGCTCGAGACGTGACTGATCTGCAGCGATCCACGCAATGAGCGCGCCTGTCAGGCGCAGACCTTCGAGCACCAGCAGAGATCCAATGATCGCGGAGACATTGTTCGCCACAACTGCGACGCACACGACGACCACCATGCGGGCTATCAGTCGGCCAGCGCCGTATACGAACACCCAGATCGTCTGGTGCCTGGCAATCCACAGGCACTCCCACCAGTCGAGGTTCACGAACAGAAGGACATAGAGCGCTACCGGGACGAGATAGGGTCCAACGAGTCCTCCGGGCACCAGGAGGTCGATAATCACAAACAGGATGACGACGGCCACGCTGACGGCAGCCGTGAGGCTCGCGGTCTCGCGCACGACTCGCCACATGCTCGCGGGATGACGGGGAACGAAATAGAGCAGGCTGTCGCTGATGCCGAAAGTGGCGGCGGTCTGCAGGAGCGACGCGTATAGGAGGAATTCGCGGTAGCGGCCGAAATCCGCCACGGTCAGAAAGCGCACCAGAATTACGGGACTGATGATCATCAGTCCGTAGTTCGCGATTCGCGCTGCGGACAGCACCGCTGCCTGGTGGGCCATTCCGCGCATACTGGTCGACGCTCCCGATGACGGCCGGCCTCAGTGCCGACCGCTCGCAGTGGTGGGTGCCCGTCCCGCGGCACCCGACCTCGAAGCCACAGCCGTCCCACCTTCGGCTGAGCCCGGCGCGCGCGCGCTCCGCTCGCCCCATAACCCCGAGCGCTTCATAGCCCTCCTCTCCGTAAGCTCCTGCCGCGAAGCTGGATGGTGTACGACGCCGACGGCAACAGAACGCAGATTCTATCCGCCCCGATGCAGGCAGCCACGTCGACGCGCATCACAACCATGAAAGGCTGTTGCGGTGCGTGCTAACCCGGGGATCTGGGAGCCCGATTTGGGAGGGTGGTCCCGCCGGCCCTCGCGATGAGTAAACAGCGACGCGGCAGCAATCAGCCTGTTTCCGGCCCAAGCGGATCCGCAGCGCCAGAACAGCCGACTGCGACCCGGCCGACAGTTGCGATATAAGGCGCGAGTATCTGGTCCTCCCCGTAGTGCCGCGCCACGTAAGCCCTGCAACGCGCGCTCACTTCCAGCCAGGCTTGCGAATCCGTCGACAGGTGGTGAGCAGCTCTCGTCATCTCATCGAGGCTCGATACGGCACACCCCAGTCCTTCGCGGCGGATGACATCATCGGGGTCGAAGAATGAGATGACTGGGACGCCCCGTATCCAGGCCTGCAGAAAAGTGTTCGGGAATCCCTCGATCTCTGAAGTGTTGACGAACAGCCGTGCACGCTCGAGAAACTGGTTGGTGACCCGGTACGGCAGCCGGCCATGGAAAGTAAGGTTGGCAACGCTCGCGGCATTCGCGCGAGTCTGTTGGTAGAAATTGTGTGCCCAGGCCTGAGCGCCGCCGATCATGCTCGCCGTCAATGGATCCAGGCGCCGCGCCAGCTCAATGAATGCTTCCGGCCGCTTCAGTTGCCGAATGTTGCTGACCCAGAGCAGCGATATGTCGCGCTCGGCGAGGCTTAGTTGACGCTCAGGTCCATCCACGAGCATGTAGGCGATGGAGCTGTCGAGTCCGTAATTGCTCTCCATCAGAGCCTGCTGTCTGACGCTCTGCGCGAGGATCACCGCAGCGCGTCGCAGTCCGTACTCGTACAACTTGCGATCGCGCCAGAAGGGGATCTGAAGCCGGTTGGGCTCGCAATCGGAATCGCTCGAAATCCGAAAGATCATGCGGCGACCGTTTCGCGCCGCCCACATCGCCACCTGGCCAACGTGCGCACCCGCACAGCTCACATAGTAGACATCGGCTGCTGCGCGCCGCAGTGCTCCCCATAGCTTGGTCCAGCGCGGATACACGAACCGCAGCACGGGGATTCCCTCATGCGCGCTGTAGGCCTTGTAGACCCGGACTCCACTCCAGGTTGCGCCATCCTGCTGCCCGTAGTCCCCGACGACCATTGACACCGAAAACCCGCGGAGCGCGAACGCCTTTGCCAGAAGCGACTGCTGCACCTGTTCTCCGCCGATCCCGTGCTGCTCGAATTCCGGGGCCAGAACAGGTAGATTTTCCAGTCCAACGAAGCAGATGCGGACAGTCATCACTATGTGCTACGAGCGAGGTCCGAGGGACCGCATCACGCGGCCCCACCGATGGAATCATACGCGCCAGTACCCGTGCAACTCCGGCCAGCTGGTACGCGAACTGGAGCCACCGTCATTCTAAAGTTCGCGACCAGAAGTGAGCGCCTTTTCGCGCTGGTGACCAAAATCCCTGTGCTGCGGAAGCTTCTGGTTTACCGAGCGGATGCCATACCCGAACTGAAAAGCGCTGCCGTCCGGGACTACGTTTACAGAGCGTTTTTTACCGCAAACGCCACCTCGAAACAGACTTCTGCCGGGCGACTCGCAGATCTGGACCGGCTCGCCTGCTCCATCATCACGGAGCACAAGCTCGCGGTCATTCACGACGTGGGTGTGTCCAGCGGCGTGACTTCGCTCGATCTGTATCGCAGCCTCGCCACAACCGGGCTGCCCCTAAGCTTTCATATCTCCGATAAGTATGCCGTTTACGGCTCTGCGGGGCGCCGCCTGGTCCGGATCATTGACGCTGAAGGCGCGGTAAGGGAGCTTTATGTCTGCGGTCTGCTCGGCAAGCGTGATGTTTCGTACAGATTCCCCGCGACTCGATTCCTGTATTGGTTGCTGGCCAATCGACCGGTCCGCGGCCCCGTGCGGTCCTTTGTACTTTTCGATCGCGAAGTCCTGCAACACATCGACGCGAGCCTGATCCGCCGAATCGATTACGACGTGTTCACGACGCACATGCCCCGCTCATTTTCCTTCGTGCGCTGCATGAACCTGCTGAACCTGGACTACTTTCCTCGCGAATCCATAGAGCCTGCGCTGCGCAACCTCGGCGAATCGCTGCAGGAAGGCGGCGTGTTGCAGATCGGGCGTACCCATCCCGACGGGACCAGCCACGCCACGTTCTACACGAGACGTGGCACGCGCCTGGAAATGCTGCAGGAAGTCGGACGCGGAACCGAATTGCGTGAGCTGATCAATAGGCTCTGATACGCGACAGCCGGGCGACCTGTTCCGAGCCTCGGTACGTCGGCACGCCAACGATTGAACGGCGTCAGCCCTCTGGACCCTGCGACCAAACGGAGGACTGCGGCACGCGTCTTCCGAGCCGCAATAGTCTGCCGAATGCGCTGTACATCCCCTTCAGCAGCAGGATCTTTCTGGACAGCGGCGCGTGCAGGAACGCGATCTTGCGAACGTACGAAGGGACCGACCACTCAAAACGAGATCCGGCCGGAAAGGTAAAAACATCGCCGGCTTTCAAGTGGTGCTGCGTGCCTGCGACGTCGACGACAGTGATTGCGCCGGCCAGCAGGCAGATCGTTTCGTCGACGTCGTAGAACCAATTGAAACGCCCGGACGTACAATCCCACAGGAACGTGAACGCCGCCCCATCACCGCTTGCGAAGATCAGTCGATTCCGCGCGATCGGTTGGCCATCGATAATCCACTCGCTCGGGATCGGCGCCGGTGAAAGCTCAGCGTGATTGACCCACAGCTCGGAGTCCGACTCTGGCGTCGAGACCATGAACGCGCTTTGCGGCATCGATTCTCCCCCCAATTTCCGCGGTTCCAAGCTTAAGCTTGCTCGTCAAGGATAGCCATGTGTCGCGAAACAGTAACGAGCAGGCGCTGGGCTGGACGCGCCTGAGCGAGATCAGCTTCCGGCCACGACACGCTCGCGAAAATCGCTCACCATCCTGTCAAGACTGAAGCGCCCCCGGACGGCAGCGCGCGCCTGCTCGCCCAGTTCCTGCCTCGCGCGGGCGCTCGCTACCAGGGGCATCAGCACGTCACAGAGCGACTGCACATCGCCGGGTGGGTAGGTGATCCCGCCGCCGAACCGGAGCATCTCCGCCATCCCGCCCACCTGCGCCACCAGCACCGGGCAGGACATTGCCATCGCTTCCAGAGCCGCGTTCGAGAACGTCTCAACCGCGACCGACGTGAGCACGAATATGTCCATGACCGCGAGGTAGGGACGTACGTCCTGCACTTCTCCGACGAGCTGCACTCTGTGCTCGACGCTCAGACGGCGAATCTCATGCTCGATCCGGGGCCGTTCCGGCCCGTCTCCGACGATAAGCGCTCCTACGTCGAGGCCGCGCGTGGCCAGCTCATGCACCGCCCGAACGAGATCGACTTGCGCTTTCTCGATACGGAATGCACCAACCGTACCCAGCATTACCCTGCCCGCGGGTCCGTCTAACGCCGCCGCCGCGACGCGTTCCTTTGAGAACTCCCGCGTATCAACACCGTTGTACAGAACCATGGTCTTGTCCGGGGAACTGCGCAGCTTGTAACGGGAGCGCCACAGGTCGCGTTGGCTCTCTGCACCGAAAGCGATCACGTCGGCTCTTCGCAGGACGTGGCGATACAGAAGCATCTGCAATTCATCTTTCCGCGTTACGAATTCCGTCGTGTTGACAGAAATCACGAACCGCAGGGGCTGACCCCTGCACCACAACCTGGTTAAGACAGCATAGAGCGCCGGGTACAGATTCATGGCGACCAGCGTCCCGACATCGTGCTCTCTGACAATGGCTGCCAGCCTGTGAAGTGCCCGGATCGAGAATTTGCCGCGCCGTCGCAGGTTGACCGTGGCGACGCCGGGATGTACCTGCGATAGAAGCGTCTCTGGAGGACGGAGATAGGCGATCACGACCCGACGGTTATCGGCCGCCAGTGCATTGGCCAAACGCACAGTCTTGCGCTCGGATCCACCTACAATCAGCGCATTGAGCAGGAACAAGACGCTCCGGTCGTGCCTTTCCGGGAACTCAACTTCCTTTGTCATGCCGAAAAAATGGTCCCCAAATGGATGCTAAACGCCGCGCACGGGCTGGAGACGACCGGCGTGGTTACCCCTGCCCATCCGGAGACTTCAGGCCGGGTACGGAGGCTCGGGCTACGCTCAAACTCTCCCGATGAGGAGGTCAAGCCCGAATTGATCAGGAATCGCGTACCCCTGCCCCACTACGATCCGGTTGAGGTCGAAGGGACTCGTCGAGGTGGGAGCATTCACACCGCCCGCGGCTGAGATGCAGCACGCAAAGCCGGCCTGGCGAACCAATTCACGCGCTCGCTCGGAGATGTTCTCTCGCCTGCCGAAGGGATACGCGAAGAGGCGTACCGGCTTGCCCAGCTGCTCGTCCAGCTTGCGTTTGGACGTCTCGAGCTCGAGCCGCGCCGTCTGCTCATCTGCGGTGCCGAGGTCCACGTGAGTGTCGGTGTGACTGCCGATATCGAAGCCCTGGGAAGCGAGCTCGCGCAGTTGATTCCAATCCATCCAGCCCGGTTGGCGCGGCAGCGCGCGGTCCCATGCCGCGACCGTGGGTGTACCGATAAACCCCGTGACGACAAAAAATGTTGCAGGCAAGCCCAGTTTGCGAAGGATGGGGGCTGCGACCTCGAAGTTGTCGCGATACCCGTCGTCGAACGTGATCGATAAGGTGCCGCCCATGTCCTTCGCCGCGCTGCAGCCTGCCACCTGCTCGGCCAGGGAAATGACCCTGAAGTGGGCCCGAAAGAACTCGCAGAATTTTTCGAATCTGGCAGAGCTGCAGGTCAGGCCATCCTCAGGTATGTCGTCCCTGACGCGATGAAACGTGACGATGACCATTTTGGAACGGAAATCCCGTGCGAACACCCCGGCCAGCGCCGCCGCACGGCCAATCAGCCCCTTGGCCCTCTTTGCAATTGGAGTCTTCATCCCGTTGAGCTGCATAGCAATATTTTGTTCTTATGATAACCGTCGAGCGGCAAAGGGCCCGCGACTGCCCCCACCATAGCAAAATCTACGGGGTCCGGTCAGTCCGCAGGCCCGGCAAGTGTGATGCATATCTTAATCCCCGGGGACCTATGTCACCCCGGGGGTGACTCAAACGCCGGACTTGGCGCGCCGCAAGTCGCGCGCCAGGGCGGCAAACGCGGCCGAATGTCGCGATTCAGAATGCCTTGGCGTCGTTGAATACGCGTAGTGCCGTCTTCGCGAGGATCTCCATATCGAGCCCTAGTGACCAGTTGCGCAGATACTCGAGGTCGTAGCGTACGCGCGCCTCCATCTGCGCAACAGTCTGCGTCTCCCCGCGCAATCCGTTGATCTGGGCGAGGCCGGTGATGCCCGGCTTCACCTTGTGGCGGACCATGTAGCCCTTGATGAGCTTACGGTATAGCTCGTTGTGCGCGACCGCGTGGGGACGCGGTCCGACCAGGCTCATGGGGCCCTCGAGGACGTTGATCAGCTGCGGCAGCTCATCGAGCGAGTAGCGCCGCAGGAATTGCCCGATGCGGGTCGTGCGCGGATCGCACTTCGTTGCCTGCACCACCGTCGGGCCATCCTCCGTGACCGTCATCGTGCGGAACTTGTACACGATGATCTCTTCGCCGTTCAGTCCATAGCGGCGCTGGCGGAAAATGATTGGACCCGGCGAGCTCAGCCACACCAGGATCGCGATTGCGATCATGAGGGGTGCGGCCAGGACGAGTGCCACCGAGGAGATCAGCACGTCCGTCGCCCGCTTCGCGATCGCCCGGTAGCCGAAGAGCGGCGTCTCGCACATCGAAAGCGCCGGTATGCCGTCGATCGAGATGCTGCGGGCCTGGATCAGGTCGAAGACGAAGATATCCGGCAGATAATAGATGGATGCGGTGGTGTCGCGCAGTTCCTCGATCAGCTCCATCACCCGTGCAACCTGTCTCACGGGCAGAGCGAGGAAGATCACCTCGATATGGTGGGCACTGACGTAGCGGGCCAGGTCCTTCAGATTCCCGAGCAGCCGTACCTCGGGGTCGACCTTGAGGCGTTCCCGCTCGCGGTCGTCGAAGAATCCGACGACCGCCATCCCGAATTCCGGGCAGCGGCCGAGCCGCGTCGCCAGCGCGAGGCTCGACTCCGTGCAGCCGGCCAGCACCGCTTTGCGGGCATTGCCGGGATGGAGGTAGTAGCGCCTCGTGAGCTCGTGCAGAGCAAGAATAGCGGGAACCATCAGTACCGGTCCGAGCACCGCCCAGGTGAGCATGGCGCGCCTCGAGTAGTGCCCCGAGAACTTGGTGACGTAGCCGATCACGAGCAGTGCGACCAGCAGCGCCGTCCAGCGCAGCAGGACACCAAGGGCGATTGGAATGGAAGCCGGCAGGAGCTGGCCCTGCAAGGTCCGCGCGGGTCGCGGCAGCAACAGCGCGAGCAACCCCACGACCACTGCCATCGAGTGGTAGCCCTCATCGAGGTGTACGCCGTACGCGCCCAGCACGGCGTACAACGACGCCACGGCAATGACCGCAGGCGCCACTGTCTGCAGCACCGCGATAGCCGCAATCGCCAGGGTATTTCTCAGAATGACCGGTTCGCTCATCCAACGGTTCTTATTTTGCCGGCTCGTATCCTTACACACGCTCGCGCAAACCGGAGCCTCAGACAACAATATTCCGGCGCGTGCGCTATATGTCAAACTGACCGCGCGTGGCTCTGCGGTGGATTTGTAGCATCCGCGAAAAACCGTCTCCGCGAGGAGACATATTGCGCTTCCATCCTTGTGAAGCTTTACTACGCCGCGAAGGGCAAACCCCCCGCGAGGGGGAGACGCAAAACTTCCGGTCTCAACGCTCGTATCGCCTGAGATAGCGGAGTTGCCGGCACCGCAGACCCAGTCGCGGCGTCGTCATCTTCAACACGGAGACCATTTGCTTTGCCCTTCGGGTCGTCACAGACGGGGGTAAAGCATGGATCACCGTTCGGCCGTCCCGCGGCGTTCGGGGCTCACTATCCGCAGTGCATCGCTGGCGTTGGCTCTCGTCGGTGCAGCGCTCGCATTGGCTCTCGTCGTGCGCACAGGAGGTGGCACAGACGCCGATCCGGTCAGGCCCTTGGCCTCATCGACTTCGTCCATCACGCACTCGGCGTCATGGACTTCATCGACTTCATCGACGACGACTTCGACGACAACGCCGGCGGCAGCGCGGGCGTTATCCGCTCCGTCGCTTGCGATCCAGGGTGTCCCGCCCGCGGGAGTGAACTACGACTCACCTTACAGCTTCACGCCCACGGTATCGGGGGCGGCAGGCGCTACGTTGGCGTTCAGTATCCAGAATAAGCCGGCGTGGGCGGCTTTCGACAGCTCGGACGGTGCACTGACCGGAACGCCCGGGGTCGCGGATGTGGGAACGGACGCGAATGTCCTGATCAGCGTGAGTGACGGCACAGCGAGCGCCTCCCTGTCGGCATTCAACATCGGCGTGAACGAGGTTTCGAATGGAGTCGCGACGCTCGACTGGTCTGGTGTGACCCGCACCCTCGCCGACACGGCTCTGGGCGACCTGGCCGGATATATCGTCTACTACGGAACCTCGGCTAACAACCTGAATCAACAGGTGAAGCTGGCGAATCCGGGGCTCACGACTTACATGGTGACCAATCTCGCTTCGGCAACCTGGTACTTCGCTGTTGCCGCATACACCCGCGACGGGGTGGTAGGCGAGATATCCAGCGTCGGCCAAAAGACGATCCCCTAAAGGACTAGCGCGTCGCGGCGTCTGCGTGCACAGACACCGTCTTCCAACACAGACATATTGCCTTTGTGCGATGGCGAAGCTTAACTTGCGTATACAGGGCAAATTCCCCGCGAGGGGGAGACGCAAAGCCTCCGGTCTCGGCGTTCGGATCGCGTTGAGATAGCGGGGTTGCCGGCGCCGCAGAAACCGTCGCGGCGTCGTCAACCTCACCGCCCGGGATCTTTGCTTTGCCCTGCCGGCGATCACAGGGGGCAACGCATGGATCACTGTTCAGACACGCGGCGGCGTTTGCGCTTCGCCGTCCTGGGTGCATCACTCGCAATGGCACTCGCCGCGTGCGGTGGGGATGGGTCAGGCGACTCGATCGCAGGCTCGACTTCATCGACGACAGACCCGCCGGCGTCACAAACGTCTGGTGGGCTCACCGTTCAGGGTGCCCCGCCCGCCGGAGTTAATTACGGGTCACCTTACAGCTTCACTCCCACGGTATCGGGAGCGGCAGGCGCTACGTTGGCTTTCAGTATCCAGAATAAGCCGGCGTGGGCGGCTTTCAACAGCTCGGACGGTGCGCTGACCGGAACGCCCCCGGCTGAGGATGTGGGGATGGACGCGAATATCCTCATCAGCGTGAGTGACGGCACATCGAGCGCGTCCCTTGCACCATTCAGCATCAGCGTCAACGAGGTTTCCAGCGGAGCCGCGACGCTCGACTGGACTCCCGTGACGGAGACGACCTCTGACACGGTGCTGGCCGGCCTGGCAGGATATATCGTCTACTACGGAACCTCGGCGAACAATCTGAATCAACAGGTGACGCTGGCGAACCCCGGCCTCACGACTTACATGGTAACCAATCTCGCTGCGGGAACCTGGTACTTCGGTGTCGCCGCGTACACCAGCGCCGGGGTGGTCGGTGAGATGTCCAACGTCGGCGAGAAGACGATTCCCTGAGAGCGACTCACATCCACAGCTCGCCGCGGCCGCCGTGCAGATAAGCCGCATCGTTGTCCAGCATCTGTGCGCGCATGGGTGCCGGCGGCGCTGCAGCGCCGTTTGCGGAGCGCAGCAGGATGGGAGTCTCATTTCGTGCGCGGAAACCGCTCGCCCGCAGACACTCGGAGAGCAGTGGATCGCTCGCCCAGATCACGACTTCGGCCGCGTGCGGATCACGTCTGGCCTCCTCGACCGCGCAGTGAATCATCGCGCGCCAGTCGGCCGGCCGGTCTGAATCCATCCAGCAGTCGGCGATGCGGGCCTGGCTCGGAGCCGAGGCGAGCATGAAATAGCCCCACGCACGCCCTGCTTTCTCCACCGAATACAGGTGCATCGGAGCGATCGGACAGGCGAGCGCGTAGCTGAACAGGTCCGCACTTCGCTCGAAGACCCCCAGGCCACGCCCAGGGACAGGAAACACCAGGGAGATCCGCTCGAGCTCATCGCGCCCAATGCGGCGCGCCCCCCAGCCGTTCCCGGGTGCTGCGGGATGCGCGCCGAGCCTCGAGGAAACGCTGCGAGCGAACCGCGGCAGCAGCCGCCAGTTGCGCAGCCCGGGATCCCGGAGCATGCGCAGCGGCGACAAGGCGCGGGCGTAGCCGACGGCTACCCCGAGGGTGCGAAAGCCGATGTGCGGCAGGATCTGCATGGTCTGGGTGCTGCCGCCGATCGCGAGCAGGGCCTCGGCCTGTTGACCCAGGTAGTTCATGAGGGCGACCCCCGCACCGATCTCCCGCGGGCTCGCCGCCCAGTCGATCACGTGCAGGGTCCCGAGCCGGTGCGATTCCCAGGCATACGAGCCGGGAATGATGCCGCCGTGGGCGAGAATTGCGCTGCCGTCGGCCAGGACGAAGGAACGCGGTCCCGGCCAGTCCGCTCGCGGATACCAGTACTTCCAGTGCAGGTCCCGCGGTTCCACGTTCGGATGCAGCCCGGCCTGCGCAAGCAAAGCGATGATCGCTGGCACATCCGCCGGTGTCGAGGGCCGACCCGCACATCTCATTGCAGCCATTCGTCACACATCGCCCGGGGTGGATGATTTGCCGGCACTCAGCACTGCACGAAGAACTCGGTGAGCGAGGCGATGCGCCCGTCGCTCACCTCGATCACATCCACCAGCTCGGTCGGCACGATCACGCCGGTGACCTTGGAGTGAATGTCGACCCGCCAGTGGGCCGCGGCCCGCGAACCCTCGACCGTGAGTGACAGGAGCTGGTAGCGGCTCAGTTTGAACGTCTTCACCAGTACCGAGAGCCAGGGACGGATCACGCGCATTCCGCTGGCATCGAGCGCGATGCGCTTGCCATCGCCGGAGCCGGCGATGCGCAGGCGGGCATCGGGGGCAAACACCCGGCAGAGTCGCTCGAGTTCCCCCTCTACACGCGCCGCGTGCAGCTCGCGCACGAGCCGTTCAACCTGCAGGCGATCAGTCATCCGGTGACCCCCTCTGCGGTCTGCGTTGACGTGAGCAAGCTGCGGATGTCCGCGCCCATGAGTCTGAAGGCGGTGTCGGCGTACGGAATGAGCGTACGCATGCCATAGAAGAGATGGATCATACCGGGGTGGCATCGGAAAATGGTGCTGATCCCCGCGCTCTGCAGCCGTTCCGCGTACGCGCGGCCTTCATCGCGCAGCGGATCGAACTCGGCCGTGTGGATACAGGTGGGCGGGAGATCGCGCAGATCCAGCGCGTGCAGTGGCGAGATTCGCGGATCCGTACGGTCCGCGTCCGCCCGCAGATACTGGTTCAGATCATGCTCGAGAATGGCGCGATCGACCAGGAAGCCGCGCACGAAGCTCACGCGGGACTCGCTCTCCGCCGCGCAATCCATGATCGGACACAGCAGAAACTGGCACGCCAGGCGGACCTGTCGAGCCGCGGTCGTCATCTGGCACACGACGGCGGCCAGAGTTGCCCCGGCCGAGTCGCCGCACAACCCGAGACGATCCGGATCGATGGCCAACTCGCGGGTGTGCGCTGCGATCCAGGCCGTGGCGACATTCCCGTCCGCGACCGCTGCCGGGAACGGGTGCTCAGGCGCCAGCCGGTAGTCGACCGACAGCACCCGGCAGCCGCTGGCGTTGGTGAGGGACCGGCAGATCGGATCGTGGGTATCGAGGCTCCCGGCGACGAACCCACCGCCGTGAAAGTAGATGAGACCGGGCAACACTTCGCTCGCGCGCGACGCTGCAGGGGTGTAGACGCGCAGGCTCAGCGACCCATCCGGTCCAGGCAGGACCCGATCCTCCACCGCTCCAACCGGCTCGCCCCGCGGTGAGAAGCCCAGCAGCCGCTGCAGCGCACCGCGCCGCTCCTCGACCGTCAGCGTCAGCGCGCTGGGCGAATTCACGGTGGCCAGCGTGTCCAGGAATCGCCTGACATGCGGATCGATCGGCATGGACTACACGCAGCCGCCGAGCCGGGAATGGTGACATTCGGCGCGCATCACAACCCGAGCACGCGCCGCGCGCCAGCCGGCCATTGCGCGACGTCCAGTCCATGGTTGGCGAACAGCGCGACCGCCAGCCGATCCATGCCGAAGGCAATGCAGCCGGTATGCGCGAGCTCGTTGCGCTCGTCCTTGAGATCCCATACCTGCCCGAAATGATCGCGGTGATAATTGAAGCTCATGCAGGCGGTGGGCCTGGCGGTGGCGTGGTAGGGGATCAACAGCTCAAACTTGAGTGCCTGCTGCAGCTGACTGACCGCCATGACCTGGCCAACCCGGCCGAAAAACGGATCGCTGGCGATGTCCATGGTGTGAGGCAGGGAGAGCTCGTCGGCGAGCTGCCGCGCACGCGCTATCCACCCGTCACGGAACGCCGTGACCTCCTCCGGCGAACCGATGCGCACGAACTCGCGCATCCGAAAAGACTGCAGCCGGTCGAGCGAGCGCGAGGGCTCGCGGCGGAAACAGTCCGCCGCGACGTCGAATATCAGGCCGGCCCGCGGCAGGCGCCCGCGGCTCGCGACCAACGGATACAGCGGGTAGCAGGCCGCCGGCGACAGAACCAGGTCCGAGGCTGCGAGCGCCGTCGTCCAGTCCTCGCCGCTCGTGTAACGGGCAGCGGCCGCATGAATGGCCGCTTCACCGCCGTGCAGCGTGCAGACGCAGCCGAGCAGGTTGGGGAAGCTGCCGAGATAGCCGGACTTCTCCACCTGCCGCCGACTCATGACCGGCGGGAAGCGCAGCACCTCGGCCTGTGGATCGCGCTGCCGCGAGATCAGACTCGTGAGCCGCTCGATCACATTCTCATAGAGCTGCGTACGGGCGTAGACGCCATCGATCCCCATCGGCCTGAAGAGGGACCCGGCAATCGCCGCCAGCGGGTCATCTGCCGGGATCGCGGTTTCTGGTTGCAGGACGCTCATGCTCGGTTCGCTCCGGCGCGTGATCGCGCTGATCTGCTGGGCCGCCTCGGCCTCACTCGCGCAGGGACGTCGGAACCGGGCTCATCAGCACCGAGGTCGCCAGGTTGGACAGAATGCGATCGTTGTTGATCATGATGGGCGAGGACAGTACATCGCGCAGGTGGCGCCCGAGACTGAACTCGCTGTCATTGCGATAACCCGAGAGACCGCAGGATCGCATTGCGCTCATGACCGTCGCGGCGGCGAGCTCCGAAGCCTCGACCTTCGTCAGCGTGATCATCGTCTGAAACTCGAGCGCGGCGAGCGCCTGCGGATCGTCCATGATCTGCTCGTAGCGGCGGAGCGAGGTGGCCAGCATCCCGCGCAGGGTGCGGAGCGTCGCCAGCGCCCGGGTGAACTGTGGGGCGCCGGGCGGCAGCTGACCCTGACTGTGACGCATCGCGTTGCGGATGAAGGCCTGCGCCCGTGCAGTCGCGCTCGCCGCGATGCCGGTCCACACCGAGCCCCAGAGAAGATGGGCGAACGGCACCATGGTGCGGGCGTGAATGATCTCGTAGGGCACCGGCAGAATCTGCCCGGCCGCCGCGGCAGCCTTGAGCGTATAGCCTTCGCTGCACGTGCCGCGCATGCCGAGCGCATCCCAGCCCTGCAGGCGCGACAACGTGTAGTCGCTCTTGAGAAGTGCCACGAGCACCTGGTCGGTCGCCGCAGCATCGGCGGCACGGCGCGCCGTCGTAACGATGCCGTCGGCATAGGCGCCATAGGAGATCACGCTGGCGCGACGCTCGAGGCTGATGCGCCCGCCCTCATGGTGTTCGATCGGCGCCTCGCTCGAGCGGATGTTGCCGCCGCCCTGACCTTCGGTAGTCGAGGAGGCGAGCAGCAACTGCTCGGCGCACAGAGCGCGCAGCAGGCGCTGCAGTGGGGCGCTCTCGCCCATGTGCCGCGAGACGCACGCCACCTTGATCTGGTGCATCGCGTAAATCATGCCGCTCGAAGCGCACGACTGACCTAACAGGTAACACACGTCGGCGACTTCGCTGATCCGCGCGCCCTCGCCGCCGAACACCGCCGGCACCATGATGCCGAGAAGTCTCTGCGCCTTGATTGCCTCGAACGCTTCGGCCGGGAACCGCGCGGCCGCATCCACGGCGGGCGCGTGAGCGGCTGCAATCGCCGCCGCTTTCTGGGCGCGGGCCTTGAGGTCACCCGCGGCGTAATCGGCGCCCGCGATGGCTGTTTCCGCAATCGGCTGCGCTTCCATTAAACGAGACCTCCGGAGCAGTTTTCGTCGCTGCGAACGTTTAGGCTCATGATACCGTGTATCTTTCGGCCTTCCCGGGCCGATGTCACATAGCACAGCTTTACTTAAGTGAAATCCTATGTCATTGGAGGTTGAGGCGCATCCTGCCGGGGACACGCGCGCCCGCAGCAGCGCGGGGCGACGCTGGATCCGCATAGCGGTCGTCAATAACATGCCGGACTCGGCGCTCGCCGCCACGGAGACGCAATTCTGCGGCTTGCTGCAGGAGGCCGCCGGCGGCCAGCCGATCCGGGTACGGTTCACCTCCTTCCCGGAATTGTCGCGCTCGCCTGCCGCGCTGGAGCACATCGGCCGCTCCTACTGGCCTCTCGATGAGCTGCTGCGCGAGCCGCCGGATGCGCTCATCGTGACCGGCACCGAGCCGCGCACTCCTCGTCTCGCCGACGAGCCGTACTGGCCGCGCTTCCCACAGCTGCTGGCGTGGGCCGAAGCGCAGCGGATCCCCAGCATCTGGTCGTGTCTCGCGGCACACGCCGTCGTCGAGCATCTCGACGGCATCGAGCGCCAGCGGCTCGCGCACAAGCGCTGCGGCGTCTTCGAGCACGAGATCCTCGATCGGCATCCGCTGCTCGCTGATGTCGGCGCACCGCTTCCCATGCCGCACTCGCGCTGGAACGAGCTGCCCGTCGCGGCGCTGCGCGCGGCGGGCTATACGCTCCTCAGTTGGTCGGCTGACACCGGTGCCGACGCCTTCATCAGGCGGCGCCGCAGTCCGATGCTCTTTTTTCAGGGCCACCCCGAGTACGAGGCCGCGACGCTCCTCAAGGAGTACCGGCGCGATGTCGGCCGCTACCTCGATACAAGGCAGCCGCACTACCCGACCCTGCCCTTTGGGTACTTTCCGGCCACGGCAACGGCCCTCCTCGAGGAGTTCCGCCAGCAGGCCCTCACCCGCCGCACCGCCGCGCTTCTGGAACAGTTTCCCTTTGATGCGGTTGCCGCGGCCTTGCGCAATACCTGGCGACCCGCGGCGCTGGCGATCTATCGCAACTGGCTTGCGCTGGTTGGCGCTGCCGGGATGCGGACCAGCGCCCCTGACGCGGTATCATTGGTCGACCTATGAGCGACGCGTCGGCGGAGCGAGATCCGCAACTCCCGGTGCGCGACCGTCTGTTGGGTCTGGTCGAGCAGATCCTCGGCAAACCCGGCGCGGCGCGCGCCCTGCCACTCGATGTCCGCCTGAGCGAGCTCGGCGTGACCTCCGTCGCCATGGTGCATCTGATGCTCGCCCTGGAGGCGGAGTTCGCGATCAGCATTCCGCAAAACGACATCACTCCGGAGAACTTCCGCTCGGTTACGTCCGTCGAGGCGCTGGTGCAGAAGCTGCTCGCCGTCACGCGGTAGCTTCGAGCGCGGCGATCAGCTCCTCGACGTCGGCAGCGGCGATCTCGCCGTGCGTCGCGCAGATCCTGATCACGTCGCGCCCGGCGAAACGGGTCGCGGCCACCCACGCGCGGCCCGAGGCGAGCACCCGGCGCACGACCTCGCGTACCTCTGGATAGCCCGGCGGCGGCACCACGCACAGGACTGCGAGCTGCGAGTCGTTCGCGGCCAGCCAGCCGCGAGCGAGGAGCTGCGCCTTCACGCGCTCGATCACTGCCACCGCGCGTTCGACGTGCGCCGCGTACCCCCGCCAGCCGGCCGCCGCGAGCGACAGGAAGAGCTTCAGCCCCATGAAGCGGCGCGACCATTGCACCGTGTTGAGGTACGGGTCGAGCGCGCCGACCGCCGAGGGCATGAACGCCGTGGTCACGCGGAACGCCTCGCCGAGAACGCCGGGGTGGCGCGTGATGAACATCCCGCAGCCCATCGTGGTTGCGAACCACTTGTGGGCGTCGATGGTGAGTGAGTCCGCGAGCTCCAGACCTGCGAGCAGCGGCTTCAGACGCTCGGAGCACAGCGCCGCACCGCCCCAGGCGGCATCCACGTGGTACCAGGCGCCGTGGCGGCGCGCGATTCCGGCGCAGCGAGCGAGCGGATCGATCATGCCGCCGCCGGTCGTGCCGGCGGTGGCCGAGACCATCACGGGGACGATCCCGTCCTGCACGTCGCGCGCGATCGTCTCCTCCAGAGTGGCGGCGTCAAGCTCGCCGCGTGCATCGGTCGCGATGAGCTTCAGTCCCGTGCGTCCAAGGCCGGCCTGGTGCACGATCTTGAACCACGCCGGCTGGCACTCGCGCGAGGTGTAGAGCGCCACCGGGCCCGAAAAGGCGCGCACGCCCTCGGTGCCGAAGCGCGGCTCGGCGCGGGTCAGCGCGCAGATGAGCGCCGTGTAGTTGGCTTCCGAGCCCGCGGTCGTGAAGTGGCCGGCGGATTCCGGCGGCAGGCCGGCGCGCGCTGCGATGGCGCGGATCACATGCGCCTCGATCGCCACCGGCGCGGGCGAGGAACCCGAGCTCGCGAGCTGCGGGTTGAAAGCGGCCGTGATGCGATCGGCGCACTGCGAGGGAAAGCTCGCGGGCGGATTGAAGAGCCCGAAGTAGCGCGGATGGGTCATGTGCACGACGCCATGCTCCAGCTGCGACGTCGTCCACTCCAGCAGCGACTCCAGCGGCCGCGGCGTCTCGAAGTCGAAGGCGGCGAGCTCTTCCCGCAAGCGGCTCATGTCGATGTCCGGCATGATTGATCCTTGGCCGACGCGCTCGAGCGCGGCGGCGAGCACGCGCGTCAGCAGGTCATCGATCCGCTCGCGCTCGGCACGCGGGGTAAAGAGCGCCGCCACCGGCGCCGGGAACTCACCCTGACTGTCCGGGTCCCTCATCAGCCAACCGCGGCGGCCAGCGCCTGGTCGAGGTCGGCGAGGATGTCGTCGATGTGCTCGATGCCGATGCTGAGACGAATCGTCTCCGGCCCGATGCCCGCGAGCCGCTGCTCCTCGACCGACATCTGCCGGTGAGTGCTGGAGGCGGGGTGGCAGGCGAGCGACTTGGCATCGCCGAGGTTCACCAGGCGCTTGAAGAGCTTCAGCGCGTCGTAGAAACGCACACCGCCATCGAAGCCGCCGCGCACCGCGAAGGTGAGCAGCGAGCAGGCGCGACCGCCGAGGTACTTCTGCACCAGCCCGTAGTAGGGACTGTCCGCGAAGCCCGCGTAGTTGACCGAGGCGACGCGCCGATCCTGCCTGAGGAACTCGGCGACGCGCCGTGCATTCTCGACGTGCCGCTCGACACGCAGCGCCACCGTCTCGATCCCCTGCAGCAGCAGGAATGCACTCAGCGGCGCGAGCACGGCGCCCGTGGTTCTCTGCAGCACGTCGCGGCAGCGGCCGATGTAGGCGGTCGGACCGTAATGCTCGGTGTAGACGAGCCCGTGGTAGGACGGATCGGGCTGGGTCATGATCGCGAAGCGCTCGGGGTAGCGTCCCCAGGGAAATCTGCCGGCGTCGATCACGATGCCGCCGAGCGTCGTGCCGTGCCCGCCGAGGAACTTCGTGAGCGAGTGGATCACGACGTCGGCGCCGAAGTCGATCGGCCGGATGAGGATCGGGGTCGGCACCGTGTTATCGACGATCAGCGGCACGCCGGCGCGGTGTGCGACGTCCGCGATCGCCTCGATGTCACAGACGTTGCCGGCGGGGTTGCCCACGGTCTCGCAGAACACCGCGCGGGTTCGATCATCGATCAGGCGTGCGAGCTCCGCCGGATCGTCCGAACGCGCCAGCTTTGCCTGCATGCCGAGCTGCGGCAGCACGTGGTTGAAGAACGTGTGAGTCGTGCCGTAGAGCTGCGGCACGGACACCAGGTTGTAGCCCGCCTGCACGACCGTCAGCACCGAGTAAAGCAGCGCGGCCTGTCCCGAGCTCACGCTGACCGCGGCCATGCCGCCCTCGAGCTCGGCGACGCGCTTCTCGAGCACAGCGTTGGTCGGATTGTTGATGCGGCTGTAGCGGTAGCCCTCCACCTCGAGATTGAAGAGCGCCGCGCCGTGCGCCGCGCTGTCGAAGGAGTAGGCGACCGTCTGGTAGATCGGCACCGCCACCGCGTGCGTCGTGGGATCGCCGTCAAACCCAGCGTGCAGCGCGATCGTCTCGTTTCTCATCAGCGAAAGCTCCGCAGTGTGTCAAACTTCGGCAGCCGACTGCCTCGGATCCTGCGCAGCATTATGACCGCTCGCGGCAACGAAAACACACAAGCGGCGCTCGACGCCTGGGTGCGTGCGCTGGCTCTGACCGCGCCGATCGGGCGCGACGTAACGCGCACGCTGCCGGTGGCGATCGAGGCCCAGGCGCAGGTGCGCGGCGCGGCGCCGGCGCTCGTCGGGAGCGACGCGACCCTGAGCTACCGCGAGCTCGCCGCCGCCGCCACCCGCTACGCGCGCTGGGGCCTCGAGTCCGGTCTCGGCGGCGGCGATGTCGTTTGTCTGCTGATGCCGAACTGCCCCGAGTACCTGGCGGTGTGGCTCGGCCTCAGCCGCATCCGCGTGACCGTTGCACTCCTCAATACGCATCTCGCCGGCGAGCTGCTCGCCCACAGCATCCGCATCGTCGCGCCCCGTTATGTCATTGCCGGCGGCGCGCTGCGCGCCGCCCTCGCCGCTGTGCGCGACCTGCTGCCGCGGGAGATCCGGCTCGCAGCGCTGGGTCCCGGCGCCTCCGATCTGCCGCCGCTCGATGCGCAGGTGGCCGCGCAGGACCCCTCCCCGCTCGATGCCGCGGAGTGCCAGGCGGCGACGCTCGAGGACCGCGCACTCTATATCTACACCTCGGGCACAACCGGGCTGCCGAAGGCGGCGAGCGTCAGCCACCATCGCCTGATGCAGTGGAGTCACTGGTTTGCAGGGCTCATGGACACCGGCCCCGACGACCGCATGTATGACTGCCTGCCGCTGTATCACAGCGTCGGCGGCGTCGTCGCGACCGGCGCGACGCTGGTCGGCGGCGGTGCCGTGGTGGTGCGCGAGCGCTTCTCGGCGCGGGAGTTCTGGCGCGACGTGGTGAGCGAGCGCTGCACGCTCTTCCAGTACATCGGCGAGCTGTGCCGCTATCTGGTGGCGAGCGCGCCGGATCCGGAGGAGCGTCGCCACATGCTGCGCGTGTGCTGCGGCAACGGCCTGCGCGAGGAAGTCTGGCAGGCGTTCCAGTCGCGCTTCGCGATCCCGCGGATTCTCGAGTACTACGCCGCGACCGAGGGCAGCTTCTCGCTCTACAACTGCGAGGGCCGGCCGGGGGCGATCGGGCGGATTCCGCCGTTCCTCGCACACCGCATGCCGGTGGCGCTCGTGAGATTCGACGTGGCCAGCGGCGAGCCGCTGCGCGATGCGCGCGGGCTGTGCGTCAGGTGCGCCCCGAACGAGCCCGGCGAGGCCTTAGGGATGGTGCGCGCTGCGGATGGCACGGCCACCGGGCGCTTCGAGGGCTACGCCGATGCCGCAGCCTCCGCGGGCAAGATCCTGCACAACGTGCTCGCCCCCGGGGACGCCTGGTACCGGACCGGCGACCTGATGCGCCGCGACGAGCAGGGGTTTTTCTACTTCGTCGACCGTCTCGGCGACACTTTCCGCTGGAAGGGCGAGAACGTCTCCACGACCGAGGTCGCGGAGGTCATCGCCGGCTGCCCGGGAGTGAGCGATGTGGCGGTCTACGGCGTGGCGCTGCCGCAAGCCGACGGGCGCGCCGGCATGGCCGCGCTCATCGTCGAGACAGATTTCGACCTCGGCGAGCTCAGGCGCCGGCTCGTGGCACGGCTGCCCGCCTACGCCCGGCCGGTGCTGCTGCGGATTGTCCCGGCGCTGGAGCTGACCGGAACGTTCAAGCTGAAAAAGCAGGATCTGGTGCGGCAGGGCTACGATCCCACCCATATCCGCGACGAGCTGTATCTGGATGATCAGGCGGCGGAGCGGTACGTGCGGCTCGACCGGTTGCTCTACCAGCGCCTGCAGGCAGGGAGTCTGCGGCTGTAAGCCGCGGGCACTGCAGGCCCCGCCGTCGCGGGTCCTGGTTCAGGCGGTATTGCCCGCGTCTACCGTCAACGTGGTGCCGGTGATATTGCGGGCCTGCTCACTGAACAAAAACTGCACGGCGGCCGCCACGTCATCCCCCCCGACGAGACGGCGCAGGGCGCTGCGGCGCACGATCTTCTCACGCTCCGCCTCGCCCAGCTGCCGCGTCATCTCGGTGTCGGCAAATCCCGGCGCGACCGCATTCACCGTGATGCCGAGCTCGCCGACCTCACGCGCGAGTGAGCGGGTGAACCCGAGGAGTGCGGCTTTGGTCGCGGAGTAAGCCGACAACCCCTTGTAGCCGGTGGTGGCGACGATCGATGAAATGCTCACGATGCGCCCGGCACGTTCGCTCATCATCGAGCGCACAACATACTTGGTCAGAACGATAGGCGAGATCGTGTTGAGACGCACGAGGGTGTCGATCTGGTCGTCGCGCATCATCGCCAGGATCCCGGCGGTACCGATCCCGGCGTTGTTGACGAGCCCGAACGGCGGTCCGAACTCCTGGCGCAGGCTGCTGACGAGTTGCGGGATGGCGCCAGTCTCGAGCAGATCGAAGCGTCGAAAGTGCAGCGCACCGCGCCCCGCCTGCCCGACCGTAGCAAGGGCCGATTCCAGCTGCGTGGTCGGCGAGCGCGCAATTGCGATCACCCGATAGTCGCTCGCGGCCAGCGCCGCGGCGATCTGCAAACCGATACCCCGGCTCGCTCCTGTTACGATGACGTTACGCAACGGGACGCACCAGCTTCCCGGATGCGGATACCTCGAGCGCCGGCACGACCCGAATCATCGCCGGCACTTTGTGCGCGGCGAGCGTCTGCCGGCAGCGCGTGGCCACTTCGCGGGTCACCACCTCGGATGCCGGCCGCGCGCCCCGACCGTTTGCCTCATCCGCGAGCACGATCTCCGCCGCGACCACGGAGCCGGTGATGGGATTGCGGCGCGCTCTGACGAGCGACATGCGCACCCACGGGTGGGCGTTGATGACCGCCTCGATCTCCTCGGGGTAGACCTTGAGACCCCCGACGTTGATCACCCCGCCGCGCCGGCCCATAAAATGGTAGCGGCCCGCGCGCAGCTCCACCAGATCGCCGGTGTCGACGTAACCGTCGGGGCCCTGCAGCGCTTCGGCTCCGCCATTCAGATAACCCCGGGCGTTGCCGCCCGAGCGGATGCGCAGGGTTTCTCCCGCCACTTGCAGCTGTACGCCGGAGGTGCACGGACCGATCAGCTCCGCGGGGAAGCCGGCGAGACCGTCGCGCACCTCAAAAGCTACGCCGGCCTCGGTCGAGGCAAATGCATGCGCCACGATCGCGCTCGGATAGGTGGCTCGCAGGCTGTCGAGAATCGCCTGATCGGCGATCTCGCCCGAGAGCCGCACGTAACTCGGCGCAAGCTTCCTGGCCGCACCGCTCATGAGAGCCTTTCGCCAGTGCGATGGCGTTCCCGAGATGTGCGTGACCCCGGCCGTGGCCGCGCGCTGCAGAAAGTCCACGACCGACTCGGCCGGATCGGAGAGCACGAGCGACCCGCTGCACAGGGCGCGCAGAAAGATCTGCAGGCCCCCGTAGCGGCGAATGTCATAGAAGCTGCTCCAGACCACGGCCTGAGGCGCCCGCGCCCGACCAGCCAAGGCGTGCGTGAGGCTCGCGAGGTCGTGCTGCACAAGCTTCGGTACCCCGCTCGTTCCCGAAGTCAGCAGGATCCATTCGGTAGCGCACGCGGGCACTCGGGACAGATTTTCCGGGCGCGGCCGCGGCTCGACGGTGATACAGGTGGTAATACCCGACTCGGCCAGCCCCGGACCGACCTGATCCCGGACACATGCATCTGCGCCCGCCGCGCTGATCACGGCGCGCAAATGCTCCCTCCCGAGATCGGGTGGGCAGAGGATCATCCTCCTCGCAAGCCCGTCCAACTCGATCATCGCCAATGCCGCAGCGAGTTGGTCCTTGATCGCGAGCAATACCGTACCGTGACGCAATTGCTCGAGCCGCCCGCCGAGGCTCGATGCCTGGGCGAGATCAGCGAGGCTGACTACGCTCCTAACGCCATGCAGGCGGCGATCGCAGGGGACACCCTCCGCAGTGATTGATTCCCACAGCGAGCGCGGGCTACTTGCCAACGTCTTCGTACAACCTTACGAAATCGCCGAAGGTCACCGGGAACTCCACCATGGCGCTCGAGTTGAAGGGATCGACTCCCAGCGAGTCCGTCAGACGCGCCACGATAATCGCAAAGCTGAGGGAATCGAGGCCTGCATCGAGAAGCTTCAGGTCTTCGGACAGTGGCGCCAGTGTTCTTTCCTGCTCGGCCGCGACTTCCTGGAATTGCGCCGCGATCTTGGCCCTTAGCGACATTACGATGGCTCCTTGGCCTTCCTGGGGGGCTCTTTGCAACTATATTATCGCGACTGTCCTTCTTCACAGCCGTGAAGCGGCTCACCGCCTTGATCGGACTGCCCGGTGGACGGTCGCTCGATCGCGCAATTTCACGTGCTAAGGCGCTGATTTTGCATGGATTGTAGGCCAGATGAGCCGCTGCTTCAGGCGGCTGTGGCGGTTGCAAGCTTCGCATCGGCGGCAGGGCCGCCCGCCGCCGGCAGCGTGACGGTGATCGCGAGTCCCCCGCCCGGCTGGTTGCGCGCCCGGATGGCGCCGCCGTGCAGAGTCACTGCACGCGCGGCAATCGCAAGCCCCAGGCCTTCGCCCCCGCCGGAGCGGTGCTCGCGCGCCGCCTCGACCCGGTAGAAAGGCTCGAAGATGAGTTGCAGGTCCCGGTCCGGTACGCCGGGGCCGTGATCGCGAAAGACGATCTCGACTGTCGGAGTCGGGCTGGCGAACGCTGGCGTGCGCCGCGCGCCGACTGCGACCAGGGTGTTGGCGGGACTGTAGCTGACGGCGTTGCGGATGACGTTCTCGAACGCGCTGCGCAGCAGCTCCGCGTCTCCCGAGACGACGAGGTCCTGCTCCGCCTGCACGTTGACGAGACAGCCGCGCGCGTCGGCCTCGATGGCCACGTCCGCGGCAATGTTCCTGAGCAGTGCGCCGACGTCGACGTGGGCGTCCTCGAGCGCGTACACGCCACGCTCGAGCCGCGCGAGCTTCAGAGTGCGGGCGATGAGCTGCTCGAGGCGGTCGGCCTCGCAGGCGATGCGCGCCAGGTGCCGCTCCGCGGCGCTGTCCTCGCGCCGCGCGAGCGAGAGCGCGATCTGCAGCCGGGCCAGCGGCGAGCGCAGCTCGTGTGACACGTCGCGCAACAGCTGCTCCTTGGTCTCGAGCAGGTGCTGCAACTGCTCGGCCATCGCGTCGAGGTCGGAGGCGAGGAGCCCCAGATCGTCCTGCCTCCCCTTGAGCGCCGGCAGTACGCGGACGTTGAGGTCCCCGGCGGCCATCTGGCGCGTGGCGAGCCTCAGCTTGTCGACCGGTGCGGCGAGATATCGCGCCAGGAAGAAACACACCCCGCCGCTCGCCACCAGGGCGATCGCCAGGAGCATCAATGGCACGCCCGGCAGCTCCAGCTCGCCGAACAACCGCGGGGTCTCCCGCACCGGACCCACCACTACGTGCCAGGTGCGACCCTCGGCATCCACCAGCACCAGCATGCCTCCGATCGGCGCGATCGCTCCCGGCCTGCCGGCAGGGTTGGTACCGTGCGCCGCCGCGCCGCCGGCGAGCGTGTTCAGGAACTGCGGTAGCGGCCGGTCGAGCACATCGCGGCCGTCCGGACCGATGACGAACGTGCGGCTGAAAGGCTCGCCGCTCAGGGACTGGAGCCAGTCCTTGAGCGCCCCGGCGCCGCCCGACTCGAACGCCCGATCGGCCTGCGCGAACAGTTGTCCGCGCTGCACCCACGGCTTGTCGGTGCGGTGCGCGGTCGCATTCACCGCGACCGTGAGGGTGCCCACCAGGATCAGCGCGAGCGCGATCCAGAAAGCCAGGAAGATCCGCCAGTAGAGCGAGTGCATGGCGAATTCTACGACTGCGCGATGTCGGAGCGCTCGGCCTCGAGGGTGAGCGCATAGCCCGCACCGCGCACGCTCTGCACACTCACACGGTCGGTGTACTTCATGAGCTTGCGGCGCAGGTTGCTGACGTGGGTATCGAGGCTGCGGTCGGTGGGCAGGAGCCGCCGGCCGAGGGCGCGTGTCATGAGCTCATCGCGGCTCACCGTCCGGGTGTCTGCACGCACCAGGAGCTCGAGTATCCGCAGCTCCGCGGAGGTGAGCTCGAGATCGTGCTCGCCGACGCCCGCGCGCCGTGCCCGCAGGTCGAGGCGCAGCGGTCCCCAGAGGAGCACGCCCGCGTTCGCGGGCACCTCCCCGGGTGTGCGCCGCAGCACGGCGCGGATACGCGCCACCAGCTCCCTGGGGCTGAAGGGCTTGGCGAGATAATCGTCGGCGCCGAGCTCGAGTCCGACTACCCGGTCGACTTCCTCGCCGCGGGCCGTGAGCATGATGACCGGCACGCGGCTGCTGGCGCGGATGCGCTTGAGCACCTCGAAGCCCGACAGCTCCGGCAGCATGACGTCGAGCACCACGAGATCCGCCGGCTCGCGTGCCAGCTGCTCGAGCCCAAGCGGCCCGTTCGGTGCGGTATGCGTGAGGAAACCCTCGGGGGCAAGATACTCCGCCAGCATGGCGCACAGCTCCCGATCGTCGTCGACGATCAGGAGCCTCGGCCGCGTCTCTCCCGTGGCTGGATCCGGCATGTCGGTCACTCGGCGGACGATACACTCATCCTGCGGCTGGCCACCCCGACAGGGCATCTCGCGCAGAATTCTTTGCACTTCTTTGCCGGATAACAACACCCGGCGCTGCCCGTGTATGTCACCGTTGCAGCATCCTCCTGAAGGGGTGGCCGGGCAGTGCCCGCCACCCCACCTTTTTGCCCCTTCCGCGGCGGCCGCCAGACTCAGGCAGGGTTCTCGAGCGTAAACGCCTGCCGATTGTCGTCGTAGGCAAAGACCTCCGCGTAGCGCCCCCAGCTGACGATGGTGCGCAGCGTCTGCTCCGCGGCCTCCTCGGCCATGTAGTCCTCGAGCTCGTCGAAGAAGCGGCTCTTCGGCGCTGCGTGGCTCGCACGCTCATCCAGAACGCGGCGGATGTGCGCGGCGAGCGGCACGTAGGTGATGAGGTGGCGGGCGAAGAGCTTTTTTCTCTCGTCCGACTCGCTGCGCGCGAACTGCAGCCCGGCCTCCGTTAGCCTCATGTCGCCGCCCTCGACTTCGGCGAAGCGCAGCATCTGCAGCGCCTCCGCCGCCGGGAACAGCTCGTCGACGTCGAGGTGCTGCTCTTCGGCGATCACCGGCAGGTCCGCTTTGCCGTTGTAGGGCGGCCCGCTGATCGCCTCGAGGAGCCCTATGAACACGTTCGACGACACGTGGATCAGCGTCGTGCCGATGCCGGTGCCGGCGAAGCGCTCGGCCTTGGGGCCGGCGCGCAGCTCGCCGCGCGGCTTCGCGGTCATCTCCACGTACACCCGGTCGATGAGCGCCCGGAAGCGCGGGTCCTCCCCGTGCCGCGGCTGCGGCAAGTCGATGGGGATCTCGCTCGCAACGCGCCCGGGGTTGCTCGAGAAGATGAGCAGCCGGTCGCACATCTGGACCGCCTCCTCAATGTTGTGGGTGACCAGCAGCACCGACTTGATCGGCAGCTGGCCCTCGCCCCACAGGTCGAGGAAATCCCCGCGCAGCGTCTCGGCGGTGAGCACATCGAGCGACGAGAACGGCTCGTCCATCAGCAGGATGTTGGGATGGACCACGAGCGCGCGGGCGAAGCCGACCCGCTGGCGCATGCCGCCCGAGAGCTCCCGCGGATAGGCGGACTCGAAACCGTCGAGCCCGATGAGGTCGATGGCCTGCAGCGAGCGCCTGCGCATCTCGGCCTCGGCCACTCCCTGCGCCTCGAGGCCGAGCTGCACGTTCTCGAGCACCGTCAGCCAGGGGAACAGTGCAAAGCTCTGGAACACCATGGCGATGCCCGCGGCCGGCCCCGACACCGCCTGTCCGAGATAGCTCACGACGCCCGCGGTCGGCTCGTCGAGCCCGGCGATCTGGCGCAGCAGGGTCGACTTGCCGGACCCGGAGCGCCCGAGCAGCCCGATAATCTCCCCCGGGCGAAGCTGCAGGTTGACGTTCTCGAGAACCACCAGCTCATCGCCGTCGGGCTTGCGAAACGACTTGCACAGCCTCTGCACGTCGAGGAGCGGCGCCAGATTGAGCGCGGGAGCGGAGGCATTCACGGCGGTCTCCTCACGGCGTCGGGCCGCTAGCTGATGCGGAACTTGCGCTCGGCGCGGGCGTACAGCGGACGCCAGAACACCCGGTTCAGTATCACCACCAGCAGGCTCAGCACCACGATGCCGAGCACGTTGCGGGCGAAATCCCCGGCGGCGGTCGCATCCGCGATGTAGGCGCCCAGGCCGTGCGCCCGCACCGTCTGCGTTCCCCACTGAGCCACCTCGGCGTTGACGCTCGCGTTCCACGAGCCGCCGGACGCGGTGATCGCGCCGGTCACGTAGAAGGGGAACACGGCCGGCAGCGCCACGCGCCGCCACCAGAGCCAGCCGCTCACCCCGAGGTTCTGCGCCGCATAGCGCAGCTCCGGGGCGATCGCCGAAGCGCCGACGATCACGTTGAAGAGAATGTACCACTGCGTGCCGAGGATCATGAGCGGACTCAGCCAGATGTCCGGCGTGAGCTTCCAGAGCACGATGGCGGACACCACGATCGGGAAAAACAGGTTCGCGGGAAAGGCGGCCAGGAACTGCGCGATCGGCTGCACGATGCTCGCCACCCGCGGCCGCATTCCGATCCACACCCCCACCGGCACCCAGATGAGGCTCGCGAGCGCGATCAGCACCGCCACGCGCGCGAGTGTGATGAGTCCGTAGAGCAGCACGCGGCCGACCTCCGCCGGCTGCACCTCTCCGAGCACGAACAGCGTCACCCTCCACAGCGCCCCGATCCCGATAAGCACCAGCACGGCGTACCAGGCGTAGTCGACCCAGCGTGAGCGCCAGGCACCGTGGCGCGGCGCCGCCGGCGGCACGGGCCGGCCCGCGCGCGGCCCGGCACCGATGCGCAGCATGGCGACGAACAGGGGGCCGAGGAGCCCGAGGAAATGCGAGCGGCGCATCATGGCAAGCGCCCAGGGGCGGCTGGCGGTGAATCCCGCCTCCTGATCGAGCCGGAACCAGTCGGCGCTCGCGGTCAGCGGACGGAACACCAGCTGATCGAACGCCAGGATGACGACGGCCATCGCGGCGATCGCCCAGCCGATCGCGCTCAGGCTGCGCTGTTGGACGGCGAGCGCGATGTAGGAGCCCACCCCGGGCAGCGCCACCGTCGTGTGACCCACCGTGATGGCCTCGGAGAACACCAGGAAGAACCAGCCGCCCGACATCGACATCATCATGTTCCAGATGAGCGCCGGCATGGCGAACGGCACCTCGAGGCGCCAGAAGCGCATCCAGGGACTCAGCTGGAAGCTGCGTGCGGTCTCCACCATCTCGTCGGGAATGCTCCGCAGCGAGTGGTAGAAGCTGAACGCCATGTTCCACGCCTGGCTGGTGAAGATGAGGAAGATCGCCGCCATCTCCGCGCCCGCCACCCGTCCGGGCGTGAGCTGCAGGAAGAACAGGATCGTGAACGAGAAGCCGAGGATCGGTACCGACTGCAGGAAATCGAGCAGCGGCACGAGGATCACCTCCGCGCGGCGGCTCTTGGCGGCGAGCGTCGCGTAGGTGAACGTGAAGAGGAGCGAGGCCACCATCGCGATCAGCATGCGCAGCGCGGTGCGCGCCGAGTAGCCGACGAGCGCCGATGGCGCGAGCGAGATCGGCGTCGCCTGCAGGCGCGCCAGCGATCCCGTCAGTCCGTGCGCGGCCTGCGCGGCGTAGACGAAGAACGCAAACACCAGGATAAAGGCGAGCAGGTCCCAGCCGCCCGGCACGTACCGTGTCTTGAGAACCGAGATGGGCAGGCGGTCGAGGCGCATTCTCAGAAGTGTGCCCTAACGTGCTTGCGATTGGCACCGCAGGGTCAGGCCCGCGGCGGACAGCGCCGCGAACGCGGCGGTGCAATTCCAGCGGCGGCTGAAGTACGATACTTCCCCATGAAAGCAACCATTGCTGCGGCGGCTGCGGCCGTCATCCTGACTGCGGCGCTGACACCAGCGTACGCCCAGACCGACACCGGCTCGAGCGTCAAGGACGATGCGAAGACCGCCGGTCACGCCATCGCGCACGGCGCCACGACCGTCGGGCACTCGATCGCCGACACCTCGCGGAAAGTCGGGCACACGATCGCCGACAAGACCCGCCCGGCGCGCGAGAAGGTCGCCCACGGCGCCCGCAAGGTCGGCACCAGCGTGCACAACGGCGCCGTGAAGGCCAAGGCGGCCGTGACGCACAAGCCGGCGGACCAGAAGCCGAACGACTGACGCAGCGCGCGTGCGGCCCATGGGCGCCCCGGCGGGCCTGCATGTGGACTACCTGTCACTTGCCGAGTACCAGGCGGCACGGTGGAGCGAGGTGCTGGGGGTCGCGACCTTCGACCCGGCGCCGCAGCCCGCCGGCGGCGCGGCCGAGATCCCCGTGGCGCAGGTGGCGACGCGGGTGCTGCTCGGCACCGCCGACGTGCACGAGGTGTGGCGCTGCGGCGAGCCGGCCGAATCCGGACAGCGCAACCGGCTGCGCTTCCGGCGCAGCGAGCACGTACTGTTTGGCTGCATTGCGGTGCCCGAGGTTCGGGCGCCTCAGGCCGAAGCGGCCGCGGGTGAGCCCGGCGCGGCCGGCGACTCTTCGGCGTTGCATGCCGCCACCGTCGGGGCCTACCGGGAGATCTGCGCGACCCTCGATGCGGTTGGTTTTACACATCTGCTGCGCATCTGGAACTACCTGCCGGACATCAACCTCGACTCGCACGGCAGCGAGCGCTACCGGCAATTCAACACCGCGCGGCGGACGGCACTGCGCGAGGCCGGCAAGCCGCTCACCGGCAAGGTGCCGGCGGCCTCGGCGCTCGGCGCCAGCCGCGGCAGTCCGCTGCTGGTGTATTTTCTCGCCGGCCGGGAAGCCCCCGTCTATCTAGAGAATCCCCGGCAGGTGAGCGCCTACCGCTACCCGCGCCAGTACGGGCGGCACAGCCCGGTGTTCTCGCGGGCGACGCTGCTGCGCCAGCGCGGCAGCCTGACGCTGTTCATCTCCGGGACCGCGAGCATCGTCGGACATCGCTCGATCCACGTCGGCGATACCGCCGCACAGACCCGCGAGACGCTCGCCAACATCGAAGCGCTGCTCGAGGAGGCCAACCGCGTGGAGCGCGGAGCGCGCTTCACACTCGGGTCGCTCGCACTCAAGGCGTACGTGCGCCGCCCGGACGACCTGCCGGTCATTCAAGCGCAGCTCGCAGCCACGCTCGGCCCCTCGCCGGCCGTCATCTACCTGCAAGCCGATATCTGCCGCGAGGATCTGCTGGTCGAGATCGAAGCGACCGGCATCTGCGCGCTAAAGACCACCACGTGAGGCAACCCGCGTGCGCCCTGCGCCGATAGCGTTCGGGGCCCTGCTCGTCATCGGCGCGTGCGCCATACGCCCGGCGCTGGCCGATCAGCTGCCCCTGTGGGAGGTCGGTATGGGCGCCGGCGTGCTGGTCTTCAACGACTACCGCGGCGCGAACACCACGCATGCCTACCCGCTGCCCCTCCCCTATTTCGTGTACCGCGGCAAGTTCCTCGAGTCGGATCACGACGGACTGCGGGGAAAGCTCTTCCATCAGGACCGCATCGAGCTGAATCTGAGCGTCAACGCCACGACCCCGGTGCGCAACGACTCGGCCCGCGCCGGAATGCCCGACCTGCGTCCCACACTGGAGATCGGACCCTCGCTGAACGCGCATCTGTGGCGTTCGGCAGATCGGCGCGTGACGCTTGATCTGCGGCTGCCGGCGCGCGCCGCGTTCACCGTCGAAGCCTCCCCGCGCGGCATCGGCTGGTTCTATTCGCCGAACCTGAGCCTCGATTTGGCGCAGTACCCGGGCCCGCACGGCTGGAAGCTGGGACTCATGGCTGGCCCGCTCTACGCACAGCGCCGCTACGACGACTATTTCTACACCGTGGCACCTCAGTACGCGGTGCCGGGCCGTCCTGCCTACCAGGCGCCGGGCGGCTACGCGGGAACGCAGGCGCTGGTGTCCCTGACGCGGCGCTTTCCGTCTTTCTGGGTGGGCGCCTACCTGCGCCACGACTCCCTCGCCGGCGCCAGCTTCGAAGCGAGCCCGCTCGTGAAGCGCGACAGCTACTGGACCGGCGGCATCGGCTTCGCCTGGATGATCGCCAGGTCCTCACGGCTGGTCGAGAGCGAGCATTGACGCGCTCGGACACGCATCTGGTGCTGATCCCAAGCTACAACCCGGGGCGCTGGCTCCTCGAGACCGTGCGCGCGGCGCGCGCGCACTGGGAGCCGGTGTGGGTCGTGGTCGATGGCAGTACCGACGGTTCCACCGCGGTGCTCGAGGATCTGGGACGCGCTGACCCCGGCTTGCGGGTGCTGGTGCGCGCCACAAACGGCGGCAAGGGTGCGGCGCTCCTCGATGGCATGTACGCCGCGCAGCGCGCGGGTTTCACCCACGTGCTCGCCATGGACTCCGACGGACAGCACCCGGCCGACCACATCGAGGCGTTCATGGCCGCATCGTGCGCGGCTCCCGCTGCGATGATCCTCGGGGCGCCGGTGTTCGATTCGAGTGCACCGCGAATCCGTCTGCGGGGACGCCGCATCGCCAACTGGTGGACCAATCTCGAAACGCTGTGGGCAGGTATCCAGGACTCGTTGTTCGGGTTCCGCGTCTATCCGATCGCGCCGCTGGTAGAGGTGATGCGGCGTACCCGCTGGATGCGCCGCTTCGATTTCGACGCCGAGGCCGCGGTGCGCCTCTCATGGCGTGGAATCCCGGCGGTCAACCTGCCGGCCCCGTGTCGGTATTTCAGCGCCGGCGAAGGGGGCGTCTCACACTTTAATTACTGGCGCGACAACGTGCTCCTGACGTGGATGTATGCGCGGCTCTTCTTCGGCTTCCTCCTGCGGCTGCCGGTGTTGCTGGCGCGCCGCACGGCGCGCTGAAACGCTCATCCGCAAGCGCGGCCGTGCAGCCCCTGCCGAGTGGTTGCGCCGCAATCGGGCCTTGTATAATGCCGGCTGCCCAAGCAAGCAGCCTCCAAGGTCCAAATGTCCGACAACGTATCGCTCCTGAGGCAGCCGGCCGGCCCTGGCGATGTTCCTGCCCTCACCCGCGAGCTCGCGGGCCTGGTCGTCGAAGCGCTCAACCTCGACATCGCCCCAGGCGATATCGACGCCGACAAGCCGCTGTACGGGGAGGGCCTGGGGCTCGACTCGATCGACATCCTCGAGATCGCGCTGGTGGTCTCCAAGCAATACGGCGTGCAGCTGCGGGCCGACAGCGAGGAGAACGAGCGTATCTTCGGCTCGCTGCGCCGGCTCGCCGAATACGTCAACGCACACAGGACGAAGTAACCTCTGGCCGGCCTGCCGCTGCTGGAGCACGCATCCACCGACGCGGTCATCGCCTACCGTGCCGGGGCGCCGATCCCTGTCAGGCAATTCCTTGCCGACGTGGCGCGCGTGGCCGCGGCTCTCGGTGGCGGCGGACACGTGCTCAACATTTGCGCCGACCGCTACTCCTTCACGGTGGGGCTCGCCGCGAGCCTCGTATCCGGCAAAGTCAGCCTCCTGCCCGCGACCCGCACCCCGGAAGTCATCGCGCAGCTCGCGCGCTTCGCCCCCGATGTCATCTGCCTGACCGACGAGGCGCAATGCGACATCGAGCTGCCGCGGGTTCTCTACCCGGCGGCAAGCGATGCGGCGGACTCGACGCCGCGTGCCGGGGCCGCCGTGCCGCTCATCGACTCCGGGCAGACCGCCGCGTGGGTCTTCACCTCCGGATCGACCGGTGCACCGGTGCCGCACCGCAAGACTTTTGGGCGGCTGCGCAGCGACGTGCGCGAAGAGGCACGGCGGCTCGGGCTCCTCGACGGCCGCGCCCATACGGTCGTCGCGACGGTGCCGCCGCAGCACATGTACGGGTTCGAATCGAGCGTGCTCGCGCCGCTTGCGACCGGCAACGCGCTGTGTGCCGAGCGGCCCTTCTACCCGGCCGACATCTGCAGCACGCTCGCGGCGGTGCCGCGGCCGCGGCTGCTGATCTCGACGCCGATTCACCTGCGGGCACTCTTGGGCGCGGGACTTGATCTGCCGGCGGTCGACCTGATCGTCTGTTCCACCGCACCGCTCGCCGGCTCGCTCGCGGCCGAGGTGGAGCAGCGCTTCGGAACAACGCTGATCGAGATCTACGGCTCGACCGAGACCGGCCAGATCGCCACACGCCGGCCGACCCTCGGGGCCGAATGGCATCTGTGGCCGGGCGTTGAGCTCGAGTCGCGCGGCAACGAGGTCTGGGCCCGCGGCGGACACGTCGAGCAGCCGACGCGCATGTGGGACGTGCTCGAGCTTACGGGCGAGGATCGCTTCCTGCTGCACGGCCGGCTGGCCGATCTCGTCAACATCGCCGGCAAGCGTAGCTCGCTCGCCTACCTGAGCCACCAGCTCGCCGCCATTCCGGGAGTCGAGGACGGCGCGTTCTTCCACCCCGTGCAATCGCCGGATGCAGCGCTTGCGGCAGCGTCCGAGCCGCGGGTGGCCGCCTGCGTGGTGGCCCCGGGACTGTCCTGCGCCCAGATCCTCGCGGCGTTGCGCGAGCGCATCGACCCGGTGTTCCTGCCGCGGCCGCTGCTGCTGGTCGACAGTCTGCCACGCACGGCCGCGGGGAAGCTGCCGCAGGAGGCGCTGCGCGCGCTCGCCGCGGCAAGCCTCAAGGCTGCTCCAAAGTCGGCGGCCGGAGGCTGAGCCGCCGTGGGCGTCGTAACGACACTCAGGATCGACGCCGGGCACCCGGCTCTCGCCGGGCATTTTCCCGGCGCACCCATCCTGCCGGGAGTGGTGCTGCTCGATGAGACGGTGCGCGCCGTCGAGCAGAGCGGCGCTCACCCGGGGGCGCGCTGGCAGATTGGCACTGCCAAGTTCGTCAAGCCCGTACTGCCCGGGGAGACATTGACCCTCGAGCACAGCGTGCTCCCCAACGGTTCGATTCGCTTCAGCGTCTCGAGCGCCGGGCGTCGCGTGGCGCACGGCGTGCTGCGACCCGGGGAGGTCGCGCCGGCCTCGCGGGGGAGAGCGGCTCCCAGGGCGAGCGCCGCGCAGTGGGTCGCGCCCGAGCGCGGCAGCGCGCTGCTGGCGCGCATGATGATCGGCTTTTCGCTCGCACTCGGCCGCCCCGCGGCGCGCGCCCTGCTGCCGCTCGGCGCGGCCTACTTCTTCCTGTTCGCCCCGACGATACGGCGCCACGCGCGCGAGTACCTGCGGCGGGCGCTGGGACGCGCGCCGACCGCGCGCGATCGCTTTCGCCAGTTGTTTGCGTTCGCCTCGATCCTCCTCGACCGGCTGTACCTCCTCAGGGCACGCTACGGACCGTTCGCACTCAGCACCGAGGGCGATGCGCTGATGCGCGAGATGCACGCGCGCGGCACCGGTGCTTTCCTCCTCGGCGCGCACCTCGGGAGCTTTGAGATCATGCGCGCCCTCGCCCGGCGCGAGCCGGGGCTCAAGATGGCGATGGCGATGTACGAGGACCATGCAAGCCAGTTGCGCGCGCTGTTAGGCACCGGCGCTTCCGCCGGCGCTCCGGAGATCATCGCGCTCGGGCAGATGGACACCATGCTGCGCATCCGCGATCGCCTGGATGAGGGCGGTTTCGTCGGTATGCTCGCCGACCGCACCATCGGCGAGGGGCCTGCGCAGCCGGTGAGTTTTCTCGGACACCCGGCGCTCTTTCCTGCCGGGCCGATGCGGGCGGCGGCCGCGCTCAGGCGCCCGGTGATCTTCATGACCGGCCTCTACCGCGGCGGCAACCGCTATCACGTCGTGTTCCGGGAAATCGCGGATTTCTCGCAAGTTCCGCGTGGTGCGCGCGAGTCGGCGGTCAGCGCGGCGATCGAGCGCTACGTGGCGCTGCTCGAGGAGTATTGCCGCGCCGATCCCTATAACTGGTTCAACTTCTACGACTTCTGGCAGGACACAGGCAACGAAGGCGCCGGGGCGCCCGGGAAGACAACGTGAGACGGCGCGCGTTGCTGGCGTTGGTACTGCTCGTGTCCCCGGCTGCACTCTTTGCGCCCGCATCGCAGGCCGGCGCTGCTGCGCCCGGCGCGCCGGCGCAGCTCGATGAGCTCATGCAGTTGCTCGCCGCGCGCCGCCACGGGCACGTGGCTTTCAGCGAAGTACAGAACCTCGCGATGCTCGATCGTCCGCTCGAATCCTCCGGTGAGCTGCTCTACGATGCTCCCGATCGCCTCGAGAAGCGCACCCTGAAACCCAAGCCCGAGGATCTGACCCTCGAGCACGGCGTTCTCACCGCCAAACGCGGCCGGCATACGCGCACTCTCGACCTCGCCGCCTACCCGCAGCTCAGCCCCCTCGTCGAGAGCCTGCGCGCCACGCTGAGCGGCGATCGCGCGAGCCTCGAGCGCGCGTTCGACGTGCAGCTCTCCGGCGATCTCGACGACTGGACGCTGCGGCTCACGCCGCGCGACGCCGCCGCCGCTCGCATCGTGCGCGAGGTGCGCATGGCGGGCTCGCGCGCAATTCTCAAATCGATGGAGATTCTGCAGGCCGACGGCGATCGGACGCTGCTCACGCTCGGGCCCGAACTCGCCCCATGACGCGCAGCGGGGCTGTTGCGACGCTGCTCTGGGGAGGGCTGGCACTCGTGGCGGCGCTGGTCGTCGCACACGCCTCCTATACCGCCGACCTGTCGGCCTTTCTGCCGCGCTCGCCGACCGCCAGTGAGCGGGTACTCGTCGAGCAATTGCGCGAGGGGCTCGCCGCACGCCTCATCATGGTGGCAGTCGCCGGCGCCGACGCGCATACGCGCGCGCAGGTCGTGGCCGGACTCGCGCAACGGCTGCGCACCGACCCTGCATTCGTCGCGGTGGACGACGGCGACGCGGCGGGATCCGGCGCCACCGCGGAGCTGCTGTTCGAGCATCGCTACCTGCTCAGCGACTCGGTCACGCCGCAGCGCTTCAGCGTCGCGGGACTGCGCGCGGCCATCGGTAACTCCCTCGACCTGCTCACCTCCCCGGAGGGGCTGCTCTTCAAGGCGCGCTTCACCCGCGATCCGACCGGCGAGACCCCTGCCATTCTCGATGCGCTCGCCGGCCCTGCGCCCCCGACA
Organism: uncultured Gammaproteobacteria bacterium; assembly: GCA_963844595.1. Lineage (GTDB taxonomy): Bacteria > Pseudomonadota > Gammaproteobacteria > Steroidobacterales > Steroidobacteraceae > 13-2-20CM-66-19. Next base: position 1,098,254 of record CAWJOW010000001.1, read on the forward strand.
CTCGACGGCGTGTGGAGCTCGGCTGACCGCCAGCGCGCGCTGCTGCTCGTCGAGACACGGGCCGTGGGCTCGGACATCGACGCCCAGGAAGCCGCCCTTGCTGCGGTGTCGCGCGCCTTCGCGGCCGCCGCGGCGTCAACGCCCGGCGCCGTCGGCCGGGTGAGCCTGCGGCTGGGCGGCGCAGGCGTCTTCGCGGTGAGCGCACGCAGCACGATCCGCGATCAGGCGATCCGCCTGTCGCTCGTCGGCTCGGTGTTGATTGCGGCGCTGCTGCTTGCGGTGCTGCGCTCGGTGCGGGCGCTGCTCCTGACCTTCGTGCCTGTGGCATCGGGGGCGCTCGCCGGGGTCGCCGCGCTGACGCTCGGTTTCGACACCGTACATGGCATCACGCTCGCCTTCGGTGTCACGCTGATCGGCGAGGCCATCGATTACTCCATCTACTGGTTCATCCAGTCGCGGCTGGACAAGGGTGGCGACGGCTGGAAGCAGGGGGTATGGCCGACGATCCGCTTAGGCATGCTGACCTCGGTCTGCGGGTTCGCCGCGCTCCTGCCCTCGGCGTTTCAGGGAGTCGCGCAGCTCGGGCTCTTCTCGGTCGCGGGACTGGTCACGGCGGCCCTCGTCACGCGCTTCGTGCTGCCCGAGTGGGTTCATGGCTCGCTCGAAGTCCGCGATCTCACGCCGTTCGGCACCGCGCTCGCGCGGCTGCTTGCGCGGCTTCGGCCGGCGCGCGGGGCGCTGTTGCTGGTGCCTCTCCTCGCTGCGGTGGCGTTGTACGCACACCGGCACGCACTGCTCAGCCGCGAGCTCGCCTCGCTCAGCCCGATCACGAGCCGCGAGCAGGCGGCCGACGCTGCGCTGCGCGCCGACATCGGGGCCCCGGATGCCCGCTACATGGTCGTCGTGTCGACTCGGAATCTCGAGAGCGCGCTGTCGGCGGCGGAAGCCGTCGGCGGCCGCCTCTCCGCTCTGGTCGACGACGGCATCATCGGCGGCTTCGAGTCCCCGACGCGCTACCTGCCGAGTCTCGCCACGCAGCGTGCGCGGCAGGCGAGCCTGCCTGCGCCTTCCGAGCTCGCGGCGCGGCTGCACGCGGCACTCGCGGAACTCCCGGTATCGGAGTCGCGCCTCACACCGTTTCTGCAGGAGGTGGAAGCGGCGCGTACTTCCGCCCCGCTGACGCGCGCGGACTTTGCGGGCACGCCGCTCGCGCCCGCGCTCGATGCGCTGCTTGATGTGAGCGGCGCAGGCGCCACCGCGTTCCTGCCGCTCACAGGCGCCGACGGCGGCGAGCTGTCGCCGGCGGCGCTCACGCGTGTCACGGCCGCGGCGACCGCTGCGGCGCCCGGTGAAGCCCAGCTTCTCGACCTCAAGGGTCAGGCGGACCGACTCTATGCCGGCTACCTGCGGCAGGCGGCGGTGCTGTCGCTGGCCGGATTCTGCGCGATCGTCCTGTTGCTGTTCGCCGCGCGGCTCTCGCCGTCGCGCGTCCTGCGGGTGGTTGCGCCGCTCGCCCTTGCAGTGATCGCGGTCGCGGGACTGCTGGTGGCGCTCGGTGAGCGGCTCGGCATTCTGCACATCGTCGGCATGCTGCTGATTGTGGCAGTGGGCTCCAACTATGCGCTGTTCTTCGACCGCATGGCCGGGCGCCCCGCGGCCGCCGCGCCTTTGACCCTCGCATCGCTTCTCGCGGCAAACCTCGCGACTGTGATCGGATTTGGAGTCCTCGCCTGCTCGAGCGTGCCGGTACTGGCGGATCTCGGTCGCACGGTCGCACCGGGAGCGCTGCTCGCGCTGCTGTTCGCCGCGCTCATGTCACAGCGCGCCCCCCCCGCCTCGCACGTGCCACCACCCTCCTCCACGTGATGCGCGCTATCTTCGAGCCCGCCCGCCCCGGCGGCTGCGCAAGCTCCCGGCGCATGCTGCTGCTGCATGCCGCCTACGCTTCGCCGGCGGAGTTCCTGCGCGAAGGCTTTGCGGCAGCGGTGCGCGCGCGCGGCCTCGATCTCGACCTGGTGCTGCCGGAGCTCGAGCTGGACACGGTGCTCGACCGCAGCGTGCTGCCGGCGCTGCGTACCGAGCTTATCCTGCCGGCACGGGCCGCGGGCTGCCGCGAGGTGTGGCTCGGGGGCATCTCGCTCGGGGGATACGTTGCCCTCGCGTGCGCCGCGCGCCACCCCGAAGACATCGATGGGCTGTGTCTGCTGGCGCCCTATCTCGGCAGTCATATAGTTACCGGTGAGATCGAGCGCGCCGGCGGCGTGGAGGCCTGGCAGCCCGGTGAGCCCACCGAGGCTGACGATGAGCGCCGAATCTGGCAATTCATCCGCAGCCGCGGCACCGCGGGCTCCCCACCCATACACTTGGGAATGGGAAAGGAGGATCGTTTTGCGGCTCGGCACCGGCTGCTGGCTACAGCGCTCCCGCCCACGCATGTCGCCAGCGTGCCCGGCGGGCACGATTGGCCGGCGTGGCGCAAGCTCTGGGAGCACTTTCTCGATACTGCCATGACGCGCCCAAATGGCTGATGGTCCGGCACGCAGCCCCAGGCCCGCAGCGCTGATCCGCGCTTCGGTCGCGTTGCACGTCGGAGCCGCCGGCGCCGTGCTGGTGCGCCCGTCGCTATGGCCGTGGGCGCTGTCGGCAGTCGTCGCGAATCATCTTCTCCTGACCGCAGCGGGCCTGTGGCCGCGCGCGCGCCTGCTCGGTCCCAACTGGACGCGCCTGCCGCACTCGGTCGCGGGCGCCCGCACCGTCGCCGTCACGCTCGATGACGGACCGGACCCGGAAGTGACGCCGCGCGTGCTGGCGCTCCTCGATGAGCACCGCGCGCGGGCGACTTTTTTCTGTGTCGGCGAGCGTGTCGCGCGTTACCCCGAGCTGGTGCGCGAGATCGCCGCGCGCGGGCACTGCGTGGAGAATCACAGTCAGCGGCACCTCAACAGCTTCTCGCTCCTGGGTCCCAGGGCACTGGACGCCGAGGTCAGCCGCGCGCAGCAGACCATTCTGGCTGCGACCGGTCAGGCGCCGCGCTTCTTTCGCGCGCCCGCGGGCCTGCGCAATCCGTTCCTCGAGCCGGTACTCGCCCGCGCCGGACTGCAGCTGGTGAGCTGGACGCGGCGCGGCTTCGACACCGTAAGCCGCGATCCCGCCCGTGTGTTGCACCGGCTCACACGCGGGCTGCGCGCCGGCGACATCCTGTTGCTGCACGATGGGCACGCCGCGCACGCCGCCGGCGGCGTGCCGATCATCCTCGAGGTTCTGCCGCCCCTCCTCGGCGCGTTCGCGGCGGCCGGCCTCGAGCCGGTGACGCTGCGCGCGGCCGCCCCATGAGCGCCGTGGCCCCGCACCATGAGGCTGCCCTCGCCTCGCTCGTCGAGGCGGCGAGCGAGCGCTACCGTGCGGCGGGACGCTTCGCCCGGCATTTTGCGCGCGGCAAGCTCACGGGCGACCCGGTGTTTGCGGCGATCCTCTCACAGGGCCTGCTCAGCGGTCGCACGCGTATCCTCGACCTGGGCTGCGGCCAGGGGTTGCTGGCTGCGTGGCTGCTCGCGGCGCAGGCGAGCGAGCGCTGCGGCTCCTGGCCGCCGCACTGGCCGCCGGCGCCGCAGCCTCAATCGCTGGTAGGCGTCGAGATCATGGCGCGCGAGGTGCAGCGCGCACGGGCGGCGCTCGGCGCGCGCGCGCAGATCGTGCACGCGGATTTTTGTGCCGTGGACTACGGCCGGGTCGATGCCGTCGTCCTGCTGGACGTGCTGCACTACAACGATTTCGCTTCGCAGGAGGCGGTGCTGGCGCGGGTGCGCGCCGCGCTCGCTCCGGGCGGGGTACTGCTCCTGCGGGTCGGGGACGCTACCGGCGGCGTGGGCTTCGGTTTGGGGCTGCTGGTCGACCGGACCGTGGCGCTGGCGCGCCGGCGCCGGCCGGTGCGCTTCTGCTGCCGGCCGCTCGGCGAATGGCAGGGGCTCCTCGCACGGCTCGGTTTCATGACGCGCGTTGTGCCGATGAGCGCCGGCACGCCGTTCGCCAACTTCCTGTTGATCGGCGCGCCGGTGTGAGGCCGCTCGCCCTCACCGCCTTTACGGCGACCAGCTGCATCGGGCGGGGCCTCGAGGCGACTTATGCCGCGCTCGCGGCGCAGCGCAGCGGACTCGCGCGCTGCGCCTTCGAGACCGTCACTCTCGATACGGCGGTCGGCGAGGTCGAGGGGCTCGACGCTGCGGTGCTGCCCGCAGAGCTTGCGCAGTTCGAGTGCCGCAACAACCGGCTGGCGCTTCTCGGCCTCGCCCAGGACGGCTTTGCGGACGCGGTGCGCGGCTGTGTCGACCGCTACGGAGTCACGCGCGTCGGTGTATGGCTCGGCACCAGCACCTCGGGAATACTCGAGACCGAGATTGCCTACCGGCACCGCGGACCCGCAGGCGAGCTGCCCGCGACCTTCCGTTATCGCGGCGCCCACAACACCTTCTCGCTCGCGGCGTTCGTGCGGCGGGTGCTCGGCGTCGCAGGTCCCGCCGCGGTGATCTCGTCCGCATGCTCCTCCAGCGCCAAGGTGTTCGCCTCCGCGCGCCGCGCCATCGAGGCGCGGCTGGTCGATGCCGCGGTGGTGGGCGGCGTCGACTCGCTGTGCCTCACGACGCTCTACGGCTTCCATTCCCTGCAGCTGGTGGCGCGCACTCCGTGCCGGCCGTTCGACGCGGCGCGCGACGGCATCTCGATCGGCGAGGCCGCCGCGTTCGCTCTCCTCGAGCGCGTCCCGGAAAGCTGTGACCGCGAGACCGTGCTGCTGCTCGGCACCGGGGAATCGAGCGATGCCTACCACATGTCCGCGCCGCATCCGCAGGGCCGCGGCGCCCGCGCCGCCATGCTGGCCGCGCTCACGGACGCCACGCTCCAGCCGGCCGACCTCGACTACATCAACTTTCACGGCACCGGTACACCGGGGAACGATGCGGCCGAGGCCGTTGCGGTTGCAGCGACCTTCGGCGCCCGCGTGCCCGGGAGCTCCACCAAGGGGGCCACCGGGCATACGCTCGGCGCCGCCGGTGCGCTCGAGGCGGTGATCTGCGGGCTCGCGCTGCGGCACTCGCTGATGCCGGCGGGAGTCAACACGGTGCAGGTGGACCCGACGCTCGAGGTGCAGTATCTGCAGGAAAATCGCCGCGCGCCCCTGCGGCACGTCATCAGCAACTCATTCGGCTTCGGCGGCTCGAACTGCAGCCTGATCTTCGGACGGGCCGGATGAGCGCACCAGCGCGGCTGGCGGCGACCCTCAGTGCCGTGGGCGTACTCGGACCGGGGCTGCCCGGCTGGCCGGCGACGGCGCGGGCGCTGGCGGGCGACGCTTACAGCCCGCAGCCGACCCGCATCCCGGCGCAGCTCGAATGTCTGCCGGGCGCCGAGCGCCGGCGCACCGGCAAGGTCGTGAGACTCGCCGTCACCGCCGGCCTCGAGGCGATCGCCGGCAGCGCCGCGGCTGCGGCAGCGGTGCCGGCGGTGTTTTCCTCCTCGGGAGGCGATGGGCTCAACTGCCACGAGATCTGCGAGGTGCTCGCCTCCGCCGAGCGGCAGATCTCCCCGACCCGCTTCCACAACTCGGTCCACAACGCCGCCGCCGGCTACTGGGGCATCGCCACCGGAGCCACCGCGACCGCGAACGCACTGTGTGCCTACGACGCGAGCTTTGGAGCCGGGTTGATCGAGGCGCTCACCGAGGCCGAGGTCGAGGCGACGGCGGTGCTGCTCATTGCCTATGATGCGGACTACCCGGAGCCGATGCACAGCGTTCGGCCGATTGCAGATGCGTTCGCCGTGGCGATGCTGCTCGAGCCCCAGGCGCGGCCTGGCGCGCTGGCGCGGCTGACGCTCAGCGTGAGCGGCGCGGCCGCGACGCACATGGACGATGCACGGCTCGAAACGCTACGCGCAGGCATTCCGGCGGCGCGCTGCCTGCCGCTGCTGCGCCAGCTGGCGCTCGGTGCGCCGGGCACGGTCGTCATCGACTACCTGGAGGATCAGCGCCTGAGCATCGAGGTGGAAACATGCCTCTAGACCGGGCGTGGATCGAGCAGCACATCCCCCACAAGGGACGCATGTGCCTGCTCGAGGAGGTGCTGTCGTGGGACGCAGCGCACATCCGCTGCCGCAGCAACACACATCGCGCCCCCGACAACCCGCTGCGCGCTCACGGGCGACTCGGAGCCGCCTGCGGCATCGAGTACGGCGCCCAGGCCATGGCCGTGCACGGCGCATTGATCGCCGCGAGTGCGCCGCTTTCCAGCACGGTGTCGACCGCCGTGCGCGGCAGCATCGGGGCGGCGGTCGGCTATCTGGCGAGTGTGCGCAGCGTGGCGCTGCACGTCGACCGGCTCGATGACCTGGCGGAGGAGCTGGTAGCCGCCGCCGAGCGCATCACCGGCGATGGACGCACGGTGCTCTACGATTTCTCGGTGTCCGCCGCCGGACGCGTGCTGGTGAGCGGTCGCGCCGGCATTGTGTTCGATGCGGCCTTCGCGGCGCACGCGGCCGGCACCGGAACCCACCCATGAGTTCGAGCCCGCCCATGAGCGCCACCCCCGCAGAGAGCACCGCCCCCTCGAGGCGCGCGTTGGTCACCGGCGGCAGCGGCGGCATCGGCGGGGCGATCTGCCGCCGCCTCGCGCAGGACGGCCACTACGTCTACGTCCACTGTCATCGCGGCGTCGAGGTCGCACAGGGGCTGGTGCGCGACATCGTCGCCGCCGGCGGCCGGGCCGCGACCATCGAGTTCGACATCACCGACACCGAGGCCGTGCGCGGCGCGCTCGAAGCGGCTCTCGCGGCCGGGCCGATCCAGATCCTGGTCAACAACGCGGGCGTGCACGATGACGCCGTGTTGCCGGGAATGAGCGCCGCGCAGTGGCGGCGTGTCATCGACGTGTCGGTGAACGGCTTCTTCAACGCGACCCAGCCGCTGCTCATGCCCATGATCCGCGCGCGCTGGGGGCGGATCGTGAGCGTGTCCTCGGTCGCGGCGCTGATCGGCAACAAGGGGCAGGTCAACTATGCCGCCGCCAAAGGCGCGCTGAACTCCGCGACGCGCGCGCTCGCGCTCGAGCTCGCGAGCCGCGGCGTGACCGTCAACGCGGTGGCGCCGGGAATCATCGCGACCCCGATGACCGACGGGCTGTTCGATGCCGCCGCCATCGAGCGGCTGGTGCCGATGAACCGCGCCGGCACCCCGCGGGACGTGGCGGGCGTCATCGCGTTTCTCGCCTCCGAGGACGCCGGCTACGTCACCGGTCAGGTCATCTCGGTGAGCGGCGGCATGGCGTAGACCTCAGTCGCCGACTTGCGCCAGCTGCGTCAGCAGGTTCGCCGCCAGCACGCACGCGGTTCCCCAGGCCATCGCGGGTTGCAGTCGTCCGAGCCGCAGCGTGTCCACGAGCGCGCAGACGAGTGCAAACACGCTGGTGGTTGCGGCGGCGATCAGCAGATTCCAGTCGCCGCCGGACAGCAGGTGCTCGGCGATTCGACCGACAGCAGGAGGCAGCAGCACAACCGTCGCGCTCAGCATCAGCCGCTTGTGAACGTCCGGGCGCGATCGCCACAGTACTGCGGCCAGAGCCAGGGCACCGAACGACCAGAGACTGAGCCCATCGAACTCGACAAATATGCGTCCGAAGCGCAGCGGACCGACAGCGGGGAAGCGCCGGTGTATGGCTGCGGTGACGGTGAGTGAGCCGATGACGACGATGAGGGGGGCGAGCGCCGCACCCGCGACTCCGAGTCGGCGGTGCAGATCCGGCCGGTGTCGGGCGATGAGCAGTGCCTGGGTCACAAACAGCGCGATCCACGCGCTCATCAGGATCCCGTGAACGTGCACCAGGGGCGCGATCGCGCGCACGTGGAAGAGGACACGCAGGTAGTAGCTGCGCGCGAAGCCCGCGAACACCAGGGCCGCGACTGCCAGCGCTGCGTACGAGTACAGGCGGCTCGGCGGATTCAGCCTGGCGGTGTCTGCATCCACGGTGCGCGCGCCCTCGCCTCAGGCCGCTGGCACGGGCGCCGGGGGGATGTTCTGGTTCGAGCGAAACACGTTGTCCGGGTCATAGCGCAACTTAAGGCGCTGCAGGCGGCTGTAGTTGGCGCCGTACGCCTCCCGGACCCGCGCCTCGCCTTCGTCATCGAGCATGTTGACGTAGGCGCCGCTCATCGCAGGTTCAAGCTCGCCCCAGGCTCGATCGGCCCACCGCCGCATGGCCTTGGTCTCTGCGGCGTCGTGCCAGCCGAGAATGAACCCCACTCCGGCGCTCGCGGGACGGCGCGGCAAGGCGGTCGCGTCCGAGGGGATGCGGGACAATGCGCCGTGCAGCGGATCCAGGAACAGGAGGCGCAGAGCTCCGGACGGACCGTCGCTCGCCAGCAGCACATCGAGCGCCCGCCCCGGCAGGGTCTGCCGGGCAATCCCGAAGCGGGCGCAGCTCATGCCGGCACCCGGGCCGTCCCGCCCCACGAACTGCGCCAGCGTCGTTTCGCGCAGGGACTGCTCGAGCGGTGTAACGTCGCGGGTCAACAGCCGCCTGATCACTTCGCGTCCGCAGGCGCTGTCCCCGGCCCAGCAGACGCCCATGCGCACACGCGTCTCGCCCGCGGGCGGCACGAGCAGGCCGGTAAACACGCTCAGCTCATCGGGCAGCACGGCACGCAGCGAGTCGGCGAGCGCCAGCACCTCGCGCGCGGCCGATGCAGGAAACAACAGCTCGCCGGCAAGTACGCCCGGCAGCCGCTCGGCTCGGAACCTCAGGCGGGTCACGATGCCGAAGTTCGCTCCCGCGCCGCGCAGCGCCCACATGAGGTCCAAATCGCTGTCAGCCGTTACCTCCACATGCCGGCCGTCAGCCAGGATCACGTCGGCCCCGATCAAGGCATCGCACGCGGCGCCTGCCACGCCCATCAGGTAGCCCACACCGCCCCCGAGCGTGAGACCCGACACACCCACGTCACCACACGTACCGAGGGGCAGCGACAGACCGTGCGCAGCGGCGGCCTCGTTGGCCTGCCAGACGCGCGCCCCGGCGCCACATTCAACGGACCCCGCCTTGGGGTCGACCGTCACTCCATCCAGCTTGCCGAGATCGATCACCACGCCGTCGTCGCAGCTCGAGCGACCCGCCTGGCAGTGCGCACCGCCACGCACCGCGAGGGGCAGAGAGCGGCGCCGCGCGAAGTCGAGCGCGCGTGCCGCGTCCTCGGGGTTCGCGCAGCGCGCCACGACCAGCGGACGCCGGTCGAAGGCCAGGTTGTCCGTGCGGCGTGCGGCATCGTAGCCCGCGCTGCCGCGCCCGATGAGCTCCCCGGCGAAGCCGGCCCGTAGATCGCCGTCGTCAAAGGCCGCGGTGGGGACCGCCGCCTGTCCTTCCACCGCCCACGGTGGCATCGCCAGGGCACACGCCAGTGCGGGCAGGCTTTTCACGGCATCTCGCCGGGTGAGCAAGTGCATGGTTCCTCCCAACTGAGCTTCTGCGGCTGCTGTTCTCAACTAGCGCGAGGCGGCCGCGCCGGCGGTGTCGTCACCGGCTGCATTCCAGATGTCGACGGCGCACTTCCACGAGCCATCCGGCTCCTTTCTCCACACCGCCACCGCCTTGTTGTGCTCGACCACCGGCTTGCCCTCCGGCGAGGACATGCGAATCCGTGACCCAGGTGATCGAGAAGTCCGGGATCGCGAGCGCATCGGCGACGTAGCGTCGCAGCGCCTCCTTACCCACGATCGGTGGCCCGCCCGGCGGCATCATGTAGACATCGTCAGACCAGTAGGAAACCGTCCCCTCGAGGTCGTGAGACTGGGCCGCCGCGAGCCAATGTGCATCGGTGGCGCGGATCGCGGCTTCCTCGCGGACCGGATCGGCGGCCGGAGTCGCCATGCTCTCGCAGCCCGCGAGCAACGCGAGCAGCACGGGGAGTGTTGCGATGAGGTGGTGCAGTCTCATAAGAGCTCCAGCGTGAAAATGGGGTGCACTCAGGCGAGCCACGCGCAGAACCGCGCCCAGCTCGCCGTTGACGCGGCCCAGTGCGCCAGGGGATCGGTCACGAACACCAGCAACGCGCCCAGGACGAACGCCGGGTGCAGGCGCCGGTAGCGCAGGGAGTCGATGACGACGCAGAGAAGGACGAGCCCATTGCGCACCAGGGCCGCGTCCACGCCCCATGAGGTGTAGACGCTGATGAAGCGCGCCAGCGCGGCATCGAGCACCATGATGACGCCGAGCAGCATCAGCCGCTTGTGCCAGTCGCTCCTGCGCCGCAGCGCGATGGCGCCGCTCACGAGGATCGAGAAGGTCAGCAGATCGAACAATGCGAGGGCGAGGAACAACGGCGCCGGCATTCCGGGCGGCAGGTGCCGGCCGCCGAGGCGAAAGGCGACGACCACCGTCGCCGTATCTGCAATCACGATCACTGCGGCGAGCAGCGCACCGAAGATTCCCAGCCGCCGATGCCAGTCGACGCGGCTTCGCGCCACCAGCACAGTCTGCGTGACGAACAGCGCGATCCAGCCGAGCATCACCAGGCCGTGCAGGCGCACCAGCGTGCTCACCCCGCTCATGTCGCGCAGTAGGTCGAGGTCGACGCTGAAGCCGGCCAGCACGATCACGGTGATGCCGAGCGCCGCCAGGACGTAGAAGCGGCGCTCGGCGACGAGACGCGTGACAGCGGTATTCATGCGGCAGAACTCCTTGCGTCAGGCAGTGGACGTGCTTGCGGGGCAGGCGCCCCGGGACTCGCCGGCCAGGCCGCATGGCCCGACCCGCGGACCACAAGCGCCTACTGCTTCACGTAGACGGCCTTCGTCTTCTCGCTGGGCCGTCCGGGGTTCCAGTTCACGTCGGAGAACGAACGACCGTCTGCGGCGATGGTTTGCTCTCCGATACTGTCGGCCTTGCCGTTGACCTTCATGACGTACTTGATCCTGGTCGGCGTGAGCGCACGAAACGAGATCGTCGCTCCCGCCGGGATGCTCGGTCCGGTGAGGGGATTGTCGCTGCCGTCGGTGCGGCCTTCGGCCGTCACCTTCAAGTCAGGGATGTCGTAGTGGAGCACGCCCGGCGCCGGAGAGGAGATGACGAACGTCTGCGGCCCGGTGGGACCGGTCACCTTCGTGCTCCGCCAACTGCCGATCAGGCCGTCGGTCCCCGTCACGCGATGGAGGACATCCTCCTCACGGAAGTCCTGCCCGTCAGGCCTCGCGCCAGTGAACGTCATGGTGAGCGTCTTGCCGTCCTCGGAGAGTGCGATGTGTCCCTTCGAGAGCACCCTGCCGTCGGCGCGCGTGACGGTGTCCCAGGTATTCTTGCCCGCGGCGCTCCAGGCCGTCGTCCGGTTGGCCCAGGTCTTGTATTCCTTGCCGTCGAGGCCGAAGTCGAAGCTCGCCGTGCTGCCGTCCTCGTAGTGCAGCATGCCGCCGGGGCGCTCCGAATAGCTGAAGGTCTGGCCGGTGAAGTGGCTCTTCTGTACATCCAGCTTCCAGGTGCCGTTCCACGGGCTGTCGGCGGCGCTGACCGCGCCGGCGGGCAGCGCCAGCAGTGAGCAGATGATCAGGGTGGTTCTCATGACATGACTCCCAGTGTTGTAGTGGCCATGCGCGCTTCTGTCGTACCCCGGCACGCGAATCAGGGCGGTTGAGCGGCCGCATCCGGTGCGATCACCAGGAAGCTGCCGCTCCAGAACTGCTCGTAGTCCTCGCTCTGTACGTAGTGACTCACCGAGCCCGCGTAGTGCGTCTGCCCGGGGCGTACCTCGATGGTCACGAGGCCGCCGCTCGCGGAGCGGATCGCGCCCGCGTGCACCGCCGCGGCGCAGATCGAGGAGCCGTCGGTGTAGGGACCGCTGCCGATGACCTGTCCTGGCACGGGCTTGCCGGGCGGGCAGTGAAAGCGGAAGCGCTCGCCGTTAAATCCGCGCAGATTCAGATCGAGCGGGCTGGTGCGCCAGTCGACCTCGTGCACCGCGGGAGCGGGCGCCAGCGCAGCGCTCGTGAGCGCGGCCGCCGCAAGACCGGAAGCGAGCAGCGCGCACAGGAGCCCGAGGCGCTCGAGCCAGCGATGCTGCATAGCCGACATCCCTCACCCCCTGCCGCGCTGCAGGCGCGGTCCCCGATACATGCGTTTGACGGCGCGGGAAGTTGAGGCGGCGGGCGCAGATCTGTCGTTGCCGTCCGGCTGGCAGTTTTCTGGCAAACTTCCTGCCGGCCGATCGGAGTCCCTAAGTCCATGTCCGCGTTAGAAAACCCGGTCTACCGATTCGCGGGCTTCACGCTCGAGCCCGCGGAGCGACGGCTGTCCGAGGCAGGGAAGCCCATCGCGCTCACGCCGAAGGTGCTCGATACCCTGGTGTTGCTGGTCGAGCGCGCGGGTCACGTGGTCAGCAAGGATGAGCTGATGAAGCGGCTCTGGCCGCGCGGCTACGTGGACGAGTCGAATCTCACCAAGCACATCTGGCTCATCCGTCGCGCACTCGGCGACGGCGAGCACGACTCGCGCTTCATCGAGACGGTGCCGAAGCTCGGCTACCGCTTCGTCGCGCCGGTCGCGACGGGGGGCGTCCCGCCCCAACCGGCGGTGACGGCCGCAGCGCCCCCGCGCCGGCTGCTGCCGCGCCGCTGGCTGATGACGGCTGCGGCAGGGGTCGTGCTGCTGCTTCTCGGCATCGGCTGGCGGCTCGCCGTGGGACCGCATCTCGCGCCTTCATCTGTCCACCGCGGTCACACCATCGCGCTCGTTGGTTTCAGCAACCTCTCCCGCAATCCCAAGGACGCCTGGCTCGCACCTGCCCTGAGCGAGATGCTCGGCGCGGAGCTGAGCGTCGCCGGGAACCTGCAGGTGGTCCCGGACGAGCTGGTGCGCGATGCGAGCGCGGACTTGTCTGCGCCGGCGGCCGGCGGTTACTCCGCCCCGACGCTCGCACGGCTGCGCCAGCGGCTGGATGCGGATTACGTGATCAGCGGCAGCTATCTGGTTGCCGCCTCCGCGGACAACGCCCCGTTGCGGGTCGACATTGCATTGCAGGACACGCGCAGCGGCGCGCTAGTGGCATCCGTTTCCGATCAGTCGGCGGTCGCCGGCGTGATCGCGCTCGCGGCACAGACGGGCGCGACTCTGCGCGGCAAGCTCGGTGCGCGCGCCCCGGATGCGCAGACGCTCGGGCTCGTGCCCAACGCACAGCCGCCGAATCTCGATGTGGCGCGGCGGCTCGGCTTCGCGCTCGATGCCCTGCAGCACTATGACGCCGCGCGCGCACGCGACGAGCTCCTCGAGGCGGTCGCCGAAGCCCCCGGCTACGCGCCCGCCTACGCGTACCTCGCCCAGGCGTGGTCGGCGCTCGGGTTTCGCGACAAGGCACTGGCGGCCGCCGAGCAGGCGGCGCAAAAGGCGGCCAACCTGCCGCCCGAGCAGCGTCTGCAGACCGAAGCGGTCGTAGACGCCGCGCACACCGAGTGGAGCAAGGCCGCCGCCGCCTGGGGCGCGCTGATCCGCCTGCGACCCGCGAGCCTCGAGTATCGTCTGCAGGCAGTCGACGCACAGATCGCGGCCGGCGCGATGCCCGGCGCACAGGCGACGCTCCGCGAGCTCGAGCGGCTGCCGGAGGCGGCGGATGATCCGCGCGTCGAGCTCGCCGCGGCGCGCGTGGCCGGGGCGCTCGATGACGCGCGCGGCGGCGAACAGCATGCCGCCGGCGCATTGCGCCTCGCGCAACAGCACGACGCTGCCGGACTCGTCGCCGACGCCGAGCTCGCGCTCGCCGGCGCACGCACTCATCTCAACAAGAACGAGGAGGCACGCGCGAGCCTCGTCGCGGCGATCGCCTCCTACCGCTCGATCCGCAATCCGCGCGGCGAAGCGGCGGCGCGCACCGAGCTGGCGCATGCACTCTCGAATCTTCACCGCAACCAGGAGGCGCGCGAGGAATTCCAGCGGGCCATGGAGCTCGATCGCAGCATCGGCGATCTCGAGGGAATCGCGGTCGTCTATCGCGACCTGTCCGGCATGCTGTGGGTGGCCGGCGATCGTGACGGCGCCCAGGCGGCGGCACGCAACTCGCTCGAGCTCGCCCGCGAAACGGGTGACCTGGCGCTGCAGTCCTGGACGGTGCAGGCGCTCGCCACCATCGCCTCTGATGAGGCGGCGAGCGATGAAGTGCTTGGCGAGTATCGCGAGGTCGTGGCGCTCAATGCGCGTGCCGGCCATCAGACGGCGTGGCCGCTCGCCAATATCGCCGACGTACAGCGCATGCGCGGTGAGCTCGAGGCGGCGCGCGCGACCTGCGCACGCGCACTGGCGGAAGCGGCGCCGCTCACCGATCCACAGTTCGTGGTCTTTGCCGGTTTCACCTGCGCTCTGATCGAGAGCGACCGTGGCAACGCGGCCGGGGCGCGTGCCGGGTTCGAAGAGGTCATCCGCCGTGTCGGCAATGTCGGCGACACCTCCTATCGCGACAACGCGCTCATGATGCTCGCGCAGCTCGACATGGATGAGGGCCGCTGCAGCGCCGCACGCGAGCATCTCAAGCAGGCGAGCCGCGGCTTCGCCGCCGCGGAGGAGCGTACCGGGGAAGCGGACGCCGATGCGATGCTGGCCCTCTGCGCGCAGATGCTCGGCGACACCGCGGCGCGGGATCAGGCCCTGGAGCGTGCCCGTACGTTGCGCCGGTCCATGACCTCCCGTCAGGAGGTCTACATGGTGGACATCGCGATGGCACGCATCGGCGGCGCAGCGCATACCGACCCGAAGTCCACGGAGCGGCTGCTGGCCCTGGCGGCGGACGCCGAGAACCGCCACTGGCTGGGCTGGTCGCTGGAGGCGAAGCTCGCCGCCTGGGAGCTGCTGCGCGCGCGGCACGCGGATGATGCACCGGCCTTGCGCCGCGACATCGAGAACACCGCGCGCCGACACGGCTTCGGCCGGATCCTGAAGCTCCTGGCGCGGGACGATGCGGGCCTGTCTGGGGCCTGAGCATGCGAAGGCGCACTGCCCTCGCGCTGCCGGTTAAGGCTACCTAGGCCAGGCCCGCTCCCGCAGCCAGTCGATGATGCGCGCCGGGATCGCCGTGCGCGCCCGCCGGCTCACATACATGCCGATGTGGCCCGTATCGATAGCGCAGGCGGTGTAGTCGCGGCTGCCGACGTGCCGCTCCATGAGGGCGCAGGCCTGCGCGGGCACGATGTGATCGGCGCTGGCGTAAAGATTCAGCAGCGGCTGGCGAATCCGCCTGAGGTCGACCCGCCGGCCGCCGATCTCGAGCGTGCCGCGCGCCAGGCGGTTCTCCTGATAGAACCAGCGCACGTACTGTGTGAGGGCGGCGGCGGCCTGCGGCGGGCTGTCGAAGATCCAGCGCTCGAGGCGCACGAACTCATCGACGGCGCGCTGATCGGCGCCACCGAGGAGCAGCCGCACGTACTTCTGCTGTGTCAGCCTGAAGGGCATGAGCGACAGGAACAGCGCATTAAGGACCGCGCCGGGGACGTTGCCGCACTGCTCGAGGAGGTGCGTATCAACGCCCCGCACCCACCTCGAGAGCAGGTCGTCGGGCGTCTGGAAGTCGACCGCCGTCGTGAGCGTTATGAGATTGCGGACGTGCTGCGGATGGAGCGCGGTGTAGCAGAGGCTCAGCACACCGCCCTGGCAGACGCCGAGGAGATTCACGCCGTCGGTTGCGTGCGCCGCACGCACGTGCCGGACGCAGCCGCCGAGCGCATCTTCGAGGTAGTGCTCGAGATCGCGGCCGTGGTCCGACTCGTCCGGCTCGCCCCAGTCGATCAGATACACGGTGAGTCCCGCCTCCAGCAGGCGCCGCACGAGCGAAGCGTCCGGCTGCAGATCGAGCACGTAGGGCCGGTTCACGAGCGCAAAGCAGATCAGCACCGGCGCGGGCGCGCGTTTCGACCGGCCGGGGAGCGGCGGGCCGTCCCCGGCAGAGAGCGGCAGGTAGCGATAGAGCGTGGTCTTGCCGCGGCTCCAGACCGACTGCTTCGCGGAGCACCCGGCAGCGACTGAGCCTGCCGCACCGAGCTGCGCCAGGGTCGCCGCAATCCGCCCGCCGAGGTCGAAGAACAGTGCGCCGGCGCGCTCCTCGCTCAAGCGCCCGGTCTCCGTCCGCGGCGCCGTCCGCTACGCCGTGGCGCAGCGCCTCGCGGGCGCGCCGGCGGGGCGCGCGGGCGGGCCGGCGGCTGCCGCTTGCGGGACCTGGCAGGCCGCGCGCGCTGCGCGAGCTCCGCACGCAGCTCACGCAGCTGACGTTCGAGGCCCTCGACCTCCTCGCGTGTCGGCAGTCCCCACGCGCGCGCGAGCTGCTCCGCCTGGCGGCGCTGCGCGAGCAACAGCTGGGCTGTGATATTGGCGAGCCGTGCCTGAAGGCCCGCGAACTCGTCGGTGCGCACACGGGCGCCGTAGCTTTCCTCGGCGCAATCCACCCACAGCTCGTAGAGCCTGAGCGCGCTCTCGGGGGTGGTGAGTGCGCCAACACCGGCGGCGCGGGCTCGCGCGGCGAAGCGCTGCGCGCAGTCGCTCGCGATCTCGCTCCACTGCGCGCCGAGCTGCGCCTGCAATTGCGCGAGCTGCAGCAGCAGATCCCAGAGGGCGCGTCCCTCAGGCGCTGCAAACGCCGCGCCCGGGGAAAACGCGGCACCCTGCGAGGACTTCAGCCACTGCTCGAACTGCACGCCGAGCGCGCGCGACAGAGCGCCGAGGTCGGGCGGTGCGCCGGCGCCTCCTCCGGCGTGCGCTCCGAATACCTTCAGCAGCTCGTAGAAGCCGGCGGCGGCGCCGGTAAACATCGCTTCCGGTCTGAAAGGGCCGGACGTGAAGGGCGTGCTCATGCTGTATGCGCTGCGTGAATGCAACGGTTGGGGGTCGTGCTGCCCGGAGCGATCATGCGGCTTTTGGCGGTAAAAAGCGCGCAAACACGGCGGCCGCCC
Organism: uncultured Gammaproteobacteria bacterium; assembly: GCA_963844595.1. Taxonomy (GTDB): domain Bacteria; phylum Pseudomonadota; class Gammaproteobacteria; order Steroidobacterales; family Steroidobacteraceae; genus 13-2-20CM-66-19. Next base: position 1,115,202 of record CAWJOW010000001.1, read on the forward strand.
GAGTGGCCCCGCGGCCTGGCGATTGTCGTTGTGCGCTGCATACAGTAGCGCTAGTATCCTGCGCAGTCTGAGTTACCGGTCGCCAACATGGCCGAAGAACGCCTGATACGCAAATACGCCAACCGCCGTCTGTACGACGCGCGCGACAGCCGCCACGTGACGCTCGATGACCTGCGCAAGCTCATCGCCGGCGGTGAGCGCATCAAGGTAGTGGACGACCGCAGTGGCGAGGACCTGACGCGCAGCGTCCTGCTGCAGGTCATCGCCAGCCAGGAGCAGTTCGGCACCCCGGTCCTGAGCACGCAGCTGCTCGAGGCCATCATCCGTTTCTACGGCAATCCCATTCAGCAGATGCTGACTTCCTACCTCGAGCGCAGCATCGGCGGCCTGCTGCGGCAGCAGACCGTCATGCAGGCGGAGATGGCGAAGGTGCTCGAGACCCCGATGGCGCCGCTCGCAGAAATGACGCGCCAGAACATGGAGATGTGGGCGAAGATGCAGGCGTCCATGCTGTCGGCATTCGGCCCCGGCAATGCGCCCACCGCCGACAGTGACAAGCCCGCCGGCCCCGCGCCCGGCAAGCGTCGCAGCTAGCTTCTACGAACCTTCCGAAAGCGCGCCGCGCGCGAGCCGCGCCGGCACGTCCAAACCCATGACCCCAAGGAGTGCTCCAAGGTGGATGTTCGCGGCAAGACGATTCTCGTGACCGGCGCGGGCCGCGGCATCGGCCGCGCCGTGGCGATGCATTTTGCGCGCCAGGGTGCCCAGCTGGCGCTGCTCGACACCAACGCTGCCGATGTCGGGGAGACACGCACGCTGTGCCAGCAGGCCGGCGCGCGCGCCCACACCTACATCGCCAACACCTCCAGGGAGGAGGATGTCACCGGAGCGCTCGACCAGGTCAGCGGGGATTTCGGGAGTCTCGACGGCCTGGTCAACAACGCCGGCATCGTGCGCGATGCGCTACTGGTCAAGGTAAAGGACGGCGAGGTCGCGGGCAAGATGACGCTCGCCGACTGGCAGGCGGTGATCGACGTCAACCTCACGGGCGTATTCCTCTGCGGCCGCGAGGCGGCGCAGCGCATGATCAAAAGCGGCGGCGTGATCGTGAACATCTCGAGCGTCTGTCGCGCCGGCAACGCCGGCCAGACCAACTACAGCGCGGCGAAAGCGGGAGTGATGGCGATGACGGTCGCCTGGGCCAAGGAGCTGGCGCGCTTTCGCATCCGGGTCGGCGCGGTAGCTCCCGGCTTCGTGCGCACTCCGATGGTCGAGGGCATGAAGCCCGAAGCGCTGGCCAGAATGACCGCTTCGATCCCCCTCGGCCGGCTCGGGGAGCCCGCTGAGATCGCGCAGGCGGTGGCCTTCATCTTCGAGAACGAGCTATTCAGCGGGCGCTGTCTCGAGGTGGACGGAGGCCTTCGGATTTGAAGTCATTGGTGTGTGCACCGCACACTACAGGGCCGGATAGGAGGCGGGTTTAGGTAGACTAATTACATTTAAAATCACTCATATAAGATGCTTTAACTCCGGGTAAAAATTAGTCCTATCTAATTTTGCACTGCATACAAATCAGTGTATAATCCGCCCCAGACCTGCAACCTTCCCTCTGGAGCTGACCGTCATGACCGACAAGACTTTCGATCCGAATGTACTGATCACCGCCACCCGCGAGGCGTTTGCCCCGGTCCTCAAGGCGCAGCAGGAGGGCTTCAAGGCGCTCGAGCGTCTCGCCCGTCTGCAGTACGCCTTTGCCGGCGATGTCATGGAATCGGGCCTCGCGCGTGTGAACGCCACCCTGATCGCGACCACGGCGACCGAGCTTCTCAACAAGCAGAGCGAGCTCAGCAGCCAGTTCGCCGACCGGCTGCGCGCGCGCGCCCAGGAATTCGCGACGTGCACGTCCGAGATCCAGGCGAAGTTCGCGCAGCTCGGCGAAGAGATCACGGCGAAGGCAGTGCCCGCGCGCAAGGCGGCCTGATATCTTTGGCGGAATCCCGCACCCGGGGGTGGCAACGCCCCCGGGTGCGTTTGTCACGGAGAGACCGCCTTGACCCCCCGAAAGAAAAAGAAGAAGAGCACGGCCGCGGATGCCGCGCCGAAGACTGACGTCGAGCGCCAGCTGCGCGCACAGCTCGCGGCGCTCACCGGCGGTCTCGCTCCGGACGATTACGCACGCGCCTGGTGGGACTGGTATCTGAACATCGCCCGCCACCCGCCGAGGCAGGCGGCGCTCGCCAGCAGCGCCTACGAGAAGTTCTTCGACAGCTGGCGGTTTGCGACCCGGGCCGCGGGCGGTGCGCCGCTCTCCCCCGGCGTGGATGATCCGGGCTTCGCAGGTACCGCCTGGAGCGCCTGGCCTTTCAACGCCTATGCGCGCGCGTACTCCAACTGGGCTTCATGGTGGCGCCAGGCGCTCGAGCCGGAAACGGCCGCGCCGAGCCTGTCCCGGGCCAGCTTTGCCGGCCGGATGCTGCTCGATGCGGCCTCGCCGGAGAATTTCCTCGCCACCAACCCCGAGCTTCTCGAGAGGACCGCGGCGGAGTCCGGCCAGAATCTGATCCGCGGACTGCGCAACTGGCTCGAGGATGCGCAGCGCGCCGCCCGCGGCGGGCGCGCGCCCGGAACCGGGGCGTTCACGGTCGGCAAGGACGTCGCGGTCACGCCCGGCAAGGTCGTGTATCGCAACCGGCTGATGGAGCTGCTGCAGTACTCGCCGCAGACACCGCGCGTTTACGCCGAGCCGCTGCTCATCACGCCGGCGTGGATCATGAAGTACTACATCCTGGATCTGTCGCCGCGCAACTCGCTGGTGCGCTACCTCGTCGAGCAGGGCCACACCGTCTTCATGATCTCCTGGAAGAATCCGGACGCCAGCGACCGTGAGCTCGGGCTCGATGACTATCTCGAGCTCGGGTTCGGCGAGGCGCTCGCGCAGGTGCGCCGCCTGTGCGGGCTGCGCCGGGTGCACGCGGTCGGCTACTGCATCGGCGGGACGCTGCTGGCGATCGCTGCCGCACGACTCGCCGCAGCAGGCGACAAGTCGCTCGCCTCAGTGACGCTGCTCGCCGCGCAGGCGGACTTCAGCGACCCCGGCGAGTTGTCGGTATTCATTACGCCGAGCCAGATCGCGATGCTGGAAGCGATGATGAGCAAGTCCGGCGTACTCGAGAGCGAGCGCATGAGCGGCGCCTTTGCCATGCTGCGTTCGCGCGACCTCATGTGGAAGCCGGCGGTCGACCAGTACGTGCGCGGCGAGCGGCCGCAGCTCAACGATCTGATGGCGTGGAACGCCGATGGCACCCGCATGCCCTGCCGCATGCACAGCGAGTACCTCGAGAAGCTCTATCTGAAGAACGAGCTGGCGCAGGGCACCTTCACGGTCCGGGGACGCAAGGTCGACCTCGCCAAGCTGACTGTGCCGCTGTTCGTGGTGGGAACGGAGACCGATCACGTGGCGCCGTGGCGCTCGGTGTACAAGCTGCGCGCGCTCACGCGCAGCCGCGACTATACGTTCCTGCTGACGAGCGGTGGACACAACGCCGGCATCGTCAGCGGCCCGGTGCATCCCAAACGGCGGCACCGCATGCTCACCTGGTCGAACGCCCGCGACAGGCTCTCGAGCGACGCATGGCTGAAGCGGGCGCCGCTCCTCGAGGGCTCGTGGTGGCCGGCCTGGCAGCACTGGCTCGTCGGGCACTCGGCTGCGCGGCGCGAGCGGGCGCGCGGGCCCGGCGCGCACCGGGGTGCTGCGGGTGTGAAGGCGGCGGCGAAGCTCGAGGATGCTCCGGGCAGCTATGTGCGTGGGTAACGGGCAAGCGATGGACGCTCGCGGGAAATCGGCGTAGTAATAAATGGGATCTTTTGGGGGACCAGCCATGGGATCGAGCAGCAAGCGCATCGCATACGTCACCGGGGGCATGGGCGGCATCGGCACGGCAATCTGCCGCCGCCTCGCCAAGGTGGGATACACCGTCATCGCCGGATGCGGCCCGGGCTCGACCCGCAAGGACCGCTGGCTCGCGGAGATGCGCTCCGAAAACTTCGAGATTCATGCCTCGGAGGGCAACGTCGCGGACTGGGAGTCAACCAAACGGGCATTCGATGTGGCGCGCGCCGAGATCGGACCGATCGACATCCTGATCAACAACGCCGGCATCACCCGCGACAGCACCTTTCAGAAGATGACCAACGAGGCCTGGCACGCGGTCATCGAAACCAACCTGAATTCTTTGTTCCACGTCACCAAGCAGGTGATCGACGGCATGATCGAGCGCGGCTGGGGGCGGGTCGTGAATATCTCGTCCGTCAACGGCCAGCGCGGCCAGTTCGGACAGACCAACTACTCGACCGCCAAGGCGGGCATCCATGGCTTCACCATGGCGCTGGCCCAGGAGGTCGCCGCTCGCGGCGTTACCGTCAACACGGTCTCGCCCGGCTACATCGGCACCGACATGGTGCGCGCCGTCAAGCCCGAGCGGCTCGAAAAGATCGTCGCCGGCATCCCGGTCAAGCGGCTGGGTGAGCCCGACGAGATCGCCTCGATCGTCGCCTGGCTGGTGAGCGACGAGGCAGCCTTCGCCACCGGCGCGGATTTCTCGCTCAACGGCGGCCTGCACATGGGCTGAGGCTCACGTTGAGGATCTGCGTGGTCGGTGCCGGAGCGATCGGGGGCTTCCTCGGAACCCGCCTCGCGCGCGTCGAGGGCATGCAGGTTGCGGCGCTGGCGCGTGGCACGACGCTGGTGGCGCTGCGCGATCGCGGCTGGCGGCTGCGCGAAGGCGGCGAGCTGCTGCAAGCCCCCGCCGCATGTGCCTCGGACGATCCGCACGACTTGGGTCCCCAGGATCTGGTCATCATCGCGCTCAAGGCCCAGGCGCTGCCTGCGCTGGCTCCGCGGCTGACTGCGCTTCTCACGCCGGACACGATCGTGCTGCCCGCCATGAACGGCGTGCCGTGGTGGTTCGGCGACGGCGTCGCGGCGCTCGCCGCGCAGCCGCTCGAGAGCGTCGACCCCGGCGGCGGCATCGCGCGGGCCATCCGCGCGCGGCAGGTCGTGGGCTGCGTGGTGCACGTGAGCGCGGCCGTGAGCGAGCCCGGCGTGTCCGTGAACCGCTCGGGCCGCGGGCTGATCATCGGCGAACCCGCCGGAGCGGACTCCGCGCGCGTGCGGCGCCTCGGCGAGCTGCTGACACGCGCCGGGTTCGAGGTCACCTGCTCGACGCGGATCCGCTACGACGTCTGGTACAAGCTCTGGGGCAACATGACGATGAATCCCGTGTCGGCGCTCACCGCCGCCACGGCGGACCAGGTGCTGGATGACGACCTGGTGCGCGCGTTGTGCGCCGCGGCCATGCGCGAGGCCGCCGCGGTCGGGGCGTGCATCGGCTGCGACGTGCGCCAGTCGACCGAGGACCGCTTCGCGGTGACGCGCAAGCTCGGGGCATTCAAGACCTCGATGCTCCAGGATGTCGAAGCGAGCCGCACTATCGAGCTCGACGCGCTGGTCGGCGCGGTGCGCGAGATCGGTGCGCGCATGGGCGTCGCCACGCCGATGACCGATGCCTTGTTCGGACTCACGCGGCTGTTCGGCCGCGTACGCCGCCTGTATCCGCAATAGCCGTGGACCTCGAGGTGAGCCGCTCGCACCGCCCGGCCGCCTGGATACAGGCCGCGGTTTTCTCCCTGGATCGCTGGTTGTGCCGGCGCACGGGAGTCTACGAGTTCAGCGACAGCCCGGGGTGCCTGCTCCGCATCCAGGACGTGTACGTCGACCGGGTGGTCGAGCTCAGCGACGGCACCCGCATCGCTGAAGGCAGTCGCGTGCTGGCGCTGCACCTGTGGAACGAGCACGTTCCCCGCATGGGGCGCCGCGGCCCGACGCTCGCCTGGGCCGCCAACGCCTATCACGGCCTGCACCGCTCCCTCGGCGAGCTTGCGGGCTATCTGGCCGCGCAGCCGCACTTGCGGGACGTCGCGGCGCTCTGCGTCGACATGCGCGTCAGCGCCAGTCAGTCCGCCCGCCTTCTGGCGCGCTGCGGGTTCGAGGCGGTCCCCGGGGACCCCGACCGGCGCGGCATGCTGCACCGGATCGGCGATGCGATCTTCATCATCATGCTGGCGCTAGCCACCCATCCGCTCGCCGCGCGCAGCGCCGCGCTGCACCTGAGGAAGGAGCGCATGTGGCTGTCGCGCGCCGTGCTCGAGCAGCGCTACGCGGCTGCGGCGTAGCGCCGCGCCGGCAGAAAATCGACGAAGCCGCCGAGGCGCACGGCCGGATCGCGGCACGCGCCGATGACTTCCGGCGCCGTCAGCGCCTCCAGCTCCTCGCGATACCGATACTCGGGTGCTCCGCCCGCATACGAGCCCGAAGCAGGATGCAGATAGATCTCCGTCAGGCCCTCGGGTAAGGCGCGCACGAGCCCCGCGAGGCGCGCGCGCGTCATCTGCCCGGACCACCGCAGGCCGAAGACGCGATCCGGCGCCAGCAGTCCCCGCGCGCGCAGCCGCCCGCGCAGCGCCAGCAGCCAGGGGCCGAGCAGCAGGTCGGGCGCGCTGCGGCTAAGCGGCTCGATGCGGCGCAGCACCCGCGCCGGCTCGCGTGGCAGCCGCACGGCGCGCAGCCCGAAGCGCGGACCGATCTCGCACAGCAGCCCGGCAACGAGCGGATGCAGATGGAAGTGCCGGTGCGCGTTGCAATGATCGAGCGCCAGCCCGGAGTCGCGAAACGCCGCGAACTGCGCAGTGATCTCGGCCGCGAGCTGCCGGCGCGCCGCGCGGCTCGCGGCAATGAGCACGCCGACGCGTGTCAGGTCGCAGCGCAAGCGGCCCTCCGCATCGACGAGGCGCGCCACCGCAGCAGCCGGCAGCACGGGCCGCCCGTCGACCAGCACGAGGTGCAGTCCGACGCGCAGCGCGGGCATGCGCCGTGCGCGACTGACGGCATCCGCCGCCGCCGGTGCGCCGATCATCAGGCTCGTCGCGCTCAAGATCCCGTGCCGGTGAGCGGCTTCGACAGCTTCGTTGACTTCGGGCGCCGCGCCGAAATCATCGGCTGTAACGATCAGGCCCTTCACGGTCTCCTCAGCGGATCGGATAAGCCGTGCCGTCCCGGGCCACGCGGTAGCGCGCTTCCCGCCATTGCACCTGGCGCGTCGCAAAGCCCCAGCACCATAGCGAAAACGTAAGCAGGTCGCTGAGCGCCACCAGCCAAAGCTGCGCCAGAAACGGACATGCCTTGCGAGGGCTTGAATCCAGCACGAATCGCGCGATGGCCGTGATTGCCAGCATGGCAAGCGTCAGGCGGCTGCCCCCCGCGAGCACAGTCGCGAGAATCGCCGCCGGCATACCGAAGGTAACGCCCGCGAAAGCATAACCGAGCGGCTGCACGGCGCGGATGGTGCGCAGCCAGCGCAGCTCGTGCCGCAGCACGTGGCCGAGCGTCGCCTCGTTTACCGCAGTCTCGACCTCCAGATCGGACAGCACCGTGTTCAGGCCCGCGCGCCGTGTCAGCTCGCCCAGGCGGTAGTCGTCGGCCAGCTGATCCGCGATCGCCGCGAAACCGCCGATGCGGTTGAGCGCCGCGCGGCGCATGGCGATCGTCGCCCCCGAAACGAACGAGCGCGAGCCGCAGCGGGCCGTGATGCGCACCGCCGGCATGAACCATTCGTTGATGAACATCGCGCCGAGGAGCGACCAGAGACCCGGGCCGGGGCTGCCGCGGTACAGACAGGTGACGATGCCGACCCCCTCTTCCAGCAGAGGAGCAATGACTCTTTGGAGGTAGTCCGGCCCCACCCGCACGTCGCTGTCGGCGATGACCAGGATGTCGTGGCGTGCGAGCGGCAGCATGTTGATCAGGTTGCTCACTTTGCCGCTCGCGCCGGGCGCGCTCGGATCTGCGACAATGTCGACAGCGATCGCGGGAAACTCCGCCTGCAGGCGCCGTACCACCTCGAGCGCCGGGTCGTCCCTGTCGCGCACACCGCAGACGATCTGCAGCTGCGCGCACGGCTGTTGGCAGAAGGACCGCAACCGCTCATAGAGACCCGGCTCCGTACCGCACAAGGGCTTGAGAATGCTCGTGGGCGGGGCCTTGGCCGGCAGAGCGCGGGCAGAGCGCGGGCGCCAGCGCCGCATGCACACCGCAAGGAGTGTATAGCTCATGGCCGCCGCGCCCAGCACGAGTCCAAAGTCGCTCAGCCAGAGCTGGGCCGTCATCGCAGCCTGCCCCCCGGCCCGCCGCCGGCTGTCCCTGACTCGTTCCCTGAGGTTATCATCTGCAGTTCGTAAGGAATGGTCCGCGCCGCCGGCGGACCCGCCATGGACTGCGGCGCGCGCGGAACCAACTCTACACGTAATGCGCCGCAGCGCGGAGTACATCCCCTGATGGAACAAGCCGGACTTCAGTACAGCTCAGCCGCGGGCGGCGCCATGCTCGCGGACCCGGAGTCGTTGATCCTCGTGGACCGCGCCGACCATGAGGTCGGATACCTCGACAAGGCGCGTTGCCACGCCGGACCCGGGGTGCTGCACCGGGCCTTTTCGCTGCTGATCTTCAATGCCAGGAACGAGCTGCTGCTGCAGCAGCGCGCGGCTGGCAAGCGTCTCTGGCCGCTCTACTGGTCGAACAGCTGTTGCAGCCATCCGCGGCGTCACGAGACCATGGAGGCGGCGATCCACCGCCGGCTCCACGAGGAACTCGGTCTGAGCTGCCCGCTGCAGTTTCTCTTCAAGTTCGAGTATCAGGCGCAGTTCGATGCGACCGGCGCCGAGCACGAGCTGTGCTCGGTGTACATCGGGCGCAGCGACGGACCGGTGCATATAAACCGCGACGAGATTCTTGCCTGGCGCTGGATCGGAGCGGAGGGGCTGGAGCAGGAGCTTGCGGGAGAAGACGCCGCGCATTTCACGCCCTGGTTTAGACTCGAGTGGGAGCGTACCTGGCGCGAGCACCGCGCCGCCGTGCGCGCACTGACTTAACCAGGAGAGCGCTTTGGCCGTACCACTGCTGCAGATGTACCGGGTGGGTCGCTATATCGCCACCCGCCGGCTGCGTGGCGAGAAGCGCTACCCGCTGGTGCTGATGCTCGAGCCGTTGTTCCAGTGCAACCTTGCCTGTGCGGGCTGCGGCAAGATCGACAAGCCGAAGGAAGTCCTGCGCAGGCGGGTCAGCGTGGCCGATGCGCTGCGCGCGGTCGACGAGTGCGGTGCTCCGATGGTCTCGATCGCCGGCGGCGAACCGCTCATCGCCCGCGAAACGCCCGAGATCGTCGCCGGCATCGTGGCGCGGCGCAAGTTCGTCTACCTCTGCACCAACGCACTGCTGCTCGCGCGCCACATCGACGAGTACCGGCCGTCGCCTTACCTCACCTTCTCCATTCACCTCGACGGTGAGCGCCGGCGTCACGACGAGTCGGTGTGCCAGGCGGGAGTATTCGACAAGGCGGTGGCGGCCATCCGGCAGGCGCGCTCGCGTGGCTTTCGCGTGACGATCAACTGCACGCTGTTCACGGACGCCGACCCCGGTGAAGTGGCACAGTTCTTCGATGCGGCGACCGGGCTCGGCGTCGAGGGCATCACCGTCTCGCCCGGTTACAGCTACAGCCATGCGCCGCGCCAGGACGTGTTCCTGGCGCGCGACGCCAGCAAGCGCCTGTTCCGCGAGATCTTCCAGCGCGGCCGCGAGCGTCCGCGGCGCCGGCGCTGGTCGTTCAACCACTCCGGGCTGTTCCTCGATTTCCTGGCCGGCAACCAGTCGTATCAGTGCACGCCGTGGAGCAATCCGACCTATAACGTCTTCGGCTGGCAGCGCCCGTGCTACCTGCTCACCGACGAGGGCAGCGCGCCGACCTTCCGCTCGCTGATGGAGGACACTGACTGGAGTCACTACGGCGTGGGGCGCAACCCGCTGTGCAACAATTGCATGGCGCACTGCGGCTACGAAGGGACCGCGGTCGACGACACCTTTGCACACCCGCTCAAGGCACTGAAGGTACTGCTGCGCGGACCGCGAACTCGCGGCCCCATGGCGCCCGATCCGCCGGTGGTGTATGCCGAACGCCACCGTTAGTGCCGCGGATGTTCGCCTGCCGGGGCACGCTGCACCGGCAGAGGCGGACTTTGCGGCACAACTCAAGTCCTGGCAGGCGCGCATGGAGCAGGCGCTCGCCGCGCGGCTGCCTGCAGCCGATGCGGTGCCGGCGCGCCTGCACGCAGCGATGCGCTACAGCGTGTTGGGCGGGGGCAAGCGCGTACGCCCGATGCTGGTGTTCGCCACCGCGCGCGCCATCGGACTGAGGGAAGCGCAGGTCGAAGCCGCCGCCTGCGCACTCGAGTTCGTGCATGCCTACTCGCTGGTGCACGATGACCTGCCGGCGATGGACGACGATGATCTGCGTCGCGGGCGGCCGACCTGCCACCGCGCCTTCGACGAGGCCACCGCGGTCCTGGCTGGAGATGCGCTGCAATCGCTGGCGTTCGAGGTGCTGACTAACGATCCGGCGCTGCCCGCTTCGGCGGCGGTCCGGCTGCGCCTCACCGAGCTGCTGGCGCAGGCGAGCGGCACCGCCGGCATGGCGGGAGGTCAGGCGATCGATCTTGCCGCACAGGGCCGGGAGCTGCCGGTCGCGGGGGTCGAGGCGATGCACGCTCTGAAGACCGGCGCACTGATCCGCGCCAGCGTGCAGATGGCCGCCGCCTGTGCGCCGGACCTGCCCTCGCACTTATGGGACGCCCTGAGCAACTTCGCGATCCCGATCGGCCTGGCGTTCCAGATCCAGGACGATCTGCTCGATGTGCTCGGGGACGTGGGCGTCGTCGGCAAGGCGACCGGCGCGGACCGCGCGCGCGGCAAGCCGACTCATCCTGCCGTGGTGGGGCCTGCGGCCTCGCAGCAGCGCGTTCGCGAGCTGCACGCGGCGGCGATCGCGGCGCTGGCGCCGTTCGGAGCGCGCGCCGACATGCTGCGCTCACTCGCTGCGTGGCTCCTGGCCCGGCTTTCCTGACCGCGCTGCGCGGCGGCGCCTGAAACCCGTCCTAAGCGCGCCGTCGCGCGGCGCCCAGCCCCTGCCACCAGCGCTCGACCCTCGCGGTGAGACGCGGCGCATCGAGCCCGGCGACGGCGAGACAGCTGGTGCGCGAGCCCCGCTCGATGAAGCGCTCGGGAATGCCGAGCCGCAGCAGCGGAATCTGCAGACCGGAGGCGGCCAGCGCCTCGGCCACGGCCGATCCCGCACCGCCGGCGATCACGTTCTCCTCGATCGTGACGAGCGCCTGGTGAGAGGCGGCGACCGCCGCCAGCAGCTCCTGATCCAGGGGCTTGACGAAGCGCATATTGATCAGCGTCGCATCCAGGCGCGTCGCCGCGGCTGCGGCCGCGGCGAGCGGTGCGCCGAACACCAGCAGCGCCACGCCGCTCGCGCCCGAACGGCACACATGCGCCCGCCCGGGCGACAAGGCCGGCAGCGCGGCGGCGATCGCCGCCCCCGGCCCCTCGCCGCGTGGATAACGCACCACCGCCGGGCCGGGGAGCGTCGTGGCGATGTGGAACATCTGGCGGCACTCGCTCTCATCGGCGGGCGTCATGATCGTCAGATTCGGTATGCAGCGCAGGTACGCGAGGTCGTAGGCGCCCTGCCGGCTCGCGCCGTCGCCGCCGGCAAGTCCCGCGTCGGCCACGGCAAAGATGACGGGCAGCCTCTGCAGCGCCACGTCGTGGATGAGCTGGTCATAGGTACGCTGCAGCAGCGCCGCGCGGATCGCTACGACGGGCCGCAGACCCTCGGTCGCGAAACCGGCGGCGAGCGTGACGGCATGCTGGCAGGCTGCGCCGACATCGAAGCAGCGGTCTGGGAAACGCTGAGCGAACTCGCGCAGGCCCGGCTCCTTGTCCATGCCGGCCGCGACGGCGACGATGCGCGCATCGCTTGCGGCCGCCTCGCACAGCCAGCGTGCGCAAGCCCCGCGGTAGCCGTCGTCGCGGGCGGTGCCGCCGCCCCCCGGCGCACCCCGCATAGCGCGCAGCGGCCGGCGGGGCCGCCGCCAGCGGAGCGCGCCGCCGGCTGGGGTGGTACTGCCCCTGCCGGCGCGCGTAACGACGTGCAGAAACTGCGGCCCGGCCAGTCGCCCGAGGTTGCCGAGCGTCGCGACCAGCGCCTTCAGGTTATGTCCGTCCACCGGACCGACATAGTTGAACTCGAGTTCCTCGAATAGCGTTCCGGGCAACACCATGCCCTTGAGGTGTCGCTCCGAGCGGCGTGCGAGCTCCCACATGGTCGGCTTGTGGCGCAGCGCCTGCTTGCCGAGCAGGCGCAGCCGCGAGTACACGCGTCCCGACAGCAGGCGCGCCATCAGGTTGGAAAGCCCGGCGCTGACCCCCGAGATCGGGGGCCCCGGGTCGTTAAGCACCACGAGCAGATCGACGGGGAGCGACCCCGCATGGTTGAGCGCCTCGTAGGCCATGCCCGCGCTCAGCGCGCTCTCGCCGATAATCGCCACCACCCGTCGCCGCTCGCCGCGGCGCGCAGCGGCGACCGCCTTACCGAGCGCGGCGCCGATGGCGCTGCCCGGGTGGCCCGTGCCGCAGGCCTGAGATTCGCTACTGCCACCGTGCAGAGGCTGGGGTCGCCGGCCCTGTTGGAGGTCGCTGTTGCGCCAATCGGTCAGCACGCGATGCGGGCAGGTCGCGTGGCCGTCGTCCCAGACGAGGAGGTCCCGGGGCGTATCGAATACGTAGTGGAGCGCTATCGCCAGCTCGGTGGCCGCGAGCCCGGCGGGGAGGTGCTCGTTGTGCGCTGCGGCGTCCTTCAGCAGGGTGGCCCGCAGCTCGCGGGCGAGCGCCGGCAGCCCGCTCACCGGCAGGCCGTGCAGGTCGGCGGAGGACTCCATTCCCTTGAACAGCGTGTGGCGCCCGGGCGCAACCCTCATGGCTGAACCCTCCTTGGCCATAAGTTTACACCGCATGTCGCACCGCTTGCCTCGAACTGTATCGTTGCGCAGACTCTCTATATCCAGAGCGCTGGCGCGAGCTTGCAAACATGGACTGCGCAACTTCCGACGACGGATACCAGGGCGAGATCCTGCCACGCGTCTCGCGAACCTTCGCGTTGACGATCCCGCAGTTGCCCCCGGCGGTGCGCAAGGCGGTAACCAACGCCTACCTATTGTGCAGGATTGCCGATACGATCGAGGACGAGCCGGCATTGGGGGCGCCCGAGGCCACCCACTTCCTCAGGCGCTTTGCGGCCGTCGTGCGCGGCGCGGAGGCGCCGGCGCCGCTGGCGCTCGAGCTTTCGCCGAGGCTCTCGGGCAGCACGCTGGCGGCCGAACGTGAGCTGGTCGACAACATGGAGCGGGTCGTCCGCATCACGGACACCCTCGGTGCGCAGCGTGCCGCGATCATGCGCTGCCTCGATCTCATGTGCGACGGCATGCCGCGATTCCGACGCACCGGGCGGACACGCGGCATGGAGGGCATGAGCGATCTCGACAGCTACTGCTATTACGTCGCCGGCGTGGTCGGTGAGATGCTCACGGATCTGTTCTGCGGGTACTCGCCCGCCATCGGCGCACGGCAGGCCGCACTTGCGGACCTGGCCGCCTCCTTCGGGCAGGGACTGCAGATGACCAACATCCTCAAGGACTTCTGGGAAGACCGCCGTCGCGGCGCGTGTTGGCTGCCGCGAGAAGTGTTCGCCCGCCATGGACTCGAGCTCGCGCAACTCACCCCGCAGCGCCGCGACGCGGGCTTTCCGGCCGGGATGCGCGAGTTGATCGCCGTGGCGCACGGGCATCTGCGCAACGCCCTGGACTATGCCTTGTTGATCCCGCGGGGCGAGCCCGGCATCCGGCGCTTCTGTCTGTGGGCCATCGGGCTTGCGGTGCTCACGCTGCGCAAGATCGCCGCCCACCCGCAGTTCACCTCCGGCGCCGAGGTCAAGGTGTCACACCGCGCGGTCTTCTTCACGAGCCTCAGCACCAGCTGTGTGGTGCGCCATGACCGGGCGTTGCGGCGGCTGTTCGAGTACGCGGCCCGCGGGCTGCCGGTGGCGCCGCCGGCGGCGTGCCGGGCTGCCGCCCGGGCCGCATCGCTCGCCGCGCAGGCGCGCCTTGACCTCGAACCCGCGCTGCAGCCGCGCGCGGCGCTGATCTGAGGGCCCGCGCACCGTGACCAGCCGCGCACCTCCGCCCGCTCCGGCCGCCAAGACGGCGCGCCCTGCCGATGAGCCCCAGGCGCGGCGTGCTCGGGCACCCGCCGGCGCACGCCCCTCGCTCGAGATCGCGAGCGCGACCGCGCGCGAGGCGCTCCTGCGAAGGCAGAGTGCGGACGGCCGCTGGCAGTTCGAGCTCGAGGCGGACTGCACGATCCCGGCCGAGTACATCATGATGATGCACTTCCTCGGCGAGATCGACGCGACGGTGGAAGCGAAGCTCGCGAGCCATCTGCGCGCCCACCAGGCGGAGCACGGCGGCTGGCCGTTGTACCACGCCGGCGAATTCAACCTCAGCTGCAGCGTCAAGGCGTACTTTGCCCTGAAGCTGGCGGGGGACGGCCCCGAGCTTGCGCACATGGCGCGCGCACGCGCGGCGATCCTCGCGCACGGGGGCGCGGCAGCCAGCAACGTGTTCACGCGCATTTCGCTCGCGCTGTTCGGTCAGGTGCCGTGGCGTGCCGTGCCCTACATCCCGGTCGAGATCATGTTCCTGCCACGGTGGTTTCCCTTCAACCTGGAGCGCGTCTCCTACTGGTCGCGCACGGTGATGGTGCCGCTGCTGATCCTCTGTACCCTCAAAGCCCGCGCCCGCAATCCGCGTGCCGTGGGATTGCGCGAGTTGTTCACCGTCCCGCCGGAGCGGGAACGACACTACTTTCGCCGTTCCCAGGGGCGCAGCAGGGCCCTCGCCCGCGTCTTTCGGGCAATCGACGGACTGGCGCGCGGCCTCGATGCACTGATCCCGGGCGCGCTGCGCGCGCGCGCGTTGCAGCGCGCGGAAAGCTGGATTCTCGAGCGCCTCAACGGCGAGCAGGGACTCGGGGCGATTTTCCCGGCGATGGTGAATGCGCTCGAGGTGCTCGCGGTGCGCGGCTATCCGCCCGCGGATCTGCGGCGTCGCGCGGCGAAGCGCGCGCTCGAGCGGCTGCTGGTGGTCTCGGGCGCGAGTGCTTACTGCCAGCCGTGCATCTCGCCCGTGTGGGATACCGCCCTCGCCGCTCTCGCCATGCAGGAGACGGGTTCCCCCAACGCGCTGGCCGCGGCCGACCGCGGGCTCGAGTGGCTGCAGCAGCGGCAGTTGCTCGAGGAGCCGGGAGACTGGCGGCGGCGGCGGCCAGAGCTTGCCGGCGGCGGCTGGCCGTTCCAGCTGGCCAACAGCTACTACCCCGATCTCGACGATACCGCGGTGGTCGCCTGGGCCATGATGCAGGCGAACGACCGGGGCCGGTACTCCAACGCGGTCGATCGCGCACTCGATTGGCTGGTCGGCATGCAAAGCCGCAACGGCGGCTTCGCGTCCTTCGATGTCGACAACACCAGCTACTACCTCAACGAGATCCCGTTTGCCGATCACGGCGCACTGCTCGACCCGCCGACGAGCGACGTGACCGCCCGCGTGGTGAAGGCACTGGCGCTCGCCCGCCGACCGCAGGACGCATCCGCGCTCGCCCGCGCGCTCGCTTTCCTGCGCGCCGAGCAGGAGGCGGACGGCTCCTGGTTCGGTCGCTGGGGCACCAACTACATATACGGCACCTGGTCGGTGTTGATCGCATTGGCACAGACCGGCAGCGGCGCGAACGATCCGGCGGTGCGGCGCGCGGTGAGCTGGCTCGAGGCACGGCAGAACGCCGACGGCGGCTGGGGCGAGAGCAACGACAGCTATTTCTCCGAGCGCCGCTTCGCGCCGTGCGCCAGTACGCCGCATCAGACCGCCTGGGCGCTGCTCGGCCTGCTGGCGGTCGGCGCGCCCACGGCAGCGGCGCAGCGCGGGATCGAGTACCTCCTGCGCACGCAGCGCCGCGACGGACTCTGGAGCGATCCGCACTACACCGCACCCGGCTTCCCGAGGGTTTTCTACCTGCGCTATCACGGCTATTGCGCCTACTTCCCGCTGTGGGCACTCGCCGCGTATCGCAGACAGTCGCGCTCCGGAACCCTGCATTGAACAGGGTCGGGATCGTCGCGGCACTCGCCGCGGAGGCTCGTCTCCTCGGCCGGGCGCAGCCACACGGCGGGGTGCTGGCGCTCGCCGACGGTACGCTGCTCGTCGTGAGCGGCATGGGTCCGAGCGCGGCCGCGGACGCCGCGCAGCGCCTTCTCGAGGCCGGCGCCACGGCGCTCGTCAGCTTCGGGGTGGCAGGCGGTCTGGACCCGGCCCTCGAGGCCGGGGCGCTCGTGCTGCCCGATGAGGTGATCTGCGCCGACGGCGCCCGCTACACAACGGCCCACCAGTGGCGCGAGCGGGTCGCTGCGGCGGTCGCCGATCGCTACCCGGCGCGCCGTGGAGCGCTCCTTACCTGCCGGGAACCGCTCTGTTCTCCGGCCGAGAAGGCGACCGCCTTCCGCGAGACGGGGGCCGTCGCGGTGGACATGGAGGGCTTCGCGATCGCGGCGACGGCGGCGCGTCGCGGGCTACCCTTTCTCGCCGTGCGCAGTGTGCTGGACGCGGCCGCCGACATGTTGCCCCCGACGTTGCTGGGAGCGATCGACGCCAGCGGGGCTGCCTCGCCCGGGCGCATCCTGGCGGCCATCGTGCGCGCGCCGCAGGAATGGCCCGCTGTGCTGAGACTTGCTCGCCGCTGCCGCGCCGCCGCGCGCCCGCTCGCAGGCGTCGCACGCAGCGGCACGCTGGCATCTCCCACGGGTCGCCCGCAGACTCCTGCGCACCCTCCCGCTGCATCAACCGATCGAACCCTCGGCGTCCCATGAGGGCGCTGGTTACGGGCGCGAGCGGCTTCGTCGGCTCGGCGGTCGCCCGAGCCCTTTGCCAGGCGGGTTGGCAGGTCCGGGCGCTGGTGCGGGCGAGCTCCGACCGGCGAAATCTCGAGCGACTGCCGGTCGAGGCAATCCGCGGCGACCTCCTCGGGAGCCCTCTTGATGCGGCACTGAACGGTTGCGACGCGCTGTTTCACGTCGCGGCGGACTACCGGCTATGGACACCCGACCCGGAGCGGCTCTACAGGACCAACGTGGAGGGAACCCGCAACGTGCTGGAGGCCGCGCGACGCGCGCGCGTCGCCCGTATCGTCTATACGAGTAGCGTGGCGACCGTCGGTCTGCCGCCAGATGGCTCGCCCGGCACCGAGGCGACGCCTGTCGGCCTCGCCGCCATGATCGGCCACTACAAGCGCTCGAAGTTCCTTGCGGAGGAATTGGTCCGCGAGCTTGCGCGCGGCGGCTTGCCGGTCGTGATCGTCAATCCCTCAACCCCGGTCGGGCCGGGCGACGTGCGGCCGACGCCGACCGGGCGGCTGGTAATCGACGCAGCGCTTGGACGGATGCCGGCCTATGTCGACACCGGCCTCAATATCGTGCACGTCGATGACGTGGCCGCGGGACACCTGCTCGCCCTCGATCACGGACGCGTCGGCGAGCGCTACATACTCGGGGGCGAGAACCTGACGCTGCAGGAGATCATCACCGCGATCGGCCGGCTCACCGGGCGCAAGCCGCCGCGCATCCGCCTGCCCTATGCCACCTTGCTGCCGTTCGCGCTCGGCGCAGAAATGATCGCGAGGCTCACGGGCCGCGAGACCCGGCTGACCCTCGCCGGCGTGCGCATGGCGCGTAAGCCCATGTACTTTTCGAGCGACAAGGCCGCGCGGGAGCTCGGCTACGGCTGGCGCCCCCCCGCCGCCGCATTCGGCGACGCGATTGCCTGGCTGCGCTCGCAGGGCGTTCTGGGCCGCTGAGGCCAGCGCACACGGCCGCATCCGGGGCTGGAGCTATGGCGGAGCCGTTCACCGCGGGCTACGCAGCCGATCACATGGCCTTCCACGGCTGTAACCGGCATGCCCCTGATGCTAGGCTGCACGGGCAGCGCGCTGGGGGGTCTCGCGGATGAGTACCGATATGTCTGCCAAGGTTAAGGCGGCAGCCCCGCCGACGACGCCTAGCGACGAGCCGTTGTTCCTCGGGGCGCTTGCGCACGAACTGCGCACTCCGCTCGCGTGCATCCGTTATGCCGTGGCGGCTAACAAGAGCCCCGGGCGAACGGCCGAGCAGCGCCGGGAGGCCGAGGAAATCATCGAGCGGCAGGTCGCCGACATGAGCCGCCTGCTCGACGACCTGCTCGAAGTCGCGCGCCTCACCCGCGGAACGCTCCAGTTGGAAAAGAGCCGCACGGAGCTCACTCCGATTTTGACTGCAGCGATCGATACGGTGCGGCCTCTGCTCGAGGCGCAGCATCACGCGCTGGCGCTCGACCTGCCGACCCGAGGGGTGCGACTCGAAGCCGACGTGGCGCGCCTCGAGCGGGTGTTCGTGAATCTGCTGGTCAACGCTGCGAAGCACACCAACCCGGGCGGACGGGTCCACGTGCGCGCCGTCCAGGACGGACAGACGATAGTGGTTTCGGTAAGCGACAACGGCAAGGGCATCCCGGCGCAGATGCTGCCGCGGCTCTTTACCATGTACTGTCAGTCCGACTCGGCACCCGGAGACTCCCGGGGCGGACCCGGTATAGGCCTGTCGCTGGTTCGCGGCCTCGTCGTGCTGCACGGCGGATCGGTCAAGGCGCGCAGTGACGGACCCGGCAAGGGAAGCGAGTTCAGCGTACGGCTGCCGATCAGCCTCGAAGACGTCTGAAGATACCGTGATGCTTCTATCTCGTCGCAGGGGCTTGCGGGCTCCCCGCTATCCGCGCGGCGGTCTCGTTACCCGTCGCGAGGTGCTCGGCGGCATAGGCGCTGCGCTCGCGGCTGCGACCGCGAAGAGCCGGATTCTCACCGCAGGCGGCGAACCGCTGACCGTCGGGGGACAATCTGCTACTCAACAGCCGATAACCTGGCCGCGCATCGCTCTGTATTTCATTGGCGGACACCAGAACTATAGCCTGGGGCAGTCCGATCTAATCGCTTACCTGTCGCACTTTGATTTGGCGATCATCGGAGCGGACTGGGAAGGCGCGGCAGCGGGCAACGGCTGGAACCGCGCGGCGCTCGTCAAGTCGATCAACGCAGGCGACGGCACGGTCAGTCCGCACGTCAGCCAGTACAACATCTGCGATCACTGCGTCGGACCGGGCGGCAGGGGCGGCGCCCCTTCTGCCAGCAAGACTCCGATCTGGTACGAGCAGATCAACGCGATGGCCCCCTATTGGTTTCTATGGGAGAGCGGACACAGCGGCACGCACGTCATCACCGAGAACAATCCTTACTACTGGATGAGCAATCCGGTGGACCTCGGCTCGCAGTCGAAGGATCGCAATGGCAACGCGCTGGAGGCCGCGTTCGCCAGGTACGTGCGTGACTACTACTTCGCCGGCTCTACCGCGGACGCCGCGCCGAACCTCGGCGGATTCTTCCACGACAACTTCAGCTCGAGCAGCCGGGTGGTCGGGGACTGGCTGCAGACCGGGACGGCGGTAGCCGGCAGAGACGCTTCGGTGTATCCGTCCCGGTTCGCAGGGACGGCGGAGAGTGTGAGTTGGTGGCGTGCCAACATGCCCGGGAAGCTGATCGGAGCAAATGTGGTCTCGAGCGGTTTCATGTCGGACGACGAGAGCCTACGGGTCTACCAGCGCCCCAACAGCTTGACCGGGGCGCTCACCACTACCGCTAAGCTCGACTACCACATGCAGGAGGGATTCATCGGCGAACGGTGGGCAACCGAGAGCTGGGCCGGCCTTTCTGCCTGCGCTGCCATTGCCGCTTACAGCGCGGGCATGACCCTACACCCCGAGTTCAATCAGAACGTCACCGAGCAGATGGACCGCAATGGAGAGTGCCCGGGCTGTACAGCAAGCGCCGGCCAGGGCATGCGCTACTTCTGTGGCGCAGCCTGGGTACTCGACAACGGTTGTGCGGGCTATATGTCGCAGGCGTATGTTCCCGGCGGTCATTACGAGATGCTTGACTGGTTCGATTGGTGGTCGGTGAACCCCGCGACCGGGGAGTGTCTCAATTACGCGAAGTCCACACAGGCGCAGATCGGGCAATATCGAAAGTGGCTCGGGACTCCGATCGATCCGCCGCAGACCGCGCCTGACCGCAGTTACGGGCCGCTGGTGTTTGCACGGCGCTTCCACACCTCCAACGGTCGGATCGCACTCATCCTGGTGAATCAGAGCACCAACCCGGGCCCAAACAGCGCGGCGACAGTCGCCCTGCCGGCGGGCCGCTGGCAGGCGCTCACGGCCTCATCCTCCAACTACGGCGCGAATTCCTCGGTTGACAGCGGCGCGACCGGCTTGACGCGCGTGACCATCCCCACGGGGGACGCGCGCATCCTGTTGCAGTGACCTAAAGATCGCAGGGTTTGTACTGGCGTCCCCAAGGGGATTCGAACCCCTGTTACCGCCGTGAAAGGGCGATGTCCTGGGCCTCTAGACGATGGGGACGCTCACTAGACGAGGGTAGCGTACTTGCACGCAACCCAGTGATTTTATTGGTGGAGCTAGGCGGGATCGAACCGCCGACCTCTTGCATGCCATGCAAGCGCTCTCCCAGCTGAGCTATGGCCCCACGCGAAGGCGGGCGAAACCTACGCAGGGCTCCCGGCCTTGTCAAGCGTGACCGCGAAGTGCCGTAAATGCCACTCCTTTATATCTTGCCGCTCGAGCCGAACTGAGTCAGCGCAGCGTCGATCCGCGCGAGTGTTCGCGTGCGCCCGAGCAGCGCCAGCGTCGCATCGATGGGCGGCGACACCGCGGTACCCGTCACCGCGACCCGCACGGGCTGTGCGACCTTGCCAAGACCGCAGCCGAGCTCACTCGCCAGTCCGTTCATCACTCCGTGAATCGAGGCGGTGTCCCAGGCCGGTAGAGCGGCGAGCTGCGCACGCATGCGGGCGAGCGCGTCCAGGCCGTCGGCGGTCAGATGCTTCGCGACCGCCTTCGGATCCATGCGGATGTCGTCGGCAAAGAAGAAGCGGCTGTTCTCGGCCATCTCCTTCATGGTCCTGGCCCGCTCGCGCTGCGCCAGTATCACGCCCTCGAGCAGGCCCTGGTTCTCACTGTCGCACCCGAGGCGGCGCAGCTGCGCGCGCAGGTGCGGCACGAGCGCCGAAGGTGCCGCACGCATCATGTGCTGCTGATTGAGCCACAGCAGCTTCTCCGGGTTGAAGGCGGAGGCCGCCTTGTTGACGTCATGGATGTCGAAGGCGGCGACCATCTCCTCGCGCGTGAACACCTCCTGGTCGCCGTGCGACCAGCCGAGGCGCACCAGGTAATTGAGGAGCGCGTCCGGCAGGTAGCCCTCCTCCTCGTATTGCAGGACGCTGACCGCGCCGTGGCGCTTGGAGAGCTTCGTGCCGTCGGGACCGAGGATCATGGGCACGTGCGCGTAAACCGGCACGGTTGCCCCCAGCGCGCGCAGCATGTTCATCTGCCGCGGGGTGTTGTTGAGATGGTCGTCACCGCGAATGACGTGCGTGACCCTCATGTCCATGTCATCGACGATCACGCTGAAGTTGTAGGTCGGTGTGCCGTCGGAGCGCAGAACGATCAGGTCATCGAGCTCGGCGTTCTGGAACGTTACCGGCCCGTGCACCAGGTCCTCGACCACCACCGCGCCGTGCTGCGGATTGCGGAAGCGCACCGCGGGAGTCACTCCGGCGGGCGCGGTGGTACGCTCGCGGCAGATGCCGGTGTATCGCGGCTTCTCCTTGCGGGAGAGCTGCTGCTCGCGCAGCGCATCGAGCTCTTGCTTGGTGCAGTAGCAGTGATACGCCGTGCCAGCCGCGAGCATCCCGCGGATGACCTCGCGATAGCGCTCGAAGCGCTGCGTCTGAAAATACGGCCCCTCGTCGGCGTTGAGGCCCAGCCACGCCATACCGTCGAGGATCACGCGCACCGCCTCGTCCGTCGAGCGCTCGCGGTCGGTGTCCTCGACGCGCAATATGAAGTTGCCACCCATGCGGCGCGCATACAGCCAGCTGAAGAGCGCCGTGCGCACGCCGCCGACGTGCAGCATTCCGGTGGGGCTGGGAGCAAAACGCGTAATGACGGTCATCGAACCTCATCCCCCGGGGCAGCTGCTCGAGGGTCGCGAATGTTATCAAGCAGCGCGCGCCCGTGCCCGCGCACGGCCGAGCGGCCTCATTGCCTCCGATTGAGGCGGCCTATAGACTTGCCGTCCCTCGGAAACGGGCGGTTAGCTCAGCGGTAGAGCACTGCTTTCACACGGCAGGGGCCACTGGTTCGATCCCAGTACCGCCCACCATCAAGAACAAAAGCTTCCAGCGCTTCTCTCAGGCTATTTCGCTCGCATTTGGGACAGTGGGTCGCGTGGATCCACGCCGGACGGCGCTTTCTCTCGGCCTCCAAGCTTCACCCACGACAGCGCTACGCCTGCATAGGTAGGCAGCTCCCCACGCCCGAGCAGGTTCGGCCAATCTCGCTCAGCACAGGGGGCAGGCTTCACGATACCAGGGCAGTAAACTCCCTCAGGCCGCGCAAAGTAGCCCAATCCGGATCATGCTTGATCCATTCCTTGCGCCATCCCGAGCGCACCACTTTTTCAAACATCTCAAGGCCTCGGCCGTCCGGCCCAGGATCGCGTAGAGGCAGCCGACGTTGTACAGAACGGCGGAATCCTTGCCGTCCAGGTCGAGGGCGCGCGCCGCCCAGGCCAGGGCAGTCTTTCTCCGCCCGAGCCGGGCCAGGCACGTCGCTCCCAGATACAAGGCGCGCACATCGCCCGGACTCACCGACAACTGCTGTTTGGCAACATCGACCGCCCGTACATAGGCGCGCAAGGCGGCCTTTCGACGCCCTAAACCTGTGTACGCCAGCCCCAGCAGGGCGGGCGCCTGGTAATCCTCTGCGCGCAACTTGCAGGCCGATCGGAGCGGCGCGATGGCCTCCTTGAATTTTCCCTGTGCCAGGTAGGCGCGCCCGTAGAAATAACGGGCGTCGAAGAGATTAGGATCGATCTCAATGGCACTCCGAAACGCTTGTTCGGCTTCCGGGTAATTGCGCAACGTCGATAATGCCACTGCGCGCGAAACTTGCGCCTCGGCAAGTCCGGGGCTCAACAAGATCGCCCGCCGGCTCGCAGAATCGGCCAGCCGCAGGTTGTCTACGGTAGGTTCCCAGTACAGATAGAGGTAGGAGCAACAGTCGGCAAGACCCGAATACGCGATCGCAAATTCCGGGTCCAGGGCGATCGCACGGCTGAACATCTCTCTGGCGCGCTCGAAGCTCTTGCGCCGAAACTGATGAAACAGCTGCCTGCCCCTGAGGTACAGCTCATAGGCTCGCGGTTCGCGTATGCGGAATGACGTCCGCGCACCCGCCCGGGGCGAAGTCCGATCAGCCAGCCATTCGTCGAGCTCAGCGCGTACAGCGTGGACAGTGCCCAACTTGAGGTGCAATTGTCGACGCACCGGAAGCTTTTCAGTTCGCTCCCATCGCTGCACGGTGCGAACATCCCGATGCAGGTGGGCAGCAATCTGCTTCCACCCGCGCAAGGCAGCGCCCGCCTTTGCTGCCGAACCTGGTCGCGCTGGGGGCGAGCGGGGAACTTGCGGCGCAGTGGTAGACATGATGGCCGTATACGACAAAGAGCGGCACGGAGTTTTGACGCACAACGCCGCTTGTGCGGACACAATTCTACTCCTAGCCTCCGGCCATTGATGATTGCCCAAGTGATCACATGAAGCTGTTCACGCCCCGCACTGCGTTGCCTTGTGCCGGGCTTCGACCTGCGGGAGGCGTACATCGTGTCCAAACGGCCCGGTGAAGATTCCCTGACGAGCCGACGAGATGTGCTTTGTGGTGGCGGCGCAGCTGGCTGGGTATCGACCCGTCTCTGCTAGATGCTCTAGTGCTGAGCCACGGACACTATGACCACTTCGGAGGACTCGTCGGGTTTCTCCAAAAGCACAAATCAAGGCTCAAACCGAAACTCCCGCTCTACGTAGGCGGTGAAGAGTGCTTCTGCTCACGGCAGTGGACTGCACCGCCGGTACGCGGCGACTTCGGTGTGCTCGATCGTCAGGCATTGAAGGGCGCCAACCTGTCAGTCACCTATGCAGAAGGACCTTCGCTCGTCGCCGACCATGGATTCACCAGTGGCCAGATTGGGTTGCGGAGTTTCGAGAAGGTGCTGTCGCCGACTGTCATGAAGATTGGTGTGGAGCGCGGTGTGGGCTGCTATGCGGAGAGGCTTCCGGAGAACGAGCGCGCGCTGAACGTCGTCCCCGATCAGTTCCGGCACGAGATCGCGACCGGGTTCAACCTCAGGCGCAAGGGGCTCATCCTTCTGACCTCTTGCAGCCATCGTGGCGTAGTCAATGCCATCGAACAAGCCCAGGCAGCCTCCGGCATCGAAAAGGTCCATGCGCTTATCGGTGGTTTTCACCTGGCGCCCTATCAAGACGACTATGTGCAGCAGACTGTCGCTGCGCTAAAGGAAATGAACATCGACTATGTCATTCCGCTGCACTGCACAGGTGAACCGTTCTACGATAGGGCCAGGGCGGAGATGCCCGGCAAGGTACTGCGCTCCTACACCGGCACCCGTTTTGTGTTCTCTTGAGCAGCGCATTGGCGCCCGCCGTCGCTTTAGCGTGCACTGGGACAATTTTGGGACAGTCAGCTCGTGACATCGCGTGATATCAAATGACATCACGTGATACTAGTCTTACTGTGTCATTAATATCATGGCATTATCCCCGCTTCTTCGTCTACTGGGTGAAGAAGTATGGACAAGGAGCGGGGGTTTGCGAGTTACGTGGACGCGCTGGCAGAGACGCTCGGGCACGCGGATCGTGTCGGCCCGCTGGGCGACTATTGCCGGGGACTGATGCTGTCTGGGGATCGCAAAAGCGTCGAGCCGATGGCGGCGCTGGTGGCGCCGCAGCGAGCCGGCGCGAAGCATCAGTCGATGCATCATTTTGTGGCCAAGGCCGAGTGGAGCGATGCCGCATTGCTGGCGGCAGTGCGACAAGAAGTGCTGCCGGCGCTCGGTACGATCGAGGCGTGGATCGTGGATGACACCGGCTATCCGAAGAAAGGCACGCATTCGGTCGGGGTGGCGCGCCAGTATTGTGGGCAGCTTGGCAAGCAGGACAACTGTCAGGTGGCGGTGAGTGTCTCGGTGGCGAACGAACGCTCGAGTCTGCCGATCGACTATCGACTGTACCTGCCGCAGGAGTGGGCTGAGGATGTGGCGCGTCGCAAAAAGGCTGAAGTACCGGCAAGCATCGGCTTTGCGACCAAGAGCGCGATCGCGCTCGAGCAGTTGCGCGCGGCGCGTGCCGCGCGCATCCCGGTGGGCGTGGTGCTGGCCGACGCGGGCTATGGTAACGACACGGATTTCCGGCTTGGCATCGGTGCGCTGGGACTGACCTACGCAGTGGGTATTCAGGGCAGTACCACGGTGTGGGCCGAAGGCCACCAGCCGCTGCCGCCGCGCGGCAAGTGGGGGCGCGGCCGGCCGGGTACGCACCTGCGCCGCAATCGGACGCATCAGCCCATCGACGTGAAGGCACTGGCACACGAGTTGTCGGCTCGCGCCTGGCGCCGCATCGAGTGGCGCGAAGGCACCGACGGCGTGCTGGCCTCGCGCTTTGCGCGCGTGCGCGTCAGAGCGGCCCATCGCGATCAGGTGCGCGCCGAAGAATGGCTGGTGATCGAGTGGCCGCTGGCCGAGACCGAGCCCATCAAATACTGGCTGACGACGCTGCCCTCGAGTATCGCCTTCAAAGAGCTGATCCGTCTGATTAAGCTGCGTTGGCGTATCGAGCGCGACTATCAGGAACTGAAGCAGGAACTCGGACTCGGTCACTACGAGGGGCGCAACTGGCGCGGCTTTCACCATCACGCCACCCTGACCATAGCCGCCTACGGCTTCCTGATGCGAGCGCGCCTCACCGGCCGCGCCAAAAAAAACTCCGCCATCCGCCCGCGCGAACCGCTGCTGCGCCTCCCGCCGCGACCCAAGAACTTCATCCCGCGCGGCTCTCCCTGTGCGGCCCGAAAGACACACTCCTGACTCGATCCGCACGATGCGTCTCGAACTCGCTATGCTGCTGGTCCGGAAGCTACCCCTCTGTCCCTGCTGTCGGCGTGTCGTGCGACCTGTTAACTTAATGACATAGTAAGACTAGTTGCCTGTTGCAACTGGGGACCCGGCTCACATATTGTTGATTCGTAGGCACCCTACTTCCGTTTCACACGGCAGGGGCCACTGGTTCGATCCCAGTACCGCCCACCATCTAAGAACAAAAGCTTCCAGCGCTTCTCTCAGGCTATTTCGCTCGCATTTTGGACAGTGGGTCGCGTGGATCCGCGCCGGCGGCGCTTGTTTTGGGCCTACCTCGCCAAGCTCGCCGTCCGCTCACCGTCTATGATTATGGCATTTTGCGCCATATCCACAGATATGGCATTATACGCCATATGAAGGCCCGCCTGGCGTTTCACGACAAACAGGTGCTGCCTGATGGCTCGATCGTGGAAATGAAGATCTGGGAAGTGCCGGAATCCGTGCCCGGGAGCAGGCATCGCTTGAAGTACAGCCTGTTCTACGGACGGCCCGGGCAGCGCCTCATCGGTTACGACAATGAACGCGGTCGCGGCGATCATCGCCACGTCGAGGGCAAGCAGCAGCCCTACACGTTCAGTACGCCGGAGCAGCTGATCGAGGATTTCCTGGCGGATGTGCGCCGCCTACGAGGTGAGTGATGAGCAAGCGAGTCAAAGTTCACGTTGGTATGGTAAAGGACATGGGCCAGCGCTTCGTGAGTGCGTGGCGTCGGCTCGAGCGCGGTGAGAAGGTACGGGAGCGACATGTGACTTTTCCAAATCTACCTTCGATGCTCAACGCGCTGACACCCAAACGGCTGGAACTGCTTCAAGACGTGCACCGAGAACCCGCATCCTCCATAAGGGCGCTCGCTGAGAGGCTCGGGCGCGACTACAAGCGCGTGCACGAGGACGTGGAGACCTTGACCGCGTCGGGGCTATTGCAGCGTGAAGACGGCCGTGTGTCGGCTCCTTACGATGCCATTACCGCTGAGATGCGCCTGTAGGGTTCCCTACTCGCAGACGGCAGCGATCGGGCCACGAGCAGCCGTTCAACCCATCGAATTGGGTTCGCTAAAGCGGTCGTTCCTCGACACCGAACCCCCTTGGTTGCCAACCCCGAAGGCATCCGCGACGATGGCGCACAAGCGGCGGGGGGATCGGAAATGACCGAGGGCGGTGGCGACGAGAAAGCGAGCGGTACGCCGCCCGTCTTCATTAGCTACGCCTCGCAGGACGCGGCTGTTGCAGCTGCCTTAGTCAAGGCGCTACAGCGGCACGGCATCCCAAGCTGGATCGCGCCGCGGGATGTGAAGCCGGGCGCTCAGTATGCTGATGCCATCGTCCGTGCGATCAACGAGGCGAAGACCGTGGTGCTGGTGCTCTCCGGGAGCGCCGTGAGCTCATCGCATGTGGCAAGGGAAGTCGAACGGGCGTCCTCCAAGCACAAGCCCATCATCGCGTTTCGGATCGATTCTGCACCGATTGTACCGGCACTCGAATATTTCTTGAGTGAATCACAATGGATCGACGTAGTGAAGCTGGGTATGCCGGCGGCGTTAGCCAAGCTTTCGGGAGCTGTGGGGCAAGGGTCGGGGCCGACCGTAGCCGCGGCTTCCGTGGCGCATCTCAAGTCACCTCGTACCCAGATTCTGTTCGGGGTAGGAGTCGCCGTCGTCGCTGTGGCGCTCGCCGCGCTATGGGCCGACAAGGTCTGGATATCGAAGCGCGTGCCGGAGTCTCAACCGGCGGCCTCCCCCGCCCCGCAGAGCACTAGAGCGGCAAGTTCGACCCCGGCTACCGAGGCTGCCTTCGCCCCGCCACCCCACTCGATCGTGGTGCTGCCGTT
Source organism: uncultured Gammaproteobacteria bacterium (assembly GCA_963844595.1). GTDB lineage: Bacteria > Pseudomonadota > Gammaproteobacteria > Steroidobacterales > Steroidobacteraceae > 13-2-20CM-66-19. Next base: position 1,143,232 of record CAWJOW010000001.1, read on the forward strand.
CGTGAACGACAGCGGAGACAAGCAGCAGGAATACTTCTCCGACGGGCTGACAGAGCAATTGCTCAACTCCTTGTCCCGTATCACCGAGCTGCAGGTCGCCGGCCGTACCTCCTCGTTCTATTTCAAGGGCAAGGACGTCGACCTCAGTACGGTGGTCCACAAGCTCAACGTTGCTACCGTTCTCGAGGGGAGCGTCCGCCGTTCCGGGCATACGGTGCGTGTCACCGCGCAGCTCGTCAATGCGGTGACGGGGTTTCAACTCTGGTCGCGGACATATGACCGGAATCTCGGCGATGTGCTGAAGCTGCAGAGTGAGATTGCCAATGCGGTAGCGAGTGCCCTCGAAATCACCCTGCTCAACGACATCGCCGCAAAGATTGAGTTGGGAGGGACGCGCAGTCCACTCGCGCTAGACGCATACCTGCGCGGCTCAAAGCTCACTGCCGCCACGGCGCGCAGCGCGGCGGAGGTGCGCGCGACAATAGATGCGTACACCGAAGCGCTTCGCGCGGATCCCAACTTCGCTCTTGCATACGCTGCTCGAGCCAGAGCGGAGATGAATTGGGGTTACTTCCTGATTGAAGCCCCACGGGATGCGTTTACGAGCGCACGGACTGACGCGGGCCACGCAATTGCTCTGGCGCCCGAGCTCGGCGACGGTCACGCAGCACTCGGTGAGGTGCTTGAAAACGGATTTTTCGATTTCGCAGGCGCAGCAAAAGAGCACGAGCGCGCTCTGGCGCTTGCACCCGGAGATGCGAGAGTGCTGCGCGCCTACAGCCACTTTGCCACTTACATGGGCCACACGGACGCGGCGATCGCCTGTGCACGACGCAATGTTGAATTGGATCCGTTGAACGTACTGGCCTACCGCACTCTCGGTGAAGCGTTACACGCCGCACGGCGCTATAAGGAAGCTATCGCCGCCTATGATCAAGCCATTGATCTCAGCCCTGGTCACGCGAGCGAGGTCTATCAGCGTCGAGCCCGCTCATACTATCTGCTGGGTAACTTCCCGCTGGCCAAGGCGTCGTGCGAGGCGGAACCAGATCACTATCAGGTCCAGCTGTGCATGCCGTTAGTGTACGAGAGGCTCGGACAGCGGGCCGCAGCGGAAGCCGCGCTCACGACTGCGATCGCTGCCCAGCGGGAGTTCTCAGCCTATCAATATGCCCAGATCTACGCACAATGGGGCGACGCCAAGAAAGCGCTCGACTGGCTCGAGACTGCCCTGCGCATACGGGATACGGGTCTGGAATATCTGAAGACCGATGCGTTTCTCGATCCCCTTCGCAGCCAGCCGCGCTTTCAGGCGATCGAGCGTCAACTCAAATTCATCGACTGAGAGCGAGCGTTCGCGCAGACAGTCGCTGGACCTAATCCGATCGCGGCGACAGCCCGGGTTGCCGTGCTTCAAAGCGGACGCTCTCGATCCACCGCAGGGGGTCAGGGGACTAAACCGCTCGCGCGGTAGGGGTGGCTTCGATCGAGGGTGGTGGGTGAGCTGAGTTCTGAGGCTCTGTTTCGTATGTTGCGAACCGAGGCGATCTGCCTCGTGTTCCAACCGGAGCTTCAGTCATGAACACCACGACACCGAGGGTCTCACCGCTGCGTCAACGCATGATCGAGGACATGCGGATGCGCAAGCTCTCTGCCAAGACCCAGAGCAGCTACATCCGTGCCGTGCGGCATTTTTCCGGATGGCTGCACCGCTCGCCCGACACCGCTAATGTCGAGGACCTGCGCCGCTATCAGCTGCACTGCGTGGACCGGGGCGTCTCGCCCATCACGCTCAACGCGACGATCACGGGATTGAGGTTCTTTTTCGAGGTGACGGTGAACCGTCCCGAGTTGATGGCCAAGATGCGCCCCGTGCGCGTGGCCCACACCTTACCGGTGATCTTGAGCCGCGAGGAGGTGAGCCGCTTGATCGACAGTGCTCGCACGCTCAAGCATCGCACCGCTTTGTCGGTGGCGTATGGCGCGGGACTGCGCGTCAGCGAAGTGGTCGCCCTGAAGGTCGGGGATATCGACAGCACGCGCATGCTGCTGCGTGTCGAGCAGGGCAAGGGCCAGAAGGATCGCTACGCACTGCTGCCGCCGATTCTGCTCGAGCGGCTGCGGACCTGGTGGCGCCACGCCCGCGCTGAGGGCAAGGTGCTGCCTGGCGGCTATTTGTTCCCGGGGCTCGATCCGTTGGATTCCATGAGCACCCGTCAGCTCAACCGCGCCGTGCACGAGGCGGCGCAGGCCGCGCGCATCGACAAGCGGGTATCCATGCACTCGCTACGCCATAGTTCCGGCAGCCGGATTATTCCGGCAACCGGCGGGCGATGTGGGTATTTCCCGGAGGATCGCGCGATCTGGGGTGCATGCGTATTCCGCTGATTGTGACCGGCGATTCCGCCCGAAGGTGACCGGGCATTCCGCCGCATCGGCGCTGAGTGAGTTTCTTACTCCGGTTGGTCACGATCAGTCAACGTTTCGGCTTCTTTCCGGATCTTCGATCTTTCGCTTTGCGGGGAACCCGTAGGGCAGTCTGCCCGCCCGAAGGGCGGGCAGAAGCTCTCCACGATCGTTTGCGGTCGGAGCCGAGGGAAGACATTGACGCGCGACACCACTGCTCATCGGGCAGTCGCCGTTGTGGTTTTCCTGACCTCGGCGGCGTAACGCTTGCGTATGGACTCCTTCTCCTGCAGGTGGATCTGGTGCGCGCGGTGCACCAAGCGGTCCAAGATCGCATCGGCCAAAGTCGGATCGTTCAGGTACTCGTGCCAGTGCTCGATCGGTAGCTGGCTCGTGACGATCGTGGCGCGGCTGCCGACCCGATCATCGAGGAGTTCGAGCAGATCGTTGCGCTCGCGTGGTCCGAGGGGCGAGATCGCGAAGTCGTCGATCACGAGCACGTTGATCTTGGCGAGGGCAGCGAGGCGCTTGCGGAAGCTCCCGTCGGCGTGGCAGAGATTGAGCTCCTCGAACAGCCGTGGTGCGCGCGCGTACCAGGCGCTCAAGCCCGCGCGACACGCCTGATGCGCGAGCGCGCAGGCCAGGTACGTCTTGCCGCTGCCGGTTGCCCCGTGGATCAAGAGGTTCTGATTTGAGCGGATCCACTCGCAGGAGGACAGGCTCGCCAGCTGCGCTCGGTCGAGTCCGGCGCGCGAGCGGAAGTCGACGTCCTCGATGACCGCATCGCGTTCCTTGAACTGGGCAAGCTTCAAGAGCCGCCCCAGACGGCGATTCTCCCGTTGCAGCACTTCGCGCTCGAGTAGCAGCGCCACGCGTTCTTCGAAGGCCAGCTGTTGCAGGGCGCTGTTGGCCATCTGCTCGCTCAGGGCGAGCGCCATGCCGTGCAGCTTCAAGCGGTTCAGTGTATCGAGGGTGGGTTGGATGAGCATGGGTCATCGTCTCCTTCGGGGCTCGACGGGGTCGCCGTCGTGGTGAGGGTGGAACGGAAGTACTCCGCCCCGCGCACGTTGCGATGCGAGTGCGCGGCGGTTGGTGCGGCGCTCTCGGCCGCGGGGAACAGGTCCGGGTGCTGGTCGAGCTTGGCCTCGAGGATCGCGAGGATGCGCTTGCGCGTGGGCGAGCCCATGGCCAGCGCTCGGCGGCACGCGGCCTCCAGGCGCTCCTCGCCGTAGGTCTTGGCGAGGTTCAACAGACCCAGGCACGCACGGTAACCCTGCTCCGGGTGCGGACGATTCTCGAGCTGCCACGCGACGACCGCGCGCGTGCCCGCACCGATCTTCTGCCCCCAGTTCAAGAGTCGCCCGGGCGTCCACTCCAGATGCCGACGGTGCGACTCGGGCATGTGTTCGCCGAGCGTGGTGTGTTTGCCGGGAACGTAGGAGCGCACGTGCGCAGCGATCCGTCGGCTCTTGAAGAAGCACTCGAGCGTGGTGGCGGTCAAGCGCACGTGGATCTCCTGGCGCACGAGGGCATGCGGCACGCTGTAGTAGTGGTGCTCGACCTCGACGTGATAATCGACGCCGGCGCGCGCCTTGCGCCACTCGGCGTACTCGTAGCGCCGTTCGGGCAAGGGCTTCATGGCGGGACGATCGATCGCCTCGAACACACTGGCACGACAGCCGGGCAGCTTCTTGAACGGGCGACGATTGAGGACGAGGAGCAGTTCGGCGATGGCCGTGTTGAGCTCGGTGAGCGAGAAGAACTGCCGATTGCGCAGCCGCGCGAGGATCCACCTCTGCACCACGAGCACGCTCATCTCTACGGCGGCCTTGTCCCGTGCCCGATAGGGACGCGCCGGCAAAATCGCCGTGCCGTAATGACGCGCCAGGTCCTCGTAGGTAGAGGTCGCCTCCGGCTCGTAGCGACAGGCCTTCTTGATGGCGCTCTTGAGGTTATCCGGATTATGTGCCCGCCTCCGTTATGTGGCCAATGAAGAAATCGAACCGACTTCTCCGGGTGGCGCGTGTGCTGATGCGCACATAACGCGTTATAGAGAGTTGAGCCAAGTAAGCAGGGATTTATCCTCCTTCCAGACTGCGCGAGCGCGGCCTGCCTCTGAAGTGTTGGAGCGGAGCTCGCAGTTGCGTAGGGCTTCGGTCTTGGCGCGCAGCATCAGTTCGGCGTATCGGTTGGTGGTATCCAAGCTGACGTGTCCGAGCCATCCACGGATGACGTTGACCTCGACGCCGGACTCGAGCAAGTGAGTCGCCGCGGTGTGCCGAAACAGATGCGGGCTGACGCGTCGTGGCTGCGGACCCGGAGTATCCCATGCGGCCGCATGTCGTCGGATGATCTTATAGATCCCGAAGCGCGTGAGAGCTTGGTTACGTCGCCCACAAAAGACTGGGCTGGTGACCGTAGGCTTGCGTTCGGCGAGTAGCTGCTCGAGATGCTTGACCGTCTCTTCCCAGAGAGGACAGAGGCGCCACTTATCCCCTTTGCCGTGCAGACGCACTTTACTCGGCGCCTGGAGATCGAGGTGTTCGACTCGAAGATCGACAACTTCCTGAGCGCGAGCCCCGGTGTTGTAGAGAAACAGAACCAGGGTCCGATCACGCAGGGAAAAACGGCCCTGTCGAGGCATGGAGCGCAGCAGTGCGGTCATCTCCTCGCGCTCAAGATAATGGGTATCGGGGAGCGGTGTTCGCTTTACCGGGATCGACGCGATCTGCTGGCACACGGCGAGCATCTCCGGTACACGCACGGCCAGGTAGGAAAAGAAAGTGGTCAATGCTGCGCGTCGTTGGTTGCGGGTGCGTGGCGAATTACCCCGTTCGTGCTCGAGATGTGCAAGGAACGCCAGCACCGAGTCGAGCGTGAGGTCTTCGAACGCTAGCCTTGCCACCGGCCGGCGCTTGTACCTCGCGAGAAAGCGCAATAGCAGGCTCATGGTGTCGCGGTAGCTGCGGATCGAGCCCAGGCGCAAGCCCTTCTGCACCGGCAAGTAATCGTTGAAGAACGACTGAATGAGGGAGCCAAGTGGAGGACTCATGCCAGTCCCTCCCGAAGGGTGGCGGCGGCGAAAGTCTCGAAGCGCCGATTAGCCAACTCCAACAGCTCCGGTGTTGTGGTCAAGTAGATGGCGGTCGAGTTGATATCGACGTGCCCGAGGAACGTAGAAAGGACGTGTAGGCGTGTCTGCGGATCGCCGCCATCTCGATACCAGCGGGCGAGCGTTCCCACGGCGCAGGAATGGCGTAAGTCATGCAGCCGCGGCGAAGAAACGCCGGGCGGGATCGTGAGATGGAGTCGCCGAGTGAGCTGCTGAAAAGTGATGCTGACGGTGCCTGGATTTACCGGCCGCCCTCCTTTCAATCGGAACAGGGCTGTCTCCGGGTCGGCACTGCCATAGAGCCCGGTCCTACAACGGTCGATCTGTTGACGAAGAAGCGCCTCGAGCTTCGGGCCGAAAGGTACCAGTCGGCTCTTGTAGAACTTGGTCTGTCGGATTACGAGTACGCGGCGATTAAGATCGACATCCTTTACGCACAATCGGCAAGCCTCGCCGACACGCAGTCCCAGGCCATACAGAATGGCGAAGATCAGGTGATAGGTGCGTCCCCGCTCGAGGGTGCCACCCCCGTCGGCGAGGACCCGCGCGCTTGCCAGCAAGCGCCGAGCGGCGCGTTGATCGAAAATGAACGGCGATCGCTGGTATCGGCCGCGGCGCGGTGGGGACTGCAGCGGATTACGCGACACTTTGCCGTGACCGACCAGGTAGGCAAACAGCCGGCCAATCGTGCAGCGCAGGTGGTTATAGCTTCGGGGCTTTGATCGCGGACGGGAGGCCAGGAACTCATCGATCAAAGCCGGTGTCACCGCGTCGAGCGCGCCCACCCTGCGTTCGAGCAAGAAGTCATCGAGAAGCCGAAGGGTCTTCTCCTCGACTTCAAAGCGGCGACCGGCGGATCGCTTATGAGCAATGAACTGCTCGATATCCGGCCCGAGGAAACTGGCAAAGCCGTGGCGCGCGCTCATAGCACGTCCTCCCCATCTCCGAGGGCCACGGTTCGCAGTCGTTCCACGGCGATCTTGGCGTATATCTGGGTGGAGGATGCATTACGGTGACCAACATAGTCACCAATGTGCTTGAGTGAGAAGTTGGCATCGACAAGTCGCTGAACGCAGCTATGTCTGAGCGTGTGAGATCCAGGACGCGGCACTTGGATACCGGCCTTGCGAATATAGAATGTAGCGCGAGCGGTAATAGCCGCCGGGCCGATCGGCTCAAAGGGCGCCAAGGTGCGGAAGAACACATGCCGATCAGTCGTTGCAGGTCGCGCGTTCTTGATGTAGTCGATCAGTGCCGCGCCGACAGCGCTGGCGAGCGGGTATGTCGTCGTATTGCCCGCCTTGCGCTCGCGGATCTTAATGCGGTCATTACGCCAATCGATATCATCGAGCTTCAGAGAGGCGACCTCGCAGGCGCGCAGTCCATAGGTCGCGAGCATCCCCAGCATGGCGAAATCCCGCTTGCCCGAACTCGAGCGTCGATCGATCCCTGCGAGCACGCGCTCGACTTGGTCCCAGCTGATCGAGCGTGGGATGCCGGAATGTCGAAAGTGCTGGGGAAACTCGATGAGAGGGCTCAAGTCTTTGGCGATAACACCCTCGCGGTGTAGATAGCGCAGAAACACCCGCAATGTGCCGCACGCGTTGCGAACCGTGGACCATGCGACGCGAGGGCCATACTGGGCAATGAAGTTGCTCAGCATCAGCGGGGTCACACGTGCCACGTCGCGCACGCCGATCCGCTCTATATATGCGGCAAACTGCCGCAAGTGGAACTGATACTGACGAATCGAAGCTGGGCGCAGCCCCTTCTCGTCCCGGAGGTAATCGAGAAAGCGCGGAGCCTGGGCGGCGAACGGGTTATCTGGCCGGTGTGGACGGCCGCGGCCTACGTAACCCGGGATCGCCTGACGCAGCATCTGCCGGACCGTGTTGCGCGCGAAGTCGACGATCTTCTTGCGAGCCAGCGCTGCGATCTTCGGTCGTCCGCGGCCACTCGCCCATGCATGGGCAAATGGCTCGACCTGCTCGGCCAGCTGCGGCAGGTCCGTGGCGCCGCGGCTCTTGGCAAACTCGCCGAATGCGACTGTGACTGGTACCCGGCGCAGCACTGTGCGCTGCGAATACCGCTGTCCCGAAAGCCATGTAACGTACCGCTCTATGGAGTCGGCAATCCAGCTGCCACGGATGCGATCAACCGTCTCGGGACGAACGAAGTACTTCTCGAGCATGGACAATCTCCCGTAAGAAAAGGGAGATCACCATGCCACCACCTTCCGTTATGTGCCCTGGCTGCCGCGTGACTTGTTCGGTATCAAGGTTATGGCCGACACCGGCCACATAACGGAGGCGGGCACATAACCTCGATTTTGTTCCCGGTAACAAAATCCGGAACCCACAGAGCCGGTACCGCCCCCAGGTACTCCAGGGTGCGGATGTGCGAGGCGATCCAGTCCGGCAGACTCTGCGTCCAGGTGGCCTCCGCGTAGGTGTACTTGGATGCGCCCATCACGGCGACGAAGATCTCGGCCGCACGGATCTCGCCCGTGCCCGCCTCGATCACCGCCACGGTGTCGCCGCTGTAGTCGATGAAGAGCTTCTCGCCCGCGCGATGCACCTGACGCATCGAGCGCGCCAAGTGGTCGCGGAAGCGGTGGTAATGCAGGCAGAACTGGCTGTAGCGGTACGCTCGCGCGCCGTGAGCGCCGTGGTACTCCTCCCACAACAGCTGCAGCGTCACACCCCGGCGCTTCAGTTCCTGATGGATGTAGGGGAAGTCGGGCTGCGCGTATTGTTCCAGTGGCGCGGCCGTGCGGAACAGCAGCGCTTCGAGCTGCCCGTCATCCAGCTCCTCGCGCAGCGGCCAGCTGAGACCCTGCTGGATCGCCCGACGCACGTACTTGCTGACGGCGCCCTTGGACACCCCGGTCGTGGCGGCGATCCACTCGTGGCTAAACTTCGCCTCGAACTTGAGACGCAGAACCTCTTTGATCTTGCGCATGGCACTCCGTTTGGCTGACATCGAGCTCCCCTCGGGTAAAACCAGGCAGCTTGCCAGCGAACTTCAGTTCCAGCGCAGATCCGACGGTCCATTCCGGGCCAACGTGACCGCTCCTTCCGGCATCGTGACCATCGATTCCGGCCTCGGCCGAAAATCGGTCACCTTCGAGCAGAATCGGCGGTCACGTTCGGCCGGAACGGCCGGTCACGTTCGAACGGAATCAGTGGTCACATTGGCGCGGAATACGCAGTGCATTGGTGGCGGCATAATCAGAGGGCTTTCAGGAAGGCCAAGACGCGATCGCTGGGGCGATAGCGAGTGGCGCGGGCCGATGATGCGGTAGTTTTCGCCAAGGCTTGCTCTTTCAGCTGCATGTCGGCCTGCAGATAGATGGATGTTGTTTCCACGTTCTCGTGGCCGAGCCACAGTGCGATGACGGAGCGGTCAGCGCCGTGGTGTAGAAGGCTCATTGCGAGGGAATGCCTCAAGGAATGGAACGTGACACGTTTTTTGAGCAGCGAAGAGCAATGGCGACGAGCGACTGTCAAATGCTTGTTGAGCAGGTATTGCAGCCCGTCGTGACCGAGCGGCTGACCCCGTGTGGTGGGAAACACCGGGTCGGAAGGCTGCCCCTGCAGTTCTCGTAGCCAACCACGCAGGACGGCGATAGTCTCCTTGCGAAGCGGGGTACAGCGGGTCTTGCGTCCTTTGCCCAAGCACTGCACGTGCGCACCGGCGCCCAACACGATGTTTTCACATCGCAGGCCAATGACCTCTGCCGCGCGCAGCCCAGTCTGCACGGCCAGTAGCAACAAAGCCCGGTCACGCCGTCCGCTCCAGGCTCCAAGATCGGGCACTGCGAGCAGAGCGTCGATCTCGACAGGCGTGAGGAAGCATATGGGTCGGCGCACGTAGCGTTTGCTGGGCATGGCGAGAACGCGCTGCGCCACGGCGCTGTATTCCGGCGCGTGCAATGCAACGTAGCGGAAGAACGAATGGATGGCGGCCAGACGCACATTGCGGCTGCGGGCGCTGTTGTCGCGTTTTTGCTCGAGGTGATCGAGGAACGCACCGAGGAATGGCGTATCCAGATCCGGCAGAGTCAACTGCGAGGGGGTCTTGCGAAGCCGCTGCTGTGCGTACTGGATCAACACGCGAAAGGTATCGCGGTAGCTCGCGATGGTGTGGGGGCTCGCTTGCCGCTGTCGCATGAGTCGATCCATGAAGAATGACTCCAACAGGACAGGAAACGGGTTGGGCGCCTTCATAGACGGCTCCCGCGCTCGGATCGCTCGACGCGCTGCAGCACCTGGCGCAGCAGCTGCGGAGTCGCCGTCAGGTACCACTGTGTATCCGTGATGTGAGCGTGCCCCAAGTACGTGCAGAGCTCTGGCAGATGGCGCTCGACATCGACGCCGCGGCGATGCCAACGGGTGAGTGTGGTAATGGCCAGGCGATGACGCAGGTCGTGGATGCGAGGCCCGTGGGAATCGCCGGCGTTGCGCAAGCCGATCTGGCGGGACAATCGGACGAAGGTGTAACGCACGATGTCATCCCGCAGGCGCCGGCCCTGATCCGAGAGGAAGAAGCTCGGGCTGCCAGGGTGAGGACACAAACGGTCCCGCCGCCTCGCGTAACGTTGCAACACGCGTTGCGTGGACGGATGCACCGGAACGTAGCGCGATTTACCAAACTTTGTGTCACGGATCGTCAACACGCCATGCACGAGATCCACGTCGTCACGATCAAGACGCAGCGGCTCGCTCGTACGCAGACCGGCGGTGGCATATAAGCCAAACAGTGTGGCGTAGGTATGAGGACGCAGCCCGACCGTGGAGGGCAGCTGCTGCGCTGCCTTGATCAGATGCCTGATCTCCCGGTCCCGATAGATGTACGGCGACACTCGACGGTAAGGATAGGGAAGCAGATCCGGCGGCGGCACCTGGGTGCGCGGATCGTGGCAGCTGCAGTACTGAGCGAAGCGGCGGACTACGCCCAAGCGCAATGACCACCATGTTTGTCGCGCGTGGGCAGGCTGGGTCGCCCACTTCAATGCCAGCTCGGTCGTGATGTACGCAGCACCGGATTGCTCAGCGAACTCCACGAACTGCTGCAGCAGTAACCCTGTGTCATACAGCTTGTACCCCAGTGCGCGACGTACCGCCAGGTACTCATCAAGAGCGGTTTGTAACTTGCTCATAACGCACCTCCCATCCAAGGGATGGGCAATGCCGCGCAGTGCTTCGATGTCCACCTTGGCGTAGATCTGCGTCGTCGTCGGCTGTGCGTGACGAAGAAGTTGACCAATCTCACTAAGAGAAGCCCCCTTGCGCAGCATATTGGTCGCGAGTGAATGACGCAGGAGATGCGCCCCTTTAAAATCGGGGTTCAATCCGGCACGCCGCAGCGCGCGACGAATGACGCAGCAAATGGCACTCAGGCGAAGGCCGTGCCGCGGCGCTCTCATACGAATAAACAGCTTGCGTGTCGAACACGCCGGACGAACGTGACGCAGATACTGGACCAGCGCCGCACCCACATCCTTGGGCAACGGCAATCTCTCCAATCGCTGACCTTTGCCGCGCACGATGATCTCGCCACGCTCCCAGTCCGGGTCGTCCAGGGTCATCGCGAGCACTTCGCCACCGCGCAAACCGAGTCGAGCCAAGAGCAGCAGAATCGCGTAATCACGCTGGCCGGACAGCGTGCTGCGATCGCAGCATTGAAGCAGTCGCTCGACCTGGTCGGGCGGGAGCGACTTTGGCAGGTGCGACAACCGCCAGTTAGCGACGCCCGGCACGCCGGCGAGAAGATCGGTCTTGATTGCTCCGCGCTGGAATAGGAAGCCCAGAAACGAGCGCAGCGCTGTGACCATGAGCTTGGCGTAGTTGCGACTGCCCCGCGGAACTTGACGCAGAATAAAGCGATGCAGGTCCCGTGGGCGCAGATCCTCAACGCGCAAAGCCTTGTTCCCAAAACGTTCGGTCAAAAATCTCCGCACGATGGGTAAATAGCTGCTCAACGTCGCGGGAGCCAAGCCGCGCTGCGAGCTTAAGAATCTCTCGTAGTCATGCGTGAGCCGACCCAAAACGGTCCGGTCTACTGTTTGCGATAACGCCGGAACGACTCCGAGATCGCGTAACCACTTGAGCAGCTGCTGGCTGGTCGCCAAATCGCCGCGCCTGATCGAGCGGCGATGATGGGCGTGAAACTGCTTGAGCTTCCCCTCATCCACTTGCGCCAGTGGCAATCCGCGCCGTTTGAGCCAGCGGCTGAGATCGGCTACCAGCAAACATTTGCTCTCTACCGAGAGCGGAGCGTAACCCTGGTCGGTGAGAAACTTCGCAAAGCTATCAATATGGGATGCGATTGGCCCAACGCGGAAGCGCGGGGTTGGTGCTGCTAATGCACCCTTGCGACCGATGTTCATCGTTCGTCTCCTCAACGCTGGGGGAAAATCCCCAACGGGAGACGAGAACCGAACGCGCCCTCGCGCTCAACCTACTTCCGAAAGGCATTGGCCTTTGTGTGACGGGTTCTCTCGGTGCCACCACAGTGCTTTTGGCTTAGTCAACACGCCCAAATTATGCCGCCATCAGCGCACCCCAGATCGCGCGATCCCACGGGAAATACCCACATCGCCCGCCGGTTGCCGGAATAATCCGGCTGCCGGAACTATGGCGTAGCGAGTGCATGGATACCCGCTTGTCGATGCGCGCGGCCTGCGCCGCCTCGTGCACGGCGCGGTTGAGCTGACGGGTGCTCATGGAATCCAACGGATCGAGCCCCGGGAACAAATAGCCGCCAGGCAGCACCTTGCCCTCAGCGCGGGCGTGGCGCCACCAGGTCCGCAGCCGCTCGAGCAGAATCGGCGGCAGCAGTGCGTAGCGATCCTTCTGGCCCTTGCCCTGCTCGACACGCAGCAGCATGCGCGTGCTGTCGATATCCCCGACCTTCAGGGCGACCACTTCGCTGACGCGCAGTCCCGCGCCATACGCCACCGACAAAGCGGTGCGATGCTTGAGCGTGCGAGCACTGTCGATCAAGCGGCTCACCTCCTCGCGGCTCAAGATCACCGGTAAGGTGTGGGCCACGCGCACGGGGCGCATCTTGGCCATCAACTCGGGACGGTTCACCGTCACCTCGAAAAAGAACCTCAATCCCGTGATCGTCGCGTTGAGCGTGATGGGCGAGACGCCCCGGTCCACGCAGTGCAGCTGAGAGGTGGCCTCACTTTTTCGGACACGGGTATAAGTGGATTTCTGTGGGCATGACGGAGGGGAGTGCATGAGAAGACCGAGGCGTAACCATTCGGCGAAGTTCAAGGCGCAAGTGGCACTGGAAGCGATACGTGGCGAGAAGACGGTGGCGGAGATCGCCGCACACCACGAGGTGCATGCGAACCAGGTCACGGCGTGGAAGGCGCAGCTGCTGGAGCACGCGGCGGCGGTCTTCGGCGGTGAAGAGATCGCGGCCGACGGCAAGGAGCGGATCCGGGAGCTGCACGCGAAGATCGGCGAGCTGACGTGGAGCGAGATTTTTTAGAAGGCGCGCTCGGGAAGTTCCCCGGCCTGAGCGGCAAGCGATGATAGATCGGGGCGCGCAGGTGACGGTGAAGCGCCAGGCGGAGCTTTTGGAGCTCGAGCCGCTCGAGCGTGTACTACACAGCCGCGGCCGCTGTCGGAGCGGGACTTGCGATTGATGCGGCGGATCGACGAGCTGCACCTGCAGCTGCCGTACTACGGCTCGCGCAAGCTCGCCGCGGCGTTGCGGCGGGAAGGCCACGAGGTTGGCCGCCGGCACGTGGCGACATTGATGCGCCGGATGGGCATCGAAGCGCTGTACCGCCGGCCGCACACCAGCATCCCGGCACGCGGTGCCTAGATCTATCCCTATCTGCTGTCGGGTCTTGCGATCGAGCGGCCGAATCAGGTGTGGGCGAGCGATATAACGTACCTGCCGATGGCTCACGGCTTCATGTACTTGGTGGCGATCCTGGATGTCGCGAGCCGCAAGGTGCTGAGCTTTCGGCTCTCGAACACTCTCACCGCGGACTTCTGCGTCGAGGCGCTGGAGGAGGCGATGTCGAAGTTCGGGGTTCCCGAGATTTTCAACACCGACCAGGGCTCGCAGTTTACGTGCGAGGAGTGGACCGAGCGTCTGAAAGCGGCTGGCGTCGCCATCAGCATGGACGGCAAGGGTCGCTGGATCGGTAGAGTCGGCGACTGGCGCGGGACCTATGCGAGGCGGGGAGTAGCTGTTGCCGGTCACCACCGGTGCCTCAGTCCGCCGCATGTGTTCCGTTTCCAGTCGCCGCTCGTCGAACCGGACGTGCAGATTTCCCGCATCCGGCTCTCGTGCATGAAACTCAGGCCTTCGCATTCGTCACGGCTGCGCGGGTCTTGGGAAGCTGGTAGAGGCCGAGCACCTCATAGAGGTACTCGTCTGGATATCGCCGACATCCGGTGCCTCGCTTACCTTGTCCCGGAACAACCATCGCTGCAGACGCGCGTCAGTGTATCTCTGGATGAGCTGATATGCTCGGATGACTCGACCTTGATTGAAGTAACCAGACCAGCCGCGCAACAGCGCGTTCAGTGCAGCGACTCGCTTCTCAGACGAGTCCCAGTACCACGCGGTGTCGTCGCATCATGGATTTGCTCGATGATACGTGTGAGCGATTTGCGCGACGGCTCGGTCCCGATGAAGGTCCGACCGTTTTTGCCGTAAAACCGCCCAACGGTGATACCCGAGGAAGTCGAAAGACTCCTCGGGTACGCACGCAAGCCGAGTCTTCGGTCATTGACCGTCAGACCCAGCCGTTTCATCAAGTCGCCGCATCTTCAGCGAGAGCCGTCACCCCGTTGCCGGGTCGGCAGCAGATCACAAGATCATCGGCATAATTGACGACGTGTGCATCGTAGCTCGCGCACTGTAGCCGCGGTCGTACCACGCCAGAAGAAAGCGTCGGAAGTAGAGGTTCGCAAGGAGCGGCGATGCCGTTCCTCCCTGCGGGGTACCTCGTTTCGAGTCGCGAGCTTCTGTCGTGCGGATCAGCCGTCCGCGACTGGCCCGCTCGCACACCGGCGCCGTGAGCCACTGTTTGAGCACCGACAGCACGGTGCCATCGGCTACTCGCCGAGTGACGCACCGCATCAGCGGACCGTGCGGGATCGTCGTGAAGTAGTCGCTCAGATCCGCGTCTACCACGTCCCGTCGGTTATGCTGAGTGATGTGGAAGTACGCGCGGCGCACCGCCATCTTGGCATCCAACCCTGGACGGAACCCGTACTGTTGAGGTCGCAGGTCCGCTTCGAAGATGGCGCCGAGAACGAGCACCACGGCCGTCTGGACCACACGGTCTTTGACGGTGGGGATGCTCAGCGGTCGCTGGCCACCATTGCGCTTTGGAATCCAGACGCGCAGAAGTGGCTGCGGGGCATAGGTCTTGCTCCGCAACTCTTCCTGCAGCATTGCGAGCCATCGTTCCCGGCCCGTGGTTTCGATCATCGCGAAGTCGACGCTGTCGACGCCCGGCGCGCCGGCATTAGCCCGGCTACGTCGATACGCTTCACGCAGCACGTCTGCTCGACAGATCTTGTCCCACAGGCTGTAGAACCGATAGCTCGGTTCCGACTTGGCTTTCGCCTGTAGTGAACTCTGCAGCTTCTCAACCGATTTACGCGAAGTGGATAGGCTCACGCCAATCTCCGCGGCTGTTGCCGCTTTATTCACCGCTCATGCGTCAGGGCTCCTTCCCTCGACCGGCGTTACCCGGCTTCATCGGTACTATGAGCCCATCCGAGATCTGCACGGGCCGACTCCGTCCCTCGCGGGCGAGTTGTTGCGCACGGTTGGCGGCCGCTACGGCACCCAGCGCAGACTTCCCTTGTTGCGCACTCGTCCTCTGGCGTGCGTGCTGTCACCACTACCCCGGCAGAACGGTTGGGGGCGTTTCTCGCTCGCTTCCCCGACCGCAGCGGCCTTCCTCGATATTATGGCGAGTCGGCTTCGCATTGATGTTATCGAGGCCTGCGCGGTGTTCACTCGCGTTACGGCCCGCACGCTACGCTGCTCTCCTTACAGAGAGCTTTTCTTGAAGTGCTTCAGGCCATTCGTCGCCTCCTGGCCCGCTCCAAGTGCTTCCGGCCGGAGCGAGAGTGGCCGGGTGGGTATCTCACCCACGGGACTCGTGCACCTTCGACAAGGCACACATAACGTGTTCATCGAGCGGCTGTGGAGGAGCGTGAAGTACGAGGATATCTATCTGCATGCTTACGCCAACGGGACCGAGGCGCGGACATCCTTGACCCGGTACTTCAGCTCTTACAACACGGTTCGCCTTCACCAGTGCCTCGAGTACCGCACGCCCGATGAGATGTACTTCGACGCGCTCGCCGGCTCGATGCCGGTGGCCGCCTGAAGGACGCTCGTGAACGCACAACGCCTCAGGATCTCGATTTCAG
Source organism: uncultured Gammaproteobacteria bacterium (assembly GCA_963844595.1). Classification (GTDB taxonomy): domain Bacteria; phylum Pseudomonadota; class Gammaproteobacteria; order Steroidobacterales; family Steroidobacteraceae; genus 13-2-20CM-66-19. The sequence goes on from CAWJOW010000001.1 coordinate 1,159,177, forward strand.
AGGATAGCGAGGTAGCGAGTGCCTTGATATCTCGGCTCCCGCGGCTTCCTATGCGTTCACTTTTTCCCACCACGCTTCAAAACCCGGATTCTGACGCCTTCGGCGTCAGACTGCGCGAAGAGAAGAATATTGAAGAAGAGAGAAGAGGAAGAGAAGATAATCATCAAAAGAAAAGGAAGATAAAATTATATGAAGAGAAATTGTTAAAAGGGAGACCATCTGATAGCGGCGCAGGTCCTCGACATTAGCGGTGTCGGGCGAGCGGTGCAGCCATCCGGAAAAATGCCGCACGGCACGGATGTAGCTGCTCTGGGTCTTGGCAGAGAGCTTGCGCATCCGCATGTCCTCGATCATGCGTTGACGCAGCGGTGAGACCCTCGGTGTCGTGGTGTTCATGACTGAAGCTCCGGTTGGAACACGAGGCGGATCGCCTCGGTTCGCAACATACGAAACAGAGCCTCAGAACTCAGCTCAACTACCACCCTCGATCGAAGCCACCCCTACCGCGCGAGCGGTTTAGTCCTGTGACCCCATCCGGCCGTTGGTCTGCGGCCGCTAAGGGGAAGCCGGTCCCCCATTCAACCTGAGAAACCGGCGGGTCTGTGTCGCCGCTATTCCCTGATCGGGACTGGCACGGACACGTCTACAGCCGCAACGATCTGCCAAATCCCGCTGCGTCGAACCCAAGTGTCGATGAAGACGCAGTGTCCCGAACGCCCGCCCGCTCGCGTCCATGTCTCGCTGCCTTGGACGACCGCGGTGTCGCCAAAGAAACGCACATTGGCGTAATCCAAGTGATTTGAAATGAAACCGCCTGGACCCTGCTGCGCTCCGGTCACCGCACGAGACTTGTCCAGCACCTCGCCTTCCCGCACCCAAACAAAATCGTCGGCTAGAATCCGCTTCACGACGGACGCGTCGTTCGTGGCAACGCTTTCGGCCCATGCCGACGAGCTATCTTTGATGTATTTTTCCGCCTCGGCCCGTGAGTAGCCTTCCACTGCCTGACTCATCTTCTATCTCACTTAGTGCTGATCCTCCATGGCCGCGACTACCGCCTTGGCGACGGCCGCGTCCTGCGAGGCGTAGCTGATGAAGACGTGGGTGGATGCTTTGGCTACCTCCACGGTCGCCGGCGGGTCAGTCGATGGCTGGCCCCCACCCGATTCGGGTGCTTGTCCCGACATTGCCTGCCCTTGGCCCCCCGGCTGTTTGCGCAGGATGCGCCGGGAGCATCTGGCCCGCAACTTGCGGCCTGTCGCCCGGCCACTGCAGCCGGACGCTCACCGATCCGCCCGAAATTCAGTTAAGTGCTCTCTTGGCGAGGATCTTCAGCAGTCGAGCCCGCTTGGCCTGAAGCTCCTCGCTGGGTCCTTTCCAGTACGTCCGGTGATTAGATGATTAGACTTATTAAGCTACCCGCCGCTCGCTCAGATGGCATTCTCTGTCCGGCGAGCGTAGGCTAAATGAGCGCTTCTTTAAGAATCCAGAAGAAACGAGCGCTACGTCCGCTGCACCTACAAAATGCCTATTGCCTCTACATTTAAATTCCGCTTTGTTGTCAAGAATGAGGATTGCGCGACCGAGGTGGGGGCGCTCTGGCCGGTGGCAGCGAGCCTGGCGGTGTTGCAATGAATAACGTAAGTGGCGTAGCCCGTACTATGGAGTTCATGCGCGTTGCGGAACTGGCCAAGGAAGCGACCGGTCTTACTCCCGCGGCGGCAACGTCAACGCGGGACAGTAGTGGACTTTGGCACCTGCGTGACGCGAGCGACGAAACCATCTGCGAAGTGTCACCAGACGGCGCGGTTCTGGAAGTGCAGAGTGAAGCGCCGTCAGTCGGATTGCTGGACCGGATCCGCGATCTGCGCGGTTGGGGCTATTCGATTTGCGCAATCAGCGGTTGGTTCGGCGTCCCGCAATCTGTGGATCAGCTGGCGGAAGCCAGAGTTGCTTTCAAGATCGCAATGGATCACCTGGCCGCCAGGTCGCACCTCCTGCGAGCGAGATCTCGTCCCGAGCCGAATCGTCCGTCGCCCGCCCTGCAGAGAGTGAATCCAAGCGGCTAGAGAAAGGCGAACGGTGGTAGACGGAAGCGAAATCAGGCTCCCGCTCACCACCGCTGATTGGCAGCGTCGCCGGGTGCCAGGGCCCCGGCGGCGTCAAAGACTACCTGAGGCGCGCGCTGCGGGGGATTACAGGCACAGGAGATATCACGCCCCCGCTACCAATCGCGCAGCTTGGACTGTCGACCACCCCGACGGTTGGGACCCCTGACAAATGCAGCGCTGCGCGGCGGCTGTCAGCGCCGGCCGCGCAGCAGCGTCCGGATGCAGTACAGCTCGCAGTGCGCGACGCGCAAGCGCTGCCCGAGCCGCATGCGGCCCGCTCTGCTGCGCGCCTGCACCCGCAGCTTCTGGACCCGCGCTCCGAGCAGCTTGGCGCCATGCCTGGCAGCCGCCGACGATCGGTATCTTGAATGGCGCAGTCCGCAGACCTTCACCTGCCACCAGCGTGCGCGCTCGACCACTTCGATCTTGATATTCATCACCGGGTTCCTCTCGGTCCGTCGAGGCGTAGGCCGGTGCGTCCGTGGCCCACGCAGTAAGCTTACTCCCGATGACGACCAGGAGATGATCCACGGCCGCCCATCATACCGCTCGCCGCGGTGCCCCCTCCTGCGAAAATTGGCCAAGCGGACCCCCGCTACCAGTTCGAAAATTCGCTGGGCGGCCGCAGTCGGCCAGGAGCGGAAGTTCACCTCCCCAGATTGCCCGCCCGATAGCAAAATCGCCGGAGTTGGATGCTGCCCAATGTTGATTCAGTGCCTCGCGTATCCTTGATCTCTCATACGTTCTGCGCCCGGCGGTCCGCCGCCCAAATTCCTAGCCGGGCTGCGCCGCCGTTCAAACATCATCTCAGGCTTGGCGAATTAAGCTCACCCAGAATTGTCGGAATCAACTCCGATACCGTCGGATGGATGTGCACGGCGCGCTGCAGGGTCGTATAGGGCGCCTTGGCGTACATGATGTCGAGAATGCCGTGGATCGCCTCATCGCCGCCCGTTCCCAGGATCGCGGCACCGAGGATCAACTGGCTTTCGGCGTCGACGATGATTTTCATGAAACCTCGTGTCTCACCTTTCTCTACCGCTCGTCGGACCTGTGTCATCGGTAGAAACCCGACGAGCAGGCGCTTGCCTGCAGCCTTCGCCTCTGCTTCGGTCAGTCCGACCCGGCCAAGGGGCGGATCCGTAAAGAGAGCGTAAGCGGGTATCCGGTCACTCACCCGACGTCGGTCTTGATCGAGCAAATTGGCCGCGACGATCTCAAAGTCATTGTAGGCCGTGTGGGTGAATGCCCCCTTCCCGTTGCAGTCACCCAACGCCCAGATGCCCGGCGCGCTCGTACGCAACTCGTCGTCGACGATGATGTAGCCACGCTTGTCGATCTCGACACCCGCCGTTTCCAGCCCGAGGTCATCGGTATTCGGTCGCCGACCTACAGCGAGAAGCACGTGCGATCCCAGGATCTCCGGCTCACCGGCACGGCAGCTGACATGGACGCGTACATCCTGGCCACTTGCTTCGAAGCGAACGCATTCCGCATCCAGTCGCGTCTGGATGCCTTCGGCCGCGAGAATCTCCTGGACGCCGGCCGAAACTTCCGGATCCTCGCGCCGGATTAGGCGATCGGCCAATTCCACGACGGTGATTTCCGACCCGAAGCGTCGATAGATCTGGGCGAACTCGAGTCCAACATAGCTGCCGCCGACAACTACGAGATGACGCGGCATAACCTGTAGCTGAAGTAGGCTGCTGTTAGTGAGGTAGGTCACCTGATCTAGACCCGGCAGATCAGGAACGTTCGCCCGGCCGCCCACATTGATGAAGATCCGCCCGGCGGTGAGCAATTCATTGCCCACCCGCACCTGGCTCGCTGATTCGAGCCGTGCGTGGCCGCGGTAGACCGTGCAGTTGCGCAGGCTCATCAGCCACGCTTCAAGGCCCTCCCTGGAGTCGCGCACCACGGTATCCTGCCGCACCTTGACCCTCTTCATGTCCACGGTGACGGTGCCCCCCAAGCTGACGCCATAATCGCCCGCGCGGCGCGCCAGATACGCAGCATGCGCGCTCGCGACCAATGTCTTAGTCGGCGTGCACCCGGTGTTCACGCACGTGCCGCCGAACAACTTGCGCTCCACCAGGGCCACAGTCATGCCGGCATCCGCCAAGCGGCCGGCCAAGCCAGGGCCCGCCTGACCGGCACCAACTATGATCGCGTCGAATGTGTGGGTCATGGTTTGCCGCCTCCGCTCATCACCCACGAGCGGCGCTGAGATACGCACCCAACCCTAGTCGGCGGATCGGTTCGGGTGAAGCAAGCGGTCCGACTCCCTTTCCAGACGTAACGTCCCTTGAAAATCTTGCCGCTTGGAGAAACGTTCCTCCTGATTGAGGTAGTAGACAATCAACCACCACACTTTTGTGTACGTCATAGATTTCCTCCCATCATAGACTCGGATTGAGGCATCCAACCGACGTCGACACTTAAGCAGTGCCGCAGGTGAATTGCGTATACCGCGTGTCAGCAGAGGTAGGTGCACCGATACCCCACGATACCCGCCTAGCTACTTTCCGGCGCAAAAATGACGTTGTGGAACTCGCCTCGCAGGCACACGCGCATGATATCGCACGCAGCCTTACGACCGCGTCGGTGTGAAGGGGACGGAGGTGGGGATCAGCGCTCGACCGAAGGAGCGAGCGCGTGACCGAGGTTGATCAGGTTGTCAGCGATGACACCCAGCCCAACCCAGCGCTGGATCCCGGGCATCCCTTTGTAGCGACAGCGGTTCAGACCGTGGCGGCGCTTGAGCAGACTGATGCGACCCTCGCTGCCGGTGCGCCATTTCTGGGCGTTGCGGAACCAGCGTTTCTTCTCGAGCCGTTTGCGCTGCTGGCTCTTGGTGGAGCGATTGGGGATGGCGACCCGCTTGACTCCCCGGGTGTGGGCGCAGTTCTCATTGTGTTGCGAGAAGAAGGCTGCATCGGCGGTGACCAGGTAGGGCTTGCGGCCCAAGAGCTCCTCATGCACAGCACAGTCGCTCGGGCGCTCGGGATAGACCTCGTAGTGCGTCACGATCTGCGCTTCGGCCTCCTGGATCTTCACCATCTTGCCGAACTCGGTGGGCTTGGCGGCTTTGCCTTTGCGGATGACTTCGGTGTGCGGCTCGAAGAGGCTGACGAGCTTGCCGGGCACATGCGTGTTGCCCTTGAAGATGCGCTCGCGCGCCTGATGCATCACCTGGCGCACCAGGGGGATCATCCGCTCGAGGTACGCTCGCTGCCCCTCCAGCGCGATCTGCTCGAGAAGGCCGTGGGCACGCTTGCGTCCAGTGGCCACTTCTTCGGTGCAGCGCTTGGCTTGGCCCACCACCCGAGCGGTGTGGTACAGGAGCTTGCGGTAGCAGGTCTTAAGGCGCTCCTGGCCTTGGGTCACACGGCTGCGGCTCGAGCGGGCGATCTGCCTGACTTGATAGCCAACGGCACGCGTGCGATCGCGCAGTCGCGTGCCGGCCCGGCCGGCAATCTCGATGATGCGCTTCATGGCGCGGGTGAGTACCCGTACCCCATCGCCGAGCAGGGAGCTGTCGGTTGGGTAGTGGATGTCGGTCTCAACGACCGTCGTATCCACCCGCAGCCGCCGGCCGCGAACGACTCCCTTCTCGCAGGCAAGAGCGATGACTCGCCGATGGATCTGCTCGATGATCTCGGGCCCGAGCGCCAGGGCAAGCCGACCGAGGGTCTTGGCATCGGGAACCTTCTCAGCTCCCACCCGGGTGAACTGCCGGTACACCAGGTTCGCGCGCACCTCGCGCTCGAGCACATGGTAGCTCCAGTTGCGCATGTGCTTGAGCAGCAGCAGCCGCAGCACGACCTCGGCCGGGGTTGCCGGGCGCCCGCGGGTGCGGCTCTGCGGATAACGCCGGGCAAGCGCCTCGTAGACGATCTGCACGAGCTCCCGGTCGACGAGCAGTGCATCGACCTCGCGCATCCACTCTTCCCACAAGGGGCCGACTTCCTCCTGGATCAGGCCCTCGGCGAACGAAAGCTGTGGACGCGAGGGCTCGATCAAGTCAGCTCTTCCCTTGCTTGCGGGAGCGCTGGGCACGCACGAGTTGCTTCTGGCGTTCGAGCGAGCCCAAGAGCCGCTCGCGGTTCTGCGCGGAGATCTCCGCGCCGATCTGCTGGAACTCAGCCCACGCGTTCTGCGCGTCTCGGATGCCCTCACCCAGCTCTGCCGGCACATACACCGAGTGCACGTTGCCTTCGCTTTTATAGCGGAAATACAGGTGCGGGCCGTGTCGGTGGGCGGGGTCGTGTGCGCAGGCACACGAGGGGTCTCCGCACTGGCGAGTCGACTCCGAGAGCGATCCCTGCACCATCGAGGCGGCAGCCTCTTCGAGCTTGTGCAGGCGCTTATCCTTACTCCCCATTAAGTCTTAAGGTATCAGCGCCATGATGGCTCGTCAAGCTTGCTTATCACCCGAGGCGCTCGCAGCGTCTCTACGCCGTCGAGTCAGGTACGCTCGTGCAGAAAATCACGGACACCGCCCGCGAGCTGCCTCGAAGAAGGCACATCATTTTTGCGCCGGAAAGTAGCTAAGCTAGCGCCTCGGTTATCTACTTCGATGTGAATAACAACGACGCGGCCAAATCCAACGCCACGTTCGGGCTTCCGACCGTAACCCATACCGCGATCGCGAAAAAGGTTCACGGTCAGTGGCGCTTCGTGCTGAGGTCTCCACCGTGGCGCTGCCCACGCTCGACTTTTACCAAGAGTGACCTACGCTGCTTTGATTCAAGGCAGGGGGGCAGACCTGAAGAGCTGCTGCAGCGGACCGTCGATGGGGAGATCTGCCGGTCTGCGCAGCGCCCGTCTGCTGCGGATTGACCTCGCGCCGGCCGATGCAGATGCGCCCGCAGGTGACGACGGTGATGGTGCGATCGTGGGCCTACGAAAGAGAGTGGAGGACCGACAGCTCAGGTCAGTAGGGTTTAATCGAAGGCGTCCTCAGTTTCCGCTGAGGTGCCCTGCCCGTCGAGACAACGTAACCGGTAACTCCGCGGCGTTCTGGTCTTATGGAGACGCGGTGTGGACACTGGCGCTCTGAGAGTTTCATTCGGAGCGTGCAGATGGAACAGGTCAAGCGGATACATCGGGACGAGGCGACGTGGCGAGAGATCTTTGCACGGCATGCGACCAGCGGACTGCTGACGTCGCAGTTTTGCCGGCAGGAGGGGATCAACCCCGGGATATTTCGGCGCTGGCGCACGAAGCTGGAGAGCTCGCCCGGGCCGCAGGCGCAGCGAACACAGCGACCACGTGGTGGGAAGGCGAAGCAGTCCTTTGTGGATCTGGGCGAGTTAGGGGCAGGCGGGTCGGGCTGTGAGATTCGGCTGGAGTTGGGCGGCGGGGTGGTATTGAGCCTGGTGCGCGGCTGATGTTCTTTCCGGAAGGTCAGATCCGGGTGCAGCTGTACGGACAACCCTGCGACATGCGCCGCTCGTTTGATGGCTTGCAGGTGTTGGTGCGGCAGGAGCTCAGTTGCGATCCCACCGATGGGTCGCTGTATGTGTTCGTGAGCCGCCGCGCGACACAGATGCGCGTGCTGTATTTCGACCGCAGCGGGTTTTGTATCTGGAGTAAGCGGCTGGAAGCGGGGCGATTCATCAGCGATTGGCAACAGGTACGCTCGCGCGAGATGGACTGGACGGGGCTGAAGCTGATGTTGGAAGGGATCGAGCCGGGGTCGGCTGCGCAAGCGATACCAACACGTAAAAATTTCTGCGTACGATGCGCCTGCATCGGTTGCGATGCGGTAAAATGCGCGTGTGGCGGAACCTGACACGCTCGATCCACAGCGCCCCGCAGCGGACGTCCATAGTTTGCTGGCGATGATCGAGACGCAGCGGGTGCAGATCGCCGATCTCACGCGACAGCTTGAGTGGTTTCGCCGTCAGGTGTTCGGGCAAAAGAGCGAGCGGCTGTCGGTTTTGGCGAACGCCCAGCAGCTGAACCTTTCCCAGCTGCCGCTGCCCGAATCGTCCGCCCCGGTGAAGACCCGCACCGTGGCCGCGCACACCCGCCGCCTGGGACAGCGCGATGCGGTGGGCGAGAGCGAGAGTGTCCCGTTCTTCGACGAGAGCCGCGTCCCGATCGAGACGATCGTGGTGAAGGGCGCGGAGGATAAGGGTCTCGCCCCCGATCAGTTCGAGGTGATCGGGGAGAAGGTCAGCTACCGCTTGGCGCAGCGCCCGGGGAGCTACGTGGTCTTGAAGTACGTGCGGCGTGTGATCAAGCGCACCGACACGAGTGAGATCAGCTGTGCGCCGGCTCCTCAGGGGGTCATCGAGGGCAGCCGCGCCGATGTGAGCTTCATCGCCGGCCTCATCGTGGACAAGATGGCTTACCACCTGCCGCTGTATCGCCAGCATCAGCGCCTGAGCGATGCAGGCATCCGGGTGAGCCGGCCGTGGCTGACGCAGCTCATCCAGCAGGGCATTGGCCTGCTCGAGCCGCTCTATGAGGCCCAGCTCAGCTCCATCCGGACAAGCCGCGTGAAGGCCATGGATGAGACCCCGATCAAGGCCGGGCGCGCCGGTCACGGCAAGATGAAGAGTGCCTACTTCTGGCCGATCTATGGCGAGCGCGATGAGGTGTGCTTCCCCTACTTCCCGTCCCGTGCCGCCGAGCATGTGCGCACAGCCTTAGGCGTGCGGCATGCCCCCGATGCGGTCCTGGTCACCGACGGCTACGCCGCCTACCACAGCTACGCCCAGAAGACCGGGCTCACCCACGCGCAGTGCTGGGCGCACGGGCGCCGAGCACTGTTCGAGGCGCAGGCCGCAGATCCAGATGCCGTGCACCAGGGACTCGAGCAGATCGCCGCGCTCTATGCCATCGAGGAGCAGATCCGGGCAACCGCCCTGGTGGGTGAGAGCAAACGCTGGCATCGCCTCACGCACAGCAAGCCGCGGGTCGAGGCCTTCTTTGCCTGGATCGATCGCCAGTTCGAGCGGCAAGGGCTCCTGCCCAGCAATCCCTTCGTCCAGGCGCTCCAGTACCTGCGCACGCGCCGCCTCGGGCTCGAGGTCTTTCTCACCGATCCGGATGTGCCGATCGACACCAATCACCTCGAGCGCGCCCTGCGCGCCATCCCTATGGGGCGGCGCAACTGGTTGTTCACCTGGACTGAGCTCGGCGCCGAGCACGTCGGCATCGCCCAGAGCCTCATCGTCACTTGCCGCTTGCACGGCATCGACCCGTACACCTACTTGGTCGATGTCCTGCAGCGTGTCTCGAGCCATCCGGCCGCGCGTGTGGCTGAACTGACACCGAGGCTCTGGAAACAACACTTCGCCGCCAGCCCGCTGCACTCAGACTTGCACACCCTCGCCGCGTAAGCCAGACGCCGCGGAATTACCGGTTACGAGACAACGGCAGGGCCACCGCGACCGGGCGATATCGGTCCCCGCTACGACACTCCCCGCATGTGCCGCTTCCGACTGCTAGTGGAGTTGACCCGGTTCCGTGGACACCTCAACGTAAGGTTTGGAGGGGTTCACGATGGCAAAGAAGACGGTCCGGTACACGCCGGAGTTTAAGCAGCAGATGGTGCAGCTGGTACGCAGCGGACGCACGCCGGCGGAGCTTTCCCGGGAGTTCGGGCCGACGGCCTGGACGATCTCGCTGTGGGTCAGGCAGGAGGCTCGCGACCATGGCAAGGGCGACGGTGGCTTGACGACGGCGGAGCGTGAGGAACTCACCCGCTTGCGGCGCGAGAACCGCAAGCTCCGGGAAGAACGAGAGATCCTGTCAAAAGCCGCGGCCTGGTTTGCGAACGAGAAGCCCGCGACACCGAAGCGCTCTTCGGATTCGTGAAGGCGAACCAGGCCACCCACTCGGTGCGGGTCATGTGCCGACTGCTGAAGGTATCCCCGAGCGGCTTCTATGCTTGGGAGAAGCGTCCGATGTCGCCTCGGGAGCGGGCCGATATCGGCCTCACGGCGCGCATTCACGAGATCTACCGGCGCTCGCGCGAGACGTACGGCTCGCCGAACATCCATGCGGAGCTCGCCGACGATCACGGGATTCACGTCGGACGCAAGCGCGTCGCACGGCTGATGCGTGCGGCGGGACTGCGTGGGGCGACGCTGCGCAAGTTCGTGGTGACGACGGAGAGGGGAGCGCAGAGCTCGCCGGTGACCGATCTGGTCGAGCGGCGCTTCTACGCCGAGCGGCCCAATCGGCTGTGGGTAGCGGATGCGACCTACATCCCCACCTGGAGCGGCTTTCTGTATCTGGCGATCGTACTGGATGTGTTCTCGCGCAAGATCGTCGGCTGGGCAATGGAGACGCACCTGCGGACCGAACTGATGCTCGCGGCGATCGACATGGCGATCACGATGCGCCGGCCGAGAGAGGTGATCCATCACTCCGATCACGGCTGCCAGTACACGAGCTACGCCTTCGGCAAGCGCTGTCAGGAAGCGGGCATCATGCCCTCGATGGGTACGGTGGGCGATGCGTACGACAACGCGATGGCGGAGAGCTTCTTCGCGACGCTCGAGCGCGAAGTGCTCAACCGCCGGCGCTTCAAGAGCCAGGCGGAGGCGAAGATGGCGATCTTCGACTGGCTGGAAGGTTGGTACAACCCGCATCGCCGACACTCTGCGTTGGGTTATCGCTCGCCGGTCAACTACGAGCGCCATGCGCTGCAGAGCGAGGCGGCATGAGCACGCGACCTCCAAGCTCTCAGAGGCCGATCTGCAGGGCTATCACGGTAGCGGGTACCCATGCGATCGCCGCTCCTGGGGCTTCCTACGCGGTCGATTTTCTCGAGGCTGTTGGAAAATGCAGAGCTTCTGCCGCCCGCGGCGGCAGACTGCCCTGCTGGTAAGATCGATGAACATCGAGGAAGACGAGAGTTCGGAACTAAGACGGCAAACCGTCCACGGAAGCGGGGCAGCTCCACTAGAGCCGCTCGGGGTGCGTTAGCTGCTCCACGCGTTGCCCGATCCAGACCAGACCCGCGAGGCTCAGGCCGGCGATCGCCAGAACGACCGCCAGAGCGATTAAGACCCACCACATCTTGCCCCCTAAAGCGCGCTCATCTTGTTATGTCATGGCGCGTCGAATGGTTGCAGGAATTATGGCTCAGGATGGCCGTCGGGATCTGTGCGAAAGGTCACGGTGAGGGCCGCCCGGCAAGCAGGCGGACCGCGCTTCAAGGCTGCACGCTGTTGGCGCCAAGGCGCCCGCTGTAGGGCGCAGAGCCGCAGCTCGGACAGTTCCGTCCCTCGTACTCCGTCTGGCATTGTCTGCACCGACGGATATAGGCATCGCGGTCGATCCAGCCGATGACTCCGATTGCGATCAGGATCGCAGCAGCAACCCACCACAGCATGTTGATCCCCAAAAGCGCGCTCATCTGGTTACTGTAATGGCGCGTCGAAATGTCGCTGGACTACGTGTCTCAGGATGGCCGTCGGGGTCCGTGCGACAGGTCACGGTTCACTTAGGCCGCTCTGCGAGTAGCTTCATCGGGCATCCCGTGCGCCGCCGGAGGTCGCGGTAGAAGCACCGCAAGTTCACATAACTTGCTGCTTGAGCATGCGCGGGGAGAAGCCCCCTGCACACTCGGCACACCATCCAGCGGCTCATGATCGCCAGCGTTTCGGCGCCAAGGCCCGTAACGCCCGGCGCCGAACACCGGCGAGTTCGGCTCGGTGAAGACCGAGGACGGCTTTCATGACCTGTACGCCATGAGCGCCTACGCTCACGGGGGCGACCGCACGACCTATCCGGCGGTGCTCCTGCACGCGGGCGCCAACGACCCGCGCGTCGAACCGTGGATCGTCGCCAAGATGGCGGCGCGCCTTGAGGCCTCGAGCACGAGCGGCAAGCCGATTTTCCCCGACGTCGATTACGACGCCGGCCACGGATTCGGCTCGCAGCGCGAGCAAACGCGCAAACTCTGGGCCGACCAGATGCATTCGCGCTGTGGCAGTTCGGCGATCCGACCTTTCAGCCGAAATGAGAGTCGGCCGTCCTTGGCCGCTATCGGCGATCGACCCCCTCGCTGTTCGAGCGACTTCCTCCGCGAATCCACCTGTACCTCAGACCATCGGCGGATCGCCGCTCTCAGCACCGGTCTTATCACGTTCCTCCTGAGCCTTTTCAATGTCTCCCTGAGAAGGAGTAGTGACAGGGCGTTGGCCGCTGCTATGTGCTTGATAATCAAGCTGCAAGACAAAAGCAGACAATAGTAGGCGTAAGCGAAATCACGCCCCCGCTATCACTTCCGTCTCTGTCTATTCTGGCTGCATAGGTCTATACCGGAGACATGGGTAGCGCCTTCGCGGCGAGGGGGGTCCCCCCGCTCTCGGTACGACATGTCTGCAATGATTGACCGAAAAGTCGGGTCCACTGGCCGATGAAGGGATTTGTCTCGTAGCGGTGGGCCTGCGTCGCCGCGGTTCCTTATCAACAAACGCAATCTGAGAGGACATATGAAGCGATTCACAAGCTGTCTGACGCTCGCCACCGCCCTGATGGCCATTGGCGGCGCTGCATGCCCCGTTACCGCGGCGGCTGATGACATGGCGGCGTTCGCAACTGGTGGTTATGTGAGCGGTCTGCGGACCATGCCGATGATGCACATGATCGACACCAACAAGGACGGGATGGTGTCGAAGGACGAATGGATCGCGTTCCAGGAAAGGGTATTCAAGGCAATGGACAAGGACAATAAAGGGTTCCTGGTCGAGAAGGACTTCGTGAGTGTGGAGCCGAACTCCATCGCGTTCGCGACCGCCGCCTATGCTCGCGGACTGAGAACGAACGAGATGTTCAAGAAGATCGATGCCGACGGTGACGGTAAACTCACACGGGACGAGTTCGTCAACTACCAGCTGAAGATATTCGAAATGATGGATGTCAAAAAGAGCCACATGATTGGGCCGACCGATTTCATCCTCAACAAGTAAGGGCAGGCTCGCGTCGTCCGGATCAGTCGCGGATACTCAACGCTCCCCGGTGCAGCGGCGGCGCGCAGCGCCCGCCGCTGCAACCTGGGGTTAGTGCGGCAAGCCGGACTGGGCAATTGTCAGGGCGTCATGCCACGACTGCCCTGTCTTAGTTTCCGAGTCACTTATCCCAAGTTCCTAGCGTCGATATGTGGTGTCACTGCAGCGCGTATACGTTGCCGTCGGTACTGCCGAACACGATAGTGCCCGATGCGATAACCGGTGACGAGAGAACCGCGCCGCGCGCGTGAGCCGAGTGCCTATGGCTTCGTGCGCCACCGAGCCAGCGATTTATTCGACGTGCTCAGTCTGCGAGACCCGGATTCAGGACCTCGACATGCCTTGGCTGCAATCAGTCGCTCACAATCTTCCAACCGGCGGCATTCGCAGTTGAAACTGGCATTGAGAATAGATCGCATTTGGCTGAGGCGCGTGGTTAGCTCATCGAGCTCTACGAGCTTACGCTTGGCCATCGCGCGCCATCGCAACGCAGGTCTAGTACCAACGGGGAAGCCATTCAAAAACGTGCGCGTTTCGCTGACCGAAAAACCAGCATCGCGAGCCAGAAGAATGATCCGTATCCGACCCAGCACACCTGGATCGTATTGTCGGCGATCGGACGCTCGCGCCGGCGGCGGAAGCAGCCCGGCCTTCTCGTAGTAGCGCAGCGCAGAAGTTGCCACGCCCGCTTGGCGTGCCAGTTCGCCAATCATGAGCCCTGCCATCTTCACCTCCTCAAACCCGAGCCTTACGTGAAAATGTCTTGACTTGAAGTGCACTTCAACTTGTAGGCTGCATGAAGGGTAGCCTGATCGGTCACGCAGTCACAGAGGGAACAGCGCATGGATATCAAGACTGGCTGGCATCTAATAGGTCTTCTGAGCCTGGCGGTGTGCGGCCTAGGGCGAGCTGACACTGTGCCGCCCACCCGCGTGATCGTCGAGGCGGCCATATTGGATCCGCGCAGACCCGATGATCAGGTCAAGCTCGACGCGACTCGGAAGCCAGCCATTTCGGTCCTGTTTTCCGAGGTGAAAGCGGGCGACCGCATTGCGGACGTGATGTCTGGCAACGGCTACTTTACGCGAATTCTGAGCCAGGTAGTGGGTCCGGCCGGCCGTGTTTACGCATATATACCAACCGAGCAGATCGCGCATTGCTCACCTCAAGAAATCGCCGGCACGCAGGCAATTGCCCGCGATTCCAGCTACAGAAACGTAACCTTGCTCACCGGTTCACTCACTGACTTTCACCTGCCGAAAGGGCTTGATCTGATATGGATGTCGCAAAGCTACCACGATCTACACGACTCCTTTCTCGGGCCGGCAGACGTTGCGGCGCTCAACAAGACCATCTTTGAGGCTTTGAAGCCCGGGGGAGTTTTTCTGGTCATCGACCATGTCGCCGAAGCCGGCTCTGGACTACGGGATACCGAGACACTGCATCGAATCGATCCGGTCCGCATGAAGTACGAGATCGAAGCGGCAGGGTTCGTGCTCGAATCGCAAAGTGATGCACTTCGTAATACCGCCGATGATCACAAGCTGGCGATTTTTAACCCGAACATTCGCGGGAGGACGGATCAGGTCCTGTTCCGATTCCGCAAGCCGCAATAAGGCGCCGAAGCTCACGTCCGCCAGAAGGCGAGCTGCAATTACAGCTCGTGCGCGGCGCCCGCTCGAAGTGCCCACGCATGCAGTGAACCCAATGAGGCAGCTCCAAAGAAGTCAGTCAGAATGGCCGGAGCGGACATTTCGGGGCGGGTGCTCGACCTAGACGCATTCTATTGGCGTTCGAATACGAAGATGTTTGGCGCAGTGTGGCCCACAGTGCGCGCGGTGATCATCAGGGTCTTGAGATCGGGTGAAACCTTGTACTGTTTGGTCAGTATGATCTTACCGTTGTACGTTTGAACCCTTTCCAGAATCCTCACATTTAGCCGCCGCGCTGACTTGCCGTCGAATTTCACGTTCGTCGTCCCCCCGGACCCAGTGAAGGAAAGGCCGTCGCTTTCATAGAGGCTAATCTCGAGCGTGATAACCGAGTTCACTAGTTCGCTTTTGCTGACCCAATCGCCCGCAAAGCCTGACCCGCCGCCTGCCGCTCGCGTATAGACATACTTTACGTTAGAAGGCGACCCGTCCTGACCGAAACTCGTGAAGTCGTCTGTAAGTGAGCTGCCATCTTTGGAGAGAGTCCACGTCGCCGTAAGCAACATGCGATCGCCCTTTTTGCGGATGACCTTCCAGTCGGGCCCTTCGGCGGCTGACGCTGCCCCATTTCCTGGACGGTTCGGCGCTAGAGATTCGCTGCTTCCGAGGTCCGTTGCTCCTGACGCTTTCTGGCGAACTCGATCGGTGTCAGGTTGCCGAGCGAGCTGTGGGGTCGATGCGCATTGTAGTCGATCCGCCAGGCTTCGATCTTGGCGCACGCGTCCTCGATCGACAGGAACTGGGTGACGTTCAAACACTCATCGCGCAGCCGTCCGTTGAACGATTCTATGTGCCCGTTCTCTGTCGGTTTTCCCGGGTGGATGAAGTCGAGCTTCACGCCGCGCTGGTACGCCCACTCCTCGAGCGCTTTGGAAGTGAACTCCGTGCCGTGATCCACCGTGATCGATATCGGTGTGCCGCACCGTGCGATGGCTTGGTCCAGGGCCGCGACCACGTCGTGGCCGGAGAACGAAAACCTCGGCTCAAGCAACGGAGTCTGACGACTAAACTGATCGACCACGGTGAGCACCCGAAATGGCCTGCCAGCGAATAACTGGTCATGGACAAAATCCATACTCCAGCGCTCGTGCGTGCGAAGCGCCTGAGGCACGGGACCTCGATGCAGACACATGTGCTTGCGACGACGCACCCGCATGCGTGTTTGCAGGCCTTCCAGCCGATACCAACGATGGACGCGCTTCTTGTTCACGAGCCAGCCCTCACGACGGAGCATCACGTGGATACGCAGGTACCCGAAGCGCGGCCTGGCATGTGCGATCTCCCGGATCCGCAAGCGCAGTGCCGACTGATCTCGGGCCGTGCTCTTGCAATACCACCCTCCGTGCGAGAATTGGGCGAGCCGAATCGCCTTGCGCACACTCACCGAGTACCGCTCCCGAATCCATTGGGCCAGCGCGCGACGGCGCGCTGGCCTCAGAGCTTTTTTCGGACCACCTCGCCCAGGATGTGTTTATCGAGCGTGAGGTCAGCCACCAAGCGCTTGAGGCGCGCGTTCTCATCGCGCAGTTGCCGGAGCTCACGGATCTCGGTGAGCCCGAGCTTGGCGTACTTCTTCTTCCAGATATAAAAGCTCGCCTCGCTCACCCCGATCTGGCGGCAGACGTCCGCCACCGGCGTTCCGCCTTCGGCTTGGCGCAGTGCGTAGGCGATCTGCTCGTCGGTAAATCGCTTGCCCTTCATGGTCCTCTTCTCCCGTTGCGGAGGACTTCAGAAAGTCAGCTTAGTCCAGTTCTAAACTGTCCGGAAATCGGGAACAGGGTCAAGAACAGGTGCAGCCACACGACATCCGGTGGTCGCGAACTCTCCGGCAGTGCCACAAGGTCCGCTGAGATGACCTCCACATTCTCTCGCCCCGGCTCCTTCGCCAGCGCCCGCATGCGGCCGACCGGATCGCTCTTGAAATGAGCGATCTCCGCCGGCACGAAACTGTAGACCCGTCCCTCGGGGCCGACGATGTCAGAAAACAGGCGCGTCCAGTCTCCGCTGCCTGGCCAAACATCGATCACAGTAGAGCCGGCATCAGCTCGTGCGAATCGAATCAACTCAGAATGCGTCGAAGGGTTCATCGGGATCTCCAAAGCAGCCGGGCCCCTGGAAAACTCTTAATCTGGTCCCGGCCGCGCAAGACCAACGACTGAGGCGGTCGCCAATGCCGCGCCCGGCTCGCCCGGGCGGGGCTTTTCGGCGCGATTTCAGGTGGCCGACATGCCGCCGTCGACGGACAACTCCACCCCATTCACGAAGCTCGAATCGTCCGAAGCAAGAAACAGCGCGACCGTCGCAATTTCCTCAGGACGACCCATCTTTCCCCGCGGGATCAGGGATTCGAACTGCCGCTTCGCCTCCTCGTCGAGAACCTGGTCCTGCATCGGTGTGGCGATCGGCCCCGGGCTCAGCACGTTCACCCGGATATTCCTGCCCTTCAGTTCGTTGAGCCAAGTGCGTGCGAATGAGCGCAACGCCGCCTTGCTCGCCGAATACACGCCGAAACCAGGAAAACCTTTCACCGAAGCAACTGACCCGGTCATGAAGATCGATCCGCCATCGTTGAACAGCGGCAACGCCTTCTGAACCGCAAACAGCGTGCCGCGCGTATTCAGGCCGAAGGCCGCATCGAAGTGCTCCTCGGTAATCTCGCCCAGTTTGACGGCTTCGCCCATGCCGGCGCTCGCGAACAGAACATCGATCTTCCCCTTTTCCCGCTTGACCGTATCGAACAGGCGGTCGAGGTCGTCGAGATTTGCTGCGTCGCCGCGCACGCCGGTCACGTTCCGGCCAATCCGCTTGACGGCCTCGTCGAGCCTCTCCTGCCTCCGGCCCGTGATGAAAACGTAGGCGCCTTCTTCAACGAACCGCTTGGCCGTTGCCAACGCCATGCCCGAGGTCCCGCCGGTGATGACAGCAACTTTTCCGTTCAACTTACCCATGACTTTGCACTCCTGATCGTTGCTCGCAAGGACCGGCAAACTCGTTAGCTAGCCGGATACTTCTGTATCGCTCGGTTCAATATAGGCTCCACTTGGAGCGCTGTCAATTCTGTATCACTCAGTACATAGTTGTATGGACGAGTTCTTCGGGCACTTAGTGCTTAATCGTGTACGGAGCCGCATCCGTGTACCGAATGGTATATAATTGAGACAAGCCTTTGGATTTTATGGGGATACGGTACTGATTGGTATGAAAAATATGACGAAAAGAGCGTCCGCGGGCCGTCCGCGCGAGTTCGATATGGATAAAGCGCTGGACGGCGCTTTGCGCGTTTTCTGGCTCAAGGGTTATGACGGCGCATCGTTAAGCGACCTCACCAAGGCAATGGGGATTAATCGCCCCAGCATGTATGCGGCTTTTGGCAACAAGGAGCAGCTGTACTGCAAGACCTTAGATCGCTATTCCAACTCCAGAGGCGAGCGCTTGAATGAGTTTTCCGCTGCTCCGACCGCGCGCGAAAGCGTGGAATTGTTATTGCGAGATACAGTTGAGAAAGTCACAGACCCAAAGAATCCTGGCGGCGGGTGCTTCGGGGTGCAAGGAGCAATGACCTGCTTCAACATGTCGCGCCGGGTTAAGGAGCATATCGGAGACACGCATATGGCGTTGGAGCGGCTTCTTAGGGAGCGATTCAATCGCGCCATTGAAGCCGGGGAGTTGCCGCGAGGATCGGCGGTCGATCTTGCGCGTTTATGCGCCGTGATGATCCAAGGATTGGCGCTGCAAGCGAAGTCGGGTAGCTCGCGCAAGGAACTTCGCCGCGTGGTCGATTTGTATTTGGAGACTTGGCCACCGCGCCCTGCCCGAAGTGGAATGTCAGGCCGAATTGACAGTGCTGGTGTCGATAGTCGGACGTAAAGCATCCGGCACCGGAACTTGCAGCGTCGATGCTGTCATCGAGACAGCGGGCACCGTCACAGCATCGCTGCAATCACCAGTCCCGAGGCTCCAGGGAGGCCCGACCCCGCAGAAATGACGAAGCCCGGCGCGAGCCAGCAGCAGCAAAAGAGAGACTTGCCACCCCCTTGGGCAGCGTCTTGTTTGTGGGTAGCGTGCCGCCGCTACGACTTAGAGTGTCGAGGTCGACTGCCACAGCACACCCCGTGGGTCGCTGCTGCATAAGCGGCCCACGCAACTCACTGGAATTAACGCGGCGTCCGCAACGATTCGCTGGCGTACTCGTCTTGAATTCTCATGGTACCGGCTCGTACGTTGCGGCGAACACGTCGGCCCTGCAGGGATACACGTCGCCCTTCACGCCGCGAATGATCCAGTCCGTGAGATCGGCGCGAAGCACGCCGGCCGGTGTCGGGATTCGCATGTGCGGCCCACTGCCGTGTTCCACGATGCGGTTGGTTCCGGTTTCAATGTCCTCGTAAAACCACTGTGGGTCGATCCATGTGGGCACTTCCTCGCGCTGTCCGGCCGGCATGAACTGCCATGCCTCTACAACGAACGGTTTTCTGCGCCAGTGGCTCACCGCACCTCCGGTGCGATTGAGGCGTGAAACTCACGACAACACCTCACAGATATTTAGCTTACTCCGCCGAGAAACGCACCGCCCGAGATTGACGACACGTTCTTGCCGCTACTAGTGGACACGGGGTCCGCGGCGCTGGAGCAAGGAGCGGTTCTCGGCCCGAATCCGGCCATCAGGCAAGCTGAATCCTCAGTCACTCGTCCCTCGGCGCAGGCGCCGATGCCAGGCAACCACGTGGCGACGCCGGGTCCGCCGATCAGCGTAGGGATCACCCCCGGGCGCCGTGGCAGCGTCGGGGGTGCGCTCGCATCGCGAGCTATTTCAGAATCAGTTGACGGACCAGCTGACCGCCGACGTCGTTACGCAGCTTCTCCCGATTCGCGGCCGCCACAGCGGCCTTGGGCAATGACCCGAACGCCTTCTTCGCAAGCGGATCCATGCGTGCCTGCAAGTTGTCCAAGGCGGCCATGTTCTTATAGGTGATCGTGAAAACCAGGTCCGCGTCCTGCGGGCCGCGTGGAGTAGCCTGGTAAATGGCCCAGTCAACGACAATTCCTGCCTTCTTGGCCTCGTCCAGCAGGGGTTTATAGGTCTTGTCGAGGTAGCGCATATATTCGTCGAACATGCCGGGCTGAGTGCGAACGAACTGCACTGCGAGCACCGGCCCCTCGATGTAGGCATGGTCTTCCTGAGCGAATGTCAGCGACGTCGAACTGGTCAGGATTGCAGCCGACAGCAGCAAAATCAGTTTCTTCATTTTTGGGTACCCCGCATAGGTTGACAGCCAAGGAACAGCTGCGTGTTTGTTCTGCGAGGCGCAATATACGCTGTCCGATCAATTCAGCGTGAGCGCGTGACGCCCCCGGTTGCAACGCTTTCTTCAGTCTCGGCGGGTGCGCCTATGATCTTCGCCGGGGCTAGAATGGGACACGAACGGAGTCGCCATGAAACGCTGGATAGCGCCGGTCTGGCTGCTGTTGGCTGGATGCGTGGTCACAGGGCCGAACAGCGGCCTGCAAGCCCTGGTAGGGCAAGACATCTCGGCTGCCGTGAAGCTGCTCGGCTACCCGAACGGTGCCCGGACGATGACAACGGGCACGCTGTATATCTGGTCCACAGGCAATGTCGGCGGCGCCCCAAACGCGCAAACCTGCACGATTCAGATCACGGTCGACGCCACCAATCGCATCAAACGCGGGCAGTACAACGGGAACCGCGACGCCTGCGCGCCGTACGAGAGGGATCTCAACACGCTCGACCGCTGACAGCACAGCCTCAGCAGGAGAAACTGGAAGGCGTGCAAATGGGTTAAGGTTCTCGCCGGGTCTTTGCAGCCGTTTCAGGCCAGCCGAGCCCGACACACGCCCCCGAGTTGCAACTGCTAAACGGCCGCAAGCGGCGAGGAGCTGACGGCCAAAGGATTCTTTGACTCCCTGGAAGCCGCTATTAACTGGCGCCCTGCCGGCGAGTTCCGCGGACAGGGCGCGTCTAAAATGCTCGTTCGTCGTGGTGCCCGTTTACGGAACGACGCCGACGTGAGCTGCGATGCTCTTTACAAGGATTCTTTCTTGGCTGCTTTCGCCCGGTCCTTCACCGTTTGCAGATGGGCATCTGCGTTATCCCTACACTGTTGCTGAGCGTCTCCCGCCAGTGCCTCGCACTTCGCGAGAGCGATCCTGGTTTCGCCCTCCGCTTCCGTAACGGCCGCGTCGGCCACAGCTGCCACGTTCTTATCGGCGGCTTTCGCCTCAGCGTCAGCTTTCGCCTTGGCTAGCTGTTCGGAAGCCTGAGCCTCCGCCTGCTTCATCTTTGCATCCGCCTTGGCGTTGTTCTCGGCGGCTTCGCTGGTTGCCCTGGCTATGTCAGCCCGCGCCTCTCCCGGAGATTTGGCCTTGCTACAGGCAGAAAGCCCTAGCGACACGCTCGCAAGCAGCGCACACATGACCGCAAATTTCATGCGAATTCTCCTGCGTCCTGCACTGCTGCAGAGCATAGGTCCGCGGTCAGAGTGTTTCAGCCCGCTATTTCCCCGCTCTCCGAGTAGGCCCCATCCTACAACTCGCACGCTGCCCTAGACTTATCCGTGTTTGGATGGGTAGTTTGATGTTGTGTGTTACGTTCGGCCGTCGCGCTTGCTCACCGCGGAGCGCACACTAAGGCTTCATTCGGGACCACGCCGCGCTCAGGTCGCACCCCACTGCTTCTTCTGATTGCGCTTCTCGGCTTTCGCCGCCCGCTTTTCCATGAGGCTCTTGGCGGCCTTCTTCTTGGTTTCCTTCTTGCGCTCATTGCTTTTGCTCATCTGCGTTACTCCCCGGGGTTTAGCTGCGATTCTGGTGACTTGCGACCATAGTCTAGTGCCATTTGGCCTCCTAAAGAATTCTCCAGCGCCAGCGCGCGGCAGCGTATATCGTGGTCTCGAAACTAAATGGAGAAATGGGTGCGAGAGTGGCAACTGCCAGCATCTGGGTCGACGCGGATGCCTGTCCGAACGTCATCAAGGAAATCCTCTTCCGGGCCGCGGACCGCACCGGTGTCACCGTGACGCTGGTCGCCAATCAGGTGCTCGCCATTCCGCGGGTGCCTAGTCTGCGCGTGCTGCAGGTGGCTGCCGGCTTCGACGTGGCGGACAACGAGATCGTCAAGCGTGCGGTACCAGGCGATCTGGTCATTACGGCGGATATTCCGCTCGCTGCGGCGATCATCGCGAAAGGCGCGGAAGCGCTCAATCCGCGTGGCGAACGTTACTCACCGGACACCATACGAGGCGTACTCACAATGCGCGATTTCATGGACACCATGCGCGCGAGCGGCCACGTCGGCGGAGGTCCGCCAACGCTCACGCAGGCGGACCGAAATGCCTTTGCGAGCCATCTCGACAGGTGGCTCGCACGATCTACGAAAAGGTGACAGCCCGCAGATGGTTTCTCCATGAAGAAACTGAAACACGAAGCGGAATTGTTCAAAGCGGCCTTGCTCGCTGGCGTTCGCTACGCCGAAGGCCGCAAGGCCGCCGAGTTTGAGGCAACCGACTCGGCAAGCGCCAAGGCACTATACGTCTATCGCTTACTCGTGCACGACAAGGTCATTGCGCCAATGCCGGAAGACCAGGTCAGCGAGAAGACGATTCGGCATCGGCTCGCGACATGGTATGCGCATCAACTGCCTGATGGGCATCCGCTGTTGGGATAGCGGCGGTTCCACAGAAGCCGCTTAACGCTCTTGGGCCGCCGAAGAGCGGGCGTTCACAAACGGCGGCAAATCGAAAGCGCCCTCAGTTTCCGCCGGAGATTAATTTGCCCCCCATAATCAGGTCACCGGGCTTCATACCCGCCGGGCAGTTACCCAGATACTTGGCGTCCATGATCATGACGGTTTCCGATTTGCCCACGTTCAGGTGCATCTCCGTGTGAGACGCAGTATCACCTTGATACGTGTAAACGACCTTGGTGACGGAGCCGGCGTTTGGCCCTTTGGCACATCGGCTCTCCTCCACGTACGTATTCGGCGACGGTTTAGTCACGCTTGAGGTGCATTCATTCTTCTTCCTCAACTCCTCTCCGTTCGCCTGCATCGACTTCGTCAGCTCCTTCGATTGACACATCTTCACCGACGTATCAGAGACGGTCTTGCCTTGCTGGATCTGCGTGCTGTGAGTCTCCCAAAGGCCCTCTTTCGTCGGTGGGGCCTTGAATCCATCCGCCCCGGCAACTCCGATCCCGACCGACAGAACCGAAGCGAGGAAAACAGGTTTGAATGTCATGTTAATTGCCTTTGCCGGAGTGGCGATTATCGAGGTGGCTCGGCGCGAGCGACTGTATCACACAGCCCGCGGCCCCCGGACACTAACTCATGGAGTTGATGATGCGCTGCGCAGCCACGTCAGCACCGTCGACACCGCGCGACTTTTCCGCAATTTCCACGGCGGCCCTAGCATGTGTCGGATCGTCGAGCAGTGCTCGCAGTTCGCGCGCCAGCCGGACAGCATCGTGCGCGCGGTGGAATGGCAAGACCCGGCCTACACCCAGACGTACAGCACGTACGGCGTTGTCGGGCTGGTCGAATCCGGCGGGGGTCAGCAGCTGCGGGCGGCCAGAGCGAAGAGCAAAGGACAGGGTGCCAATCCCAGCTTGATGAACGATGGCCACCGAACGCGAAAACACGCGGGAATATGGCAGGTAGTCAAAAGCGGCCACATGGGAAGGCAATCGCTGCTCAAGCGGCATGCCGGTCAACAGAAGCCCACGAATACCGAGGGCGTTACACGCGGCGATTGCGTGCGCCCAGTAGTCCCTGGCGAGCCAGACGGCGGAGGATCCCAGCGCGAAGACCACAGGCGGTGGGCCCGCCGCAAGAAACCGCTCGAGGGCCTCGTCGGATGCAGCCGTGGCGGCTTGCGGATCGCCTGCATCATGCAAGGCCGCACCGCAGACGAGCGTGTGCGTGGGCCAGTCAGTCTGGGGTGCGGCGAGCGTTGGATCGAACAGCGCGAGCGTGCCTCGAGCCGAGAAGTTGCCGTCGAGCAGCAGCGCCCCTTTCACAGGTGGCAGCCCCAACTCGGCACGCAACGCGTGCAGCTGCCGCTCCCACCTTCGAACCCTCGCGCGAGCGAGACTGAGCATCAAGCCGTGCGGCCAGCGGCCTAGCTGCGGTAGTTGGTGCAGCCACTCAAAGTTTGGGATCACCGATGGATCGGCTGTCGAGAACAGACTGTAGGGGGCCAGCACGCTCGACAGCCAGGGGACTCTGCGACTTTCAGCGATTAGCGGTAGCGCAGGAGTAACGGGGTGCGAGACGGCTAGCACTACTCCTTCCACGGCCGCGCTCAGGTCGGCGCAGGCGCGGCGGAGCGGACCCGTTACGATGGCATCGAAAAGGCGCTGTGGACCGCTCCAGCTGGCGAAGAATCGCCGTGCGGCCTGCTCGGGGTCACCGAGCTCGGCGATCGACGGGGCAAGTGGCGCGAACTCGATGCCGGCCATCTCGACGCGCGTACGGTAGTCAATCGAAGTTGCAAGGCGCACCTGCTGACCGCGCGCCAAAAGTGCCTTTCCTACCGCGATGTACGGATGCAGGTCCCCCAGAGAACCCAGCGTTGCAAGCAGGATGCGGCCCATGCTCGTAGGTTAGCAGGGCGATGCGGTCGAATTGACCCTTGCGACGCGGCGCTTTCGAGCCGTGCCGTCGCGCGTCGCGAGAGTTAGATCGGCGAGCGACATCTTCGCGCTCTGCGTGGCCCACACGTGGTCGTCACCGGCGAGGGCCGCAGCGGGGGCAACAAAACCAAGCGCGGGCAGCGCGATTAAAGGCGTGTGTTGCGGTTCATGGCGATCTCCCTTCCAGGATGGGGAATCTGCAGTTCGGCGTTGACGAATTGCATGGCTTCCACCGACTGCTGTGTCGGATAATGCCCCTGTTCATGCACCTCCTGGACCGCCAGAAACAACTTGAGGAACTCAACCGGTGCTTCCAGGAGGCACGCGCGGCGTCCGGTAAGCTCGTCCTCGTCGCGGGTGAGGCCGGGATTGGCAAGAGTTCCCTGGTTGAGCGATTCGTGTCAGAGCATCGGCACGATGCACGCACGCTCTGGGGAGCCTGCGACGCTCTTAGCACGCCACGGGCATTGGCCCCTGTTCACGAGATTGCTGCACAGACCGCAGAGCTGGGGGGCCGCAGCATACGCGACGACGAGTCGCGTGAGTGGCTCTTTCGGGTTCTTCTCGAGGATCTCGCCCGGTCCGAGCGCGTCTCCGTAGTAGTCCTGGAGGACCTGCACTGGGCCGACGCGGCGACGCTGGACTTCCTGCGATTCATTGGCCGGCGCATCCAGCGAACCAGGGCGGTCTTCATCGCCACCTATCGCGATGAAGAGCTTTCTGCAAGTCACCCTGTCCGCCTTAGCCTCGGCGAATTGACTGCTGATCAGGTCGTGCGGATGCGCCTCGCGCCCCTCTCGCTCGGCGCCGTCGAAATATTGGCTCGAGAGAGCGGTCGAGATGCCAGCCACCTCCACCAGGCTACCGGTGGCAATCCATTTTTCGTGCGTGAGGTGCTAGCCAGTCCGGGTGAGCTTGTTCCGGAAACGGTGCGCGATGCGGTTCTGGCGCGCCTGGCGCGCTGCTCGCCCGCCACGCGTGAGCTCGCCGATCTCGTGGCGATGTCACCAGGCCGGAGCGAAGCCTGGCTCATCGAGTCCGTCCTGGGCTCACGCCAGGCGGCAGTCGATGAGGCCGGCGCTCTTGGCTTGCTTGAGATATATAGCGACGCGATCGGCTTCCGGCACGAGCTCGCGCGGCTTGCCGTTGCAACCTCTGTACGACCCGATCGTGCCCGCGCCTTCCACCTTCAATTGCTCGAGCGACTCAGGCGGCACGACGCGGATCCGGCTCGACTGGTTCACCACGCCGTCCTGGCCGGGGAGACCGCTGCAGTTTGCGAATTGGCGCCGCTTGCCGCCAAGAACGCAGCCCGGCTCGGCGCTCACCGGGAGGCGGCGGCGCACCTGAGTGCCGCCCTGCGCTGCGGGGCGTCACTGCCACAGGCGCTGAAGGCAGAACTCCTCGAGCAGCACGCGCAAGAAAGCGCACTCGCGAATCAGACACGGGAAGCTATCGCCTCGGGGACTGCAGCGGTGGCCTGCTGGCGCGATCTGCACAATGTCGAGGGCCAATCGCGCGTATTGCGACTGCTCGCCCAGGAATACCGAAACGTGGGTGACAAAGCGCGCGCGGATGAGTGTGTCATCGGTGCCATCGCCCTGCTCGAGGGGCTGCCGCGCAGCGGTGAGCTGGCCATGGCGTACGGAGCGCGATCGCTTCTGGCGCTTCATCGCGGTTGGAATCAGGAGGCTCTGGAGTTCGGGCAGCGCGCGCTGGAACTCGCCCGTGAGGTCGGCGATTTCGCTGCGGAGTCTCACGCGCTGTGCCACATTGGCGGCGCGCTGCTCGGCATCGGTGATCGCAGCGGTTATCAACCACTGGAACGCAGTCTCGCGCTGGCTCTCGAACATCGGCTCGAAGATCACGCCGCCCGCGCGTATCGCACTCTACAGTTCTACGCCGGTCTGAACCGCGACTTCGCGCGCGCACGGCATGCCTTCGACGAGGGGGTGGAATACTGCGAGGAGCGTGGAATCTTCTCGCATAGTGCCTACATCCGCGCCTACTACACGAGCTGTGAGGTCGATCGCGCCGAGTGGACCGAAGCTGCCCGCATGGCGACTGAGCTGCTGCATAGCCCGGAAGTCACTGGGGTGACCCAGCGCGTGACCCTGATGACGACCTTGGCGCTCGTGCGTTTGCGACGCGGTGATCCGGGCGCGGACGAGTTGCTGGATGAGGCGCTCAGGCTTTGCCTGCCTACGAGCGAGATAAGCCGCATCGCCCGCGTCGCCGCGGCACGCGCCGAACAGGCCTGGTATCGGGGCGACCTCGCTGGCACTGCCAGAGAGAGTGCAATTGGGCTGGCACACGTGCGCGGCCACACCACACCCTGGCTTAACGGCGAACTATGGTTCTGGCACACCCGCGCTCAACCCGACGCGCCGACCGCGGGTGAGGTTGCGGCGCCTTACCGGCTGATACTCGCGGGCGACTGGCGGGCGTCGGCTTGCGCCTGGGAGTCTATCGGCATGCAGTACGAGCAGGCGCTGGCTCTCGCCGAAGGCCCTGAAGAGGCCCTGCGCGAGGCACTCACCATTCTGGACAGCTTGGGGGCTGATCCACTAGCCGCCATCGTGCGCCGGCGGTTGCGCGAACGCGGGGTGCGCAGCGTACCCCGTGGCCCACATGAAGCCACTCGTGCAAACCCGTGGGGCCTGACCGGGAAAGAGCTTGAGGTGCTGCAGCTGCTTGCACAAGGCTGCACAAACGCGCAGGTCGCGCGTCGAATGCATCGTTCACCGAAAACTGTAGATCATCACGTTTGCTCACTTCTGGCGAAGCTCGGCGTGCATTCCCGGGGGGAAGCTGTCGCGGCCGCGCATACGCGCGGCATAGTCGGCGCGGGAGATCATGCTGCCGTGCCGCGCCCGCCGCAGTGAAAGTGTGCGAACGCGCGCGTCGATTGCAACCTTGCGCGACTAGAAGCCCCTGAGAAACGCCGGCCACGCGTAAAAGAGATTCGTCGCGTTCACCGAACCGAGGCCGGTGGCCAGATCGTAGCCGACGGTCGCCGGATACGCGGGGTCGTTGCGCGAGTTCGCCGTCGACAGCTCCCCGATGAGCTCGGACGTTGCGCCGTGACAGTCGTAGAAATGCCCGTCGCTGTTCTGCCCGCAGGGGATCTCCATGTCACCCGCGGTGATGTCGTTGAAGACGCAGAAGGCCGCCGGCAGCTGACCGCTTCTTTGACTGGCGTTGCAGCGTGTGGGTCCCTGCTCCCGGAACTGCCGCGCGGCGAGATAGTAGAGCACGTAGTTGGCATCCCCCTGCCTGCCGAAGCGCTGCTCGATGAGCGCCAGGATTCCCGCCATAGCGGGCGAGGCGAACGAAGTCCCGCCACCGCCCTCGAGGATCGCGTCGTTTCTTGGCGTACAGGGCGCCCCCCCTTGGCT
Organism: uncultured Gammaproteobacteria bacterium; assembly: GCA_963844595.1. Classification (GTDB taxonomy): domain Bacteria; phylum Pseudomonadota; class Gammaproteobacteria; order Steroidobacterales; family Steroidobacteraceae; genus 13-2-20CM-66-19. Next base: position 1,187,022 of record CAWJOW010000001.1, read on the forward strand.
GATGTCGGACAGGCACTCGACGTAGAAGCTGCCCCACACGCCGTTGCCGGCGAACAGGGACAGGTCCGGCTGATCGCGCAGACCGTCATCCGGCACCCCTGGTACCCTGAACTGGAAGGGGGGTTTCGGGTTGCCCCTGCAGCTACCGCTCACCACCCCGGGAATGGCGGGCGTTCCGGTGAAGCAGGTGCTCGGGCCACCGCTGCCGGAGACGTCGATGAGGAACTCCTGCTGGCCGAGGCTCGAATTGCAGAAACCGTTCGCGCCGAAGGAATGGGTGAAGCCGGAGGCGATCGCCGGATCGGTGTAGATGAGGCGGCTGGTGCAGCCGTCGTTCCAGGGAATCTCGGGGATGTATGAGAGTGCCGAGGCGAGCGTGCCCGGCGTGTTCTTCGCGCTCCAGTAGTTCGAGAGCGGCACGCCGCTGGTGTCGGCGTTGTACTGCGCCATGAAATCGGTGCCGCCCACATCGACCGCGAAGGCCGATGCGGTATTGTCGCCGCTGTTGATTCCGAGCGTCGAGTACGGCGTGCTCTCGACCGGTGCGCACTCGTCCGCACCCGTGTCGCCCTGCGCGATGAAGAAGGTCACGCCTTCGACGGTTGCGAGTTCCGCCTCGAAGTTCTCGAGGGCGACCTCGGCCTGCCCGGTGACGGTCTCGCAGAGTCCGTAGCTGTCGGAAATGATGTCCGGCGGGTTCGTCTCGAGCAGGTTGAGAATCGCCAGATCAAGCCCGGAGGTGGTGGTCGAGTTCGCGCACGCAGACAGCTCGACCCTGGCATCCGGCGCCGCGGCGCTTGCCCACTCGACATCGAGCGCGGCCTCGATCTCATCGCCGTTCTGGCCCGGGTTCTCGCACGCCGGGTACAGCTGTCGGAAGCTGCCCTGCGTGAAGCCGCTGAGCCCGAAGGTACGCCGGAACGTGTCCCAGTCGCCCGGATGGGCCAGGTTCGAGTCCTCGACGGTTGCGATCGTGACTCCCTTGCCAGTCAAGCCCTGATTCCACAGGGGCAGCAGGTTATAGATGGTCGCGAAGTCGTAGGGCCCGAGAACGTGGTATTCGAAACCCTGATAGGAAAGGTTGTAGCGCGGCTGCCAGCCTCCCTTGGACTCATCGAAGATCACTGGACCGAGCGGCGTCAGGCGCGGACGCGGGAAAAAGTCATGCAGCGGCACCCCCTCGATCGCCGGCGCGAGCGCCGCAGGGATCTGCGGATCGCGCACGTTCGCCACGTGCTTCTCGCCATTGGCCAGCGTCAGATTGTGCACCTCAGTATGGAAGGCCTCGCGGACCTGCCGCGCAGTGCCGCTGAAGTCCACGACCAGGCCGCTCTTGTAGACCTGGTTGACGGTAAACCCATGCGATTCAAGCCACTGGCTGATAGCAGCGACATCGGCCGGGTTGGCGCCGTACTCGGCGCCGAGCTCCTCCGGCGTGAGCCAATGGTGAAACTGCGGCGAGCGCGGGTCGTGCAGTGCGGCGACAAGCTGGGCCACGCGGGCCTCGCTCTGCGGGTCGCGCTTCAACAACAGCAGCAGGTGCCCGAAACGCAGGGTGTCATCCACCGCCCCCTCGTCGTTGGCACGGAGCGTGGCCGCGGGCGGCGTGTTGCCGCCGAGCGTGACCAGCTGGGACTCGTCGATGGCGGATGTAATCAGTGGCGCGGGGGTGGCGGCCGCTGCGGTCGCACCGAGAGCGATGAGGACAGGCGCGAAGGTGAGTGCAGACAGCCGGGATGAGCGCATGGGCGGACCTCGTGCACGGCGATATTGTTGGCGTTGGGCGCAGGTTGTAAGCGCAAACTGTGCGCCGCATGTCGCGGCGCCGTTCGCGGTCGATTGTAACAACTAAATGCGAATCGGACGTCCGCCGAAGTCATGGTGCCGCCTTCGTGACGAAGATACTCTTCGGCAGACGCACGTGGACTCCGACGTTGGGCTTGTCCACCAGCTGTGTGATAGCGACGTTTCCGGCGACGCTGACGAGCTGATACGCCACGTGGCGTGTTAGCCGTTTCTCTGCCACAAGGAAATCCACCATCTCCTGAATTGCGGTCTTGGTGGCGACATTCAGATCCGGATCGGTCGCCATGCTGATGTAGTCGGTCGCCGTCTCCGCCCGCGGCCAGCTCAGTTTCATGTCCTTGCGCACGGTGAGCTGTATGCGGGCGCGCAGTGAGGTTTCGATTGCGGTCTGATCGACCTCACCATCGCCCTGCGCGGCGTGCCCGTCGCCGACCTCGAAGAGGGCTCCGCGGACAAAGACCGGGATGTAAAGCGTGCTGCCCGCCACCAGCTCGCGATTATCCAGATTGCCCGCGTGACGCCCAGGTGGATTGCTGCTGACGCGTCCGGCCTCTGGCGCAGGGGCGACCCCCATGCTGCCGAAGAAAGGCCGCAGCGGGATTACGATACCGGGAGCAAACTCGGCGGTCATGCGCTTGCGGTCGAGGGGAACGATGCGCACGGGTGTGTTGGGCTCGCAGTTCTCTGGTAGTACCCCCTTGCATCCGTTGTAGCCGTAGTCGATCGCAAGATCGATCGATTGAATCCTGACCTCGAGCACATCGCCTGGCTCGGCCCCCTCGATGTAGACCGGGCCCGTCAGAATGTGACCACCGGGTCCTCGCCGATCACCGGTCACCTGGCTGACGATGGCCTTGAGCGAGGCTTGGATACGATCATCGGGTACGCCGGCCTTCGCCAGTCCCTCCGGTGTGTTCGTAAGCAGCGTATCTACATCGATGATGTCGCCTGAGGCGATGCGCAGGACGGGCGGTGCTTCCGACCAGTAGTAGCCGTACGCAATCGTCGCCGGGGTGGCTTCAAGCCGGTGCACCTGCGGGGGTTGAGCGTGCGCGATGGCCGCGGTGAGCAACGCGAGCAGACTTGTGCGCAGAACCAGACGTTCGTTCACGGGACCTCCGGCGCCACCGCCGCTCTGGGCGGGTGCCCGATATAGCGTGCTCCCGCAGGCGGTCATCATACGCGCCCGTCTGGACGAGCCGTAGGCTGCGACGGTGCCGACTTCCTGTGCGCCCTGACCCGACCCACTCTTTATGTTGCGCAGCTACTCGCTGTGGTAGTCGAAAGACAGTGCGATGACACGCTGGGTACGCCGCTCGACGATCGGACTGTAGGCCGGATCGCCGCGCAGCTGACTGAGAGCGGCGTCGAGGTTGATCAGCCAGTGCTTGCCGAGGAACTTGGTGGCACTGAACCCAACCCCTACCGCCGCGGTGCCGTTGTGCGTGATCAGGAACTCCGGGTGGCCCGAAGCCAGCGACTGCTGCGCAGTCACGCCGTAGAGCGTCTGCAGATAGTGATGATCGGCGAGCGTTATCGATGGCCCGGCGAACATCACGAACCGCTTCGAGCTTCCCGGCAGTGGCATGTAGACCGCCGCGTCCCCGACCGCGCCCTGCGCACCGCCCATGAACTGGCGCGCATCGACGCGCAGAATCAGCGGGAACTTCTTCGACAGCACCACTGAGCCGTACAACTTGCCCACTGGCGCGGCTGCGATATCGCCCATGCCGTGCAGGTTGGTCAGGTCATCCTTCTCCTGGCGGCCCAGGTCGTAGGTCACCCCGACTCCGAACTGGTAGTGATCGCCGCGCAGGTAGTTGTAGCCGAGGCCTTCGCCGGTGGAGATGAAGGCGATATCGCGATAGTAGACGAGGACGTCCGGTCCACCGCTCAGCCGGTAAGCGCGCGCACCGTCATAGACCGGCTGGACCTCGCTGGCAATGCCCAATACCGTGCGCCAGCGGGGCAGCTCCGGCTCGAACAGGCGCGCCAGAATGATGCCACCGGAGTACTGCCATTCCTGCAGCGGTGAAGGAGTCTGAGCCGAGGCGGCATGCGTGCCGGCTAGGAAGGCAAGAGCCAGTACGATGATGAGCTGCCGGATCGCGACGTGAGTCTGCGGTGCTACGCGCACGGTCGTGGAGTTCCTTTCCGGGGCGTAGCTTGGCACTTCGTCGGCCATCACAGCAGGGTTCCGGCGCACCGCCTGTCGGCGCCGGGCGGAGACGCCTGCCCGCAACCGTACCCCCCCCTGTAGGAGACCGACGACGCGATTCGTGCCGAGGATTTGCACTGCAGCGGGAATGCGCGGAGACTCGTGGCCCGCGGATTTCGAATCGCGGGTTTTATAACTATAAATTAACTGGTGGGCTGATGCTCATCTCCGCCTACAGGCACGACCGGCTCATGCGGGAGTCCGAGTCGCGTGTGCAGTTGACCGCCCACTTGCAGTCGCCCGCTGACGTCGTCGTCAGCCGGATGCTCGAGCATCCGGATGCCTATCGACACTGGGAGGCGGACCACAACCGGCTGATGCGCGCCGTGTCCGAGCAGGCGCGCCTCGCTCGCCAGGTCACGGTGCTGCGTTCAACTGCCCTCGCACTCGTGCACCGTCGCGCGATGTTCGAGTACCTGCGTGACAGGCACGTCACCGGATCGAAGCGACGGCGGTTGTTCGCCCTCTTCTACGGGTGCCGCGACTACACCAATGCCGTGCTCGCCGAGCATGGCAACTACGTGCGCTGCAGCTCGAGCTACCTCTGCGCGCATCACCTGGCCGAACACCTTATGCACGATGCCGCATTCAACGAGCCGCTGCAGATCTACGAGCAGTGGTATCGGGAGTACTTCCGCGCATTCTGCGACGGGGAATTGGCCGAGACGGACGAAGAGAAGCAGGCGATCCTGCCGCTGGATGCGCTCCGGCCGCTGCTCAAGTACCGACTGGGCGAAGCGCGCGACGCGATTCTTGCGATGCCGCGGACATCCGAAAAGGACTGGCAGGAACTGCGGATCCGCAGGCCGAACGGGGACACGCAACGTTTGCGGTCGATCTTCGGCAGCGACTGAGGCTGGACGCAAATGTCTCGCAGTTCAGGCTGCTTGGACTCGCGCAGCCTCGCTCCCTGCCCCATTCCAACCGGGAGTCCCCGATGAACGAGGAAGCGCTTAACCTCAGCATACGTAAGTTCTTGAAAACGGTCGGCGTCAGCTCCCAGCGGGCGATTGAGCAGGCCGTCGCCGCGGCTGTCGCTGCCGGTTCCATTGCCGGTACAGAGTCCTTTCCCGCAAAAATGACCTTGGAGATTGCGGGACTCAAGGTAAACGTCGCATTTACCGGCGAAATCACTCTTCAATAAGCGCAGTTCTCCTCGGCCCGTGTGTTGAGGGTCCGCTCCATCTATGGACCAGCTGGCTCCGCAAACCGCCCCTCCAGGAATCGCCCCTCAAGCTTCCTGAGCTGGCTGATAAAGCCCTTGATCGACTTCTGCGTGAACTCCTCGTCGTGCATCGGCTCGATCGTGACCACCATGCGCACGCTCTCGCCGGCGGGAAAGAAGTCGACCGCGATCGTGCACTCCTCGGGCTTCACGCCGGGACCTAAGTCTATGACATGTGTGATGGTCAGCCGCTGGTTCGGCCTGATCTCGCTGAATCGGGCACGCACCACGTGCGAGGTCGCCAAGCCCATTTGTTTCATCTCGGCAATCTGCGCAGGCGCCACCGCAATCATGTTGTAGAGAAGGGTACCGCCCACGCGGGCCTCGATCGTGTGAACTTCCGAGCGACAGCCCTCCGGCGCCCACCATGACTCGAAGCCTTCCTTGGTGGTCCACAGCTCCCACAGCTCCTCGACACGCGCTTGGTAGGTACGCTCGATAACTACAGCGGACCTCTTTGCGCGATCAGGCGGGGACTGCCTCTGCTTGTTCATGTGCGTGCTCTCTTGGGTGGGATTCTGGGCGACTTGCGTCGCTCCAGCGTGGCTGCGAAACGATCGAGGCGGCGCTCCCACAGGCCGCGGTAGCCGGCAAGCCAGGCGTCGAGCTCGCGGAAAGGCTCGGACCTGAGCGAGTAGAACCGCTGCTGCCCCTGCGGGCGCATCGAGACAAAGCCTGCTTGATGCAGTATCCGCAGGTGGCGGGATACCCCCGACTGGTGAATCCCCGAGTGCCCGACGATCTCACCGACCGGCCTCTCGCCGTCGCGCAACGACTCGACGATGCGCCGCCGCGTGCGGTCGGCGAGGGCCTCGAACGTACGTATATTCATGTTTGTGTATATATATGCAAGTGCATCCTATCGTCAAGCGGAGCATTCTGCTGCCTGCGGCGCAGGCTATCGCGCCGGCGAGCGAGCGGCAGCAGACTGAATTCGACGTTTACGTTGCCGAGAAGCTGGCGAGCGCACTTGCGGCGAAGCTCTGAAACAGCCTCGATCCCGCAGACGCCTCGCGGTCGTTAGTGCTGTACGGCGATCGCGTTCGGCCCAAGATCCTGGTTGCCTGCGCCCGGAAACAGCGCGAAGGGGCTTCCTGTAATGAGCGTCAGCGACCATTCGGTCGGATTGATCCAAAACACCTCAACCTGATTGTCGACATTGTCCAGCACATATAGGAAGTTGTCCGGACCATCGAGCGCCAGGGCGATGGCTCGCCCGTTCGTCTGGGAGAGTCCAAGCTCCGTCAAAGCGGCCGAGCTGGTGTTCACCTGGAAGCAATCCACATTGGTGCCGTTCGCAGCATGCAGCCGCTCGCCTTGCGCATCCATGACCGGCGAGCGGATCGCGTAGCTGGCCGCGAATGGGCTGCCGGGAATGGCCGTTAGTGCTCCGGTAGTGGCATCGACGGAGAAGCCGGACACTTCGTTGGGTTGCGATTCGGTCGCATAGACATGCGTACCGGCAGAGTCAACGACCAATCCGTTGGGCGCACCTGCCGTAGGAAACGGGCTGCCCGCCACGGGCGTAAGAGCGCCGCTCGTCATGTCCATGCTATAGGCCGACACGCTGTGACCGGCCGTGTTCGCTGCGTATACGTACTGGCCCCCTGCAATGACGATCGCGCTCGGACCGGCTCCAGCGGCAAAGGGACTCCCCATCACTTCGGCGAGGGTGCCGGTCGTCGAGTCAATTTTGAACACCGACAAGTTGTTCGCGCTGCCGTTGGCCGTCAGTACAAACTGGCCGCTGGGGTCGACAGCAATCGCGACGGACTCACCGCCCGTCGGAAAAGGACTCCCCGTAACTGCGGTCAGGTTCAAGGGCGATGGGTCGATCAGATACCCTCTGACCTCGCCCGAGCTGCTGGCCACGTACAGGAACCGCTTCATGGGATCGATCGCAACGGCTGACGGTGTCGTTCCATCGGGCAGAGGATCGCCGCTGATTGGTGTTGGGGTGCCCGTCGTTGTGTCGATCGTAAGGAGGTCGATAGTCCCGGTCGCCGCATTCGTGATTGCGAGAAGTGTGTCGCTGGTCGGGGGTGGCGGCGGACTGCTGCTGGTGGTACTGCTGCTGCTGCCGCCGCCGCCACAGCTGCAGGCCACACCGCAAAGTAGCGCGCATAAAAACGCCTGCACGTTCGATCGCGCGCGATGGGCGATTGGCTTGCGTCCGTCATCGCCTTCCGATGGATCGTCGACGGTCAGCGGCTTGGCGAGTTGCATGGCGTCCCTCCCATAGGTTTACTCACCGCGCGGGAAACTGCTCTCATCCACTGTAGGACAGGCGCGCTGACGAATCGACGTCGAGCTGGCGGCTCCCGGCGTGCGAGCATTGTGCCTTGCGCAGGGGGTGTTTCGCACTGAACCGCCTTGTCCTTCCACACCCAATGACAGGTAATGCCAATGAATTCAAGGGCGTTTGAAGCGCACCGTGTGCCCCACTACTCTTTAGCCGACGGCTTATGTCAAGGCGCCCCGGGATCCCAGTAACCGTGTCGAGGATCGTTTGGGACTCTACGTCATCGCGGTCATTCCTCTGCTCGTCTGGGCCTGGCTACTCACCGCCCGCGGAGGGTTCTGGCGTGTCCCACGCCGCGCCGCGCCTGCTCCCGCGCGACCCGGCGCACCTGAGCCGAAGGTCGTCGCCCTCATACCCGCCCGCAACGAGGCAACCCTGATCGGCGCGGCGGTCTCTTCGCTCGCGCGACAGACGTTTGCCGGCCTTCTCCACCTCGTCGTGATCGACGACGAAAGCAGCGACGGCACTGCGGACGCCGCGACGGCGGCTGCCTGTGCCTGCGGGGCCTCGGCTCGTCTGACCGTGATTCGCGGCACGGCATTGCCCCAGGGTTGGACGGGAAAGCTCTGGGCGCTGTCGCAGGGCGTAGCGGCCGCTGCGAATTTCGAACCGGACTACCTGCTGTTCACGGATGCCGATATCGAGCACGCCCCCGGCAACCTCGAATCGCTGGTCGCGGACGCCGAGGCGCATCACCGCGATCTCGTCTCGAGCATGGCGAGGCTCTCGACGGCCACCGTCGCTGAGCGGCTGTTGATTCCGGCGTTTGTGTTCTTTTTCTTCATGCTCTATCCGCCGGCCTGGGTCGCCGCTGCGCAGCGCAGAACGGCGGCGGCGGCTGGCGGCTGCATTCTGATCCGCCCGCAGGCGCTCACGCGGATCGGCGGACTCGAGTCCATTCGCTCCTGCATCATCGACGATTGCGCGCTGGCGCGGGCCGTGAAGGCATCCGGCGGCCGCCTCTCGCTGGCGGCTACTCACGACGTCCGGAGTCTGCGCGCCTACGCATCCTTCACGGCGATCGGCGCCCTGATCTCGCGCTGCGCTTTTGCGCAGCTGAGGCATTCCTACCTGGCGCTCATCGGCACCCTGCTCGGCCTGTTCGTCACCTTTCTGCTGGCGCCGGCACTGCTCTTCCTCGGCGACCCGGTGGCGGCGGGCCTCGGCGCGGCTGCGCTGCTCCTGATGGGCCTCGCCTACCTGCCGATGGTTCGCTTTTACGATCTTTCCTGGCCATGGTGCCTGTGCCTGCCGCTGACTATGCTCTTCTACCTCGCTGCCGTACTCCACTCCGTCGCGGAATACGCGCGCGGAAGGGGTGGGCACTGGAAGGGGCGGCCGCAGGATCCGGGTGGACTGAGGGGTACTGAATGACAGCTCTTAGACATCGGCCGATCCGTCCGAGCATGGCCAACACGAGCACGCGGGCTCGGCTTGGCCTCATGGCCGCGCTGCTCGCCACGGCCTCGGTGTGGGCAGACGAGCTGCCGAAGTCACGCAGCGAAGCGCTTGTCATGGAGATGCAGGACGCGCTACCGATGAGCAATTTTTACAATCCGCCGAGTCCCCTCGTGCCCGCTGCCCCGGGTACGCTGATTCGCTCCGAGCCGTTTACGGGATATGACTTGCCGCCACGAGCGCGCGCAGTGCGCATCCTCTATCACTCGCGGGCGCGCGACGGGCGGGACATCGCGGCCTCGGGAGTCGTGCTGCTCCCCGCGGGGGTGGCGCCCGTCGGCGGCTGGCCCGTCATTGCCTGGGCACACGGCACCAGCGGCGTTGCGCGGCAGTGCGCCCCCTCACTGATGCGGGACGTGGAGTACGGCAGCGAGGGGCTTATGCCGATGGTCGCGGCGGGGTTCGCCGTGGTGGCGACGGACTACGCCGGACTCGGCACACCCGGGCCGCACCAGTACGACAACAAGATCGCGCAGGCGAACGATGTGGTGTACTCCGTGCCGGCGGCACGCACCGCGGTCCCCTCGCTCGGAGCGCGCTGGGTCACCATCGGTCACTCGCAGGGCGGTGTGGCAGTCTGGGGCGTGGCCGAACTCGAGGCCACCCTGCACGATCCGGATTACGCCGGCGGAATCTCCGTCGCCGGGGACATGGATTTCGACTGGGGCGAGGTTCACGATGCGCGTACCTACACGACCATTTCGGCGATGTACTGGCCGTTGACGGCCTTCGGTATCAAGGCGAGTTACCCAAGCTTCGATCCCGCACGGCTGCTCACCCCACCGTTTCTCGAGCGCTATCCGGATGTGACCACGAAGGGATGCTGGTACTACGCATACGCAGCTGCGGCCGAGGTGGGGAGACAATCGGCGGTGCGTCAAGGCTGGCAACAGATTCCGGAGCTGCAGCGGTACAACGAAGATAGCCGCAGCGCCACCAGACCGATAAAGGGCCCGTTGCTCGTCCTCGCAGGCGACGACGATCAATCAGTGAATTTCGCGAACATCAGGAAGGGTGTCGCCCAGGCGTGCAAGCTCGGCCTGCCGATCGAGTTCGTACACCGGCCCGGCCTCGACCACGATCCCCTCATGGAGAAAACCATCGACCTGCAGCTCGCCTGGACGCGCGATCGGCTCGCTGGCAAGCCCTGGCGGGGGGCAGTCTGCAGCAATTGAACAGCGGCTCCCATGCGTAACGTTGCCGCCACCCTCAGATTCCGCACGCCCGGCAGCGGTCTGCTGGAGATCACCGGCGAGGTACGCGGCTGGCTCGGCAGGCAGGGAGTGACGACCGGCCTGCTGACGCTCTTCTGCCGCCACACATCCGCCTCGCTCCTCATCCAGGAAAACGCCGCCGGCGCGGTGCGCCGTGACCTCGAGAAATTCTTCGCAGCGCTCGCGCCCGAAGACCCGGACCGTTACGAGCACGACGACGAAGGCGCGGACGACATGCCCGCGCATCTGCGCACCGCGCTGACGGGAGTGTCGCTGTCGATTCCGGTCAGCGGCGGGGCACTGGTGCTCGGTACCTGGCAGGGCATTTACCTGTTCGAGCACCGCCACCGCCCGCACGAGCGCGAGGTGGCGCTGCAACTGCTCGGGGAATGAGCGGCGCCCCTGCAACGCAGGTTTTACGATAAGCTTTTTGCTCTCATGCTTACCGCCTATCCTGCCCAAGGGGCTGCGAACTCCGCCGCCAAACCCGTCTGGATCGACCTGCTGCAGCCGACCGCCGCGGAGCGAGATCGGATTGCGACCGAGTACGGGCTGCGGGTTCCGTCGCGCGAGGCGCTGCAGGAAATCGAGTCCTCAAGTCGCCTGCGAGCCGAGGGCCAGGTGCTGACCCTGAGTATGCCGCTGGCCGTGCCGCAGGAGCTGACGGACCCGGTACCCGCCCCGATCGGGCTCATCCTGTCTCCCGCCCTGCTCGTGAGCGTGCGCTTTACCGAGCTGCAGGTGTTTGCCGAGGTGCGCGCCCGACTCGGAAAGGGCGACGCGCCGGTGGACAGTGCGGCGGCGTTCGTCGCCCTGATCGAAGCCCTGGTGGACTACCGCGCGGATCTGCTCGAGAGCATCAACGCGAAGATGAGTACGGTCTCCAAGCGGGTGTTCGGGCGGCACGTCCCGACTGGGCGTCGCGGCGTCCTCAACGGCGCGCTGCGCGAGATGCTGGCTGGAGTCGGCGCCGCGGGGGAGAGTCTCTCCGAGATTCGCGAGAGCCTGCTGGGTCTGCAGCGCCTCGTCGGCTTCACCTCCGAGATGGCACACGAATGGCTGCGCCCGGAGATCCAGGCGCGTCTCGCGACCGCGCGGGCCGATCTCGACTCGCTCAGCGACTTTGAATCTCATCTCTGGGGCAAGATCCAGTTTCTGCTGGATGCCATTCTCGGCTTCATCAACACCGATCAGAACGACATCTTCAAGGTGTTGACGATCGTCTCCGTGGTCGGGATTCCGCCGACGCTGATCGCGAGCATGTACGGCATGAACTTCCACAATATGCCCGAGCTCAGCTGGCGCTACGGGTACCAGTACGGTTTGGTACTGATCGTCGTGAGCACGATCCTGCCGGTCCTCTGGTTCAAGTGGCGCGGCTGGTGGTGATGCAGGAATCTCGGATACGCACCTTTCGCATCGGCCGTTGCAGCGCGCTCATCGCCATCGAGCTGCTCATCGCGACCGGGGCGCCTGCGGCCGTGACCGGCGTGACCTTCGCGACGCGCAGCGACGTACTCGGCGGAGTCGCCTTCGGCACGGCGGGCTCCTACGAGCGCCTGACGGGTGAGGTGCAGTTCAGCGTCGGGATCGATAATCCGCACAACCGACCCATCATCGACCTCGCGCGGGCTGCAAACCTGCGCGACGGCCGCGTCGGGTTTTCAGCGGATGTCATTGTCCTTCGGCCGAAGGACGCCCGGCGCGCGAACGGCACGCTGCTGCTCGAAGTTCCTAACCGCGGCCGGGCAGCGATCGTCTGGCTCGTCGACGGCGGCGATCGGGATCTGGCGGAGGATGCGGGCGATGGCTGGCTGCTGCGCCGGGGCTACACCATTGTCAGCCTCGGCTGGCAGTGGGATGCCGTTGGCGAGCATGTGCTGCGGCTCTATGCGCCCATCGCGACCGACCATGGCAAGGCCATCACCATCACGGGACTGCTGCGCGGCGACCTGATGCCCGCCGCGGAGATGGCGGACATCCCCCTCGGACATCTGATCATCGGCATGATCGGTGGTGCGGAGTATCCGGTTGCCGCTCCCGCTGGCCCGCGCAACACGCTGAGTGTCCGCGACTCGCGCGATGCGGCACGCGAGATCATCCCGCGCGCGCGCTGGCAGTACGCCCACACCGTCTCGGGGCAGCTGGTATCGAGCGACCGGTACATTCACCTGGAGGGGGGCTTCCAGCCGGGGCGACTGTACGAGTATGTCTATGTGGTCAAGGATCCCGTGATCGCCGGGCTCGGCTTTGCTGCCGTGCGCGACTTCGCCGCCTACGTGAAGCACGATCCCGGGGCCCTGGTGCGCGCCGACCGTGTGCTGGGAGAAGGGATCTCCCAGAACGGGCGCTTTTTGCGCGACATGCTCTACCAGGGCTTCAACGCCGACGAGCAGGGGCGGCGGGCACTCGATGGGGTGCTCGCCCACGTTGCCGGGGCAGGTCGGGGCGATTTCAACTACCGCTTCGCCCAACCCTCGCGCGATGCCGAGCCCACCTCCTCGGTGGATTTCCCGACCGACATCTTCCCGTTCACGGACCTGCCGGAGCGCGACCCCTTCACGGGCGAGACCGGTGCGCTGCTGGCACGGGCCTCGGCCGAGCATGTGCTGCCCAAAATCTTCTTGTCCAACACCTCCCACGAGTACTGGGGCCGCTCCGCTTCGCTCATCCATACGAGCGCCGATGCGAAAACGGACGCTTCGATCGCCCCCGAGGTACGCATTTACCAGTTCACCGGGCTGCAGCACTTCTCGGGTCCCTTCCCGCCGGCGCGCGGCCACGACGATCTCGTCGGCCAGCAACCGGAGTCTCCCCTGCCTGTCCGGTACTTTTGGCGTGCCATGATCGCGAACATGGACGCCTGGGTGCGAGGCACCGCGGAGCCCCCGCCCAGCCGCTACCCGCGCCTCGCCGACGGCACGCTCGTGCCGCTGGCGAAGTACGCCTTTCCGGCGATCCCGGGAGTAAATCTGCCGCACGAGGTGAGCACGGGTTATCGGCTCGACTTCGGTCCGCAGTGGCGCGAGACCGGCATCCTCTCCATCGAGCCCCCGAGGGTGGAAGGCACCTATCCCACGCTCGTGCCGCAGGTGGACGCGGACGGGAACGAGCTGAGCGGCGTGCGGCTGCCCGAAATCACCGTCCCACTCGCAACCTACACCGGCTGGAACCTGCGGGACCCGACCATCGGTGCGCCCACGCTGCGCGTGCCTTTCGAAGGGTCTTACCTGCCGTTCCCGCGCACTGCCGAAGAGGCCGGAATCAAGCGCGATCCCCGGCGGCCCATCGCCGTGCGCTACCCGGGCCGGGCCCAGTACCTGCAACGCTTCGGCGCCGCACTGGACGAGCTCGTGCGCGAGCGCTGGATCCTGCCGGAGGACCGGGCCGCGCTGCTCGAGCGCGGCGGCGATGAGTGGGACCTGGCGATGAAGGGTGGCTGAGCTCCGGCCCTTCAGTCGGACGGCACTGCGCTCAGCGCGGGCCTGCTGCCCGCAGCCGTTATGACCGGCAGGATAAGGGCCGAGGCGTGCGCCGCATCGTGCAGGATGGTCTGCCGGGCAATCTGCCAGCGCGCGCTCGTACCGAACGGCTCGCCGGTGTTGGGATTGGGCGCGAACTGCGGAAAGTCGCTCGAGGAAATCTCCAGACGGATGCGATGGCCCGCTTCAAAGAGATTGCTCGTCGGCCAGACGTGAATCCTGTAAGCGTAGATCCGCCCCGGCACGACCGGCGTCGGATGAGACAATGACTCCCGAAAACTCGCGCGCTGGATGCCATTGGCGAGATTGATCGCGGTGCCGTCGGGTGCAACGTCGACCAGCTTGGCCGTGAAATCGGTGTCGGGCGCCGTGGTACCGGCGTAGAGCACGACCGTCACCGGGCCAGTCACTTCCAGCGTCTCCTTCAGAGGTGCGCTGGAATAGACCAGGATATCCGGCCGCTGCTCTATGGCCGACTGATCGAACTGGCCCTGGGGACCGGTCGTCCACTCACAGCATGAATGACCGCCTATGCTGGGCACGGGATTGGAGGGATCGTAAGTAAAGGTGTCATCGGGCGGTGCGCCTGAAGGCGCGGCGGCGGCCGGGGGTGTCGTCGTGAGGGTGCCGTCGCCCATCGCCGACTCCGCATGACCTCCGCTTTGCAGGTACCAGCTCTGGAACTGCGTCGCAGCCAGCGGCCACTGCCTGGAGACATGCCATTTGTTCTCACCCATCGTGAAGTAGACGACGCGTGAGCCGGGGGTGATCTGGTTGTCCTCGCCCTTGAGGAAGTGATCGAACCACGCAAGGGTCAGTTCATTGACGGGGCTCTCGGCTACGGGACCGATGGCCTTCAGCCGCGGGCTGACTTCGCTGTCAGCCCGACCCCAGCCGAGGTGCTCCCACGGGCCGATCACGATGCGGGAGTTTTCGCGTGCCAGGCTCGTGCCGCCCTTCTGCCTGACGCCGTTGAAGTTGCGTAACGCGCCCTCCAGGAAGGAGTCGTACCACCCGTCAAACGCCAGCACCGGGACCTGCACCTTGTCGTATCGGGTCTGAATGCTGAATTTCTGCCAGTAGGCGTCGTCGGTCGGATGCCTGATGGCATCGTAGAAATAAGGCGCCACGGTGGGGGAATCGGGTTCGAAGATAGGCAGCCGGTCGTACGGCCGAAACCTTTCCCATCGGGCGATATCACGGTAGGCGTTCTGCAGTTCCGCCGCCGCCCGGAGGTCGCCGCGATTGACCGCCGCGCTCTCGGCGATCGTCTCTGCCATCCAGGGTTCTATGAAGGCGAGCCGGAACGCGCCATCCTCATAGGTCCAGCCGTCGTAGTAATCGGACGCGGTGTTGGAGGGCACGATCGCCCGCAGCGACGGTGGCGTAGCGGTCGCGGCGAGCCACTGGGTCGCGCCCACGTAGGACGAGCCGTACATGCCAACCTTGCCGTTGGAGCCCGCCAACCGCGCCGCCCATTCCACCGTGTCGTAACCGTCGTTGCGATCGTTGGCATACTCGTAAAACGTTCCGCCGGAAGCTCCCTGGCCGCGAATATCCTGGATGACGACGATGTAGCAATGCGAGGCGAACCATTCGGGCGTCTGGAAGCGCGCCGGCTGTACCTGGGCCGCGCTCTTGCCATACTGCGTGCGCATCAGGATGACGGGTACCTTGTCGCGGGTATCCGGGCGGTAAACGTCAGCCCGGAGCACGGTGCCGTCACGCATCGTCGCAGGCACATCGACGCTCCTGGTGACGCCGCAGCTGCCGCGACCGGATTGCGGTGGCCACGCAGCCCAGCCTGCGCGCGGGACCAACACCATGGCCAGCATCGCGCCGACGCACAGAATTGCGCGCAGCAGCTGGCACGAACGGCCGCTACGCCGGCGCGCTCTCAGTCCCCGGGATCGCGAACCTGATGAACGATGAAATGACGTATTTGTCCTCAGATCTCGGAACCTCACCGCAGTGCATGTGGGTCCAGAAGGGCGGGAAAAATAATGCGTCTCCGGCCACCGGCTTTATTTTCAGATCCTGCCGATAGAAACACGTTTCGCCGCCGTCTGCGACGGAGTTCAGATAAATGATCACCGCCAGCTGCCGATCCCATCCGCCGGGCCCTAAGGCATCGAAGTGCCACTTGAAATGCCCCTCGTTGTTCCTGTAGTGCTGGATCTTGTAACCCGTACACTGCAGCGGCGACACCTGCAGTGCCGGAAACTGCCCGGCGATACTCTGAATCACAGTGGTTACGGCCGAGTGCAGCTCGGCAAACACCGGGGCCCAGATGCCGTCGGTTTCGACATTTAAGTCCGTGCTGACCTTCACCTCGACTTCTAACTGCTTCTCTCCACCGGCGCTGGCCGTGTAGCCCGAGTGTTTTCGCGAATCACGTTCGTAGAGCTCGATGCACCTGCGGCACAGATCCTGAGAGATCAGGTCCTTCACGTAGAAGATGCTGTCGTTGCGAAGGAAAATTTCCATGATCGCGCATCGCCGCCAGGCTCGGGACGCAGCCGGCAGTCTGACACAACCTCGGCAGCAGCTACATATCTGCGGGACGATCCGGCTCGTTATGGCCTGTCGAAGCCCGTTGCCTGGCGGGACCGTGTGCGCGCGTGAGGTTGTGGGCGGTGTTGATGAGTGCAATGTGGGAAAACGACTGTGGGAAATTGCCGAGCAGCCGCCGGCCGCGCGGATCGTATTCCTCGGAGAGCAGGCCAAGGTCATTACGCAACGCCAGCAGCCGCTCAAATAGCTGGCGCGCTTCATCGATCCGGCCCATCAGAACCATGTTGTCGGCCAGCCAGAAGCTGCAGGCCAGGAACGCCCCTTCGCCCGCCGGCAGGCCGTCGGTCCTCGTATTCGTATCGTAACGGCGCACGAATCCATCCTGCATCAAACTACGCTCGATCGCCTCGAACGTGCTGGCTACGCGCGGATCCTCGTGTGGCAGGAAGCCGACGAGGGGCAGCAGCAGGATGCTGGCGTCGAGATGCGCCGACCCATACGACTGAACGAATGCGCGCAGCTTCTTGTTGAATCCCTTGCGGCACACCTCTGCGTGGATGCGCCGTCGCAGCGACTTCCAGCGCCGCAGCGGGGCCTTGAGATCGAACTGTTCCGCGCTGCGGATGGCCCGATCGAAAGCAACCCACGCCATGATTTTGGAGTGGGTGAAGTGCTTCGCCTTGCCGCGGATCTCCCAGATTCCGCAGTCGGGCTGCCGCCAGATTTTCTCGAGATGATCGAGCAGCGAGCACTGCAAAGCCCAACCCGCGTCGGTCGGCGCCAGATTTTCCTGCCGGGCACGGTGCAGGACGTCCGCGAGCTCACCGTAGACATCCAGCTGCAGCTGTTGCGAGGCGGCATTGCCCACGCGCACGGGAGCAGAGCGCCCGTAGCCGGGCAGCCAGGGAATCTCCCATTCCGGCAGCAGCCGTTCGCCTGCGATCCCGTACATGATCTGTATTCCGGCCGGATCGCCGGCCGCCGCACGCAACAGCCACCCGCGCCAGGCGCCGGCTTCATCGTGGTGTCCCGCGCTCATCATCGCCTGCAGGCTGAAGGTCGCATCCCGCAGCCAGCAGTAGCGGTAGTCCCAGTTGCGGCCGCCCCCGAGGCGCTCCGGCAACGAGGTCGTGGGCGCGGCCACGATCCCGCCGGTGCGGCGGTAGGTGAGCGCCTTGAGGGTGATGAGCGACCGGCGTACCGCCTCCGAGTACTCGCCCACATCTGCACTCCGCCCGACCCATCGCCGCCAGAATTCTTCGGTCTCCTTGAGCGCGCGCCCCACATCGAGTGCGGGCGGCTCGGGCTCGTAGGAGTGCGAATAGCTGAGCACAAACGGCACGCACTCGCCGGCCCCGACGTGGAACTCACCCACCGTTTTCAGCTTTTCGCCGCGCAGCGAGATCGGTGTGCGCAGGAGTACCCGCTCGGGGCCGGCGACAAAACTCAGCGCCCCGTCGTCCAGACGCACGGCCCAGGGCACCAGCGAGCCGTAATCGAAGCGCAGAATCAGCTCGGTGCGCATGGCAACGCGTCCGGACTGTCCCTCAACCAGCCGGATGACATTGGAGTCGCGGTCGCGCAGTGGCATGAAGTCGACGATCCTCACCCGGCCGTCGGCCGCCGAAAATTCGGTTTCGAGAATCAGGGTATCGGGGCGATAGCGGCGCTCGACACGCGCGGTCGCATCTGCCGGGGCAATCAGCCAGCGGCCATGCCGCGGCTCGCCGAGCAATGCGGCACAACAGGCGCTGCTGTCAAAGCGCGGCCAGCACAGCCAGTCGAGTGAGCCTCGGCGCGAGATCAAAGCCGCGGTCTCGCAATCCCCGACGATCGCGTAGTCCTCGATCCTGGTGGCTTTCGTGCGCGTCATGAGCGTAACAGGCTCAACTCTACTTGCTTTTAGGGCCCAGGTACCGACCCGGTCACTCGCGCCCGCGGAGCTGGTCCGCAAAGACTTATGGCGCGAGCGCATACGCGAGCGCGGCGGCGGAGTTGCCTCAACCTTTCGACTTGTTCAGGCTCACGGCGGCGCGAATCAGGGTCTTCAACGCCTCCGCATCGATCTGCTCGCCTTCGTGGAAGTCGATGGCACGCCGTGTCTTGCCTTCGAGACTGGAGTTGAAGAGGCGCGCCGGATCCTTGAGCGCCGCCCCTTTGGCGAAGGTCATCTTCACGACGCTCTTGTAAGTCTCGCCGGTGCAGATGATTCCGGCGTGCGACCACACCGGAACGCCTCGCCACTTCCACTCCTCGACGACTTCCGGGTCGGCTTCCCGGACCAGGGTCCGGAGCCGGCTGAGCATCCTGCCACGCCAGTCGCCGAGCTCCCTGATCCGCGCGTCGATGAGCTCGGAAGGCGACTTGCTTTTCTGCGCTGCGCTCGTCTTCTGCATGACCGCCCCTCCTCCTTTAAGGCGCGGGCCTTCAATCCATCCGCGCCAATACCTGCTCGAGGGCCGCAAAGAACTGCCGCCACCCCAGTTTGGCGCCCTGGTAGGCCTGCCGCTGCTCCGGCCGGAAGCCCGACTGCTCCATGCGAAGGTGAGTGCCCGTGCCGCTGGGAGTGATAGTCCAGGTGATGACACTCTTAAGACCCATGGCGCACCACGTGTAAGCGAGCGTCTTGTTCGGCTCGACCGTCAGAACCTCACACTCAGCAGCACCCCAGTCGCCGCGAAAGCTGAACCGATGGCCGACGACCGCCATGAAGTCGTTCTTCATGAGCCACTCTTCGATCAGGTGCGGTTGCGAGAGCGCGCGCCAGATCTTTTCCGCCGCATAGGGTATGTCACGCTCGACCACCACGGAGAGCGTCTCGGCCGATGTCTCGTTCATTGGTCCATCCTTTTCAGCAGATCGTCCAGCCGGTCGAATCGGCTTTGCCAGTATCCGGCCATATGCCGGGTCCAGTCGATCAGCGGCGCCAGGGCGCCGGGCTGGGCGCTGTAGTGTCGCTCGCGACCTTCGTGGCGGTCGCGCACCAGCCCCGCCTGCTTCAGGACCGCAAGATGCTTTGAGACGGCCGGTTGCGATACTCCGGCTCGAGCCGTCAGCACCCCGACCGTCTGCTCTCCCTTGCGGCACAGTCGTTCGAAAAGCGCCCGGCGGGTCGGATCGGCCAACGCCCGGAAGAGAATCTCGTGGGAGTCCGGCATCTCGATCAATAACCAGACGGCTATTGATTTAGATATATAACCGATCGGCTATATGTGTCAAGCGCTCAGGCTGTGCCCGGCCGCTCAACCCTGGCCGCCGGCGGTCCTTCGCCGGCGGCCCGCGCTCTACAGCGAGCGCAGGAAATCGATCAGGGCCTGCTGATCCGCGGCGCTCAGGGACTTATAGTTCTGCACGACCTGGTTCGCCTCGCTCCCTGAGCCGGCGTGATCGAGGATCGCCTGGATCAGGTTGCTGGTGCGGCCATCGTGCAGGAAGAACACCCTCTGCCCCACGCCCCACAGCGGCGCGGTGCGGAATTCGTCGGGACCGGCGGCACCCTGCGTGATGCCGTCCGCGAGACCCGAGCCCATGTGGTGCAGCAGCAGGTCCGAGTACAGCCGCGCCGGCTGGTTCGACAGCGCGGCGCTTGGCGAGTGGTATGAGCCGCTCGCGATCGCCGTACCGCTCATCATCATCGGCGTGTGGCACAGCGCGCAGCCGACGCTCGCGAACAGCGCGGCGCCGTGCTGCGTCACCGCGGTCGGTGTTGCCGGGGCCGGCGGCGCGAGCATACGCATGAAGTTCGCGAACGCCTCGATGTCCGACAGCACCGAGGTCATGGGGGGCGCCGTGGCCGGCGCCGGAAAGTTGTCGGTGTCGTTCGGCGTCGCGTTGCCCCCCTGGCAGCCGGGCGTTTCGTCACGCTCTTGCGGGAACAGTTGGTTCGAGATACCCATCTCGACGTTGTAGGCTTCGCCGGCAAACATCAGCAGCGACTTGTTCTGCGCCTTCCAGCCGAAGCGCGTGACCGTGCCGTCGTTGGCGCTGAGATTGACGTTGCCACCCTGAACCGCATTCACGTGACCGGCAACGCCGCTCTGATGCTTGGCAGCGGCGTTGGCCCGGCTGTTGGCGAGAATCGTCGAATCCGGAATGGCCTCGATGAGCCCCGCCCCCAGCACCGGGGTCGGTATCCTGAAGACGATGTTGCTGCTGCCGCCCTGCCCGGTCAGCGGGTTGCCGGCGGGCAGGAAACCCGGCTGCGCGATGTTGCAGCTGCTGCCGGCATCGCTGCGTCCGGTGATGACGAACAGGTCGTGTACCGAGCCGTCGGCCACGCCGTTGGATTCGACGAACCGCGCTTCGCGAATCGGTCCGTTTTTCGCGATGAACCACGGCATCTCGTTCTGCGCCCCGTCGGCACTGGCGACGTTGAACAGCGGGTTCGTCGCCGGGCTCGAGCCGCCGACATAGGGCTGGGCATGGCAGGAAGCGCACTGATTCGAGTTGAAGCGCGGCCCGAGTCCGTTGCCCTGCGTCGTCTCGGTCGCGCCGGCCACCACTTCCACGACCGCGAAGCGCGTCAGGCCATCCTGAAAGAACGTGAGCTCGTCGGGCGTCAGGCCCGCCATCGGCAGCGGCGGGCCGCCGTCGGTGGCTGCGTGGCGCACGCCCGGATCGGTGGCCTGAGTGAATCCCATGTTGGCTTCGAGCAGCGCTGCACACAGCAGCAGCCCGGTGAGAACCCGGCGAACGATCGCCTCGCGTATGCCCATGACCCCCTCCTTGCCTGCGACTGCTGCGGCTTGTTGCCGCTTCCTCACTGCGCCATGGTCTACTGCCGGATGCACTCCCCGTCGATGTGTCGCGGCTTCCAGACGCGCCGCGCGCTTGCGACAGCCGCGCGAATCTCCCTTGAAAAGTGCTGTTTTTCTGCTGCGATCTGGCCGCAGCTGAGTCACAAGTTCATTGCACGAGTTGCAGTCCGCACGCCAGGATGGCAGCGTGCAACCCGTCGATGCACGCGCCCACCCTCAATCACCGGCGCAGTCCGCGGTGGCGTTCGCGGCTGCCGCCGCTCGTCCTCAGCGCGCCGGAGCGCGCGCAGCTGCACAACTGGTCGCGCTGCCGGCGCAAGCGCCGTGCGCTCGCACTCAGGGCCCGCATCGTGCTCGGCTGCAGTGACGGCCGCTCCAATCGCGCGGTCGCCCGCAGCGTCGGCGTGACCACGCAGACAGTCAGCAAGTGGCGCGGGCGCTTTCTCGCGCAGCGCCTGCGCGGTCTGTGCGATCAGCCGCGCTCGGGCGCTCCGCGCTCCATCAGCGACGCGCTGGTCGAAGCGGTGCTCGCCAAGACGCTGCACGAGCGCCCGCCGGATGCACCGCGCTGGAGCAGCCGCCGGCTGGCGAGCGCCCTCGGCCTCTCGCAGCGGGCGGTGCTGCGCATCTGGCACGCCTTCGACCTGTAAGCACCGCTCGAACCGGCTGTTTCCCGACTTCTGCCTTACAATCCCGACAGCAGATCGGGGGGGACAGCTTGAGCAGCAGGTCGAGGCGATGCTCCGCATCCGTATCCTCGCCGCGCATTGCGCGCCGGGATTTCCTCAACGGCATGGCCTGCGTTGCCGGCACGGCACTGATCCCGGAGGCGCTCGCCGCATCCCTCGGCCAGGGTCCCGATCCGTCCGCCGAAGAATATTTCCTGTCGCGGGGGATTACGCCCGGCGATCCCCGTTATTACCCGCCCGGCCTGAGCGGAATGCGCGGCAGCCACCCCGGATCCTTCGAGGTCGCGCATGCGCTGCGTGATGGCGCCCGCTGGGACGCCCCCGGCGCGGTGACGGACCTCGACGAGCACTACGATCTGGCGATCGTCGGCGGCGGCATCAGCGGGCTGTCGGCGGCCTACTTTTTCCGCAAGCTTCACGGCGCAGACCCGAAGATCCTGGTGCTCGACAATCACGACGACTTCGGCGGTCACGCCAAGCGCAACGAGCTGAGCGGCGCCGGCAGCACCCGGATTGCGTGCGGCGGCACGCTGATGATCGAGGAGCTGCAGCTCTACACGCCCGAGGCGATGGGCCTGCTGCACGAGCTCGGCATAGACATCCGGCGATTCGACCGCTACTACGATCGCAACTTCCGCAAGGCGCATGGACTCAGGGCGGCGTGCTTCTTCGAGCGCAGCGCGTTCGGCACAGACAGGCTCTGTCCGCAGCAGACCGACTCGGTTTACTTTCCCGAGACGCGCTTTGACCCGCAGGAGATCCGCGCGTTCATCGCCGACGCGCCGCTCGCTCCGCAGGCCAGGGAGGACCTGCGACGCCTGTACTTCGGCACGGCCGACCTGTTGCCCGGCAAGACCCGCGCGCAAAAGGTCGAGCTCCTCAAGCACATCAGCCTGCAGACGTTTCTCGAGCGGTACGCCCGCGTTCACCCGGATGTCGTCAAGTTCTATTCGCAGAGCACCAACGGCTGGCTCGGGCTCGGGATCGACGCGGCCGCGGCGCTCGATAACCTGTGGTTTCTGCCGCCGGCGGTCACCGCGGGCCTGGGACTTACGGCCGAGGCGCGCGGCGATCTCGCCGGTCAGCCCTACATCTACCACTTCCCCGACGGCAACGCCTCGATCGCGCGGCTGCTCGTGCGGCGGCTCGTGCCGGGCGCCGCCCCGGGAAGCACGATGGAGGACATCGTGACCGCGCGCATGAACTATGCGGCGCTCGACCGGACCGGTGCGCCGGTTCGCATCCGTCTCAACAGCACCGCGGTACGTGTGCGGCATGTCGGGGAGCCGGCGACGGCGGCGGGCGTCGCCGTCAGCTATGTCAGCAACGGCAAGGCGTACCGGGTGCGCGCCGACCGGGTGATCCTCGCCTGCTGGAACATGGTCATTCCGTATCTGTGCCCCGAGCTGCCGCCCGCGCAGCGCGAAGCGCTCGCGTACGGCGTCAAGACGCCGCTGGTGTACACCAATGTGCTGCTGCGCAACTGGTCGGCGCTGAAGAACCTCGGCGTAGGGACCGTGTATTGCCCGACGAGCTATTTCAGCGAAGTCGATCTGGATTATCCGGTAAGCATCGGCGAGTACCACTACGCGAGCTCGCCCGAGGAGGCGTGCGTGTTGCGCCTCGAGAGGGTGCCGTGCAAACCGGGGCTGCCCGCCAAGGCGCAGTACCGGGCCGGACGCGCCGAGCTGTTCACGACCCCCTTCGCCACCTTCGAGTACCACATCCGCGACCAGCTGGGGCGCATGTTCGGCGCGGGCGGCTTCGATCCGCAGCGTGACATTCTCGGCATCACGGTCAATCGCTGGCCGCACGGCTACGCCTACAGCTACTCGACGCTGTTCGATCCGGAATGGCCCGCGGGCGAGGCGCCGCACATCATCGGCCGGCGGCGCTTCGGGCGCATCGCCATCGCCAATGCGGATTCCGGCGCCGAGGCGGAAACGTCCATCGCCATCGCCGAGGCGCTGCGGGCGTGCCGCGAGCTCCTCGGGCACTCCGCTTAGCCATGCCGCAACTGCGGCCCGGTCGCTAGCGTGTCCGAGCTGCTGTCAGCGCCGCCGGGCTCCGTGGTGGTACTCAAGCTCTCCGCGCTCGGCGACGTGTGCCACACGCTGCCGGTGGTGCGCACGCTGCAGAGCGCCTGGCCCCAGGCGCGCTTCACCTGGATCATCGGACGCGGCGAGGCGCGGTTGCTCGAGCACATCGAGGACATCGAGTTCCTCGAGTTCGACAAACGTGCCGGCCTCGCCGGTTACCGTGCGGTGCGCGCGGCGCTGCGCGGTCGGCCGATCGATGTCCTGCTGCACATGCAGTTCGCGTGGCGCGCCAGCCGGATCGCAGCCACGCTGCGCGCTCCGATCAAGCTCGGCTATGACCGCGAGCGGGCGCTGGATCTGCAGTGGCTGTTCACCACGCACCGCATCGAGCCGACGCCGCGCGAGCACGTGATGGACGCGCTGTTTGGCTTCGCCCGCCGCCTGGGAGTTGGGCAGCGCGAGTACCGCTGGGACATTCCCGTGCCCGAGGCCGCCCGCCACTACGCCGCGCGGCACATCCCCGCCGACGTGCCGGCGCTCGTCATCAGTCCGTGCTCGAGCCACGTGCCGCGCAACTGGCATGCCGCGGGCTACGCCGCCGTCGGCGACCATGCGGCGCAAAGCCTGAAGCTCAGAGTGCTGATCTGCGGCGGCCGCACGCCCCTCGAGCAGCGCATGGGCGAGGAGATCGCCGCGCGCATGCGCGCGCCCAGCGTCAACCTCGTCGGTCGGGACACGCTGCTCGAGTTCTACGCCACACTGGGCCGCGCGCGCGTGCTCCTCACGCCGGATTCAGGTCCCGCGCACCTGGCGACCTCGCTCGGCGTCCCGGTGGTGGGCCTGTATGCGGCCACCAATCCGGCGCGCAGTGGTCCTTACTTCAGTCGCGACCTGTGCGTCGATCGTTTCGACGCGGCGGCACGGCGCTATCTCGGCAGGCCGGCGGCGGAGCTGCCGTGGCGGACCAAGATCGAGCGCCCCGGAGTTATGGATCTGATCGAGCCGGCCGCGGTGATCGCACAGCTCGAAGCGGCACTCAGCCGCCCGCGTCGCCTCGGCCCGGACTCGCAGCCAGCGGCTCGTTCCGCCGCGCCATGAGCACATTGAAGGGTGCAAACTGCGGGTACTTCATGTGTCTGCGGCGCACGATAATCGTCGTCACCAGGGCAAACTGCCCCGACACGCTCGCGTGGCTGCAGCCGTCGGTGAACACCATCCAGGCCGAGTACGGTGGGAAGCGAATCTCCTCGTAGTCGCGCCGGTCCTCCCTGAAGGCGCCATTGTCCTTCATGTAATTGTGCAGGCGGCGCATCGCCCGGTCGTACGGCGAGGTGTCGAGCACCTGCGCCAGAGGGTTGAGGTGCGCGAGGCCGTGCACGAGGGCGCTCAAGGCGCGATCCCCCGGCCCCTTGCTCAACCTCCGGACGAGTCTCCCCTGGCGGTCGAGCACTCCGGCCTCACGCCCGAAGCGCTCCACGATCCGCTCGATCGGTCCTTGTGTGGCCCAGACGCGATCCTCGCGGTCGTTGAAGTTCACAAAGAATCGCAGGATACGGTCGCCGTCGGTCGCCCCGTAAGCACCCGCATCGACATGCACCAGCTCGTTGCTCGCGTGGGGCTTGAGGTCGCGGCCGCGCTCCTCGATCGGACGGACGCTGCAGGTGCCGACAGTCCATTCCTCGGTCAGGTGCGGGACCTGCCTGCGCAGGAACGCGCTGACGCCCGCCAGATGCTCCTGCAGGATCAGGGTGAGGCGCCGGGCGGTCACCTCATCGCCGTCGAACCCGGTGATGCGGCCGACCTCCGGGTGATAGCTGATGTTCTTGAGCTTGAGTCGCGCCGGCAACTCGGTGCGCAGGTACCGCAGCGTCGCCTCGTCCGGCAGCGCAACCGGCGAGCTGGGGAAAAAGACAATGCGGTTACTCTCCAGCGCCTCGGTAATCGATTCGCCGGCTGAGATTTGCCCGCTGGTAAATGTGACGAGCGCGCTCATCCGTCGCGGCCCGCGTATAAGGTGAACGTTGGCGCTAACCTAGCACAGGCGACGGTTGCCTCCCAAGCATCCGGGCTAATGCTTCGGGCGGCCGTTCTCACATTGGGATGAATCGGCACGGGTGAAGTCTGCCGTCCAGTTCGTCTCCCAGGCGCGGTCGTCGTAAGAGAACGCCTGCTCCCAGTGCGCGTGATCGTGGTCCTGCTTGGTCCAGATGAACCGGACCTTGATCGGGCGACCGTTCTCATGATCATCCGAATAGAACTCGCCCCGATTGCCGTCGAAGCCGCCCACCATCGGCACGGGATCGAGCTTACCGGTGGCACTGCTCACCCAGTAGATCGACCATTGATGCGTGCGCGTGTCGAAGGTGCGCAGCGTGAGCCCGGAGATGCCCTTGGTAGGCAGATAAAGCTCGTCGACCGTCGCCAGGCCGTCCAGATACAACCGCATGCACAGCCTCGCCGGAAACTCCTCCCAATCGCGACTGCCGACGTTACGGGCCTTGAGTTTGTGCTGCCGCGTCGTCCAGGCGCCCTGGAAGTAATCGAAGTCATGCGCGGTGCCGGTGCGCGTCATCGTGAACCCCAGTGGCCCCGCTGGAGCGGCACTCTCGGCGGCCGGGACGCAGGTCGCAGCCAGCAGCGCGACCGAGGTGAATCGAAGCACATGGCTGAGCCCATTCATCCGGCTGCCATCTTGACACGATGCGCCATGTCGCGCTTCCCTTGGTGGTTTGGCCGGCGCGCATCCTAAGTCTGCGCGCGGCGGCGTCCACGAACATGAACTTCGGGAAAGGGAAAAACATGCAGTTCCGGCTTGCGCCTGCCTGGCGGTTACGATCTTTGAGTCGGCTCGTGGCGATGGGACTGGTGGCGGCGGTGGCTCTGCAGGCGCTCGAGGTGCGCGCTCAAGCCGCCCCCCCTCCTCCGCCTGCCGACACGACTGCCGCCGTCGACCCGGGTCTCTTCAAGGCGCTCAAGTGGCGCGGCATCGGCCCGTACCGCGGCGGCCGCGCGCTCGCGGTGAGCGGCGTCCCCGGCGACCCCGATACTTTTTATTTCGGCGCGGTCGCCGGTGGTGTTTGGAAGACAACCGACGGCGGCGCCACCTGGCGTTCGTTGACCGACGGCACACCGATCTCCTCGGTCGGCGCGATCGCGATCGCGCCCTCCAACCCCAACATCATCTATGTCGGCACCGGTGAGGCAGCGCCGCGCGGCGACATCACCTACGGCGACGGCGTCTACAAGTCCGTCGACGGCGGCAAGACCTGGACCTTCCTCGGGCTGGCCGACAGCCGCCAGATCGGCGCGCTGATCGTCGACCCGAAGGACCCGGACATCGTGCTGGTCGCTGCCTTGGGTCACGCCTTCGGTCCCAATGTCGAGCGCGGCGTGTTCCGCACGACCGACGGTGGTCGATCCTGGAACAAGGTGCTGTACAAGGACGCCGAGACCGGCGCGATCGACGTCAGCTTCGATCCGCACGACTCGCAGGTCGTGTACGCCGCGATGTGGCAGGCGCGCCGACAGCCCTGGAACTTCTCGAGCGGTGGTCCGGGGAGCGGGCTGTATCGCTCGACCGACGGCGGCGTCACCTGGACGCACCTGTCCGGCAACGGCCTGCCGGCGGGCATCCTCGGGCGCATCCACGTGTCGGTCTCCGGCGCGGATAGCAGGCGCGTCTACGCCATGATCGAGGCCGCTGAGGGGGGACTCTACCGCTCGGACGACGGCGGCGTGCACTGGCAGCGCATCAACGATGACGGCCGCTTGAGCCAGCGCGCCTGGTACTTCTCGACCATTCTCGCCGACCCGAGCAACGCCGACACGGTGTATGCGGAGAACACCGGCCTGTTCCGCTCCACCGATGGCGGCAAGACCTTCAAGCTGCTGCCGGGACGGCACGGCGATCATCATGGCATCTGGATCGATCCGACCGACCCGAACCGCCTCATCGAGGCGAGCGACGGCGGCGCCTCGGTCTCCGTCGATCGCGGCGAGAGCTGGAGCAGCCAGGACAACCAGCCGACCGCGCAGTTCTACCACGTGTCGGTCGACAACCGCTTCCCCTATTACGTCTACGGCGCGCAGCAGGACAACACCAGCGTCGCCATCGCCAGCATGGACGACGAGGGCGCCATCGTCGAGCGCGACTGGTACGACGTCTTCCCCGGCGAATGCGGCTTCCTGATCCCCGACCCGCGCGACGCCGACATCGTGTATGGCACGAGCGAGAATCTCGTCGGGCGCTTCAACAAGCACACCATGCAACTGCAGGCGATCCCGGTGTACCCGATCAATGCCTCCGGCCATGCCGCCAGGGACCTCGAGCATCGCTTCAACTGGACCTCGCCGCTGATGATGTCCCCGTTCGATCCCGACACGCTCTACTTCGGCATGGAACGGCTCTACCGGACGACCGACGACGGCATGAGCTGGAAGGCGATCAGCCCCGACCTGACGCGCAACGACAAGGCCAAGCAGCTGGCCTCCGGGGGCCCCATCACCAAGGACATCACCAGCGTCGAGTACTACGACACCATCTTCGCGATCGCGGGGTCGACGCTCAAGCGCGGCATGATCTGGGTCGGGACCGACGACGGCCTGATCCAGCTCACCCGCGACGACGGCGGCAGCTGGAGCAACGTCACGCCGCACGACATGCCCGCCTGGAGCACGATCAGCATGATCGAGCCCTCGCGCTACGACGCCGACACCGCCTACGCTGCCGTGGACCGCCACAAGCTCGATGACATCAAGCCGTACGTCTTCATGACCACCGACGGCGGCCGGACGTGGTCGCGTATCGACGCGGGACTCCCGGACGGATCCATCGTTCACGCCGTGCGCGAGGATTCGGTCCGGCGCAACCTCCTGTACGCCGCCACCGAGACCGGAGTGTTCGTATCCTTCGATACCGGTCGGCACTGGCAGAGTCTGCAGCTCAACCTGCCGCGCTCGCCGGTGCACGACCTGGTCGTGAAGGACAACGACCTGGTCGTCGCGACCCACGGCCGCTCGTTCTGGATCCTGGATGACGTGACGCCGCTGCGGCAGGCGGCGGCGGCGGCCGCGGCGCCGATTGCCTATCTCTACACTCCCGAGACCGCCTACCGTCTCTACTACCCCGACCAGGTCGATATGCATCCGCCCAAGGGCCAGAACCCTCCTGCGGGCGCGCTGATCGACTACTACCTGGCGGCCACGCCGAGCGGCCCCATCCGCATCGACATTCTCGACGCACAGGGCAACATCGTGCGTCACCTGAGCAGTGCGGCGGAGAAGCAGGCCGAGCAGCCGCCGGAGTGGCCGGACCAGGTGCACGCCGAGGAGACGCTGCCCGCGGCCCAGGGCATGAACCGCTTCGTCTGGGACCTGCGCTATGACTCGCCGGTGCAGATACCCGATGCGTTCTACGAGGGCCTGCCGCCTCGCGGCCCCATCGTCTTCCCCGGCACCTACACGCTGCGTCTCAGCTATGCCGGCCAGACCGAGACGGCGCCGCTCACCATCGCGCGCGATCCACGCGTCAAGGGTTCGCTCGACGGGCTGCAGCAGAAATTTGCGCTCTCGATGGAAGCCTACCACGACCAGGATGCGTTACACCGCGCAGTGAACGAGATCCGCGCGCTGAAGAGCGCCGTCGAGGCGACGCTCGGCCAGGCGCACGGCAAGCCCCGCGGCGACGCACTCGCCACCGAGGGCCGCGCGCTGCTCGAACGGGCATCCACGATCGAAGGGATACTGATGCAGGTCAAGATCAAGGGTTCGGAAGCCGATCTCAACTTCCCCGGGATGCTGAACGAGCAGATCTACGCCTTCGCCGGCCTGCTCGAGGACGCCGACACGGCACCCAACGAGCAGGAGGTCGAGACTTACGCGGATCTGCACGCCCGACTCGGTGCGCAGCTCAAGGACTGGCAGGCACTGCGCGAGTCGAAGGTCAGCAGCTTCTGTGCGCACGCCCGGCAGGCGGGCGTTGCCGCCGGCTTGGGAAGCGCGTGCCCCTGATGCGCGCACACGCCGCCCGCGGGATCCCCGACTGGTGTCAGCTGCCGGGCGTCGCCGAGTAGTACGTGGCGATGTGCCCGCTGGCGAGGACGTGTCCGTGGCGAGCGGCGTGTATCAGAGCGTGATAGAGCGTCTCTGCATTTGACGGGAAGTTCGCGAGCGCCGGCACCTTGAGCTCCGTGTCGAGAGCGTACACGGTGAACACGTAGTGATGCGCGTCGGGCGCAACACCTTGCGGCGGACACGGGCCATCGTAGTTGGGATCGCCGAAATCGTTGTTGACCTGCGCACCGTACTTGCTGTCGGCAACGCCGGCGCCCTCCGGCAGCATCCGCACGCCGGGGGCGATGTTGTACATTCCCCAGTGCGTGAAGCTGGCGGTGGGGTCATACAGGATGACCACGAAGCTGCGCGTGTTGTGCGGTACGTGCGACCATTGCAGCTCGGGCGAGTGGTCGCCCCCGGGGCTGCCGCTCGCCGTGCAGATGTTGAGACCGTTGGAGAGGAGATTGTAGATGACGGAGTCCGGCAGCGGGCCGTTCTCGGTGAACGTCGTGCTCGTAACTTCGAGCCTGCCGGCGCCGGCGTCCCACGTCGGCTCGTCGGCATTGACGGCGCTCAAGATGAGTCCCGTGACGCTCACGGCCAGCGCCAGGCCGACACGGCGCCATGGGTTTGAGTTGCGGTGAATCATTGGTGAGCCTCCCTAGCCAGGCGTGTGGATTCTTTATCAGCCGCCGCGGCATGGTACTCCCGCCGTGTGGCGTGTCGATGGGCAGCTGCAGCGTGGAGCTGGGGCAGGAACGTTGCCGTGCTCGCCACCCGAGCGCGGGGGAGGTTTTGTCATAGCGCTCGAGATCATCGATGCGGCGACGGTCCGCGCCCGGCTGCCGATGCGTGACTGCATCGAGGCCATGGTGACAGCCATGACCGGACTCACGCGCGGCACGATCGCGGTACCCTCCCGGATCATCATGCCGCTCGTCGATCAGAGCGGCTACTTCGCCGTCATGCCCGGATCGGCGTCGGAGCCGCTCGTTTACGGCGCGAAAGTGGCCGGCCTGCATCCGGCGAACCTGGCCGCCGGACGACCCGTCATCCAGGGCGTGGTCATTCTGTTCGACCACCGGACCGGGACGCCGCTGGCACTGGTCGACGGCGCCGAGATCACAGCGCTCCGTACTGCAGCGGCGAGCGGGCTCGCGACACGGCTCCTGGCGCGCGAGGATGCTCGTTCCCTGGGGCTGCTCGGTTACAGCGTTCAGGCCGATACGCATCTCGAGGCGATCTGCGCCGTGCGCGACATCCGCGAGGTACGCGTCTGGGGTCGCTCCGCCGAGCGGGCGCAGCAGTTCGTGAACCGGCACGCCGGCACTTGCCGCGCGCGACTGACCGTTGCCGCGACGGCGGCCGAGGCTGCGGCGTGCGACGTCGTCTGCGCCGTCACGGCGGCACGCGAGCCGGTGATTCGGGGTGAGTGGGTGCAGCCCGGCGCTCACGTGAATCTGGTCGGCGCGCATGCGCCGAACGCGCGCGAAGCCGATACCGCGCTCATCGCCCGCTCGCGCGTCTACGTCGACTCGGCCGCCGGCGCCTTCAGCGAGGCGGGTGACATCCTGATTCCGATTGCCGAAGGCGCCATCGGGCGATCGCACGTCGTGGGCGAGATCGGCGCGCTGCTGCTCGGGAGCATTGCCGGCCGCAGCGGCCCGAAAGACATTACGGTCTACAAGTCACTCGGTTCGGTTGCCCAGGATCTGGTCGCCGCGCACCTCGTGTACGCGCGTGGCCAGTCCGCACGATGCGTGCCAGGTCAGTAACCGACCGCTCGACCGCTCTCGTTGCGGGAGTCGCTCGCGCCGAGGCGCTCCCCGCTGGCCGGATCGATCTCGATGCACTCGGCATCGGCGATGCCGCCGTGCTGAATCATGCTGTTGCCCTGCGCCTCGAGCAGACGAATGGTGTCGGGAGAGAACCCGTTGCGCTCCATGAAGATACGGTCGGGCGCCCACTGGTGATGGAACCGCGGTGAGTCGACTGCCTCCTGGATGTCGAGGCCGAAGTCGGCGACCCCGAGCAGGACATTGGCGACCGTGGTAATGATCGTCGGACCGCCTTCGGCACCCAGTACCAGCCACAGCTTGCCGTCCTTGAGCACCAGCGTCGGTGTCATCGAGGACAGCGGCCGCTTGTTAGGTCCGACCGCATTGGCGCTGCCCTGGATCAGGCCGAACATGTTGGGCGCGCCGACCTTCGCGGCAAAGTCGTCCATCTCGTTGTTCATCAGGAACCCGAGCGCTCCGTCCGTCACCTTGGAGCCGAACGAGCCGTTGAGCGTCGTCGTCACGGCAACGGCGTTGCCATCGGCATCGACCACCGAGTAGTGCGTGGTGTCGGTGGACTCCGGTACGACCCGGATCGGATGAGCTGCGGCGTAGCGCAGCAGCTCCGGTGAGGTCGACGGGCGCTGGAGCGAGGCGCTCGGGCTTGCGTGCTCGGGATCGATCGAGCCGCGCCAGGCTACTGCGTAGGACTTGTCGAGCAGTTGCATGACCGGGGAATTGCTGAAGTCGGGATCGCCGAGATACTGCGCGCGGTCATAAAAAGCGCGGCGATAGGCCTCGGCCACGAGGTGGATCGCCGCGGCGGAATCGAGCCCCGCCTTGGCGAGGTCGAAACCCTCGAGAATGTTCAGAGTCTCGATCAGGACGATACCGCCGGAGGAAGGCGGCGGGGCGCTGATCACCTCCAGCCCGCGATAGGTGCCGTGCACCGGCACGCGATCCTCGACCGCATAGTCGGCCAGATCCGCGGCCGTAATGAGGCCGCCTCCCTGATGTTCGAACTCGGCGATCTGGCGGGCCATACTGCCCGTGTAGAAATCCTCGGGCGCGGCCGCGATGCGCTCGAGTGTACGGGCGAGCTCCGGCTGCCGGAAAATGTCGCCCTGCTGCCAGCCCTTGCCGTCGTTCTGGAAAATGCGCCGCGAGTCCGGGTACGCGGCCAGTCCCTTGTCGGACGTCATCTGGTGCGCTCCGTGCCAGTCGAGCGCGTACCCTTCGCGTGCCAGCCGGATCGCCGGCTGCAGCACGCGCTTGAGTCCCAGCCTGCCGAAATGCTGCTCGGCGTACACCAGGCCCTTCACCGAGCCCGGCACGCCCGAGGCCTTGTAGCCGATGCGGCTCAGGCCCGGGATGATGTTGCCCTGCGCGTCCTGGTACATGGTGGCGCTTGCGGCGGCGGGCGCCTTTTCACGGTAATCGAGAAAATGCGTCGCGCCACTCTCGAGGCGCAGCAGCATGAAACCGCCTCCGCCGATGTTACCCGCGGACGGAAAGACCACTGCGAGCGCAAACCCGGTGGCGACCGCCGCGTCGACCGCGTTGCCTCCGGCCTGCATCATCTCGACGCCCGCCCGTGAAGCGAGCTCATGCTGGCTGACGACCATGCCGTGACGCGCATGCTCGGGATGCACGCCGCCGCCGGCAGCACAGAGCTGCGCGGCGCCGCTGGCGATGAGGAGCAGCAGAACGATTTCGAGTCGACGCTTCACGCGCAAGTCCTCCGACACGCAGCTATAACACGAAGTGGTCCCGCGATCGAGCCGCCCGCGTGAGGCGCGCGCTCCTCACGCGCTGCCGCCGCTCGCACGCGACAGCATGAGCATGTACGCGGAAAAGATTCCGCAGCCGACCCACTCCCAGAAGGCAAAGCTCAGATAAACCGGCACGCCGCGCGCGCGCCAGCCGAGGTTGACCCAGGGCAGTCGCAACACGTGGGAAACGTAGGCCTGGGCCGCGGCGGCGAGCACGATCGGCGAGAGCACCAGGCCGACGAGAATCGCAGCGTGCAGCCGCGGGCTTCCCGGCAGCCTTGCGCCGCGCCCACCGCGTGCCGCCGCCCTCCAGGCGATGCGCGCCATGCCGATGCAGATCCCGAAGAACCCGGCCATTGCGAGGCACTCGTGGACCCGGGGAATCCCGATACGCCACTCCGGCACGAGCGCACAGGCCGTCATGCAGGCGTAGCCCAGCCCGAGAGGGGCCAACCCCGTGGAGCCGCGGCCGGGTCGCATCCGGCTTTCATCCCGCAGAACGAGCGTCCACCAGAGCCCGGCCAGACCACATAGCACGAGGCCCGCGCGCGCCCACAACCACCCCGCCGGGTTGCGGTCGGGGTAGACCAGAGTCGAGATCGTGATGTAGCGCCAGTCGTACTCGGACGGAAAGCGCCGGGCGGCGAGCACCATGCCGCACCAGAACGCCAGCACCCCGAGGGAGGTCACGACGGCTGCGCTGCGGCGCGCGTGCGCCGGCCAGGCGTGGGCTGCCAGATCAACCTCCCTCCACGGCTTCAAGGGCCTTTGCAGTCTACCGGTTGACAAGCTGCGACGTCCGCCGGCATATACGCCCACCCTTGGGCTGCCGTTGGGAGAGCCGCCATGAGCACTCAGCCGTCTTGTTGTTCTGCGGAGGTCGCGCCCCTCGAGGGCCGCCGCGCTCTCCTCAGATCCGCGCTTGCAATCGCCGCGGCCGGTGCCGCCGGCGGACTCGGCCTGCTCGGGAAAAGCACGGTGTCGTACGCGGCCGCACTCAGCAAGGAGGAGCGCGAGCGGCTGACTCCCGACGACGTCCTCGAGGGCCTGAAGCGCGGCAACGAGCGCTTCCGCGCCGGCAAGATGCTGGCGCACGACTACATGGCGCAGGTGCACGCCACCGCTGCCGGGCAGTACCCGGGGGCGGCGATTCTCAGCTGCATCGATTCGCGCGCGCCGGCGGAGATCATCCTGGATGCGCGACTCGGTGATGTTTTCAACGCACGCGTCGCCGGCAACATCGCCAACGACGATGTGCTCGGCAGCCTCGAGTTCGCCTGTGCACTGGCCGGCGCCAAGGTGATCCTGGTGATGGGTCACACTTCCTGCGGCGCCATCAAGGGCGCGATCGACAACGCCGAGCTCGGTCACCTGACGGGACTGCTGGCCCGCATCAAGCCCGCGGTCGCCGCGACCCGCTACACGGGCAAGCGCAGCAGCAAGGATCCCGGGTTCGTGGATGCAGTCGCCAAGACCAACGTGCTGCACACGATCGCTGACATCCGCAGCCAGAGCAGCGTACTCGCCGGGCTGGAGAAGGACGGCAAGATCAGGCTGGCGGGTTCCATGTACCACCTGGCCGACGGCCGCGTCGAGTTCTTCCCGGGGGCGGAGTCGCGCGGCGCGTGACCGCAGGCCTGGTGGAACCAGGTCAGGCCGGCGCGCGTGTCTCGCTGTGCGCCTTGTGACCGAGCGTGAGCGCGCTGAAGAACATCGTCGCCACGCAACAGGCAACTATGCTCGTGAACACACCGCCCCAGCCGAAGCGGTCGGCGATCCAGCCAACGCCGGTTCCGGCGATGGCCGAGCCGAACACGTAGCCGAAGAACCCGGTGAAGCCGGCCGCGGTGCCGGCCGCCTTCTTCGACACGAGATCGAGCGACTGCAGGCCGATGATCATGATCGGCCCGTAGACCAGGAAGCCGATCGCGATCAGCGCCGCGTAGTCGATCCAGAGCGGACCGTGGAGATTCAGCCAGTACACCACGACCGCAACCAGCGTGAGCGCCATGAAGAGGATGGTGGCCGGGGCGCGCCTGCCCTTGAACCACCGGTCGGAGATCCATCCGCAGGCGATCGTGCCGGGAATCGCCGCGTACTCGTACAGCGACCAGCCGAGGCTCGACTGGCGGAACGAGAACCCCTTGGCAGTCTGGAGGTACGTCGGGATCCAGATCTCCACCCCGTAGCGTACGAAATAGCAGAACGCATTCGCCACCGCGATCGCCCACAGGTAGCGGTTGCTCAGCACGTTCCTGAAGAGGATCTCCCGAAACCCGAGAGTGCGCTCCTCGGCGTCCGTGTAACCGGCAGGGTAGTCGTTGCGGTACTGCTCGACGGGAGGCAGGCCTCGCGACTGCGGCGTGTCCTGCAGCAGGAAGTACACCCCGAGCGCCACGCACGCGGCAATCAGCGCGTTGAAATAGAACTTCGCGCGCCAGTCGTGAAACAGCACTACGCCGGCGAGCGCCAGGTTCGCCACCAGCGCGCCGCCGACGTTGTGCGCGGTATTCCAGACCGAGACCGTGAGCCCGCGCTCGCGCGTGCTGAACCAGTGCACCATCGTCTTGCCGCACGGCGGCCAGCCCATGCCCTGCACCCAGCCGTTCAGCACCTGGATGGCGACGATGAGCAGGAGCGACGAGTACACCGCCGGGAACAGGCCGAACGCCGCCATGATGGCGCTCGACAGCAGCAACCCGAGCGGCAGAAAGTACTTCGGGTTGCTGCGATCGGAGACCGAGCCCATGAGGAACTTCGATAGCCCATAGGCGATCAGGAGTCCCGTGAGCGCGCCGCCGAGCTGCGCCTTGGTGAACCCGGGATGCTCGCGCAGCAGGTCGGGGATCGCGAGCGCCAGGTTGTTGCGCACCAGGTAGTAGCCCGCGTAGCCCACGAAGATTCCGGCGAAAACGCGCCGGCGCAATCGGCGATAGACGGGATCCACCTCGGTGGCCGGCAGCGGCGCGACGAACGGCGCGGGCTTGAGGAAGCCGATCATGTGCGGCAGGCGCGGCGCGCCCGCGGCATACGGTTGCCGAGCGCGCCCGCGGCGGGCCAAGATGCGCAGGCGTGCCCAGCGGCCAACCTCAACGCGGAGTTTCCCCGGACAGCGCTCCCGGCGTCGACGAGCTGGCGCGCCGGGCCCTGCTCGCATTTCTTCTGACGTTCATGGCCGCGCGCATCGTGGTGTTCCTGATTATGGCGCGCCGCATTCCCAACCTGTACCTGTTTCTGCGCGACACGCACGTCCACCACCTGAATTACGGCATATTCCTGCTCGCGGCCGTGGCTGCCTACCTGTTGTTCCGGGCGCCGGCCGGAGATTCCGCACGGCGCGCCGCGTTCGCCTACGGCATTGCCATGGCGCTCACCTTCGACG
Organism: uncultured Gammaproteobacteria bacterium; assembly: GCA_963844595.1. Taxonomy (GTDB): domain Bacteria; phylum Pseudomonadota; class Gammaproteobacteria; order Steroidobacterales; family Steroidobacteraceae; genus 13-2-20CM-66-19. Next base: position 1,223,712 of record CAWJOW010000001.1, read on the forward strand.
AGTTCGGGATGTGGCTGCACCTCGGTGGCAGCTACTGGCAGCGGGCCAGCATCGACGCCGTGGTCGTGATCGCGGCCCTCTTCGGCCTGCTCGCCTACGCGCGCTCGATCAGAAAGTTCGAGTCGCGCCATATGCGCGCCTTCATCGCGCTCGGCATCGTGCTGGTGATCTTCGGCGTGGTGCTCTACGACGCGTCCGCGCACCTCGGCAGCGTCGCAGGGCCGCGGCTGCGCGAGCTCGAGCTGGCCTCCTCGCCTTAGCGGCCTGGACCGTCCAGGCCGCCCCTTGCGACCGGGGTCAGCGTACCCCCATCACCGCCGGCTTCAGCAGATAGAAGCCCACCGCGATCACGATCAGGTAGATGAGCAGCGCGATAGTCCAGCCGATGTTGTGGCGGATAACCTCGCCCTCGCGCCGTACGAACTGACTGGTAGACACGCCGACGCTGGCGGTCTGCGGGGCGATCGGCTTGCCGATCTCCGCGCCCACGGAGTTCAGGGTCGGCAGCAACAGCGGCGGCATGCCCAGCTGGGCTCCTACGAGCGCCTGAAACTTGCCGAACATGGCATTGGTCGAGGTATTCGACCCCGAGAGCGCCACGCCGATGAAGCCGAGGATCGGCGCGACGATCACGAACGCCGTGCCAAGGGTCGAGAAGCCCTTGGCAAGGGACGAGGCCATGCCGGAGAAGTTGAAGATGTAGGCGAGACCGAATATGAACACGCCGACCAGCAGCGCTCCCCACATCTGCCTGAAGGTGCGCGCGAACACTTCGCCGAGCTGCGCTCCCCTGAGCTTGCCCATGCCCCCAAGCAGCAGAGCCACGATGATCCACGAGGCGAGAATCGCGGTGCCGCCGACGTAAGGCGCAAACTTGAAGGCAGCAGTGATATGGGTCTTGATCTCGGGCGCTGCTGCCGTCACCTGCCGCGCGAACCAGGTGACCTTCGGCAGCGGCGACCAGGGGCCGGTCCATGCCGCGACCACGATGAGGAGCACCGCGAACGGCATCCACGCCTGCAGAACCTGGCCGGTCGTGAGTCCGTGAGCGCTCGAGCGGGCCTGAGCGGGATCCAGCACCTTGCCGCCGTACCCGAGGACCGTCTTCGGCTGCCACACCTTCAGCAGGAGCAGCAGCACGATGAAGCACACGATCGAGCCGGTGACGTCCGGCAGGTACGGTCCGAGATATACGGCGACCGGATATTGCCCGGCGATATAGCCGAGGGAGCCGACGACCGCGAGCGGCCACGCGCCGAGCATCCCCTGCCTGCCGGATACGAGATAGAGCAGCACCCACGGCGGCAGCAGCGCCAGCACCGCCACCACGCTGCCGATCGAGCCGGACAGCGCGAGCAACGGATAGCTCGTGACCGCGGCGAGCGCGATCACCGGTGCGCCGAGTGCGCCGAAGGAGACCGGCGCGTTGTTGGCGATGGCCGCCACGCGGATCGCATTCAGGTCCGAGATCCCGAGCGAGATCAGTATCGGCGCCACCACCGCCCAGGGGTAGCCGAAGCCGACGAGGCCTTCGAGCAGTGCGCCGAACGCCCACGCGAAGAGAATCGTCTGCACCCGCACGTCCATGCTGCCCTGCGCGATCAGCCAGCGGCGGAAGTTCTCGAACACACCGGTGAGGGCCAGCGTGTTGAACAGGATCAGTCCCCAGAAGGTTATCCAGTCGACGTTCCAGACACCGGTGGCGGCGCCGTAGAGGTAGGCGTGCACGCCGTCCACGAACGGCATCCGCCAGACCCATACCGCGAGAGCAAACGTCACGATCGAGCCGACGAGGGTCGCAACCCATGCGGGCCAGCGCAGCACCGCGAGCAGGACCAGAAGCAGCACGACCGGAATCAGCGCCACCAGGCAGGTGAGCCCCAGATTGGACAGCGGATCAATCAGTTGCGTGAACATATCCCCTCCCGCGTGGTGGGGCCGCGCATTCTTATTGGAGCTGAGGACGCGCGATCCCCGCAGCAATTTTGCGCGCGTAAGGTAGCACGGGCGCGCCCGCGCCGCCTCCGAGCGCAGCTCGCCGCCCCGAGGGCTCTCCCCGCCGCAACCGGACGCCGGGCGGATTGGAAAGCGATCGCGCCGCAGCGCATCATACGGCGCGCTTGGGGAGAGAGGGGCTAAGAATGACGCGTAGGCTCGCAGCCATCCTGATGGTTCTGGCGGCACCGGCCGCCTTCGGATACACGGCCGCGGAGCTCGCGGCGAAAAACATCGAGGCCCGCGGCGGGGCGGACAAGCTGAACGCGATCCGGTCGCTGCGGCTGTCGGGCACACTCCTTGTGAACGGCGACACCGTCGAGCTTGGCTTCCTGACGCTCATCAGCCGCCCGAGGTCGATCCGCTACGAGGCGCAGCTGCAGGGACTCACGCAGGTGCAGGCGTACGACGGCGCGCAGGCGTGGCAGATCAATCCGTTCCAGGGCCGCAAGGACCCCGAGAAGCTGTCCGCCGATGATGCCAAGGGCCTGTCCGAGGATGCGGGGGATTTCCTCGGTGCTCTGGTCGACTACCAGGCGAAGGGCTATACGCTGGATTATCTCGGCACCGAGGACATCGATGGGACCGAGGCGCACAAACTGCGCGTCACCCGGCCGAACGGCGATATTACCTACGTGTACCTCGACCCCGACCACTTCCTCGAGATACGGGTGGTGAACCGTCGCATCGAGCACGGCGTGCCGAACGAGACCATCACCGATTATGGCGACTACGAGCAGGTGGACGGCGTCTATCTCCCGTTCGCCCAGGACTCGTGGCAGAAGGGCTCGAGCGACCACCAGAAGATCCAGTACGACAAGGCCGAAGCCAACGTCGCCCCCGACGCCGGCGAGTTCAGCTTCCCGGCGGCGCCGCCGGCCCCCGCCGCGCCGGCTCCGGCCAAGTAAGCACTGAAGGGAGAACAGTGATGCGATTGGGTTCCGCACTCTCGGCGTGCGCGCTGCTCGCGTGGACCGGCAGCGCTGCCGCGCAATCCCCTGCCCCGGTAACGCTCGACTCGGGCGTCGTCTCCGGGCTCGGCGCGCGCAACATCGGCTCCGCGGCCATGAGCGGGCGCATCTCCGCGCTCGCCGGCTACCGCGACCCGTCCGGCAAGGTGACACTGTTCGTAGGCTCGGCGAGCGGCGGGGTCTGGAAGTCGACCGACGGCGCCACGACCTTCAAGCCGGTGTTCGACGAGCAGCCGGTGCAGTCGATCGGCGCGATCGCGGTCGACCCCTCCAACAACAAGGACGTCTGGGTCGGCACCGGCGAGTCGTGGACCCGTAACAGCGTCTCGGTCGGCGATGGCGTCTACAAATCGACCGACGGCGGCGAGACCTGGATCCACGCGGGCCTGCCCGATGCGGAGCGCATCTCGAAGATCGTCGTCGACCCGCGCAGCTCCGACACCGTGTACGTGTGCGTCCCGGGCAAGCTCTGGAGCGACTCCGCGGACCGCGGACTCTACAAGACGGTTGACGGCGGCAAGAGCTGGCGGCTGATTCTCAAGGGCGCGAATCTCTCGACCGGCTGCGGCAGCGTCGCCATGCAGCCGGGCAGTCCCGACGTACTGCTCGCGAGCCTGTGGGACTTCCGCCGCAAGGGCTGGACGTTCCGCTCGGGCGGCGACGGGCCGAAGGCGCCCTCCGGAAGCGGCCTCTACCGCAGCGTCGACGGCGGGGCGACCTGGAGCGAGCTCGCTCCCGGCAACGCGACCGGGATGCCGCCCAAGCCCTACGGGCGGATCGCGCTGGCCTTCGCGCCGAGCGAGCCCAAGACCGTGTACGCCTTCGTCGAATCGACCGACTCGGGGCTCCTGATCTCGCACGACGGCGGTGCCACCTGGGAACGCGGCGACAAGAGCCAGTGGATGGTGTGGCGGCCGTTCTACTTTGCCAACCTGATCGTCGATCCCAAGGATGCGCGCCGCGTCTACAAGACCGACGGCGCGATGATCCTCAGCGAGGACGGCGGCAAGAGCTTCACCGCGATCGGCGGCTTCGTCGGCATGCACGGCGACGTGCACGACGTCTTCGTCGACCCGGGGAACTCGCAGCATGTGTTTTCCGGCGACGACGGCGGACTGTGGATCTCCTACGACGGCGCCAACAAGTGGTGGAAGACCGACAATCTCCCCATCTCGCAGTTCTACCACGTCAGTCTCGACAACGCCGATCCCTACCACGTCTACGGCGGCCTGCAGGACAATGCCGCCTGGGTCGGGGACTCCGCCTACCCGGGGGGCATCACCAGCTCGCGCTGGGAGAACATGTTCGGGGGCGACGGCTTCTGGATGTTCGCCGACCCGTCGGATCCGAACTACGTTTATGCCGAATCCCAGGGTGGCTCAATCGGCCGGGTCAACATCCACACCCACGAAGCGCGCGACATCCAGCCCAGGCTCGGCGCCGAGGATCTCAAGCGCTACAAGAAGCTGCGCTTCAACTGGAACACTCCCATCGCGCTCTCGCCGCATGATCCGAACGTGGTCTACATCGGCGCGCAGTTCCTGTTTCGCTCACCCGATCATGGCCAGACCTGGGAGCGCATCTCCCCGGATCTGACCAGCAACGATCCGCAGAAACAGAAGCAGGAGCAGTCGGGCGGCGTCACGGTCGACAACTCGGTCGCCGAGATGCACACCACGATCTTCTCGATCAGCGAATCGCCGCTCACGGCCGGCCTCATCTGGGTGGGCACCGACGACGGCAACGTGCAGCTGACGCGCGACGGCGGACAGCACTGGGAAAACGTCGTCGGCAACATCCGCGGCCTGGCGAAGAACAGCTGGGTCAACTGGGTGCAGGCGAGCTCGTTCGCGCCCGGCACGGCGTACGCGGCCTTCGACCGCCACACCTTCGGCGACATGGCCCCGTACGTGTACGTGACGACGGACTACGGCAAGAGCTGGACGGCGCTCGTCACGCCGCGGGATGCCAGGGGTGTGCATGGCTATGCCCACGTGATCCGCGAGGACACTGTCGATCCGCAGCTGCTGTTCCTCGGCACCGAGTTTGGGTTATGGATCTCGGTCGACCGCGGCGCGCATTGGGCGCAGTTCAAGGGCGGACACTTCCCGGCCGTGGCGGTGCGCGATCTCGCCATCCAGCCGCGCGACAGCGATCTGGTACTCGCGACCCATGGCCGCGGCATCTGGATCGTCGACGACATCAGCCCGCTGCGCCACCTGACACCCGACTTGCTCGCGCAGGACACGGCGTTTGTCTCCGCGCGTCCGGTGCAGCAGCGCATCGAGGCGCAGGGCGGCTGGGTGAACGGGGCAGCCGCTTTCGTCGGCGAGAATCCCAAGGCCGGCGCGGTCATCACCTACTACCAGCGGACGCGGCAGCTCTACGGCAAGCTGCGCATCGAAGTGCTGGACCCGAGCGGTGCGGTGATCGATGAGCTCTCCGCCAGCAGCCGCCGCGGCCTCAATCGCGTCGTCTGGAACATGCACCGCAAGGCCCCGCACGTTCCGCCCGCCGTACAGCTCGCCAACGCCGGCACGACCGGGCCGCGCGTGCCGCCCGGGACCTACACCGTGCGCATGGAAAAGGAAGGCAAGACCTACGACCTGACGCTCCCCGTCGGGCTCGACCGGCGTGTCACCTGGACGGTCGCCGGCCGGCAGGCGCAGTACGACGCCGCCATGAAGGTCTACGATCTCTTTAACGACGAGTCGACGCTGTTCGCACGCATTGCGGGGCTGCGCGAGCAGGTCGCGAAGGCAAAGCAGTCGCGGCCGGCGGGGGATCCGCTCCTCAAGCAGCTCGGCGATTTCGACGCCAAGCTCGATGCGCTGCGCAAGCAGATCGTCGCCACCACCGAGGGAGGAGCCATCACCGGCGAGGAGCGGCTGCGCGAGCACACCGACCAGCTCTACGGCGCGATCACCTCCTGGGACGGGCCGCCGACGCGTTACCAGCTCGACAACATCGGCGCGCTGCGCAGCCAGCTGGATGAGGTCACCGCTTCCTTCACGCAGCTGACTTCGAAGGAGCTGCCGGTGCTCAACAAGTCCCTCGACGACAAGCGTGCGGCCCCGCTCACCGTGCCCTCGCAGACAGCCTTCGAGGATGATGACACGGGCTACGGGGGTGGCGTCGTGGCAGATCGGGCGGACGCCGACGCGATCCGTCCGCTCGTGCTGCCCAGGAATCTTCGCCTCTGGAACTGATTGCCGCGCAGACCGCGCAGTCAGGCTCTGAGTCCGACCAGCAGCTCGACGAGGTCCTGAATGCGGGTGTAAAGCGGCAGCGCAATCGCCGGGATCAGTAGCGCGCAGGCCGCGAGAATCTGCACGAGAGGGATACTCCGTCGCAGATCGGACGGGCGCTTGCCGAGCAGGCGGCGGACGCGCTCTTCCACATCGCCCGATGCCACGCCAATGCTGAGCTCCGCCGCGGAGGCCGGCCGCCCGGACGCCAGCCGCGCCACCTTCAGCAGTGCGGACGCAAGCGCCACCCGTTTGCGCGCATCGCAGCCGGCGGCACGCTCGTCCGCCTCGAACTCGGTTGCAGCGCGCCAGCGTGCGGTGAGGGCCTTTCCCGGGGGCAGCCACGCCAGGGGATCCGGGCTCGCGAGCTGCAGTAGAAACTTGAAATTGTCCCGCGCGGCCACATGCGCTGACTCGTGCGCCAGCACCTGCCGAAACTCATCCTGCTCGCAGGCGGCGAGCACAGAGCGGGCCGCGATGGCCCGCGGACGCCAACCTCCCACCACGGCGACTATGGGCTCGGCGACGTCCACGACTGTGAACGATTCGCCGCTCGGCGCAATCCGGCTTTCGAGCGTTCGGACATCTCCCAGGATTCTTCGTGCCGCCGCGCACGCGCGCCATCCGCGTGCGCCGCCGTTGGCGAATGCCGCCAGGGCAAACAGCGCCAACACGATGGCCATAGGGCCGACCGCCTCCGACTCATGAGGCGGCTCGTATAGCACGAAGGCCGGCAATACCCCGCACAGCACGGCTAGCAGTGCGCCGCACGCGGGAAAGAGCCGCATCGCGAGCAGGTCGTTCGAGCGCAGGCGCGTCTGACGCACACCCGCACGCCAGGCGAGAGCTACCAGTGCGGACAGCAGCAGCGCTGCCAGGCTATAGGAGGCCAGCAGCACGACGCAAAGTCTCAGCGCGAATGTCATTTGCTCTCCAATTTCTTCAGTCGCCGCCGCTCGGACTGGACCAGCACATCGAGCTCCTCGAGCAACGCGGCATTGGTCCGCCCTACCGTACGCACGAATGTCGAAAGGAGCGCCGTGCCCCGATCCACAGTTCCCAGATAGCTGCTGACGTCGGAAGACATCAGCTCGCTCAGCAGCTCATCGCGCGAGCATCGCGGCTGGTACGTAAAAGCGCGGCCCTCGCGCCGACGAACGAGGAGGCCTTTGCGATGCAGCCGGTCGAGCGTGGTCATCAGCGTGGTGTACGCGAGCTTCGGAAAACTCGGGCACATGCGCGCAACCGTCAGGGATTGCCGCTGGCCCCACATGTACTCGAGAACCCTTGTCTCAAGAGGGCCCAATTCGGTTCGTTTTTTAAGGAGGATCCCTTTCACACCGCCGGTAAGGATACCCGAATCCGCTACCCCGCTACCCGCTGGTCGGATGGGAGTCGCTCCGGTTTCCCGGATCGACGCCGGTGCCGGGTCTCTACGACTGCTGGTAGTAGGTCGGTCACGTAGCGAGAATTTCCGTGGTGATCTCCGCTAACACTGAATGGGTACTCATGCACGTGCGACGCTGGCGTCCTGCAACGCTGCTCGGTGGCCTCCTCGCTGCTGCGGGCGTGGGGCATGCTCAAACCAACAGCACGTCCGCCGCAGGTGATTCTGCGCAGCAGACGAGCCCCGCGCCGGCCGGCACGAGCTCGCCCGCATCGCAGAAGTCGGACTCGGTGCGCCCGACCAAGCCCGGGGGCCCCGTCATCGTCGAGGCGAACCACGAGCTCTACAACCGCGAGACGCGCTACAAGCACTCGCTGCCCGAAGTCGACGGCACCACCATCACCGTCACGAAGCGCACCACCGTGGAGAACCTCGACGACCAGCCGACCATCATCGACAACAACCAGCGCGAGGTGTTCGACCGCCTGCCCGGCGTCGTGCTCGCGGAACAGCAGAACCCGACGGAGCTCAACATTTCCTACCGTGGCCTGGGCAATCCCCAGGAGAGCGAGTACGTGCTGCTGATGCAGGATGGCATCCCGCTCGAGCTCGACTGGATCGGATATCCGACGACCTACTACCTGCCGGTTCCGCAGACCCTGAGCAGCGTGCAGATGATTCGTGGCGGATCGGGACTGCTGTACGGCCCTGAACCCCAGCCGGTCGTGAACTTCATCTCGCGCGTACCGGACCCGGATCGGCTGCTCACCGGCACCACCGAGCAGGTCGGTGGGAGCGATTCGCTCTTCTCGAGCTTCAACTCCGTCTCCGGCACGAGCGGCGCCTGGAACTACCTGGCCGACTACTCGCATCGCCAGTCGGACGGCCAGCGCGAGAACGGCGACTACGGACTCAACGCCGGCGACGTGCACGCGGGCTACCAGATCGATGCGCAGCAGAAAGTGAGCCTCGATGCGCACCTGTATTCGCTCGACAGCGGACTCGCCGGACTCATGTCCGGCGGCCAGTTCCAGGCCGACCCGAACCAGACGACCAGCCCCGACGACCGGCTGTGGACCGAGCGCTATACCACCGCCCTCACCTACGACAACCAGTTCACCGAGCACGACCTCTATACGCAGAAGCTCTGGAACGGGTACACGGACCTGATCACGCGCTCGGACAGGTACGACCCCGGGACGCTCGTCCCCACCTCCGCCACGCTCGCCGGCCAGCGCTTTCACTACACCGGCCTCGACGGCCGCTGGCGCCACCGCTTCGGCCACGGTGACGCTTTCACAGTCGGCTACACCGCCTACACCTCGCGCAGTCCCTATACCGAGTTCGTCAGCCCGAATCCGCTCATCGGGCCCGACGAGCGCTCCGGGTCAGTGTTCTACAACGACGAGCGCCAGACACGCTACGGCGCGCTGTTCGCCGAAGGGCTGTTCCGCCTGCCCCATCGCTTTCACCTCGTGACCTCCGCGCGCCTCGATCACGAGGAGCTGACGACCCACGAGACCGCGGCACCGCATCCGCAGCTCGCCGACGCCAGCTACAGCCGCAACATTCCCATGTTCGGTGTCGGTATCGGCAACGATTTCGGTCGCGGCAACGAGACCTACCTGAACGTATCGCAGGGTTACCGCCCGATGCGCTACCTGGACATCGCGAGTCCGTTCAGCAACTTCTCGTCCACCAACAACCCGCAGCCGACCCGCTACCTGACCTACGAGGGCGGAGTCCACGGCTGGCCCTACCCCGGCTTCTATTACGATGCGGGCCTGTTCCAGGTGAACGTCAGGAACCGCATCGAGTCGGAGCAATTCACCGAGACCGAGACCATCAACGTCAACACCGGCGACACCCGCAACCGCGGCGCGGAGCTCGAGGGCTCCTACGATCTGCTGCGGCTCGCGCCGGGCACATCCTCCGACCGGCACCTTGACCTGTTCGCGAACGCCGAGCTGCTGCAGGCGCGTTTCACCTCGAGCATCCTGCTCGACCAGACCGGTAAGACCCCGGCCTATGCACCGGACTACGTTCTCAAGGCAGGCCTGACGCTGCGCCGCGACCACGTCTACAAGGTGAGCCTGGTCATGGACTGGGTGGGATCGCAGTACTTCCAGGACAGCGACCTGCCGCTCGGCAGCACCTCGGCACAGATCCCCGCCTACACCATCCTCGACCTGGCGGGCGACTACACGATCGCTGGCCACCTGCGCCTCCTCGCCGGCATCTCCAACCTGACGAACCGCATCTATTACTCGCGTGTCTTCCTGGCGGGCGGGCAGCTCGAGCCTGCGCTCGAGCGTGCCGGGTACGCGGGGCTCGCCTACGACTTCTGATCCGCGCGCGCTCCCGATACACTGCGGGCGTGGACTGCCTGCTCGAGACGCGCGCGCTGACCAAGGAGTTCAGGGGTTTCGTTGCGGTAAACGGTGTGGATCTGAAGGTGCGGCGCGGTGAGATCCACGCCCTGATCGGTCCCAATGGCGCCGGCAAGACCACCTTCTTCAACCTGCTGACGAAGTTCCTGATCCCCGACGGCGGCCGGATTCTCTACGCCGGCTCGGACATCACCTTCGAGAAGCCCGCCGCGGTGGCGCGCCGCGGCCTGGTTCGCTCCTTCCAGCTGTCGGCGGTTTTTCCGCACCTGACAGTGCTCGAGAACGTGCGCGTTGCGCTGCAGCGCGCCCTCGGCACCCATTTCCACTTCTGGAAGCCGGAATCGAGCCTCGCAGTGCTGCACGCGCGGGTCGCAGAGCTTCTCGATGCGGTGGGCCTCGGCGCGTTCGCGAACGCCATCGCCGTCGAGCTGCCCTATGGCCGCAAGCGCGCGCTGGAGATCGCGACGACGCTCGCCATGGAGCCGACGCTCATGCTGCTCGATGAGCCGACCCAGGGCATGGGCCTGGAGGACGTCGAGCGGATCACGACCCTCATCGGGCAGGCGGCCGTGAATCGCACCGTGCTCATGGTCGAGCACAACATGCAGGTGGTCTCGAAGATCGCCGATACCATCACCGTGCTGCAGCACGGCCAGGTGATCGCCAGCGGCCGTTACGCCGAAGTGTCGCGGGATCCTCGGGTGACGCAAGCCTACATGGGATCCGCGGACGCCGAGCTCCAGGGCCCGCACGCATGAGCGTCGCCGCACTCGAGGTCCGCGGGCTGCACGCCTATTACGGCGAGTCGCACGTGCTGCAGGGCGTGGATTGTCACGTCGACCGCGGCGAGGTAGTGACACTGCTCGGCCGCAACGGCGCCGGGCGCACCACCACGCTCAAGGCAGTTCTCGGCCTCGTCGGCCGTCGTTCCGGCTCCGTGCTGATCAACGGCAGCGAAGCCGTCGGCCTGCCGCCCCATCGGATCGCGCGCCTCGGGGTGGCGTACTGCCCGGAAGAGCGCGGCATCTATGCCAGTCTCTCGACGGAGGAGAATCTGCTGCTGCCCCCGCCGCTCGCCGCCGGCGGCATGTCGCTGGACGAGCTCTACGGCATGTTCCCCAACCTGCGCGAGCGGCGCACCAGCCGCGGCACCCACCTGTCGGGGGGCGAGCAGCAGATGCTGGCGCTGGCGCGGATCCTGCGGACCGGAGCGAAGCTGCTGCTGCTGGACGAGATCTCCGAAGGACTCGCCCCGGTCATCGTCCAGGCGCTGTCGCGTACCATTCAGAGGCTGCGCCGCGACGGCTACACCATCGTCATGGTGGAACAGAGCTTCCGCTTCGCGGCACCATTGGCCGACCGCTTCTACGTCATGGAGAACGGCCGCATCGTCGATGGCTTCCGTGCGGGCGAAGTCCCGGGCAAGATGGCGATGCTGCACGAGTTTCTCGGGGTCTGAGCTGGCAAACACAAGAAACGGAGAACGCACATGAGATTCGCAACGTTGGCAGGCGGCGCGCTGCTCGGACTGCTGGCCGTCGCGCACCCGGGCGCAGCGCCCGCCGCGGACGTCGTGATCGGCGACCTCGATGACATGTCAGGCGTCTACGCCGACGTCATGGGCGCGGGCGGCGTCGAAGCGATCAGGATGGCGATCGCCGATTTCGGCGGCAAGGTGCTCGGCAGGCCGATCCGGCTGCTGACCGCCGACCATCAGAACAAGCCCGACATCGGCGCGTCCAAGTTCCGCGAATGGGCGGACCAGGACGGTCTCAACATGCTGCTCGGCGGCTCGAACACCGGCGTCAACATTGCCATGGCCAAGGTGGCTGCGGTGAAGAAGGTGCCGCTGTTCAATATCGGGCCGGGCGGCGCCTCGCTCACCAACGAGGACTGCACCGCATACTCGGTCCATTACGTCTATGACACGACTGCGCTCGCCAACGGCACCGCGACCGCCATCGTCAACGGCGGCGGCAAGACCTGGTTCTACCTGACGGCGGACTACGCCTTCGGCACCCAGCTGCAGGCGGCGGCCGCCAGGGTCGTCGAAGTCCATGGCGGCAGAAACCTCGGCGCGGTGCGCGTGCCGCTCGGTGCCGCCGATTTCTCCTCGTTCCTGCTGCAGGCTCAGGCCTCCCACGCCCAGGTGCTCGGACTCGCCAATGCCGGCACCGACTTCAGCAACTCCCTCAAGGCCGCCAACGAGTTCGGCATCACGCGCACCATGAAGCCGGCGGCGCTGCTCGCCTTCCTCACCGACATTCACAGCCTGGGACTGAAGATCGCGCAGGGGCTCTACCTCACCACCGGCTGGTACTGGGACCTGAACCCGGAGACCCGCGCCTTCGCCAAGCGCTATTTCGCCAAGACGAACAAGGAGCCGACCATGGATCAGGCCGGCGCCTACTCCGCCACCCTCACCTACCTGAAGGCCGTCAGGGCCGCGGGCACGACCGACTCCGACAAGGTAATGGCGGAGCTCAAGCGTACCCGCATCAATGACATGTTCACGCACGGCGGCTACATCCGCGCGGACGGCGCGATGATCCACGAGATGTACGTCATGCAGGTCAAGTCGCCGCAGGAATCGAAATACCCGTGGGATTACTACAAGCTGGTTCGCACGATGAGCGGCGAGGAAGCGTTCGGTCCGATCACCGGGCTGTGCCCGCTCGCGCCGAAGAAGTAGCCGCGCCGCGGCGCGCGGCGCTGAGGCGCCGCCGCATCCCGTGACCGAAATTCTCGGCATCCCGGTCGCCGTCATCCTCGGCCAGCTGGTGCTCGGCCTGGTGAACGGCTCGTTCTACGCGATGCTGAGCCTGGGACTCGCGGTGATCTTCGGTCTCATGGGGGTCGTCAACTTCGCCCACGGGGCCTTCTACACCCTCGGCGCTTTCGCCGCGCTCCTCGGGCTGCAGTGGCTCGGCATCAACTACTGGGTGGCGCTGGCATGCGCGCCACTGCTGGTCGGGGCACTCGGCGTCGTGGTCGAACGGCTGCTGCTGCGGCGCCTGCACGGGCTCGACCCGCTCTACGGGCTGCTGCTCACCTTCGGGCTGGCGCTGATCGTCGAGGGGTCGCTTCACCAGGTGTTCGGAGCGACCGGCGAGTCCTATCCGGTGCCGGACTCTCTCGCCGGCGGTGTCAACCTCGGCTTCATGTTCCTGCCGCTGTACCGCGCCTGGGTGATCGCCGCCTCCGTCGTGGTGTGCTTCGGCACCTGGTTCGTCATCGAGCGCACGCGCCTCGGAGCGACGCTGCGCGCGGCCACCGAAAACGCACCGCTCCTGCAGGCCTTCGGGGTGAATGTGCCGCTGCTCGTGGCGGCCACCTACGGCGGCGGCGTGGCGCTCGCCGCGCTCGCCGGCGTGCTGGCCGCTCCGGTGGTACTGGTGAATTCACACATGGGCAGCTCTCTCGTCATCGTCGTGTTCGCGGTGGTGGTAATCGGCGGCATGGGCTCGATCCTCGGCTCGATCGTCAGCGGACTCGCCCTCGGGGTGATCGAGGGATTCACCAAGGTCATCTACCCGGAGGCTTCCGACGTCGTGGTGTTCATCATCATGGCGCTGGTCCTGATCGTGCGGCCCGCGGGACTCTTCGGCCGGGAATGAGCGCAGCACGCCTTACCGCCGTGCTGTACGCGCTCGCCGCGCTGTTCGCGCTGTGCGTGCCGTGGATCGGAATCTACCCGGTGTTCATGATGAGGCTGCTGTGCTTCGCCATGTTCGCCTGCGCATACAACCTGCTGCTCGGCTTCGGCCGCATGCTGTCCTTCGGCCATGCGGCATTCTTCGGCTTCGCCGCCTACGCGACCTCGTGGTTGATCGCCGCGCATGGCTGGGGCTCGGTGCCGGCGATCCTCGCCGGCATGGCCGTGGCCGCCGCCCTCGGTTTTGCGATCGGCGGACTCGCGATCCGCCGTCACGGCATCTACTTCGCGATGATCACGCTCGCCCTGGGTCAGCTCGTATATTTCGTCTGCCTCGAGGCGCCGTTCACCGGTGGCGAGAACGGTCTGCAGGGCGTGCCGCGCGGCAGTCTTCTCGGCCTCGTTTCGCTGCGCTCCGATCGCGTGCTGTACTTCCTGGTGCTGGCCGCGTTCGTTGCGGTGTTCCTGCTCATCCGGCGCGTGGTGCATTCGCCGTTCGGCCAGGTGCTGAAAGCGATCCGCGAGAACGAGCCGCGCGCAATCTCCCTTGGCTATGACACCAACCGCTACAGGCTGCTCGCGTTCGTGCTGTCGGCGGCGCTCGCGGGCCTCGCGGGGGCGCTGAATGCACTGGTGCTCGGCTTCGCGACCCTGAGCGACGTGCAGCAGTCGACCTCGGGCGAGGTGATCCTCATGACGCTGCTCGGCGGCACCGGCACTTTCTTCGGACCGGTGCTCGGGGCGGCGATCCTCGTGACGCTGCAGCAGTATCTCTCCGACGTCGCCGGCGGCTGGGTGACCGCCATCATCGGCGTCGTCTTCGTCGCCTGCGTGCTGTCCTTCCGACGCGGCATCGTCGGAGAGATCGTCGCGCGTCAGCCGCGCCGCTGATCGACCGGCGCGCCGCGCACACCGCCGCGCGTTTCGACGTCCGAAAACGTCCAGGCCCCGCGCATCGACCGTCCTATAGTCCGCCGCGCTCAGAACTTCAGCGTGGGATTCAGCGGAGGACTTATGAAACATAATAGGGGCATCAGGGATTCGCGGGTCGGGGTGCTGTGCGGCGTGGCGTTGCTCGCCGCAGGCGCGGCCTATGCGGCAGACGACGAGCCGGCGCCGCCCGCTTACATCGTCTTCGACACCGGACCGGCCGGCGGCAGCTTCGCCTTCGGCAGCGGCATCAACAACAGCGGCTGGGTCAGCGGCGCCATGACCACCGCAAGCGGTGCCCTCCACGCGGCACTCTATGTGCCGGGCAACGTGATCGATCTGGGCACGCTCGGCGGCGCCAACAGCGCGGTCGAGTGGCCGGTGAAGAACAACCACGGCATCGTGGTAGGCATCGCCGAGAGCGCCACTCCCGACCCGAACGGCGAGGCTTTCTCGTGCGCCGACTTCATCCCCGAGACCGGCACCACCTGCCTGCCCTTCATCTGGCAGCAGGCGACCGGCATGGTACAGCTGCCGCTGCTCGGCGGTAACAACGGCTTTGCAACCGGAGTCAACAACAGCGGCGTGGCGGTCGGCTGGGCGGAAACCGGGGTTCACGATCCGACCTGCAACTCACCGCAGGTGCTGCAGTTCCTCGCAGTCGAGTGGGGCCCGGGGGCGGGCGAGAAGCGGGTGCTGCCGCCCTGGCCGGGCGATTCCACCTCGGCCGCCACTGCAATCAACGAGTCCGGACAGGTGGTGGGTATCTCCGGCGACTGCGGCGACGCCGTCGGGGCCTTCAGCGCGCGGCACGCGCTGCTCTGGCAGAACGGCCGCCCGGAGCGGCTGCCGACTCTCGGCGGCCAGGGCTGGAACACGCCGATGGCAATCAACCACTCCGGCGCCGCCGCCGGATTCTCGGACACGCCCGGGGACGTCGTCGGGGGTGTGCTGACTGCCAACTTCCAGGCGGCGCTGTGGCCGGCCGGCGCAGGCGGCGTGGTGAACCTGCATACGCTGCCCGGCGATGCGACTGCCGAGGCGACCGGCATCAACGATCGCGGCCAGGTGATCGGCACCTCGTTCGCGGCGAGCGGCGCCTCGCGGGCCTTTCTCTGGCAGGATGGCCGGATCTATGACCTGAACACGCTGGTGCCCGCGGGCTCGACTCTCTACATGGTCGGCACCGGCGACATCAACGACCACGGCGACATCACCGGGCAGGCCTGTGTCATCGCCTCGGGCTGCATGGTGTTCCACACGTTCGTCGCTATCCCGGCGCCGGGTACGGCGGCGTCAGCCTCGCACAGCGAGGGCGAGCAGGCCTCGATGGCGGTCGCCGACCCGCGCATTCTCAGGCAGCACCTGCACCTGGGGCACCCGGGCGCTGCGCGGATCGGAGCCGACTGAGCAGATCCGCGCGCCACCCCGGAGGCAGGCGTGCACCTGCCTCCGGGGGTCTGTCCCTCGGGGGCAACTGCCGGCGGCTGCGCGCCGCGGACGCTACTGCGCCTTCAGCCCCAGGTTCTGCGCCAGGAAGGCGTAGATGTCGGCGTTCAGCGCAATGGCATGCGTGACGGTCTCGGCTCCGCCGTGCCCCGAGTCGCGTTCCACCTCGAGCAACACCGGAGCAGTTCCCGCCTGCGCCGCCTGCAGCGCTGCGGCGAACTTGAAGGAGTGCATCGGCATGACGCGCGTGTCGTGATCGCCGGTGATGATGAGCGTTGCCGGGTAGCGCGTGCCCGGGTGGACATTGTGGACCGGCGAGTAGGCGTAGAGCGCGTGGAAGTCCGCCGGATCGTCCGGTGAGCCGTAGTCGCCCTCCCAGCCCGCGCCCTGTCCGAATTTGTCGAAGCGCAGCATGTCGAGCACGCCCACCTGCGGCACTGCCGCGCCATACAGGTCCGGGCGCTGCGTGAGGCACGCGCCGACCAGCAGCCCGCCATTGGAGCGGCCGTAGATCGCGAGCTTCGGGCTCGAGGTGTAGTGCTGCGCGATCAGCCACTCGGCCGCCGCGATGAAATCGTCGAACACCACCTGCTTGTGGGTGCGGATGGCCTGGCGATGCCAGGCCTCGCCGAACTCGCCGCCTCCGCGGATGTTGGCGCTCGCGTACACCCCGCCCATCTCCAGCCACGCGATGCGCGCCGGGTTGAAGGTCGGCAGGTTCGGAATCCCGAAGCCGCCATACCCGTACAGCAGCAGCGGATTGTTGCCGTCGAGCTTCAGCCCCTTGCGATAAGCGAGCAGCATCGGAATGCGGGTACCGTCCTTCGACGGATAGAACACCTGGCGTTCCTCGAACTGCGCCGGCCTGAAAGCCACCCACGGCGCGCGCCACAGCGTGCTGCGGCCGGTCTGCAGGTCGTAGCGGTAAATCGTCGGCGGGGTGATGAGATCGGTGAACGAGTAGAACGTCTCGCCATCCTCGGGGAGACCCTCGAAGCCGGTCGCGGTGCCCGGACCCGGCAGCTCGATCTCGCGGCGTGGCTGGCCGTTCAGGTCGTAGATGGCGACGCGGCTGTGCGCGCTGTGGAGACTGCGCACGATGAGCTGGTGACCGACGAGCGTGACACTGCGGTCCGTGAGGTCGATCGCATCCGTCCCCTGTGCGATCACGCTGCGCCAGTTGTCGCGCGCCGGATGCTGCGGATCGATGCCGATCACGCGCCCGTTGGGCGCATCGAGCGTCGTCAGCAGATACACCCGCCCGTCGTCGGCGCCGACATAATCGAAGGCGGCCTCGAAGCCGCGCGCGACCGGCACGACGCTCGGCTGCGCCGCGTTCAGATCGATGAGGTAAACGTCCTCGCGGCCCTTGTCGCCGACTTCGCCCTCGCCGGCAGTGACGACCAGCCAGCGGCCGTCGGGAGTCGCATGCGGCGCGTACTGCCAGTCGCGATGCGCGCTCTCGTAGAGCACACGCCGGTCGGTCGTCGCCGGCGTGCCGAGCGCGTGGTACCAGACGGCGTCGTCCAGATCCTGAGTGCTGAGCTCCGCGCCCGCACGCGGCTCCGGGAAGGCGCTGTAGTACAGACCGCGGCCGTCGTGCGTGAACGCCGGCGGGTAGTACTTGGTGAAGCGCAGCACGTCGGGCAGGTCGGCGTGCGTGCTGAGATCGCGGACGCGCCACTCGGTCCAGTCCGAGCCGCCCACCGAGACACCATAGGCCAGCAGCCGGCCGTCGCGGCTCGGCACGTAGCCGGTGACGATGCCGCCGGGCGTCAGGGTATTCGGATCGAGCGCCACCGCCGGGCGCTCTCCGAGCGTGCGCATGGTGTACAGCACGCTCTGATCCTCGTGGCCGGTGTTGGACGTGTAGAAATACCGCCCGCCCGCACGAAACGGAATGCCGAATCTCTCGTAGTCGTAGAGTGCGCCGATACGCGCGCGCAGCCGTTCGCGGTGCGGCAGTGATTGCAGGTAGCCGTCGGTGAGCTTCGCTTCGGCCTCGACCCAGGCCCGCGTCTGCGTCGAGTCCAGTTCCTCGAGCCAGCGGTAAGGATCGGCGACCCTGACGCCGTGGTAGTCCTCGATCACCGGCCCCCGGGCGGCCGGCGGATACTCAAGCGGGCCCGCGGCGCGAGCCACGATCAGCCCCAGCAGAGCGAGGCCGCCCGCCAGGATGGCGGTCAGCCGCGAGCGTGCCTTCAGGCGTGCGCACTCATGCTCCATTGAATTACCCCCTCGGGGCTACGATACCCGAAACCGGTAAGATGGCCCGCATGCCCCGGCACATCGGCATCGTGGCGTGCTCGGCGGAGGGCGCCTCGCTCTGCTACCGCACCGTCTGCCTCGAGGCCGCGCAGCGCCTCGGCACGCATGGTCACCCGGAAGTCTCCCTGCACAACCACTCTCTCGCCGATTACATGCGCTGCATCGACGCCGGCGACTGGCCGGGGGTGGCCGAGCTGATGCTCGACTCGGCGCGCAAGCTGGCGCGGGCCGGGGCGGCGTTCCTGATCTGTCCGGACAACACCATCCACCAGGCGCTGCCGTGGGTGACACCGCGCTCCCCGCTCCCCTGGCTGCACATCGCCGAGGTGGTCGCAGCGCACGCGGTCGCGCGCGGCTTTCGCACCCTGGGCATTACCGGCACACGCTACCTGGTCGACAGCGAGGTCTACCCCGAGAAGCTCGCCGAGCGCGGCCTGAGCTATCTGCGGCCGAACCCGGCGGAGCGCGCGGAGATCAATCGCATCATCTTCGAGGAGCTGGTGTGCGGGCTCTTCAGACCCGAGGCGGTCGCATACTTTCAACAGGTGCTCGGGCGGATGCGCGACGCCGGCTGCGACGCGGTGGTGCTGGGATGCACCGAGATCCCGCTCATCATGGACGATGGAAACTCGCCCCTGCCGACGCTCGACTCCACACGGCTGCTGGCGCGCGCGGCGCTGCAGCGGGCGCTGCCGCCCGCGATCGCGTAGCAACGCGGTGGCCGTCGCCGCCGCCTGCGCGTGCGGGCCTTACTTGCCTTTGCCCTCGAATTTGAAGGACAGGTTCACCTTCGCGCGGTAGGTGTGAACCTTGCCGTTCTGTATGGTCATGTCGAGTTCTTTCACCTCGACGACACGCAGGTCGCGCAGGGTCTTCGCGGCCCGGTTGACGGCTGCTGCGGCCGCTTTCTCCCAGGACTCGGTGCTCGTTCCGACCAGTTCCACCATCTTGTAGACGCTCTCGGCCATGGCTCGCTCACCTTTCTACCCGGCTCTGCGGGTGCTTGTTGTTGCCGCCGGCGACCGCCGGCTTCAGGTGTCACGCCCGAAGTGTGCGCGCGCGCCGCCGCGAGCGCCATGGGCGCCTCGTGCCGCCGGCCTAGGACTCGGTGACGGCAGTGCCGCGAGGCCGCGGCGCCGGGGCGCGCGCACGCGTGCGGTGCCATACCGGTCGTCGTACCAGCGTGGTCTTGCCGAACAGTGACTCGATGAGATCGACGGCGAGGACCGCCGTCTGGTTGTGCTCGTCGAACGCGGGGTTGAGCTCGACTACATCGAGAGACGCCAGGCGGTGGGTGTCGGCGATCATCTCCATGCACAGCTGCGCCTCGCGGTACGTCGGGCCGCCGCGTACCCGCGTGCCCACTCCGGGGGCGATCTCCGGGTCGAGGAAGTCGACGTCGAAGCTCACGTGCAGGTGAGTGTCGGCGTCGAGTCCGGCCAGCGCCTGCTCCATCGTGGCCCGCATGCCCATCTCGTCCACGTAGCGCATGTCGAAGACCTCGAGCCCCTGCTCGTGCACGAAGCGCCGCTCGCCGGAATCGACGCTGCGTACGCCGATCTGGCGCACCCAGGCGGGATCGAGCGCGGGAGCTGCGCCGCCGAGGTGGGTGAGCTCGGCGGGGCCGAAGCCGCACAGACACGCGAGCGGCATGCCGTGCAGGTTGCCGCTCGGGGAGAGCAAGCGGGTATTGAAGTCGGCGTGCGCATCGAGCCATAGCACGCGCAGCGTCCTGCCCTGCTCGCGGCAGTGGCGCGCCACCGCGCCGATCGAGCCGACACTCAGGCAGTGGTCGCCGCCGAGCAGGACCGGCAGCCGCCCCTGTCGCAGCTCGCCGTACACCGCCGCGTGCACGAGCCCGTTCCAGTGCACTACCTCCGGGAGGTGGCGGTAGCCGTCCCGCGGCGGCTGCCAGGGATTGCCGGGACCGTTGAGATTGCCGAGGTCCCGCACCTCGAGCTCGCGTTCGCGCAGCGCCGCCGCGAGTCCCGCGACGCGCAGCGCTTCCGGCCCCATGGACGCTCCCCGGTCCGCGGCGCCGACGTCGGTCGGTGCGCCGATCAGGCTTGCCGTGCGCCGGCCGCTCATGCCGCCACGCCGCCGCGCCGCGGCGCGCTCTGCGGCTCCGGCACGAGCAGCGCGAACAGGTCCTTGGGGTCCTCGAGATCGGGCACCAGATCGATCTCCGCGCCGGCGCCGCGCTCCTCGTGATGAATGCGGTGCAGATAGCGGAGCGACGAGAAATCCTCGAGCGCAAAACCCACCGAGTCGAAGATGGTGACGTCGCGCTCGCTCGTGCGCGCTGGCACAGCGCCCCGCAGCACTTGTGCGAGCTCGGTCACCGCAAAGCCCGGATCGAGCTGCTGGATCTCGCCCTCGATGCGCGACTGCGGCTCGTACTCCACGACCACGCGTGCGTCCGGGCGCCGCAGGATGTCCGGGTGCAGCTCGGTCTTGCCCGGACAATCGCCGCCGACTGCGTTGAGATGCATTCCGGGGGCAACCATCGAGGGGCTGAGGATCATGGCCTGGCGCTTGTCGGCCGTGACGGTGGTGACAATGTCCGCCCCGGCGACGGCCGCCGCAGCCGAATCGCAGGCGACTACCTCGAGGCCTGGCAGCTGCAGCGACGCGAGATTGCGACGCAGCTTCTCGGTGGCTCTCCTGTCCGTGTCGTAGAGCCGCAGCTGCCGGATCCCGAGCATGTGATGGAACGCGATGCTCTGGAACTCGCTCTGCGCGCCGTTGCCGATCAATGCCATGACGGAGCTGCCCGGGCGCGCCATGCGCCGCGCCGCGAGTGCCGAGGTCGCCGCGGTGCGCAGCGCGGTCGTCAGTGTCAGCTCAGAGAGCAGCAGCGGATAACCCGTCTGCACGTCCGAGAGGACACCGAAGGCTGTCACGGTGAGCAGCCCCACCGACGTGTTCTGCGGATGGCCGTTCACGTACTTGAAGGCGTAAAGCCTGCCGTCGCTCGCCGGCATGAGCTCGATCACGCCGACCGCGGAGTGGCTGGCGTGGCGGGGCGACTTCTCGAACGAGCTCCAGCGCAGGAAATCCGCCTCGATCTCGCGGGCAAGCTCCTCGATAAAGCGCCCGACACCGCGCCGCGCGACCAGCTGCCGTACCCGCTCGATACCGATGAAATCGACCATGGCTGCACTCCCGGGACCCGCGCTCCCGGTGGAATGATCCTTCGGAGTGGAACCAAAATATAGCCAGAAACTTGGTCAAAACTGATAGTTGGTAGATCAAAACGACACAAGTTTCTGGCGTTTTGATATATATTTGAGGCTCGCCAGGCCCAGCACTCCCCTGGCGTGGGCATCTCTATGGACGACACCGATCGAGCGCTCATCGGACTCCTGCGCAGCGACGCGAGGGTTCCTGTCGCGTCCCTCGCCAAGACGCTGGGGGTCGCCCGCGGCACGGTCCAGAACCGCATGGCGCGGCTTGCCGCGGACGGCACGATCATCGGCTACACGGTGCGCCTCAAGCCCGACATCGAGGAGCAGCGCGTGCGCGCCTTCATGACAGTCGCCGTCGAAGGCAACAAGGTGGATGCGGTGATCAAGGCATTGCGCGGCGATCCCGCGGTGGCCGCGCTTCACAGCACCAACGGGCGCTGGGATATCGTCGCGGAGCTGCGCGCCGACAGCCTGGAGGAGTTCGACCGCGTGCTCGCCGGCATCCGCCTGATCGAGGGCATCTCCCAGACCGAGACCAGCCTGCTGCTCTCGACGTTCAAGCTCTGAAGAGCTTCAGGATCGTCGCGCTTCAGTACCAGTGATCGTCGAGACCCTGCCAGACGTCGACCTGCGGGGCTCCCGGGTCGACGGTGAAGCTGCCGAAGCGCCCGGCGTGAAACGCGAGCGGCACCCCGGGACCCTGCGCAATGCCGTACACCTGGCCCACCACGATCAGGTGATCGCCCGCCGGGTGCACCGAGTGCACCTTGCAGTCGAAGCGGCAGAGAGCCCGCGCGATATGCGGCGGGTGCCGGCCGTCCCCTTTCCTTGCGGTCTCGAACTTCTCATGCGTGCGGCGTGCGAAGTGCAGCGCGAGCTCCTGCTGCGCGTGCGACAGCACGTGCACGGCAAACTCCGCGCCCGGCACGAAGGCGGGCACCGCGCTGCTGCCGCCCGCCAGGCACCACAGCAGCAACGGCGGCTCGAGGGACACGGAGCTGAATGAGTTGGCGGTGACCCCGACGGGCTCGCCGTCCGGGCGTCTCGCGGTGACGATCGTCACCCCGGTCGCGAACAGGCCGAATGCATCGCGCAGCTCGCGTTGTGTGAAGTTATCCCTCAAGCCCCGCCCCCTTCGAGAATCGCGCGCCCGCCTGTTTACCTCAGCGCAGCAGCCCGAGCCAGTCCCGCTGCCGGTCGCCGTAGACGACGAAAAACGGATTGATGAGCTCGGCCTTGGCGTTGTACCGCAGCGGCTCGCCGCTCAGCTGTACGACCGTGCCGCCGGCTGCCACGGCGACCGCATGCGCCGCGGCCGTGTCCCACTCGCTCGTGGGTCCGAGGCGCGGGTAGACATCGGCCGAGCCTTCCGCCACCAGGCAGAATTTCAGCGAGCTGCCGATCGGTTTGAGCTCGAATGACCCGACACGCTCGAGAAACGCATCGAGGGAGTCGCCGCGGTGGGAGCGGCTGCCGACCACCCGTACCGGGGCAGCGGCGCGCGGCTGCACCTGGATCCGCTCGGGCCGCGCGCCGCCGGCCTGCCGCCAGGCGCCGACGCCGGGGATCCCCTGGTAGGTGGTGTCGCCGACCGGCACCTGCACGACACCGAGCACCGGCGCATGCGCCTCGATGAGCGCGATGTTCACGGTGAACTGGCCGTTGCGCGAGAGAAATTCGCGCGTACCGTCGAGCGGGTCCACCAGCCAGTAGCGTGCCCAGCCGGCGCGCTCGGCGTACGGCGTCGCAGCACCCTCCTCCGACAGCACCGGCACCTCGGGCGTCAGCTCGCGCAG
Source organism: uncultured Gammaproteobacteria bacterium (assembly GCA_963844595.1). Classification (GTDB taxonomy): domain Bacteria; phylum Pseudomonadota; class Gammaproteobacteria; order Steroidobacterales; family Steroidobacteraceae; genus 13-2-20CM-66-19. Next base: position 1,246,989 of record CAWJOW010000001.1, read on the forward strand.
CGCCGCCGCGATCAGCCGGTGCGCGCGCAGATCGGCCGCGGTGAGCGGCGAGTCATCGGCCTTGGAGAGCACCGCGCTCTCGCCCGAGGCGTATACCTCAAGGATGGCGGCGCCCGCACGCCTCGCGATCTCGGTGAGCGGCGCCAGCAGTCCCGTCGGTGCTGCAGCACTCATGCCGGCCGTGTGATTCCGGCCGCGTCGAGCTTCGCCACGATCCGCTCCGCGGCTTCCTCGGGACTCACGCTGGTCGTGTCGATCTGGATCTCCGGCTGCTCCGGTCTCTCGTACGGGGAGTCGATGCCGGTGAAGTTCTTGAGCTCCCCGAGGCGCGCCTTGCGGTACAGCCCCTTGACGTCGCGCCGCTCGGCCTCGATCAGCGGCGTGTCCACGAACACCTCGAAAAATTCCCCCGGCTCAAACAGGGCGCGCGCCATGCGCCGCTCGGCGCGGAACGGCGAGATGAAGGAGACCAGCACGATGAGCCCGGCATCGACCATCAGCTTCGCGACCTCCGCGACCCGGCGGATGTTCTCGACGCGGTCCTGCGCGGTGAACCCCAGGTCCTTGTTGAGGCCGTGGCGCACGTTGTCGCCGTCGAGCAGGTAGGTGTGATGACCTTCGGCGGTGAGCTTCTTCTCGACGCGATTCGCGATGGTGGATTTGCCGGCGCCCGACAGGCCCGTGAGCCACAGCACGCACGCCTGCTGGCGCTTCTGCCGTGCACGGATCGTCTTGTCCACGTCCAGCGCCTGCCAGTGCACGTTCTGCGAGCGGCGCAGCGCGAAGTGGATCATGCCGGCGCCCACGGTGGCGTTGCTCATGCGGTCGATGAGGATAAAGGCGCCGAGCACGCGATTCTCGGTATAGGGCTCGAAAGCGATCGGCTGGTCGAGCTCGAGCTCGCAGACGCCGATGTCGTTGAGCTCGAGGCGCTCGGCCGCGGCGTGCTCGAGCGTATTGACGTTGATCCGGTGTTTGATCGGCATGACCGTCGCCGACACCGTGCGCGTGCCCGCCTTCATCAGGTAGGCGCGCCCCTGCAGCAGCGGTTCTTCGTGAAGCCAGACCACCGTCGCCTCGAACTGGCTGGCGACCTGCGGCGGCGCAGCGCCCGCGGCGATCACATCGCCCCGGCTCACGTCGACTTCGGAAGCGAGCAGCAGCGTCACCGATTGACCGGCAACCGCCTCGGACAGCTCGCCGTCTGCGGTCACGATGCGCGCCACCTCGCTCTCGCGGCCCGAGGGCAACACGCGCACCCGCTCGCCCGGGTGCACGCGGCCGCCGGCGATCTGGCCGCAGAAGCCGCGGAAACCCGAGTTCGGCCGATTCACCCACTGCACCGGCAGGCGGAACGGCCGCCCGGTCAGCTCAGCGGCTATCGGCACCGTCTCCAGGTGCTCGAGCAGCGTAGCTCCGGTGTACCACGGCATGTTGGCGCCGTGCTCGAGTACGTTGTCGCCGTACACCGCCGACAGCGGGATGGCGGTTACGTCGGTGAGCCCGATGCGGGCGGCGAACTCGCGGTAGTCCGCCAGGATCCGCTCGAACGTGGCGCGCTCGTAGCCCACCAGGTCCATCTTGTTGACGGCGAGGACCACACTCGAGATGCCGAGCAGATGCACGAGAAAGCTGTGGCGCCGAGTCTGCGTGAGCACGCCCTTGCGCGCGTCGATGAGAATCACCGCCAGGTCCGCCGTCGAAGCCCCGGTGACCATGTTGCGCGTGTACTGCTCGTGCCCCGGGGTATCCGCGACGATGAACTTGCGCTTCTCCGTGGAGAAGTAGCGGTACGCGACGTCGATGGTGATGCCCTGCTCGCGCTCCGCGGCCAGCCCGTCGACCAGCAGCGCAAAGTCAAGCTCACCGCCGCGTGTGCCGAGGCGCTTGGAGTCGCGCGCCAGCGCCGCCAGCTGGTCGTCGAAGATGATTTTCGATTCGTAGAGCAGCCGCCCGATGAGGGTCGACTTGCCGTCGTCCACCGAGCCGCAGGTGATGAAACGCAGCAGGCTCTTGTGCTCCTGGGACCGCAGGTAAGCCGCAACGTCGCGGGTGGCAGGCTCGGAGTCCCCGCGCATCAGAAATAGCCCTCGCGCTTCTTCTTCTCCATGGAGGCGGCCGCGTCCCGATCGATGACCCGCCCCTGCCGCTCGGACGTGCGCGTCAGCAGCATCTCCTGAATGATCGCCGGCAGCGTCTCGGCATTGCTCTCGATCGCGCCGGTGAGCGGGTAGCAGCCCAGGGTGCGGAAGCGCACCTTCTTCAGCGTCGGCCGCTCGCCGGGCAGGAGCGGCATGCGCTCGTCGTCGACCATGATGAGCGCCCCGTCGCGCTCGACCACCGGCCGGGGTGCGGCGAAGTACAGTGACGGGATGGGAATGTTCTCCTGCCAGATGTACTGCCAGACGTCGAGCTCGGTCCAGTTCGAGAGCGGGAATATCCGCAGGCTCTCGCCGGGATGCCTGCGCGCGTTGTAGAGCGCCCAGAGCTCCGGGCGCTGCTGCTTCGGGTCCCAGGCGTGCTGCGCCGAGCGGAACGAGAACACGCGTTCCTTGGCCCGGCTCTGCTCCTCGTCGCGGCGCGCCCCGCCGAATGCCGCGTCGAAGCGGTACTTGTCGAGCGCCTGGCGCAGCGCCTGGGTTTTCATGACATCGGTATGCACCTGCGAGCCGTGGGTGAACGGATTGACGCCCTGGCGCACCCCCTCCTGGTTGATGTACACGATAAGCTCCAGCCCCAGGCGCTTCGCGATCGCGTCGCGGAACTCGTACATGGCGCGGAACTTCCAGGTCGTATCCACGTGCAGCAGCGGGAACGGCGGTGGCGCCGGGTGGAACGCCTTGACGGCCAGGTGCAGCATCACCGCGCTGTCCTTGCCGATGGAATAGAGCATCACCGGCCGGGGGCACTCGGCGATGACCTCGCGGAAGATATGGATGCTCTCGGACTCGAGCCGCTGGAGGTGCGTCAGGGAAGGCACGATCGACCTATCATATGATAAGTCGCTGAAATCGGGCCGGGTTCACCGCTCCGGCTGCACGGGCACGCCCGGTGCGCGGCGGCTATCGCACTGGCGGAACGTTGGCCCGCCGGTGCACTCCAAAATACTGTGAACCGCGCCCCGGTTGCGACGAAGGTTCGTCACATTTACTGGTGGCGCGTCCCGGGCCGTGCTCTACTGCCTCACGTGATGCGACGTTCTCGCCTCAAGCGGTCCCGAGGCTGGTTGTTGGGAGCGCTTCTCGCGGCGCTCGCTCCCGCCGGTTTCGCACGCTCTGCCGGCGCCGCACCGCCCGCGCCGGCAGTTGCCACCGCGCCGGTCACCGCACCCAGCACCGCAGCCAACGCCATGGCCGCGCGCGGCGGTGGTGAGCCGGCCAGCAGTACCACGCCGGCCGGGCAGCCCGGCGCGGCCCCAACGCCCCCGATCCCACAGGTAGTGGTCGAGACCACCGAGCCGCGCTACGTCGCGCCCACGAGCCGCGACCGCATCGGCCGGATCTGGGCGCCGGTCCTGATCGACGGCAAGGGGCCGTTCCGCCTGGTACTCGACACGGGCGCCAGTCACTCAGCGATCATCGGACGTGTTGCCCAGGCCCTCGGAGACACGGACCCGGCCGCGATGACCCAGACCAGGGTCACGGGCTTCACCGGCTCGGCCATCGTGCCGACCGTCACGGTCGAGCGCATGCAGGTGGGTGACATCGACATCTCCCCCTACACGCTGCCCGTCGTTCCCGACGTGTTCGGCGGCGCCCAGGGGGTGCTCGGCTACGAGACACTCGGCGACAAGCGCATCTACGCTGACTTTGGCCGCGACAAGCTCACCATCGCCCGCTCACACGGCGATCGCGTGCCCTACGGTTTCGACAAGGTTCCGCTCAAGCTGATCGAAGGGGGCCTCCTGGTAGCGGACATCAGGGTCGGCGGGGTCCGCACGCAGGCCATCATCGACACCGGGGCGCAGGGGTCGGTGGGAAATCTCGCGCTCCTTGATGCCCTCATGCGCCACCCACCGGCCAATGCCGAGCACGCCGAGATCATGGGCGTGACGCTCGCGGTGCAAACCGGCGACAACGTGCCCGCGCCTCCCATCCAGATGGGCACGCTCACAATCCAGGGTGTGCACATCGTCTTCGGCGATATGTACCTGTTCCAGCACTGGGAGATGACCAAGAGGCCGACCATGGTGCTGGGCATGGATCTGCTCGGCAGCTTCCAGGTGCTGATCCTCGATTACCGCACGCGCGAGATGATGATCCAGTTGCGCTGACGGCGCGGCCGCTCAGGAGGTTCCGCGGCGGCTCGGCCCCATGCGCAGGAAGCGCCGGCGCTCGTTCCACTGGTGGCGCGCATGCAGCCGCTCGGCCTGGGATTGCGGCTCCGGCGGCAGCGCCTGCAGCGCTCTGAGCGCCCCGGCATGCGCCATCGCCACGGCGGGGGTCTGCAGCAGCGCCCGATAGTGCTCCAGAAACGGCTGCTCGGCCGGCCCGCCGCCGCCGTACAGCAGCTCGCGCGCATGTGCGCCGATCGCGGCACTCTCGCTCTCCGGCAGATCGGCCCCGTAGGCCAGGGCGTGGTCGATGTCGGCGATCAGGCTGTAGAGCGGTTGCAGCCAGGCCCACGCGGGGTCGCCCGTGATCTGCCGCAATCGCTCGAGCGGCGTGGCCGGCGGCGCAAACCGGCGCTCCGCCTCGAGCAGCGCACCGAGCACGGTCTGAAGTGCGGCACTGACCTCTCGCAGCGTGTTCAGCCACGGCCGGTCGGCAGCCACAGTCACGCCCCCGCCGCAGGCAGCTCGCACGAGCCGAGCTCGCCAATCGCATCCAGGGCCAGATCCGCGGCCGGATACGCGCCCAGCGCCTGCCGGTCGTGCGCATAGTGCCCCTGGCGCACGAAGACGGTGGTGAGCCTTGCCGCCCAGAAACTCTTCATGGCCGTGAGGATACGCAGCTTGTCGTCCACCATCACATAGTGCCGCGCGGGGTAGCGTCTCTCCACCGCCGGCAACATCTGCTCCTTGTGCAGGTAGATGAGCACCCGTCCGTCGACAGCCTCCCACAGTCCCGAGCGCTGCACCTTGCGCGGCTGGAACACCACGTCGCCGTCCGAAAGGATGACCGTGCGGCCGAGCCGCTCGCAGCGGGCCAGCGCCGCGAGCGCACCGCAGTACAGGCGCTGCGCGAACGGATAATCGACCAGGAACGAGGAGATCCGCATCACATGCGGCTCGTCGAGGTTCTCCAGGCGATAGCGCTGCAGGGCGCCCAGATAGTCGGCGTAGCCGAGCTCCGCCCGCAGCTCCTCGAAGATCGCCCAGTAGCGGTCGCGGCTGTGACTGCCGAACTGGCGCTCCAGGTGCGCACTCAGGTCCTCCTGCACGGCGTCGTTGTCCAGCAGTGTGTTGTCCACGTCGAACAGGAACACCGTATCAAAAGCCGCCATGCCTGGCTCCGTGCGACGGGCGCAGCCGCAGTGTACGCTGTCCGGGCGCGCCGGATGGACGGTCGGCTGTCAACCCCGGGCGCCGGGCGCGCGTTGCCGGAATTGTGTCGGCGACGGCAGGGAGGTATTCGAGATGCAGCCCCGGCCCTTCGTGAGTCTCACGCATCCTGTCGGTCCGAGAGCGCGGTCACTGGGCGGCGCCGCCGTCCTGGTGCTGCTCCTTTCGAGTTGCGGATACGGTCACCACTACGGCTGCTACGGCTGCCAGCCCGTCCCGCCCCAGACCTTCAACACCCCGGATTCCATTGCCATCGCCGATGTCAACGGGGATGGCGTGCCCGATCTGCTCGTATCGACCCAGTCGGGAGGTGAGGGAACCGTCGCGGGAAGCAGCAATGTGGCGGGGTTTGCCAACGTCATCCTCGGCAGTAAGTCCTCGCCCGGGACATTCCTCGCCGGCGTACCGTATGCCACGACGGGGTTCGACCCCTCGAGCATCGCCGCCGCCGATCTCACAGGCTCCGGCAGCATCGATCTGGTGGTCGCCAATTACGGGTCAGGCAGCGTGTCGGTCTATCTGCCGGGCTCGACGCCCGGGACTTTTGCGCCCGCGGTAAACGTCGTGACCGCAGGTCAGCCGAACCAGGTGGTGGTCGGCGACCTGAACGGCGACGGCAAGCCGGATCTCGTTGTCGCGGACCTGAGCCCGAACGGCAACGCCATCGTGCTGCTACAGAACCCGGCGGCTCCCGGCACGTTCCTCGCGCCCGTCGACCTGCCGACGGGCAACTACACTTCGGGAGTTGCCATCGGGGATCTCAACGGCGACGGCAAGCCCGACATCGTCGCAGCGACTTACGACGCGAACGGCAACAACGGCGCCGTCTACATTTTTTTCCAGAGCGCGACGGCCCCGGGGACGTTCCTTGCGCCCGTCAGCTATCCCGCCGGTGCGCAGCCTCAGGCCGTGAAGATTGCCGACGTCAACGGGGACGGCTTGCCGGACATCATCGTTGCCAACTACGGGCCGGGGAGCGATGGCACCGGGATGTCCGGCGTAACGGTGCTGCTGCAGGACGCGGCGCATCCGGGCACGTTCCTTGCGCCGGTGACGTACCCGACGCCCTTTGGGGCCGTCGACGTCGCGGTGGCGGACCTCAACGGCGACGGACGTCCTGACCTCGTGGTCGCGAGCCTGGGACCCCCGCCAACCGGCGCCGTCTCAGTTCTGCTGCAGAGCTCGACGCAAGTGGGCGTGCTCACGCAGGCGGCGGTCTATCCGGGGTTCGGACACCCCCTGGGGCTGGCGATCGCAGACTTGAACGGCGACGGCCACCCTGACATCGCGGTGGCCGACGGCACCACCGCGACAGTCATGTTCCAGGTGGGCAACCAACCCGGGGGCTTCGAGGACCCGGTAATCGTCGGAAACTAACCCGACCGGATCAGCGCGGCGCTCTAACGCGCGCTGTAACCGCGTGCGTCGAGGCACGCGATCATGGCGCGGCGATAGCCGTCCGGATCACCGGATTGCGCTGCCGAACGAGTCGGGTCGTAGCCCGTCTGGCCAACAGCCCAGTTGTGGCACTCGTAACGATCGGTCGCCATCTGCTGATCCGTCTGGTGATTGCGCGGATAGAGATACACATCCGGCGCACCCGTCCCCGGCGCGGCCTGAGCCACCCCCGCAGGTGGCGGGCTGCCGGCCTGACCGTACTGCTGCTCGTACGCACCGCTCTGATCCGCCGGAGGTGCCGCACCCGCATCGGCACCCGATGTATCCGCTCCCGACACCGGCGGCGGTTGCGCCACGACGTAACCGCTGTCCGCGGGGCTGTAGGTATAGTAGAGGTCATTCCAGTAGTAGTACGGCACGCCGCCCCAGTAGTAGGTCGCGTAGCCGAACGGCAGAATGGGCAGGAACCAGGCCCAGCCCGGGTTGAACCACATGCCCGGCCACCAGCCGCCATGCCAATAACCCCCGCCCCAGTAGCGGCCCGGATAGCCGAATCCGCCGCGAACGCCCCCAAAGCCGGGGCGGGCGAATCCGCCATGAACGCCCGGCGCGAAATGCGCGCCGGAGTACGCGTGGCCACCGTAGGCATAGTGAGCGCCGCCCGCGAAGTGTCCACCGGCGGGGCCGGCAAAGTGACCGCCGCCGGCGAAATGGCCGCCGCCGGCGAAATGGCCGCCGCCGGCGAAATGGCCGCCGCCGGCGAAATGGCCGCCGCCGGCGAAGTGGCCGCCGCCGGCGAAGTGGCCGCCGCCGCCAAAGTGGGCGCCGCCACCGTGGCCTCCGCCACCGGCGTGCTGCGCATAGCTCAGCGCCGGCGCAACCGCCACCGTGACCCCAAGGAGCAGCGCTCCGAGTGTCCGGACCAGTGTTCGTGCGTTTGCTCTGTTCACGCTCATCACCCCGTCCAGGTTCTGGACCTTTCGAGGCCCGTCAGATCCGAGGTTCGCCTGTCGATTAGACTCGCGCTGACCGGCCTCGTTCAAGTTGACATACATTAAAACGCAGCCACCCGGCGCGTCGTTGACCGCTCCTGCGAATTCCGCAAATGAGTACCTGAAGAAAGGCTTAAGGAGCGCATGAAATCTTCAGAATCCATTCATGTTCGCGGCCTCTGCGGCAGCGCCGCCAATGACATTAAGGTCAATAGGCACGATATCAAGGACCCGGCTCAGTAGACCATGTTGACAGCCACCACGGGCGTGAGGCTACCGGTCGTGTTGCGGCCGGACTCCAGAATCCGCACGCCGCCGATGACGCCCACGGTGCTGGTGAAGTTGTACTCGATCGCGGGCGCCAGCCCCTGCGACTCGGAGGCTCCGGTCGCGGTGAGCAGATTCTCGAAAGCCGACCCGCCGGGGATCGTCGGCGCGGTGCCCGCAACGCGGGTGCTGTCGTTGTGCTCGTAAACGAGGTCCATGGCGAGCACCCAGTTGCGCGTCAGGCTGTACTCGGCGGCGGCGATCGCTGTGAAGGTTTCGCCGGGATATGCGCGACCCCGAAATCCGGCGCCGGTGCCGTACACGCTGACATCCTCGAGGCCGACGGATGCCGACCAGGTGTAGGTGACGTCGAGACGCACGCGCATGATCCGCCCGTTCGGCAGCCACAGGTAATCCTGGGAATAGAGCGCGAGCGCGGTCGTATAGGCGCCGGCACCGAGGCCGTCGCTCGCCCGGCTGAGCTCGTCATAGCGCCCGGTGGGAAGGGTCTCGCCGAGCACCACCGAGGTTGCCGGCACCCACGAACCGGGAGTGTAGTGCGTCAGCCCGTACTGCAGCTGCAGGCCGAAGTCCCCGACAGCGGGCGCGGAGCTGTTGGGCGCGCCGGCCGGCTCCTCGTAGCCGAAACGCGGCAGCAGCCCGATCGCGAGCCGATCGGTAAGCGCGTAGATGATGTAGGTGAGCGAACCGAGCTGGTGACCGCCGTCGAGCGCGTGCCGATCGCCGTGACCGTCGAAGCTCGAGTTGGTGATCTCATCGTAAATGTACGGCTCGACCAGCATGTGACCATGGGGCGCGGTCGCGGCGTTCGGCGCAAGCAGCGACCCGGTCCACCACGCGTCCCCGAGCGATTGCTGCGCGACGCCCGTCGAGCTGTCCGCGAGCGCCGTGCCCGCAGCTCCCCACAACACCAGGCAGGCGCACGCCGGCCCCAGCACGCCGTACGGCTGGCGCCATGTGATCCAACTCACATTCCGCCGCCGGTTAACTTTCCGTAACAAACGTACACCACTCCCCAACTTGCGACGTTGTTAACGCCCAGTACGCCGGCAGCTCCGGCTGAATAACGACCGTTGCAATCACCTCAGGAGGACCCCCATGTCGAAACTGATACGTACTGCGCTCAGCGCCGCCGTCGTCGCCGCGGCACTCGGCCTGATCACTCCCGCCATGGCCGACGAGACCCAGTGGCAGAAGGATCATCCGCGGCGCACCGAGGTGAACAAGCGCCTCGCCAACCAGAACCGGCGCATTCACAACGAGGTGAAGTCCGGCCAGATCAACAAGGCGCAGGCCGCGCAGCTGCACCACGAGGACCACAACATCCGCCAGGAAGAGCGCGCCATGGCGAGCACCAACAACAGCCATGTCAGCAAAACCGAGCAGCGCGCGCTCAACCAGCAGGAAAACCAGGTCAGCGGGCAGATCGGCAAGTAACCCGCCGTCGCCACCCGGGGCGGCACCGGCGGAGCAAATGCTCCGCCGGTGCGCCGGGCAGCAGGCATGCCGGCGGCGCGCGCTTCACACCCGCAGCGAGAACGGCGTGAAGTTCGTGGTGCGGTCGTAGTAGTCCTCCTGCTCGGCGCGCTTCAGAAAGCCGACGATGCGGTAGGTCACCGGCGTCATGAGGATCTCCCACGCCGATTTCAGCACGTACTGCGTGGTCGCGACCGTCACAAGATCGCGCCGCGCCCAAAGGCCCGCAAAGGCCAGCGTGTAGAACAGCCCCGAGTCCACCAGCTCGCCACAGACAGTGGAGCCGATCACGCGGCTCCACAGCCATCGGCCGCGGGTCAGGACCTTCATTTTCGCCATCACGTAGCTGTTGACGAATGATCCGCACCAGAAGGCGACGATCGAGGCACAGACGATGCGCGGCGTGTTGCCGAAGATCGCTTCGACCGCCGGCTGGTTCGCGCGCCAGAAATCCGCCGGCGGCAGCCGCACGACCACCCACGCCATGAAAGCGGCGAATATCAGCGCCGCGAAGCCGCTCCATACCACCCGCCGGTCGCGCGCATAGCCGTACACCTCGGTGAGGATGTCGCCGAATATGTAGGAGATCGGAAAGAACAGCACCCCCGCCATGAACGTCACGGAGCCGAGCAGCGGTACGTGCAGGGTCGAAACCTTCGCGGGCCCGATGAGATTCGCGCACAGCAGCACGCACACGTACGCGCCGAGGATGAGATCGTAGAAGCGGTAGCTTTTCACGCTCACCGATCCGCCGGCGCTCTCGCCGGCAGCACTGTCGCCGCGCATTCGCCGAGTCCTATGCGCACGCACCCCGGCCGCGCACACCAGCCGCGCAGCATCACGCGGTCGCCGTCCTCGAGGAAGGTGCGCTGCTCGCCGGCGGCCAGCGGCACGGCGCGCCGGCCGCCCGCGGTGAGCTCGAGAAGCGAGCCGGCCTCTTCGGGCGCGGGTCCTGACTGCGTGCCGCTGCCCAAGAGGTCGCCGGGGCGGAGGTTACAGCCCCCGACCGTGTGGTGCGCGACCATCTGCGCCACGCTCCACCACGAATCACGGAAGTTGGAGTGCGACATCCGCACGGGCGGAACGCCCTGCTCGCGCATGCGCGCGCTCTCGAGCCACACCTCGAGGTCGAGATCGATGGCGCCGGCGCTGCGCACGGCCGGATCATCGAGGTACGGCAGCGGCGCGGGCTCGCCTTCCGGTCGCGTCCAGGGCGCACGAAACGGCGCCAGCGCCTCGAGCGTCACCACCCAGGGCGAGATCGTGGTAGCGAAGTTCTTGGCGAGGAACGGGCCGAGCGGCTGGTACTCCCACGACTGCACGTCGCGGGCCGACCAGTCGTTAAGCAGGCACAGTCCGAACACGTGGCTCTCGGCGGCGGCCACCGGCACGCGTGCGCCGAGCTCGGTGCCGCGCCCGATGAACACCCCGACCTCGAGCTCGTAGTCGAGGCGCCGCGTGGCGGCGAGCTGCGGCTCAGTTGCCCCCGGCGGGAGCACCTGGCCCACCGGACGCGCGAAGTCCTGTCCCGAGACCCGGATCGAGGAGGCGCGGCCGTGGTACGCAATCGGCACCCACTTGTAGTTCGGCAGCAGCGGATTGTCGGGACGAAACAGCCGGCCAACGGCCTGCGCGTGGTGGATGGAAGCGTAGAAGTCGGTGTAATCGCCGATCTCGGCGGCAAGCCGGTATTCCGCCGCGCCCTGCGGCACCAGCAGTGCGCGCAGGCGCTGTGCGTCCGGTGAGTCCGCGCGCAGCGCGCGCGACAGCGCCGCACGCAGCGCAGCGGCCGCTTCCCGTCCCAGCGCCATGAGCGCATTGAGCTGCGGCGCGGCGCAGGCGCCGAGTGCCTGCGCGGCGGGCCCTTCGAAGGAGCCGAGCGCGTGCAGCGCTCCGAGATCGAGCACCTGGTCCCCGATCGCGACGCCGCCGCGAAATTCCTCGCCGCTGCCCGCGCGACGGAACACCGCGAGCGGCAGGTTCTGGATGGGAAAGTCCGCATCCGGCAGATTGGCTGTGGTCACCCAGCTGCGCAGGCCCGGGTCGTGCGTTGCGTTGAGCACGGCGAAGCAATCACCCCTTGCGCGCGCCGTGGCGATGCGGCGCAGCCGGCCCCGTGTCGGGCGCAAAATTCCTGGGCAGATCCTGCCATACAAGGGAGTAGTCGGCCTGCAATTGTGACGAATCGAGCGCGAAGCGCGTCGGACGGATGATGCTGCGCGTCTCGAACATGAACGCCATGGTGTCCTTGATCTGCGCCGGCTGCGAGGTGTCGGCGCGGCTCGCGCGCGTCCAGGTGGCCGTATCGGGGCCGTGACCGCTCATGCAGTTATGAAGCGAGGCGCCGCCGGGAGCGAAGCCTTCGGCCTTCGCGTCGTAAACGCCATGGATCAGTCCCATGAACTCGCTGGCGACGTTGCGATGAAACCACGGCGGCCGGAACGTGTCCTGCATCGCCAGCCAGCGCGGCGGAAATATCACGAAGTCGAGCCAGTCGACACCCGGCGTATCGCTGCTCGACTGCAGCACCAGGAAGATCGACGGGTCGGGATGGTCGTAGCTCACCGAGCCGATGGTGTTGAAGCGCCGCAGATCGTACTTGTAGGGCGCGTTATTGCCGTGCCAGGCGACGACGTCGAGCGGCGAGTGCCCGATACGGGCCGTCCAGAGATTGCCGCCGAACTTGGCGATCAGCTCGAAATCGCCTTCGCGGTCCTCGTACCAGGCGACCGGCGTCTGGAAGTCACGCGGGTTGGCGAGTCCGTTGGCGCCGATCGGCCCGAGGTCCGGGAGCCTGAGGGGCGCGCCGAAGTTCTCGCATACGTAGCCGCGTGCCGCCTTGTCCGCGAGCTCGACGCGCAGGCGCAGGCCGCGCGGTATGACCGCGATCTCCTGCGGCTCGACTTCGAGCCGTCCGAGCTCGGTGGCGATGCGCAGCGCGCCGAGCTGCGGCACGATGAGCAGCTCCCCGTCGGCGTCGTAGAAGAAGCGTCCTTCCATGGAGCGATTGGCCACGTACCAGTGAATCCCGCAGCCGGCCTGCAGGTCAGGAGAGCCGTTGCCACCGACAGTGGCGAGCCCGGCGACGAAGTCGGTCGGTGCCTCGGGCAGCGGCGGGGGATCCCAGCGCAGCTGGTTCGGCGGCACCGGCAGCTCATCGAAGCGGCCGGTGATGCGTCCGGGGTCGAGCGGTGCGAAGCGCCCGTGCACCGCCGCCGGCCGGATCCGGTACAGCCAGCTGCGCCGGTTGGCGGCCCGCGGCGCGGTGAACGCCGTACCGGAGTATTGCTCGGCATACAGCCCGAAAGGCGGCTGCTGCGGGGAATTGCGGCCCGTGGGCAGCGCACCGGGCAGTGCCTCGGTGGCGAACTGGTTGTTGAAACCGCTCTGATAACGCAGCGCTGCGCCGCGCTCCGTCCCGCTGCTCATCGCGCACTCCTCGCATCAACTCACGGCGGTTACTATAACCGGTCGCACCGCTGCGCGACGCCGCGGATCCAGGGGCTGCCGACATGAACGCTGTGAGGAACTGGCTCGTGAAGCTTGCGGCCCTGGCGCTGTGTGCAGCGGCCGCGGCGGCACCGGTCGCTGTGGCACCGGTGTTCACGCCTCTCGCCCACTCGACACTCGTGACCGTCGACGCGGCGATCGACGCCGGCACACTCATGCTGCGCGTGCAGCGCACGGCCAGCCAGGCGCCGGCCGCGGTCACGAACCTTCAGGTCACTCTCGACGGTCGCACCCTGCCGGTAACGCCGCGGCCGGACGGCACCTGGAGCGCCGCGCTCGGCCACCCGGCCGGCAGGAGCGATGGGACGCTCGACGTCACGGTGACACACGATGGAGTGCGCGAGATCCTCACCGCGAGGCTCCCCGGTGCCGCCGCCACCGCGGGCGGCGATACGGCGGGGGACCATACGGCGGGGGGCGTGGCAGCGCTCCTCAGCTCCCACAAGCAGCTGGCGTGGTGGGTCCTCAACATCGCGGTTGTGCTGATCGGCGTGATCGCCGTTTCGCGCCGCATGTCATGAGCGGGTGAGCGCCGACCCTCACGGGCTCGTGATGGCCTTCAGGTAGCGGTAGAAGAACTCGGTGCCCTTGTAGAAGGAAGCAATCGGGACACATTCGTCGCGGCCGTGCATGCGGATGCGGTCCGCGTCGATGGCGATGCCCGAAATGCCGTACGACGGCAGGCCCGCGGCCTCGGTATAAATCGAGTCCGAGGCGCCGGCATCCATCGCGGGGATCACCTTGAGTCCCGGCCACATTGCCGCGACCACCGAATCGAGGGGCTGCCGCACCTCAGGTAGCAGCGGCGGTGGCGGGTAGCCGCGCCGGTCGGACGCCTTGTCGAGCACCTGGCCGTTGTCGGCGACGTAGCGCACCGTGATCTTCGGGTCGTCCAGTACCCGGATCAGATCCTGCCGTACCTCCTCCTGCGAGTGTCCGGGGAGGATGCGACAGTTGATGACCGCTTCGGCGCTTTGCGGCAACGCATTGTTCGCATGTCCGCCCGCGAGCCGCGTGGCCACACAGGTGGTGCGCAAAAGCGACCCCACGGTCGGGTCGCGCGACAGCCGGGCGATCGCCGCGGGATCGGGCGGGCTCCTGAGGATCGCGCGCATGTCGGCTGCACGCTCGCCGCTCGAGAGCTGCGCCATGCGCTCGAAGTAAGTCCGCGTCACGTTGTTGAGCTCGAAGGGAAACGCGTACTTCTCGATGCGGTCGAGGCCGTGCGCCAGCTCATAAATGGCGTTGTCAGGCCGCGGCAGGGAGCTGTGGCCGCCGGGATTGGTGGTGCTGAGCTGGAAGTCCGCATACACCTTCTCGGTTGCCCCGAGCTCGAAAGCGCGCGGCACACCGAGATCGGAAGTGATCGAGAAGCCGTCGTGATTCAGCACGAATTCGGCGTTGACGAGCTCGCGATGATTCTTGATCAGCCAGCTGACGCCGTTGCAGCAGCCGCCCTCCTCGTCCGCGGTGAGCGCCAGGATCAGGTCGCGGTCGGGCTTGAAGCCCTCCTGCTTCATGCGCAGCAGCGTCGTCGCCATGATGGCATCGCCATCCTTCATGTCGAGCGAGCCGCGACCGTAGAAATAGCCGTCCTTCTCGATGAGCTTGAACGGATCCGTAGTCCAGTCCTCGCGCCGCGCCTCGACGACGTCCAGGTGTCCGATCATCAGGATCGGCTTGCGTTGGCCGGTGCCGTGCAGACGCACCACCAGGTTCTTCTTGCGCGGGTTGTCGGGTCCGATCACCACGACATCGGCTGCCGGGAAGCCGGCCTCGAGGAAGCGCTTCGCCATGGCCTCGGCGGCGGTGGTGACGTTGCCTACCGAGTCGGTCGTATTGATCTCGACCAGTTGCTTGAGGATGCCGTGGGCGAGCGCGTCGGCCGACTGATCGGTCATGGCCGTCGCGCGTGCCGCGGCGCCGGCCGTGAGCACGACCGCAAGACCCAGAACCGCGGCCTTGGCGGCCGCACTGCGTTTACTCATAAATGAACCTCAGCTGTGAGTGGGCTCGAGCACCAGCAGCCGGAACGTGCCGGGCATCATGACCGGCCGTGGATGCGGATGCTCCTCCGTCGGCGGCGGCGTCGGCGCAAAGTCGGCGGTGACCAGGAACACGCGGTGTGTGACGAGATCGAGCGCCATGGTGCGCGCACCGCGCTGCGTGGGCACGGACTCCTCGACCTGCGCCACCCCTGCACGACTCGGCCGCACGACGACCAGTGAGCCGCCCTCGCCGCCGCAGGAAGCGAAGGCCAGGCCGGTCCCCGGATCGTAGGCGCCGGCGTCGACCCCGGCGCCGATCGGCGCGCTGCTGAGGACGCGGCCGGCGCGGCCGTCTACCACCGCCATCACCTGGTTGTGGCACCCCGGAAAGAGCCGCTCACGCGCCGCATCGATCGCCAGCGCCGAGGGCTCCTCGCAGCCGGCGATCGGGAAGACCGCCGTCACGGCGAGCTTGCGCGGGTCGATGACCGCGAGACTGCTGCGATCCTCGAGGTTGACGTACACGCGCCCCTTGCCGTCGGCCGCGGCGGACTCCGGCTTCGCGTCGAGCGGAATCGTGCCGATCACCGTATCGGTAGCGGTGTCGACAGCAGTCACGTTGCGGCCGCGACCGTTGAACGAGAAGACGCGGCGGGTCGCCGGGTCGTAGAGGATGGCGTCCGGGCCCTCGCCCGTGGTCTTGATCTCCTTGAGCCGCGCCAGCGTCTTCAGGTCGAACACCACGATGGTGCTGCTCCGGCCGGCGCTGATGTAGCCGCGGCCGAGGTCCGGGGCGAGCGCAATGCCGTGCACCCCGGGCGTATCGTCGATCTCGCCCGTCACGGCGAGCTTGTCGGTGTCAACGACCAGCACGCGCGAGCCGTGCGCGATGAACAGCCGGTGGCCGCCCTGCTCGAACGTGAGGTAGTCCCAGCCCTCGTCCCCCGGGAGCGACACCTGCTGCGCGATGCGGTAGTCCGGCGCCCTTGCGGCGTGCGCGGCGGCGAACGGCGCCAGACAGATGAGCCACGCGGCGAGCGGATGCGGGTACCTCATGCGACGTTCTCCTCGGGAGCCGGGCGGTCCACGGCGGCCGCGTGAGCCGCCGGAATGAAGCAAGCGTGTCCTCACTGGATGAGTCGCGCGCACAGATCGAGCAGCGGCCCTGGCAGCACGCCAAGCGCCAGCACCGCCGCGGCATTGCAGCCGAGCACAAAACGCTCGCCGGCGAGCCGCGCGGTCGGCGGCAGATCGCCGGCCGGCTCGTCGAAATACATGAGCTTGATGACGCGCAGATAGTAGAAGGCGCCCACTACCGACATCGCCGCCGCGATCACCACCAGCCACAGATGATGGGTCTCCCACAGCGCCTGGAAGATGCGCACCTTAGCCCAGAAGCCCACAAAAATCGGTACGCCGGTGAGCGAGAACATCAGCATCATCATGACCAGGGCCAGCAGCGGATCGCGCCGGTGCAGCCCCTTGTAATCCTCGAGCCGGTCCGCCTCGAAGCCCTTGGAGGCCGCCAGCAGGATCACGCCGAATGCTCCCAGCACGGTCAGCACATAGACGAGCGTGTAGAAGAGCGCCGCCGCATAACCGTCCGGTGTGCCGGCGACGAACCCGAGCACGATGAAGCCGACGTTGGCAATGGTCGAATATGCCAGCATGCGCTTGAGGTTGCTCTGGCGCAGCGCCACCACGTTGCCGACGACGAGCGTCAGCACCGCCAGCGCCGCGAGCATCTCGGTCCACTCGGGCGCGGCGCCCGCCATCCCCTGCGCCAGCAGTCGCAGGGCGAGGGCGAAATAGCCGATCTTGGGAGCGGTGCCGATGAAGAGCGTGACGCTGGTGGGGGCCCCCTCGTAGACGTCCGGCAGCCACATGTGAAACGGCACGGCGCCGAGCTTGAAGGCGACGGCGACCACGATGAAGGTGAGGCCGAGAATCACGCCCGGGTGCACTGGCCCCTGCAGCCGGGCTGCGATCTCGGCAAGGTCGAGCGTGCCGCTCAGACCGTAGATCAGCGACATGCCATAGAGCAGCGCGCCCGAGGCGATCGCTCCGAGCACGAAGTACTTCATGGCCGACTCGGCGGCGATCCCCGAGTCGCGGTCGAACGCCACCAAGGCGTACACCGACAGCGCCAGCAGCTCGACGCCGAGGTAGACCGTGAGCAGGCTCGCCGCCGAGGCCAGCACCTGGATACCGAGGAGCGCCGTGAGTGCGAGCACGTAGTACTCGCCGCGCAGGATGCGGCGGGTCTCGAGGTAAACGCGCGAGTACAGCAGCCCGAGCGCAACCACCAGGTAGGCCGCGAGCTTCAGCACCAGCGCGAGCTCGTCCGCGACGTACATGCGGTTCAACAGCAGCGTGCGCTGCGGCACGCGAGCGTAGCCGAGCGTGAGCGCCGCGGCCGCCACCAGCGCCAGCAGCGTCAGCGTCGGGGTGAGCCCGCGGCGCCGCTCCCCCGCGAACACATCGACGAGCAGAATCACGCAGATGGCGCACACCAGCCAGATCTCCGGCACCGCGGGGAGAAGGCTGCTCGAGGTCAGTGGCGCGAGGGGCATTGCAAGTCCGCTGTTTGATTACACTTTGGTGGCGATCGCCTGGCTGACCAGGTGGTGGATGGTCGGCTGCATGATCCTGAGCAGCGGTGCCGGCCAGACTCCGACGATCAGCACCGCGGCGGCAAGCGCGCCGAGCACGATGAACTCGCGCGGATTCAGATCCTTGAGCGCCGCCACCCGCGGGCTCGTCACCGGCCCGAAGACCACGCGCTTCACCATCCACAGCGTATAAGAGGCGCCCAGGATGAGCGTCACGGCCGCAAGCGCCGCGTACCAGAAGCTCGCGCGGAAGCTCGCGATGATCACCAGGAACTCGCCCACGAACCCCGAGGTACCGGGCAAACCGGTGTTGGCGAGCGCAAACAGCACCATGAAGGTCGCAAACACCGGCATGCTGTTGACCACGCCGCCGTAGTCGGCGATCTGGCGGCTGTGCATGCGGTCATAGAGCACTCCCACGCACAGGAACAGCGCGCCGGAGATCAGTCCGTGCGACACCATCTGCACCATCGCACCGTCGAGCCCCATGCCGGCGCCGGTCACGCTGCCGGTGCTGCGCACGATCTCGTAGATCACGAAGGCACCGAGGGTGACGAACCCCATGTGGGCGATCGAGGAATAGGCGATCAGCTTCTTCAGGTCGGCCTGCACGAGCGCCACGAAGCCGATATAGATCACCGCGATCAGCGACAGCGCGATCACCAGCAGGTTGAGCTCGCGGCTCGCGTCGGGGACGATGGGCAGGCTGAAGCGCAGGAAGCCGTAGCCGCCCATCTTCAGCATGATCGCCGCCAGGATCACCGAGCCGCCGGTCGGCGCCTCGACATGCGCATCCGGAAGCCAGGTATGCACCGGGAACATCGGCACCTTGACCGCGAATGCCAGCATGAAGGCGAGAAAGATCCAGCGCTGCTCGGTGAGCGTGAGCGGCAGCGCCTGCAGGCTCGCGATCGAATAGTCGCCGGCCTTGACGTACATGTAGATGAGCGCCGTCAGCATGAACACCGAGCCGAGGAAGGTATAGAGGAAGAACTTGAGGGTGGCGTAGACGCGCCGTGGGCCACCCCAGATGCCGATGATGAGGAACATCGGGATCAGCATCGCTTCCCAGAAGAAGTAAAAAAGGAGCGCATCGGTCGCGGCGAACACCCCGATCATCAGGCCTTCCATGATGAGGAAGGCGGCGTAGTACTGCGCCGGCCGGCTCTCGATCACGCTCCAGCCGGCGATCACCACCGGCACGGTCATGAACGCCGTGAGCACGATCAGCGGCACCGAGATGCCGTCGACGCCGAGCGCGTAGTAGGCGCGGAAGCGCTGAATCCAGGCCAGCTTCTCGACGAACTGCATGGCCGCCGTGCTGGTGTCGAAGCCGCTCACCAGCGGCACAGCCAGCAGCAGCGTCGCGAGGGAGGCGACGAGCGCCAGCCAGCGGCCCGCGACGATGCCGCGGTCGCCGAGCAGCAGCACCGCCACGCCCGCGGCGATCGGCAGCCAGATCATCAGCGACAGTAGATCGTGCATCGCTCGACTCGTGCCCTCGTGGCGGCGCTAGCTGCGCACGCCGTGCATCAGGAACCAACCCAGCAGCACCGCCAGCCCGATCACCATCCAGAACGCGTAGGAGTAGAGATACCCGTTCTGCACGCGGCGCAGCACGCCGCCGAGCCAGCTGACTTCTGCGGCGGTGCCGTTGACCATCACCCCGTCGATCAGCGCCTGGTCCCCGCCCTTCCACAGCCCGACGCCGATCAGCCGGGCGAGCGGCGCGATCAGCCGCTCGTTGACCCAGTCGAAGTAGTACTTGTTGATCAGCAGCGCGTACAGCCAGCGCGCGCGGTGCGCCGCCGCGTCCGCCAGCTCCGGCCGCCTGAGGAAGCACAGCCAGGCGGTCACGGCCCCGGCGAGCGCCAGCCAGAAGGGCGGCGCGAGAAAGCCCTCGAACGCGGCGCGCAGCGGCCCGGCGTACTCCCGCGCCAGCCCCGCGAGGGTGTCGTCGCCGGGCAGCACGCGGATGGCGGCGCCGAAGTAGCCGCCGTACAGCACCGTGCCGACGGTGAGCGCACCGATGACCACCGACGGAATGGCGAGCGCGATCAGCGGGAGGGTCACGACCGCCGGGCTCTCATGCGGATCGGCGCCGTGGCCATGCGGCTCAGCCCCGTGCGTATCGGCGCCCTCGTGCGCCGTCGCACGGAAGCGCTCCGGGCCGTGGAAAGTGAGGAACAGCATGCGGAACGTATACAGCGCCGTGACGAAGACGCCGCACAACACGCACCAGTACGCGTAACCCGCCCCGAAGCGATGCGAGGCGCCGACCGCCTCGATGATCGCATCCTTCGAGTAGAAGCCGGAGAAGAACGGCGTGCCGACCAGCGCCAGGGCGCCGATCCAGCAGGTCACGGCGGTCACCGGCATGTACTTGGCGAGCCCGCCCATACGGCGCATGTCCTGCTCGTGGTGCATGGCGATGATCACCGACCCGGCCGCGAGGAACAGCAGTGCCTTGAAGAACGCATGCGTCATCAGGTGGAAGATGGCCGCACTGTAAGCGGAGACACCGAGCGCGACGGTCATGTAGCCGAGCTGCGAGAGCGTCGAGTAGGCGATCACGCGCTTGATGTCGTTGTTCACCACGCCGAGCAGTCCCATGAAGAAGGCGGTGGTGGCGCCGATCACCAGCACGAACGAGAGCGCCGCGGACGAGTACTCGAACAGCGGCGACATGCGCGCCACCATGAAGATGCCCGCCGTCACCATGGTGGCCGCGTGGATCAGCGCCGAGATCGGAGTCGGGCCTTCCATCGAGTCCGGCAGCCAGACGTGCAGCGGCACCTGGGCGGACTTGCCCATCGCGCCCACGAACAGGCATATGCAGATCAGCGTCAGCGCCCCGACCCGGGTGGTCGCGCCGAGCGGCAGAGCGGCAAGGGCGATGTGCGGCGCGGCGGCGAACGCCGCACGGTAGTCGAGCGAGCCGGTGTAGTAGGCGATTCCGGCGATCCCGAGCACGAAGCCGAAATCGCCGATGCGGTTGACGATGAAGGCCTTGAGGTTGGCAGCGACCGCGCTCGGCCGCGTATACCAGAAGCCGATCAGCAGATACGACACCAGGCCGACCGCTTCCCAGCCGAAGAACAGCTGCATGAAGTTGTTCGCCATCACCAGCATCAGCATGGAGAAGGTGAACAGCGAGATGTAGCTGAAGAAGCGCTTGTAACCCGGATCGTCGGCCATGTAGCCGATGGTGTAGATGTGCACGCACAGCGACACGAAAGTGACCACGGCCATCATCAGCGCGGTGAGGCGGTCGATCAGGAAGCCCACCTGCATATGGAAGCCATCGCTCACCAGCCAGGTGTAGACCGGCGCATCGAACGTGGGGGCGCCGTCGAGGCAGCTCTGCTTGAGCACCAGCAGCGACAGCACGCAGGACACGCCCACCGCCAGGCAGGTGAGCGCGCTCGCCCCAAGGCGCCCGATGAGGCGCCCGCCGAGACCGGCTACACCCGCTGCCACGAGCGGCAGCAGCGGGATCGCGATCAGTACGGTGGGGTTCATGGCGCGCCTCAGCCTCGCAGCGTATTCAGATCCTCGACGTTGATGCTGCGCCGCTCGCGGAACAGCACCACCAGGATCGCCAGTCCGATCGCCGACTCCGCCGCCGCCACCGTCAGGATGAAAAACACGAACACCTGGCCGTTGATGTCGCCGAGATAGCGCGAGAAAGCGATGAAGTTGAAATTGGCCGCGAGTAGCAGCAGCTCGACGCACATCAGCAGCAGGATGAGGCTCTTGCGATTGAGGAAGATGCCGGCCACCGCCAGCGCGAACACGATTCCCGACAGCGTCAGCAGCTGGCCGAGCGCGATCATGGGCGCTTCTCCGGCGCCATCTTCACGAGCCGCACCCGGTCGGCGGCCCGCACCGCGACCTGCGCGCCGATGTCCTGGTGCTTCAGTCCCCGGCGGCGGCGCATGGTGAGCGAGATGGCGGCGACGATCGCCACCAGCAGCACCACCGCGGCGAGCTCGAACGGATAGGCGTAACGGGTATAGAGCACGCGCCCGAGGTCGAGGGTGTTGCTGTAGGTCGCGGGCTCCGGCGTACCGCCGTGGCTGGCGTCGACGCCGAGCGCACCGCGCGCCCAGACGACGCCGACGATCTCGACGATGACCGCGAGCGCCGTGAGCCAGCCGAGCCAGGCGAAGCGGGTGAAGCCCTGGCGCAGCTCCGCCAGGTTGATGTCGAGCATCATGACCACGAACAGGAACAGCACCATGACGGCGCCGACGTACACCAGCACCAGCACCACCGCCAGGAACTCCGCCTCGATCAGCAGCCAGATGGCGGCCGAGGTGATGAAGCACATCACCAGCGCCAGTGCCGAGTACACCGGGTTGCGCGCCGCGATCACCCCGAGAGCCGCGAGGATCAGGATGGCGGCGAACAGGTGGAACAGCACCTGGATCAGCATCGCGTACTCATCGGTATGGGGCGTCCACGGCCCGGTCGGCGGCGATCATCACCTCGTAGCGCTCGCCGACCGCGAGCAGCTTGTCCTTGTTCATGATGTTCTCGCCGCGACTCTCCATGTGATACTCGTGAATGCGAGTCAACACGATGGCGTCCACCGGGCAGGCCTCTTCGCAGAAGCCGCAGTAGATACACTTGAACAGGTCGATGTCGTACCGTGTCGTGCGGCGCGTGCCGTCGGCCGCAACGGCCGAATCGATGGTGATGCAGACCGCAGGACACACCGCCTCGCATAGCTTGCAGGCGATGCAGCGCTCCTCGCCGTTCGGATAGCGCCGCAGGGCGTGCAGGCCGCGAAAGCGCGGCGACTGCGGCGTCTTCTCTTCCGGGTAGTTGAGGGTGAACTTGCGGGTGAACAAGGTGCGCGCCGTGACGGTGAGCCCCTTGAGGAGCTCCGGCAGCAGGAAGGTCTTGAGCAGATTCACGCGCATCCGTTGCTTCCGTCAGTGATACCAGGCGCGTGCCCAGGGGCCGATCCGGCCTACCTCGAGCAGCATCTCCACACCGATCCACACCAGCGTCACCGGGATCAGCGCTTTCCAGCCGAGCCGCATGATCTGGTCATAGCGATAGCGGGGGAACGTGGCGCGGAACCACAGGAACAGGAACAGCAGCACGAATACCTTGAGCCCGAACCAGAGGAAGCTCGGCTGCCCGAGCAACGTGGCGCCAAGGACCGGGTAGCCCTCGAGCGGTGCCTGCCAGCCGCCGAAGAAGAACGTCGCGGTGAGCGCCGCGATCAGGATCATGTTGGCGTACTCGGCGAGAAAGAACAGCGCGAACGCGATGCCCGAGTACTCGACGTGGAAGCCGGCGACGATCTCCGACTCGCCTTCCGCGACATCGAATGGCGCGCGATTGGTCTCGGCTACTCCGGAAATGAAATACACCACGAGCAGCGGGAACAGCCAGAACCAGTTCCACGACAGGAACCCGCCCTCCTGGGTGCGGACGATGGTGCCGAGGTTCATGCTGCCGGTGGCCATCAGCACGCCGACCAGCGCAAAGCCCATGGCAATCTCGTAAGCCACCATCTGCGCCGCAGAGCGCATGGCGCCGAGGAAGGCATACTTCGAGTTGGCCGCCCAGCCGGCGATGATGATGCCGTAGACGCCCATCGAGGTGAGCGACAGCAGGTAGAGCAGACCCGCATCGGCCCGGGACACGGTCAGCTCGGGAGAGAGCGGAATGACCGCCCAGGCCGCGAACGCCGGCACCAGGGCGATCATCGGCGCGAGGCGGAACAGGAATCGGTTCGAGTTGGTCGGAACGACCACTTCCTTCAGCAGCAGCTTCACGACGTCGGCAAACGGCTGGCCCAGGCCCGGCAGCAGGCCGAAGATGCGCACCCGGTTCGGTCCACGCCGCAGCTGCATCCAGCCGATGACCTTGCGCTCCCACAGAGTCAGCAGCGCCACGCACAGGATCAGCCCCACGGTGATGACGATGATCCACGCGGTCGAGCGCGCGTAGTCGGGAAGCGACTGCCAGGTCGTTGCAAGCGTGTTGAGCACTGCCGTGGCGCCCGTCAGTAGTTCGCCGCCGGCGTGCGACCTTCACGCGTTTTCTGCAGCGAAGCTGCGCGCCGCACCACGGCGTCGGTCTGGTACATCGGCACGTCCGCAAGTCCGCCCGCCGTCGCTGCCGCCCCGATGCCCGGCTGCACGGCGTGGCTGCCGGCGTAGCCCTCGGGAGCGACGCCCGCGCACAGCGAACGCACCTCGCTGAGCACGTCCTCCGCCGACTGGTACTCGAAGCCCGCTAGGCCGAGCAGCGTGCCGAGGACACGCAGCACCTTCCAGCCCGGTCGCGCCTCGCCGACCGGCACCGCCGCGCCCGGCTGGCTCTGCCACAGGCCCTCGCAGTTCACGTAGGTGCCCGCGGACTCGGCGAAGGTGCCCATCGGCAGCAGCAGGTGCGCGACCTGGCGCAGCTCGGCGCTCGCGAATGGCGTGATCGCTGCGACCAGCTCCGCCCTGGCGAGCGTCTGCGGGCTCCCCGCGTCGAGGGTGTCCATCGAGGGCTCGAGGCCCCCGAACAGCAGATAGGCGCGCAGCGGCGCGCGCAGCATGTCGGCCGTCGTGAGCCCCGGCTGCGGCAGCAAACGCGCGCCCGCAGTGCGGTGCGGGACGGCTCCCGCGAGATAGGCACCGGCGGCGTTGCCACCCTCGGCGAGCCGGCCGAGCGTCGCGCCGGTGATCGCCGCGAGCGCGGCGGCGAGCGCCCGCAGGTCCGCGAACGCCGCGTGGCGCGCGGCGAGCGCCCCCAGCCAGACCGCGCGCTTAGGCCCGGCGGTCAGCGCCTGCGCCACCGCGCGATGCGCATCGGTGACGCGCGCCGCGCCGACCGCGGCGGCAAGGGGCGCCGGCACGGGCCGTCCCGTGGCGGCGCTCGCGGCAGCCACGACCGCCGCCAGATCGGCCACCATGTCCGCCGGCGCGGAGGTGAGGTAGGCCTTCACCGGAAACAGGTAAGGGAAGCGCGCCGGGTTCAGCAGCGCAACCTGGGCACCGCGCCGCGCGGCCCTGCGGACGCGGTGCGCCAGCATCGGCACCTCGCGGCGCAGGTTCGAGCCGACGATGAGCAGCGCATCGAGCGCGTCGACCTCCGCGATGCGCATCCCAAGGGCGGGGAATACCGGGTCGGCGTTCTGATCGCGGAAATCGCGCTGCCGCAGACGGTGATCGATGTTATGCGTACCGAGCCCGCGCGCGATGCGCGCCGCGAGATACAGCTCCTCGACCGTGCTGGACGGGCTCGCCAGCACCCCGAGTGCATCGGCGCGCGCCTTGAGTCCCGCGGCGAGCTCGGTGAGCGCGCTCTCCCAGTCGGTGGCGAGCCACTCCCCGCCGCGCCGCACCAGCGGGTGCTCGAGCCGGTCATGGCTGTAGACGCCCTCGTAGCTGAAGCGGTCGCGGTCGGCGATCCACACCTCGTTGATCGCCGGGTTCTCGCGCGGCAGCACGCGCATCAGCCGGCCGCGCAGCACGTGGCCGTACACGTTGCTGCCCACCGGATCGTGCGGGGAGATCAGCGGTGTCGCCGTCATCTCCCAGGCGCGGGCGCTGAAGCGGTAGGGCTTGGACACCAGCGCGCCCACCGGGCACAGGTCGATGATGTTGCCCGAGAGCTCGTGGTTCACCGTGCTCTCTATATAGGTGCGCACCTTCATGTGCTCGCCGCGCCCGATCATGCCGAGCTCCTGGATGCCGGCGATTTCCTCGGTGAAGCGGATGCAGCGCGTGCAGTGGATGCAGCGCGTCATGTCGGTGCCGATCAGCGGACCCAGGTTCTCGTCCGGCACGACGCGCTTGCGCTCGCCGTAGCGCGAGGCGCCGCGGCCGAAGCCCACTGCCAGGTCCTGCAGCTCGCACTCCCCGCCCTGGTCGCAGATCGGGCAGTCGAGCGGGTGATTGATGAGCAGGAACTCCATGGCGGCGCGCTGTGCGCCGATGGCGCGCGGCGACCTGGTGAACACCTTCATGCCCTCCGCCACCGGTGTCGCACAGGCGGGCAGCGGCTTCGGGGCCTTCTCGACCTCCACCAGACACATGCGGCAGTTGGCCGCGATCGACAGCTTGTCGTGATAGCAGAAGCGCGGCACGTACACCCCGTGCGCGTCCGTGGCGCGGATGATCATCTCGCCCTTGCGGACCTTGATGGGTACGCCGTCGATCTCGATGTTGACCAGGTCGTCTGCCATGGGGGCTGCGGTTCCTTGCGTCCTGTGTCTCGCTAAGCCGCCTGCGCGCCCAGAGTGTCGGCCACCAGGCTGCGGCCGCCGTGGTCGATCATGTACTCGAACTCATGGCGGTAGTGCTTGAGGAAGCTCTGCACCGGCCAGGCCGAGGCGTCGCCGAACGCACAGATGGTGTGCCCCTCGATGTGGTTGGCGACGTCGAGCAGCAGCCCCAGCTCCTCGCGACGCGCCTCGCCCGCGAGCACGCGCTTCAGCAGGCGGTTCATCCAGCCGGTACCCTCGCGGCACGGCGTGCATTGGCCGCAGGATTCGGACATGTAGAAGCGCGAGATGCGCTCGAGTACCCGCACCATGCAGGTGGTCTCGTCCATGACGATGGCGGCGCCGGTGCCGAGAGCCGAGCCGGCGGCCTTCACCGAGTCGTAGTCCATGTTGGTCCGCAGCATGACCTCGCCCGGCACCACCGGCACCGAGACGCCGCCCGGAATCACCGCCTTGAGCTTGGCTCCGCCGCGCACTCCGCCGCATAGCTCGAGGAGCTCGGCAAACGGGATGCCGAGCGGCAGCTCGAGGTTCTGCGGCTTGTTGACGTGGCCGGACACCGAGAAAATCAGCGTGCCGCCGGAGTTCGGCGGACCGAGGGCGGCGAACCACGCCGGCCCCTTGCGCAGGATCGTCGGCACCGAAGCGAAGCTCAGCGTGTTGTTGATCGTGGTGGGCGCGCCGTACAGGCCGAAATTCGCCGGAAACGGCGGCTTGAAGCGCGGCTTGCCGGGCTTGCCCTCGAGCGACTCCAGCAGCCCGGTCTCCTCGCCGCAGATGTAGGCGCCGGCGCCGACGAAGGTGTGCAGATCGAAGTCGATGGCGGAGTTGCGGATGTTCTTGCCGAGGAGTCCGGCGGCGTAAGCCTCGGCGAGCGCTGCCTCGAAGCGCGGCACCGGCTCGCCGAGGAACTCGCCGCGAATGTAATTGTAGGCGACGGTGGTGTTGGTCGCGTAGCCGGCGATCGCCAGTCCCTCGATGAGCGCGTGCGGGTTGTAGCGCAGGATGTCACGGTCGTGGCAGGTGCCCGGCTCGCTCTCGTCCGAGTTGCACACCAGGTATTTCTGCATCGGCGCGTTGCGCGGCATGAAGCTCCACTTGGTGCCGGTGGGGAAGCCCGCCCCGCCCCGGCCGCGCAGTCCCGAGGCCTTGACCTGGTCGATGATCGTGCCGCGCTCGGGCTTGTCCTTCAGCAGCCGCTCCCACACCTCGTAGCCGCCGATCCTGCGGTAACTTTCCAGCGTCCAGGAGCGCTCCAACTTGAGCGGCTCGAACGCGGTGAGATTCAGCTTCGACGCCCACTTGTCGGCCGCACCGCTCATTTGAGCTCGTCGAGAATTTTGTCGAGCGCCGCCGGCGTCAGCTGCTCGTGGAACACGTGGTCGACCATCATCATCGGCGCACCGGTGCAGGCCGCCAGGCATTCCTCCTCGCGCTTGAGAAAGATGCGGCCGTCGGGCGTGCTCTCGTTGAGGCGGATCCCAAGTCTCTTCTCGGCATGCGCGATCAGCGCCTCGGCGCCGTTCAGCATGCAGGAGATATTGGTGCAGATGCTGACGTGATGGCGCCCGCAGGGATGAATCTCGAACATCGAGTAGAAGCTCGCCACCTCGTAGATCTGGATGCGCGGCAGCTTCAGGTACTCGGCGACCGCGTCCATGAGGTCCGCAGTGAGGTGGCCGTGGTTCTGCTCCTGCGCGGCGCGCAGGCCCGCGATGCACGCCGAGCGCTGCCGCCCGGGCGGGAACTTGGCGACCCAGCGATCGATCTCCGCGCGCGTCTGCGCCGAGAGGAGCCTCAGCCTGCTGTCCGCGGCATCCGCCGTGGCGACGATGCCGGTGCTGTTGACATCGCCGCTCACCGGTCGACCTCCCCGAACACGATGTCCTGTGTGCCGATGATGGCCACCACGTCCGCAAGCATGTGACCGCGGCACATTTCCTCGAGCGCCGAGAGGTGCGCAAAACTCGGCGCCCGGCACTTCACGCGGTAGGGCTTGTTGGCACCGTCCGAGACCAGGTACACGCCGAACTCGCCCTTCGGCGCCTCAACGGCCGCATAGGTCTCCCCTTCCGGAACCTCGTAGCCTTCCGTGAAGAACTTGAAGTGATGGATGAGGGACTCCATGTCCTCCTTCATGTGCAGACGTCCCGGCGGGCGCATCTTGCGGTCGGCGACCATCACGGAGCCGTCGTTGCGGCTCAGCCAGTCGATGCACTGGCGAACGATGCGGTTGGACTGGCGCATCTCCTCGACCCGGCACAGGTAGCGGTCGTAACAGTCGCCGTTCACACCCACCGGGATGTCGAAGTCCATGCGGTCGTACACCTCGTAGGGCTGCTTCTTGCGCAGATCCCATTCCACACCCGAGCCGCGCAGCATCGGACCGGAGAAGCCGAGCTGCATGGCGCGCTCCGGGCTCACCACCCCGATGTTGACCGTACGCTGCTTCCAGATGCGGTTGTCGGTGAGCAGCGCCTCGTAGTCGTCGATCTGTGCCGGGAAGCTCTCGGTGAACGCCTGGATGAAGTCGAGCAGCGTGCCGGAACGCGCCTCGTTGAGCCGCGCGACCTCTTTCGCCGAGCGCCACTTCGATGGCTGGTACTTCGGCATGGACCCCGGCAGGTCGCGGTACACGCCGCCGGGGCGATAGTAGGTGGCGTGCATGCGCGTGCCGGACACGGCCTCGTAAACGTCCATCAGATCTTCACGTGCCTTGAAGCACAGCAGGAATACCGTCATCGCACCGATGTCGAGCGCGTGAGAGCCGAGAAACATCAGGTGGTTGAGGATGCGCGTGATCTCGTCGAACATGACGCGGATGTACTGCGCGCGCTCCGGCGGCTCGATGCCGAGCAGCCGCTCGATGGCGAGCACGTAGGCATGCTCGTTGCACATCATCGACACGTAGTCGAGCCGGTCCATGTAGCCGATCGACTGGTTGAAGGGCTTCGATTCCGCGAGCTTCTCGGTGCCGCGGTGCAGGAGTCCGATGTGCGGGTCGGCCTTCTGGATCACCTCGCCGTCCATCTCGAGCACGAGGCGCAGCACGCCGTGGGCCGCGGGATGCTGCGGGCCGAAGTTCATGGTGTAGTTGCGGATCTCGGACAGCGGGGTCGTGGCCATCAGCGCGGCCCCTGCACGTCGTCGCTCAGCGCGGGATCGTAGCGATTGTCGTGGCGGATCACTTTCGGCACGAGCACCCTTGGGGTGATGCTCACCGGCCGATAGACCACGCGCTGGCGGTCGGGGTCGTACTGCACCTCGACGTTGCCGCTCAGCGGGAAGTCCTTGCGGAACGGATGGCCGATGAAGCCGTAGTCGGTGAGGATGCGACGCAGGTCCGGGTGGCCGCGGAACAGGATCCCGAACAGGTCGAAAGCCTCGCGCTCGAACCAGTTGGCGCTCGCCCAGACAGCCACCACCGAATCGAGGACCGGCTCGGCGCTGTCGGGGCAACGCACCCGCAGGCGCAGCCGCTGGTTACCACTTACCGACAGCAGGTTGTAAACGACCGCGAGGCGGCCCGCTGCGGCCGGATCCGGCGGCGCACGGGGCACCATCCGGGCGCGGCTGAAGCCTTTGCGCGTTGCGTCCGAAGTCTCCCAGTCGTCGCGGCCGTAGTGGAGATAGTCGACGCCGGCGAGGTCCATCAGCATCTCGAACCTGAGCGACGGTGTATCGCGCAGCGCGCGGCACACCCCGAGGAGCTGCGCTGCGTCAGTCTCGTACGCCAGCTCGTGTGCGGGCGCCGGCGCGCGCCGCACGCGATCCTGCAGCGCGGCATCGACCTTCATCGCCAGAGCTTCAACGAGCTCGCTCAAGGGGTGAGCCACTCCATGACTAGCGGGCGATGGTACTGGTGCGCGCGATCTTCTTCTGCAACTGCAGGATCCCGTAGACCAGCGCCTCGGCCGTGGGCGGACATCCGGGCACGTACACATCGACCGGTACGATGCGATCGCAGCCCCGCACCACGGAGTACGAGTAATGATAGTAACCGCCGCCGTTCGCGCACGAGCCCATCGAGATGACCCAGCGCGGCTCGGCCATCTGGTCGTACACCTTGCGCAGCGCCGGTGCCATCTTGTTGACCAGCGTGCCCGCGACGATCATCACGTCCGACTGGCGCGGGCTCGGGCGAAACACCACGCCGAAGCGATCGAGGTCGTAGCGCGAGGCTCCCGCGTGCATCATCTCCACCGCGCAGCACGCCAGCCCGAAGGTCATCGGCCACAGCGACCCGGTGCGCGCCCAGTTGACGAGGCTGTCCACCTGGGTGGTGAGGAAGCCGCGCTGCGCGAAGCCGGCGGTGGCGTCCTGAGCCTCTAGTCCCACTCGAGCGCCCCCTTCTTCCATTCGTAGATGAAGCCGACGACGAGGATGCCGAGAAAGATGACCATTGCGCCGAGTCCGGCGAGCCCGATGCGGCCGAGCGCGACCGCCCACGGAAACAGGAACGCGATCTCCAGATCGAAGACGATGAAGAGGATCGCCACCAGGTAGTAGCGCACGTCGAATTTCATGCGGCTGTCTTCGAAAGCCTCGAAGCCGCATTCGTACGGGGAGAGCTTGGCGCGGTCGTCGTGGAAGCGCGCGAAGTAGCGGCCGAAGCCTGTGCCGAGGGCGAGCAGCACCCCGGCGAGAGCTGTGGCGACGATGAGAAAGATCAGAATCGGGAGATAGTTCGACAGCATGCGTGGCTGGTGCGTAAAAAAGGCAGATCGAGTCAGCGACCTCCGACCTGCCCCCAACGGATTTCCCATTGTAGCAGCGCAGCCGTCTTTTTGGTGCCGACGGGGAGATTCGAACTCCCACACCTTGCGGCGCTAGCCCCTCAAGCTAGTGTGTCTACCAATTCCACCACGTCGGCAAGTTTTGGTTCTGCCATTCTAGATTTTGCAACCCGCCCGGCGGTCACTTCGGCGTCTGCGCCGGTGCGGGCGCCGCGGGCGGCGGCGCGGATTTCTGCGCCGCAGTCTGCGACGGAGTCTGCGCCGCACTCGTGGCCGCCGGCGGGATTGCGGGCGGAGCGCTTCCCGGCGCGGCACCCGGCGCCGAGCCCGACGACGGCGGCACCGCCGGCAGCATGGCGCCCGGCGCGGGCTTCGGCTGTGGCTGGTTCGCCTCCTCGAGGATCGACTTCGTCGGTGCGCTCGAGCGCGTGCCCGTGTAGGCCAGCGCCAGGCTATTGATCATGAAGATCGCCGCAAAGAGCGCTGTGGCCTTCGACAGCGCAGTCGAGGCACCCCGTGCACCGAACACCGTCCCGGACGCGCCCGAGCCGAACCCGGCGCCGGCGTCCGCGCCCTTACCGCGCTGGATCAGCACGAGGCCGATGATGGCGAGCGAAGAAAGCACCTGGATAACAGTCAAGATGATGCGCAACATTTGCAAACCTGTTTAACCCGGCCGCGCTGCGGTCAGGATCGCCAGAAACTCATCCGCCTTGAGCGAGGCGCCGCCGATCAGGCCGCCATCGACGTCCGGCATCGTGAACAACTCGGCCGCATTACCGGCCTTGACGCTGCCGCCGTACAGAATCCGTGTAACGCCGCCGATTCTAGCATCCCGGGCCGAGATCCGGGCCCGGATAAAGGCATGGACTTCCTGCGCCTGCTCCGGGCTCGCATTGCGGCCCGTGCCGATCGCCCACACCGGCTCATAAGCCACCACGCCCTGCTCGAGCGCGCCGGCACCGCACAACTCCAGCACCACCTCGAGTTGCCGGGCAACGACCTCGCGCGTACGCCCCGCCTCGCGGTCGGCGAGCTGCTCGCCCACGCACAGGATCGGATTCAACCCCCGGGCATGGGCGGCCGCGAATTTGCGCGCGATAAGCTGATCGCTCTCGCGGTACAGCAGCCGCCGCTCGGAGTGACCGACGATCACGTACTCGCAGCCGACGTCCCTCAGCATGCCGGCGGAGACCTCGCCCGTGAAGGCGCCCTGCGCGTCCGCGCACACGTCCTGGCCACCGAGGCTGAGCGCTGAATCACGCAGCAGCCTTGCCACCTCCTGCAGGTACACGAACGGCGGGCACACGACACACGCGGCCGCGGGCTTTGCCGGGCAGCCCGCCAGCAACTCCTCGATGAGCCGCGCGTTCTCGGCGCGCGACCCGTGCATCTTCCAGTTCCCGGCAACGATGGGCTGGCGCATGGAGGCTTAGGTGCGAACCGTGGGCGAGGGTTAAGCGGGCGACTGAGGGTGCGAAGGGCGCGGGATCATAGCCATGCAGGGGGGGTGGCGCAATGCCGCTGCGGTGCACCCACCCGCTTAAGGTCAGCCCGCGACTCCCTGGACCACCTCGCACAGTTCCGTGGCGGCCGCGCGGGCCGTGGCCTCGTCCCGCGCCTCCACCATCACCCGGATCACCGGCTCCGTACCCGACGCGCGCAGCACCACGCGGCCGTCGTCACCCAGACGCTTCTCGATGCGCGTCACGGCTTTCTGGAGCGCGGGGACGGCGGCCGGATCGAAGCGCTGCGCGACGTTCACGTTAATGAGCACCTGCGGGAACTTCTGCATGCCCGAAGCAAGCTCGGCGAGCGGCCGGCCGGTCTGCCGCATGACCGCCAGCACCTGCAGCGCGCTCACCAGACCGTCGCCCGTGGTGGTCTTGTCGAGGCACAGAATGTGGCCCGAGGTCTCCCCGCCGAGCACGCCCTGCGTCTCGCGCAGCATCGCCAGCACGTAGCGATCGCCGACCGCGGCGCGCCGGAAGTCGATGCCGCTCGCGCGCAGTGCTACCTCGAGCCCCATGTTACTCATCGACGTGCCGACCACCGGTCCGACGAGCCTGCCGGCCTGCATCAGCGCGCGCGCGATCACGTACAGCAGCTGGTCGCCGTCGACGATGCGGCCGAGATGATCGACCATGACGAGTCGGTCGCCGTCACCGTCGAGCGCCAGCCCGGCGTTGGCGCGCACCCCGGGTACGGTGAGTTGCAGCAGATCCGGTGCGGTCGAGCCGCAGCCGTCATTGATGTTGCGGCCGTTCGGTGAGCAGCCGATCGGCACGATCTCCGCGCCGAGGTCGGCGAGGATGCGCGGTCCCACCTTGTAGGAGGCGCCGTTGGCGCAATCGATGACGATCTTCAGCCCGGAGAGATCGACGTCGGCCGGCATCGTCGAGGCGCAGAACTCCTGGTAGAGCGTCCGCGAGCGATCGGCGCGGGTCGCGCGCCCGAGGCTGCGCGAGGCGCGGGTGACCGGTGCGTGGGCGAGCTCGGTCTCGATGCGTTCCTCGAGCTCGTCGGACAGCTTGCCGCCGGAGGCATCGAAGAACTTGATGCCGTTGTCGTCGTAGCGGTTGTGCGAGGCGCTGATCACCACGCCGAAACTGCAGTTGAAGCGCCGGGTCATATAGGCGATACCCGGGGTGGGCAGCGGGCCGATCAGCATGACGTCGACGCCCGCGGCTACGAAGCCCGCCTCGAGCGCCGACTCGAACATGTAGCCCGACAGGCGCGTGTCCTTGCCGATCAGCACCGTGCCGCCCTCGGGCGCCAGCACCCGTGCCGCGGCGCTCGCGAGCTGCAGCGCGAAGTCCACGGTCATGGGGTGCTCCCCCACGCGGCCGCGAACCCCGTCAGTGCCGAAATACCGTCGACCCAACTACTCTCTCCCCATTACCGCGGCGACGACCTGCAGCGCCTCGACGGTCGCGGCGACGTCGTGCGCGCGAACGATACGCGCACCGGCGAGCACCGCCACCACCGCGAGCGCGACGCTGCCGTTGGCACGCTCGCCGTGCGGACGCCCCGTGAGTGTGCCGACCATGGCCTTGCGCGACAAGCCGACCAACACCGGCTGCTCGCCGGCGGTGAGCTCGCGCAGGTGCCGCAGCAGCCTCAGATTGTGCTCCAGCGTCTTGCCGAAGCCGAACCCGGGGTCGATGACGATGCGCTGCGCCTCGACCCCCGCAGCCCGGCAGGCCGCCACCCGCCCGGCAAGGAACGCGCGCACCTCGCCGACTAGGTCCGCATAGCGGGGCGCGGCCTGCATGGTGCGCGGCTCACCCTGCATGTGCACCAGGCAGAGCGCGCAACCGCTCGCCACGACGGCATCCAGTGCCCCGGGGGCACGCAGCGCATACACGTCGTTCACCAGACCGGCGCCTGCGGCCAGGGCGGCGCGCATCACTTCAGGCTTGCCGGTGTCGACGGAGATGACCGCATGGGTTGCCGCGCGCAACCGCTCGATGACCGGCACGACACGCCGCAGCTCCTCCTCGAGCGCCACGGGCTCCGCCCCGGGCCGCGTGGACTCGCCGCCCACGTCGATCAGTGCAGCGCCCTCTTCGGCCAGGCGCACGCCGTGGGCCACCGCTGCATCGAGCGCGAGGTAGCGCCCGCCGTCGGAGAACGAATCCGGCGTCACGTTCACCACGCCCATGACGACCGGCCGGCTGAGGTCCAGGGTTTTATCTGCGCACCGCAGCGCTACCGGCGGGGACGACATGGAGTTGCGGACGCTAGGGAGCGCGGGTCCGGGAAAACAGGGACGCTTCTGCCGGAGCCTCCAGGGACTCTTTCTCCCCGCACCCGGCGCCTGCGTGGAGTCTAGTGTTGTCCCGCCGGTATCGCCGGTCCGCCGGCTGCCGAGCCTTCCTGCGGAGCCTTGGGCGGCTTGTTCGACAGTGCTTCGTCCCAGCCCGCGGGCGGCTTGGGCGTTCTGCCGGCCATGATGTCCTTCAGCTGCTCCTCGTCGACGGTCTCGTACTTCATGAGCGCATCGGCCATGGCATGCAGCTTGTCGAGCGTGCTCGTGAGGATCTCGCGCGCCCGCTTGAAGTTCGCCTCGATCACCCGCCGCACCTCCTCGTCGATGGCGTGCGCGGTGACGTCCGAGACCTGCTTGTGCTGGGTGACGCTGCGGCCGAGGAACACCTCGCCGCTCTCCTCGGAATAGGTGAGCGGCCCGAGCTTGTCGGACAGGCCCCACTTCGTGACCATATTGCGCGCCAGCTCGGTGGCGCGCTCGATGTCGTTCGCGGCTCCGGTGGTCACCGACTCGGGCCCGAAGATCAGTTCCTCGGCGATGCGCCCGCCGAACAGCGTCGTGATAGCGCTCTCGATGCGGCGTTTCGAGAAGCTGTAGCGATCCTGCTCGGGGAGGAACTGCGTCACGCCCAGGGCGCGGCCGCGCGGGATGATGGTGACCTTGTAGACCGGATCGTGCTCGGGCACGGTCATGCCGACGATCGCATGGCCGGCCTCGTGGTAGGCGGTCATGCGCTTTTCGGCCTCGCTCATCACCATGGAGCGCCGCTCCGCGCCCATCATGATCTTATCCTTGGCCTGCTCGAACTCCTCCATCCCGACGATGCGTTTGTTGGCGCGCGCGGCGAACAGCGCCGCCTCGTTGACCAGATTGGCAAGATCCGCGCCGGAGAACCCCGGCGTACCGCGGGCGATCAGCGCGGGCTTGACGTCGTCTGCGAGCGGCACGCGCCGCATGTGCACGCGCAGGATCTGCTCGCGGCCGCGCACGTCGGGCAGCGGCACCACGACCTGCCGGTCGAAGCGACCCGGGCGCAGCAGCGCCGGATCGAGCACATCGGGGCGGTTGGTCGCGGCGATGACGATGATGCCTTCGTTGCCCTCGAAGCCGTCCATCTCCACCAGCAGCTGATTGAGCGTCTGCTCGCGCTCGTCGTGGCCACCGCCGAGGCCCGCGCCGCGGTGCCGGCCGACCGCATCGATCTCGTCGATGAAGATGATGCACGGCGCGTGCTTCTTCGCCTGCTCGAACATGTCGCGCACGCGCGAGGCGCCGACGCCGACGAACATCTCCACGAAGTCGGAGCCCGAGATCGTGAAGAACGGCACCTTCGCCTCTCCGGCGATGGCGCGCGCCAGCAGTGTCTTGCCGGTGCCCGGCGAGCCGACCATCAGCACGCCCTTGGGGATCTTGCCGCCGAGCTTCTGGAACTTGCCGGGATCCTTGAGGAAGTCGACGATCTCGCCCACCTCCTGCTTGGCCTCATCCACGCCGGCGACGTCTGCGAAGGTGACGTTGACCTGGTCCTCACCCAGCAGTCGCGCCCGGCTCTTGCCGAAGGACATGGCGCCGCGACCGCCGGACGCCCCCTGCATCTGCCGCAGCATGTACACGAACACCACGATCAGGAGCAGCGCGGGCGCCAGCTGCAACAGCAGCTGTCCCAGGTAGTTCGGTTGTTTGGGCGGCTCACCGGTGATCTCGACGTTGTTCTTCTCGAGGGTGCCGATGAGCGCCGTGTAGTCGGTCTCGGGGTTGTAGGCCTTGAAGGTCGACTTGTCCTTGCGCTCCCCGTAGATCATCTCGCCCTGCAGCGTCACCTTGTCGACCCGACCGCTCTTCACGTCGTCGAGGAAGGTCGAGTACGCGACCTGCTGCGGCTGCCCGACAGTCGGCATATAGCGGCTGAAGACGAGCAACAGCACGATCACGATGACGACCCAGAGCAGGATGTTCTTTGTCAAGTCGTTCAAGGGCTTCCGTCCTTTGGTGGAGCGCCGCCTGATCTCTCTCACGAACCTACACCAAGCGAAACTGCATGGCCAGCAGGTACATCTCAGGGCTTCGGGACCGGGAGGCCTCTGGTTTGACCAGCTTGACCTTGCCGAATTCACCCCGGGCGGTCCGGACCAGCTCCTCGAACCCGGACCCCTGGAATGCCTTGATCAGGGCGGCACCGCCCGGCTTCAAGACGCGCGCCGCCATATCGAGGGCCAGCTCCGCCAGGTGCATGGCGCGGGGCTGATCGACCGCGTCCATACCGCTCAGTGACGGCGCCATGTCCGACAGCACGACATCGGCCCGCCTGTCGGCCAGCCGGGCGAGGATCCGCTCGAACACCTCCGTCTCGCGGAAGTCTCCCTGCACGAACTCGACTCCGGCAAGCGCAGGCATAGGCAATATGTCGCTCGCGATCACCCGGCCGCGCGCCCCGACACGGCCGCGGGCATACTGACTCCAGGCTCCCGGCGCAGACCCCAGGTCCACGCACACTCCCCCGGCCTTGAGCAGCCGCTCGCGCCGGTCAATCTCCTCGAGCTTGAACACCGCCCGCGAGCGCCAACCCGCCGCGCGCGCCCGGCGCACGAACGGGTCGCTGAAGTGCTCGCGCAGCCACCGGTCGCTGCTCTTTGAGCGCCGGCTCTTGCCTTTGGGACCGACGGGCATCGCTTCTCTCTGTGACCGTCCTACGTCCTACAATCGCCCGATGAAACAAGCCCGGGAAACGCCCGGCCGGCCGCCGGTGCTCTCTGAGCGGCAACTGCGCCACCTGCGCGGTCTTGCGCATGCGCTGCGTCCGTTGATCCGTCTCGGTAATGCCGGACTCACCGAGGCGCTGGCCCAGGAGACCGCCCGCGCGCTCCGCGACCACGAGCTCATCAAGGTCAGGGCGCCGGGCGGCGACCGCGCGGCGCGCGATGCGCTGTTCACCGCGCTGGCAGCGAAGACGGGCAGCGCGCTGGTGCATCGCATCGGCAACGTCGCGGTGCTCTACCGTGCGAACCCGGAGCTGCCGCGCATCCTCGTGCCCGACGCATGAGCTGCGCCGTTACTTGAAGCGCACCGCCACGATCTCGTAGGAGCGCGTCCCCCCGGGGGCCGCAACCTCCGCCACCTCGCCCTCCTGCTTGCCGACCAGGGCGCGCGCGATCGGCGAGGTGATCGAGATACGCCCCTGACGGATATCCGCTTCATCCTCGCCTGCGACCTGGTAGACGACACGCGACCCGTCCGCCTGGTCCTCGAGCTCCACGGTTGCACCGAACACCACCTTGCCGGTGTCGGGCAAGGTTGTCGGATCGATGACCTCGGCGTTCGCGAGCTTGTGCTCGAGCTCCTTGATGCGTCCCTCGATGAACCCCTGCTGCTCGCGCGCCGCGTGATACTCAGCGTTCTCCGAGAGGTCGCCGTGGCCGCGCGCCTCGGCTATGGCCTTGATCATGCGCGGGCGCTCCTGCGACTTCAGCCGCTTCAGTTCCTCGCGCAGCGCCTGCGCGCCGCGCTGTGTCATCGGCGTGCGCTTCATGCAACCGCAGCCTCGGCGTGCAGATCCTGCAGCCGGTTCACCTCGACCTCGTCGAGGTGGTCGAGTGCCTCGCAGGTCGCAAGCCCCGCGGCGAGCGTCGTGTAGTAGGTGACCCGGCGGTGCACGGCCTCGCGGCGGATCGAGTTCGATTCGCGAATGGCGAGCTTGCCCTCGGTGGTATTCACGATCAGGTCGATCTCATCGTTCTTGATCATGTCGACGATGTGCGGCCGGCCCTCGCGTACCTTGTTGACGCGGCGGCAGGCGACGCCGGCGGCCGTGAGCGCGCGCGCCGTACCGTCGGTGGCCACCACCTCGAAGCCGCGCTCGATCAGCTTCTTCGCCAGCTCTACCGCGCCGGGCTTGTCGCGGTCACGCACGCTGATGAAGCACACACCCTTGCGCGGCAGCGTGACGCCCGAGGCAGCCTGCGCCTTGGCATAGGCCTCGCCGAAGGTGCGCCCGGTGCCCATCACCTCGCCGGTGGACTTCATCTCGGGTCCCAGGATCGGATCGGCTTCCGGGAACTTGACGAACGGGAAGACCGCTTCCTTGACCGAGAAGTAGCCGGGCACGCGCTCG
The DNA here is from genome assembly GCA_963844595.1 of uncultured Gammaproteobacteria bacterium. Lineage (GTDB taxonomy): Bacteria > Pseudomonadota > Gammaproteobacteria > Steroidobacterales > Steroidobacteraceae > 13-2-20CM-66-19. The sequence continues at coordinate 1,285,611 of CAWJOW010000001.1, forward strand.
ACGGCATCCACCAGCTGCTTGAGCTTGCGTCCGGTCATGACGCGGGCGGCAATCTTGGCGAGCGGCAACCCGGTCGCCTTGGAGACGAACGGCACGGTGCGCGAGGCCCGCGGATTGACCTCGAGGACGTAGATGACGCCGTTCTGGATCGCGAACTGCACGTTCATGAGGCCGACGACGTTCAGCGCCCGCGCGAGCTTGCGGGTCTGCTCGCGCAGCTCCGCCTGCACCTCGCGGGTCAGACTGTTGGGCGGCAGCGAACAGCCGGAATCTCCGGAGTGCACGCCCGCCTGCTCGATGTGCTCCATGATGCCGCCGATCAGCACGTCCTCGCCGTCGCACACCGCATCCACGTCCACCTCGGTGGCGACGTCGAGAAAGCGGTCGAGCAGCACCGGGCTGTCGTTCGAAACCTGCACCGCGTGCGTCATGTAGGCGCGCAGGTCCTCCTCGCTGAATACCACTTCCATCGCCCGTCCGCCGAGCACGTACGACGGGCGCACGATCAGCGGGAAACCGACTTCGCGCGACAGTTTTACCCCCTGCTCCTCGTTGCGCGCGGTGGCATTGGCAGGCTGCTTGAGTCCGAGCGTGTGCACGAGTGCCTGGAAGCGCTCGCGGTCCTCCGCGACGTCGATGGAGTCGGGCGAGGTGCCGATGATCGGCGCGCCGGCCGCCTCCAGCGCCCGCGACAGCTTGAGCGGCGTCTGGCCGCCGAATTGCACGATCACCCCTTCCGGCTTCTCCACCTTGAGGATCTCGAGCACGTCCTCGAGGGTGAGCGGCTCGAAGTACAGCCGATCGGAGGTGTCGTAATCGGTGGAGACGGTCTCCGGATTGCAGTTGACCATGATGGTCTCGAAGCCGTCTTCGCGCAGCTGCAGAGCTGCGTGCACGCAGCAGTAATCGAACTCGATCCCCTGGCCGATGCGGTTCGGTCCGCCGCCGAGAATCATGATCTTGCGCTTACTTGTCGGGTTCGCCTCGCACTCCTCCTCGTAGGTCGAGTAGAGATACGCGGTGGAAGTGGCGAATTCGGCGGCGCAGGTGTCGACCCGCTTGAATACCGGCACGACGCCGAGCTCGTGGCGTTTGTCGCGGATCGCCTTCTCGGGCATGTCGAGCAGCCGCCCCAGCCGGCTGTCGGAGAACCCCTTGCGCTTGAGGACGCGCAGCCGCTCGGCGGTCAGCGCGCCGAGCCCGTGGTCGCGCACCTGCGCCTCCTCCTGCACCAGATCGGCGAGCTGCGCGATGAACCACGGATCGATGTTGGTGAGCTGCGTGACCTGTGCGAGCGTCCAGCCGGCGCGCAAGGCATCGGCGACGTACAGCAGCCGATTCGGGCCCGGCGCTCGCAGCTCGTGCGCCAGCCGGGTCTGCGCCTCGTCGCTAAGCGGCACGGCGAGCTGCGGCGTCAGGCCGTCGAGGCCGGTCTCGAGGCTGCGCAGCGCCTTCTGCAGCGACTCCTGGAAAGTGCGCCCGATCGCCATCGCCTCGCCCACCGACTTCATCTGCGTCGTCAGCCGGTCATTGGCCGCCGGAAATTTCTCGAACGTGAAGCGCGGGATCTTCACGACCACGTAGTCGATCGCCGGCTCGAACGAGGCAGGCGTCGCCCCGCCGGTGATGTCGTTGCGCAGCTCGTCGAGGGTGTAGCCCACGGCGAGCTTGGCGGCGACCTTGGCGATCGGAAAGCCGGTCGCCTTGGAGGCAAGCGCCGAGGAGCGCGAGACGCGCGGGTTCATCTCAATGATCAGCAACCGTCCGTCGCGCGGATTGATCGCGAACTGCACGTTCGAGCCGCCGGTGTCGACGCCGATCTTGCGCAGCACGGCGATCGAGGCGTCGCGCATGCGCTGGTATTCCTTGTCGGTGAGGGTCAGTGCCGGAGCGATGGTGATCGAGTCGCCGGTATGCACGCCCATGGGATCGAGATTCTCGATCGAGCAGACGATGATGCAGTTGTCCTTGTGGTCGCGCACCACCTCCATCTCGAACTCTTTCCAGCCGATCACCGACTCTTCCAGCAGCACCTCGCCGGTCGGGGAGGCATCGAGCCCGCGCGCCACGATGTCTTCCAGCTCCTCGCGGTTGTAGGCGATGCCGCCGCCGGTGCCCCCGAGGGTGAACGACGGGCGCACCACCAGCGGGTAGCCGATCTCGGCGGCGATCGCCAGCCCCTCGTCGAGGCTGCGGGCGATCTGCGACTGCGGCGTGTCGAGCCCGATCTCGCGCATCGCGTTGCGGAACAGCTCGCGGTCCTCGGCCATATCGATGGCGGCGCGGGAAGCGGCGATCAGCTCGACGTCGTACTTCTCGAGCACGCCCTCGCGCACCAGGTCGAGCGCGGTGTTGAGCGCGGTCTGGCCGCCCATGGTGGGGAGCAGCGCGTCCGGCCGCTCCTTCTCGATGATGCGCGCCACCGTGCGTGCATTGATCGGCTCGATGTAGATGGCGTCCGCCATCTCCGGATCGGTCATGATGGTCGCGGGATTGGAGTTCACGAGGACGACCCGGTAGCCCTCCTCGCGCAGCGCCTTGCACGCCTGGGCACCGGAGTAATCGAACTCGCACGCCTGGCCGATGATGATCGGGCCGGCGCCGATGATCAGGACGCTGCTGATGTCGGTGCGCTTCGGCACGGGTTACCGCGCCCCGGCCTGCTGGCGACGCAGACTCTCCTCGGCGAGTCTCAGCTGCGCCTGCAGCCGCCGCAGCATCAGGTGATTGAAGCGCTCGAACAGCCCGCGCACGTCGCGCGGGCCCGGACTCGCCTCGGGGTGTCCCTGGAAGCCAAACGCCGGCCGGTCGGTGAATGCGAGCCCCTGGAGCGAGCCGTCGAAGAGCGACCGGTGAGTCGCCTTCACGTGCTTGGGCAGCGTCGCCTCATCGACCGCAAAGCCATGATTCTGGCTGGTGATGAATACCCGTCCGGACTCCAGGTCCTGCACGGGGTGGTTGGCGCCGTGGTGCCCGAACTTCATCTTCACGGTGCGAGCGCCGGCGGCAAGTCCGAGGATCTGGTGGCCGAGGCAGATGCCGAACACCGGCAGATCGGTCTCGAGGAACTTGCGCGTGGCCTCGATCGCGTAGTCGCACGGCTCGGGATCGCCGGGGCCGTTCGAGAGAAACACGCCGTCGGGCTCACGTGCCAGCACCTCCGGCGCGGGAGTCTGCGCGGGCACCACGGTCACGCGGCAGCCGAAATCCGCGAGCAGCCGCAGAATATTGCGCTTGATGCCGAAATCGTAGGCCACCACGTGCAGCCGCTGCTGCGAGCGGATCGGCGCACGCGTGCTCTCCGGCCAGACGCTGCCGTCGTTCCACTGGAAGGCGCGTTTGGTGGTGACAACCTTGGCGAGATCCATGCCTTTGAGGCCCGGAAACTTGCGCGCCGCCTTGACGGCGGCAGCCTCGTCCACCTGATCGCCGGTCATGATGCAGCCGGCCTGCGCACCCTTCTCGCGCAGAATGCGCGTCAGCCTGCGGGTATCAATGCCGGCAATCGCCACGACGCGTCCGCGCTCGAGAAACTCCGGCAGCGACTCGTTGGCCCGCCAGCTGGAGGGCAGCAGGCTTAAGTCGCGGATCACCAGCCCCGCGGCGTACACCTGCTGGGACTCGAGGTCCTCGGGAGTCGCGCCCGTGTTGCCGATGTGCGGGCAGGTGAGCGTAACGATCTGCCGCGCGTAGGACGGGTCGGTGAGAATCTCCTGATAACCCGTGAGAGCGGTATTGAAAACGACCTCGCCTGTGGTGTTGCCCTTGGCTCCGATCGACTGGCCGCGAAAGATGCTTCCGTCTGCCAGCGCGAGCACCGCAGGTAGGCTCACGTGATCAACTCTCCCTGACGCACATATACAAAGCGGGAGGAGTTCTCATCGAACATCCTCCCGCCTTGCATGGACTAACCCGTACACGGATTAGGCGGAAATTTTACGGGCTTACGGCCCGATGTGTCCATGGAAAATTCCGGCCGCACGCGGCACCATAAAGTTCATTCGAGCTTTCGAAGAGTCCCATAAGAGTTTGTTTTACCTTGAATAAAATCTCGCATACCGTAGAGCCCTGCCGGTTGGGACGCAAGCCAAAGCGCGGCCGCCAGCGCGCCCCGGGCGAAGATCGCCCGGTCGCTCGCCCGATGCGTGAGCGCCAGCTGCTCGCCGGCGCCGGTAAAGAGCACGGTGTGCTCCCCGACCAGGTCGCCCGCCCGCACCACCGAGACCGCGATTTCCCGAGCGGCCGGCGCGGGCGACTCACGCGCCGCCTGCCTCAGGGCAAGCGCCGTGCCGGAGGGCGCGTCACGCTTGTCGCGGTGATGCGCCTCGAAAATGTCGACGTCGAAGTCCGGCGCAAGGGTCGCGGCCGCGGTCCGCACCAGCTCGATGAGGAGCGTCACCGCGATGCTGGTGTTGGGAGCGATGAGGAGCGCAATGTCGTGCGCCGCCGCCTCGAGCTCGCCTGTCAGCTCGGGTGCGAGCGCAGTCGTGCCGATCAGCAGCGGCTTGCGCGCCGCACGGCAGGCCGCGAGGTGGGCGCCAGCGGCGCCGGGCACGCTGAAATCGAGGGCGACGTCCGCGCTCTCGAGCGCGCGCGGCAGGTCAGCCGTCACGGCGACATTGAGCGGCGCCACGTCCGCGAGTTCGCCGGCATCGCGCCCGAGTGAGGCGCTACCGCGCGCGGCGATCGCCGCGCCGAGGGTGAGCCCGGGAAACCCGCCGGCCGCACGCACCAGCGCCCGGCCCATGCGGCCGGTGACACCGATGAGTACGGCGCGTGTCATGGAGTGCGCCCAACTGTGCGGCGGGCACTCATTCCTTGCCCGAGAAGAAGCGCTTCACGCCCTCGAGGAAACCCTTCTCGCGCGGGGTGTGCTTGCCGGGGTGTGCTCTAAGGGACTCCTCGAGCTGGCGGACCAGCTCGCGCTGCTCGGCCGAGAGATGCACCGGCGTCTCGACGGTTACCCGACAGAACAGATCGCCGCGAGGCCCGCCGCGGACCGGCTTCACGCCCTTGTCGCGCAGTCGAAAGACGCGTCCCGACTGCGTCTCTGCGGGAATCTTCAGAATCACATCGCCGTCGAGGGTCGGCACGGCGACCGAGCCGCCGAGCGTCGCGGCGGCGAAGCTCACGGGTACTTCGCACGAGAGGTGCTCGCCGTCGCGCTCGAAGATCGGGTGCTCGCGCACGTGGACCTCGACGTACAGGTCGCCCGGCGGACCGCCGTTGCGCCCCGACTCGCCCTCGCCCGAAAGTCGCACCCGGTCGCCGGTGTCGACACCGGCGGGGACCTTCACCGCCAGCTTGCGCGTGCGGCGCACGCGCCCCTGGCCGAGGCAGGTGTCGCAGGGATTGCGGACGATGGTGCCGGCGCCGCGGCAGCGCGGGCAGGTCTGCTGCAGCTGAAAAAAGCCCTGCGAGATGCGCACCTGACCCGCGCCGCCGCAGCTGTCGCAGGTGACGGGCTGGCTGCCCTTGGCTGCACCGCTCCCGTGGCAGGTCTCGCACTCGGCGAGCCGGGCTATCTCGATCTCCACCGCGTGGCCAAATACGGCGTGATCGAGCTCGAGCTCCAGCTCGTAGCGCAGGTCCGCACCGCGAAACACCTGCGAGCGGCTGCCGCGGCGCGCGCCGCCGAAAATGTCGCCGAACACGTCGCCGAAGATGTCGCTGAAGGCATCCGTCGAGAAGCCGCCGCGCCCGGCGCCACGCGCGGCCGCCTCGATACCCGGGTGGCCGTGCTGATCGTAGACCGCACGCTTGTGTGCGTCCGTGAGCACCTCGGAGGCCTCCTTGGCCTCCTTGAAGCGCTCCTCCGCATCCTGGTCATTAGGGTTACGGTCCGGGTGATACTTCATCGCCAGGCGTCGGTACGCCTGCTTGATCTGCGCCTCAGTCGCCGTCCGCGGTACGTCGAGTACCTTGTAATAGTCTCGTTTGGTGGGCATGGACGCCTGGCGTCAGGCGGGCCTCAGGAGGCCTTGCGGCCCTTGTCCTTCACCTCTTCGAACTCGGCATCCACCACGTTGTCGCGACCGGCGGCTCCCGGCTGCCCGCCCGCCGGCCCGTTCGCGTCCGCCCCACCGCCATCGCCGCCGGGGCCGGCGGGGCCGTCGCTCTGGGCGCGCTGTACGAGAGCGGCCGAGACCTGCGCGAGCGCTTCGGCCTTCTTCTCGATGACGTTGCGGTCGTCGCCCTTGAGCGCCGCACGCAGATCGGACACTGCTGCTTCCACCTTGGCACGCTCGCCGGCATCGGCCTTGTCGCCGAGCGTCTGCAGCGCCTTCTCGGCCGCGTGCACCAGAGCGTCCGCCTTGTTGCGCGTCTCCACCAGCTCGCGGAAGCGCCGATCCTCCTCGGCATGCGCCTCGGCGTCGCGCACCATGCGCTTGATCTCCTCCTCGGTGAGGCCACTCGAGGCCTTGATGACGATCTTCTGCTCCTTGCCGGTGGCCTTGTCCTTGGCCGACACGTTGAGAATGCCGTTGGCATCGATGTCGAACGACACCTCGACCTGCGGCATGCCGCGCGGCTGCGGGGCGATGTCCGCAAGGTCGAACTTGCCGAGCGACTTGTTGTCTGCGGCGCGGTCGCGCTCGCCCTGCAGCACGTGAATGGTCACGGCCGTCTGGTTGTCGTCGGCCGTCGAGAAGGTATTCGAAGCCCGCGTCGGGATCGTGGTGTTCTTCTCGATGAGCCGTGTCATGACGCCGCCGAGTGTCTCGATGCCGAGCGACAGCGGCGTGACATCGAGCAGCAGCACGTCCTTCACCTCGCCGGCGAGCACGCCCCCCTGGATCGCGGCTCCCACCGCCACGGCCTCGTCGGGGTTCACGTCCTTGCGCGGCTCCTTGCCAAAGAGGTCCTTGACGTACTTCTGCACCAGCGGCATGCGCGTCTGTCCGCCCACCAGGATCACTTCCGCGATGTCGTTCACCGCGACGCCGGCGTCCTTGATCGCGGTCTTGCACGGCGCGACGGTCTTCTGCACCAGGTCCTCTACCAGCGACTCGAGCTTGGCGCGGGTCAGCTTGATGTTGAGGTGCTTCGGGCCGGAGGCGTCCGCCGTGATGTACGGCAGATTGATGTCGGTCTGCTGCGTCGAGGACAGCTCGATCTTGGCCTTCTCTGCCGCCTCTTTCAGGCGCTGCATGGCGAGGGGGTCCTTGCGCACGTCGACGCCGGACTCCTTCAGGAACTGCTCGGCGAGGAAGTTGATGATGCGCAGGTCGAAGTCCTCGCCGCCGAGGAAGGTGTCCCCGTTGGTCGAGAGCACCTCGAACTGCCGCTCGCCGTCGACCTCCGCGATCTCGATGATGGAGATGTCGAAGGTGCCCCCGCCCAGGTCATAGACGGCAATCTTGCGATCGCTCCCCTGCTTGTCGAGTCCATAAGCGAGGGCAGCCGCGGTCGGCTCGTTGATGATGCGCTTCACCTCGAGGCCGGCGATGCGGCCGGCGTCCTTGGTCGCCTGGCGCTGCGAGTCGTTGAAGTACGCCGGCACCGTGATCACCGCCTCGGTGACCTTCTCGCCGAGGTAGTCCTCGGCGGTCTTCTTCATCTTCATGAGCACGCGTGCCGAGATCTCCGGCGGCGCCATCTTCTTGCCCTGAACTTCGACCCAGGCGTCGCCGTTGTCGGCGCGCACGATGCGGTAGGGGACCATCTTCACGTCCCGCTGCACCACCTCATCCTCGAACTTGCGGCCGATGAGGCGCTTGATGGCGAACAGCGTGTTCTGGGGGTTGGTCACTGCCTGCCGCTTGGCGGGCTGTCCGACCAGCACCTCGTTGTCCTTGGTGAAGGCGACGATCGAGGGGGTGGTCCGATCGCCCTCGCTGTTCTCGATCACGCGGGGCTTGCCGCCCTCCATGATGGCGACACACGAATTGGTCGTCCCGAGGTCGATGCCGATTACCTTAGCCATGAGTCACTCCGCGAGGGATTCTCTATTCAATAGGGGTGGTCCAGAGCCACTTCTTAGGGGTGAGTCCTAAGGCTTTCAAGCCTTAATCCGGCGGGCGGGCCACGATCACCCGGGCGGGACGCAGCAGCCTCCCGTTGAGCTCGTACCCGGGCTGCACGACCTTGAGCACCGAGTCGGGCTCGGCACCCTGGGCCTCCTGGGTCATGACGGCCTCGTGGCGCGCCGGGTCGAACCGCTCCCCCTCCTCGGGGTCGATCGCCCGTACCCCCAGCTTCTCGAGCGCACGCTCGAACAGCTGCAGCGTCGCCGCCTGCCCGGCCCGGAGGCTCGCCGCGTCCGCGTGGCCGGCATTCTGCACCGCCAGGTCGAGGCTGTCCTTGACCGGCAGGAGCTCGCCGACGAAGCGCTCGAGCCCGTAGCGGTTCGCCGCCTCGATGTCGCGCTGTGCGCGCTTGCGGACGTTGTCGAGGTCGGCGACGGCACGCAGGTACTGCTCCCAGTGGCTCTTGCCGCGCTCATCCGCGTCGGCGAGTGCACGCTGCAGCCGCTCGAGCTCGACCAGCTGCGCCGCCGTCTCCGGCAACACCGCCGTCTCCCCGCTCTCACCCGTGCCCTTGGATTGTTCCGCCGTCATCGCTCCTCCGCACCCGGCTCGCCGCTGCGTGCGTCGGTGGGGGTCAGCGCCGCGAATTCAAGGCGGCGGACAGCAGTTTAGCGGTCATGTCGACGATCGGGATCACCCGCTCGTAGGCCATGCGCGTGGGTCCGATGACACCCAGCACCCCGATCACCGAGCCGCCACCGGCATAGGGGGCGGTGATGACGCTGCAGTCGTCCAGGATCTGGTAGCCCGACTCGTGGCCGATGAAGATCTGTACCCCCTCGGCGCGCAGACTGTGGTCCAGCAGGTGCAGGAAGTCGCGCTTCTCGTTGAACGCCTCGAACAGCCGCCGGAGTTTCTCCACGCTGCTGAGCTCGCCGGCGCCCATCAGGTTGGTCTCGCCCTTGATGACGTACTCCAGACGCCCGTCGCTGCTGCCGCCCTCGAACACCTGCTGGGCGACGGTGATCGCCTCCAGCATGATCTGGTTCATGTGGGCGTGCGCCTCCGACAGCTGCCGCAGGATCTCCTGGCGCACCTCGCGCAGCGAGCGGCCGCGGAACTGTTCGTTAAGGTAGTTGGACGCGCGCTTGAGCTCGTCGGGCGAGTAGTGCCGCTCGAGCTGGATGATGCGGTTCTGCACCTCGCGGTCGTTGTACACCAGCACGACCAGCACCCGGTTCTCCGAGAGCGCCACGAACTCGATCTGCGTGATGGCGCTGGAACGGGCGCGCGGCAGAGTCACGACCCCCGCGAGCCGGGTCGCGGACGACAGCATCTGCGAGACCGTCGCGATGAGCTCCGTCGGGTTGTCGTGGTGCACCTCGAACTGCCGGCGCAGCTCGGCGCTCGCCGCCTCGTCCGGGGGCCGCAGCTGCAGCAGCGTGTCAACGAAGAAGCGGTACCCCTTGTCGGTCGGCACGCGACCGGCGGAGGTGTGCGGCGAGGAGACGAAACCGAGCTCCTCCAGGTCCGCCATTACGTTGCGCACGGTAGCCGAGGACAGCTGCAGCCCCGACTCGCGCGACAGCGCGCGCGAGCCGACCGGCTGGCCGTCGCGGATATAGGTCTCGACCAGTATCCGCAGCAGGTGTTGAGCCCGCTCGCCCAGGGGCTCGTCCCGACCTTCGTGCGTCATACCGAAAGCTAGCCGCGACGCGCGCCGAGCGTCAAGCGACGCACGGGCCGTTGCCGCCACCGCAGTCCCCGCGCAGGACTGCGACTGCGGCATTGGCCCCGGCCGCCGGCAGCGTGTTACAAAGCACCGCCTCGGCTCCTAAGCGAGGTGCGACATAAGGTTGCCACATGGCGTTTCCGGTTCGCAGCTGCGCCCTGGTCGGCCGCTTCAACGACCCGCGTGTCGCGGAGACGGCCGCCGCCCTGCTGCCGCACCTGGCAGAGCGGGGTGTCGGGGTGCTGATGAGCGAGGATGCGGCGACGATGACCGCCGGGGCCGCAGCCACGCGCGTCCCGGAGCGCCGGCTCGCCGAGCGCGCGGATCTCATGATCGCGGTCGGCGGCGACGGCACACTGCTGTATGCGGCGCGCCTGGTGGCGCGGCACGGCGTGCCACTGCTCGGGGTGAACCGCGGTCGGCTCGGATTTCTCACCGACGTCATGCCCCAGGACATGCTGTCGTCCGTCGACGCGGCGCTCGCCGGGAGACTCGAGAGCGACCAGCGGCCGATGCTCGCCGCGCTGCTGCACTGCGCCGACGGCAAGCGGGCCGAATCGCTGGCGCTCAACGACGTCGTGATGCAGAAGCACGACACCGGGCGCACCCTCGACTTCGAGACGCGCGTCGACGCGCAGTTCGTCAACACGCACGACGGCGACGGCATCATCGTCGCCAGTGCCACCGGCTCGACCGCCTACGCGCTGTCCTGCGGCGGCCCGATCCTCGAGCCGCACCTCGAGGCGCTGGTGATCGCCCCGATCTGCGCCCATACGCTCTCGGACCGGCCGATCGTGGTCTCCTCGCGCTCGGTGATCGAGGTGGCGCTGCTCGAGCGCGCCGACACCCGCGCGCGCGTCACCTGCGACGGCACGGTGCTCGGCGACTTCCTTCCCGGCGACCGCCTCGAGGTGCGCACCAGCGCCGAGCGCGTCACGCTGCTGCATCCGCCGGGTCACGACTATTACAAGCTGCTGCGCTCGAAGCTCCACTGGGGGCGCGGCAGCTTCGAGCGCTGAGCACCCCATGCTCACCCACCTGCAAATCCGCGATTTCGCCATCATCGACGCCGTCGAGCTCGAGGTACGCCCGGGACTCACGGTGCTCACCGGCGAGACCGGTGCCGGCAAGTCGATCCTGGTCGACGCCCTGCAGCTACTGGCCGGCGGGCGCGCCGGCGTGGAGATCGTGCGCCACGGCGCCGAGCGTGCCGAGGTCGCCGCGACCTTCGAGCTCGCGAACGCGGCGCGCGAGCTCAGGCAGTGGCTCGAGGAGCAGTCGCTCGGTAGCGGCGCGGAGCTCACGGTGCGTCGCGTGGTGAGCGCCGACGGCCGCTCGCGCGCGTACATGAATGGCCAGTCGGTGGCGCTGCAGCCGCTGCGCGAGGCCGGCGGCATCCTCATCGATATCCACGGCCAGCATGAGTTCCAGTCGCTCACCCGCAGTGCCGCGCAGCGCGATCTGCTCGACGGTTACGGCACCCTGGGGCCGCTCACCGGACAAGTCGGCATCGCCCACCGCGTCTGGCTGGAGCTGCTCAACCGCACCCTCGATCTCGAGAGCAAGGCGCGCGATCGCGACGCCCGGCTCGATCTGCTGCGCTATCAGGCGCAGGAGCTGCACAGCCTGCGTCTCAAAGACGGCGAGTTCGCCAGCCTCACCGAGGAGCGCGCGCGTCTCGCGAACCGGGGCCGCCTCGCCGAGGGCGCACAGAGCGCGCTCGGTGAGCTCTATGAGGGCGAAGCGGCGAGCGCGCATGCCACGGTAGCGCGTGCGCTGCAGCTGCTGCGTGGGCTCGCGACCCTCGACGGCAAGCTCGCCGCCCTCATCGCGCCGCTCGAGGAATCTGCAATCCAGATCCGCGAGGCGGCGCGCGAGCTGGAGCGCTATAGCGAGACCCTCGAGGTCGATACCGCGCGCCAGGACCAGGTCGAGCGGCGCCTGGCGGCCATCGAGGATCTCGGCCGCAAGCACCGCGTGCCCCCCGAGGAGCTCGGCCGGCGCTTGCAGCAGTTGCAGGCGGAGCTCGAGGGACTCGAGCGTGCCGATCTCGACCTGGCGACACTGCGCCGCGACCTGGCGGCGGCGCTGCAGACCTATAGCGAGCAGGCGCGGGAGCTGTCCGCGCGACGCGCGGTCGCCGCTCGCGCGCTGTCGCGCGAGATCACGGCGCGCATGCAGACGCTCGGCATGTCGGGCGGGCGCTTCGAGGCCGAGGTCGCCCAGAACGGCAACTCCGATCCCAGCGCTCACGGCATCGACCAGATCGAGTTCCGCGTCAGCGCAAACCCCGGCTCTCCGCCGCGCGCGCTTGCCAAGGTGGCCTCGGGGGGCGAGCTCGCACGGCTGTCGCTCGCCGTTCAGGTCTCGTGCACGGTGCCGGGCGGGCGCTGCATGGTGTTCGACGAGGTCGACGCGGGCATCGGCGGCGCCGTCGCGGAGATCGTCGGTCGCGAGCTGCGCGCCCTCGGCGAGGCGGGCCAGGTGCTGTGCGTCACTCACCTGCCGCAGGTCGCCTCGCAGGCGCACCACCACCTGCGCGTCACCAAGCTCACCGACGGTCGCACCACCCGCATCGCCGTCACCGAGCTCGGCGGCGATGAGCGCGTCGAGGAGCTGGCTCGCATGCTGGGCGGCGTCGAGGTCAGCGCCAAGGCACGCGAGCACGCGCGCGAGATGCTGCGCTCTCCGGGAGACACCGTGCGCCAGCCGCGCCCGACGCGCCGGCGCGGGCCGACCTGACTCAGCTCGTCTTGCGCTTGCGGTACACGCAGTTCGGGCGCCGGCAGCGTCCGTAGAGAATCAGGGAATGATCGTTGATGGCGAAGCCGAGCTTGTTGGCGACGGCGGTCTGCCGCTCCTCGATGCCGGCGTCCATGAACTCCTCGACCCGGCCGCAGTCCAGACACACGATATGGTCGTGGTGCGTGCCCTGGTTGAGCTCGAAGACGGCCATGCCGTCTTCAAAATGATGGCGCGTGACGAGTCCCGCGGCCTCGAACTGCGTCAGCACCCGGTAGACCGTTGCCAGCCCGATGTCCTCATTCGAGTCGAGCAGCACGCGGTAGATGTCTTCGGCCGAGAGGTGCCGCGTCGTGCTGCCCTCGAGGATCTCGAGGATCTTCAGGCGCGGCAGCGTTACTTTCAGGCCGGCTTTGCGCAGGTCCTTGCCTTCCACGCGGGCTCCTCCTGGCGATGGGACCTGCGGCGCTGCGAGTCGCACCCGTGCCGCGATCAGGTATCATGACGCCTGCCGCGATTATCCTCCAACGGACACGCATGCGCCTATCCTTTGCTTTGCTGTTCGCCGTCGCGATGTGCACGGCGCCGCTGGCCGGCTGCGTCTATCGCATCGACATCCAGCAGGGCAACTTCCTCGAAGGCAAGACCGTCGACAAGCTCGAAGTCGGCATGACCCGCAGCCAGGTGCGCTATCTCCTCGGAACGCCGATGGTCCCGGACCTGTTCGACAAGGACCGCTGGGACTACCTCTACTACTTCCAGGGTCCGCGGCTGCACCGCCCGCAGCGGCGGCACCTCATCGTGTTCTTCAAGGACGAGAAAGTCGCGAGTTACGTGCGCGACAACGTGCCGGCGAGCACGCCGCAGGCGCCCGAGCAGAGCAACGTCCAGAAGTTCCCGCGCATCTAGCGCCGACCGCGCGCCGGGGTCCCCGGGAAATCGCGCGTCCTGATTGCCGGCCGCAGACTTGCCTAACTTGCCTAACTTGGCGTGCGCGATTTCCTGGGGTGGCCCTCGCGCTGCACCCGTTCGCGGCGCCGTTCGCGCGGATCGCGCTGGAGCGGCCGATAGATCTCGATGCGATCGCCGTCGGCCCAGCGCTCCTCGCGGCCGCGCAGCTCGCCGAAGACACCGATGGGCGCCGTATCCCACGCCGGCACGTCCGCGCCGGCCGGCTGGCCGGCGGCGAGCGCCCGCGCCGCGGCGAGCGCCGCGGCGATGGTGGCCTCCTGCGGCAGCTCCACGGTCCAGAGGTACTGCCGGGCACGCGTTGCGTACACCACGACGCAGCGCTTGCGCGGTCCGGCCGGCAGCTCGGGGTGTGTCATCCGTGGCCGCGCGCCCGCGCGACGAAGGCGTCGACGAGCGAGCCGATGGTCTCGGCGAACTTCGGCTCGAACAGCAGTCCGGTGAGCCCGCTCTTGAATGCGAAGCGCATCGTCAGCTCGACGCGGCAGCCGGCCGCCTCGATCGGCGTCAGCAGCCACTGCCCCTCGAGCGTACGGAACGGGCCGCTGACGAGACGCATGATTACGCTGCGGTCCTGCTCGAGGGTGTTGCGGGTCGTGAACTCCCCCTGCAGGGCGCCCTGCCTGACGCCGAGGGTCGCAAGCACCTCGACGCTCGAGCGCGACTCGACGCGCGCATAGGTGCACCAGGGAAGAAACTGCGGATAACTCTCGACGTCGTTGATGAGCGCGAACAGCCGGGCGGGCGGTTGGCTGACCAGCGCCGAGCGCTTGACCTCACGCATGAGCGCATTGTCCCATTACCCCTCAATCATGGCCAAAGACGCCCAAGGAAACGCATCCCCGCGGCTGATCGCCGAGAACCGCAAGGCGCGCTTCGACTATTTCATCGAAGAGCGCTACGAGGCGGGGCTGGCTCTGCAGGGCTGGGAGGTCAAGGCGATGCGCGCCGGGCGAGCGCAGCTCAAGGAGGCGTACGTCTACCTGCGCAGCGGGGAGGCGTTCCTGATCGGCGCACACCTCTCGCCACTCGCCTCAGCCTCGAGTCACGTCACGCCCGATCCGGTCCGCACACGCAAGCTCCTTCTCAACAGGAGCGAGCTGCAGGGCCTGATCGGTGCGGTGGAGCGGCGCGGATACACGCTGGTGCCGCTCGAGCTGTACTGGAAGAGCGGCCGCGCCAAGCTGCAGGTGGGACTCGCCAAGGGCAAGAAGCAGCACGACAAGCGCGCCGTGGAGAAAGAGCGCGACTGGCAGCGCGACAAGGCACGGCTACTGCGGCGCCGATAAGCCGCGCCGGCGTGCACTTCACGTCACGCTTACTGCGGCGCGAGCTTCGGGTTCTTCAGCTCGTAGACCAGGTTGAGCGTGGTCAGGCCGGCCGATGCCGCGATCCCGGCGGGCGGCTTACTGTTACGGACCGTCTGATAGGCAGCGGCGAACGACAGCCGATCGCTCATTTTCACCTGCAGCCCTACAGTGCCGGTCGTCATGGTGTTGTCCGAGCCGGACTGAACCGCGACCCCGGCGATGAGCTTGGTGATGCTGTTGAACGAATGCTCGAAGTTGACCTGCGCGATGGCCACCACGTACGAGGAGCTGTCAAGTTCGGTGGTGCTGGTGATGCCGCCCGCGTCGTCCTCGGTCAACAGTTCCGGGCGCAGGCGCGCCTCACCGATGCCGACCTGGCCCGTGAGCTTGGTGGCGTCGTCCTTGATGAACTGATAGCCCACGCCCGTACCGATCATTTCCTGGTACGCAAAGCCGCTGAACTTGTTGTCGTCGTAATTCACGAGACCGAACCAGTACAGGCGATCGCTGATGTTGTAGTTCGCCTGGAAGTACAGGTTGAAGTCCTGCGCGGTGGTCTCGCCCTGGGTCGAGCCGTACAGCGCCGAGGCCCCGAAGAGAAACTTCCAGTCCTCTACCGTGTGCGCGACGTGAAACAGCCCGTTGGCCGCACTCGTGTCCGTGATGCCGCTGGTGCTGGCATAGCCGGCCAGCGCGCGCATCGCCCAGGTGTCGTCAGCGTCGTCGGCGTAAGCCGCGCCGCTGATGGCGAGCGTGCCCACAAAAGCGGATGCAATCAGCTTCGAAACTGCGCTTCGCATCCTCATTCCGGCACTGCCTGCCCAGTCGAGTCCGTAATCGGGCGCGTACCCTACCTGAATCCGGGCAACGCCCTTGTAGCTTTTCCGCCACAATATGAATGCTGCCGCCGATCGGGGCGCTTTCGAAATGTGTCAGGGCGAGCATCGGCGTTCAGGTATTCTGCTCAACTCTCCTGGGGGCGACCGGTTTCGACGTGGGTTGCGAACCTTCAGGGGCGTACCGAGGCTGCAGTTACCCTCGTAAATACCTGACTGCAAATCATAGTTGCCAACGACGACAACTACGCTCTAGCTGCCTAAACGCAGCTGACCTCTGACCGGCTCGTGCCTGTGCGACCGAATCAGGGGACGCGTTCACAGGATCGCGCTCCGGCGTTGCGAACAGGCCGGGGCGTTAAGAGTCACTGATCGCTGGCGTGGCGTCTTCCCTGCTGCTCGGGTAGCGACGCGCGAGAATCAAAGAGCCAGCTACGTACGTAGATCCTGAAGTCTAGGACTTACGGACGGGGGTTCGATCAAAGGGTCGCGCCAGGCGCGCAAGGCCTGGATGACAACGGAGCTCACATCGGTGAAACCTGACGGCACCCGACAGGGTGGCATGGCAACGCCGAGGGGTAGGAAGAGGGCCAACTTCAGGCCTGCCCTGTAGAGACTCATAGACCCGCCGACGGCACCATTGCCCGGGCGGGCACTAGGATCCGGCCGACTACCGAGGCCGGATAACACGCTCCGCGTCCCCGTATGTGCATCGGCACGCGGGGACGAAGGCATAGTCCAGTCCACGGCGAAAGCTGCGGAGATACTGTCCCCCCGCCTCCACCAATCGGCGGTTCCCGGTCGAAAGATCGGGAACCGCGCCATTGGGTCAGGTATCCCGTCGCCCGTCGAGCGAGACGAGCGCGCCATAGAGGTCCGGGCGCCGGTCGCGGAACACAAACCAGTTGTCGCGCAGCTGCGCGATGGCCTCGAGATCGAGCGTCGCGGTCAGCACCGCGTCACCCTCCTCGGGTGCCTCGGCCAGCTTGGCGCCCATCGCGTCGGCGATGAACGACGAGCCGTAGAAGCGGATGTAGAGCTGCTGCGGATCCTGCAGCGAGCGCTCGAGCCCGTAGCGGTTCGCGGCTACCAGCGGTGTCAGGTTCGCCGCCGCGTGACCCTGCTGGGTGCGCTGCCAGTGGTCGCGCGAGTTCACCGGCAGCGCCGGGGGGGCTCGGTGCCGATCGCGGTCGGGAACAGGAAGAGCTCGGCGCCTTCGAGCGCCAGGACCCGCGCCGTCTCCGGAAACCATTGATCCCAGCAGATGCCGACTCCGAGGCGCGCGTAGCGTGTGCTCCACACCCTGAAGCCGGTGTCGCCGGGCGAGAAGTAGTTCTTCTCCTGGTAGCCCGGGCCGTTGGGAATGTGCGCCTTGCGATACACGCCGAGGTTGGCACCGTCGGCGTCGAGGATCGCGATGGAGTTGAAATAGGTGGGCCCGGAACGCTCGAAGAAGCTGATCGGCAGAACCACCCCCAGCTCGCGCGCCAGCGGACGGAAATGCTGTACCGCCCGGCTTTCCTCCACGGTGCGCGCGAGAGCGAGGTGCCGCGCATCCTGCTCGATACAGAAGTACGGTGTCTCGAACAGCTCCGGCAGCAGAATTACCTGCGCGCCACGGCCCGCGGCCTCGCGCACCAGCCGCTCCGCCCTGGCAATGTTGCCCTCGCTGTCCCAGTCGCACGACATCTGGATGGCGGCGACGGTCAGCGGCCGCGGCGCACGCCGGAAGTGCTCAGGTGCCGGTGACATGCACGCTCCCGGGCGGCACACCGCCGCGCGCCGCCAGCGACTCCTGCACCTGCGCGGTGATGCGCATGGCGGTCTCGAGTGCCGTCAGTCCCGCCTCGCCCGGAACCACCGGCGGTCGCCCGGTGCGCACGCACTCGAGGAAAGAGTCGATCTCCGCCTTGAGCGCATCCCCCGGCTCCAGCGCCCGCTCTTCGATGGTCACCGGCAGCTCCCCCGGGGATGGCGCCTCTTGGCGCTTGCGGATCACCGTCAGGATCTTCTGCTGCAGATCGAGCGACAGGTAGGCGTCGTCCTCGAAAATGCGCAGCTTGCGCTCGGTCTTCACGCTCACCCGCGAGGCGGTTACGTTCGCAACGCAGCCGTTCTCGAAGCGCAGGCGGGCGTTGGCGATGTCGATCTCCTCCGAGAATACAGGCGTCCCCACAGCGTCGATGGTGGCGATCGGCGCCCGGACAATCGTCTGCACGATGTCGATGTCGTGGATCATCAGGTCGAGCACCACGTTCACGTCCGTGCCGCGCTCGCGGTAGGGCGCCATGCGATTGCACTCGACGAAGTTCGGCGATTTGAGATACGGCTCGGCGGCCAGGATGGCCGCGTTGAAGCGCTCGAGATGCCCGACCTGCAGGATGCAGCGGGCACGGGCGGCGAGCTCGATCAGTTCGCGCGCCTGGGCCGGGGTCTCGGTGATCGGCTTCTCGACCAGGACGTGCGTGCCCTGCCCCAGAAAATCGCGCGCCACGGGAAAGTGCGCCGGAGTCGGCGTGACGACGCTCACCGCATCCACGGCGCCGAACAGCTCGCGGTAGTCGCCGAGCGCGCGCGTCTTGAGCTCGGCGGCAACCTGCTCGCGGGCTTCCTGGCGGGAATCGACCACCGCGATCAGCTCGCAGCCCTCGGCCTGGGCATATTTCTGCGCGTGGAAGCGTCCGAGGTAGCCCACGCCGACCACGGCGGCTCTGATTTTCTGCATGGGGACGCTATTATGCCGCCCGCGCGCTTCGCCTCGGACACATTCCACTGGAGCCCCACCCTCCATGCCTCTGACGCCCCCGGCCGCGGGACCCACACCGCGTCAGCGCCCGCAGCAGGAGCGCACGCCCTCCCCGGCGCGTGCCCGGCTGCAACGCGAGCTGATCATCTACGGCGCTGCCGTGGGCTGCGGCCTGATCCTCATGCCGTTTCTCATCTGGGGCATCGGCAGCCGCGTGCTCGGGCCCTACATCCACGGGGACAACCCGCACGCGAGCCCGTTTGCGCTCTTTGGCGACTTCTGGGCCGGCCTGGTGCACGGCTCGGCGGTGTTCTGGATCGTGGCCTTGGGGCCGGCCGTGGTAATCCTGCTGGCGCGCTCGTTCCTGGCCCTGCTGCGCGTGATTCCGTCCGCCGGGCGCGACCGGCGTGCCTGAGGCTCCTGAGGGAGACAGCCAAGCTGCCGCAAGCTCGCGGCGACCTACTTCGGCCAGTACAGCCACACCGCCACGGCGAACATGGCCGCAGTCGCCAGGTGTGCGAGCCGCCGCCAGCGGCGCTCGCGCAGCTCGGCATAGAAGCTGGCGGCCGAAACGGCCGAGAATAGGGTAAACACCGCGATCGCCCGCAGGAGCGCTGTGTGCTCCGGGGCAAACTGCTGATCGTGGCTGGGCAGGAACAGGATCACGATCCAGGTCATGAGCAGCCCGGAGGCCAGGGCAACAGCCGATCCGGCGAGGATCCCGAGCAGCGCTGTCAAAGGTCGCATGAATGTGAGTACCGCACTTGCTAAAGGCGAACCGCAGGCTCTAGCCTTGGTCTGAGAGTTTACCGAAGCTGCGAGTCCCTGATGCCGCAAACCCTGCGCCGTTCCTCCGGGTGGCTGACCGTGTCCGCGACGGTGCTCCTTGCACTGCTGCTCGCCGGCTCGGTGCAGGCGCCCGCCAGCACCTCGATTCTGCCGCCGGGCGCGGTCGCTCCGACGGACACTATGCGTGCCACGGCGCGCAAGATCGGCCGCATCCTCGAGGAGGATCATTACAGCCGCGCACCGCTCGATCGCCACATGTCGGAAGTGGTGTTCCAGCGCTACCTGGAGATGCTCGACCCGCAGCACAACTACCTGCTGCAGAGCGACATCGACGAGTTCTCCGCCTACCGTGACCAGTTCGACGACATGATCCGCACCGGGGAGATCGACCCGGCGTATCTGATGTTCTTCCGCTTCCAGCAACGCAACCGCGAGCGCATGCAGTATGCACTGTCGCTCCTCAATGCCGAGCCGGACTGGAACGTCGACGAGTCGTACGACTTCGACCGCGAGCACGCGCCCTGGCCGGCGAACCTCGCGGCCCTCAATGAGCTGTGGAGAAAGCGCGTCAAGAACGACGCGCTGTCGCTGCTGCTGACCGGCAAGAGCTGGCCGGAGGCGGTCGAGGTCCTGCGCAAGCGCTACGAGCGGGTATTGAAGCGCATCGATCAGGTGTCGCCCGAGGACGTGTTCGAAGGGCTGATGAACGCCTACGCGCGCGCCTACGATCCGCACACCAGCTATTTCTCGCCGCGCAGCTCCGAGGAATACCGCATCCAGATGAGCCTCAACTATGACGGCATCGGCGCATCGCTGCAGCAGGCAGACGACTACATCACGATCCAGAGCGTGATCGAGGGCGGCCCCGCGGCGGTCGCCGGCACGCTCAAGCCCAACGACCGGGTTACCGGTGTCGGGCAGGGAGCCGAGGGGGCGTTCACGGACGTCATCGGCTGGCGGCTCGATGACGTAGTGCAGCTGATCCGCGGCAAAGCCGGCACCGTCGTGCGACTGCAGGTGCTGCCTGCGGGAGCCGCGCCCGGCACGCCCGAGAAAACCCTGCAGTTCGTGCGCAACAAGGTGACGCTGGAAGCACAGGCCGCGCACAGCAGCGTCCATACCGTGGCGCGCAACGGCCGCACCTACAAGATCGGCGTCATCGTCGTGCCGGGCTTCTACCAGGACATCGCCGCCGAGAACGCCGGCGACGAGAACTACCGCAGTACCACCCGCGACGTGCTCAAGCTCGTGCGCGAGCTCAAGACGCAGAACATCGACGCTCTGGTCCTTGACCTGCGCGGCGACGGCGGCGGCTATCTGCCGGAAGCGACCGCGCTGACCGGCCTGTTCATCGATCACGGGCCGGTGGTGCAGTTGCGCGATACGAACGGCCGGCTCGAGGTGCTCGATGATCCGGAATCCGGGCCGGCCTACGACGGGCCGCTCGCCGTGCTCGTCGACCGCATGAGCGCCTCGGCGTCGGAGATCTTTGCGGGCGCGATCCAGGACTACCACCGCGGCCTGATTCTCGGCCAGACCACCTTCGGCAAGGGCACGGTGCAGAACCTTATGCCGCTCGATCGCTGGTCGAAGGATCCCGTGAACGGCCAGCTGACAGTGACCATCGGCAAGTTCTACCGCGTCACCGGCGAGAGCACGCAGCACCGCGGCGTGCAGCCGGACATTCCGCTCGCCTCCACCATCGACGCCAAGGAGGTCGGCGAGAGCGCGCTCGAATCCTCGCTCCCCTGGGACCGCATTGCCGGCGTGCCCTTTAAGACCAGTATGACGTTCCCGAGCGCCGCGCTGCCGGTGCTCGCGACGGAGGAGGATCAGCGCGCGCAGCACGACCCCGACTACCGCTGGCTGGTCTCCGACATCGCCGCGATCGATACGCTGCGCGGGCAGCACAGCGTGTCGCTGAACCTCAAGGTGCGGCGCGAGGAGCGCGCTCGCGAGGACAAGGAGCGGCTCGACCGGGAGAATGCGCGGCGCATCGCCAAGAACCTGCCGCCGCTGAAGAACATCGAGGAGCTCGACAACGCCAAGGACAACGAGCCCGACGTGATGCTCGAGCAGGCTGCCCAGATCATGGCCGACATGGTGAGCGGCGCGCACCCGCCGCCGGCACAGAAGACCGCGCGCGCTGGTTAACTGGGAAAATCGCCTGCTGCGGCGATTTTTCGGACGTCGGCTTCGCTGCCCGGGACTGACCGCTATCGAAGCAGTACGCGGAACAGATCCCAGGTGTCTTCCGCGAGCACGTTGGGCACGTGCGCAGCACTCCCCTGCGGCGCCACGCCCAGCGCGTCGGCTTCGCTCGCCGCAATCGACTCGGCCAGGGGCGCAGAGTCGGCCGCACCGCGGTAGCGCGCCGTCTGCTGCAGCCGCGTGACGCGGGTACGGATCTCACCCGTGAGATCTTCGCGGCGCTCGAGCAGCCGATGCGCGCGCTGGATCTGTCCCATCAGCAGCACGCACTCCTTGGGCGAACCGTAGTCGTCCGCGGGCGCGCGTTTGCCGATCGCATCGCGCGCCAGGGTGAGCAGCGGCGACTTGAGCGTCAGCACGCGCTGGCACAGGACCTCGGCATAGGCGATCGCCGCGGTGTTGATCGTGCGCCGTGCCTGCAGCGACAGACCCGGAAAATCCGGCTCGCGCTCCTCCTTGAGCGCCTCGAGGGCCGCCTGCGCCTGCGCCTGCGCATCGGCGGCGGCGGCGGCCTGCGCCCGCGCACCGTGGATGCGCCGCTCGAGCGCTCGGCGCTTGAAGTAGTGCCACCAGCGCGTCAAGCGCGCACGCTCGCTCTCCAGCGTCGCCAGCTGCGCCGCGGCCGTCTCGCTCAGCGACTGCGCGGTACGCACGTGGCCCTCGCAGCCCTGACGGCGCGCGAACAGCTGCCGGTTGTGAAGCGCCAGGTGGTGGCGGCGCTCGCGTTCGTCCTGCTGCCGCGCGAGGTCGGCCACGAAGCGCGTAAGCAGCTCGCGTCCGCACTGCCAGAGCCTGCGCAGCTGGTAGAAGACCAGCGCCGAGTACGCCGTTTCGTTGGCTCCGAGGCGCTCCTCGAGTGCATTGAGCATCTCCTGCACGCGGGCGGTCGCCGCCTCCTGCTGCTTGATGAGGTCCTTGAGACGGTAAGTCTCCTCCTCCAGGCTGCCGTAGGCCTTCTTGAGCGCGGCGCGGTTGTGGAACAGGGCGAGCACCCGATGCTCTTCATCGGGTGCGGCGCCGTCCGGGCGGAGGTTGAGCTTGAGAAAACCGAGTTGACGCAGCGCTTTCATGAGAAGCCGGGCGGGTGCCCGCCCCCTCTCAGGCGCCGGCGGTGAGCCTCGTGCGGGATGAGAAGCGATGACCCCGCTCCACGCAGTATTCCAGCCACTTGTTTAACATCTGGTTGCGCGCCCAGCGCTGATCCAGTTCACGCTCCGCGCGGCTGCGTAGCGCCCGTAACAACGGCTGGCTGTGAACCGCCGCCCATTGCTGCGCCTCAACGAGATGCGCGTCATGGTAGATGCGCAGGCGCATGTCCGGATAGCGGCTCGGCCCGTCCGCCGCCGGCAGCACGTAGCTCAGAGTCAGGGTGCTGGTATAGGGTGAGCGTTCGATCACGCTGAGAAGAAGGTCACAATCCCCGCTGACCGGGGAGCGATGGCAGCCGGCGAGCGTCGCCAGATCGCCGGCGAGCCAGCCGAGCCGGATGAAGTTGCTCTCGTAGAGCCCCATCAGCGCGACGAAGCTGCGCGGACGGGCGCGCCAGGAAACGCGTGTCAGTGTGTCCGTGGCCAGCACGTCCCGACTATAGCGCACGAAGCCTGCTGCGCAAGCCGATCGGCGCGCGTTTCGCGCGCCAGACGCGGCGTGCGCCGCTTGCAATTTTCGTGCGACCGCGCCCGCGGCAAACCTCAGGGACGCAGACGCCGCTCGATTCCTGTAGTGTTGAGAATTCGGCTGGCGATTTCCTCGATCGAGCACTCGGTCGTCTCGAGCAAGGGAACGCGGTAGCGCGTAAACAGCGCCTCCGCCGCCCGCAACTCGTATTGCACCTGCGCGCGCGAGGCGTAGCGGCTGTCCGGGCGGCGCTCGCTGCGGATCTGCTGCAGCCGCTCCGGCTTGATGGTGAGCGCGTAGAGCTTGTTGCGATGCGCCTCGAGCGACGCGGGCAGCCGGCCCCTTTCGAGATCCTCCTCGGTGAGCGGGTAGTTTGCGGCGAACACTCCGTACTGCAGTGCCATGTACACGCAGGTCGGGGTCTTGCCGACACGCGATACACCGACCAGCACCACGTCGGCATGGGCATAATCGCCGCCGCCGCCGTCGTCGTTGGCGAGCGCGAAGTTGGTGGCGTTGATACGCGTGGTGTATGCCGCCAGGTCGGCGATGCCGTGTGCGCGCCCGGCGCGGTGCGTCGAGCGCAGCGCCAGCTCGCGCTCCAGCGGGCCGACGAACGCCGCGAAGAAGTCGAGAAACAGGCCGTCGGCCTGCATTACGATCGCGCGCAGCTCGTCCTGCACCAGGGTGCTGAAGACGATCGGCCGCAGGCCATCTTCGCCCGCGCCGTTGATGCGACGCACGGCCTCGTGCGCCTTGTCAACGCTCGACACAAATGGCAAAGTCACCGCGCGAAACTCCACGCCCTCGAACTGGGTCATAAGGCTGTGACCCATCGTTTCTGCGGTCACACCCGTCTGGTCGGAGACGAAGAACACGGTTCGGCGGCTCACGGCTTCAGACACGCTGGTTTGCCGGCTGGAGGCGGTGCCTGCAGTGTTTCACCGCGAACGGATCCGGGCAAGCACCGCGGCAGTAGGCGGCAGTTGACTCGAGGAGCTCCCTTGGACCGCTACGTGATCCCCTTCGAGCAGCTCGGAATGCACGACGTTGCCACGGTCGGCGGCAAGAACGCCTCGCTCGGAGAAATGATCGGCGCGCTGACCCGGCTCGGGGTGAAGGTGCCGGGCGGCTTCGCAACCACCGCGGATGCCTACCGCGAGTTCCTGCGGCAGGACGGGCTCGATGCGCGGATCAGCACCGAGCTCGCCACGCTCGACGTCGACGACGTCGCGAAGCTCGCCGCCACCGGCGCCCGCATCCGCCAATGGATCCTGGCGACCCCGCTCAGGGCGGAGTTTGCGCAGGCGGTGCGCGCGGCGCTCGCGCGCCTCGGCGCGGGCGCGGAGTCCGCGGTCGCGGTGCGCTCGTCGGCGACCGCGGAGGACCTGCCCGAGGCCTCGTTCGCCGGCCAGCAGGAGACCTTCCTCAACGTGCGCGGCGCCGACGACGTGCTCAAGTCGATGCACGCCGTGTTCGCCTCACTCTTCAACGACCGCGCGATCTCCTACCGCGTGCACCACGGCTTCGACCACGGCGCGGTTGCGCTCTCGGCCGGCGTGCAGCACATGGTGCGCAGCGACCTCGGTGCGAGCGGCGTCATGTTCACGCTCGACACCGACTCGGGATTCCGCGACGTGGTGTTCATCACCGCCTCCTGGGGCCTGGGCGAGACCGTGGTACAGGGGGCGGTCAACCCGGACGAGTTCTACGTCTACAAGCCGGCGCTGCGCGCCGGCAAGGTCGCGGTGGTACGGCGCAACCTGGGCGGCAAGGCCGTCAAGATGGTGTATGCAGCGGCGGGCAGCGGTGCGCGCCTGGCGACCGTGCAGGTGCCGCCGGCCGACCAGCAGCGCTTCTGCCTCGAGGACGCCGACCTCGAATCGCTCGGCCGCCAGGCGCTGGTCATCGAGGAGCATTACGGCCGGCCGATGGACATCGAGTGGGCCCGGGACGGCGTGAGTGGCGAGCTCTACATCCTGCAGGCGCGGCCCGAGACCGTGCAGAGCCGCGCCGGCCGTACGATCCAGCGCTACGCGCTCAAGAGCCGCTCGCAGGTGGTCGTCTCGGGGCGCGCCATCGGCCAGCGCATCGGCAGCGGTGCCGCGCGCGTGATCCGCGACACCGCCGAGATGGCGCGCGTGCAGGCCGGCGAGGTGCTGGTCGCGGAGATGACCGATCCGGACTGGGAGCCGGTCATGAAGCGCGCCGCCGCCATCGTCACCAACCGCGGCGGCCGCACCTGTCACGCGGCCATCATCGCGCGCGAGCTGGGAATCCCCGCCGTGGTCGGCTGCGGGGACGCCACCGACCGCATCAGCGAGGGACAGGAAGTGACCGTGTCGTGCGCCGAGGGCGAGACCGGTTACGTCTACCGCGGACTGCTCGAGTACGAGCGCCGGCAGATCGAGCTGACCTCGCTGCCGAAAATCCCCGTCAAGATCATGATGAACGTCGGCAACCCCGACCGGGCCTTCGACTTCGCCGGCATCCCGCATCACGGCGTCGGCCTGGCCCGCCTGGAGTTCATCATCAACCGCATGATCGGCGTACATCCGCGCGCGCTGCTCGAGTTCGCCCAGCTCGATCGCGAGCTGCAGGAGCAGATCCGGACACAGATGGCCGGCTACTCCGATCCGGTCGGCTTCTACGTCGAGAAGCTCGCCGAAGGTATTGCACAGATCGCGGCCGCCTTCGCCCCCGAGCCGGTCATAGTGCGACTCTCGGACTTCAAGTCGAACGAATACGCCAACCTCATCGGCGGCAGCCGTTACGAGCCGCAGGAAGAAAACCCGATGCTGGGTTTTCGCGGCGCCTCGCGCTACACCGATGCGGCCTTCCGCCCGTGCTTCGAGCTCGAGTGCCGCGCGCTCAAGCGCGTGCGCGGCGCCATGGGCCTCGGCAACGTGCAGGTGATGGTGCCGTTCGTGCGCACGCTCACCGAGGCACGCGAAGTCACGCAGCTGCTGGCCGATAATGGGCTCAAGCGCGGGGTCGACGGCCTGAAGGTGATCATGATGTGCGAGCTGCCGACCAACGCGCTGCTCGCGGACGAGTATCTCGAGTATTTCGACGGCATGTCGATCGGCTCGAACGACATGACGCAGCTGACGCTCGGGATCGATCGCGATTCGGCGATCGTCTCGCGCGGCTTCGACGAGCGCGATCCCGCGGTCAAGCGGCTGCTCGCCATGGCGATCGCCGCCTGCCGCAGGCGCGACAAGTACGTCGGCATCTGCGGCCAGGGTCCCTCGGACCATCCCGATCTGGCGCGCTGGCTGCTCGAGCAGGGCATCGAGAGCATGTCGCTCAACCCCGATACGGTGATCGAGACCTGGCTGTTCCTGGCGCAACAGGGCCCCGCGGCCGTGACCCCGCCGGGCACCTAGGGGCTACCGGCGTAGGCCGGCGCAAACAGCCTGGCGCGATAGTGCCGCAGCTCGCGGATCGACTCGTGTATGTCCGCCTGCGCGAGATGCGTCCCCTGCTTCGCGAAGCCGTCGGCCACCGCCGGCGCCCAGCGCCGCGCCAGCTCCTTGAGCGTGCTGACGTCGAGATTGCGATAGTGGAAGAAGCGCTCCAGCTCCGGCATGCCGCGCGCGAGAAAGCGCCGATCCTGGCAAATGCTGTTGCCGCACATCGGCGAGCTGCCGGCCGTCACCAGCGGGGAGAGGAACTCGAGGGTGCGGTGCTGCGCCTCGGCGACCGTGACGCGGCTGGCGCGCACCCGCGCGAGCAGGCCCGAGGCGCCGTGCTGGCGCTGATTCCAGTCGTCCATGCGCGCGAGCACCTCCTCGGGCTGGTGGATCGCAAGCACCGGGCCGTCCGCGACGATGGCGAGCTCGCGGTCGGTCACGACGGTGGCGATCTCGATGATGCTGTCGGAGTCGGGCTTGAGGCCCGTCATCTCCAGATCGATCCAGACGAGGTAATCGGCGCTCGCCATACTGGACTCCCCTAGCCGACCGACTGGCGCCCGGCGAGCGCGTGCGCAAGCGTGCCGCCGTCGACGTATTCGAGCTCGCCGCCGACCGGCACGCCGTGCGCGATGCGGCTCGCGCGCACGCCGCGCCGCGCGGCCAGCTCGCCCAGGTAGTGCGCGGTCGCCTCGCCCTCGACGGTGGAGTTGGTGGCGAGGATCAGCTCGCGCACCCCGCCGTCGCTGAGAATCGCCTCGAGCTCGCGCAACCCGAGCTGCTCGGGGCCGACGCCGTCGAGCGGCGACAGGTGTCCCATCAGCACGAAGTAGCGGCCCCGGTAGCTGCCCGACTGCTCGATTGCCACCACGTCGGCCGGCGACTCGACCGCGCACAGCAGCGCGGCATCGCGCTGCGGGGCGGCGCAGATCGAGCACAGCTCGCTTTCGGTCAGCATGCGACAGCGGCGGCAGCGCACCACGGTCGCGAGCGCGGCATCGAGCGCGCAGGTGAGCGCGCGCGCGCCGGGCCGGCCCTCCTGCAGCAGATGGAACGCCATGCGCTGCGCCGTCCTCGGGCCGACTCCCGGCAGCGTGCGCAGTGCCTCGATCAGCTGCGCGACATGCGGCGAGTGCTGCATCGCTTCAGAACGGCAGCTTCAGCCCCGGCGGTAGCGCCAATCCCGCCGTGAGGCTCGACATCTTTTCCTGCACGCGTGCTTCCAGCTTGTGTACCGCGTCGTTGGCGGCCGCCGCGACCAGATCCTCGAGCATCTCGCGGTCTTCGCCGGCGACCGCGGACTCGATCTGTACGCGCTTCACCTCGTGACGGCCGTTCATGGTGATCTTGACCATGCCACCGCCCGCCTCGCCGATCACCTCGATGTTGGCGATCTCGGCCTGGGCCTTCTGCATGTTGGCCTGCATCGCCTGGGCCTGCTTCATCAGATTGTTGATATTGCCACGCATGGGGAAAAAGCCTCAGGCGCCGGGCGCCGCTAGCGGGATGATCATTTTACCGGACGCACCGTGTCCGGCAGCACGGTGGCGCCGAAGCGCTCGCGCAGCCCCTGCACCGCCGGGTCGGCCTCGAAGGCGCGCCGTGCGGCAGCGAGCTCCTGCTGCGAAAGGCGGAGCTGTGCCTGCGCCGGAGTCTCCGCCGGCGGCGCCGCGTTGACGAACTCGAGCCGCACCGGCTCGCCGTAGTAGCGTGCCAGCGCCTGGGCGAGCTTCTCCTCCTGCACCGCGGTCCGCACCGGCTGATGCTGCGGATCGAGTGCCAGGCGCACTACCGGGCCCTGCCGGCCAAGCAGCGCGCAGTGGCTGGCGAGCTGGCGTGCGGCCCCCGAGAGCTCGAGCGCGCCGACGATCGCCGCCCACGAGCCGGGCGCCGCGGCTGTCTCCGCGGGCGCCGCATGCGCCCCCGGAGCCGTGTGCGCGGCCGGCGCCGCTTCATGCGCGGGGCCGGCTGCGTGCACCCCGGCCGCCACCGCCTCGCCATCCGGGCGGAACGCCAACATGCGCAGCAGCGCCATCTCGAAGCCGGTACGCGGATCGGGCGCCAGTGGCAGGTCGCGCCTGCCGGTGATCGCAATCTGGTAGAAGAGCTGCACGTCCCCGGGCGCTAGCCTGCGGGCCAGCCGCTCGAGCACCTCCGCCGTGAACAGCTCGTCGCCCTCGTAGTCGGGCAGCGCCTGGCGCAGTGCCACCCGCACCAGGAGCCCCGCGAGCTCATCGAGCACCTGCGCGTAGTCGGGCGCGAACTCCTCGAGCTCGTGCGCGCCGCGCATCAGCGCCGCGGGCTGCTGCTCCGCGAGCAGCTCGGCAAGCCGCACCACCTGGTCGCGTGCCAGAGTACCGAGCATTGCACGGGCCTCGGCCTCGCCCGCCTGACCCGCGCCGAAGGCGATCAGCTGATCGAGCAGCGAGAGACCGTCGCGCATGCTGCCGTCGGCGGCCTGCGCGAGCAGCCTGACTCCGGCGGCATCGTGCGCAATGCCCTCCTGCCGGAGGATACTCTCGAGGTGCGCGGCGATCTCGGCGGCCGGCAGGCGCTTGAGGTTGAACTGCAGGCAGCGCGACAGCACCGTCACCGGGACCTTCTGCGGGTCGGTGGTCGCGAGCAGGAATTTCACGTGCGGCGGCGGTTCCTCGAGCGTCTTCAGCAGCGCATTGAAGGAATGCGTCGAGAGCATGTGCACTTCGTCGATGAGGTACACCTTGTAGCGGCCGCGTGCCGGCGTGTATTGCACGTTGTCGAGCAGCTCGCGGGTATCGTCCACCTTGGTGCGCGAGGCCGCGTCGACCTCGATGAGATCGACGAAGCGCCCCGCATCGATGTCCCGGCAGCTCGCGCAGACGCCGCACGGCTCGGCCGTGACGCCGGTGTCGCAGTTGAGGCACTTGGCGAGGATGCGCGCGATGGTGGTCTTGCCGACGCCGCGCGTGCCGGTGAACAGAAATGCATGATGCACCCGCCCGGAATTGAGCGCGTTGACCAGCGCGCGTCGCACGTGCTCCTGCCCGACGAGCTCGGAGAAGGTCTTGGGCCGCCATTTGCGCGCCAGCGCGGTGTAGCTCATGCAATCGTTCCGGGGGAGATGGAGGTGGCCCGCACCAGCTTAGCCTCCGGCACCCGACATCGCCGCTGCCGCTGCTGCCTTCCGGCCCTGACGGGGTTCACGACTGGTCGTCGCGGGGGAACCGATGCGAGCCACCATGGGTCTCACTTGCGTTCGGCGCGTTTGATGCTATCACATGCACGGCACCCCGCCGGGCGCCGCCTCCGGCGGCCTGGTCGGCCGCGTCAGCAACCTTGCAGGGAGGCAACCCGCGACATGAGCCCGAGTGCCCACGCTGCGAAAGTACCGGCGGTCACGCTGCTTTTCTGGATCGTCAAGGTGGCGGCCACCACGCTCGGCGAGACCGGCGGTGACACCGTCTCGATGACCTGGGGCTTGGGATATCTGGTCGCCACGCTCATCTTCCTGTCGGCGTTCGTCGTGCTCGCCGCGGCGCAGATCTCGGCGCGGCGCTTTCACGGCTGGCTCTACTGGGCGACGATCGTCGCCTCGACCACCGCCGGCACAACACTCGCGGATTTTGCCGACCGCTCGCTCGGCATCGGCTATGCGGGCGGGTCACTGCTGCTGCTCGCCTGCGTGCTCGGCTCGCTTGGCCTGTGGTACGCGGTGGAAGGCTCGGTGTCGGTCACTTCGGTCAGCACGCCGCGCGTGGAGGCCTTCTACTGGATAACCATCACCTTCTCGCAGACGCTCGGCACGGCGCTCGGGGACTGGGTCGCGGATGCCGGCCTCGGCTTCGGTGGCGGCGCGTTGCTGTTCAGCGCGCTGCTCGTGATCGTGGCCGCCGCCTATTTCCGCAGCCACATCTCACACGTGTTGCTGTTCTGGACCGCGTTCGTCCTGACACGGCCCCTCGGTGCCACGGTGGGGGACTTCTTCGACAAACCGTTTGCACAGGGCGGGCTGGACGTCAGTCGTCCGCTCGCCTCGGCGATCATCGCCGCCTTCATCGTGGTGTGCCTGCTCGTCTTCCCGCAGCGCGCCGCCGTCGCGGCAGCCGCTCCCGCAACGCCCGGCCCGCGCGACGCTCGCGCGTCCTGAGAACGTTCGGGGAAGTCTGGCGGAGAGGGTGGGATTCGAACCCACGAACACCGGTGAAGATGTTACTGGAATTCCAGTCCAGCGCCTTCGACCGCTCGGCCACCTCTCCGATCAAAGACTTACATAAACTTCATCAAATAACTCCAAGCGGCTCCCCGAGAGGCCCCTTTCAGGCCTGCGGCGCCCGCGCGGGCTTGGACACCTTGTAAGGCGGAGGCTCATCAAGGCAGGGCTCCTTGCCCTTGCGCAGTGGTGGCGCCGGCTCGTTGAGTGTCGGCAGGTGCAGCGCGTTGGTCGTGTCCGGCGCGTCGAGCCCCGCGGGGACGATGAGCGGCGGCGCGCTCGTCTGCCCCATGTAGGGCTGTCGCTTGTGGCACGAGAAGGCCATGTTGCGGAACGGATGGCAACCCGCGAGCGTCAACAACAACGCCGCGAAGCCCAGCAACCGGATAGCGGATTTCAACATCCACGAGTCCTCATACGATCCATCCACCCTCGTCGTGTCATGCTAACCAATCCAATCGCGCCGGTCCCGCCGCGCATCAGGGGAGCGCCCCGGCGGCGCGCGCCGCCGCACGCACGCTCGCGTGATGCGCCTCCGACAGCGGCGTCAGCGGCAGTCTCAGGTTCAGTCCGATCAGGCCCATCTGCGCCACCGCCCACTTGACCGGGATCGGGTTCGCCTCGAGAAACAGCGCGTGATGCAGCGCCGCGAGCCGACCGTCGAGCTGCTGCGCACGCACCGCCTCGCCGGCGAGCGCCGCGGCCACCATCTCAGACATCGGACCCGGCGCGACGTTCGCGGTCACCGAGATCACGCCACGCGCCCCGCAGCCGATCGCCTCGCGGGCACTGGCATCATCGCCGCTCAGGATGACGAACCCGGCAGCCACGGCCGCCGCCAACACGCGCACCCGCGCAGCGTCCGGCACCGCTTCCTTCAGACCGGCGATTCCAGGCACGCGCGACAGCCGGGCAACGGTTTCCGGCAGCATGTCGACGGCCGTGCGCGCCGGCACGTTGTACAGCAGCAGCGGTTTGCGCGCGCTGCGCGCGATCGCCGCGAAGTGCAGATACAGCCCCTCCTGCGTCGGGCGGTTGTAGGCCGGGGTGACCACGAGCAGCGCGTCGACCGGCAGCTCCGACAGCCAGCGCACCCGCTCGGCGGTGGCCGCGGTACTGCTCGTGCCGGCGCCGGCGATCACCGGAATACGCCCGCGCACCTGGGCGCAGGCGCGCGCGGCGAGCTCCCTCAGCTCCGCATCGGCGAGTGTTGCCGACTCCCCGGTAGTGCCGCCCACGACGATGCCGGCGGTGCCATGCGCCAGATGAAACTCGATGAGCCCATCCCAGGCGGCGCGGTCGAGCGCGCCGTCCGGCCGCATGGGCGTGACGATGGCAACCAGGCTGCCCGAGAACATGAAACCGGCAGGCACCTCGCTGGGGCAAGCGCGGCATGGTACGGGGCGGGCAGGCGCGGCGGCAAGCCTCGCGCCGCCGCGGCGGCGGCTCAAGGTCGCAACCCGACCCTGCTCCCGGTACACTCAAACCCGGCAGGTCAGCAAGCAGCACACTGCACCACGCACAGATGAAGCAGCACCTCGCCGTTTCGGCGATTGGCAGCGACCGCACAGGGATGGTCCACGAGCTGACCCGCGTCATCAGCGAGTCAGGCGGCAATATCAGCGAGAGCCGCATGGCGAACCTCGGCACCGAGTTTGCCATGCTGCTGCTGGTGTCCGGCAACTGGCACGCGCTCGCGAAGCTGGAGACGGAGCTCAAGCGTCTCGCGGAGACCGGCAATCTCAGTATTCACCTGAAGCGCACCGAACCGCGCACGCCGCGCACCGACATGCTGCCCTACTCGGTCGATGTCGTGTGCCTCGACCAGAGCGGCATCGTCTCGGGGTTGTCCGGCTTCTTCGCCACGCGCGGCATCGACATCGGCGAGGTGTCGACGCGCAGCTACCCGGCGGCCCATACCGGTGCGCCCATGTTCGCAGTGCAGATGATCGTCAACGTGCCGAGCCGCATCCACGTCGCGCATCTGCGCGAGGAGTTCATGGAGTTCTGCGACTCACTGAACCTGGACGCGATACTCGAACCGGTCAAATCCTGAAAGTCGCAAGCCCCGAAGACGAGATGCCCAAGATCAAAGCCGGGACCAGGGTGCCTGATTTCTCGCTGCCCATGACAGGTGGCGGCACGTGGAGCCTCAAGGACGCAGCGGGCGGGCAGCTGGTGATCTACTTCTACCCGCGCGACATGACCTCCGGGTGCACGCGCGAAGCCCAGGACTTTCGCGACCACTACGCCGCCTTCCGCAAAGCGGGTGCACAGGTGGTCGGGGTGTCGCGTGACCCGGTCGGTTCGCACGACAGGTTCTCGTCGAAGGAAGCCCTGCCCTTCCCGCTGCTCGCCGACACCGACGAGAAGCTGTGCAAACTTTTCGATGTCATCAGGCAGAAAACCCTGTACGGCAGAAAGTACCTGGGCGTGGAGCGCAGCACGTTCCTGCTCGACGGCGCCGGACGCGTGGTGCGGGAGTGGCGCAACGTGAAGGTGCCCGGTCACGTGGAGGAAGTCCTTGAAGCAGCGCGGAGTAGCTGAGCCGGGGCCGACCGCGGCCTCGGGCGAGTCAAGGGAAGCGAAAGGCCGGTCGCGCGCCGGGCGGCGGCTGTTCGTGCTCGACACCAACGTGCTGATGCACGATCCGACGGCGATCTTCCGCTTCGAAGAGCACGATGTGTACCTGCCGATGGTGGTGCTCGAGGAGCTCGACGCCCACAAGAAGGGGCTGTCGGAGGCCGCGCGCAACGTGCGCCAGGTGAGCCGCTTCCTCGATGACATGATGCGCGATGCCACCAAGGAGCAGATCGACCGCGGGCTGGCGCTGCCGAACGGCTACTCGGGCAACCACGGCAAGAAGCCCTCCACCGGAAGGCTGTTCTTCCAGACGCGCCAGTTAAGCAGCGTCCTGCCCGAGAGTCTTCCCGGCCAGGGGGGCGATAACGCCATCCTCGCCCAGACACTCGCACTGCAGAACGAGCACAAGGACGCGCGCGTCATTCTGGTCTCCAAGGACATCAACCTGCGCATCAAGGCCGCCGTGCTCGGCGTGCATGCCGAGGACTATTACAGCGACAAGACGCTCGAGGATTCCGACGTCCTCTACAGCGGCATGTCGGCGCTGCCGGCGGATTTCTGGGAGGCGCACGGCCGCGACATGCGCTCGTGGAAGGAAGGCGACCGCACTTACTACGAGATCACGGGTCCCGCGGTGCACGACTGGCAACCCAACCAGGGAGTGTTCGAGGACACGGCCGAGGGCATCGAAGGCATCGCCCGCAAGATCGGCGGCGACACCGCGACCATCGAGCTCACCCGCGATTATCGCAACGAGCGCCACAACGTCTGGGGCATCACGGCGCGCAACCGCGAGCAGAACTTCGCGCTCAACCTGCTGATGGATCCGGAAATCGACTTCGTCACGGTGCTCGGACCCGCAGGCACGGGCAAGACGCTGCTGGCGCTCGCGGCCGGGCTGGCGCAGACGCTCGAGAGCAACCGCTTCGTCGAGATCATCATGACGCGCGTGACGATTCCGCTCGGCGAGGACATCGGCTTCCTGCCCGGCACCGAGGAGGAGAAGATGGAGCCCTGGATGGGCGCCCTCATGGACAACCTCGAGGTGCTCACCGGCTCGCAGGAAGGGGGCAACTGGGGCCGCGCCGCCACCAACGATCTGCTGCGCAACCGTATCAGGATCCGCTCGCTGAACTTCATGCGCGGGCGCACATTCCTCAACCGCTTCCTGATCCTCGACGAAGCGCAGAACCTCACGCCGAAACAGATGAAGGCGCTGATCACGCGCGCGGGACCCGGCACCAAGCTTGCCTGCCTCGGGAACATCGCGCAGATCGACACGCCCTATCTCACCGAGATGACCTCGGGGTTGACCTATGCCGTGGACCGCTTCCGCGGCTGGCCGCATTCCGGGCACATCACGCTGGTACGCGGCGAGCGCTCGCGGCTCGCCGACTACGCCTCCGACATCCTCTAGTGTAGGCTTTGCCCAGTACCCCCGGACGCGCCTTGTAAGGTTCTGTAAACCCCGGGAAACTTGTCCGCCACGGAGGCGGTCGAACCTCAGCATCATGCGTGCCGTCCTGCGTCCCGCCGCCGTCGTCCTCCTGGCCGCCGTCATCACCCTGGCGCAGCTCGCCTTCGCCTCGCCTCCGGATTATTCGACCACCCTGGATCTGAGTCCGCCGGCGGCCGGCTCGGACCTGCCGGATCTGGGCAGCCCGGCCGAGCAGATGCTGTCGCACACCGACGAGTACCGCCTCGGCGCCATGGTGGCGCACGAGCTGCGCGAGCAGAACGCGCTGCTCGAGGACCCGGAGGTCAACGAGTACATCCAGTCGATCGGCACCAGGCTCGCCGCGCAGAGCGACATGGGGGGAATAGGTTTTCACTACCTCGTGCTCAACGATCCGGAAATCAATTCCTTTGCTGTCTCGGGCGGCTGGGTGTTCATCTTCACGGGTCTGATCCTCGCCTCGTCGACCGAGTCGGAACTGGCGGCGGTGATGGCGCACGAGACCGCGCACATCACCCAGCACCACATCGCGCGCGGCATGCAGGCCCAGAGCCGGCAGAGCCTCGCCGCGGCTGCGGCGATGGTGGCCGCGATCCTGCTCGGGGCGATCGGCGGCGGTCCGAGCGGCGGCAACGTCATCGAGGGCGGGATCGTCGCGGCGCAGGGCCTTGCGATCCAATCGCAGATCAACTTCACGCGCGAGGAGGAAAAGGAGGCCGACCGCGTCGGCATCGGCTACCTGGCGGGTGCGAGCTTCGATCCCAACGCCATGGCGACCATGTTCGACAGCATGAGCCGCCACGAGGGGCTGGTGGAAACCTACATCCCCGCGATGCTGATCGATCACCCGGTGACCTCCGATCGCATCGCCGAGGCACGCACCCGCGCCCAGCAGTTTCCCCCGCGCCGCGGCCATGACTCGCAGAGCTACGAGCTGATCAAGGAGCGTGTGCGCGTGCTGACCGCCACCGGCGACGTCGACATGGCCGAACAGTACGCACAGAAGGTCGCCCACGGTGACAACTCGCTTGGCACCCGCTACGGCTACGGCCTCGCGCTACTGCAGGGCAATCACGCCGACGAGGCGACGAAGATCTTCGCGGGGTTACTGGGGCAGCATGAGAATCTGACGCTGCTGTGGGACGCCCTCGGGCAGGCGCAGGCCAAGGCCGGGCATACGAGCGAGGCCCTCGCGACCTTCCAGCATGCCGAGACGCTCTTCCCGCGCAACGTGCCGCTCACGGTGCGCTATGCCCGCGCGCTGATGGACGCGGGCCGGCCCACGCAGGCCCACCTCATGCTGCTCGACCTGTTCAATATCGTGCCGCCGACGCCCGACCAGATCCAGTTGACCGCTCTGGCCGCGAGCGCCGCCAACGACCCGGGGGACGCGTACTACTACATGGGCGAGTATCAGCTCGCGAACGGCGACCCGCAGCTGGCCGTACAGCAGTACCAGCTCGCGCTCGCATCGCCGCACATCAGCTCGATCCAGCGGCAGCGCTTTCAGGCACGGCTCGACGAGATCCGCGATTACCTCGCGAGCCTGCACAAGCCGAAGCTCGCCGACGAACAGCAGGACCAGCGACCTTCCCGGCACGGTGGCGGCGGCCAGTAGTGCCGTCAACCCCGACCGATCGCCCGGCAAACGCA
Organism: uncultured Gammaproteobacteria bacterium; assembly: GCA_963844595.1. Classification (GTDB taxonomy): domain Bacteria; phylum Pseudomonadota; class Gammaproteobacteria; order Steroidobacterales; family Steroidobacteraceae; genus 13-2-20CM-66-19. Next base: position 1,321,830 of record CAWJOW010000001.1, read on the forward strand.
AGCCGCGCGGCCGGCTTGCTACAATGTCCGCCGGCCTCTCCTGCCCCCCGTGTTATGGACTCACACCCCAGGGCCCTGCTGGGCGCGTTATGCCTCGTGTTCCTCGGCGGGTGCGCCGTACAGCCGCCTGCCAAGCCCGACCCGCGCGATCCGTGGGAGCGGATGAACCGCGTCACCTACAAGCTCAACGACAAGTTCGACAAGGGGATCGCGCGCCCGGTGGCGCGCACCTACCGCCAGGACACGCCGCGCTTCGTGCAAACCGGGATCCGCAACCTGTTCGACAACGTCGACACGACGATCACCATGGTCAACGACCTGCTGCAGGGACAGTTCAAGCCGTTCCTGAACGACACCGTGCGGCTGGTGATGAACACCACCATCGGCCTCGGCGGACTGTTCGATCCGGCCACGCACGCGGGCCTCGATAAGAACAACCGCGATTTCGGCCAGACTCTCGGCAAATGGGGCGTGCAGCCCGGGCCGTACCTGGTGCTGCCGTTTCTGGGACCGAGCGACCTGCGCGACGCTGTCGGCAGAGTGCCGGACGCTTATTCCTCGCCGCGCGCCTACATCTCCAACTTCTACTGGAGCGCCGGCACCTACCTGGTGAACGTGGTCGATGAGCGCGCGCGCCTGCTCGATTACGACAAGCTGCTCGACAGCGCCTATGACCCGTACGGGTTCATGCGCAATGCCTATCTGCAGAACCGCGCGTTCAAGGTATATGGCGGCCGCTCGCCCAGCGAGGAGCAGCAGGAGGACGAGCTGCTGAAGGAAGCCGGCGAGGAGGAGCAGGCGCCGCCACCGTCACCGCAGCCACCGCACGCCCAGCCGCCGCAGCCGCAAACGAGCACTCCGCCCCACTGAGTGAGCCGCCGCGGGCAGCGCGCCATGCGTACATCGCGCGCCTCACACGCCGCGCGTCAACAGCTCCTCGACTTCGCTGATGCGGCCGAGCGCGAGCAGCCCCTCGGGCAAGTGCGCAAAGCGCAACGAGTGCCCCGACCGCTTCGCCGCGGCCAGCCAGTCGAGCAGCACCGCCAGCCCGGCACTGTCGGCGAGAGTGACCTGCGCACAATCGATCTGCAGGTCCCGACCGGTCGCGCCGGCCAGGGCCGCAAGACCCAGCTGCCGGGCGCCGCGCGCGCCGGCGAAGGTCAGCGGACCGCTCGCTGCCAGGGCGCCGTCACCCTGCGGCACCAGCCGGAAGAGAACCGGACCGGCTGCCGATCCCGCGCTCGCCATCAGTGCGCTCCCGAGTCCTTGCCGAGCGCCTGGTGCGTGATTGCGCCCGGGCTCTCGCCGGATTGCAGGCGCTTGATCACCGCATCGAGCCCCTGCTGCTCGATCTGCGCACCGAAGTCCTCACGGTAGCTGTTGACGTAGCTGATGCCATCGATGACCACGTCCCAGGCCTTCCAGCCTTGCGGAGTCTTGCGCAGGTAGTAGTTCACGGATACCACGTCGCCATTGTCGCGCTTGACCTCGGTGCGCACCGTGGCGCGTGTGGCATCCGGATCGACCTTGTTCGGATAGATCTTGAGCCGGTTGGCGGTGAAGCTGCTCAGCGCGTTCCCGTAGTTGGTCAGCAGCGAGTGGTAGAACGCGTCGATGAAGGCTTGGCGCTGCTCGGGCGTGGCGGTACGCCAGTACTTACCGAGCACCAGCCGGGCGGAGAACTCGGTGTCGAAATGCGGCAGCAGCCACTTGTCGACCAGCGCCGAGATCTTGCTCGGGTCGCGCCGGTAGGCGTCGCGGTTCTTGTCGAGGTCCGTGAGCATGCCCTGGGCCGACTGCTGCACCAGCTCGCTCGGGCCCAGGGTAGTGGTGGCGGCGGCCGGCATGGCCGGCGCCGCCTGCCCCTGCGGCGGGGTCTGCGCGTGCGCGGCGGCGAGGCTGCCGGCCAGAAGTACTGCGCTCAGTATCACGATCGGACGTCTCATTTCTTCGGCTCCGGGTTAGGCTGATTCTGCGAACCCTGGGCCTGGCTGTCGCTGCCCTTGCTGGCGGAATTCGCAAAGAACTTGTTGATGAGGTTCTCCAGCACGAGCGCGGACTGGGTCTGGTCGATGTTGCTGCCGTTCTTCAGATAGGTGTCGGAGCCCCCGGGGCTGATGCCGATGTACTTGCCGCCGAGCAGCCCCTGCGTCTGGATGCTGGCGAAGCTGTCATCGGGTATCTGGTTGTACTGCGGATCGATGCGCATGCCAACCACCGCCTTGTACTGCTTCGAGTCGAACCGGATGCCGGTCACCTCGCCCACGGTCACACCGGACATGGTCACCGGCGATCCCACCTTCAGATCGCCGATGTTGTCGAAATCCGCGGTCACGTGGTAGCCCGGCCTGGCCCCGCCGAGCTTCAGCCCGCTGGCCGGCAGCTGCGTCGTCAGGAACAGCAGCGCCGCAAACCCCAACAGTACGAACAACCCGGTTCCGATTTCCAGAGTTCGATTGGCACGCATGGCTTCAGGTTCCTCTCACAAGAATGCGGCAGTCAGCACGTAGTCGAGCAACAGGACGATCACCGAGGAGGCCACCACGGTGCGCGTCGTCGCAAGTCCGACGCCCTCGGCGGTCGGCTCCGCATGGTAGCCCTCGTGCACGGCGATCAGGCTGCAGGCGCCGCCGAACACCAGGCTCTTCAGCAGGCCCTCGTTGACGTCGTGCAACGCCACCGAGCTCTGCATCTGCGACCAGAAAACCCCCTTATCGATACCCATCAGCTGCACGCCGATCAACTGCGCGCCGAACAGGCCGACGACGCTGAAGATCGCCGCCAGCAGCGGCATGGCGATCAGGCCGCCGAGGAAGCGCGGCGCGGCGACGTGCCGCAACGGATCGACCGCCATGATCTCCATCGCGGTCAGCTGGTCGGTAGCGCGCATCAGCCCGATCTCGGAGGTGAGCGCCGTGCCCGCCCGGCCGGCGAACAGCAGCGCCGTGATCACCGGCCCGAGCTCCTTCAGCAGCCCGAGAGCCGCGGCGGTGCCGAGCACCTGTTCGGACCCGAAGCGCTGCAGCAGCTCGTAGCCCTGCAGTCCCAGCACCATGCCGACGAACAGGCCCGACAGCATGATGATGATGAGCGAGCGAGCGCCGGCGTTGTAGATCTGGTGCACCAGCAGGCGCGGCCGCGCCAGCGACGGCAGGCACTGCGCGAGCAGCTGCAGCAGGAAGATGCTGACCGCGCCGAGGCGGCGCACTCCGCCGACAAGCGCACCGCTGCGCGCGCCTTCGCTCATGCGTCGTCCGCCGCGAGCAGCTGCGTGGCGTAGTCGGGCGCCGGATAGTGGAACGGCACCGGGCCCTCGGCGCTGCCGGTCATGAACTGGCGCACCGCCGCGGAGTCGCTCGCCCGCAGCTGCGCGGGCGCACCGGCGGCGGCCACTCGCCCGGAGGAGAGCAGGTAACTGTCGTCCGCAATGGTCGCCAGCTCGTTCACATCGTGCGAGACGACGACGCTGGTGATGCCGAGCGCGGCGTTCATGTGCTTGATAAGACGCAGGATGACACCGAGGGAGATCGGGTCGAGACCGACGAATGGCTCGTCGTAAATGAGAATCTCGGGGTCCATGACGATGGCGCGCGCCAGCGCCACGCGTCGCGCCATGCCCCCGGAGAGCTCCGCCGGCATGAGCTCCGCGGCGCCGCGCAGGCCGACCGCCTGCAGCTTGGTGAGTACCAGCCGGCGAATCAGCGGCTCGGGCAGGTCGGTGTGCTCGCGCACCGGGAAGGCCACGTTCTCGAAGACATCGAGGTCGGTGAGCAGCGCGCCGTTCTGGAACAGCATCCCCATGCGCCGGCGCAGTGCATAAACCGCGCGGCTGCCGAGCCTCGCGAGGTCCTGACCGAGGACCAGCACCTGGCCGCGGTCGGCGAGGACCTGCGCCGTGATGAGCTTCAGCAGCGTCGTCTTGCCGGTGCCGCTCGGACCCATGACGGCGGTGATGCGCCCGCGCCGCACGGTGAGATCGAGACCGGAGAAGATCGGCCGGCCGCCGAGCGCAAAGTGGACGTCGCGCACCTCCGCCACCACGTCGGCGACGGGTGCGGCGGACTGCGGGGCGGCGGTGCCGGTCACTTGAGCAGCGCGGCGCGGCCGAAGCGGCCCCTCAGGCCGCCTGGCTCTCCATCTCGGGCGCGTAACGCCCGGTGGTCGCGAGACCGTTGAACCGGGCGCGGCGCGCGAACTCCTTCTGGCCAGCGGCAAAGTCGGACGCCGCACCGCCCCACGCCTTGAGCGCGGTGTCCTGCAGTGCGCGGCCGTAGCTGAAGGTGAGCGACCAGGGCAGCGGCCCCATGCGATTCATCAGCGACAGATGCAACGTCGCTTCAGCCGGCGATTGCCCGCCCGACAGGAAGGCGATTCCCGGCACCGCCGGCGGCACGTGGCGCTTGAGAACCCGCAGCGTCTCCTCGGCCACAGTCTGCGGCGGGGCGCGGTTCGCAGCCTTCTTGCCCGAGATCACCATGTTGGGCTTGAGCACCATGCCCTCGAGGAAGATGCGGTGCTCGAACAACGCGTCGAACACCGTGGCCAGCACCTCCTCGGTCACCTGCGCGCAGCGCTCGATTCCGTGCGCGCCGTCCATCAGCACCTCCGGCTCGACGATCGGTACGATGTCGTTCTCCTGACAGAGCGCCGCGTAGCGCGCCAGCGCGTGCGCATTCGCTCTGATCGCAAACGCAGTGGGAATTGCGGCGGCGATGTCGATGACCGCGCGCCACTTGGCGAAGCGCGCTCCGAGACCCCGGTACTCGATGAGGCGCTCGCGCAAGCCGTCGAGTCCCTCGGTAATCGTCTCGCCGGGGAAGCCCGCCAGCGGCTTGGCGCCCAGGTCCACTTTGATGCCGGGGATCATGCCCTGCTTCACCAGGTACTGCGGGAACGGCGTACCGTCGTGTGTCTTCTGGCGGATGGTCTCGTCGAACAGAATGACACCGCTCACCGATTCGGCGGCACCGGGAGCCGTGAACAGCATCTCGCGGTAGGTGCGCCGATGCTCCTCGGTGGAATCGAGCTTGATGGCATCGAAGCGCTTCTTGATGGTGCCGCTGCTCTCGTCAGCCGCCAGCAGGCCCTTGCCCTTGGCGACCATCGCGTTGGCGACACGCGCCAGCTCGGTCGGATTCATCTTGGCTCCTTGCACTCTCGACGGAAAGCGCGGTCCGCGCACGATGCGCAGCGTAAGAAGCGCCGTCCAGTTAACCCGTTGAAAATTGAGGCGCCAAGGATAGCAAATCCCCTTGGTCTGCCGGCCAATCAGTACTAAAATAGTCCTACTTTAAGGAGGCTGTCTCCCATGCTGCGCATCAGCCGGCTCACCGACTACGCCACCGTGGTGCTGGCGACACTCGCCGGCGAGCCGGAACGCGTCCAGACCGCGGCTGCGCTGGCCGAGGCGACCCATATTGCGGCGCCGACGGTGTGCAAGTTGCTGAAGCAGCTGCAGCGCGCGAGACTCGTGAGTTCCACTCGCGGCCTGCACGGCGGTTACCAGCTCGCGCGCCCGGCCGCGCAGATCAGCGCGGCCGCGATTCTCGATGCGCTCGAGGGGCCGGTAGCGCTCACCGACTGTTCCGCCGGGCATGGCAACTGCGAGATCGAGGAGAGCTGCCGCGTGAGCCGCGTCTGGCAGCGGCTCAACCTCGCCATCCGCCGCTCGCTCTACGAGGTGAGCCTGGCGCAGCTTGCGGGCCTCGAGGCAGCTCCGGCACGGTTGCCGGCGCTCGAGCGCGAGATGAAGGCGGCGGCGACGCGCGCACCGGCCCGGTCCTGACCGCGGCCCTGCCATGAACACAGGATTGCAATGAGCGAAAGTGCCAAACAACTCGAGAGCCTGATCGCACGCGGCTACAAACATGGCTTCGTGACCGACGTCGATGCGGATACGGTCGCGCCCGGGCTCGACGAGGACGTGGTGCGGCTGATATCGCGCAAGAAGCACGAGCCCGCATTCCTCACCGATTGGCGCATCAAGGCGCTACACCACTGGCGCACCATGAAGGAGCCGCACTGGTCGCACGTCAGGTACGCGCCGATCGATTACCAGGCGATCTCCTACTACTCGGCTCCCAAGTCGAAGCAGGACGGTCCGAAGAGCCTCGCGGACGTCGACCCGAAGCTGCTCGCGACCTACGAGAAGCTCGGCGTGCCGCTGCACGAGCGCGCCCGGCTCGCCGGCGTCGCGGTGGATGCGGTGTTCGACAGCGTCTCGGTGGCCACCACCTTCAAGGAGCGCCTCGCCGCCGCCGGGGTCGTGTTCTGTCCGTTCTCGGAGGCGGTGCGCAGCCATCCGGCGCTCATCGAGCGGTACCTGGGGAGCGTGGTGCCCTATACCGACAACTTCTTCGCCACGCTCAACTCGGCGGTGTTCTCCGACGGCTCGTTCGTCTACGTGCCGAAGGGCGTGCGCTGCCCGATGGAGCTGTCGACGTACTTCCGCATCAACGCGGCCAAGACCGGACAGTTCGAGCGCACGCTGATCATCGCGGATGCCGGGAGTCACGTGTCATACCTTGAAGGCTGTACTGCCCCGATGCGCGACGAAAACCAGCTGCACGCCGCGGTAGTGGAGCTGGTGGCGCTCGATGACGCCTTCATCAAGTACTCGACCGTGCAGAACTGGTATCCGGGCGATGCCCGGGGCGTCGGCGGCATCTACAACTTCGTCACCAAGCGCGGCGAGTGCCGCGGCCGCAACTCGCACATCTCCTGGACCCAGGTGGAGACGGGTTCGGCCATCACCTGGAAGTACCCGAGCTGCGTGCTGCGCGGCGAAGGCTCGATCGGCGAGTTCTACTCGGTCGCGACCGTGAACAACTTCCAGCAGGCCGACACCGGCACCAAGATGATCCACATCGGCAAGGACACCCGCAGCACCATCATCTCCAAGGGCATCTCGGCCGGTCACGGCCAGAACACCTACCGGGGGCTTGTGAAGATGCTGCCGAGCGCGCATGGCGCGCGCAATTACACCCAGTGCGACTCGCTCTTGATGGGCGGCAAGTGCGGTGCGCACACGTTCCCCTACGTCGAGGTGAAGAACCCGACCGCAACCGTCGAGCACGAGGCAAGCACCTCCAGGATTAGCGAGGACCAACTCTTCTACTGCCTGGCGCGTGGTATCTCCGAAGAGGACGCGGTCAACCTCATCGTCAGCGGCTTCTGCAAGTCGGTCTTCAAGGAGCTGCCGATGGAATTTGCGGTCGAGGCGCAGAACCTGCTTGCAGTCAGCCTCGAAGGCGCGGTGGGCTGAATGGAGAATGCTGAGCATCGACGATCTGCACGTCACGGTCGATGGCCAGGAGATCCTCAAGGGCCTGTCGCTGGAAGTGGGCGCGGGCGAAGTGCACGCCATCATGGGGCCGAACGGCTCAGGCAAGAGCACGCTCGCCTACGCGCTCGCCGGCCGCCCCGGCTACGAGGTCACCGCCGGCAGTGTGCGTTACGACGGCCGCGATCTGCTCGCGCTCGCCCCCGAGGAGCGGGCGCGCGAGGGCGTATTCCTCGGCTTCCAGTACCCGGTGGAGATCCCCGGCGTCAACAACGTCTATCTCCTCAAGGCCGCGCTCAATGCGGCCCGGAAACAGCGCGGCCTGCCGGAAGTCGACGCCTTCGAGTTCCTGGGTGTGGTGCGAGAGAAGATGAAGCTCATGCACATCGAGGACAGCTTCCTGTCGCGCGGCGTGAACGAGGGCTTCTCGGGCGGCGAAAAAAAACGCAACGAGATCCTGCAGATGCTGGTGCTCGAGCCGCGGCTGGCAATTCTCGATGAGACCGACTCGGGACTCGACATCGACGCGCTGAAGCTCGTGGCGGCGGGAGTGAATTCGCTGCGCTCACCTGAGCGCGCCTGCGTGCTGGTCACGCACTATCAGCGGCTGCTCGAGCACGTCGTGCCGGACTTCGTCCACGTCCTGGTGCGCGGGCGGATCGCCCGCAGCGGCGACCGCTTGCTCGCGCTCGAGCTCGAGCGGCGCGGCTATGACTGGCTCAGCGGCGAGGCGGCCTGAAGCCATGACGACCGCCCTCACCACCCGCATCGCCGAGGAGCACGCGGCATTTGAGCGCGCGCTGCCGGCGCGGTCCTCGGGGACAGCGCGGCGGCGCGCGGCGATGACGGCTCTCGCAGCCAGGGGACTCCCCACCTCGCGCGATGAGAACTGGCGGTACGCGAACCTGAGACCGCTCGAGCGGCTGAAGTTCTCGCCGGCCGCCGCGACGGCGGGCGCAGGACCGACGCTGGCAGCGGCCCTGCCGCCTGCCCTGCCGGACTTTGCCCGCTACCTGTTCCTCGATGGGGTGTTCGCGCCGGCGCTCTCTGCGCCGCTGCTCACCCCGGGCGCGGTTCTCGCCCCGCTCGCGACCGCGAGCGAAGGGACGCCAGAGGCAGCGGGCGCAGCGCCGGCAGAGCTCTCCTCCGAGGAGCGCTTCGCGCTGCTGAACGATGCGTTCGCCACCGACGGCGCCGCGATCCGCGTGCCGGGCAATGCGGCCCCGGGCGGCACCGGCGGCGACCCCGCCCGCCTCGAGCTCGTGTTCGTGTCGACGGCGGACGCGCAGGCGGGCGCCTCCTACCCGCGCATCGAGCTGCGCCTCGACCCCGGCGCGCGGCTCGACCTGATCGAGCGCCACGTGAGCTTGGGCGCGCAGGCTGGATTCGTCACCAGCGCGGTGACGGTCGACGTCGGCCGGGGCGCGACTCTCAGGCATTACCGGCTGCAGGATCTCGCCCCGCGCGCGCTCATGTTCGACACGCTGTCGGCGGTGGTAGCGGAAGCGGGCACCTACCGGCTGCACGGCATCTCGAGCGGCGCGCAGGCGGCGCGCTCGACGCTCAACGTGCGCCTTGCCGGGGAACAGGCGGCGCTCGCGCTCAGCGTGGTGGCCCTCGGCAACCGCACCCAGGTGCAGGACAGCTACGCGCGCGTCGAACACGCCGCGCCGCGGGCGCGCACCGAGCAGACGTTCCGCGGCATCGCCGCAGGACGGGCCCGTGTCGCCTTCAACGGCAAGGTCGTGGTGGCAAAGAACGCGACGGGAGCCGAATCGCGCCAGTCGCTGCGCGGACTACTGGCGGGCCCGGAGGCGGAGATCGACCTGCGCCCGCAGCTCGAGATCTACACCGACGAGGTGCGCTGCAGCCACGGCGCGACCGCCGGCAAGCTCGATGACAATATGTTGTTCTACCTGCTGTCGCGCGGCCTGGACCGCGACAGCGCGCAGCGCCTGCTGAAGTGGGCGTTCCTCGAGGACGTGATCGCGCAGATCGAGCTGGCGGAGCTGCGCCGTCAGGTCGAGACACGCCTCGCCGGCCAGCTAGAGGACGCGCAGCATCTGCAGGAGCTTCTCTAGATGGCAGCCAATATCTCCCCCGTGCCCCGCGCCGATCCCGCCCCGGCCCACGGGCCGGTGCTGGATGCCGCGCGCGTCCGGGGCGATTTCCCGATCCTCGATACGCTGGTGAACGGCCAGCCGCTCGTCTATCTCGACAGCGCGGCCTCCGCGCAGGAGCCGCGTCAGGTACTGCGCGCAGTCGAGGCCTACGCGACGCAGTCGCACGCCAACGTGCACCGCGGGGTGCACGCGCTCAGCCAGGCGGCCACCGCCGCGTTCGAAGGCGCGCGCGAGCGCGTGCGGCGCTTCATCAACGCGCGCTCGGTCCGCGAGATCATCTTCACCCGCGGCACCACCGAAGCGATCAACCTGGTCGCGCAGGCCTACGCGCGCGTGCGCCTCGGGCCGGGCGACGAGATCCTGATTACCGCGCTCGAGCATCACGCCAACATCGTGCCCTGGCAGATGGTCCGCGATCAGACCGGCTGCGCGCTCAAGGTGGCGCCGATCAACACGCGCGGCGAGCTGCTGTGGAATGAGTTCGTCAAGCTCCTGGGCCCGCGCACCCGTATCGTGGCGGTGGCGCACGTCTCGAATGCCCTCGGCACGGTGCTGCCGGTCAAGCGCATCGTGGACGCCGCCCACGCGGTGGGCGCGGTCGTGCTCGTTGACGGCGCTCAGGCCGTGCCGCACACGCGCGTCGACCTGCAGGCGCTTGGCGCCGACTTCTACGCCTTCTCGGGCCACAAGCTCTACGCGCCCACCGGCATCGGCGTCCTGTACGGGCGCGAGGCGCTGCTCGATGCGATGCCTCCCTGGCAGGGGGGCGGTGACATGATTCTCAACGTCTCGTTCGAGAAGACCACTTACAACGAGCTGCCCTACAAGTTCGAGGCCGGCACGCCCAACATCTCGGGCGCGGTGGGCCTGGCCGCCGCAATGGATTACGTCGAGGGCCTGGGACTGGAGGCGATCGCAGCGCACGAGCAGCGGCTGCTTGCCGCTGCCACGGCGGAGCTCGAGCGCCTGCCGTACATCCAGCTGGTCGGCACGGCGGCGCACAAGGCGTGCGTGCTGTCTTTCACCATGACGGGCGTCCATGCCCACGACCTCGGCACCGTGCTCGACGCCCAGGGGGTGGCGGTGCGCACCGGCCATCACTGTGCCATGCCGGTGATGACTTTCCTCGGCATCCCCGCCACCGCGCGAGCTTCCTTCGCCTGCTACAACACCGAGGACGACGTGGCGCGGCTTACGGCGGCGCTGGTGCGCGCCCGCGAGATATTCGTCTGATGGATCTCAAGGACCTGTACCGCGACGTGATCCTGGATCACAACCGCCAGCCGCGCAATTTCGGCTCGCTCGAGCCGGCCGACGGCTGCGCCGAGGGCCACAATCCGCTGTGCGGCGACCGGCTCGCGGTGTTCGTGCGCCTCGACGGCGAGCGTGTCGCGGACATCCGCTTCGAGGGTCAGGGCTGCGCGATCTCCACCGCCTCGGCCTCGCTCATGACGGAGGCGGTCAAGGGCAAGGACCGGGCGGCGATCGCCGCGCTCTTCGGCAAGGTGCACGCGCTGCTCACGCAGCCGCAGGCGGCGGTCGACGCCGGCCTCGGCAAGCTCGCGGCACTCTCCGGCGTGCGCGAGTTTCCCGCGCGCGTCAAGTGCGCGAGCCTCTGCTGGCATACGTTGAACGCGGCGCTCGCGCGCGGCACGGCGACCGTCTCAACCGAGTAGCGAACCCATGCGCAGGCACGAGAACGAGCCGTTCGTGGTCAACCGCGAGGTGCGCGCGGTGATCGTGCCGGCCGGCCAGGAAGTGAAGTTGAAGCCCGGCCAGGCCGGCTACATCACCCAGGCACTCGGCGGCAGCTTCACCGTGTATCTCGAGGGCAACCTGTTCCGCATCGCCGGCGAGGATGCCGACGCGATCGGGCAGGAGACCGTCGCGCCGCCGCAGCTGCCGCCGAACGCCACCGAAGAGGACGTGCGCAAGCTCGCCTGGGAGCAGATGCGCAGCTGCTACGACCCGGAGATCCCGATCAACATCGTGGACCTCGGCCTGGTTTACGACTGCGCCGTCACTCACAACGACGACGGCACGCGCACCGTGGACGTAACCATCACCCTCACCGCCCCGGGCTGCGGCATGGGCGAGGTGCTGGTCGAGGACGTGCGCGACAAGATCGGCCGCATTCCGACCGTGCGCGAAGCACGCGTGCAGCTCTCCTTCGATCCGCCCTGGAACCAGAGCATGATGTCCGAGGCGGCGCGACTGCAGACAGGGATGTACTGAGCGGCGGCGCGCGTTCGCCCGGCACGCAGCGAGACCCATGCCAGAAGCCGCTCCCGGTTGGATCGACGTCGCCGCCGCCGACGCGCTGAGCACCGACGCGCCGCTCGGGGTCGAAGTCGACGGCGTGCCGGTGGTTGTCGTACGCTGCGGCAACGAGCTCTACGCGGTCGAAGACCGTTGCACGCACGACGGCGAATCGTTCTCCGGAGCCGAGGTGGAAGCCTGCGAGATCATCTGTCCGCGGCACGGGTCGCACTTCTGCCTGCGCACCGGCGAGGCACTGACGCCGCCGGCCTACGAGCCGCTGCGCACCTACCGCGTGCGCGAGCAGGACGGGCGGATCCTGCTCGAGTCGCCGGCGTGAAGCGCTAGCCCGTGCGACGCCTGACGCTCATGCGGCACGCGGAGGCGCGCTGGCAGGACGCCGCAGGCGACGACCTGGCGCGCACCCTGAGCCGTCGCGGGATTGCCGCCGCCGAAGCGATGGGCAAGCGTCTCCTCGAGCTGCAGCTGCCCCCGGACCGGATCATCATGGGTCCGGCGCAGCGCACCCGCCAGACGGCCAACCTGGTCGCGCGCGAGCTGGGGCTGCCGCCGCGCCACGTGCTGCCCGAGGAAGGGCTGTATCTGGCGAGCGCAGCCGATATCCTCGGCATCGTGCGGGCGACGGGCCCGCGCATCACGCACCTGCTGGTGGTGGCCCACAATCCGGGGCTCTCCGACCTCATCCACCAGCTGGTGCCGCGCGGTGGCATCAGCACGCTCACCAGCGCGGCGCTTTGCTCGATCGAGTTCCACGCGGACCTCTGGCCGGCGATCGGACCGGAGTGCGTCAAGGACGTGCAGCGCGAGGTCCCGCCCGCTCGCATGTTCGGACTGTTCCGGTGATTGAAAAGGCCGAAAACGCCTGCGGCGTTTTCGGCAGCCTACAGGCCAGCTAGTTCGCGCCCGCGGGCAAAGGGCGTGACCTTTGCCCGCTAAACAGCAGGCCGGTTGACGCCGATCAACATTCCGGAACGTTGACCGCAAGCCCGCCCTGCGACGTCTCCTTGTAGATCGTGGACATGTCGGCGCCCGTCTGGCGCATGGTGGCGATCACCTGATCGAGCGATACCTTGTGACTGCCGTCGCCGCGCATCGCCAGGCGCGCGGCATTGACCGCCTTGACCGCACCCATGGCATTGCGCTCGATGCAGGGGATCTGCACCAGGCCCGCGACCGGGTCGCAGGTGAGCCCGAGGTTGTGCTCCATGCCGATCTCGGCGGCATTCTCCACCTGCTCGTTGGTGCCGGAGAGCGCGGCGACCAGGCCCGCGGCCGCCATCGAGCAGGCCACGCCGACCTCGCCCTGGCAGCCCATCTCGGCTCCCGAGATCGAAGCGTTGCGCTTGTAGAGCATGCCGATCGCGGCCGCGGTCAGCAGGAAGCGCATGACGCCCTCGTCGTTGGCGCCCGGCTCGAAACGCCGGTAGTAATGCAGCACTGCCGGCACGATCCCGGCGGCGCCGTTGGTCGGCGCGGTGACCACGCGGCCGCCGGCGGCGTTCTCCTCGTTGACCGCCAGCGCGAACGCGTTCACCCAGTCCATGACATCGAGCGCCTTGGGGCTCGCGCCGCTCTCGGTGAGCAGCCGGTACAGGCGCGGCGCGCGCCGGCGCACCTTGAGCACGCCCGGCAGCACGCCGCTCTGCCGGAACCCGCGCTCGACGCATGCCTGCATGACGCTCCAGAGGTGCATGAGCCGCTCGCGCACCTCGGCCGCGGAGCGAAAGCTGCGCTCGTTCGCCAGCATCAGCTCAAAGATCTCCAGCCCGTGCTCGCGGCACAGCGACAGCAGCTCCTCGCCGGAGGTGAACGGGTACGGCGGCGGGCGGTGCGCGCTCGTCTCGGCCGCCTCCGACTCATCGCCGCGCACGATGAAGCCGCCGCCGATCGAGTAATAGTCCTCCTCGCGCAGCAGGCGCCCCGGGGCGAGCGCGCTGAAACGCATGCCGTTGGAGTGGCGCGGCAGCCGCTCGTGATACATGAACAGCAGCTGCATCGGCTCATCGAAAGCGATCTCGTGCTCGCCCAGCAGACGGATGCGTCCGCTCGCGCGGATTCGCTTGACGGTCGCCTCGATGCCGTCCGGATCGACCGTCTCGGGATCGGCGCCCTCCAGTCCGGCGAGCACCGCGCGGTCCGTGCCGTGGCCCGCGCCGGTGAGCGCCAGCGAGCCGTACAGCCGCACGGCGATCTCCTGGGTATCGCCGAGCAGCCCGTCGCGCTTCAGGCCGGCAACGAACGCGCGCGCCGCCCGCATCGGGCCCATGGTGTGGGAGCTCGACGGCCCGATCCCGACCTTGAAGATGTCAAAAGCGCTTAAGGTCATGCCAACCCAACCTCCGGGCGAGTCTGCAGGGACCACGACTCACCGACATGCTTCGCGGCGACCTCGGGCGGCTCAAATGCGACGGCGGCGCGAGCGCCTCGCGTATAATTGCACGCCATGAATCCGGCCGTCATCGAGCGCCTGCGCGGGGAGCTCGCCGCGCTCCGCGAGCAGGGCCTTTACAAGAGCGAGCGCGTGCTCGACGGCCCGCAGGGCGGGGTGGTGCACGCCGGCGGACGCGAGGTCGTCAACCTGTGTGCCAACAACTACCTGGGCCTCGCCAACCACCCGGCGGTGCGTGCCGCGGCGCAGCGGGCTCTCGATGAATTCGGCTACGGCATGGCCTCGGTGCGCTTCATCTGCGGCACGCAGTCGAGCCACAAGCAGCTGGAAGAGCGCCTGGCGCGCTACCTCGGCACCGAGGATGTGATCCTGTATTCCTCGTGCTTCGACGCCAACGGCGGGCTGTTCGAGGCGCTGCTCGACGAGCGCGATGCGGTGATTTCAGATGCATTGAACCATGCCAGCATCATCGACGGCATCCGCCTGTGCAAGGCGCAGCGCTACCGCTATGCCAACAGCGACATGGCGGAGCTGGAAAAGTGCCTGAAGGAATCGCAAGGTGCGCGCACGCGCCTGATCGCCACCGACGGCGTGTTCTCGATGGACGGCTTCATCGCCAACCTGCGCGGCATCTGCGAGCTCGCCGATCGCTACGACGCGCTCGTCATGGTCGACGACTCGCACGCGACCGGGTTCATGGGACCCGGGGGACGCGGCACACCCGAGCACTGCGGCGTGGCCGGGCGCGTCGACATCCTGACCGGCACGCTCGGCAAGGCCCTGGGCGGGGGGAGCGGCGGTTACGTGGCCGCGCGCCGCGAGATCATCGACTGGCTGCGGCAGCGTTCGCGACCCTACCTCTTCTCCAACAGCATTCCACCGGTGGTGGCGGCGGCGAGTCTCGCGGTGCTCGAGCTTCTCGAGCACACGCCCGAGCTGCGCGCGCGGCTGTTCGAGAATGCGCGCTTCTTCCGCGACGAGCTGACGCGCGCCGGCTTCACGCTCAAGCCCGGCGAGCATCCGATCATCCCGGTGATGCTCGGCGATGCGGCGCTCGCCGGGCGCATGGCGGAAGCGCTGCTCGCGCGCGGTGTATACGTCATCGGCTTCTCCTATCCGGTCGTGCCCAAGGGCCAGGCGCGCATCCGCACGCAGATGTCGGCGGCTCTCAGCCGCGAGCAGCTCGAGCACGCCGTCGCGGCCTTCCGCGAGGTCGGGCGGCAGCTGGGCGTCGGCGGCTGAGCACCGCGCGCTGCACAACGAGAGAGCCCTCCATGAAAGCACTGGTCAAGCAGCAGGCCCAGCCTGGCATCTGGCTCGAAGACATCCCCGAGCCCGGGATCGGCCACAACGACGTGCTGATCGAGGTCGCCAAGACCGCGATCTGCGGCACCGACATGCACATCTATAACTGGGACGCCTGGGCGCAGAAGACCATCCCGGTCCCCATGGCCGTGGGCCACGAGTATTGCGGGCGCATCGTCGAAGTCGGCTCGGAGGTGAAGGGACTGAAGGCCGGAGACCGTGTCTCGGGCGAGGGGCACATCACCTGCGGCTATTGCCGCAACTGCCGCGCCGGGCGCCGTCACCTGTGCCGCAACACGGTGGGTGTCGGCGTCAACCGCCCGGGCGCCTTTGCCGAGTACCTGGCGATCCCGGCGGCCAACACCTTCAAGCTCCCGGACAGCATCCCCGACGACATCGCCGCGATCCTCGACCCGTTCGGCAACGCCACGCACACCGCGCTCGCGTTCAACATGGTGGGCGAGGACGTGCTGATCACCGGCGCCGGCCCGATCGGCATCATGGCGACTGCGATTGCGCGCTTCACCGGCGCGCGCTACGTGGTGGTTACCGACGTCAACGACTACCGCCTCGAGCTCGCGCGCCGCATGGGCGCGACCCGCGCCATCAACGTGGCTCGCGCCGAATCGCTCGATCAGACCATGAAGGATCTCGGCATGCAGGAGGGCTTCGACGTCGGGCTGGAGATGTCGGGCAACGCCGCGGCGCTGCGCGAGATGCTGCGCACCATGCACCACGGCGGCTCGATCGCGATCCTCGGCATACCGCCCGGGGATACGGCGATCGACTGGAATCAGGTCATCTTCAAGGGTCTCACCATCAAGGGCATCTACGGCCGCGAGATGTTCGAGACCTGGTACAAAATGGCGAGCATGCTGCAGAGTGGCCTCAAGATCGATCCGATCATCACCCACCATTTCCCCATCCAGGAGTTCCAGCAGGGGTTCGCGACCATGGGGTCGGGGAAATCCGGCAAGGTGATTCTCGACTGGTCGACGCTCTAGGTTAGACTCTGACCGCAGGCGGTGCCGCGTCTGCGCACGCTCGCGAGCGCGCAGCGCACGGGGGGATTGCATGCATCGAGGCAAGCCGCGGCTCACGCGCCGTTCGTTCCTCGGCGGCGCGGCGGCGATACCGGCCTTCTGGTCGTGGGCGACGGCCGGGGAGCCGACCCCGTCAGTGCTCTTCCGGCGCGAGCCGCCGCCGGTTACCTCGGCCGAGCAGGTGCTCGATGTCATGGATTTCGAGCCTCTGGCGCGCGCCGCGTTGCCGCCGGCACACTTCGGCTACATCGCTACCGGCGTCGACGACGACCTCACCGTGGCGCACAACCACGAGGCTTTCGGTCATTACGAGATACGCGCCCGGCGCTTCGCCGACCTGCGCAGACTCGACACCTCGTGCGTGGTGTTCGGCGAGCGCTGGCCGAGCCCGCTGTACCTGTCGGCGGTGTCTGCGATGCGCGCGTTCCATCCGGAGGGAGAGCTCGCGGTGGCGCGCGCCGCCAAGGCACGGGCAACGCCGCTGATGCTCTCGAGCGGCACGTCGACCCCGCTCGAGGCGGTGCGGGACGCGCTCGGCCAGGCTCCCTGGCAGCAGCTCTACCCCACCGACGACTGGCAGGTGACGCTCGGGATCGTGCGCCGCGCGCAAGCCGCGGGGTGTGCCTCCGTCGTGCTGACGGTGGACTCGCCGGTCGATCCCCGCAACAACGAGACTCTGAAGCGCGCGATGCGCGCCGACAGCCGCAATTGCCTCGCCTGCCACCGCAACAACTCCCACGACATGTGGCGCCGCGGGCCGATGTTCGCAGGCCTCGATGTATCGCACGTCACCACGCTGCAGCCGCCGGATCTCACCCTCCAGTGGCTCGACCGGCTGCGCCGCGAAGTGCAGGGGCGTCTGTTCGTCAAGGGCATCGTCACCGGTGAGGATGCGGCGCTGGCGGTCGAGCACGGCGCGGACGCCGTCATAGTCTCCAACCACGGGGGCCGCAACGAAGAGACCCTGCGTGCCACGATCGACTGTCTGTCCGAGATCGTGGTGGCGGTGCGCGGCCGGGTGCCGGTGCTCATCGACGGCGGGGTCCGTCGCGGAACCGACGTCTTCAAGGCACTGGCACTCGGCGCCACCGCGGTTGGCATCGGCCGGCCCGAGGCGTGGGGACTGGCAGCCTTCGGTCAGCCCGGGGTCGAGGCCGTGATCGAGATCCTCAACCGCGAGCTCGCCGCGATCATGCGGCAGGCGGGCGCACCGAGCATTGCAGCGATCACTCCCGACCGGGTGCTGCCCGCGCTGCGGCGCTAGCGCCGCGCGCCACCCGCGCGAAGCTACCGCACCTCGCAGAAGCAGTAGGCGTACAGCCGGTTCGGCACGTTGAGGCGCGCGAGGCGCGCGACCTCGCGGGCGAGCGGATCGAGCCGCAGCGCGAGCGAGGCCAGGGCGGCATCGCGCGAATCGGTCGTGGCGGCGCCGACGAACGCCGCGACGCGCGTCCGCAGCGCGAGCGCCACCTGCTGCGCCAGGGTGAGCTCGGGCTCGATGAGCTCGGGCGCATAGCGCGTCAGCTTCGCGCGGCGCGCTGCGGCCTGCACGGCCTCGTCGAAGGAGCCGAGGTGATCGACCAGGCCGAGGCGCAGCGCGTCCGTGCCGGCCCACACGTGCCCCTGTGCGATGGCATCGATGTCGGCACGACTCTTCCTGCGGCCGTTCGAGACGCGATCGAGAAACTCATCGTAGCCGCGCGAGATCTGCGACTGCACCAGAGCCCGCGCCTGGTCCCCCAGCGGCCGGTCGAGGCGCAGCTGGCCCGACAGCGGCGTAGTGCCGACGCCGTCGACACTCACGCCCACCTTGCCGAGAGTCTTGTCGATCGTCGGAATGATCGCGAAGATGCCGATCGAGCCGGTCACGGTCGCCGGGCTCGCCCAGATCTCGTCCGCCGGCGAAGAGATGTAGTAGCCGCCGGAAGCGGCATAACCGCCCATCGACACGACCAGCGGCTTGCCCGCGGCGCGCAGCGCAACCAGCTCACGGTAAATCTCCTCGGAAGCCATGACACTGCCGCCAGGACTGTCGACGCGCAGCACCACGGCCTTGATGTCCGGGTCGAGGCGCGCCTGGCGGATCAGGCGCGAGGTCGAATCGCCGCCGATGGTCCCCGGAGGCTGGTTGCCGTCGAGAATGTCGCCCTCGGCGACGATGATGCCGATGCGCGGCTTGCCGTGCGCCGCGCGCTTGCGCTCGAGGTTCGCGTAGCGCACGTAGTCCTCCACCGACACGGAGTGGAATGACCCGTTCGTGTCATCCGTGCCCACCAGGTCGATGAGACGCTGCTCGGCCTCGAGCTGCGTCTTGATGCCGGTGACGAGCTTCGCCGCGAGCGCCACCTGCGGCGCGTTGCCGTGCGCCGCCGCCACCGTCTGCGCGAGCGAGTCGACGTACTTCTCGATCGCATCGGGCGGGAGCTTGCGGGCGCGGGTTACCGCCGCCTGGTAGCTGTTCCAGAGCGCACCGAGGTAGCCGAGGCTCTCGCTGCGGTCCTCCGGCGACATGCTGGTGCGGGTGAAGGTCTCGACCGCGCTCTTGTACGCGCCGACACGAAACACGTTGATATCCACGCCCAGCTTGTCGAGCGCTTCCTTGATAGTACATGCGATAGCGGTCGTAGCCGTCGATGAGCACGAAGCCCATGGGGTCGAGATAGCTCTCGTCCGCCTGGGCGGCGAGGTAGTAGCGTTCCTGGGTCAGCTCCGTGCCGTAGGCGATCACCTTCTTGCCGGTGGCGCGGAATTCGCGCAGCGCACGTGCGAGCTCCTCGAGCGCCGGCTGTGTTGCAGCGTCCAGCTTGTCGAGGTCGAGCGCGATCACCGGAATGCGCGGGTCGGTGGCCGCCGCGCGGATCGAGTCGGTGAGATCCCAGAGCAGCGTCTGGGCGCGGCCGTCGCCGCGCGCCTGCTCGAGCGCGCGCTCGACCGGGCCGCCGGTGAGTTGCTCGACCAGCTCGCCCTCGGGCGCGATGAGCAGCGCCGCCCGGCCCGGGATGCGCGGCGCCGCACCGACCCACAGGCCGACCACGAGCGCGAAGATCAGCAGCAGCAGGATCAGGTGCAGCGCCTTGCGCAGGCCGTTGAGCCAGCGCCACACTCCACCGAAGAAAGCACGCGCGCGCATCGGCTCCAGCCTCCTTGCAGCTCTAGATCTTTTCCTCGATGCGCGCCGCCTTGCCGGCGAGATCGCGCAGGTAGTAGAGCTTAGCGCGCCGTACGCTGCCGCGTCGCTTGACGCTGATATCGCTGATCGCGGGGCTGTGGGTCTGGAACACGCGTTCCACGCCCTCGCCATGCGAGATCTTGCGCACGGTGAACGAGGAGTTGAGCCCGCGGTGGCTGCGCGCGATCACTACGCCTTCGTAGGCCTGCACACGCTCGCGATCTCCCTCCACCACCTTGACCTGCACGACCACCGTATCGCCCGGCTTGAAATCCGGGATCTCGCGGGTCATGCGCTGCTTGTTGAGTTCCTGAATGATCTTACTCATTTCACTTACCTCGCTCGGTGCCGCCCGCCGCGCCTGCGGCGAGGAGCCTCTCCAGCACACCGCGCGCCTCCGGCGCGAGCGGCCATTTCGACAGCAGGTCGGGGCGGCGCCTCAAGGTGCGCGCCACCGCCCGCTCCAGGCGCCAGCGGCGGATACCCGCGTGATCGCCCGACAATAACATTGCCGGTACGGCCCGGCCCTCGAAAACCTCCGGCCGCGTGTAGTGCGGCCAGTCGAGCAGTCCCTGCGCGAAGGACTCCTCGACGCTCGAGCGCTCATCCCCGAGCGCCCCCGGGAGCAGCCGCGTCACCGCATCGATCAGCACCAGCGCCGGCAGCTCACCGCCCGAGAGCACGTAGTCGCCCAGCGACAGCTCCCGATCGATGCCGAGCTCGATCACGCGCTCGTCGATCCCTTCATAACGGCCCGCCACCAGCAGCAGCCCCGGAAGCGCGGCGAGCTCCTGCGCCTGCGCCTGCCCGAACGGCTCGCCCTGCGCGCTCAGGCAGATCCGCGTGCTCCCGGGCGGGAGCCGGGCCTGCGCGGCGCGGATCGCGGCGAGCAGCGGCCCGGGCTTCATGACCATCCCCGGACCGCCGCCGTACGGCCGGTCGTCGACCGTGCGGTGCACATCCTGGGTGTGCGCCCGCGGATCCTCCGTGCCCACCTCGAGCAGTCCCCGCTCGAGCGCCCGGGCGACGATCCCAAACTCCAGCGCACCCGCGATCATGCGCGGGAACAGCGTGACGACCTCGATCTTCACTGATCCGGCTCCACCGGCCAGTCGACGAGGACGGTGCGCGCGGCGACGTCGATCTGCCGCAGGTGCTTTGGCAGCGCCAGCACCCAGTGCTCGCGACCGCCCGGCTCCTTCGTCACCATCACCGCACCCGCCGGCGCATCCACGAAGTGGCTCACGACTCCGAGCGATGCGCCCTCGAGGTTGCGCACGCTCATGCCGACGAGGTCCGCCCGATAGTACTCGCGCTCGGCGGTCGGCGGCAGCGCCGCGCGCTCGACCTCAATCACCGCCCCGGTGAGCGCGGCCGCGCCGTCGCGGCCCGCGATACCCTCGAGCTGTGCGACCAGACCCGCGCCGTGGCTGCGCCCGGCGCTCAGCCGGCGCGTGATCCGCTCGCCGCTCCTGAGCCGCAGCACCCACTCGCGGTACTCGAGCAGCCGCCCCGGCGGGTCGGTGTACGAGGCGACGTGTATCCAGCCTCTGATGCCGTACGGGGCGCCCAGGCGCCCGAGCTCGATTGCCGCCACGGCTGCCGCACCCGCAAGCCGGGCCCCGCCTTACGCCGTGGCCTGCTTACGATAGGAAGCCACGAGGTGCCGCACGCGGTCCGAGGGCTGCGCGCCCTTCCCGACCCAGTAGTCTATGCGCGGCAGATCGAGCTTGAGCTTCGTCTCGTTGCGCCGGGCAATCGGGTTGAAGAACCCCACGTGTTCGAGGCTCGGGCCGCCCTGGCGCTTGCGGCCGTCGGTCACAACGACGTGGTAGAAGGGCTGATTGCGCGCTCCGCGCCGCGTCAGGCGGATGGTTACCATGCTGCTACTGCTCTCAAAAAAGAGCGCGGATTCTACGCAAGCTGCGAATCCTGCGCCAGTTTTTCCACCTATTTGACCGTCAGAAGGGTGGGCCTCCCTTGAACGCGCTCATCAGGCGTCTCAGGTTGCCGCCCTTCATGCGCTTCATGACACGCTGCATCTCCTGAAACTGCCGCAGCAAGCGGTTCACGTCCTGCACCTGCACGCCCGAGCCTCCGGCGATGCGCCGCCGTCGCGAGCCGTCGATGATCCCGGGGTTACGCCGCTCGCGCGCGGTCATGGAATTGATGATGGCAATCTGGCGGCGCAGGTCGCGGTCCCCCTGATCGGCCGATACCGCCCCCTTTTTCTGAATGGCCCCCGGGAGCTTATCGAGGAGTGCGCCGACCCCGCCCATCTTCTGCAGTTGTTCGAGCTGGCTCTTGAGGTCGGCCATGTCGAAGCTCTTGCCCTTGACGACCTTGCGCGCGAGGCGCTCGGCCTCGTTGCGGTCGACCTGGCGGTGAACCTGCTCGACGAGGCTCACGACATCGCCCATGCCGAGGATCCGCGTGGCCATGCGCTGGGCGTCGAAGGGCTCGAGGGCGTCGGTCTTCTCGCCCACCCCGATGAACACGATCGGCTTGCCGGTGATCTCCCGCACCGACAGCGCCGCTCCCCCGCGGGCATCGCCGTCGGCCTTGGTGAGAATCACACCGGTCAGATCGAGCGCCGCGCCGAAGGCGCGCGCGGCATTGACCGCGTCCTGGCCCGCCATCGCGTCGATCACGAACAACCGCTCGGCGGCGCCGACCGCCGCCTCGATCTCCCGGACCTCGTCCATGAGCGCTGCGTCCACGTGCAGTCGACCGGCGGTATCGACGATCAGCACATCGAATACGCCGCTGCGGGCGCGCTCGAGCGCCGCGCGCGCAATGACGGCCGGCGCTGCTGCGGAGTCGGCCGCGAAATACTCCGCCTGCACCTGGCCCGCGAGCCGCTCGAGCTGCAGCATAGCGGCCGGGCGGCGCACGTCGGTACTCGCCAGCAGCACGCGCTTGCGCTCGCGCTCGATGAGCAGCCGTGCAAGCTTGGCCGCGGTGGTGGTCTTGCCTGCGCCCTGAAGCCCCGCGAGCAGCACCACCACGGGAGGCTGGGCACGCAGCGCGAAGGCCGTAGCGGCCCCCCCCATCAGCGCGACCAGCTCCGCGTGCAGGATGCCGACGAACGCCTGCCCCGGCGTGAGACTGGCTGCAACCTCCGCGCCCAGCGCCTTGGCCTTCACCGACTCGATGAACTTCTTCACCACCGGCAGCGCGACGTCCGCCTCGAGCAGCGCCACGCGCGTGTCGCGCAGCGCCGCGGTGATGTTCTCCTCGGTGATGCGGCCGCGGCCGCGCAGCGTCTCGATGGTGCGGCTGAG
The DNA here is from genome assembly GCA_963844595.1 of uncultured Gammaproteobacteria bacterium. Classification (GTDB taxonomy): domain Bacteria; phylum Pseudomonadota; class Gammaproteobacteria; order Steroidobacterales; family Steroidobacteraceae; genus 13-2-20CM-66-19. Next base: position 1,344,705 of record CAWJOW010000001.1, read on the forward strand.
GCGCGCTGTCAGGTTGTCGAACATGCAGGCTGGGAGAAAACCCTGTCGGACGCTCGGGACCGCGGATTATAGAGTCCACACAGTCCGTCCCGCGCGGATCCCGCGTGCGGTGCGGGAATTTTCCCGTGTGGCCGCCCCGCCCCTATGCTAGTAGACCGTGCGGCGGGTGCGGCTGCGCCCCAGGGTCCCACGAGACGCCGCCACCTTCGAGGAACACGACCTTGAACGTCCCTGTCCTGCCTCTGTTCGCGCTGCTCGCACTCCTGGTGCTGCTCCTGATCGTCGCCTTCTCCTCCGGCACCGAGGTGGCGATGCTCTCGGTGAATCGCTACCGCATCCGGCACCGCGCCCAGGCCGGGCAGCTGTCGGCGCGGGCGCTGGAGCGGTTGTTGCACAAGCCCGAAGAGTGGCTGGGCGCCAATCTGGTGATCCTGGCCGCAGCGAGCGTGTTCGCCTCCGCGATCGCTACGCTTCTCGCCGAGCGTACCGGCCATCGTTACGCGGTTCCGGCGGCCGGGGTGCTGCTCACGCTCGTCGTCATCGTCTTTTGCGAGCTGGCCCCGAAGATCTACGCCGCGTCCAACCCCGAGGGCGTGGCGCTGCACGCCGCGGGCATTTACCGCGCGCTGGTGTGGGTGACGCGACCGGCGCTGTGGCTCACCAACAGCATGGCCTACGGGTTCCTGCGCATCTTCGGCGTCGGACGCGTCACCCATCCGAGCCAGGCGCTCAGTGCCGAAGAGCTGCGGACGGTGGTGACCGAAGCGGCGCCGGTGATACCGGCCCGTCACCGGCAGATGCTGCTGTCGATCCTCGATCTCGGTCACATCACCGTGAACGACATCATGATCCCGCGGCAGGAGATCTCAGGCATCGATCTCAATGAGAGCTGGGAGGAAATCCTCGACCGGCTGCGCGCCACCCCGCACACGCGCCTGCCGGTGTACGAAGGCGAGCTCGACAACCTGATCGGGCTTCTGCACATGAAGCGCGTGGCGCGGGAGCTCGTGCGCGGCGAGCTCACCCGCGAGCGGCTCATCGAGCTCGCCCGCGGCCGCGAGTCCTACTTCGTGCCCGAGGGCACGGCGCTCAACGTGCAGCTGACGCACTTCCAGCGCAACCGCCGGCGCTTCGCCTTCGTCGTCAACGAGTACGGCGACATCGAGGGACTGGTGACCCTCGAAGACATCCTCGAGGAGATCGTCGGCGAATTCACCACCGATCCTGCCACCGTCACCCACAAGGACGTGCACGCCGAGCGCGCGGGCGTCTTCATCGTGAACGCCAGCGCCACGGTGCGTGCGCTCAACCGCGCGCTCGGCTGGCAGCTGCCCACCGGAGGACCGAAGACCGTCAACGGCCTGCTGCTCGAGCACCTCGAGACCATCCCCGATCCGGGGACCATGGTGCGGGTCGGGGCCTACGAGTTCGAGGTGCTGCAGGTGGCGGACAACGCCATCCGCACCGTGCGGGTGCGCGCGCCGCCGCCTCAGCTGCCCGGCGCCGCAAACGCGGCTTCAAGCGCCTGAGCGACCCGCTCCACCGGCTTGAGCACGAGGCCCTCCGGCGCCTTGCGCGGGGCGTTGTCGCGCGGCAGCACCGCAAGCCTGAAGCCCTGCGCCTGCGCCTCGCGCAACCGCTCGTCGCCATAGGCAACGGGACGCACCTCACCCGTGAGGCCGAGCTCGCCGAAGGCGACGAGCTGCGCCGGCAGCGCGACGCCGCGCAGGCTCGAAGCGAGCGCCAGCACCACGGGCAGGTCCCAGGCGGTCTCGGCGATCTCGATGCCCCCGACGACGTTCACGAACACGTCGTGCTCCTGGAGCGACAGCCCCGCGTGCCGGTTCACGACCGCCAGCAGCATGGCGAGGCGGTTGGCGTCGAGCCCCTGCGCGATGCGCCGCGGCGCGCCGAAGCGCATTCGGTCCACCAGGGCTTGCAGCTCGATGAGCAGTGGCCGCCCGCCATCGCGCGTCACGGTGACGATGCTGCCGGCGGCAGGCTGCGGCGGTCGGGCGAGAAAGATCGCCGCCGGGTTCTTCACTTCCCTGAGGCCCGTCGCCGTCATGGCGAAGAATCCGAGCTCGTTCACCGCGCCGAAGCGGTTCTTGGTGGCGCGCACGATGCGGTAGCGGCTGCCGGCCTCGTGCTCGAAATACAGCACCGTGTCCACCAGATGCTCCAGCAGCTTCGGACCCGCGAGCGCTCCGTCCTTGGTCACGTGGCCGACGATCACCACCGCGGTGCCGCTCGCCTTCGCAAAGCGCACCAGCTCCGCCGTGCACTCGCGCAGCTGGCTCACGCCGCCCGCGGCGGCCGGCGCCGTTGCCGACTGCAGCGTCTGGATCGAGTCGACGACCAGCAGCGCCGCCTGCCGCGCTGCCGCAAGCGCCAGGATCGCGCCAAGCTCGGTTTCGGCAGCGACGGTGAGCGCCTCGCCTACGAGCCCGAGGCGCTGCGCACGCAGGCCCACCTGGGCCACGGACTCCTCGCCGCTCGCGTAGAGCACCGGGCGCGATGCCGCCAGGTGCGCCGCGACCTGCAGGAGCAGCGTCGACTTACCGATTCCCGGGTCGCCGCCGAGAAGAATCACCGACCCCGGCACGACGCCGCCCCCCAGGACCCGGTCGAGCTCCCCCTGCCCGCTCCCCAAGCGCCGCCCCTCGCCCGCCAGGCGCGCCCCTTCCGCAAGGCTCACCGCGGTCGCGGGGCTCACCGGCCGGCCGCGTGCGGCGCGGCGCTCCTCCAGAGTGTTCCATTGCCCGCACAACGGGCACTGCCCCTGCCACTTGAGGGTTTCGCCCCCGCAGGAGCTGCATACGAACACCGCATTGGGGCGGGCCATCGATGCGCCTTTAATTCGACTTTCAGCTAGGATGCGCGGCCGGGAAAACTGCAAATGACCCCTTTTGTGAACAGCCACTCGGACTGCCCTGCCGGCGATGCTAGCTTATGCCAGCTCGAATCGGGGACGGGAAAGTGACGCGCATCACACACGCCAGGCCGCAGGCAGGTCAGGGCGCAGCATGAGTCTGCGAAACCGGGTGCGTTTCGTCGGTCTCACGGATACCGGCAAGGTGCGTGAGCACAACGAGGACACGATTGCCGTCGACCCGGAGATCGGCCTGCTGGTGCTGGCCGACGGCATGGGCGGCTACAACGCCGGCGAGGTGGCGAGCGGTATCGCGGTGAAGACGATCGTCAACCTGGTGCGCGAGCAGGTGCAGCGCGAGGATCTGTCGGTCCCGGACCGCGAATCGGGCCTGTCACGTGCCAACATCATCCTGCGCGATGCCATCCTCCGTGCCAACAAGATCATCTATCAGACGGCGCGAACCCAACCGCAATGCGAGGGCATGGGCACGACGGTCGTGGCCTGCCTGTTCTTCGACAACAAGGTCACCATCGCGCACGTCGGCGACTCGCGGCTGTACCGCCAGCGCGCCGACAAGCTCGAGCAGGTGACCATGGACCACTCCCTGCTGCAGGAGCTGGTCGACCGCGGCTTCTACTCCGCCGAGGAGGCGCAGCGCGCCTCGAACAAGAACTACGTCACACGGGCGCTGGGGGTGGAGCCGCAGGTGGACGTCGAAATCCAGGAAGAGGCCGCGGGCAAGGGGGAAGTCTTCATCCTGTGCTCGGACGGGCTCTCGGACATGGTCGAGGATGAAGATATTCATTTAACCATAAACACCTTTGGTGCTAATCTGGATACTGTCGCCAAGCAGCTGATTCAACTGGCGAATGATAATGGCGGCCGTGACAACATCTCGGTCGTGATGGCGCACGTCGTGGACGCGTTTCCGGCACGTACGAAGATTTTCGACAAGATACTGAGTTGGTTCGGCTGACAACGCGATAGGGGCTAGCACATGGCAAGGTTGGTCTTGAGCCTGGACGGCCAGGTGATGGCGGAATACAACATGAATAAGGAGCGGTACACGATCGGCCGTCTCCCGGACAACGATATCCGCATCGACAACGCTGCTGTCAGCGGCCATCACTCGCTGATCATCAACATCCTCAACGACTCTTTCCTCGAGGATCTGAACAGCACCAACGGCACGTACGTCAACGGCAAGCTCATCAAGAAGCATGCGCTGCAGCACGGCGACGTGATTACCGTCGGCCATCATCAGCTGCGCTTCGTCGAGGACGACGAGCAGCAGGATGAGTTCGAGAAGACCATGGTGATCCAGCCCTCCGCCCGCCCGGTGGACAAGGTGCGCACCGCCGCCGAGATCGCCGACCGCACCTCCGGGTCGCTTACCGCCACCGGGCGCTCGCGGGCGCTGGCCGACGGTGCGGCCGCGGTCAAGAAGGCAAAGCTGCAGGTGCTCTCGGGCGTGTTCGCGGGCCGCGAGGTCGAGCTGACCAAGGCGCTCACGACACTCGGGCGGCCCGGGGTGCAGGTGGCGGCCATCACGCGCCGTGCCGAGGCCTATTACATCGTGCACGTCGATTCGGGCAAGGTGGACGACTTTCCGCTGCTCAACGGCACACCGATCGGCGCCCAGGCGACCAAGCTGAACGACAACGACGTCATTCAGCTCGCGGGCGTCAAGATGGGGTTCTTCCTCAACTGATATGGCCGTTGGGTGTCAACCAGCGCGAGGGTAACTCTCGCATTGTCACGTGCGTGTGCGATGAGATATACGGGAGCGCACCGGATGGGGAACGCGACGCGCGGAGCTTAGAGCGACGATGGATCACACTGATATCCGCGGGTTGGTTACCGCATTGCATCGGTCCGTCGCGGGGCTGCCTCGATCTAGGGTCGGGGATCATCGCAAGGGATGCCCACATAGTTGAGCCGAGGGTTCCCCTCACCGTGTCCGCGCATCGCGTTCCCGATCCGGTGTGAGTGAGCTTACCGCATGGCGTCCTCCAGGCTGGGGGGTGGCTCAGCGGCTCGCGGTGACGTGGCGGCCGATATCCCAGACGAACGCGGCGAGTTCGCGCGCGAGCGCAACGCAGATCTTGTTGTGCTGCAAGCCACGGGCTTTCAGGCGCCGGTAGCGATGGTTCAGGCGCAGCTGCGCGCGCCAGGCGATCGCGCGGATCTCGGCGGGCTGTCGCTCCTGACGCAGCTGCAAGGCTGGGCTGATGCGGGCGGGGAAGCGGTAGTTCCAGGCGGCCTCGACCAGAACGCGGCGCACATGAGTGTTACCGGTCTTGGTGATCGCCCCGAGCCGGCGCTTAGAGCCGGTGGTGTGCTCGGAGGGGACCAGCCCCAGGTAGCCCATCAGTTCCCGTGGATGCGCGAAGCGCCTCAGATCGCCGAGTTCGGCGACGACGGTGGTGGCGGCCACGAGGTCAAGTCCTCGCAAGGTCATCACGGCGCTGACGAGCGAGTGCATCCGCCAGTGTTCGACCTCGCGCGTCAGGGACTCGCTCAAGCGCTGCACTCGGGCCTGCCCTTCACTGACCGCCTGACGGTACTCGGTGAAGGCAATATCCTGGGCCGGGTGAGCAAAGGACACTTCGGCGAGGTAGCGCTCGTGGGCCGCCGACCAGGAGGTCTTGCCGCTGTAGCGGCGGCCGTGACGCAGCATCAACGCCTTGAGCTGCTGGCGCGCCTTGAGTCGCGCGCGCACCGCATCCACCCGCGCCCGGCTCAAGTCCCGCATCGCCTCATCGCGCTCGTCCGGGATCCTCACTGGCACGAGCTCCCCGGCACGGGCGAGGCCTGCGAGGTTGAGCGCATCACGTCGATCGGTCTTGATCCGCTCCCCCGGGCGACGCGGGATCTTAGACGGGGCCACCACCTCGCAGCGGTAGCCGAGCCGTATCAGCTCACGCGCCAGGGCGTAACCGCAGGGGCCCGCCTCGTACACCACCTGCAAGCTCTGCGGCCCACCCAATTTCCCCAGCGCTTTCGTCAGCTCCGAGAGCCTTGCACCCACCGTGCCTACGAACCGCGGCGCCTCACGGCCAACTTCCGCTACCGCGATCGCCGTCGACTCCGCGTGTGCATCCAGTCCGACAAAACCAGTGATAAGCTCATGCATGGTCTGCCTCCTGTGCTTCTTGTAGATCACGCCCAAATGCGTTCTACATGTGGCTCGGCACACGCAAGTGTGCAACCCACGGTACTGCGGGAGGCAGACCGCTCTCTCTTCAACCTTGAGCGCCCGCCTCTCTACGGCAGGCCATGATGTCTAGCGCAGCTCGATCGGCACGCGCTGGCTGACCCCGCACAGCAGCTCGTAGGGGATCGTGCCCGCGTGTCGGGCGATTTCCTCGACCGGCAGGCCCGGACCCCAGAGCATCGCGGGCGTGCCGACGTGCACGTCCGACAGTTCCGATACATCCGCAGCAATCATATCCATCGACACCCGGCCGACGATCGGCGCGCGCTTAGCTCCGATCAGCACCGGCGTGCCGCCGGGAAATGCGCGCGCGAGTCCGTCGCCGTAGCCCGCCGCGACGATGGCAATGGCGGAATCGCGCGGCGCGGTCCAGGCGGCTCCGTAGCCCACCGTCTCGCCGCGGGAGAGGCGGCGGATCGCGATCACGGAGGTCTGAAGGGTCATGACGGGCTCGAGTCCGAGCTGCGCGGCGCTCGCATCTGCAAACGGCGACGCACCGTAGAGCGCCAGCCCCGGGCGCACCCAGTCGCACCCGAGATGCGCATCGCCGAAGATCCCGGCGGAGTTGGCGATGCTCGCCGAGTAATCGAGACCTCTGGTTGCCTCGCGAAAACGCGCCACCTGGGCGTTGGTCATGCGATTGTCGCGCTCGTCGGCGCAGGCCAGGTGCGTGAGCAGCCGGACCTCGAGCGGTGGCGGCCTCAGGCGCTGCACGCGCTCGAGCGCCGCGACGAAATCCCGCGGGGCGAAGCCGAGGCGATTCATGCCGGTATCGATCTTGATCCACAGCACGAAGCGGTGCGCGCCGGCCATTGCCTCGAGCAGCTCGATCTGCAGCACATCGTGCACCACGATATCGAAGCCGTGGCGCTCCGCCTCCAGCAGCTGCTCGCCGGTGAACACTCCCTCGAGGAGCACGATCGGCTGGGTGATGCCGGCGGCGCGCAGCGCCAGGCCCTCCTCGAGGCGCGCCACCGCGAAGGCATCCGCCTCGGCGAGCGCCAGCGCCGTCGGTACCAGCCCATGGCCGTAGGCGTTGGCCTTGACGACCGCCATGATATGCGCGCCGCGGGCGCGCTCACGGGTCACGCTGAGGTTGTGTCGCAGGGCGTGGGTGTCGATGATGGCCCGGATCAGCCGGCTCACCGCAGCACACCCTCGGCGTACGAATCCGACACGTAGTTGGCAAAGCGGGTGAACTGCCCCTGGAAGGTGAGCAGGAACATGCCGATCTCGCCGTTGCGGTGCTTGACGAGGTCGATCTCCGCGACGCCCTTCTTGGTGGTGTTCCGGTCGTAGACCTCTTCGCGGTAGATGAGCAGGATGATGTCTGCGTCCTGTTCGATTGCGCCAGATTCTCTCAGATCCGACATCACCGGCTTCTTGTGCTCGCGCTGCTCCACGCCGCGATTGAGCTGCGAGAGCGCGATGACCGGAACCGAGAGCTCCTTGGCGAGCGCCTTGAGCCCGCGCGAGATCTCGGCAATCTCGGTCGCGCGGTTCTCCTGCGTGCCCGGCACCGACATCAGCTGCAGGTAATCGACCACGATCAGATGCAGGCCGTGCTCGCGCTTGACGCGCCGCGCGCGCGCGCGCAGCTCGGTGGGATTCAGCGCCGGGGTCTCGTCGATGAAGATCTTGGCCTCCGAGAGCTGGTTCGTCGCGCTGGTGATGCGCACCCAGTCGTCGTCGGAGATCTTGCCGCTGCGCAGACTCGAGAGCGGCACGCCGCCGAGCGAGGACAGCATGCGCGTGATCACCTGCTCGGACGGCATCTCCAGGGTGAACACCGCCACCGAAGCGCGGGTACCGGGGTTCACCGCGGCGTACTCGGCCATGTTGATGGCGAGCGTCGACTTGCCCATCGAGGGACGCCCCGCGATGATCACGAGATCCCCCGGCCTCAGGCCCCCGGTGATCTTGTCGAAGTCGGTAAAGCCGGTGGGGAGCCCCCGCAGCTTGTCGGGATTCGTGTGCCATTCGTCGATCTGGTCGATGACGTCCGGCAGCAGCTCGCGCACCGCGCGCGCTCCCTCGCGGCCGCGGAAACTTCCGTCGGCGATCTCGAACACGCGCTGCTCGGCGCGGTCGACCAGGTCGCGCGCCGTCTGGCCGTCATTGCTGTAAACACCCGCCGCAATCTGCGTGCCGGCCTCGATCAGCTGACGCAGCAGCGAGCGCTCGCGCACGATCTGCGCGTAGGCGCGCGCGTTGGCGGCCGTCGGCGTGTCGCGTGCAACGGAGCTCAGGTAGGCAAGCCCGCCCGCCGCCTCGAGCTTGCCGTTGCGCTCGAGCTCGCCCGACACCGTTACCGCATCGCACGGCTTGCCGCCGCCTGCGACCTGGGCGATGGCGGCGAAGATCAGGCGGTGATCGGCACGGTAGAAGTCCTCCTGGCGAACGACGTCGGCGACGTTGTCCCAGGCGGCGGGATCGAGCAGCAGCCCGCCGAGCACGGCCTGCTCGGCTTCGATCGAGTGCGGGGGTACCGGCGCGTCCAGCAGCGCGACCGAGCCCGAATCGCCGCGCGCCTTGGTGGAACCGGCCACCTCTGGACCCTCGCGGCTACTCTTCCGCGACGATCGACACCGTGAGCGGCACGTCCACGTCGGCGTGCAGATGCAGGCTGACGAGGTGATCGCCGAGGGCGCGCAGCGGGCCGCTCGGCAGACGCACTTCGCTGCGCTCGATCTTGAAGCCGGCGCGGCTCACTGCCTCAGCTATGTCGCTCGTGCCGATCGAGCCGAACAGCTTCCCCTCGGTGCCGGCCTTGGCGGGGATCGTGACCTTGAAGTCCTTCAGGGCCGCGGCGCGATCGCCGGCGGAGGCGAGATGCTCGCGCGCCAGCCGCTCAAGCTCCTCGCGCCGCGCCTCGAAGCGCGCGATGTTCTCGGCAGTGGCGAGCGTCGCCTTGCCCTGCGGCAGGAGGAAGTTCCGCCCGTAGCCCGAGCGCACCTTGACGCGGTCACCGATGTTGCCGAGGTTGGCGACTTTCTGCAGCAGAATGACTTGCATCGCGCCCCCTCAATGCTGGTCGGTGTATGGCAGCAGTGCCAGGAAGCGCGCGCGCTTGATCGCGACCGCGAGTTGGCGCTGGTAAAAGGACTTCGTACCCGTGATCCGGCTCGGCACGATCTTGCCGGTCTCGGTGACGTAGCCCTTGAGTGTGGCCAGATCCTTGTAATCGATCTGCTTCACGCCCTCGGCGGTGAAGCGGCAGAACTTCTTGCGGCGCGAGAAGCGGCTCCCGCCGCCCCCGCCGTGTCCTCTGGGCATTGCCATGGATCAGATCCTCGAGTGAATTGCCGTGTGGGCCGGAAGCGCGCTTCAGACGCTGTCGGCGGCGGAGTTGTCGTCGTCGTCGGCGGGCACGGGCGCCTCATCGCGCGCGCGCTCGCGGCGGCGGCCGCCGCCCTCGCCTTCCTCGTCCGCGGCCTTCGCCATCGGCGAGGGCTCGGTCACGGCCGAATCCATGCTGGCGACCAGGTGACGCAGCACCGCGTCGCTGAAGCGGAAGGCGCCGGTGAGCTCATCGAGCGTCTTCTGATCGCTCTCGATGTTCATCAGAACGTAGTGGGCCTTGTGCACCTTGGCGAGCGGATAGGCCAGCTGACGCCGGCCCCAGTCCTCCAGGCGGTGCACGCGGCCCTCGCCTGCGGCAATCATGCCCTTGTAGCGTTCGATCATCGCGGGCACCTGCTCGCTCTGATCGGGATGCACCAGGAATACGATCTCGTAATGCCTCATCATCTGAGCTCCTTACGGGTAAAGCCGCCCGGATTGAAGGCCTGCCCGGTGCGGCAAGGAGACGACGCCGCGCACGTACGTGCCGTGCACTGCGTCCCCCGGATCAAAGGGGGCGCGAAGCATACTGAAACCGACCGGTCGCCGCAACGCCAGCCCAGCCCTCCGTCGCTTACAGATCAACGGCTTGAAGGGGATCAAGTACTTGAGGATTCGCGCTGCCGGACGACTTCGTAGAGCAGCATCCCGGCCGCGACCGAGACGTTGAGACTCTCCAGGGCTCCGAGCTGGGGCAGGCGTACCAGAAAGTCGCAGTTCTGCTGCGTCAGGTGCCGTAGCCCCGAGCCTTCCCCCCCGAGCACGACCACGAGCGGCCCGCGCAGATCCAGCTCGTGCGGTGCGCTCGCTCCACCCGGGTCCGCGCCGACGACCCACAGCCCGCCCTGCTTGAGGAGCTTGAGTGTCCGCACGAGGTTGGTGACGGCGACCACTGGAGTCGTCTCAGCAGCTCCCGCCGCGACCTTGCGTACGGTCGGCGTCAGTTGCGCCGCGCGGTCGCGCGGCACGATGACGGCGAGCACCCCGCAGGCGTCGGCGCTGCGCAGGCATGCGCCGAGATTGTGCGGATCCTGTACGCCGTCGAGCGCCAGGAGGAGCGGCGCCTTCGCACCCTGCAATGCCGCGAGCAACTGCTCCTCGTTCCATGGCGGGAGCGGGGTGATCTCCGCGGCAACTCCCTGGTGCACGACCTCGCCCAGCTCCTGCCTGAGCGTCTGAGGATCGACACGCTGTACCGGGAGGGTGTGACTTCGCGCGAGCTCCTCGAGCGTACGCACGCGCGGATCCGCGCGCCGCTCGGCGAGCAGTACCCGCCGCACGCGCCGCGGGTGGCGCTGCAGCATGAAGCGCACCGCGTGCAGCCCGAAGATAAGCTCGGTGTCCGCCATTGCCGTCGGCCAGCCCGCGCCGTGCGCCGGCTGCGCGCTTACTGTTCCTCCGCCAGCGCCAGATCGACCAGTCCCTCGATGGGGTTCGCTGCGGTCACGACCACGCGCACGTGCGCCCCGGTCCGCAGCCGCCGGTCCGAATGGCGTGCGCGCCAGCCATGGCCGTCCTCCTCCATCACGTACTGGTCGTCCCGCAGGTTATCGATGTGCAGGAGGCCGTCCACGGCGACCGAGACGATCTGCACGAAGCAGCCGAACTCGACCACGGTGGTGATAAGTCCGTCGAAGCTCTCCCCGATGTGCTCCTTTAAATAAGTGCACTTGAGGAACGTCGATACATAGCGATCGGCTTCATCGGCACGCTTCTCGAGGCGCGAGGTGCTCTCGCCGAGGCTGCCGAGCTCGGGTACCCCGTAGCGCACAGCCGCGCCTCCTTTGGCGCCGATCAGCTCCTTGAGCGTGCGGTGCACGACCAGGTCCGGATAGCGGCGGATCGGCGAGGTGAAGTGCGCGTAGTGGGTGAGCGCGAGACCAAAGTGCCCGATATTGGCCGGCTGATAGACCGCCTGCGGCATGGCCCGCACCACCAGCGACTCGACGAATCCCCGCTCCGAGACGTCCTTGACCCGTCGTGCGATCCCCTGCAGATCGCGCGTGCTGACCGATTTCGGCAGCCGCGCGTCGATGCCAAGCGATTTGAGCGTCGAGCTGAGCCGCTCGAGCTTCTCGTCCTCGGGCGTACCGTGCACGCGATAAAGAGTCGGCATGTGCCGCTTCTCGAACTCCTCGGCCACAGCGACATTCGCGAGGATCATGCACTCCTCGATCAGGCGATGTGCCTCATTGCGCGCGCGCAGCTCGATGGCGCGCACCCGCTCGCCGGCATCGATGACGAACTCGGCCTCCGCGGCGTCGAAATCCAGGGCGCCGCGATGGCCGCGCGCCCGGTAAAGAACGCGATACACGTCCAGCAGCGGCCGCAGCTTCTCGAGCAGCGGACCGAGCTGCGCGCGCGCGGCGGGGCGCCCTGCGATGAGCGCATCGTTGACGAGCGCGTAGGTGAGCCGCGCCGCCGAGCGCATTACGGCGGGATAGAAACGCGCGGACCTGAGGGCACCGTTGCGGCTGACCACCATGTCGGCGGCGAAACACAGCCGGTCGAGCCCCGGCGCCAGCGAGCACAGATGATCCGAAAGCGCGGTCGGCAGCATCGGCAACACGCGCGTCGGGAAGTACACCGACGTCCCGTGCCGCTGCGCCTCGGCATCGAGCGCAGTGCCGGGCCGCACGTAGTGACTCACGTCTGCGATCGCCACCAGCAGGCGAAAACCCTGCGGGTGAGCCTCCGCGAACACCGCGTCGTCGAAGTCGCGTGCGTCCTCGCCGTCGATGGTGACCAGCGGCACATCCCTCAGATCGACGCGCGCCGCCGCCTCGTGCGCATCCACCTGCTCGCCGAATGCGCGCGCCTCGCGCAGCGCCGCGGCGGGGAACTCATTCGGCAGATCGAAGCGTGCGATCGCCGACTCGGTCGCAAGCTCCACCGGACGATCCGGATCGAGACGCTTCTCGATCGCGCCGTGAGCGGGGGATGCGGCCCCGGCGTGTCGCGTGATCCGCGCGATCACCCAGTCACCCTCCCGGGCGCCGTGCAGGTCCTGATGCGCCACCGCGCAGCGCAGCTGCAGGCGGCGGTCGGCGGCGCTCACCCAGGCGCTGCGGCCCTCGAGTTGCACCGTGCCGAGGAACGCCGTGACACCGCGCTCGAGCACCTGCTCGACCGAGCCCGACCAGCGCGCGGTCGCATCGCGCGAAACCTTCACGCGCAGCCGGTCGCCGTGCATCACTCCGCGCATCTGCGGCGGCGGAAGGAACACGCTGTCCTTGAAACCCTCGACGCGCAGGAAGCCGTAGCCGGCCCGATTGGCGGTCACGGTGCCTTCGACGGTCGAGCCTGGCCTTACGCCTGTGGCCGCGGCGGCCGGCGCACCCCTGCTTCTCTGCTGGCTCGGTCTCCCGTGGTGACCGGCAGCCGGAGCGTGCGCTCGCGCGGCGGGGGCTGATTCCCTCTGTCCGTGCGCCGGCGGCTTGTGCGCGTGCTTCGGTCGCGCGGAGCTACCGAGCTTGGTTCTACGGGTCTTCAATTGACAGCCCCGAGACCCGTGCGTACATTTCGCCGCCTCCGATCCCCTGCCCGGGTGGCGGAATTGGTAGACGCACTAGTTTCAGGTACTAGCGGGTAACTCCGTGGAGGTTCGAGTCCTCTCCCGGGCACCAGTAAAAACAATAAGTTAGAGTTTATTTCGATTCTCTTTCTGGAGGTATTTAGCCGCACCGGCGAAGAAGCTGGTGCGGGCGAGCCGCAGGCTCGTCGTCCGTCCGCGGGGTGGATTCTACCCACTCTTTGTAAATGTCGTTACGCGGACGTCATCAGTCAGACCGCGTGCCGACCGAACAGTTCCGACTGCGCTCATAAGGATTCATGAAAACACCCGCCGCCCTGCAACCCCTGATCGATGATGGCGTGATCGACCAGGTCGTCCGCTCGCTCAAGAGCGGCAAGGAAGCGACCGTTTATCTGGTGCGCTCGGGGACGCACACACGCTGCGCGAAGGTCTACCGCGACATGCGCCAGCGAAGCTTTCAGAAGCGTGCACGTTACCAGGAAGGACGCAAGGTGCGCGGCAGTCGCCAGGCGCGCGCCATCAGCAAGAGCACCCGCTTCGGGCGCAAGGAGCAGGAAGCTCGTTGGAAGAATGCCGAGGTCGACGCACTGTACAAACTGCTCGCCGCAGGCGTGCGCGTGCCGAAGCCTTACGGCTATTTCAACGACACGCTGATCATGGAGCTGGTGACCGATGCCGCCGGGGACCCCGCTCCGCGCCTGGGCGAAGTCGATCTGTCGCCTGAGACTGCGCGCGAGTACCACCGCTTCCTCATCCAGCAGATCGTGCGCATGTTGAGCGTTGGGCTCATCCACGGCGATCTCTCGGGGTTCAACGTGCTCGTCGGGACCGATGGACCCGTGATCATCGATCTCCCCCAGGCTGTCAATGCGGCCGGCAATAATGGTGCGCTCGCGATGCTCGAACGGGACGTGAACAACATTCGCGGCACGCTCGGCCGCTTCGCACCGGAGCTTCTGGAAACGGAGTTTGCGCGCGAGATGTGGGCGCTGTTCCAGCAAGGCGAGCTGACCGCGGACAGCACGCTCAGCGGCGTGTTCGCGCGAGACGAGACGGCCGCGGATGCCGATGGTGTCCTGCTGGCTGTCGAGGATGCCCGGGAGGAGGCGCTGCAACGCGAGCTGGGACGGGATAGCTCAGACGCCGATCGCTGAAGCCGGAACCCGTGGATCTCGGCGGCCACGGACCAAGGAGGCCGGCTCGAGGACCATCGCGCTGGAAACGGACCGCTTCACAGCACCAGGTTGCGACTGATCCGCCAGTGACCGTCGGGCTCGCGATGCCACACCGTCAGATACGGCCCGCCTCCCGTACTCTGGGTGCCGTCGCGCTTTCGTACCGTCAGCGTACCGTGGCCCCATTCGTATACGAGGCTGTCGCTTACCCGCACGCTCCCTTCATGCACGAGCTCGCCGCGTACGACGTGGGCAATGCCGGCGAGACGCTGCGCATACAGCTGCTGCACGGCCTTGCCACCGCGCAATACCTCGCCGCGGGTGGTAATGAAGAGACCGTCCTCCGCGTACGGCGCCGCGAGCGCAGCAGCGTCGCCACGGATTAAAGCCGGCAGCCAATCTGCGTTGACAGCGCTGATCGTGGCGATCGCGCTTGCGGGCACAGCATCTCCCCGCATGGGCTGCGGTCGCGAGGGCGTGCTTGTGCATGCCAGGAGAAGACTCGCCAGCAGCGCGGCGGCGAAGGTTGGTCGCCATCGAGAAGTCATCGCGCGTACCCTTCTTTCAGCTCAGCTCAGGTTTGGCCACGCGCTGCTCGCCCTGACGACTTCGCAACGCCCGCCGGCCTGACGGTGCCGCCGCGGCTGCTTAGCGCTTTTCGAGCCGATCAACGAGCTCCGTCAACTCGGCCAGATCCATCGCCTCGTCGGTCGGGGCTGCACTGCGTTGGTCTTCGGCGGCAGGAGCGGTATCCGGGATCGCCCAGTCGGTGCGCTGCTCGAGCCACCGGCCGTAGCGATCGAACGACCACATTCCCTCCTCGCCGCCGGACTGTATGACGTTAGCCAGATGGCTGAATGTCCCGGCGCGAATGGTGCCCCTGGCGCTGGTGCTGCCCAACAGCAGCTCGCAGCGCGGTACCCGTAAGTGCCGGCTGCTCAGGTAATCGAGCCGTTGGCACAAGACACCCACGAGACAATCCGCCAGCTGAGCGCGAATGCTGCTCTGAATCTCTGCGGGAAAAGACATGCAGACGCGGGTCAGGGCCTCCGCGCAGGTGGCCGAATGCATCGTTGCAAGCACGAGGTGGCCCGTCTCCGCCGCGTTGAGCGTAAGCCGCATGACTTCCGCAGTGCGCATCTCACTGATCACCAGCACGTCGGGATTCTCCCGCAGAGCATCCGTGATCGCCTGCTCGAAGCTCAGGGAGTGGGTCGGGATCTCTCGCTGCCGGATGAACGACTGTCGATTGGTGTGCAGGTACTCGAGCGGACTCTCGAGAGTAATGATGTTGCGCGCCTGCGCGACGTTGATCTCCTCGATCAGAGCGGCGAGCGTCGTGGACTTACCACTGCCGGTTGGACCCGAGATGATGACGAGACCGGTGGTCGCCTCGGTCAGCCGTCGGATGTCCGGATGGAGATTGCAGGACCTGAGGTCTCTGATCGCGGGCGTCAGCAGGCGCACCGCGAAAGCGATGCCGCGGGCGGTTCTGAAAATATTGATGCGACAGCGAGTCTCAGCCACGTCCGCGGAGATGTCCGCAGAGCCCCGGCTCAAGAAGGCAGTCCAGCCTTCGCCGCCCAGAAGCTCCTCGCCCGTTCGCTGCAGATCCGCCCCGCTCGCGGTTTCGTTCAGCACCTGAAGCTTGCCGCGCACGCGCGCAACGAGACGGCTACCAGCCTCCGCGTGCAGGTCGCTCGCCCCGAGTTCGCGCGCCTTGAGGATCCATCCTCTGAAGATCTTGAATCGCTCGCCGTTCACGGCATTTTCCTGCGATTGCTAAATTCGGCATCCCGCGCAATTCTACGCACAAACGCAGCGCTGCGTTCCCCTCCCCCTCCGGAGCCTCGCGATGAAATCGATGAAGGCATTGCGCTTCGCCGAATACGGACCACCTTCCGCCCTCGTGCTGACGGACATGAGCACCCCCGAGCCTGCGCAGGGAGAGGTGCTGGTGCAAGTGCAGGCGTCCGCCGTCAATCCAAGCGACGTCAAGAATGTGGCCGGTGCGTTCCATGCGTCGGTCCCTCGCGTACCTGGACGTGACTATGTGGGCCTCGTCGTGGCCGGCAGCGACTCATGGAAGGGAAAGGAGGTTTGGGGGAATGGACCCGGATTTGGCGTAGTCCGCGATGGCGCCCACGCGCAGTACGTCCTGGTCCCGATCGAGGGTCTTTCGGAAAAGCCCTCACGGCTGTCAGCGGCGGAGGCCGCCACGGTTGGGGTTCCTTACCTCGCGGCATGGTCATCATTGGTCGAGGCGGCGGGGGTTCGCAGTGGCGAGACAATCCTCGTAACCGGCGCTTCCGGGGCGGTCGGACGCGCGGCGATCCAGATCGCTCATTGGAGAGGAGCCAGGGTGATCGGCGCGGACATCAGGGAGGGGCCCTCGGACGCCGACCATCTGATCGTCACGACGGATAAGGATCTGGCGGCGGAGGCGAAGTCACTCACCAGGGGGAGGGGTGTCGATCTGGTGCTCGATTGCGTAGGGGGCACGATGTTCGAGCCTTCGCTCAATTCTCTTCGTCCCGGCGGTCGTCAGGTCGCGATCACGAGCGTCGGCACGCGACGTGTGGAGTTCGATCTGATCGACTTTTACCATGAGGAGAGGCGTCTCATCGGCGTGGATACGATGAAACTGACGGGCCGGGAAATCGCACGGATCATGGATCAGCTGCGCGACGGGTTCGACCAGGGGAAACTCAAGCCATCACCCACGACAACCTGGCCTCTCTCGAAGGCGGTCGAAGCCTATGCGGCGGTCGAGAAGGGCGGCTCGTCCACCACGCACGTGATTCTGCCGGAGAGCATTTAGGTGTGCCGATACCGACGCGAAGAGATATGCGAAGCCGAGCGACACCCAGGGCAGGAAAAAAATCACCGGCCACAAAGGCTTCATCCCTGCATGCTCGAACATCCTGACCACCTCTGACGTCCGTTGCCCCAAAAGCAGCCCCGGCGACGGAAGACTACGAGCTACGCGACGCGGATGCTGTATTTCTCCCGAGGAAACAATCCGATATCCACAGAGGCACACCGGTCGCTCACTTTAGGGATAGACGCCGGCACCTAGCCGAGAGACCGCTTCACGCGCGAGCGAACGCCCGCCAGAGAAACAGCGCTCCCAGCCCGAGAAACAGCAGACTCGCGCCGATATGGATCGCCTTGAGCGGCAGCCGGCTGGAAAACGCGTTGCCGAGGAAAACAACGGGCGCATTCGCCGCAAGCATGCCGAGAGTCGTGCCCGAAACGACGGATGCCAGACTCGGGTAGGCGGCACCCAGTGCCATCGTGGCAATCTGGGTCTTATCGCCGATCTCGGCGATGAAAAACGCCATGCAGGTTGCGACGAACGCGCTCGATCGCCGCGGCTGCGCCCCATGCTCGTCAAGTGAGTCGGGCCTGAGAGTCCAGAGCGCCATGCCGATCATGCTCACGCCGACGACAGCATCAACGCGCGCCGGTGTCAGGTACTGCCCGAGGTGCGCACCGATGAATCCCGCGAGTGCATGGTTGACGAGGGTGGCACAGAGAATGCCGGCGAGAATCGGCCACGGCCGCCGGTAGTGCGCCGCCAGAACGAGCGCGAGCAGCTGCGTGCGATCGCCCATCTCCGCGATCGCAACCGTCGAAAGAGAAACCAGGAAGGACTCCATCGCGGGACTCCGGACCGAGCGGCTGAAAGACCACGACTGGAATCCCCCGACGCTCGTTCCCGGAGGTCCTGCCGTTGGTCTCGCCATGCCTCGAAGGCCCCGTACGCCATGGACTTGCGCCCAGTTATGTTGACGTACGGCCCGGTCGTCCCGGGCGGCTACTCCCCAAGGAGAGCGCGTTTTTTACCAGAGCGTCCGCCAATGCGCAAATCTGCGCCATCGCAGTCGCAGTCGCAGTCGCAGTCTTGTCAGCTAGGGAATCGACCCGTCACAGGTGATAGTCGATGCCGGCAATCAGCTGCACGAGCCGGTTATCAGAAGTCGAGGCGAAGTAGTTGAGATTCAGCGCCAGCGCCCAATGCTCGGACAGGGCATAGCGCGGGCCGAGCCCGAGCGTGTAGCCCCAGCCGCGATCGTTGCGGTCCAGCTGCTCGACCGACCCGAGCCACAGGTCCGAGTGTGTCACCCAGCGATACGGGCCCGCACGCAGGTCGAGCGACAGCCTCGGCCGTAGTGTCCACTCATAGCGGCCAACGAGCGGCCAGGCGTTCCCGTTGCCTAGCGTGGGTCGCGACGCGTCGTACAGGAGCTGCTGCAGATCGGGCGGCTCGATGCCCTGGAGCGCCGTGCGCGTGTGTCCGAGGTAAGTCCAGCCGAACTCGAGTGCGAAGTGACCGGGCAGGTCGTAGCCGACGTAGAGGCTGCCGCTCAGGCTGCTGCGCTCTACATCGCTGGCCAGGACGTCGTAGCCGTCGGCCTCGAGCCGGTTCGTGATGTCACCCGCCGTGAGCGTACTCGTGACGTCTCCCAGGCCGGCACCGAAGTACAGGTTCGACGGCCCCGCCTGCCAGTCAGCCGCGGCCGCGGGATGGGTTCCAAGAGCCGCGGAGACGGCGCACAGCACAGCGACAGTGGCAGGGCGCAGGCGGCGCAGCCGCAGCAGCAACAGCAGCGCCAACCCCATCAACACCGCGGGCGACAGGCCGCCGCCGCCGCCGGAGGTGACCGTGGCGTTCTGCAGCTGCGGCGGCGCGGCCGTGGTCACCGTGAACGTGGCGTCGACACCGCCGACCGTGAGTACGGCGGACGCCGGCGTGTTGTAGGCGGCCGGCGCCGTAAGCCGCACCGTCACCTGGGCGCCCGGCGAGACGATGCCGGGCGTCGACGTGTAGGGACCGCCGTTGATGCTGTATTCGGCGCCGCTGCTGACACTGATCGTCGTCGGCACGTTGGTGCCCGTGACGGTCATCGTGTTCGATACCTGTGAGCTGGATGGAGCGACATTCCTGAGCGGGGTGAAGCGGAACGGGCTCGGCACGGCATTGGTGCCGGTGCCGCCCAGCATGACCGTCGTGGGGGACGAGGAAGCGCTGCTCGTTATCGTCAGCGTGCCGCTCAGGCTCCCTTCGCTCGCGGGGTCGAACCGCACTTCGATGGTGCAGCTGGTGCCGCTCAGCGCCGCGTTGCAGTCGTTGCTCTCGGTAAAATCGCCGCTGGCGGCGATGTTGCTGATCAGGGCACCGTTCGTGCCGCTGACGGTGATAGTCTGCGCCGCGCTCGGAACCCCGACGGTCTGCGGCCCGAACGAGAGCGTCCCCGGGTTGGCTACCAGCGTCACGGCGCACGAGACGGTGGAGGTGACCGAGGCGGTGTTGTTGGTCTCGTCGGGATCCTCGAAGCCCGAGGAGCTGCCGAAGTCGGCGCTGGCCGAGTTGATTACGTTGCCCCCGCAGGCGGTGGACGGCGCGAGGGTACCGGTGATCGTGTAGGTCACCGAGCCATTGACCGGTAGGGTGAGTCCGGAGGTATTGAGATTGCCCGATCCTGACGCCGTGCAGCTGGCGCCGGCCGAGGGCACGCAAGTCCAGCTGGCCCCGGTGATTGCCGCGGGCACGGTGTCGAGTACCGTCGGCGCATTTGCCGCGTCGATGGCGTACCCGCCATTGTTGGTCACGGTCAGTGTGTAGGTGACCGGCGTACCCTGCAGGACGGTCGCCGGTCCGCTCATCATCACTTGCAGATCATCCGGGGTCGCGGCGACCAGATCCTGGAGCTCATGATTGTTGGTCGAGCCGCCCGTGCTGGCGCTGAACCCCACGCTCAGGCTCGCCGGGGGGGCGTAAGGCACTGCTACGTTGGAGAACAGAATCTGGAAAGGCTGGCCGCTGGCGCTTTGGAACTCCGCCGTAACGGTGTAGCCGACGGCGGCCGGGGTGAGCGTTACGATGACGGTCTTGGACGAGGGTCGCGTGCTCACGCCCGGATCGTCGATACCGCCGGCGACGGTAGTGCCGGTCAGATAGGCGTTGTTCGCGCTCAGCGGTCCGCGTAGGACCAGCGACTCGGGCTCACGCCCCGGACCGCCACTCGGAGCACCGCAGCGATCGCCCGGATTGGAGAAGTTTCCGTATTCGTCCAGTCCGATCGCGAAATAGCCGCCCGCGCCGCCGCAGTACCCCAGGCCGCCGCCCACGCTCGCCCCACTCATATTCTGAGTCGAGTCGTAAAGAAACACGGTCATGCCGTCGGCGCCGGTGCCGCCCCAGGATACATAGTTGAAGCGCAGCGTCACCGCGACGTTGGCGGGAACGGTTGCCGAACTGAGGGCCAGACCCTGCTCGGAACCACCGGTGTCGGTGAGGCGCAGCCACCCCTGTCCGGCGGGATCGATCGATGGTGCGGTGAGCAGCGCGTTGCCGGACAGCGTCCACCCGGGCGCCGTCGTGTTCATGAACGTCTGCTGCAGTTTGAACTGCGCACTCGCGGGATCGAGATGTGCAGCCAGCCACAGAGCGAGCAGCCAGCGCAGGCCGCGCGCATGCCGCATACCGGCGCGCGTTCCTCGGGAGGTCGGCAGCTCGCAGACCGAGTGTCTCATCGCAACCAGCCGATCGTGTCCAGTGCCATCCCACAGCTTTCTCCCGCGCGGGAGACAACGGCAACGCAGGAATACCGACTCTGTGAAGAATTGCGGGGCAGGTTGCGGAATCTGTGACGCGCATCAACCAGCTCCGGGAAGCCCCGCGCTATGGCGTGCCGCCGGGCGCGTAGCGGTCGTGGTGACGCACCCACGCCATGGCGCCCGCGGACTCGTCCCGGCCCTTCGGTGTGAGATCGAGCAGGCTGTAGGTGCCCATCATCGCTTCCACGCCACGCCTGTAGGTCGAGTACGTGTGGAAGACGTCGCCCGCCTCGTTCTTGTAGAAGACGCTGACGCCGGGCAACTCCTCGCACTCGAAGGGCTGCATCGCGTAGTTATAGTAGACCTGCCCTTGCGCCTCTTGCGGCGTGAAGCTCACCTGGAAGTCGCGGTTGAAGTCGCTGCCGAAGGAGGAGACCCACCTGAACTGCCAGCCCATGCGTCGGCGAAAGCGTTCGATCTCGACCAGCGGCGCACGCGAGATGGCGACAAACGTGACGTCGCGAGCGGCCAGGTGCACGCTCATGCCGTCGGTGTGGTCGGCCATGAAGGAGCAGCTCGGGCAGCCTGCCTCCCACCCCGGGGCGAGCATGAAGTGCTGCACCAGCAGCTGGCGCCGACCCGCAAAAAGATCGCCCAGCGTGCGCCCGCCCTCGGGTGCATCGAAGTTGTAGACCTTGCCGATGCGCACCCAGGGCAGCGCGCGTCGCTCGCGGGCAACCTGATCGCGCAGGTGCGTCAGCTCTTTCTCGCGCGCCAGCAACCTGATGCGCTCGGCGGTCCACTGCTCCTGGGACACGACGGGATGGTTCGTGATGCTCGAATCGCCCATGGCTGTGCTCATGATGTGTGCTCCTGGATTACCGGATCGAACGCGACCCGCTCCCTCGGCTCTGGCGTTACCGCCGGGCGTTCAGGTTATGAGTGCCTGCCGGCCTCCCGCCGGCGTGCATCCAGCAACGTGCGGATCATAGTGTCGGCCCGGCGCCTACCGGACCGGGACCGCATGCCCCGTGGTGCCGTCGCGGCTGAACTCGAAATGTACGATGTCAATGCGCTGCGCCTGAGTGTCAGCCGGGGGGAACGTCCACTTCCTGGCGGCCGCGAGCGCCAGCCGCTGGAAGTACCGGCTCGGACCCGGATGATCCGCAAGAGCGGCTACGACGTTGCCGCCCCCGTCGATGATGACGCGCACGGACACTTTTATATGCCCGTGGATGGTTTGCCGCGCCCCGCGCGGCACGTCGGGAATCTCCGCATGCAGCACGGCAGGCATGACAGCGGCGGGCGGCGCCGCGTGGGACACCGGCACCGGTGCAGTCCCGGTCGCAGCCGGGGGCGGAGTCTGTAGCGGAGTCTGGACGGCAGCCGCAGCAGCCGGACGAGCGCCTCGATGCGCTCTGAGAGCGTGTAATCCGGCCCAGCCCAGCACCAGCAATGCGGCAACGGCGGCGGCAATCGCAACGGCGAACGATCGGCGTCTCGGGGTTTCGGCTGCGGCGGAGTCCGGGCCGCCGGTCGGCTCCGGAATCGGCTGGGTGATCTGCTGCATTTGCATCGCCGGCTCGCGGGCCGACTCGGGCAGCTGTGCTGGCGGCGGCACCGGGACGGGCTTGATCGCCTCTGCGATCGCAGGTGACTCACGGGCCCCGAGCGCCACCGGGGCGGCCGACCGCCGACGCAGCCAGGCTTCGATTTCTGCCACCTTCGGACGATCGTAGGGTCTGCGGCTCAGACACCACGTGACGAGCTCGCGGAATGTCGGCGGGAAATCGCGCGGTAGCACGACTCCTCCCCGGCCGTCGCCCAAGGTCGCCGGTAGATGGCAGGTCAGCGCCTCGACCAGCGTCACGCCGAGCCCCCAGACATCCCCGGCGGTGGCATAGCTTCCCTCCCGGGCTTCCGGAGGGTCGTATAACGACGGCTCACTGCGACTGCTGCGGGTTTCGCTGACACGCCGGACAGTGTCGGCCGCAAGCTTCAGCTGATCTCCGACTGCGAGAACATTCGCGGGCTTGATCTGTCCCTGTACCAGGTTCCTGCCGTGCAGATAGGCAAGCGCGTCAAGAGCCGGTGGCAGGACCTCGCGCGCCTCGTTCTCGCTCAGAGGGCGGTGCCTGAGGAGCTGCGCGAGGTTCTGATCGGCGTACTCCATGACCGCGTAGAGGCAGGGTTGCCCGTCGAGCTCGCACCGACCTGTCTCCAGAAGACGGATGAGGTGCGGATGAGCGAGCCCGACGGCGATGCTCCAGTCGGAGAGCTGTGACGCGGCGAGAGCGGGCCACGCGGGCACAAGCTTGACCGCGACCGCGGCGGGATCGGCGAGAAACACCGCGCTGTGATCCGAGCCGCCGAGGTAGCGGCCCAGGCGCAAACCAGTGTTGACTTCGCGTCCCTGCCAGGCCCGCCACATTTCGCTCATCGAGTCCATGGGTTCTACGCTCACAGGCGACCTCGGCCCCGGCAGCTACAACGTACTTGTCGCACATTCCTCTGCGGCACGCGACATAACTTCATCACTCCGTGCCATTGCTCACGGATACTGCATTTCGGTGTCGCTCATCGCAGACATCAGCGACGTGCGGCACACCCCCGGGCGGCCGATCGCGGCCGAATAGAGCGCAGTCCACCAGGGGCATTCACCGTGGCAGAGACCGCTCGACTACGGAAGCTGCAGCAGCCCTCGCACATCGAGCGATTGCTGACAGCACTCGTCATGCGCGCACACCTTGTACCGGATGGCGCCTATCAGATTCGCCACCCGCGGGCGGTGCCGAGAGACCTGCGCAAGATCGCAACGCACGCGACCGAGAAGGGGCGTGTATGGTCGTGCTGGGCCGATGGCCTTCATACGTGGCTGTTCACCGGCGAGATGTCCCTGCCCCGATCGCGCGAGCGTGGAGCGCCCGTAGTGCAGGTCGATCTCTACAACGACGACGGCAGCACGGACTCGGGTCTCTGGACACCGAATTCCGACGGCGGTTGGCAGCGCTGCACCAATTGACCGGACGGCGCTAGGCGCCGAGCCGAACCGGCAACGAGCGGATCCGCTTGCCGGTGGCCGCAAAAATCGCGTTCGTCAGGGCAGGGATCACCGGCGGCAGCGCCGGCTCGCCGAGTCCCGTTGGCGGCTTGTCCGGCCTGACCCAGACGATCTCGATCTCCGGCGTCATGGGGATACGCGCCAGCGGAAAGTTATCGAAGTTACTCTGCTGGACCACGCCGTCGATGAACTCGATAGCCTGGCCTGTAAGCGCCTGCGCCAGTCCGTCGATCACCGCGCCGCGCACCTCGTTCTCGGCGTGCATCGGGTTGACGATCTGGCTGCCGATGTCTCCGGCAACCCACACCTTATGAACGCTGACCTCGCTCTGCCTGACGCTCGCCTCGACCACCTCGGCAAAATAGCCGCGATGCGAGAAATAGAAAGCGAACCCCTTGCCCCTGCCCGGCTCGCCGGGTTTGCGCGGCCAGCTCGAGATCTCGACGACCCTCTCGATTACGTCCCGGGCGCGGCCGGTGTCGAATGGGGGCGCGCGGCCGTCCGGGGGCGCCACTTCGCGCCGCTCGCCGAGGAGCTTCAACATCAGCTGCGGCAGCTCCGTACCCGCCGCCAGCGCCACTTCGTCGAGAAACGACTGGGACACGAAACACAGCGCGTTCGAGCCGGGCGCGCGCAAGGCACCGGTAGTCACGACGGTCGGCATCATCGATTGGCTGTAACGCAAGTGCCGGACGAGGCCAGCCGGCGGCATCGCCACGTTGAAGCCGGCGGCGCGTACCGGGGTCATGCCATCGCCAAAGGTCACGAAATGATCGGTAAAGGCGAGGAGCTCGCCGTTCGCGCCGAGGCCTGCCTCGAAGCTGTGCCAGCCGCCGGGCCGGTAGTAGTCACGGCGGATGTCATCCTCGCGTGACCACAGGAGCTGAATCGGCACGCCGGGAACCGCCCTGGCGATCGCCGCGGCCTGCACCATGTAGTCGTTCATGAGCCGGCGGCCGAAGCCGCCGCCGGCACGTCTCTGATGCAGCGTGACATTTTCGGGCGCGATGCCGAGGGCCTTATGAAGGACCTCCAGCCCCCGCTGCGGCGTCTGGCTCGGCGCCCAGATCTCGAACCTTCCGTCCCGATAGAGCGCCGTGCAGTTCTGCGGCTCCATGGTCGCATGCGCGATGAACGGATAGTCGTAGCGCGCCGAGAGTCGCCGCGCCGCGGCGGCCAGCTGCGCCGCCGGACTGCCGTCGAGGCGCAAATCGGCGCCCGGCCCGGCCGCGAAGAGCGCGTCGGCCCTGGCCCGATAGACCGAGGAGCTGTGTCCTTTCGCGGCGCTCAGATCCCAGTCGACCACGAGCTTCGATCGCGCCTGACTGGCGAGCCACCAGTTGGTGGCGACGATCGCGACTCCGTCTGCGAGGCCGTTGTCGGCGTCGCCGTTGCCAAAGATCGGCACGACGTGTTCGACACCGGCTGAGCGCCGCGCGGCATCGCCCTGCGCCTTGATGAGCCGGCCCCCGTGAGCCGGGGCGACCTCGTAGACCGCGTAGAGCATGCCGGGCTCGCGCGTGTCGATGCCGAAGATCGGCTCGCCCCTGACGATTCTTGCGCTGTCGACACCCACCGTCGGGCGCCCGATGATGGTGAACTGTCCCGGCTCCTTGAGTGAAACGGTGGCGGGGTCCGGCGGCGACAGGTGGGCGGCCGCGGATGCGACTTCGCCGTAGCCGAGTGAACGCCCGGTTGCGCCGTGGAAGATGCGCCCCCTCGCGGTGGTCACTTCCCCGGCGTCCACGCGCCACCTGACAGCGGCTGCCTGCACGAGCATGGCACGCGCTGCTGCGCCGGTCTGACGCATCGGCAGCCAGTTCTTCGGCGTCGCGGTGCTGCCGCCGGCCGACTGCTCCCCATAGAGCCTCTGATCCACGTCGGCCTGCGTGACGCGCACCTGGCTCCAGTCGCAGTCGAGCTCATCGGCCACCATCATCGGGAGCGAGGTCTTCACGCCCTGGCCGATTTCGGGATTCTTGGCAGCAATGGTGACGGTACCGTCGGGAGCGATCGAGACGAATGCCGAAAGCTCGGTCGTTGCGGCCGCCGCCTGCGCGGCACCCAGGGCTCTCGCGGGAAGCGGAATCAGCGCTTCGAGCATGAGGCCGCCGCCCGCGAGGAGCGACGCCTTGAGCACGGTCCGCCGATCAAGGTTGACTGCCGGGGACTCAGTCGCCGACGCGGCCGCGGATTCACGCGACATGGCCGCTCTCCTCCTCCATGCCGGCAGCGATCCGGATCGCGCTGCGGATGCGGTTGTAACAGCCGCAGCGGCAGATGTTGCCGGCCATGGCGGCATTGACCTGAGCGTCGTCGGGGCGCGCGGCCTGCCCAAGGAGCGCTGCTGCGGACATGATCTGACCTGCCTGACAGTAGCCGCATTGCATGACGTCGATCTTCAGCCACGCCTGCTGCAGCCGCGCCCCGACCTTGGTCTCGCCGATGTGCTCGATCGTATGGATCTTCGCCTGCCCGAGACTGCCGACCTGCAGCTGGCATGAGCGTTGCGCAGCGCCGTTGACATGCACCGTGCAGGCCCCGCACAGGCCCCTGCCGCATCCGAACTTGGTGCCGGCCAGGCCCAGCTCATTGCGCAGCACCCACAGCAGCGGCATTTCGGGTGGAACGTCCACCTGATGTACCGTGCCGTTGATATTGAGACGATACGGCATAGGCGTGCCCTGCAACCGGAGAGAGCCGCGAATATATCCCCTCGCCGGCCCCGCGCCAAAGCTCGGGCGCTACCGCAGGTACTTGTCGAACCAGGCGAGCGTCCGGTCGAGAGCGTCCCTCGCGTGCCCCGGCTCGCGCAGCCCGTGTCCCTCGTTGGGATAGATCATGATGGCAGTCGGCACGCCGAGATCATGCAACGCATGCCAGAACTCCTGCGTCTGGGGCGCCGGGCACTCGATGTCGCGCTCGCCCACGTACTCGAAAGTCGGTGTGCGCACATTGCGGATATACCTGACGGGCGAGGAGCGGGCATAGATCTGCGGGTCGTCGTAGAGCGATGCGCCGAAGTACGGTATCAGCCACTCGTCGATGCCGTTCTCACCGTAGTACGACTGCCAGTCGCTGACGCCCGCGGCGGCGACCGCAGCCTTGAAGCGCGTGGTCTGCGTGACCGCCCACATGGTCATGAACCCGCCATAGCTGCCGCCGGTGATGCCGAGACGGGCCGCGTCGATCGGAGCTGCCCGCAGGGCGGCATCGATGCCCGAGAGGATGTCGCGCAGATCGCCGTAGCCCAGATCGCGGACGTTGGCGAGCGTGAAGCGCTCACCCTGACCGAAGCTGCCACGCGGGTTGGGTTCGAACACGGCCCAGCCGTGTTCGAGCATGCCCGACAGGAGACCGGGGCCACGGAAGAACGGCACAGCGGCCGCAGCGGGGCCGCCGTGCACGATGGTGACGAGCGGCATTTTGCCGGAACCGTAGCGCCGCGCCGGCAGGAGCAACCAGCCCTGCTCGGTGAACCCCTCGTTCGTCCACGTGATGCTCTGGACCCGGGCGGGAAGCGTCAACCCGGCGTTGATGGTCGTGAGGTTGCGCCAACGGCCTGGAGCCCCCACCTCGATCTCCGGAGGCGCGCTAAAGGATTCGTGGGTTACGGCCTGAACGCCCGACGGACAGGACACGGATGCGTGTCGGTCCTCGAGGGTCTCTGCCCCGCTCCACAGCACCTGCGGGATCGCGACCGCACGCCCTGCCCCCAAATCGACTACCTGCAGACGATCCCCGGTGAGCAGCTCTGCATGGAGTTGCCCGTTGCAGCTCCAGTACAGTGCTCTGGCAGATCCCGTGGTGCCGGGTGTCAGGTTGACGACGGCTCCGGTGTCGAGCGCCAGGGAATAAACATCGCCGCCGGTCGACCCGAAGTCGCTCATCAGCCCCGCGATGAACGCGACGGTCCTGCCGTCGGCTGAGACGCTCGGTACAGTGACCTGCTGACGGATCGAGGTCGGCGTGTAGATCACTCGACCGCGACCGGATGCAAAAGCGTACAGCTTCGCTGTCCACCAGTTCTGATCGCCGTCGCCCGGTGCGGCAGTGCCGACGAACCCCTGACCGTCGGGCCGCCACTCGTACTCATAGACGAAGAGATCGGGCGGCGACGCCCAGTGAAGCGCGTTCGCCTCGAGCGTGGCGATGCGCTGCTCGGCCGGGGCCGCCCCGAGATCACCGGCAACCGCGGCACCGGCCTCGGTGGCACCGACCTCCTTGCGGGCGTTCTCGACCGCGAGCACCGCCAGCGTGCCGTTGGCTGCGTATTTGAGGGCGGTCAGGGTTCCCTTGAAAGCGAGCAGCCGCTCGAGACCGGCGCCGTCGGCGGCAACACTATAAAGAGAGTACTCGTGCGTGCCGGGCGTCCGAAGCACAAAGCTCAGGCGCCTGCCATCGGGACTCCAGGCGAGCGAGGCGGGCCAGCACTCAGGTACGCGACCGCATGGCAGTGCGATCCGGGTCGTGCTGGCGCTTGCGGTCTGCCTGATGACCAGCTCGCGGACTTCGGGATAGTAGCCGCCCGGGGGCACCTCGCCCTCGACGTCCGCCACGTGAGTCGCGTCCGGCGAAAGGCTGACCTCGAGAAACCGATGCACGCGCCGCTCGGTACCGGCGCGCGGCCCCGCCTCCGAAGCAGCCGCCGCAGTGGCGGCAGCCAGCAACAACGCCGGCAACAGCAGGCGTACTCTCTCGCTCATGGCCGTGATTTTGCCATGATCATCGACAACCCCGCGGAGATCTCACATGCGAGGATCCCTCCCTGCCGCTCAGAGCCTCACCGCAGGCTACGCCGACACGAGCGGCTTTCTCGCTCTCAAGGGACTCTTCACCGCCCACGTCACGGGAAACTTCGTGACACTCGGTTCCTCGTTCGTGTTCGGCACGACCGGCGCGCTGACCAAAACGCTCGCCCTGCCGATGTTCTGCCTGGTGGTACTGCTCGCGAGACTGCTGGCCTTTCATCTCAAGGCCACGGGGTGGCCGGTGGTCCGCAGCCTCCTGCAGCTGCAGCTGCTGCTGCTGATCGTCGGCGCAATACTCGCCGTCTGGCTCGGTCCGTTCGAGAACCCCGACAGCTGGCCGGCGCTGTTGGTCGGCATGACACTGGTCGCGGCGATGGCCACGCAGAACGCGACCCATCGCGCCTACCTCCAGCACACGCCCCCCTCGACCATCATGACCGGCTCGAGCACACAGATCATGATCGACCTCGCCGACATGCTGCGCGGTTTGCCAGCCGAGGCCGCCGCGGCCACTCGCTCCCGGCTCAGGCGCATGACTCTGAGTGTCGCGGTGTTTGCGGCGGGCTGCGGCCTCGCCGCCCTCTTTTATGCGCGCCTGGGCCAGTGGTGCTTCTGTGCGCTACCGCTCCTCGGGGTCGCCACCCTGATGATGCGCAGGGACATCGCTGACGCCGACCGGCGCTGCTGATACGACCCCCCCCTGATACGGACCCTGCTACGCCCCTGATACGGGCCCTCACGAGACCTGCATCACATACGAAACGGGACTGCTGAAACTACGTATTAACGCGGCTCCCCCTCCCCGGCAAATTGGCACCCATGGACGCAAGGCATGTGCCTGCACAGATTCGAGGAGGTCTTATGAACAAGGTTATTACCGCGGTGCTGG
Source organism: uncultured Gammaproteobacteria bacterium (assembly GCA_963844595.1). Classification (GTDB taxonomy): domain Bacteria; phylum Pseudomonadota; class Gammaproteobacteria; order Steroidobacterales; family Steroidobacteraceae; genus 13-2-20CM-66-19. The sequence continues at coordinate 1,374,114 of CAWJOW010000001.1, forward strand.
CCACCGGATCATTGCTGGCTGCGGCCGGCAGCGCCTGGGCCGGGATGGCCAGCGAGAGGATCTCGGTGTCGGTCAACGTTGTATCGACCTGCATGGCATCCTCCAGCGCCGGGGCCCTGGGCAGCTATGCGACGTCCGGCTCGCCCCTCTCCGTGCGTTGCAGCACAGCCTCACCCATCACCGTCACGGTGAACGCCGACACAGTCGCCGGGGGCCTGCTGGCCGCGCGCCTGATGAACAGCGCCTCCGGCCTGCCAGGCGCTCTCTATACCCCCGCGGCGAAAATGACGACCTGGGCCGACCACACCGGCAATGTGGCCACCACCTCCACGGCGCTCACCGCGATGACAGCCGGTGCGGCGACTTATGGTGAAACCTTCGGCGACAGCGGCCTGACCAGAGCACAAGCCGGCGGCACCGTCACGCTGACCATCAGCTACTGAAAGCGCAGTCGAGGAAATCCCATGTATTATGCCCGTCACGTCGACGCGCGCTCGGGATCGGCTCCAGCGGTAACGGCACTCGCTTTGAGCGCGATCTCCGGACCTGAGGCAACGCCGCGATATGTCATACAGTTGTGCCAGGCTTCGACTGCGATGAGTGCGGCCAGTGTCCCGCACCTCGATCTGTTCGAGCTCTATCACCTGTACTGCGCCGACGCCCGACAGGACAACGGCGCGCCGCGCCAGGCGTTGCGCCTGGGCTTCTTCAAGGAGGCCGGGACCGCCCGGGCGATCGCGCGCTACGTCGCACGTTATTTCGATGCGCCGCGGGTCGTGCTGGTCGATCCTCCGGAGATCGCGCGCGCGCTGCACCGCAAGTTCGTGCCGCTCAAGCATGTCGGCGCTTCGCGCCCGCGGCCCGTAGCCTGACACCCGCATGAGCCGCGAACGTGTCGCTGCGTTTCAGCGTCGGGCCGTCGTCCTGCACGAGCGACTCCTCAACGTCTCGGCTCACGCGATCTTCGGCGAAATGACGGCGGGGGTTGCGCACGAGCTCAACCAGCCCTTGACCGCCATCACGAATTACGCGCATGCCTGCGAGCGGCTGCTTGCGAACGCCGCGAGCGATCCGCTGCTGTTGCGGGAAGCTCTGCCGCAGATCGCTGCGCAGGCGCAGCGCGCCGCGGACATCGTCCAGCGATTCCGCGACCTGGCCGCGAGACAGTGCGCCGAGCGCGAGCCCACGAGCCTCAACGCCGTGGTAGCGGAGCTGCGCGAGCTCCTCGAGACCAGCGCACGCCTGCACGGTGTACGGCTGACAGTGGAGCTCGCGCCGAACCTGCCTGAGGTCCTGGTCGATGCCGGCCGGATCCAGTACGTCGTGCTGAACTTCGTGCAAAACAGCCTGGAGGCTCTCGCCCTGCGGCCCACGGTCGATGCCACGATCCGGATTCGGACTTCGGCGGCGGCCGCGGATGCCGTGGAGCTGGCGGTCAGCGACAATGGCCCGGGACTGACGCCCGACGTGGCGCGGCAGGTATTCGATCCGTTCTTTTCCACCAAGCCGAACGGCCTGGGACTCGGCCTGGCCATCAACATGAACATTGCCCGTGCCCACCGCGGCTCCTTGGGCTATCGACCGGGCGAGCCGACCGGCGCATGCTTCTATCTCTTGGTCCCCGTCCGGATTCCCGAGTGACATGCCTGATCAGCCAGCAACGATCTTCGTAGTGGACGACGATGAAGGGGTACGCAACTCCCTGAAGTTCCTCCTCAAGTCCGTCGGACTTGCCACCCGCGCGTTCGCCTCCGCCGATGAGTTCCTGGCCGCCTACCGGCCGGACCAGCCCGGCTGCATGGTGCTCGACGTGCGCATGCCGGGTATGAGCGGCCTCGAGCTGCAACAGCAGCTCAACCTGCGGGGCGCTGTCGTCCCGGTCATCTTCATCACCGGACACGGTGACGTGCCGATGGCCGTGGAGGCCATGCAACAGGGTGCGTTCGATTTTCTGCAGAAACCATTTCGCGATCAGGAGCTGATCGACCGGATTCAACGTGCGCTGGAGCAGGACGCGCAGAACCGTGCGGCGCTCGCGCAGCACGACAAGATCCGTTCACGGCTCGAGTCGTTGACGGAGCGCGAGCGAGAGGTGCTTGGACTGCTGACGAGCGGCAAGCAGAACAAGACCATGGCCGCGGAGCTCGGCTTGAGCCAGCGCACCGTCGAGATCCATCGTGCCCGCATCATGGAAAAGACCGGCGCCGGCTCGCTGGCACAGCTCGTGCGCATGGTCATGGACCTGGAATCAAAACCGGCGCGTCGCTAGGTCCCGCGCGCGGCGTGCGTCGCGTGTCAGCTCGCGAGCAGAGCCGCCAGCAACGCCAGCAGCTCCTGAGCCCTGTAGGGTTTGCCCACAATCCGCAGGTTCGGATCGCTCGGCAAACCCCTGGCAGCGGCGGTCGCATCGCCCGAGACGAGTACGGCCTTGAGGCTCACACCGAGACTGCGGCGCAGTGCTGCAATCACCTGCGTACCGAGCTCACCATTGCCGAGACGGTAATCGGTAATGAGGAGGTCCGGTGCCCCGGCCTCTTGCACACTGCGCACCGCTTCCGCGAGCGAGGCCACCGCGGTAACGCCATAGCCCTCGACCCGCAGCAGCATGCTGGTCGCATCACGCACCAGCGGCTCATCCTCCACGAGCAGCACGCGCACTTCGCCGGCGTGCCGCGTGGGCGCCGCCACCGGCGCCTCGCGCGCGGCGCGCGGCGCTGATCTGCCGCGCGGAAGCCGCAGACAAGACACAGCGCCCCGGTCCGTCGCGGAGGTCACCTCCAGGCGCAGTCCCAGGAGCTCGACCAGTCGCCGCACGTCGGTCGGCTCCGGGCCATCGTCGCCGGCCTCCACCTCGAGCAACACGGCGGCCTGCTCGCCGCGGCCGCGCAAAGTCACTCGACTCTGCGCGGGGTGCGTGAGGGCGCTGGCGAGAAGCCTTGCGACTATCTGCCTGATGAGCCTGGCGTCGCCGTAGGCGCTTGCCTCGCATGGCTCGACGCGCAGCTGCACCCCGGCGGCGGCCGCAACGCCGGCAAACTCGCGGTGCAACGCCTCGAAGAGTTCGGCGACTTTGAAATCGTGCAGCTCGGGCTTGATGGCACCCGACTCAAGCTCGTTAATGTCGAGCAGCGTGTCCGGCAGCCGCGACATGCAGGAATTATCTCACGTCCGTCGAGGCGTAGCGGCAGAAAGTCTGCAGATCGATGTTCGAGCCGCACACTACGATACCGACTCGTTGCCCGCCGCCGAGATCAGGGCGCAGCGGCCCGAGCGCCGCGGCCAGTGCGGCAGCTCCGGCCGGCTCAACGGCGAGCTTCAGGTCGGCGAAGATGGTGCCCATCGTACGGCGCATCTCAGCGTCGTCGATCGTGACCAGGCGATCGACGAACCGCCGGCAGACACCGAAGGTGTACGGGGTCGCCATCGGCGGCGCGAGTGAATCCGCGATCGTGGCAACAGCCGGCAGGGTGACGGGCTGTCCGGCCGCGAAGCTCCGACTCATGGAATCCGCGCCGCGTGGCTCGACGCCGAAGACCCGGGTGCCGGGGGAAAGCTGCTTGACCGCCGCGGCCACGCCGGCGATCAGGCCGCCGCCGCCCACCGCGACGACCACCGCATCGAGGTGTGCGGCCTGCTGCTGGAATTCCGCACCGAGAGTCGCCGCGCCGGTCACCGTGAGCGGGCCCTCGAAGGGGTGCACGAAGTACCTGCCCTCCTCCTCCTCGATCTGATGCACGCGCCGGAAAGCACTCGGCCCATCTGCCGCCATTTCAACGACCGCGCCGTACTCCTTTGCGAGCTGTACGCGCGCCGGATTGGCCGTCTTGAGCATGACAATGCGGGCGCTCGCACCCAGCACCCTGGCCGCATAGGCGACTGCGATGGCGTGGTTGCCGGCGCTCACGGCCGTGACACCCGCCGCAAGCTGTGCCGGCGTCAGATGCAGCATGACGTTCAGGGCGCCGCGCGCCTTGAAGGTTCCGGTCAGCTGCAGCAGCTCCAGCTTGAATATCAGGTGCGAATCGAACTGCCGGTCGCCGTTGAGCTCCTGCGGCCCGAGTGTCGTGCACGGGGTAGTGCGTACGTAGGGTGCCAGGCGACGCTGGGCCGCCTCGATTTCTGCAAGCGACGGGAAGGGATCCATGGCTACTCCCGGGTCATGGCTGTTTCAGGTCGCGCGCTCGATTCGTGGCGCCGTCCATACAGCAGATAGATCGCCGCCCCGACACCCAACCAGGCGGTAAACCGCCACCATGTTCCTGCCGGGAGTCCGAGCATCAGATAACCGCAGATGGCGACACCCAGGCCGCAGACGAGGGGCGCGGCCGGCACCCTGAACGGCCGGACGAGGGCAGGTCTGGCGATGCGCAGATACAGGACTCCGGCGCACACGAACACGAACGCGCACAGCGTGCCCATCGAGATGAGCTCGCTCAGCACGTCGATCGAGAAGAGTCCCGCGGCGATCGCAGCCACGACCCCACAAACGACAACCGCGACGCTCGGACTGCGAGTCGCCGGGTTCACACGGCAGAATGCCTGCGGTACGAGCCGGTCCTGCGCCATGGCGTAGATGACGCGACTCTGCGCGTACAGCAGCACCAGCACTACCGACGTCAGTCCGACTACCGCGCCGATCTCTACCGCCAGCTTGAGAAAATGCAGCTGCGGGCCGGCGTAGCTCAGCGCGATGCTGACCGGGTCCGGCGCGTCGAGCGCACGGTAAGGCGCCATCCCGGTCAGGACCAGCGCAAAGGCGATGTAGATCACGGTGCACCCGACGAGCGATCCCAGGATGCCGATCGGCACGGCGCGCTGTGGATTGCGGGTCTCGCGCGCCGCGGCCGCGACGGTGTCGAACCCGAGGTAGGCGTAGAAGATCATGCCGGCGCCCTGCAGGACACCCGACCACCCGAAGGCACCGAAAGTGCCCGCGTTCGGCGGAACGAACGGCCGCCAGTTGGCGCGCGCGACGTATGCCGCGCCGAACACCACGAAGAGAGCTATGACCGTCAGCTTCACGGCGACCAGCACCGTGGAGGCCCGCACCGACAGCCGCACACCGCGACTCAGGAGCAGTGTCAACAGCGCGAGTATCGCGACGGCCGGCAGGTTGACGACGGCGCCCGTGCGGATCATCCCCTGTGCCGCAGACACGACGAACGCCGGTGATGACCAGCCGGCCGGGATCGTCAGCCCGAGCGATCCGAGCAGCGACCCCAGATAACCCGACCACCCCACCGCGACGTTGGCGGCCGCCATCAGGTACTCGAGGATCAGGCACCAGCCGATCATCCAGCCGTAACCCTGGCCGAAGGCCGCGGACACGTACGTATAGGCGCTGCCGGAGACCGGTACGAGCGCCGCGAATTCGGCGTAGCACAGCGCCGCGCACAGACAGCCGAGGCCTGCAATCATGAACGAATACACGATGGCCGGCCCGGCGTGCTGCGCCGCTACCAGTCCCGTGGACACGAAGATGCCTGCGCCGACGATGGCGCCGATCCCGAGCACGACGAGCTGCGGCGCGGTGAGCAGGCGTTGCAGCGTCCGCGCATCGTCGTCGGGTTGGGTCGCCGAGCGCTGCGCCCGGGCGAGATATTCGATCCGCCCCTGCTTCATGATCGTCGCACGCTGCCCTCGGCTTGTCGCAAGGTCGCCCATACTACTTCGCGAGCCCGTCACCATGTGATTCGACGGTGCATCAACAACAGTAGGCCAGGCATGTCACGACCCCGTCGATCGCTGCGCGGCGCCGCCATTGCGACGTTGCTTTCGCTTGCGGCGTTGCCGTTGCACGCTGCATCGCCGGACCTGACCTCCTGGTTCCGGACGAACACCCAGGCCCTGTTCGATGCCTTGACGAACGGCGAGCGGACGATCTGGGACCGGGCCATGGATGCCGACTGCCTGGTTACGACCGAGGACGGCGAGTTCCTGAGCAAAGCCGCGTTCCTGCAGGAAGCCGTACGGCCGCTGCCGCCGGGGTTCTCCGGCAGCATCAAGGTCCGCGACCTGACGGTCAGGCCGGTCGGCGGGGCCGTGCTGGTGCACTACTGGCTCGACGAACGGGAAAACATATTCGACCAGGAGCTGCGGACTGCCTACGTGGAGACCGACGTCTATCGCCGCACCAAGGGCTCGTGGAAACTGCTCGCCATGCAGGTGACGGTGGTACCCCGCGACCTGCAACCCGTCGCGGTGAACTCAAGCGGCTGGCCCGCGCTGGTCGGCGAATACCGATTGAGCGAGCACGCCGCGTCGAGCTATCGGGTGTTCCTGCGCGACGGCGCATTGTACGGCGGCAGTGACCCCTCGAAAGCGACACGGCTGATTCCGCTCGCGCCCCTGGTGTTCTTTCAGCAGGGCAGTATCCACATCATGGTGTTCGTACCGGACCGAAGCGGCGCGGTGACCGAAGTGCTCGAGCTGCACAAGTACAATGAAGTCAGGATGCAACGGGTGCTCGATTCAAAGCACTAGGCCAACGCTCCGCCGGCACCATCGGCTACCGGGCCGAGGCTGCCGGTGTGCGCACCTCCCGGAAGAGGGATGTCGGAGTTCCACGCTTCGGTCTGACAATCGGCCTGACCTGCGGTCAGTGCGGCTGCAGCCCTACGCACGGAGGGTCCCATGACAAAGATGCGCGCAATGATCGTCCCGTCCGCGGGAGCGAAACTCCGCATGGAGGAGCGGGAAATCCCGCAACCCGGTTCGCGCGAAGTTTGCATCCGCGTGCAAGCCTGCGGCGTCTGTCACAGCGATGTGCTGACCGTCGCCGGTCACATGCCGGGGCTCAAGTACCCGCGCGTGCCGGGACACGAGGTGATCGGGGTGCTGGAAGCGCTGGGTCCGGGCATCGAGGGATGGGAGATCGGCAGCCGCGTCGGCGTCGGCTGGTTCCCGGGAGCCTGCGGCTACTGCACGCCCTGCCGCCACGGCAATGCGTTCGCCTGCGAGACGATCCAGGGTGCCACCGGTGTGACCCGGGACGGCGGCTATGCAACGCATATGCTGGCGCACGTCACGGCGCTGGCGCGCGTGCCGCCGGAGCTCGATTCGGTCGCCTCCGCGCCGTTGCTGTGCGCAGGCATCACGACTTTCAATGCCCTGCGCCACTGCGGCGCAGCTCCCGGAGAGCTGGTCGCGGTCCACGGGGTCGGAGGTCTCGGGCATCTCGGCATTCAGTTTGCCGAGCGCATGGGGTTCCGGGTCGTGGCCGTCAACCGGGGACGCGACAAGGAGAAACTGGCGCGCTCGCTCGGCGCGCATGAGTACATCGACAGCACCGAGCGCGATCCGGCGGCTGCGCTACTCTCGCTGGGCGGCGCGCGAGCGATCCTGGCGACCGTCACGGATGGCCGCGCGATGCAGGCGGTCGCTGGCGGCCTTGGCGTCAACGGCACGCTGATGGTGATCGGCGCCGTCGGGCCACTGACGATCGACTCTCTCGATCTGCTGCGCAAGCGCGCCGCGGTGAAAGGCTGGTACTCCGGGATCGGCACCGACTCCGAAGACACCCTGCTCTTCAGTCAGCGCAACGCGGTGCACTCGATGAACGAGATCTTTCCGCTTGAGGAGGCGCAGGCGGCGTACGAGCGGATGCTGAGCGGCAAGGCTCGCTTTCGCGTCGTGCTCAACGTCGGGTAAGGGCGGTCAGAAGAGCAGGCCGCACGCCGCACACACTGCCGTAACGACTCTCATATGTAGGGTGACCGCGCGCGTGCGCGGAGGTTCGCTCCGGCGCCCGCGCGTTACGCCCGGCCCGAGCTCGAGGTGTATTAAGGGCGTACAGTGAGCTGATGCTGCCGGCGGCTTTCTACAACCCGCTGCGTGATATCGGCCGCCTCGCGCTGGCGCTCGCCAACCGAGTGCGATTGCTGCCGATCTGGCACGAAGACCTCGCGAATATCGTTTTCTGGGCCGCACTGATCGGCATCTGCGGCGCGCTCAGCAGCGTGGCATTTCGCGAAGGCGCGCGGTTGCTCGAGCGGCTCCTGACCGGGCAATCCCAGGGCCTGGTGCACGCGGCCTCGGGCCTCGTGTGGTGGCACCGCGCGATCGTCCCCGTGATCGGCGGCGTGGCGGCGGGCCTGCTGCTGTACTACGTAGGGCGCTCGTTCGCGGCCTCGCGCGCCGTCGACTACATGGAAGCCGTGGCGGTCGGGGATGGCCGCATCGGATTCAGGGCCAGCATCGGCAATGCCCTGTCGTCCCTGATGACGATTTCCTCAGGCGGCTCGATCGGCCGCGAAGGCGCGATGGTGCAGCTCGCGGCCATGATCGGCTCACGACTCGGCTTGCTGGCACGCGCGCCGACTCCACGTCTGCGTCTCATGGTCGCCTGCGGCGGCGCCGCCGGCATTGCCGCCGCCTATAATGCCCCGATCTCGGGCGCTCTGTTCGTTTCCGAGATCGTGCTCGGCTCCATCGCCATGGAGAGCTTCGGTCCGCTGGTGGTCGCCTCCGTGACCTCGAGCGCCACGATCCACCAGTTCCTCGGCTACGGCCCGGTCTACGACGTGCCGCCCGTGCATTTCGTCTCCAACTGGGAGCTCATCTTCTATGCCGTACTCGGCGTGCTGCTCGGGCATCTGGCGCCGCCGTTTCTCGCGCTGCTGGATCTCGCCAAGTCGGCCTTCGCGCGACTGCGGCTGCCGCTGTACTGGCAGCTCGGTGTCGGCGGGCTGATCGTCGGCGCGATCTCGATATTCGTGCCGCAGGTCTGGGGTAACGGCTACAGCGTCGTCGGCACTATCCTGCGTGGCCAGGTCGTGGGCCTGTGGCTGCTGGCGGTGCTGGCAGCGAAGGTGGCCGCCACCTCGGCGACTGTGGGCTCGCGTGCCGTCGGCGGCGTATTGACGCCGACGCTATTCATCGGTTGTGCCGTTGGAGCGCTGTTCGGCGGCGTGCTGCACGACCTGCTGCCGAGATTCACCTCGGAGCCTGCCGCGTATGCGCTCATCGGCATGGGCGGCTTTCTCTCGGCCACCACGCACGCGCCCCTGACATCGATCATGCTGCTGTTCGAGATGACCGCCGATTATCAGATCGTGCTGCCGCTGATGCTGGCGTGCGTGATCGCGCACTTCACCGCCAAGGTTTACCGGCGCGGCGAATCGATCTATCACGCCTCGCTGACACGCGCGCTAACCGCCGCCAACGTGGACGACTGGCGGCTGCGCACCATTCAGGCGCTGGTGAAGCCCGTCGGCGCCACCACCACAGGCAACACCCGTCTCCAGGACCTGATGGCGCAGCTGCCGCGGCCGCCTCTGGTGCGCGTCTATGTGACCGATCACGACGTGCTGATCGCGTGGGTCGACCCTCGGGAAGTGCAGGCCCAGCTCAACGAGCACCGCCTCTCGCCCGACGCCAGGGTGGCCTCGGTGGCGCGTCCCATCAGCTACGCGTTGACGCCGGACATGCCGTTGTCCGCAGCCCTCGAGGGGTTCCTGCGCGAGCAGGCGACGGTGCTGCCGGTCACCTCCGACCTGTGGCGCAACACGCTGCTCGGCGAGGTCTCGCGCCACGACCTGCTGCTCGCCATCCAGGACCGGATGACCTACCCGAAGTGAGCCGGTAAACGCCACGCCGCAACGCACGCGCTGCGCGCCGACGCTCAGCGCCACGCGACGCTGACGCGCTCTGCAATCGAGGTGCGGACCACCGGCACGACGGCGGTGGCCTGACCGGCATCCCAGCGCCAGTCGCGTACTTCCCGGCCGTCGACGGATACGGCCGAGGGTCGGCCCGAGCCATGGATGCGCAGCTCGTAAGCGCGCGCCGTCACCTGACCGGCGAACGTGCCGCGCGCGGGCTCGATGCTCAGGCGGTGCCAGCCGTCGCTTCCGGTGGCATAGGTGAGCGCCGTACGCGCGAACTTCCCTTCGCGGTAGGCAAGCGAGATCCCATCGTCCTCGTAGAGATCGAAGCGTCCGGCGCCCGACCCGTACACGTTGACGATGAGCGTGTCGAGCGGCTGCGCATCCGACCAGGCGCTCACCGGCTGCTCGGGAATGAGGGCGCCTTCACGGACAAACACCGGCGTCTCGTCCACGGCGTAGTGCGCGGTGAAGGTACGATCGCCCGCGTAGTGCTTGCCGGTGAAGAAGTCGACCCATTCGCCCGGGGGCAGGTAGATCGTGTCGTTGCCGCTCGGATCGACCACCGGGGCCACCAGCATTTCGTCGCCGACAAAATATTCGTGCGGGTGCCGGTACGCGGCCTCGAGGTCCGGGTACTCGAGGTAGAGCGGTCGCAGGATCGGCAGAGACTCCGCGTGCGCGCGCCAGACGTAGGTGTAGAGATAAGGGATCAGCTGCGTTCGCAGCGTGAAGTACTTTCTCATGAGCGCGATGCCCCTCGGGCCGTAGACCCAGGGCATGCGCAGATTGCCGCCGTGCGGGTTCTCATGGTCGCTGTGCATGCGCAGCAGCGGGCTGAACGCGCCGAACTCGATCCAGCGCGCGTACAGGTCGAAGTCGATCCGGCCGCCGTGGAATCCGCCGATGTCGTGTGTGATGTACGGCACCAGCACGTTGCCGCCGCGCGCGGTGAAGCCGATCTCGTAGGCGAGCACCGGCCACTGCGAGTAGGTGTCGCCGGTAAAGTAAGCCGGGTAGCGCTCGCTCCCCCAGTCGCCGTAGCGGGCCAGGATCAGGCCGCGCCGCCCGGTAAGCTGCTCGCTGTAGTCGTAGAAAACCTTGTTGGTCCAGAGCTGCTTGTTGAGCCCCGGCATGTCGACGGCGCCGCTGCCGCCGTCGACCCACCACACCGCCACGCCCTGGTGCATCAGCGGCTCGTGCAGGTCCCGCATGAACACCTCGGCCTGGCGCTCGTTCGACAGATCGAAGGCAATCCGCGGCGGCGCCGGCACGTCACGAATGGCCGCGGGCCCGCGCACGATGCCGCTGCCGCGCTCGCCGGGCTCGATCCGCAGGACGATCTCGTTCTGCCTGCCCGGCAGAAGGTGGCGTGTGAGGTCGGTGACGCTGAGACGCTGCGGCCAGTGCGGCTCGCTGTGGCCCGCCTCAGTGCCGTTGACGAAAAGCCGATAGGATTTCTCGACCTCTCCCAGATACAGGTACAGCGCCGCGGGCAGCTTCGCCGGCATCGCCACCGAGGCCCGGTACCAGCCGACCCCCCGATCGTTCGCGTGACCCTGGGCCTCCCAGGGCAGCCCGATGCGCACCGGCCGCCAGCGTACGCCGCCCTGCCCCGGTGCGTACCACCGTTCCTTCAGTCCCCGATCATCCGCATCGGCGGCAAAGGTCCAGAGCTTCGAGACATCGAGGTCGAACGAGGGTTGCGGCGGCAGCGGGCGGCCGAGGTCCTTCAGCACCTGCGGCGCGTGACTGTCGCTATAGGAGAGAATGCTCTCCCCGGTGTTGATGTAGCCCGGATGGTCGTTGAGAGCCACCTTGACTCCCCGGGCCTTGAGCCACGAGAGAAACAGCGCGGGCTGCGGGATCAGCGGGCTCCAGTCATAGCCCCCGTCCCAGCCGTAGTTGTGCCAGGCAAAATCGAGCACCAGCGTGTCGAACGGGATGCCACTGCCGCGCAGTCTCGCAACCTCCTGCTCGAGGTGCTGCTGGTTGTAGCGCCTGAATGCGGGGAGCGCCGCCTCCGCGGAGCCGGGGAAGTACTCGAAGTTCAGGTCCGTGATCCAGGCGCCGAGCGCGAAGCGCGGAATCATCGGGACCGGTCCGCACAGCGCCGCGTATTCGTTGAGCACCCGGTGGTAATCGCGGCCGTAAGCGAACAGGTACCAGTCCTGGCCGTGCCGCAGCGGGCGCGGCTCGATCCACGTGTGCCGTGCATTCCACACCGGCGTCTCGCTGTCGTCGATCAAGGCGTAGCCGGCGCGGCTGAGTAGCCCCGGCTTCGCCGCAGCGAGCCGCATGTCGAGCCCGGGAATCTCATCGTTGACGGGGCTCTCGCTGCCTTGCGGCTCCGCGGGAAGATTGGCGGCGCTGATGTTGTCGAGCGAATAGGTGAGACCGCCCAGATTGAGGGGATCGGTGGCACCCGGACGCCAGGCGCGCAGGGCTCCGGCCTCGTCCTTCCAGGTCACTTCGAGGTTGGTCGCGGTGAACTCGCCCGACCCGAGGCGGTAACGCACGATGAGCGAGCCGCTGGTCGCGGTCAGCCAGCCGTCCTTGCGGGTCGACTGCACCCGTACGGCAGGCCAGTCGCGCTTCATCACCACCGCGGTCGGCGCATCGACGAAGGTTCCCGCGGGCGAGTATTCGAGGCGCACGAGGGATGCGGTCAGGAACTCGAAGCGCGCATGGTCGACCGTGACCGCGGACGGGCTTTGCGCCGGCACCGGGCCCGCGAGCCCGGCCGCAAAGACTGCCGCCAGCGTCGCGACAGCTCCGCGCGCCACCTCAGGGCCTCGAGTCCTGCCCGCGGCCGGCGTGCGCGGCAGACGGCGGTTGCGTGGTAAGCGTCACCAGCATGAGCCCGTCGGACGGAATGTCGAGATCGAGGCGGCCGTGATCGAGCGGCCGGGTGATCGGCGCCGGCAGTGCGGCCGCCGCCCGCAGCTGCGTGAGCTGACTCTGCGTCGGATAGCGCGGCGATCCCATTTTCGCGTACGCCGCGCCCACATTGCCGTGCCCGGGATCGAGCAGCTGGATACCGGCGCTGCGCGCACCGGTGTGCGTCACGATCAGAGTAACCCGTCGCAGCGGCGAGGTGGCGCCGACGTCCGCATAGTTCCAGAGCGCAACGACCAGGGTGCCGTCCGCGCGGCGCGTCACGAGCGTACCGGCAGGCTCGGTGACGAAGCGCTGCTCACCGAGCCGGTGCAGCAGCGCGAAGGCATTGAAGGCGGGCTTGGGTATGCCGCCGACGGCCAGCAGGCCGAAGCCGCCGTAGAAGGGAGTCTTCACCACGCCCTGCTCCTCGAAGACGTCCGAGAATGTCCAGTAGGACATGTCCTGGACCAGGCCGTCGCACTGGCGCACCGTCTCGGCGAGCCACGGTCCCATGTAAGGCGCGTCGGTCACGTCGGTGTAGTTGGCCCAGCTCGCGTTGAACTCCGACCAGATGAGCGGCAGGTCAGGCAGCGGCGACGCCGCGATCTCCGCATGCACCTTCTGCACCGCACGGCACACCATGCGGTTGCGCGGAATGCGCTCGGCGGTGTGAAACACGTCCTTGGCGGTGTCGTCGCCATAGACGTGCGTCGAGACGAAATCGACCGGAACGTGCGCCTGCCTGCAATGCTGGATGAATGCCGGAACCCATGCCGCCTGTGCGGTTGCCGGTCCGCCGACGCGCAGGCGGCTGTCGACCGCCTTCAGGGTCCGCGCCGTCTGATCGTAGAGCTCCCAATAGGTAGATTGCCGCGGTCGCCCCCCCCAGAAATCCAGATTGGGCTCGTTCCAGACCTCGAAGTACCAGCGGCTGACCTCATCGATGCCGTAGCGCTCGACGAGATGGCGCGCGAACGCCGCGATGAGCGCGTCCCAGCGGCGGTAATCCTTCGGCGGCGCGACCACCGGGCGGTACCAGAAGCCCTGGCGGATATCGCTACGCGCCAGCCGCCGCGGCATGAAGCTCAACTCGACGAAGGGCCGCACGCCGTTGGCAAGCAACCCGTCGTACACCTGATCGACGTAGGAGAAGTTGTAGACGGGCTCGCCCGTCGCAGTCTCGCTGTAGACGCCGACGTCGTCATCGAGAATGCCGTGAAAGCGCACGTACGACATTGCGGTGACTGCGCGCACGGCGCGCAGGTCGTCACGGTAGCTCGAGCGCAGCGAGAGCGTCGCGCGCCCCGACCCGAACATCCGCTCCCAGAAGTGCGGGAACGCCCGGGTCGGTGCGCCGGCGTCTACCGTGAGGGCCTCACGGGTCTGGGCGGCCAGCGGCGCCGTGCGCGCGAGGCCCAGTGCCAGCAACGGCAGCAGGGTGATTGACCGCAGCAGTATCATCCAGCGCATCGAGTTCGCCTCGCTCGACCGTGAGTGTCTGAACCTGTGAGAGCCAGCCTCCCGTGAACCCGGCGCGCTCGAGCCCACGCCGCAGGTAGCGGTTGCCGTGCATCACGCGCCAGATGAGACCGCTGCGGTAGTTCTCGATCATCGCGATGATCGGCCCCTGGTCGATCGCCACGTAATCCGGGTCTACCCAGCCCGGACGTCCGGGCTGCAGCGCATCGCTCGGCAAGGCGCGAAAGCTCTCGTTGAACGCGTCCTTGAACCCGTAGGTCGAGTAGATGGACGCGCCGAAGCGATGGTACATCTCCAGCATCGCCGGTAGCACGATCTCCGGGGCGAACGGCAGGGAGCCGATCGCGGCGGTCGGGGCGATGGTACCGTCGTCGATGGTGCTGCCAACAGCTGCGCCACGCGCAGCGTACTTGAGGAACGACAGCTCCTTGCCGCGGTACCGCTCCTGCGCCGGCCCCGGGCCGTCGGATGCGCTCAGGCCCCAGACATTCTTGCCGTACCCCTGCCAGTCCATCGGATCGGCGATGGCGTAGCGGCGCTGCGCGTACGTGGCGCGGCGACTGTTCTCGAAATAATTGAGATCGTGTGCGCGCATGTACGCATCCTGAATGCCGCGGAAATCCACCCACACATGCGTGTACTGATAACCGAAGAGTGGCGCGAAGCCCAGGTACGTCAGGTGGTAGAAGGTGCCCCAGTGGTCGTTGTAAGTGCTGGTCCAGAGCTTCCACGCCTCCTGGCTGATGGGATGCGTCGGCGAGCCGAGCGCCAGCAGGTACACGAGCATCGCCTCGTTGTAGCCGCGCCAGTCCTCGGACGAGAACCCGCTCTCGGGCGTCCAGGCCAGCGCGATCGCCGGCGGTCGCGGCTGGGCCCAGGTCCAGTCCACCCGCCGGTAGATGTGGTCGGCGAGCCCGCGGATCTCCACGTCGCCGGGGTCGGGCGTGTTGAAGTAGCTCGCGCACAGCAGTACGCCGGCGAGCAGGAGCGAGGTGTCGACGGTGGACACCTCGCTGTCGTTGGCGCGCGCCCCGGTGTGCATGTCGAGGAAATGGTAGAAGAACCCATGCTCGTTCGGCTCGCGGACGAAGAAGCGCAGCGTGGCAAGGACACGCGCTTGAGCTTCGCCGCGCGTGATGTAGTGTCGCTCGACCCCGATCGGGTAGGCGGTGAGCGCGAAGCCAACCCCCGCGATGCTCGCGGGCGAAGGCGACGGATAACGGTCGGGAACCAGGCCGTTCTCGGGGTTCGCCGTCTCCCAGAAGAAGAGGAAGGTACGTTTCTCGAGATCGGTCACGAGCGGTTTGTAGAGCTCGGTGTATCCCGGCGGCACGTCGGTGAACGGCGAGTCGGTCGGTTCGTAGGCGGCCTGCGCGGCCCACGGCACAGCCGCGAGCACCGCCGCGGCGGACGCCGCCAGGACGGCAATCCCTCGTTTCATGCTTCCGGCGCTCACGGACAAGGAGCTCGTGCTGCGCCTACGCAGGGCGTGCCAGCGCCCTGATCACGCGCTCCGGGTCGTTGCGGATCGCACGCAGCAGCGCTCTTGCCGGGCCGGTGGGCTCGCGCCGCCCCTGCTCCCAGTTGCGCAGCGTGCTGAGTTCCACGCCGAGGAGCACCGCAAACTGCGGCTGACTGAGCTTGGTCCTGCCGCGGAGCTTCTTGATCGTGACTGCGTCGATCGGGAACACGGGCGTCGCCGCGCGCGTCCCGGCCGCAGCCTCGCGTGAGCGCTGCACGCCCGCCAGAAGCTCTTCGAAAATGGTGCTCTTTCTCTTCATGCCGATCCGTGCCCTGCGTGCCCCGATCCAGGCCGCCCGTCGCCAAAAGGAGTCGGGAAAATGCTGCGCCGCCTTATACGTCACTGGCGCAGGTGCGTCAATGACGTACCGCGCAGATTCGGGGCGCACGCGGACGCGGATCACAGAAACAGCGGCAGAGCGCGGCAAAATGCGAAGCAGGTCGCAACCGCACCGCCGAGCTGACGCGTGAATTACGTGGCTGCCGACTTTCGCTCTGTGAGGATCAGGAAGACGCTCGCGACCACCAGCGACGAGGCCAGCAGCAGCCGCCCGCTCAGCTGTTCCCCGGCCACGAGGTACCCCAGCGCGACCGCCACCACGGGGTTCACATAGGCATGGCTCGCGACCCGCGTGGCCGGCATGCGCGCGAGCAGCCAGGCATAGGCGGTGAAGCCGAGCAGCGAGCCGCCCACGATCAGATACAACAGCGCCAGCGCGGCGCGCGGCGTCAGGTGTGGGACGGGGTTGAGCTCGCCGGTGAGCTCCGACAGGGCCAGCAGCACCGCCCCGCCCACCATCATCTGCGCGCCGGCGGTCAGCGGCAGTGATCGGGGACGTGGCATCGACCGCGTCAGCACCGCACCGAGGGACCAGGCCACGCCGCCCGCGAGGATCGCGAGGCTGGGCAGTACAGCAATGGCCTGCTGCCGGTCGAGCAGCAGCCAGGCGACGCCGCCGAATCCGAGCAGCACGGCAGACAGCATGCGCACGCTGAACGGCTGCTGTCGGAAGACGAACACCTCGATACCCATGGTCGTGATCGGCAGCGTCGCTTCGATCACGGAGGTGACGCCCGAGGCAACGTACTGCTCGGCCCAGAAGAGCGCGCCATACGTCGCGACGAACATGCAGAGCGCGGTGAGTGCGATGCTGCGCCATTCGGCCGCCGCGGGTGCCGGCTGGCCACGCAGCCGCATCCATGCGTACAGCAGTGTGCCGGCCGTCAGGAAACGCGCGCCGGCGGTGAACAGCGGCGGGATCTCGAGCACAGCGATCCGTATCGCCAGGAAGGTCGCCCCCCACAGCAGGTAGATGGCCGCAAACGCCAGCAGCACGCGCGCATCCGCGCGGCGCGCGTGCGCCGACCGCAGGCGCGCCATAACCATCGAACTCTCCATAGACGGTTATGATAGACACTCGCCCTGTAACCTGTAAACTCACATTAGAGGGTTATGAGATCATGAGCGAATCGCAGCCGCGCCCGCGCTTCGATCTGTGCGGCGGCCACCCGGTGCTCGATTTCGTCAACTCGCTCGACAATCGCTTCCGCGACGATGGGCCGACCGAGCTGCTGACGGATTACGCGACGCTGCTCGGATTTACGCGCGACACCGGGTTGCTCGATGAGCGCCACACGCACCGCCTCGCGGACTGCGTGTCCCCCGCGGCCGCGGCGCGCGCCCTGCACAGCGCGCGCGACTTGCGCGAGGCACTCGCCGCCGCCTTCTACGCCCATGCCACCGGGCGTACCCCGCCGCCGGCGGCGCTCGCAACTCTCGAGCGCCACTTCCATGCCGCGAACCGCCATCGCGAGCTGCGCTGGGGATCCTCCCCAGGAAAGCCGGCCCGCGGTGCCGGGCCACGCTGGGACCGGAACCGCTTCAGCATGCGCGCCGAGCTGCCGGTGTGGCTGCTGTCACAGGCGGCAGCACAGCTCATGCTCTCGGACACGCTCCCGCGTGTGCGCGCCTGCGCCGCCGACAACTGCCGCTGGCTGTTTCTCGACACGAGCCGCAACCACACTCGCCGCTGGTGCAACATGCGGGTATGCGGCAACCGCATGAAAGCACGCCGATTCCAGGCGCGCCGCTAGCGCGAGCGGCGCGTGAGCCGCACCGCGCTGCCGCTCAGGCAGCCCGTCACTCCTGGCAGCGAGAGGCGCGTGCCGACTGCGGATAGAGCGCCATCAGCCGGCGCGTGACGCCGTTGGTCCAGCCGAAGCCGTCCTGCGTCGGGTACTCGCCGCCGCCGCCGGGCCGGCCGGTCGTGACCACGTCGTACTTTTCGACCAGCTTGCCACTCGCGCGATAAGACCGGTTGACGTTGACGAGCCAGCGGCAGGCGATGGTCCCGGCGAGCGCGTCCTGCCGGTACTGCCGCAGTCCTGCGACCGCGATCCACTGCAGCGGCGCCCAGCCGTTGGGCGCATCCCACTGCTCCCCGGTGCGAATGGGCGTGGTCACTACCCCGCCCGGCTCCAGCAGCCACCGACGGGTCGTGGCGGCGACCGCCGCCGCCTGTGTCGGGGAGGCGAGGCCCACGAACAGCGGGTAGAGCGTGGCGGCCGAAATACGCGCCACCGGCGCACGGCGGGTCCAGCGGTAATCGAGATAGGCCCCGGCCGCCGCGCTCCACAGGTAACGATCGATGGCTGCGTGCCGCGCGGCGGCCCGCCGCTCGAACTCCCCGCTGCAGCGCGTATCGCCCGCGAGCTCGCACGCCGCACGAATCGCATTCTCGAGCCCGAACAGCAGGCTGTTCAGATCGACCGGAATGACCTCGGTGGTATCGATGCTGGCGAAGGTATGGCCGTCGGCGAACCAGCGCGAGCTGAAGTCCCAGCCGCTCTCGGCGGCCGCGCGGATCTCGCGGTACGTCTGCGCCGCCGGCCTCGCCACCGAGCGCGCCAGCGCGACGTCCCGGGCGTAGGACTCGTCGCGCGGGCTGTCGCGATCGTCCCAGTAGCGATTGAGAATCGTGCCGTCGCGCATCGCCACCACGCGCCGGTGCGCAACGCCCGCTCGCAGTCCGTCGGCCCCGGCCATCCAGAACGCATACTCGCGCCTGAGCTCGGGCAGGTAGCGCGCGGGCGCATCGCGTGCCCCCTCGCCCGCGAGCACCCCGACCATCTCGAAAAAAAACGGCGGTTGCGAGCGGCTGAGATAGTAGGTGCGCGTGCCGTTCGGCACATGACCATAGGTATCGATC
The DNA here is from genome assembly GCA_963844595.1 of uncultured Gammaproteobacteria bacterium. Lineage (GTDB taxonomy): Bacteria > Pseudomonadota > Gammaproteobacteria > Steroidobacterales > Steroidobacteraceae > 13-2-20CM-66-19. The sequence goes on from CAWJOW010000001.1 coordinate 1,392,808, forward strand.
AGGTGAGCGAAATCGTCCACCATGTCGGCGACCAGATCGCCTCGTCCGCTCTCAGCGAGTCCGAGCATGGTGAAGTAGGAATCCCAGTAGTAGATCTCGCGAAAACGGCCGCCGGGTACCACGTACGGCTTTGGCAGCGGCAGCAGCGAGCCATAGGGCGGTGCAACCGGCGTGTCCCGGGTCAGCTGATCCCACAGTCCGTCGATGTGCGCGGCGAGCGCCGCGGCTCCTGCGGCAGGGGCCGCTGCGGTCGCAGCGGCCGCGGGTCCGGCCGCAGGTGCTGCGCCGACCGGCGCCGGCGCGACCGGCAGCGAGAAATGCGCATCGGTAAAGCGGCGCAGCGCCGCGGGCGAGTCGGGATGCGCGGCGTGATATTCGCTGAGGATCACCGCCGGCGCGGCGTCCGGGACCGCATCGACAAACGTCTTGCCGTCAGGGTAGATGGCCGCGGTCTGAACCGCGACGAACAGGTCCTTGAACAGCGCCGAGGGCGGCTGCGGGTATGCCGTGCCCGTTCGCGAAGCGGGCGAATCGGCGCTCGCGTTGCACGCCGGGAGCGTCCCCGCCAGGAGTGTCGCAAGCAGCGAGATGCAGGCGCGGCCTTGAAGGCCGCTCTGACAAGCGAGACTGCGTTTAACAATCAGGAGGATATTTTCGACCGCTAGTCCGTCATCGCCTCCAGCTCGACGCCCTTCGTCTCGCGTGCCGCGGTGATCACGAAGATCAGCGACAATGCTGCAAACAGCGCGTACAGGCCATAGGCGAACGTCAGACTGACCTCGGCAAGGTAAGGGAAAGTCGCGGTAATCAGGAAGTTGGCGAGCCATTGCGCCGCGGCCGCCACCGCGAGCCCGATCGCCCGGATACGGTTCGGGAACATCTCCCCGAGCAGTACCCACACCACCGGCCCCCAACTCACGCCGAAAAACACCACGTAGAGATTCGCGGCGACCAGCGCGATCGCCCCGTACGGCGACGGTAGGCTGACCGCCGTACCGCTGCCGCTGGCGTGCGCGAAGCACCAGGCCATTACGGCGAGCGTGAGCGTCATGCCTGCGGAGCCGATCGCCAGCAGCGGCTTGCGTCCGATGCGATCGACCAGCGCAATGGCGACGAGCGTCACCAACACGTTGGTGATCGACGTGGCGACGGTGATTTTGAACGAGTCCGCTTCGCTGAACCCGACCGAATGCCACAGCGTCGATGAGTAATAGAAGATCACGTTGATGCCGACGAACTGCTGGAATACCGACAGTCCGATGCCGATCCAAACCACCGGCAGCAAGCCGCGCGGGCCGCGCAGATCGCGCAGCCGCGGACGATGTTCGGCGCGAAGGCTCGCCTCGATGTCCCGCACCTTGATGCGCAGCTCGTCGTTGTCCGAAACTCCCAGCACCTGGCGCAGAACGTCCCCCGCCAGGCCCGACTCGCCGCGCGCCACGAGGTAGCGCGGGGATTCCGGCACCGCGAGCACCAGCGTGCCGTAAATCACGGCGGGAATCGCCGCGACCATGAACATCCAGCGCCACGCGGCAAGTCCCAGCCAAAACGGCGCCGCCGCGCTGCCTGCGGCTCCCGCCAGCACGGCATCTGCGGCCAGGGCAACGAAGATCCCCAGCACGATCGCCAGTTGCTGCAGCGAGCCGAGCCTGCCGCGCACGCGCGCCGGTGAAACTTCCGCGATGTAAGCGGGTGCGATGACCGAGGCGACGCCGACACCGATGCCGGCGATCAGGCGCCAGGGAATGAGCGCCCAGACACTGGGCGCGAGACCCGCTCCGAGGGCGCTGACCGCCAGCAGCACGGCGGCGACCTGCATAGTACGCACCCGGCCGAAGCGATCAGCCAGCCAGCCTGCGTACCAGGCGCCGATCGCCGAGCCGAGCAGTGCGCATGACACCGCAATGCCGATCTGGGCCGCGTCGAGCGCGAAATTGCCACGCACCGCATCGACCGCGCCGTTGATCACCGCGGTGTCGTAACCGAACAAGAAGCCGCCGAGCGCCGCGACAGCCGAGATCAGGATCACACGCGCGGGTGTGGCGTGCGTGACGGCTACTGCATTCACGGTTGCTCCCCTGCACGTCGCCGTTTGGCGATTGCGCCATTGGTGATGCCCCCGGATGCCGCGGGCATGGCCTGCAGTCTAACCGCTCAGCTGACGATTCGACCACTCTCGCGACCGAACCGGGCTCTGCGCGAGCCGGCGGACTCGAGAGAGTTCAGCGCCAGCCAGAGGCCGAAGAATTCCTGTGCCGTACGGCGGTGACGCGGATTGCGGCGCAGCCAGGTATTGAACGCCTGCAGATCCGCCGCAGTGAACTCATTGGGATTCAGCCGCCAGATCCACTCGGCCGTGGGCTCTTCGAGGGTGGGTAGCCTCGGCAGGGGCATGTCCCACACGGTGCAATCACCGTGCCACGCGTTGGCCTGCGGCAGCAGGCCGCAAGGCAGGCCCCAGGGCGGCCCCGGCACGCCTTGCCAGGCGCGTTCGCGCACCGGGCCGCGGCACTTTTGCACCGCGCATGTGCGCAGGATGCGTCTGCGTGGCGCAGCCCTGACGCGCGGCAGAGCTACCGCGCCCCAGGGCCTGGCCTTCGCTCTCTAAGCCATTAGCTCTGCGGGGAGCCGCTCAGCTGCTGCTTACACGCCTTGCGCGCATCCTTGTGGGACATGCCCGAGTTGTTGGCACGCTCCTGCTTGATGCATTCCTTCATCTGGGTTTTCTTGTCGGTGGTGCTGCTCGGGCTGTTCGCTCCCCCGTTGGGCGCCCCCTGATCCTGAGGCGTCGAGTTCGGAGACTGGTCCGACGGTGCGCTCGCGGGCGGCGGGGTCTGCCCTGCCGGCGGCTGGGTCTGGTTTTGCATCGTCTGAGCTGCGGCCGCACCTGCGGCTGTCAGCACGACGAGCGCGAATGTCGTGGATAAGCGGTTCATGGCAAATCTCCTGTAGGCGGCATTTCAACCGAGGAGACGAGTATGGTCGCTCTGCGCCCGCATAGGATCTCCCTGACCACCTGTACGTCGGTCGGAGTGTGCCTACCGTAGTCTGACAGACGGCCGCGCGCTGTCGCAGCTCGGCGACGCGCCATGCAGGCGCATAATTACTGCATCACTGCTGAGGAGTGTCCGTGTTGATGGGAGCACAGTTGGTGCGCCCGGACATCGCGCAGTCCTGCAGCCTGCCGGCATCGCCCAGCACTTTAACGAGGATCAACCCGAGGATGACCAGCGCCGCCGTCACCAATAGTCCGATCAGCGCGCCGCGCCGCGAGTCGGGCTGTCGTGGTTCCTGCGGTAGCTGCGGTTCCTGCGGCTTCTGCTCCGCCATCTGCTGCTCCGGGTGTGCGGCAGCGGAAACTTAGCACGTCCGGCATCGCGCGGTATGATCCCGCGTGTCGCCGTCCGATAACGTAAAGTCCGCGGATGAAAGTTGATCGTCGCTTCGTGCTGAGCGCCGCCGGTGCGTCGATCGCAGCATCCGCCCTGGGGCTGCCGGCGCGCGCCGCCGCGCCCGCCGGGCTGAAACTCGGCGCGCCTGCCGAGTTCTCCTTCGATGCGCTCACCGCGGAAGCGCGCGCGCGGGCCGCCCAGCCCTACAAGGCGCCGCCGCCGCCGCAGAGCATGGTGGAGCGCATCGATTACGATGCGTGGGGCAAGATCAGGTTCAACACCGATTACTCGCTGTTTCGCGACGGCCCCGGTGCCTACCCGGTCACGTTCTTTCATGTCGGCAAGTACTTTCCGACGCCGGCGCGTATGTTCGTGCTCTCGGCCGCGGGCAGCTCGACGCTCGCGCGCGAGATCCTCTACGACCCGGACTACTTCCGCATGCCGCCCGACAGCCCGGCGCGCCAGTTGCGGCGTAACGCGGGATTCGCCGGCTTTCGCTTCCAGGAAAGCCGCCTCGGCGACCAGCAGAAGCTCGACTGGCGCACGAACGATTGGGTGGCGTTTCTCGGCGCCTCCTATTTCCGCGCGATCGGCGAGCTGTACCAGTACGGCATCTCGGCGCGCGGCATCGCGATCGACGTGACACTCGCCGGTCATCCGGAGGAGTTCCCGGTCTTCACGCGCTTTTACTTCGCGCCGCCCGCGGCCGACACCAACACCGTCACCCTGTATGCGCTGCTCGAGGGCCCGAGCGTCACCGGCGCGTACCGCTTCGACATGCAACGGGAAAAGGCGGTGCTGATGGAGGTCGAGGCACGACTCTTCCTGCGCCGCGACGTGGGCCGGCTCGGTATCGCGCCGCTCACCTCGATGTACTGGTTCTCCGAGACTGTCAAGCCGACCGCCGTCGACTGGCGTCCCGAAGTGCACGATTCCGACGGTCTGGCGCTGTGGACCGGTGTCGGCGAGCACATCTGGCGGCCGCTCAACGACCCGCAGCATATCGCTGCCTCCGCGTTCGCCGATCGCGCGCCGCGCGGCTTCGGTCTGCTGCAGCGCGACCGCATCTTCGACCATTATCTGGACGGTGTGCATTACGAGCGGCGCCCGAGCGTGTGGGTGGAGCCGCTCGACGATTGGGGCGAGGGCTCGGTGCAGCTGATCGAGATCCCCAGCGATGACGAGATCAACGACAACGTCGTCGCCATGTGGGTGCCGAAGGCGCCGGCCACGGCGGGGGCAAGCCCGCGCTTCCGCTACCGCCTCTACTGGAGTGCCGACGAGCCGCATCCGACGCCGCTGGCACGGTGCGTCGCGACGCGGCTTGGACGCGGCGGACAGCCCGGTCGGGCGCGACCGCCGGGCGTGCGCAAATTCGTAGTGGAGTTCCTCGGCGGCCCTCTTGCGCAGCTGCCCTACGGCGTCGCGCCGCAGCCGGTCCTGTGGGCCTCGAGCGGCACCTTCTCGCGCGCGTTTACGGAAGCTGTCCCGGACGGAGTTGCGGGCCACTGGCGCGCCGAGTTTGACTTCACCGCCGTCGACCCGGCGGTGGTCGACATGCGGCTGTTCCTCAAGGTCGGCGAACGCCCGGCTTCGGAAACCTGGCTGTACCAGTACCATCCATTCTGAGCCGAATGGCACGGCGCACAGCCCGTGAACCGTAGCTGCGTGCCGACACATTTCGCATTTGTTAGAATAACTGCGTGGCAACGGATGCGGCGACGCGCGTGGGGGGTCCGATTCCCGCGGCTGAGCGGCCTTCGGCAGCCGTGCCCGTCGGAAAATGTGCGTTCTTCCTCGATCTCGACGGCACGCTCCTGAAGTTTGCGCCCCGTCCCGACGCCGTAAGCGTCGATGCCGGGCTGCGCGAGCTGCTGGAGAAATTGCAGCTGCGCAGCCGCGGCGCACTCGCGCTGGTGAGCGGCCGTAGCATCGCCACCCTCGACTCGCTGCTCGCACCGCTGAGACTGCCGGCCGCGGGCCTGCACGGTTTCGAGCGCCGCGATGCGACCGGCACCCTCACCAGTCACCAACCTCCCGACCGGCGCCTGCTCGATGACGCGCGCCGGCAGATGGACCAGTGGGTCCGCACACATCCGCGCCTGATGCTCGAGGACAAGGGCTGCGCACTGGCGCTGCACTATCGGCGGGTGCCGAAACTCGGGCCCGCGGTTGTCAATGCGGTGATCGCGATGGCGGCACGGGCGCGGGCCAGCGGTCTCGCGGTGCAGCGCGGACACATGGTCGTGGAGCTCGTACCCACGGGCGTCAACAAGGGGAGCGCAGTGGCGGCATTCATGAGCGAAGCGCCGTTCGCAGGACGGCAGCCGCTGTACGCGGGCGACGATCTGACGGATGAGTCGGCGTTCGAGTGGGTGAACGCCGCCGGCGGCGTGTCGGTCGCGGTCAATTGCCCGCGCCCAACCGCAGCACGCACCCGTCTCAACTCGGTCGATGAGGTGCGCGCCTGGCTGCGCGCGCTCATCGAGCGCGGGGACTGATCGGTGGCGACGCGCCCCGCCGGTGCCGCAGCCCCGGAGCCCTCGGCAACGCTTGCCGACTTAGGCGTGGTCGGCAATGGCCAGATCACCGCGCTGGTGCGCGCCGACGGCCGCGTGCCGTGGTGCTGCTGGCCGCGCCCGGACGGCGATCCGATCTTCTGCGAGTTGCTGTCGCCCGGCGAGCAGGCGCACGGCTCTGGGGTGTTCAACATCACCCTGGTCGGGCAAACGCAGTGCGAGCTGAGCTACCGTCGTAACACCGCGATCGTCGAGTCGATCGCCCGCGACGGACGCGGTAACGCGATCCGTATCGTCACCTGGTGCCCGCGCTTCGTGCGCCACGGACGCCTCTATCGTCCCACGATGCTGGTGCGGCGTATCGAGCCGGTCAGCGGCCGCCCGACGGTGCAGATTCGCGTGCGTCCCGCCGGCGGCTACGGCGCCCGGCCGCTCGATCTGCAGCTCGGCAGCCACCACGTGCGCTTCGTCGGTGCGGCCCACGGGCTGCGCCTGACGACCGACTCGCCCGTTTCCTATCTCGGCGAGGAGCGCCAGTTCGTGCTGGTTCGCCCCGTCGATCTGGTGCTGCATGACGACGAGACGCTTGCCCTTCCGGCACGCGACGTTGCCGCCGACACGCTGCGCGCGACCAGCCGCTACTGGCAGCAGTGGGTGCGCGGACTCGCGATCCCCTTCGAGTGGCAGGAGGCGACGATCCGCGCCGCCATCACGCTGCAGCTGTGCACTTTCGACGACAACGGCTCGGTGCTTGCGGCGCCCACCACGTCGATTCCGGAAGCCGCCGGCAGCGGGCGCAACTGGGACTATCGCTACTGCTGGCTGCGCGATGCGTACTTCACGGTGCAGGCGCTCAACCGCCTGGGGGCAACCGACACCATGGAGGCGTTCCTCGGCTACCTGGACGATCTCGTAGCGAGCCAGGGCGAGGCACCGCTGCAGCCGGTGTACGGCATAAGCGGTGAGCGCGATCTGAGCGAGCGCATCGTCGAGACTCTCGCCGGCGTCGAGGGCATGGGGCCGGTGCGAGTCGGCAACCTGGCCTACCGCCAGCGCCAGAACGATGTCTACGGGTCGGTGATCCTCGCGTCCACGCAAAGCTTCTTCGACGACCGTCTCAATCATCCCGGCGACATCGAGCAGTACCAGCGGCTCGAAGCGCTCGGGGAGCGCGCCGCGCCGCTCTTCGACCAGCCCGATGCCGGCCTCTGGGAATTCCGCGGCAAGGAGCATCGCCATACATTCTCGGCTGCGATGTGCTGGGCGGCCTGCGATCGCCTGGCGCGCATCGGCACGCGTCTGAAGCTCTCGGAGCGTGCGCAGTACTGGCGCGGGCGCGCCGACACGCTGCGCGACAAGGTTCTGGAGCGGGCGTGGAACGAGGCGCGCGGCACCCTGTCCGCGAGCTTCGACGACGAAATCATCGATGCGAGCCTGCTGCTGTTGCCGGAGCTCGGCATCCTCGAGTGGCGCGACCCGCGCTTCATCCGCACGCTGCAGGCGGTCGAGCGCGAGCTGCGTGTCGGAGACTTCCTGTTGCGCTACCGCCATCCCGACGACTTCGGCAACGCGACCAACGCATTCACCGTCTGCTCGTTCTGGTGGGCCAACGCGCTCGCGGGCACCGGACAGATGGAGGCGGCGCGGCGGCTGTTCGACAGGCTCCTCGCGGTGCGCAATTGCGTCGGGCTCCTCTCCGAGCACGTCGATCCGGTAACCGGCGCGCTGTGGGGAAACTTCCCGCAGACCTACAGCATGGTCGGCATCATCACCAGTGCCATGCGCCTCAGCCGGCGCTGGGAGGACGAGGTATGAGTCGCTTGATCAACGTCTCGAACCGGGTGGCGGTACCCAGGGGCGGCGTATCCGCCGGCGGACTTGCGGTGGCGCTCGCCGGGGCGATGCGCGAGTCGGGCGGCATGTGGTTCGGCTGGGACGGGGACACGCACCCGGCGGATCACCCGCAGCCACCGCCGACGACGCACTTGCGTGCCGGCACGAACTACGTGACTTTGAGCCTGCCGCAGCCGCTCCAGGAGCTCTACTACGACGGCTTCTCCAACGGCTCGCTATGGCCGCTGTTTCACTACTTCCTCGACAGCTTCCAGTATAAGGACGAGCAGTACCAGGCGTACCTGACGGTGAACGCGCTGTTCGCCCGCGAGCTCAAGCCCCTGCTCCAGTTGGATGACCTGATCTGGGTGCACGACTACCATCTGATCCCCCTCGCCGCCCGGCTGCGTTCGCAGGACGTGCGCTCGCCGATCGGGTTCTTCCTGCATATTCCGTTTCCGCACTTCGAGGTGCTGCGCTCGCTGCCGGTGTACCGCGAGCTGCTCGAGGCGCTGCTCGCGTACGATCTGCTCGGCTTCCAGACCGAAACCGACCGGCAGTCCTTCCTCGGCACCTCGCGCAGCGTCTGGGGCAAGGAACGCGTGACCGCGGGCGGCGCGGTGACGACGCCGGAGCGACTGGTGCGCACCGGCGTGTTCCCGGTCGGCGTGGATCTGCCGGACACGGCGCGCTCAGCCGCCAAGACTGTGGTGTCGGCGCGCGTGCGCGAGATGAGTCAGGGACTGCAGGGGCGGCGTCTCATCATCGGCGTCGACCGGCTCGACTACAGCAAGGGGCTGCTGCAGCGCTTCGAGGCGTACCAGCACTTTCTCGAGGACTGCCCGCAGCATCGCGGCCAGGTGACCTACCTGCAGATTGCCCCCCTCGGACGGCAGAAGGTCCAGGCTTACGCTCGCATCCGCCGTGCTCTCGAGCAGAGCGCCGGCAACACCAACGGCCGTTTCGGCGACGTGAACTGGACGCCGATTCGCTACCTGAATCGAAACTTTCCGCACCCGACACTGATGGGATTCCTGCGTCTCGCGAACGTATGCCTGGTGACGCCGCTGCGCGACGGCATGAATCTCATCGCCAAGGAATACATCGGCTCGCAGGACCCGGGCGACCCCGGCGTGCTGATCCTCTCCGATCGCGCCGGCGCCGCCGACGAGCTCACTGCCGCCCTGCTCGTCAATCCCTACGACACGCGCGGCATTGCGCGCGCGCTCAAGCAGGCGCTCGACATGCCGCGCGACGAGCGCCGTGCGCGCCACGCGCAACTGCTCACGGCGCTGCGCGCCAACGACGTGACAGCGTGGCGCTCGCGCTTCCTCGCCAACCTCGGCGGCACGCAGGAACAGTCGCGCCTGGAGAACGCAGCGCGCATGGCGCACTGAAGCAGCGGTGCCGCGCGCATCGTCCTTCGATGTCGTCGTGATCGGCGCGGGTGCGGCCGGCCTGATAGCGAGCGGCGAGCTGGCGCGCGCCGGCGCCAGTGTGCTGCTCCTCGAGGCGCGCGATCGCATCGGCGGACGCATCTGGACGCGCCGGGAGCCGGGCCTGGCGGTGCCGCTCGAGCTGGGTGCGGAATTCATCCATGGACACGCGGCCATCACGCGCGCCCTGCTCGCCGCGGCCGGCGCTGCGGTGGTCGATGCGGCCGATCTTCACCTGGCGGTGCATGAGGGCAAGCTGCTGCCGCGCGCGAACTTTTTTCCGAAGCTTCGCCGGGCGTTCGCCTCGAGCGGCGTGCTCGCGCAGCGGGACATGTCCTTCGATGAGTTTCTCGAGCACCACCTGGCGACGAGGCTCTCAGCGGACGAGCGGCAACGCGCGCGACGCATGGCCGAAGGCTTCGACGCCGCCGACACGGCGCGCGCCAGCGCCCGGGCGATTGTTGCGGAATGGCTGGGCGATGTGCTCGGCGAGGGGCCGCAGTCGCGGCCGCGGGACGGCTACGCGGCGCTGCTCGCAACGCTGCTCGCCTCGTTCGAATCGGCGGCAAAGCCCGGCGCCGCCCGGCACCTGCAGCTCGAGTCGCCGGTGCGCGAAGTCCGCTGGTCCGCCCGCTCGGTCGAGATTGCGGGCGAACGCGGCGGCGTACCCTTCGAGATCCGCGCGCGCCGCGCGCTGATCACGCTGCCGCTCGGCGTGCTGCAGGCCGAGCCCGGATCGCCCGCTGCGGTGCGCTTCACCCCGCCGCTGGACGCGAAGCACAGCGCGCTCGCGGGCCTTGCCGCCGGTCCGGTCATCAAGGTCCTGCTGCGCTTCGCCACGGCGTTCTGGGAGCGGCTGCACGGGGGCTGCTACGCCGGAGCCTCGTTCCTGCACTCACCGCACACCGATATCGCGACTTTCTGGACGCCGGCACCGGAGCGCGCGCCGCTGTTGGTCGCGTGGGCGGGCGGTCCGCGGGTGCCGCAGCTGGCACGCGCACGCTCGCCCGGCGACCTCGCGCGCCTCGCGGTCGAAAATCTCCAGACGCTCTTCGGCGACGAGGTCAACGTCGCCGGGCAGCTCCAGGGCTGGTACTACCACGACTGGCAGGAGGATCCGTTCGCGTGCGGCGCCTACAGCTATGTTGTGGTGGGCGGAAGCGAGGCGCGGGCGGCGCTCGGTAGCCCGGTCGGCACGAGCCTGTTCTTCGCGGGTGAGGCCACCGACGCGGGCGGGGAAGCCGGCACCGTCACCGGCGCTTTGCAAAGCGGCCTACGCGCTGCGCGCGAGGCGCTCGCCGGCTAGCACCGCGGCGGGATCGCTGCCCGCGCCGCTGAGGGCCGCGAGCTCCGTAGGTGGCGCGGTCTCCTCGGGAATGAGCAGCAGGCCCCAGCGCCGCGCGAGCCGGCCGGCGCTGACACGGCTCGTCCAGACGGTGAGCCATACGCCCAGAATCAGTCCGGCGAGCACCGGACTCAGCCACCAGAAAAACTGCAGCGCCGCGCGCAGCATGATGACGGCCCAGACGACACCGAAGATCAGCTGCCAGGTCTGCCTCTTGAATGCCTCGCGCACCGTCACCCCGCGATCGCCGCGTGCCTGCGCATTCCAGCTCACGGTCCTGCCGAGGAGCGTCTGCGCCACGAAGGCCGAGTGGAACAGCATCATCGAAGGCGCGAGCAGCATGCTGAAGAACTGCTCGACCAGGAGGCTGGCGCACAGCCGCCCGGCGCCCCCGAAGCCGCGGCGCAGCCGCGGGTCGCGCAGTGCGAGATACGCACCCAGCACCTTCGGCAGCAGCAGCACGACCAGCGTCAGCACGAACGCCGCCATCGCCTCGCCGGTGCGGATTGTCGGCCAGTGAGGCAGACTGTGCAGTCCCGGCAGGAAGTACTGCGGCAGCTTCGCCGCCTCTATGGCGCTCAGCACCGAGGAGAGCACCAGCAGCGCCAGCCACATCGGCGAGCTGACATAGGCGAGGATGCCGGTCACGAAGTGCATCCGGCTGAGCGGGTGCAGCCCCGGAGAACGCAGCACCCGCGCATGCTGCAGGTTGCCCTGCGTCCAGCGACGATCGCGTGCCGCGTAATCGATCACGTTGGCCGGCACTTCTTCCCAGCTGCCGATGACGTCCGGGAGCTGCCGCACCTCGTAGCCGGCGCGGCGCATGAATGCCGCTTCGACGAAGTCGTGGCTGAGAATCGCACCGCCGAACGGCGGCCGGCCCGAGAGCTTCGGCAGCCGGCAGTGGCGCGCAAAAGGCCGCAGCCGCACGATCGCGTTGTGTCCCCAGTAGTTGCTCTCGCCCAGCTGCCAGTACGCCAGACCGGTGGCGAGCATCGGGCTCTGCATGCGCGCGCCGAACTGGATCAGGCGTGCAAACAGCGTCTCGCGTCCGACCGGCAGCGGCAGCGTCTGCAGGATGCCGATCTCCGGATGTGCCTCCATCAGCCGGGCGAGCGTCACCAGCGCCTCGCCACTCATGATGCTGTCGGCATCCAGCACGATCATGCACTCGTAGCCGTAGCCGAAGCGTCGCACGAAGTCGGCGATGTTGCCGGCCTTGTGCTCGCTGCGATCGGTGCGGCGCCGGTAAAACACCCGGCCGACGGCCTTGTGCCGCGCGACCAGGCGCTGGTACATCGCCTCCTCGGCCAGCGCGATCTCCGGGTCGTAGCTGTCGGAGAGGATGAACAGGTCGAATGCCGCCTGCTCCGCCTGGTGCGCGAGCGAGGACCAGACGGCATCGAGTCCGGCGCCCACCCGATCCGGGTCCTCGTGGTAGATCGGCATGACGATGGCGATGCGGGCAAGGAGCGGGCGACCTGCGACCTCTGCCGGATCGAGGCCCGCCGGGTCGCGGCCGACGAGCTGGATCACGAAGCCCGCGATTGCGGTCCAGAAGGAGCCGGCGATCCACGCGAACAGGCCGAAGAACAGCAGCAGCCCCAGCAGCTCGATGCCGGTGAGCCCGTTCCCGTTCACCTCGAGAACGTTGAGCAGCAGCCCGCCCGCGCCGAGCGCTGAGAGCAGGGTCAGCCCGAAGAAGAAAGTGCGCCGCACCCGCACGCGCACGGCGTACCGCGGCGGCCGGGTGCTCAGGGTGTCCATTGATACACCCAGGTTTCGGTCATCACTTCGCCGTGCAAGGTGAGATAGCACTGCAGGTCGACCGCTTTCTTCGCCTTGGGTGTGACTACGAACGCCGCCCGCCACGCGCCGCTCTCGGGGACGCGCGTCACCGTCAGCGCCTGGATCTGGCCGTTGCCGACGTTCACTTCTGCCTTCACTGGTTGCGTCGCGTTCAGTCCCTCGAGATCGCCGCCCGCAAAATCTATCAGGATGCGGCGCGAGCCCGGCGCAAAATGCCCCTCGTTGAGGCCGAGCGTCGGCGCACCGCTGCGCGTCGCGATCACGCGACCGCCCGGCGGCCAGTCCGGCGCGTGCGTGTAGGCGTACAGCACGTAGGCGAAGGACAGCGGCTTGCCGGCAACCGGGGCATGCTCCGGCACCCAGTAGGCGACTATATTGTCGTGGATTTCCTCGTCGCTGGGTATCTCCAGCAGCTCTACGCCGCCCTTACCCCAGGTGCCGAGGGGCTGCACCCAGTAGCTTGGCCGTGCCTCGTACTGCGCTTGCGGGTCCTCGTACTGGGAGAAATCGCGCTGCCGCTGGATGAGGCCGAAGCCCCGCGGGCCGTCGTCCATGAAGCGGTTGACCCGCAGCTCGCGCGGGTTGGCAAGCGGCCGCCAGATCCACTGCCCGCGGCTGGCCTCGGTCATGAAGCCGTCGCTGTCATGGACCTCGGGGCGGTAGTCGTCGAAACGGTGTGCGCCGTCGTCAACACCATAGAGGAACATGGACGTGAGCGGCGCCACGCCAAGCTTGGCTATGGCGCGGCGCGGATAGAGCTCGCAATGCACCTCGACCTGGGTCATGCCGCCGGGACGGATCTGAAACTCATAGGCGCCCGCGAGGCTCTTGCTGTCGAGGAGCGCATAGATGGTGAGCGAGCGGTCGTTCGGTTGCGGGCGCACCAGCCAGAAATCGGTGAACGTCGGCAGTTCCTCGCCGCTCTCCAACGCCGTATCGATCGCCAGCGCGCGTGCCGATGCGCCGTAGTGCTGGTTGCGCGCAAGCACGCGGAAGGAGGCCCCGAGAAATGCGATCAGCTCGTCCTTGTAGTCCGGCGTCTGCAGCGGGTAATGAACACGAAAGCCCCCGAAGCCGAGCCCGGCCGTCGTCTTCGGAATCCGCACCGGGCGGCCGAAAGTGAAGAACGCCGGGTTGTAGTCGATCGGCCGCGAACCGGCCGCCGTGACCTCGAAGATGTTCACGCGTTGGCGGCTGCGGAAGCCGCGGTGAAAGAACTCCACCTCGAAGAGCGCCTGGCCGTGCCAGAGCGAGCTCGCCGTGCGGAAGCGGATGCTGCGGTACTGGTCTTCGGTCAGGTTCGCGAACGCCGCCGGCAGCGCCTCCGGAGCGGGCCGATATTCGTGCGCCGCGCGCTCGCGCGCCAGGCGCTGTACGTCGGCGAACCCGAAGACCGCGGAGTGCGGCGTGTGTCGCGCAGCCTCGTGCGCCTCCGCAGCCGGCGGTTTGGCGGTGACGGGGGGGCCAGCGGCCGGATTCGGCGCCAGCAGCAGTGCAAGCGCGAGGAGGCTGATCACGGGCACTTCCCTATGTCCGCACTCGAGAGTCCGACAGTGTGCACCGGGGAGAGTTCAGCCGCCATGACCGCTGTCAGCCGTGGCGGTGTGCGGCGTCGGGGTGGGCGCTGGCGGTGAGGGCGCCGCTGACGGCGCAGCCGGCTGTGCCGACGGCGGCGGTGGCAACAGCGATGCCGGCGGCGGCACGGACGGACCCTGCGAAGACGGTAGCGCCTGCGTCTGCACCTCGACGTGCGCGATGTTGACCGCGGTCGGATCGTCGCGCAGTTTCACATAGAGTTGCGCGCCGCTCGGGCGGGGCACGGCGATCTCCTGCCCCGCAAAGCCGTCGGGCACCGTCACCGTCCGGCGGAACTGCGGGTCGTCCGACACGGCCGCAAGCAGGAACAGGTTATTGCCGACGAGCATGCATGCCTGGGCCGGCGCCGGCGGGCACTCGAGTTCCTTCAGCACCGGCAGGCGTACCAGCGTCGCGAGCGGATGCCAGTCGCCTGCTACGCCGGCATCGACCACGCGGTAGCGCAGCGGGCCGAACGCCGCCGGTCCCAGGGCACGCGCGGGATCGATGGTCGCGATCGCCACCCGGGAGTTCTCGAGGGTCAGACCACCGGTGAGCGCACCGAGAACCGCCGAGGACGAGCCGTCGGCGGTTGCGACCTCGACCTGCTCGTCCGGGGCAAAGGCCGATGGTGTGTGCGCGCGCAGCGAGAAGGTCAGCTGCGACTGCTGCGGCAGCTCGTCCGCACTCGCGAGCTGAATGTTGTCGGCGTCCGCGGGCGGGGAGGTGCTTGCATTCCTCGCGATCAGCATGGCGCTCGGGCGCGCCGCCTCGACGGTCACCTTGAGATCGACCACCCGCCCGTCCTTGAGAGCCACCTTGGCCTGCGAGGTGTCGCCGTAGGGGAGCGCCGCGGCAGCCTGCGCATCCGGGGTCGCCATCGCGAGCTCGTCGTTGCCAGCGCTGCTCGTGAGCGCGCCAGGCGCGAACTCGAGCCCTTTCAGCGCCAGTCCCTGCACCTCGTCCAGGCGGTTGCCCCTCAAGGTGCCCTGAGCGTCACCGGCATGCAGCACGAAACTGTCGAGATGGGCGGCCTCGCCGAAGGCTCGCAGCGTCAGCGACTGCGGTGTGCCGGCACCGAACTGCCTGACGAGGAGCGTCAGGTCGCCGGGAGATGCTTGCTCGAGTGGCAGCTTGATCTCCACCTCATCCGGCTTGACGCTCTTCCACTCGACCGCGTGCTTGCCGCCGGCCGCATCCTGCATCGTGACGCTCTCGAGACAACTCACGTCACCGGCGCGCAGGTGTGCCGTATCGACCCGGCCGACGATCAGCGAGCCCTCGTCCCCCGCCAGCAGCTGCCACGGCTGGGCGTGCGCACCGGCCAGCCGGAAGACCGGCCCTTGGTAAGGGTCGAAGCCCCAGTACCCCTGCAGCGTGGCGTGCACGCTCTCGGGGAGCCGCACGGCTGCGAGTGCCGAGGTATCCACGACGAACCCGCCGCGCTCGGCATCCGTGTGCGCCGGCAGCTGGATGACACTGCCGTCGGAGCCGGTCACTGCGAGTGTCATATCGCGGGCGTAAGCGGTGGAGAACACGAGCGGAGCACCTTCGACCGGGAGAACCAGGGGGTTTTGGCGCGCGCAGTAGCTCTGCGCCGCATTCACCGGGCGCAGCGGCGGAAATTGCGGGCCGGCGACCGCCGGCAGCGCCACGACCAGTACCGACTTCGGATCGTGGAACGAAGGCGGCGAGTTCAGCACCAGGGCAAGCTGCTGGCCCTGCGACGTCGCGAGCGCCGGAATGTACTGGTACTGGGCCGTATGAAAGGAGTCGAACAGTCGCGCGATGTCGAACAGCGAGCCGATATACGGGCCGTAGTACCCGTAGCGCAACTGCGCGGTGTTGCTCGCCTCCATCGCCAGATCGCCGGCCGGTCCCGAAGTCAGCGCCTGGGTGAGCGATACGCTGTGGCCGTCGTCCATGATCAGCGACTCGCGGCCCTGCGTAACGCACGCGGCCTGCAGCTCCGGAATCCTCTGCAGGCAGCTCTCGTCGAGCTTCATGGCGAAGCTGCGCGCGAGCAGCGGCGCGGCCTCCTTGAGCCGCGCCGGGTCGGTCTGGTCAAGCTGGCGTACCGCCGCCAGGTAACGCTCCAGGCGCGCCCGATCGAGCGTCGCCTGATTCAGATCCTGAGAAGTGCGCACGAACACGCCGGGTCGGCCGCGCACCGCGTCCATCAGCGTTTTGAAGTCCCCGCCGGTCTCCGGGGCGAGAAATATCAGCAGCTGACCGGCGTCCCGGGGCACGGTCAGCGTTACACCCTGGCGGGCGCATTTCTCAGTCCAGGTGTCGCACCGCCAGAACCACTTGGGCGGCGGCGGATTGGTCGAGCCGCGCAGGAAGGCGGCGACCAGAACGTACGGTGCCGCCTGCTCGGGCGGCAGGTCCGCCTTGAGCCAGATATGGTCGCCAGCCACGAGGTTGGGTACTTCGGCCGCCGGCAGCGTCGCCCCCCCGCGCGTCACCTTCACCTCCAGCGTCGGTCCCGCAAGGTCGAAGCGCGCCGGGTCGGCGTGCGCCGTCGTGCCCGCAGCCCAGGCGAGCGCCCAGGCACCGCCAACGATCAGCGGGCGCAGCCGCAATTGAATGTCTTCACTAAACGACAGGTGCATGTCCTTATTATTAGAGGCGCCGCGCGCAATGTCACCGCCACGGTGGGCTCAGCCCGCCGCGCAGGTCCCCGGCAGCGATAGTGTAGAGTGCCGCCGGCCGGGTGCACTGCCCGGCGCCATGTCGAGGACCCGATGGAGGATCCGGCGGAGCCGCCGCGGTGAGCCGCACCGTCGCGGCAGCGCTGTTTGCGCTATTGGGCTTCGCGGCCAATTCGGTCCTGTGCCGCATGGCGCTGCGCCAGCCGCATATAGACCCGGCGAGCTTCACCAGCATCCGTCTGCTCGCCGGCGCCGTGACGCTGTGGCTGCTGGTGCGGGCCCGGGGGCGCGAGCGGCGCGCCGGCGGCGGCAGCTGGTGGTCGGCACTCGCCTTGATCGCGTACGCGATCGCCTTCTCGTTCGCTTACCTCGGCCTGACGGCGGGCACAGGCGCGCTGCTGCTCTTCGGGGCGGTCCAGATCGTCATGATCGCGGCCGGGTTCTTCGCCGGGGAGCGCATCGTCGCAGGCATCGTCGTCGGCTGGCTGCTCGCGGTCGCGGGACTGGTACTGCTTTTGCTGCCCGGAATCGCCGCGCCGCCGCCCGTGGATGCACTCTGCATGCTGCTCGCCGGCGCGGCCTGGGGAATCTATTCGCTGCGCGGGCGCGGCTCGACGGACGCGCTCGGCGACACAGCCGGCAATTTCGTGCGCGCGGTCCCGGCGGCGCTCGTGATCAGTCTCGTTCTGTGGGCGCGGCACACCGCCGACACGGAAGGCGTGATCCTCGCGGCGCTCTCGGGCTCAATCGCCTCGGGCCTCGGTTACGCCGCCTGGTACACCGCGCTGCCGCACCTCGGTGCAATCGCCGCGGCGAACGCCCAGCTCTCCGTGCCGGTGATTGCGGCCCTCGCCGGAGTGGTGTTGTTCGGCGAGCCGATCACGCTGCGTCTTGCGGTGGCAACCGTGCTGGTCCTCGGAGGAACGGCGCTCGCCGTGCAGCGCAACCTCGCACTGCGCGCGTCGCGCACGCAGTCGCGCGGCACCTGAGGGCCTCGCGCAGCGCTCGCTATCGCACCGGCAGGCGCGCCGAGGTGGGGCGCGCCGCGCAACGGTCCGACGAGCGAGGCGATGGCCGAGAGGACGACGAAAGCGACGACTCCGGCGAGCACCGCGCTGGCGCCGAGCACCGCGAGCCATACGATTATGCTGTCCATGCAGCGGACGAGCATGGCGCCGGCACGCGCCGTGCGCCTCTGCCAAAAGAGGGTTTTGCTGCTCCTGCGTTGGCGGGAGCCGGGAGCGTGCCGAGCCGGACCTGCAGCTCAGGGGGCGCCCCGCTCGCGACGCGCGCGGCCGAGGAAATAGCCGGCTGCAAACGGCAGACCGAGTACCACGGCGAACAGCAGGATGAGCAGCAGCAGAACTTCGGCGACCAGGCGCCGCAGCTGCTCGCCGGCGCTCCTCACCACGCCATCGGCCACCCGGGTGGCATCCGCGGCGAACGCCTTGCGCTGCGTGTCGACCGCCGCGACCATCACTTCGCGCTCGGACTGGATGTTGGAAAACAGCGCAGCGCGCTGTGCATTCAGCGCCGCGGTGGTTTCCTTCGAGGAGGCGTCCAGACGGTCGACGACCTCGCGCAGGCTCTGGCGGACATCGGCGATCGCACCCTGCACGAGTTGCGGCGTCGACTGTGCGACGTCGGCGAGCCGCGCAAGGCGCTCATCGAGCTGCTTGAGTGCCGCGTTGACATCCGTCCGCGAATATCCGGACTGGCGCAGCGCCAGCTGCGTCTCGTGCATCAGTTGCGGCGGCACGGTGTCGCCGTAGATCTGCAGCCGCTGCTCCGCGTCCGCCATGACCTCCGGGAAGGTGCCGAGCGAGTCGATGAGCTTGGTGTGGCTCCCCTGCTCGCGGCTCCAAAGCTCGACCACCGAGGCGCGTGCGAAGCTCAGGTCGACGAGCGGATGCTGCTGCGCGTATTGCTCGACGAACGTCTGATCGCGGCTGAAGTCCTGGGGCGACAGCAGCCTCTTCGCCAGCGCCGTGGTGCCGTCGGCGAAGTCGTCGGACACCTGGCGCACCGCCTCCTGATGCGTGCCGAACAGGGCGCCGCCCGCGGCGCCGGCGGCCATGAACGCCTGCATCTGCGCGGCGAGCGCCCAGGTGTCCAGCAGGCCGAGCATCGGCGCGATCTGCGTGGAGGCGCTGCGGCTCGCACCGACGGCCGAGATCTCCCAGCGCAGCGTGTTGTCGAGCACCGTCTCATCTTCCTCGGTCGCGGCGATGTTGGCGGCGCAGCGGACCACGGCGGTCTGGAACTGCGCGCTGAGCTCGCGCGTCAGAATGCGCGCGTTCAGGTCCCGGGCCGACAGCGGGCGCTCGGGGTTCTTGAGCGAGATCAGCGAGCAGCCGGCACCCCCGATCAACAGGGCGCAGCCGAGTACGGCTAGCGGGGCGCGCCGGCACAGCCGTACGGCCCGGCGCCTCATCCCGGTCGGGCGGTCGGTGCGCAGCGCATCCACGAGCATCTGTTGCATGAGTCGCTCGCCCGTTGGCGGCGGTTCAGCGGCCGTGGCGGCGCTCACTTGCCACTCGTCCGGGTCATGTAAAGTAGCAATTCTACGCGTCTCGCACGATGGAGGGCTCGCCGATTCCTGCACCCGAGCTGCCAGCGCCGCCGACTTCGCCCGATTGGCCGGCAGTGCGCTCCTGGCGGGTGCGCCTGCGGCAGGCGCTCATCGGGCGCCGCTTGGGCCTCGATGGCGCGCTGCGCAAGACCCGTGGCGAGCGCGCCCGGCAGCGGCTGCTCGAGGCGGTGGACCTGAGCCGCTTCGCCACCCTCGGGGTGTACTGGCCGGTGCGCGGCGAGATCGACGTGCTCGGGATCGCCACCGCGCACCTCGCCCGCGGCGGCCGCGTTGCGCTGCCGGTCGTGGTCCGGCCCTCTGCGCCGGTGGAGTTCTGGAGCTGGCAGCCCGGAGTCCCGATGAGCCGGGGCGTGTGGAACATCCCGATCCCCGCACAGCGCGAGCTGTTGGCTCCCGAAGCGCTCATCGTGCCGCTGGTTGGTTTCGATGCGCGCTGTTACCGGCTCGGTTACGGCGGCGGCTACTACGATCGCACGATCGCTGCCGCGGTGCCGCGACCCTGGTGTGTCGGCCTGGGCTTCGAAGGCGGGCGGCTCGAGTCGATCTTTCCGCAGCCTCACGACATTCCCATGGACCTCATCGTCACCGACGGCGTGGACTGACGCCGGCGGCCTGCGCCGCACCGGGCCGGATGCCGCGCTCGGCAAAATAGTGCTCGAGCGCGGCCGGCTCCGCCGCCGGATGTGCGAGTGCCACGTAGGCGTCGGGACGCAGCAGATAGAGCGCGTTACGCGCGAGGCCTGCGCTCGCGGCAGACGGCCCCCACGGGTAAGTCAGCAACGGCACCTCGCGCTGCGCGCACCACGCGGCCAGCGCGTCATTCCCCTCGTGCTGCCTGTCGCCGTAGACGTGTACCTGCCAGCCGATTCGTGCCAACGATCCGAAGTTATCGCCCTCGCCCGCTCCGGTCCACGGCAACCGGTCGCCGCCGTGCACCTTGCCTGCGACGCCGGTGCTGAGCGGCATGTCGCGGTAGTTGAGGCTGAGCTGCGAGACGGTGCGAAACAGGAGCTCGCGCACGGCATGCAGCTTCATGACCCGCGGGAAGATCGCCGGCACGGCCCGCGTGCGCACGATCCGGGCGATCGGTCCGTCCGCGTTCACGAACGTGAAGACGCGGTCGGTGGTCGCGACCAGCCGGCGCGCGAACGCCGCGCGCTCCACCTCGTAGCTCGCAAGCAGCTCGTCCGGCGCACAACCCGCGAGCACCGTGGCCAGCTTCCAGGCGAGGTTGATGGCGTCGCCGATGCCGGTGTTCATCCCCTGGCCGCCCACCGGGCTGTGAATGTGCGCGGCATCGCCGAGCAGCAGTGCGCGGCCCCTGCGGAAGCTCCCGGCCACGCGGTGGTGCACGTGATAGGTGGAGAACCAGTTCACCTGCCGCACCCCAACCTTGAGACTCTCGATCGCGCGGCGGCTCACGTCCTCGAATCGCAGCGTCTCGGGATGCTCGGCGCGCTCATCGCGCACCGTGCCGATCAGGCGCGCCCGTCCGGCACCGGCGAGCGGAAACAGCGCGAGGAAGTCGGCCTCATCGAGATCGATGTGCAGGCCACCGTCGAATGTCGGCCCGACGCCATCGATGTCGGCGACATAGAAGAGCTGGCGGTACGTTCCACCGGGGTAACCGGTCCCGAGCACCTCGCGCACCCGCGAGCGGGCGCCGTCGCAACCGGCGATGTAGCCGGCGGGACAATCGGTCGACTGGCCGGCGGAGGTGCGCAGCCGCGCCGTGACACGCCGGCCGTCGTCTCTGAAGTCGAGGAGCTCGGTCTGCCGCTCGACCGATACCCCGAGACGCTGCAGCCGCTCGATCAGCAGCCGCTCGTGCTCGTCCTGCGGAAAGATGTGCAGAAACGGGTACGGCGTGAAATCCGCGCCGACGGCCTCGAAGGGCACGTGCGCGAGGCGCTCCCCCTTCACCCATAGATTGACCGCCGGGACCCGATGGCCGCGCTCCAGGACCGCCCCGGTCAGATCGAGCTGCCGGTAGAGCTCGAGGGTGCGAGCCTGGACCGCGAGTGCCCGCGAGGTCGTGCCGGGGGCGGCGCTGCTGTCGATGATGCGCACCTTGACACCGAGGCGCGTCAGCCAGAGCGCCAGCACCAGCCCGGTCGGGCCGGCGCCCACTATCAGCACGTCGCGGTCGCTCATACGAAGCCCGCGACGGAACATTTTGCTATGTTGGGCATGGCGCCTGCGGCAAATCCCTGCTGCGGCTATCGTCGCTCTTTCCATGCAAGCCAACAACGCGAAAAATCCGGGGCTGCTCGCGCTCGGCGTCGGTGCGCTCGGCGTGGTGTTCGGCGACATCGGCACGAGCCCGCTGTACACCTTGAAGACGGTGCTCGATCTCGGCGGCGGCGCGAGCCGGATCGCCATCCTCGGCGTCGTGTCGCTGCTCATCTGGACGCTGATCATCGTCACCTCGGTGAAGTATGCCGGCTTCGCCATGCGCATCGACAACGATGGTGAGGGCGGCATCCTCGCGCTGATGGCGCTTCTTGGCGTCAAACGGCATCGCCGGCCGCTGATCGTGGCGATCGGGCTGTTCGGCGCGGCGCTCATATACGGCGACGGCGCGATCACACCGGCTATCTCGGTGCTCTCGGCCCTCGAGGGACTGAAAATCGTCGAGCCGTCCTGGCAGCCCTACATCCTGCCGGGAACCGTGGCCATTCTGCTCGCGCTGTTCGTGCTGCAGCCGCTCGGCACGGCGAAGATCGGCCGCGCCTTCGGCCCGATCATGACGCTGTGGTTCCTGAGCATGGCGCTGCTCGGCCTGTGGGGCATTGCGCGCCATCCGGGCGTGCTGCGCGCGATCAACCCGTATTACGGCTGCATCTACCTCGCGCACAGCGGCAGCGCGGGTTTCCTCGTGCTCGGCGGCGTCTTCCTGTGCGTCACCGGGGCCGAGGCACTCTACGCCGACATGGGTCACTTCGGGGCGCGCCCCATCAGAGTGGCGTGGGCGTGGCTCGTGTTTCCAAGCCTGCTGCTCAACTACGCGGGTCAGGGCGCGATCGTGCTGGCCGGCGCTCCCACCGCGGGTAACATCTTCTACCGCCTCTGCCCGACCGCGCTGCTGGTACCGCTGGTCGTACTCGCCACCGCCGCCACCATCATTGCCAGCCAGTCGATCATCACGGGCGCCTTCTCGATGACACGCCAGGCGATCCTGCTCGGCTGGATGCCGCGGCTGCGGATCCTGCAGACCTCGGGCGAGGGCTACGGTCAGATCTACGTCGGTGCGGTCAACTGGCTGCTGATGCTGGTGACGATCGGACTGGCGCTCGGATTCCGCAAATCCGACAACCTGGCCGCCGCCTACGGCATCGCCGTGTCGGCCACGATGCTGATGACCAGCGTGCTGCTGTTCATCGCCATGCGCGAGATCTGGCACTGGAACCTGGCGGCGAGTCTGGCGGTGGCCGGCGTATTTGTTAGCGTCGACAGCGCGTTCTTCATCTCCAACATGTCGAAGGTGTCGCAGGGCGGCTACGTGCCGCTGCTGCTCGCCGTCGCGGTGTACGCCGTGATGTACGTCTGGCATCGCGGCGTGCTCGCGATCCGCGAGCGGGTCAACGAGAATCCGCTGCCGGTCGCGGAGTTCCTCGCAGCCCTGGGGCGCGAGCGCGTCGTACGGGTACCGGGAACCGCGGTGTTCCTCACCCGGGCTAAAGCGGGCGCCCCGCCGGTGTTGCGCTGGTACGTGAAGCACAGCAATGCGCTGCAGGAACAGGTCATCACGGTAGCTCTGCAGACGGCATCGGTCCCCTGGGTGGCGAGGGAGGAGCGGCTGCGCGTCGAGCAGCCGGCCGCGGGCTTCTGGTCAGTTAGCGCGTGCTATGGCTTCATGCAACGCCCGGACCTGCCTGAGGTCATGCGCGAGCTCGCCACCCGAGGCTGCAGCGTCGATCCAAGCCGCCTCACCTACTTCGTCGGCTCCGAGCGGGTCGTGCCGCGTACGGACGGGCGCGGCCTGCCGCGCTGGATGACCTCTGCATTCGCCGCCATGTTGCGTAACTCGATGCACTTGCCGGATTACCTGAACGTGCCGCGCGAGCAACTGATCGACGTCGGGCGGCAGATCTCCATCTGATCCGACAGAGCGGATATCACCGCGCATTTAAGCGCGGCAAATCAAAAGATTACGGCTGTAGCGTGGCCGTGTCGGCCTGTCTGCAGCCGATGGAGCCGCGAGCCTCGGCCGCTTGCACAACCGCCGGGCATTTGTAAGTATGTATGACAGAACTATATATAATATATCTGGGCGGTTCCGCCCGACTCACAGCACACCAGACCACAGCAAAGCGCGCGGTGAACAAGGGGCATCGGAAACTTTAAGGGGGAAAGTGATATGTCGCAGCCAGCTTCGATGACGCGCCAGTCCTTCACGACGGCTCGTTGGACGTCCTGAGGAGTACAGCAACATGAACACTCAGATAAACGCGCCTGGCAAGACCGGATTCCAACACCGTTGGGTGCAGTTGGTCATAGGAATCATCTGCATGGCGATGGTGGCCAACCTCCAATACGGCTGGACGCTGTTCGTAAATCCGATGCACGACAGGTTCGGCTGGACCAAGGCAGCCATCCAGGTCGCCTTCACCATTTTCGTGCTCTGCGAAACGTGGCTGGTCCCGGTCGAAGGCTACCTGATGGACAAGTTCGGCCCCCGCCCCGTGGTGTTGGTGGGCGGCATCCTGGCGGGCCTTTCCTGGATCATGAATTCCTATGCGACCTCGTTGGGAATGCTGTATTTCTCCGCGGTGATCGGCGGAATCGGCGCTGGCAGCGTGTACGGAACCTGCGTGGGCAATGCGCTCAAGTGGTTCCCGGACAAGCGCGGTCTTGCGGCCGGACTGACCGCCGCCGGGTTCGGCGCGGGCGCGGCGTTGACGGTGATTCCCATCGCCAACATGGTGAAGGCAGGCGGTTACGATAAGGCCTTCTTCGACTTCGGCATGATCCAGGGCATCGTCGTCCTGGTGTTGTCGTTGTTGCTGATTCGACCGCCGCTTACCGCCATTGTCGCTTCGGTCAAGGGCGCGGTGAATCCCATGACCCGGCGCAACATCGGTCCCGGCGAGATGCTCAAGACGCCCGTGTTCTGGGTGCTCTACGTGTGCATGATCCTGGTCGCGTCCGGCGGGTTGATGGCGGCTGCCGAGGTTGGTCCGATCGCCAAGGACTACGGGGTCGATAAGATCCCGGTCACGGTTCTTTGGGCCACTCTGCCGCTGCTGACGATGGCGCTGTCGATCGACTCGCTCGTGAATGGCCTGACCCGACCTCTGACCGGGTGGATTTCCGACCTTCTCGGCCGGGAAAACACCATGGTGCTGGTGTTCATCGTCGAAGGGCTGGCCATCTGGGGTCTGATGAAATTCGGTCACAGCACCGCCGGGTTCCTGATCTTCGCGCCGCTGATCTTCCTCGGCTACGGCGAGATCTTCTCGCTCTTCCCTGCGGCGAGCGGCGATACCTTCGGCCCGAAGTACGCAGCGACCAACAATGGCCTGCTCTACACCGCCAAAGGAACCTCATCGCTGCTCATTCCGCTCGCCAACGTGTTGAAGCATTCCGCCGGCAGCTGGGTGCCCGTGCTGTGGATCGCGGGCGCGTTGCCGATCATTGCTGCCATACTCACGAAATGGGTACTTGCGCCGATGCGCGTGCGGATGCTCGACAAGACGGTGGCCGAGCCGCAGGGGTCTCCACAGGCGTCGACGCCTGGCGCGATGGCGCGATAAGGATGGGAGCATCGAAAAAGGGGCGATTTCTATCGCCCCTTTTTCCGGCGCCGAACCGATCGCTGAGCTGGATGATACTGCTCGCGCTCGGCGTGCTCGCCACCGCCGCGCGGGCGGCTCCCGCTCCCGAGGATCCCTGCGGCACGTTCAAGTGGGACGTCCGGCACGAGCGCTCCGTGTTCTCCACCCACGCGCAGCCGCTCGCGGCGGGCAAGGCCGCCGCGGCGGCTCCTGCGGTGATACCCGAGCATCTCTACGAGCTGAAGCTCCACAAACGCGCCGACGTCACCTTCGCGATACCGCCCGCCCAGAAGCACGCGCCGCCCGACGGCAGCTCCGCCGGGTTGGTCAGGCTCGAGGTGGCCACGTCGGGCCGGTACCGCGTCGCGCTCAGTCAGGGGTTCTGGATCGATGTGGTCGCTGACGGCGTTTCCATCCAGTCGAGCGACTTCGAGGGTCGCAGCGGGTGCGCAGCGCCGCACAAGATCGTCGAGTTCATGCTGCCAGCCAACACCCCGCTTGTGCTGCAGTTCAGCGGCGCTGTCGCTCCGGTACTCAGGCTGGCCGTGACCCGCGCTCCGGCCGCGGCGCCTCACTGAGCGCACCTTCCGGCTGCGGGCCCGCGCCGCTCACCGGCTTGCCTTCCAACACTTCATACCAGATGGCGTTCAGCACGCCGAAGGCGAGCGCCAGACCAGTGCCGAGGACCCAGCTGAAGTACCACACAGGCGCGCTCCTCTAGTACAGCCCGGCGTGCCGCCGGATCTCCTCGAGCGTGATGCGTCCACGCAGCACGCGAAACACCCAGGCAGTGTAGCCCATGACCACGGGCAGGAAGACCGCGACCAGCACCAGCATGATCAGCAGCGTGCGCGCGCTGCTCGAGGCATCCCAGACGGTCAGGCCGTGGTCGGGATTCGACCCCGATGGCATGAGGAACGGGAACAGCGCGATGCCCGCCGTCAGGATGGTGCCGGTCACCGTGATGCAGCTCGAGAAGAATGCTGCCACCGCCCGTCCCGATCCGAGCAGCAGCGAGGTCGCAACCGCCGCGAGCAGCGCCGCGGCGGGCACCAGCCACAGCAGCGGATGCGCGCGATAGTGCGCCAGCCACCCTCCGGGAACGACCGCCACGTGCTTGGTCAGCGGGTTCGAGGCACCGAGCGGATGCGCGCCTGAGACGATCCACTGACCGTCGAGGCCGAACGCAAGCCAAGCTCCGCAGCCGATGAAGCATACGGCGAACACGATCGCCGTCGCCCGCCCGACGCCGGCGGCGCGCGTCGCCATCGGCTCGCCGACGCGCACGGCCGCGTAGGCCGCGCCGTGGGTGATCAGCATCGAGAGGGACACCGCGCCCGCGAGCAGCGCGAACGGGCGCAGCAGACTGATCAGGCCGCCGGTGAACACCGGGCGCTCGACCTCGTCGAAGTGGAACGGCAGGCCGAGGAACAGGTTGCCGAACAGCACTCCGAACAGCAGCGCGGGCACGGCGCCACCGACGAGCAGGGCCCAGTCCCAGGCATTGCGCCAGGCGGCATCGGCGATCTTGTCGCGGAACATGAATCCCACCGGGCGCAGGATCAGCGCGCCGAGCAGCAGGAACATTGCCGCGTACAGCCCGGAGAACGACGCCGCGTACAACAGCGGCCACGCCGCGAAGGTCGCACCGCCGGCGAGAATGAACCACACCTGGTTGCCCTCCCAGACCGGCTCGATGGACTCGAGCAGCGCCCGTCTCTCCTCTTCCGTGCGCCCGATGAAGCGGAACGTCGCACCGACGCCCAGATCGAAGCCGTCCATGAGCGCAAAGCCGATCAGCAGCCCTCCCAGGATCAGCCACCAGATCACCCGCAGGCTGGCGTAGTCGGGCACGACTCTCCTCCCATCAACCGACGACGGTCGCCGCTGGCGTGGCTTGCGGCGGCCAGTAGCCCAGCCCGTCCGGACCGCGGCGGATCATGCGCACGAGCAGATAGACGTCGACGACTGCGAGCGCGGTGTAGAAGACGACGAAGCCGCTGAGCGACAGCCACACATCGGCAGCGGCCACCGGCGAGGCCCCGAGAAACGTCGGCAGCACGCCGGCGATCGCCCAGGGCTGGCGCCCGTACTCCGCGACCACCCAGCCGAGCTCGGCGGCGATCCACGGCAGCGGCAGGCTGAGGAAGGCGCAGCGCAGGAACCAGCGGTTCTCGAGCAGGCGATGCCGCGCCGCGAGATAGAACGCGGTCGCAAACATCGCAATGAACAGCAGCCCCAGGCCGACCATGAACCTGAAGCACCAGAAGAGCACGGGCACGTTCGGCACGGTCGACCACGCGGCGGCGTCGATCTGCTGCGGTGTGGCGCGTGACGGATCGGCCACGTAGCGCAGCAGCAGCAGGCCGTAGCCCAGATCGCCCTCGTGCGCCGCGAACCGCGCCCGCGCCGCCGCGTCCGCGGGATCCGCGCGCAGCGCCTTGAGAGCGGCGAGCGCCTCGATGCCGCTCGCGATGCGCGTGCGCCCTTGCGCCACGAGGTCCTCGATGCCGAGCACCGGCCGATCGATCGAACGGGTCGCAATCAGTCCGAGTAGCCACGGTACGCGGATAGCCGCGTGCGTGGTGTGCGTGCGCAGGTCCGGGATGCCGAACACAGTGAAGCTCGCCGGCGGCTTCTGCGTGAGCCATTCCGCCTCGATCGCCGCGACCTTCATCTTCTGGTTCTCACTCGCGAGGTAACCGGATTCGTCACCCAGCACGACGACCGACAGCGCACACGCCAGTCCGAAGCTCGCCGCCACCGCCATCGAGCGGCGCGCGATCTCGACGTTGCGGCCGCGCAGCAGGTACCAGGCGCTCACCGCGAGCACGAACACCGACCCCACCACGTAGCCGGCGGCCACGGTATGCACGAACTTCGCCTGGGCCACCGGGTTCAGCACCAGCTCGCCGAACGAGCTGAGCTCCATGCGCAGCGTCTCGGGGTTAAAGCTCGCCCCGACCGGGTTCTGCATCCAGCCGTTCGCGATCAGGATCCACAGCGCCGACAGGCTCGAGCCGAACGCGACCAGTGCGGTCACCGCGAGGTGCGCCACCCGCGAGAGTCGCTCCCACCCGAAGAAGAACAGTCCGACGAAGGTTGCCTCAAGGAAGAAGGCGAGCAGGCCCTCGAGCGCGAGCGGTGCACCGAAGACGTCGCCGACGTAGTGCGAGAAGTACGCCCAGTTGGTGCCGAACTGGAATTCCATGGTGATACCGGTGGCAACGCCCATGGCGAAGTTGATGCCGAACAGCATCCCCCAGAAGCGCGTCATACGCTTCCAGATCTCGCGTCCGGTCATGACGTACACCGCTTCCATGATTACCAGGATCATGGACAGTCCGAGCGTCAGCGGCACGAACAGGAAGTGATAGAGCGCGGTCAGGGCAAACTGCGCCCGCGACAGGTGCACGACGGTAAGATCAATCACTCCCGGCTCCCGCTGCGCGCTGCACCACCGCAGACGACACGCCGAGCGCCCGGCTCGCCGCATTGACATCCGCCGCAGTCCGGTGCGCGGGAGAGAAGCACAGCGCCCACAGCAGCCAGAGCGCGGCGGCCTTGAGCGCCAGGAGCGCTGCGAGCTCGCGCCGCAGCGCGGGCCTCCACTTGGGCGCAGTCAGCACCTTGCGCTGCTCGCCGTGCATGGCGCTAAGGGTAGCAGATGCCGCCCGCAGTGCGGCGCTCGTCAGAACTTGACCAGCACTCCGACTCCCCAGATGACCTCGCGCTTCTCGAGGTCCGGGTACCAGACGCCCCCCTCATTGGCACAGTTGTCGCTGCCGACTGCGCTGTCGTTGTTGCACACGAAGGATGCGGGCGAGCCGTTGTTGCCGCCCGGGGGCGTGACGCCGCCCGACCCCGACCAGTAAGGCACATCCGAATGCCGGAAGGTGGCCTCGGTCCACCAGGTGATCCAGTCTCTGGGCATATACTGAAAATTGAGCTGCATGTCCCACTGGTAGAGATTCTGGCCCGGGTTCTCGGTGAAGTACGGAGTGCCGGTCGCGGCGGTGGCACCGTTGATCGGCGGCACGAGCGCGAGGTAGCGCCCGGGGTTGTTCATGAAACCCCCGCCGAGCGTCACCGCGTAGAGGTTGTGGTCGAACCACGTCCGGTCGTAGAGCATCATGCCGAAGAAGTTGGCCTTGTTGGGGTCGCGCGTGCAGTGCACACCCCCGCCGTACTCACAGCCCACATCCCACGTGAACGAAGTCGCCATCCTCGAGATACCGAAGGGCATGTGGATCCAGCTGCTCTCGGCAGCGTCGTAGTACTTCCACTCGACGCTGTCGTCCTCGTGCACCCGCTGCACGTGCGCGTAGTTGACGTACGTACCGCCGGGATTGGGCAGGCCGATCGCGGCATTCGGATTGCCGCCGTTGGCCGGATAACCGCTGCCGCTCGCCAGGTTGTCCTCGCCGACCGAATAACTGTTCAGCACCAGCTTGAACCTGTCATTCGGGATCCACAGGATCTGACCACCGAACCCTGGAAGATTGTTGTACTTCGCGTAGGACTGCCAGCCGTTGATCAGCCACGGCTCGATCTTCAGCGTCTGCGTCGGGAACCACTGGACGCGCAGTCCGTTGAAGAACCACGGCGTATTGGACGACACGAACGATGGCTGGTAGGTCCAGTTGTCGTAGTTGTAGTAGCTGAACAGCCCGATGTAGGAGA
Source organism: uncultured Gammaproteobacteria bacterium (assembly GCA_963844595.1). Classification (GTDB taxonomy): domain Bacteria; phylum Pseudomonadota; class Gammaproteobacteria; order Steroidobacterales; family Steroidobacteraceae; genus 13-2-20CM-66-19. Next base: position 1,422,424 of record CAWJOW010000001.1, read on the forward strand.
CGAAGATGCCGGCGTCGACGTTCAGTCCATGCTGCACATCCCAGTGATAGCCGGCGTTCGCCTCGGAGAGGTACTTGTAGGCTCCCTGCAGATCCCACTGTCCGACCCCCGCGCTGGCGTCGTTGCGCGGGGTGGTCACGGCAAACAGCCCGAACATCGACAGGAAGCGCGCCTGCACGTTGTTCCAGTGAAAGTTGCCTCCGAGGCTCACCTGCTCGATCTGGAACTCCCCGGAGCGGAACTCCTCGGTCGAGCCGACGATGGTGTGATCGACCGGGTTGTTGAGGTCCTGCAGGTAGTTGACGTCGAAGCGCACCTCGGGCGTGAAGAACTTGGTATCGAAGATCGGCGTCGTCTCGCGCGGCGAGCCGTTCAGCCAGCTCAAATCGCCGACGGCGAACGGCGTCTGCGTGTCGAGCGCGGGTCCCGCCGGGGGCGCCTGCAGCACCTCGGGCACTGCCGGGGCGCCGCCTGCCGCGGGCGCCGCGGTTGCAGCGGGCGGCGGCGCTGTCGGAACGCCGCTCATCGAGAGATCGTAGCGCGTGGCCTGTCCGGCGATGACCTGCAGCGGCGGCGTGGTTGCCTGCGGGTAACCCTCGGACTGCGCGCTGACCGACCAGGTGCCCGGCGCGAGATCCCCGAAGGAGTAAACGCCATCGCTCCCGGACACCGTGGCGCGGATGGCGCCGCCGTCGCCCCGCACGGCTGTCACCGTGGCGTGCGCCACGGGAAGTTTGGCGGTGTTGCTCACCACGCCGACGATGGCCCCCACGGCGGGCCCGCCGGCGCGGGCTGCAGGCATCGCCACCAGGCACGCGGCCAACAGGCCGAGCTGGAGCGCAGGCAGCCATGGACGCTTGTGCATGGACTCTCCCTCACGCGAAGCGGCGCGCGGTGCGCACCGCGCACCAGACCTTTCATCGTAGGGACGGGTGGGGCCGACAGTAGACCAAACACCGTTAAGAAAATGCTGCGACTGCGCGCACCTCGGGCAGGTGCGCGCCGCGTGTGAACATCGTGTTAGGAATTCGCGGCACCGGGGACGGGCCGCGGCGATCGCTCAGTCGCTACCGTGGCTCCAGGGCAGCGGATCGCTGGCGGGGAAAGTCTGGGCGAGCTCCGCATCGAGCTCGTCGTCAACCGCACCGCCGGTCGCCTCCACGATCACGGCGTGCAGCATCGTGCCCAGGATATCCGCGACATGTGCGGCAGCCGCTGGCAGTCCATAGCGATGCGCGACCCACGCGAGGTCCGGACGCGACACGTGCGTCCGGCCGGCCTCATCCGCCCAGACGAGCGCTCGCAGCGGCAGCTCGATGCCGAGCAGCTGGTTCGCCTGCATGAGCGGTGTGCCGCCACGTGCGTTGCCGAATACGATCAGCTCGGTGGGGCGCAGCTCGAGCCCCGCGGCCCCCGCCCCGGCGGCGTGATCGACCCGCGCGAACACGGTGAGCCCGCGCGCGCCGACCGCAGCGATCAGGCGCCGCGCGGTCTCGGCGGGGCCGAAGCGGCTGCCGACCGTGATGAGCCCGTCCATGTCCGTAAGCCTACCTCACAGTGCGACGATCTTGCCGGGATTCATGATGTCGTGCGGATCGAGGGCGCGCTTGAGGACACGCATGACGTCGACTCCGGCGGCGCCGTGCTCGGGCTCGAGGTATTGCATCTTGCCGCTGCCGATGCCGTGCTCGCCGGTGCTGGTACCGCCCATCGCGATGGCACGCCTCACCAGGCGGTCGTTGAGCCGCTCAGCCTCGGCGATCTCCTCGGGCCGCGTGCGGTCCACCAGAAAGATCAGGTGAAAGTTACCGTCGCCCACGTGGCCGACAAGCGGAGCCTTCAGGTAGGTGGCGGCAAGGTCGGCCTTGGTCTCGAGAATGCAGTCCGCGAGGCGCGAGATGGGGACACAGACATCGGTGGTCCAGGCCTGCGCTCCCGGCCGCAGTGCCAGAGCGGCAAAGTAGGCGTCGTGTCGCGCCTTCCACAGCCGGTTGCGCTCCTCCTCCGCGGCCGCCCAGCGAAAGTTATGGCCGCCGGCATCCGCGGCCAGTGCCTGCACCATCTCGGCCTGCTCGCGCACCGCCGCTGCGGTGCCGTGGAACTCGAGCAACAGCGTCGGCTGCTCGGGGTAGGCGAGGTGCGAATAGCGGTTGACCGCGCCCATCTGCACCTCATCGAGCAGCTCGATGCGCGCCACCGGAATGCCGGACTGGATGGTCGCAATGACGGTGTTGACCGCGGCTGCGATGCTCTCGAACGAGCAGACCGCCGAGGCCATCGACTCCGGCACCCCGTACAGGCGCACCGTCACCTCGGTGATCACCCCGAGGGTGCCCTCGGAGCCGACAAACAGCCGCGTCAGGTCGTAGCCGGCCGATGATTTGCGGGCGCGGCTGCCGGTGTGCGCGACGCGCCCGTCCGGCAGCACGACGGTGAGCGCCAGCACGTTGTCGCGCATGGTGCCGTAGCGCACGGCGTTGGTGCCGGAGGCGCGCGTCGCCGCCATGCCGCCAATCGAGGCGTCGGCACCCGGATCGATCGGAAAGAACAGCCCGGTATCGCGCAGGTAGGCGTTGAGCTTGCTGCGGGTGACGCCCGGCTGCACCACCGCGTCCAGGTCCGCCGCGTTGACCTGCAGTATCTCGTCCATGCGCGACAGATCGATGCACATCCCGCCGCGCAGCGCCATCACGTGCCCTTCGAGACTCGTGCCGGCCCCGTACGGTACGACCGGCGTGCGGCAGGCCGCGCAGGTGCGCACGATCGTCGCCACCTCCGCGGTCGTCTCGGGGAACGCCACTGCGTCCGGCGCGTGCGGCGCATGCCAGGTGAGATCGCGGCCGTGCGCCTCGCGCACCGCGGCATTCAGCGTCAGCCGCTCGCCGAGCAGTGCCTGCAGCGCCTCGATGGCGGTCGCGTCATCCCGAGGCACTGCCGCGGCGCTCATGCGGGCGTGCCCACGAGCCGCACCTCGCGCTGCGGCGGCGGCATGACGACGCCGCCGGCCCGGAGCGTCTCGAGCAGCGCGGCGCAGATCTCGCCGCTCGCGGCCACCTGGTCCTGCGCCGCCACCCACGGGCGCACCGCAAGCGTCACCGAGGAGTCGCCGAACCTGACCGCCTGCACCACGGCGGCCGGCTCCTTCAGCACCCGCGGGTTCGCCGCGAGCACCTGCTGGATGAGCGCGAGCGGGGTTTTGAGGTCGGTGTCGTATGCCACGCCCACCGTCACATCGAGCTGGCGGATGCGGCCGTAGTTATGCAGGATCTCGCCGACGATCTTGCGGTTGGGAATCACGACGCGCGACCGATCGACGTGCGCGAGGGTGGTGCTGAAGAGCGTCACGCTCTGCACCGTGCCCTCCACGCCGACGATCGCAATGTATTCGCCCACCCTGAAGGGCTTCGAAAAGATGATCGACAGCCCGGCTACCATGTTGCTGAGCACCCCCTGCGTGGCGAGCGCCACCCCCGCGCCGATCACCGAAAGGCCTGCGATCAGCGGCAGAAGCTCCACCCCGAGGTTCTGCAGCGCCATAATGGCGAACAGCGCCACGCACAGCACCCAGACGACACGGCTCACCAGCAGCCGAATCGGCGGCTCGAGCTCGCGCCGCGCGAGCACGCGCGCGAACCAGCGGCTCACGTAGCGGCCCACGATGAAGCCGGCGACGAGAAAGAGTGTCGCGGTCAGCAGTCGCGGGCCGAAGCGGATCGCGAGACTCACCAGCGTCTCGGTCGTGCGGCCGAGCGTCGCGACCTGATCGTTCATGGGTGCGCCCTCCTCCGCGAGGCCTACGGGCGCATTCTACGGCTAGGGCGTGTGCCTGCGCCCCTTGAAGAAGGTGGCGACGCGCTTGTAGGCGTCCGGGGCCAATCCCTCGTTCTTGAAGAGTGCGAGGGCATGCGCCTCGCGCAGCGGCAGGCCGTCGCTCGCCCGCAGGACACGCTTGTTCACCTGGTTGGAGAACCAGGAGTTGGCGAGGATATCGGCGGCGAGCGCCGCGAGTCCCGCCTCGAACTCGGCGTCCGCAAAGCAGAAATTCGCGAGGTGCATGTCGTGCGCTTCGCGGCCGGAGTAGCTGCGGCAGCTGTACATCATCTCGCTCGCCTTGGAGGTCCCGACCCGGTGCGGAAGCCGCAGGCTCAGACCCCAGATCGGGGTGAGGCCCCAGCGCGCGTAGGCATCGCAGAAGCTCGCGGACTCCGCCGTCACGATCAGGTCCGCGGCCAGCGCCACCTCGAGCGCCCCGGTATGGCAATGCCCCTGGACGGCGGAGATGACCGGCTGCGGCAGATCGGCGATCTTGTCGATCACCTCGAGGAAGTGATGCGGCTTGGCGTGCGCCTTGACCTGGCTCAGTACCTCGGTCATGTCGTGACCGGAGGAGAAGTTGCCCCCCGCGCCACGCAGGATCACGAGCCCCACCGTCCTGCTCTCGCGCGCGACCGCGTCGACCTGGTCCTCGAGCGCCTCGATCAGCTCCTTCGACAGCGCGTTGAGCTTCCCGGGGCGGTTGAGCGTCAGGATCGCGGCTCCTCCCAGATTTTCCCGCAACACCAGCTCGTTCATCTGAAAGTCACTCCCGGCAGATTCCACCAGCCCCCGCCGAGCGCCTGGAACAGCGCCGCGGTATCCGCGTAACGATTGGCCTGAGCCTGCACCAGGGCGATCTGCGCCTGCTGGTAAGCAGCCTCGGCGTTGAGCACCGCGGTCACACTCAGCGTACCGATCTGCTGCTGCTTCACCACGAGATCGAACGATTTCCCGGCGGCGGCGGCGGCGGCGGCCGTCGCTTTCAAGGCGTCGGCATCCGCCTGCAGCGCCCGCAGCGTGTCGGCGACATTCTGGCAGCCGAGAATCACGGCCGCCCGGTACTGCGCGGCGGCCTGATCCAGCGCATCGTCGGCGGCGCGGTGACGGTAGACGAGCGCGCCGGCATCGAACAGCGTCTGGGTAAGGGATGCTCCCAGGTCCCAGAAGCCGGTATAGGGGGTGAACAGCTGACCGATCGCGAGCGCCGCGGAGCCCGTGTCGGCGCTGATCTGGAACTGCGGCAGCATGTTGGCGAGCGCCACGCCGACTGCGGCCGAGGCGGCGTGCAGGTTCTCCTCGGCCTGGCGCACGTCGGGCCGCTGCTCGATGAGCCTGGACGGCAGGCTCACCGGCAGCTCCTGCGGCAGCGTCAGATCCTCGAGCCTGAAGGTCTGCGCGGGCTCCTGCGACGGCAACCGGCCGAGAAGTGCCGTGAGCGCATCGCGCGTCTGGCCAAGCTGCTTCTGCAGTGGCGGCAGCGTCGCTGCAGTCTGGGCCTCGGCCGCCTGCTGCGCCAGCAGGTCGAGCTCATTCGCGGTGCCGATGCCGCGCTGACCCTTGAGCGTGTCGGTGAGCTTGTGCTGCAGGGCGAGCAGCCGCTCGGCGGCGGCGATCTGGCCGCGGAGCGCCGCCTCCTGTATGGCGGTGGCGACCACGTTGCTGCTCAAGGTCACATAGGCCGCGACGAGCTCGTAGCGCGCGGCCTCGACCCCCGCACGGCTCGCCTCCAGCGAGCGGCGCAGGCCGCCGAAGACATCCGGGCTGTAGCTGAGGTTCAGCTGCGCCGTGTAGAGGTTGTAGTAAGGATTGCTCTGCGGCAGGCTCGTCGGATTGGCGATCGTGTCGACCGCGTTCTTCGCCCGCGTCGCATCGAAGCTGCCCTGCACGGTCGGGAAGAAGCCGGTGCGCTGTGCCTTGTACAGGTCCTGCGCCTGGCGCAGCGCTGCATGCGCTGCCGTGATGTCGGGATTGGCCTTGAGCGCCTCCTCGACCAGGCTGCTCAGCTGCGGCGACTTGAACAGTGTCCACCACTGCCCCGGGATGTCGAGTCCGGCGACGAAGCGCTGCTGATCGCCACCCGTTACCGGGCTGGCCGCCGTGGCGCCGGCCACCGGCGCCGTGCCGTAGTCGGCGGCCGCCGGAGCGGCCGGCCGCTTGAAATTCGGGCCGACGGCGCAGGCGGACAGCGCCGCGAGCGAGGCAGCCGTCCAGGCCGGTAATCGCCTGTTCAGGACCATCGCGCCTCCCCGTGGCGCCGCTCGGCCCAGTGCTCGACCACATGGTACATCGAGGGCAGCACGAACAGCGTCAGCACGGTCGAGATCGCCAGCCCGCCGACCACCACCGTGGCGATGCCGCGCTGCACGTCGCTGCCGACACCGGTGTGAATCGCCGCCGGCAGCATCCCGAGGGTTGCGACCGTGGCGGTCATCAGCACCGGGCGCAGCCGCTCGGTCGCTCCCTTCATGATGGCCTCGTGCAGCTCGAGTCCCATCTGTCGGTGACGATTGAGATTCGCGACCATGATGATGCCGTTCTGGACGGCGACCCCGAAAAGCGCGATGAAGCCCACGCCGGTCGCGACATTGAGTGTCTCACCCGTGAGGTGCAGCGAGACGAGGCCGCCGAGGGTCGCGAGCGGCACGACGCCGAGGATCAGCAGTGCCTGGCGCAATGAGCGGGTGCCGATGGTGAGGAAGATCAGCATCAGTCCCATGACCAGGCCCAGGATCAGCGCCAGCCGCGCCAGCGCCCGCCGCTCGTTCTCGAACTGCCCGCCCCATTCGAGCCTGATCTTGTCCGGATCGAAATGCACCCGGGCCGCGATCTTCGCTTGCGCCTCGGCCAGGTAGCTGCTGATATCCCGATCGCGGTTGTCGATGCGGATGGTGATATTGCGGCGGCCGTTCTCACGGGTGATGGTGCTCTCGCCCGACTGCACGCTGACGTCGGCGACCTCGGACAGGGGCACCTGCAGGCCGCTCGAGGTGTGCACCGGCAGGTTGGACAGTGCCTCGGGCGAGTCGCGGCTCGTGCCAATGAATCGCACGGCGAGATTGTAGACGCGCTCGCCCACGTACACCGTGGAGACCGGGGCCTGGCCCACCCCGGTCTGGATGACGTTCTGGAGGTCGGCGATGTTGATCCCAAAACGCGCCGCCTTCTCCCGGTCCACACTGATGTTGATCTGCGGAATCGGCGGCTCCTGGAAGATCGAGGCGCTGGACGTGCCGCGCACGCTGTACAGCACGTCCACCATCTCCTGACCTATACGACGCAGCTCCTTGAGGTCATCGCCGTATACCTTGATCACCAGCGGACTGTGTGCGCCTCCGATCAGGTCGTTGACGCCGTCGATGATCGGCTGGCTGATGCCGACGGAGTACTCCGGCAGATCGCGCGCCAGCGTCCGCGCCAGCTTGTCGAGAAACTCCTTCTTGGTCTCCCCGTGCGGCCAGCTATCGTAAGGCGTCAGTCCCACCGGCGCTTCGATGTGCGACATGGTCCAGGGATCGGTGCCGTCGTCGTTGCGGCCAGTCTGCGTGACCACGTAGGAGACCTCGGGAAACTTGCGGATCTCCCGCCGCAGGTCGCTCGCCATGTCGCTCGCCTTGTCGAGCGAAAGCCCGGTCGGCATCTGCACCTGCAGCCACAGCGACCCTTCGTCGAGATCCGGGAGAAAGTCCCGGCCCACGGTGGCGCCGAGCCCGAGCACCGCGAGCACCGCGAAGATCACGACGCCGTAGACGATCCGCGGCTGCTCGATGCAGGCACCCAGCACCCGGTCGTAGCGCTCCGTCAGCCACGCCAGCCAGCGGTTGTGATAGAAGCGGCCGGGGTTACGGAACGCGAAGTAGGCAAGGCCGGGCACCAGCGCCAGCGTCGTCAGCAGCGCACCGAGCAGCGCGTACGCCATCGTGTACGCCATCGGCGTGAACAGCTTCGCCTCGGCGCGCTCGAAGGAGAAGAGCGGCAGGTAGGTCGTGATGATAATGAGGCTGGCGAAGAAGATCGGGCGGGTGACCTGCACGGCCGCCGCCTTGACCTCGCTCTCGCTGAGCTCCTCTTCAGGCAACGCCTCACGACGGCGCAGAATGGCTTCGGTCACCACAATCGCCCCGTCGACCAGGATGCCGAAGTCGATCGCGCCGAGGGACAGCAGGTTCGCCGATACATGTGTCAGGTTGAGGAGCGAGAACAGTGTCACCAGCGCCATGGGAATCGACACTCCGGCGACCAGCGCACTGCGCGGGCTGCCGAGGAACAGGATCAGGATCAGGAAAACCAGCCCGACGCCCTCGAGGATGGTCCGGCCGACCTTGTGGATCGTCTGCTGCACCAGTACGTCGCGGTCGATGTACGGCACGATGCGCACGTCCTGCTTGGCGAGCTCGCGGTTGAGCTCGGCGACCTTGGCGTGCACGCCCTTGAGGGTCTCGGACGGGTTCTGGTACTTCAACATCAGCACGATGCCTTCGATCGTGTCCGGGTTGCTGTCCTTGCCGAGGATCCCCTCGCGCTCCTGGTGGCTTAAGGTCGGCTGGCCGAGGTCGCGCACCAGAACCGGTACGCCGTGCACCTGGGTGACCACGGTCGAGCCGATGTCGGCGAGGTTCCTGATCAGGCCCACGCCGCGGATGACGTAGCTCTGGTCGCCGCGCGAGACCCGGCCGCCCGCGGCGTTGGCGTTGTTGTTGTTGATGGCGTTGATGACGTCGGTGATGCCGAGTCCAAAGTGCACCAGCTGCTTCGGATCGAGATCGAGCTGGTACTCGGTGGTGAACCCGCCGAAATTGGTGTCGTCCACGACCCCGGGAACCGACTTCAGCGCCGGAATCACCGTCCAGCGCTGGATCTCGGACAGCTCCTGCAGATTCCGGGTGTCGCTCTCGAGCGTGTAGCGATAGATCTCACCCCCGGGACCTGCGACCGGATCGAGCGAAGGTGAGGCGCCCGCCGGCAGCACGACTCGGTTGATGCGCTCGAGCAGCCGCTGCCGTACCCAGTAGTCCTCGTAGCCGTCACGGAACAGCACCGTGATCAGCGACAGCCCGAAGGTGCTCTCGGAGCGCATCAGCAGCAGGCCGGGCGTACCGTTGATCTCGCGCTCGAGCGGCACGGTAATGAGCTGTTCGACCTCCTCCGCCGCCAGCCCCGGCATCTGCGTGGTCACCTGCGCAGATACGTCACCGAGCTCAGGATACGCCTCGACGTTGAGCGTCTCCCAGGCGTAGATGCCGAAGAGACTCAGCAGGATCGCGAGGACGATGACCGCGATGCGCCGCCGCAGGCAGAAACCGACGAAGCTATCAATCATTGAGAAGGATCCCGCCCCGCACCACCACCGGCTCGCCCGGTTGCACACCCGAGGTCAGTGTCACCGAGGTGCCTTCATTGAGCAGCGGCTCGACCGTACGGCGCTCGAAGGTCCAGGGCGCGGTGGCGACGAACACGGTGGTGCGGTCGTTGTTCATGAGGAGCGCCGAGCTCGGCAGCACGACGCGCCGCAGCGGCGGGCCGCGCAGGGTTACGGTCGCGAACATGTTCGGCTTGAGCAGCAGCTGCGGATTCTCGAAGACGATGCGCGTCTTATCACGCCGCGTATCCGGCTCGATCTGATCCGTAACCGACAGCACCTTGCCGTGCAGGGTCCTGCCGGGATAAGCCTCGAGCGTGACCTGCGCATCCTGACCAGCAGCGACATAAGCGACGTCCTTCTCGGCGACCATTGCGGTCACCCAGACGACCGACAGGTCCTCGAGCGTCATGACCGACTGCGTATCGTCATTGATGGTCGTGCCGGCAGCGATGGAGAGCTGCGTGATGCTGCCGGCGACCGGTGAGCGGATCGCGAGCAGCCGCGCCTCGCCGCGCGCCTCCTCGGATCCGCCCATGGCCCGCAGGTGCGCGCGCGAGCGCTCGTACTCGGCCGCCGCCTGCGTGTCGGCGTCCTTTGCCTGCTCGACGGCGCTCCGCGATGCGGCGCCGATCTGCAGCTGCGCCTCCTGGTAGTTGAGATTCTTGCGAGCCAGCAGTGCTGCACTGCGCGCTTTGTCGTTGTCGGAGTACGCCTGGGCGAGGTCCGGGGAGTCGATCAGCGCCAGCAGCTCGTTGCGTTGCACTCGGCTGCCTACGTTGACCCGCACCTCCCGTACCCGCCCGGCGCCGGGGGGTAGCACATTGATGGTGCGCGTCGGGTCCGCCTCGACGATCCCGGGGGCGCTGACGATCGCGCTCTGCTCCTGCGCCGGCGCCGGTTCGACCGTGAGCCGCTGCCGCAGCGGCGAGCGCTCCGGGATGAAGATCCGGCCGCCCTGGTGTACCAGCGCCGGGGGCGCTGCTGCCTCCGGGCGCGGCCGAAAGAGCCCAAAGCCGTGCGTGAACAGCAGCAGGACCACCGCCACGCCGGCAGCGATGCCGCCCCAGAAGAAGGCGCGGCCGCGCGGATTCGGCTCATGTTCGTGCGCGCCGTGGCTGTGGCCGTTCGAGCCGGGTGGCTGGTCGTGCGTATCCATGGCGATCGCTCATTCAAAAAGGTTGTGAGTGTAGCTTTGCATTTGTGACAGGTTGTCGAGCCCGGTGTCCCGCCGCCTCTGCCGCCCCTGCCCCGCCACCGGTCCGCCGGGATGCAGTTCCGCCACGGCGCACCCCCGCCGCCGGCGGGGCGCGATTCTCGGCCCGGGCCGTTAGCGAAGTCAATACCATACCCCCCACCCTATATAGGCGGGACCGGAATCATGCTGTGAATAATTCGCAGATGCGCTCGCATCTGCGGCGGTGGAGCCTGCCGGGGAGACCGGCGCGCGGCTCCGTCAGCCGGAAGCGGCGCGCGTCTGCGCGAGCGTGCGCGCGAGGAGATTGGTCAGACCGTAGACCGCATCGATATGGGGAGTGTCGGTACGCGTCAGGCGCGCCAGCTCGACCACCGCGCCCACCAGCGCCTCGAGCTCCGGCACCCGTCCCGCTTCGACGTCCTGCAGCATGGAGGTCTTGTGCTTGCCGACCTTCTCAGCGCCCGCGATGCGCCGCTCGAGATCGACGCGAAAGCTGATGCCGAGCTTGTGCGCGATCGCCTGCGCCTCGCCCATCATCGCCGCCGCGAGCCTGCGCGTGGCCGGAAACTGGCAGATGTCCTCGAGCGTTGCGCGCGTCAGCGCGCTGATCGGGTTGAAGGTGAGGTTGCCCCACAGTTTCAGCCAGATCTCGGCACGGATGTCGCTGAGCACCGGGGAGCGCAGTCCGGCCCGCGTGAAGCACTGCGATACACGCTGCACACGCTCGCTGCTGCTGCCGTCGAGCTCCCCGACCGGGAAGCGATCCCCCTCGATGTGGCGCACCACGCCCGGGGCAAGGAGCTCCGCAGCCGGATACACCACGCAGCCGATCACCCGCTCGGCAGGGATCAGCCGGCCGACGGCGCCGCGCGGATCGACGCTGCGCACCGGGCTCCCGGCCAGCTCGCCGCCGTGGCGGTGGAAATACCAGTAGGGAATGCCGTTCTGCATGGTGACCACGGCGGTCTCGGGCCCGAACAGCCGCGGGACCTGCTCGGCGACCGACTCGACCTGGTGGGCTTTGACCGCGAGGATCACCAGGTCCTGGGGACCGGGAGCCGCGTAGTCGTCACTGGCCGCGAGATTGCGGGCCACATGCTCGGTGCCGTCCGCCAGATGCAGCCGGATGCCCTGGGAGCGCAGCGCCGCGAGGTTGGCGCCGCGCACCATGCAGGTGACCGCCTCACCCGCGAGCGCAAGTTTGGCGGCGACATAGCCGCCGATGGCGCCGCAGCCGACGATGGCGATCCTCACGCGCGTGTACCTCCGCCGCCGGCTGCGTCAGCCTGCAGGACCGCGTATCCCCTGTGCCACCCGGGCGCCGTCCGTGGTCGCCTGCGGCGTGGCTGTTATGTTCTTCAGCCGGCCGCGTGCTGGGCTTCCCGCCGGTACCGCTCCTTGGCGGAGAGTACCAGATCGCGCAGGAAGCCCTTCTCGTATACCCGCAGCAGGTGTGCCTGGTTGCGCTCGACGTAAACACTCACGCAGTCGTCGGGGGAGGCGACCTGCAGCAGCTCGCGGAGAGTGCCGGCGTCCCAGCGCCACGGCAATTCGAGGTCGCTGAAGGCGCGGTTGTACGCCTCGAGCTCAGCCGTGAAGGGATCGCCTGCCGTCGCGCTGCGCTTGCTGTGGGTCACGACGTTCGCCATGAAGCTGAGGCTACCCGCAGGCATCTCAAAGCAAAAGTTAAAGCTTTCTATTCCGGTCATATGATTTAATGAATACGTCGGCGGGGCCCTCCCGGAGCAATGCGCAAGGCCGGTAAGCGATGAAACATCTCACACTGCGGCAGCTGCGCGTGTTCGCGGCCGCCGCCCGCCACCGCAACTTCTCGCGCGCCGCCGAGGAGCTGCACCTGACGCAGCCGGCGGTCTCGACGCAGATCAAGGAGCTGGCGGCCGACGTCGGGCTGCCGCTGTTCGAGCGGGTCGGGCGCAAGACCTACCTGACGGCCGCCGGGGAAGAGATGCTGGAATGTGCCAAGGCCATCACTTTGCGCATGAAGGAGACCGAGGACGCGCTGGCGCATCTTAAAGGCGTCACCGGCGGGCGCCTGAACGTCGCGGTGATCAGCGCGGGGGACTACTTCTTTCCGCGGGTGCTGGCCGCATTCGGCGCCGGGCACCCCGGCATCACTTTCAACCTTACGGTGCACAACCGCGAAGGGCTGCTGCGGCACCTCGCCGAGAACCTGACCGATCTCGCGGTGATGGTGCGACCGCCGCGCGACATGGACATCGTGTCCCTGCCGTTCGCCCCGCACCCTTATGTCATCGTTGCGCCGCCCGGCCACCCGCTCGCGGGCGTGCGCAACATTCCGCGCGCGGCGCTCAACTGCGAGCGCTTCGTGCAGCGCGAGCAGGGCTCGGATACCTGGAACTCGATGCGTGAGGTGTTCGGCCGGCAGTTTCACCGGCTGAACATCGCCATGCAGATCCACAGCACCGAGACCATCAAGCAGGCGGTCGGAGCCGGCTTCGGTCTCGCCTTCCTGTCGGCACACACGATCGGCCTCGATCTGCTGGCGGGCAACCTGGTGGTGCTCGATGTGCAGGATTTTCCGGCCATGCTCAACTGGTATCTGGTGCACAACCGCACCAAACGGCTGCCGCCGGTGGCTGCCGCCTTCAAGGAGTTTCTGCTGCGCGACGGAGCCGCACTCATCGAGCGGCTGATGTCGGTCGGCAACGCTGCCGCCGGTCCGCACCCGGCCCGCCTCAGGTCACGCGCCCGGCGACTGCGCTAACGCGAGCGTGGACAGGCGCTAATCGAGGAAGTCGCAGAAGCGCTCGACGTGCGCCGCCAGATCGAGCGTGTGCTGACGCGTCAGCCGCTCGGCAAGCTCGGTATCGCGGCGCTCGAGCGCCTCGATGATCTTGAGGTGGTCGATGATGGAGCGTGCGGCCCGGTCGTTCTGCGAGATGGTGGCCTTGCGGATCGCGCGCACATGGATGAACAGGTTCTTGGTGGCATCCTGGATCAGCTGCGAGCCGCCCAGGCGGATGATCATCTGGTGGAACGCGATGTTGGCGTCCGAATACTCGCCGATGTGCTCGGAGGGCGGCGAATTCTGGAACTCGTCGAACAGGTGGCGCAGCTTGCTGATCTCGCTGTCCGGCGCGTGCAGCGTGGCCAGGCGCGCGGCCATGCTCTCGAGCGCCGCCCACATCTGGATCATCTCGATGATCTCGCGCTTGGATTTGCGGATGATGTAAATGCCGCGCCGCGGTACGGTGCGCACGAACCCTTCCTGCTCGAGGATCGACAGGGCCTCACGCACCGGGGTACGACTCACCCCGAGCGCGTGCATGAGCTGCCGCTCGTCGAGGCGCATCGGCTCGCGCTGACTGTAGATATCGGTGCCCGCGATGGCATCCTTGAGGAGCGCATACGCCTGGTCGCGCAGGCTGACCGAATTGAGCGGTGAGAGCGCAAGTCGGTTGGCCGTAATGCCGAGGCGTCGGCGATGCTTGGCAGCGCCCGTGGTCGTCAACTTAGCGGTCACGCTCACTCGCGACCTCCGTCACTCATTAATAAGAATGGTTCCAAGCGTAGCGCGGTTCCAAAGCAGCTTCTTGACGTGAGCTGCACGGGAGGGGCGCCTAACGAACCGGTACACCCGGGACACGCCCGGGGGGCGCTCAAGGTATAGCACATACCAAATGCCAGCAAGGCCAGCTGTTGCGCTGCAACAACGCACGAGTCTTGGGCCGCTCTGGGAGCCGCCGGCCGCCGAGACGTCTCTCCGGGCCAAATCGGGGCCTTTTACAGTCTCTTGCACCCGTTCAGGGTTGGCATGTATAAAGATATATCAGATATGGTCAGCGTGTTTTTAAAGAACCAAAGGGCCACCACGCTCATGAACCAGGTGGTCTGCATTCTGCCGGCGGCCGCGTTCGGGCTGCTCCCCCCGAAGCCGATGTACGTCGACCGGACCTAAGGAGCCGCGTGCGGTGGGGGGCGGACGATGGTGGCCGCGTCCCGCCGGACGGCAGATGACGCTATGGAGAGATATTCATGACACTCGCAGCCCTGACGCCCGCAGCCGCCCCCACCACGACTGCGGAAAACACCCTGCAGAAGAAGAGCCGCGACGCGGCCGTGGTCTCCGGAGGCCACCTGGTGGCCAAGGCGCTGAAGAATGAGGGTGTCGATACCATCTTCACCCTCTGCGGCGGCCACATCATCGACATATACGATGGCTGCATCGATGAGGGCATCCGCATCATCGACGTGCGCCACGAGCAGGTGGCGGCGCACGCCGCCGACGGCTATGCACGCCAGACCGGCAAGCTCGGCTGCGTCGTGACGACCGCGGGCCCGGGCTGCACCAACGCCGTGACCGGCATCGCCACCGCGTTCCGCTCGGAGAGCCCGGTGCTGCACATCGGGGGCCAGGGCGCCCTGGCCCAGCACAAGATGGGCTCGCTCCAGGACCTGCCGCACGTCGACATGATGTCGCCGATCACCAAATTCGCCGCGACCGTGCCGAGCACCGAGCGCGTCGCCGACATGATCTCGATGGCGGCGCGCGAGGCGTTCAGCGGCGCCCCCGGTCCGGTGTACCTGGAGATCCCGCGGGACGTGCTCGACCGCGAAGTGGACGTCACCAAGGCGATCGTGCCGAAGCCCGGGCACTATCGCGCCTCCACCCGCTCGATCGGCGATCCGCGCGACATCGAGAAGCTGGCCGACATCCTGGTGAATTCCGAGCGCCCGGCGATTCTGTACGGGCAGCAGGTGTGGGCCGCGCGCGGTCACGAGGAGGCCATTGCGCTGCTGCGCGGGCTCGACATCCCGGGCTATTTCAACGGCGCCAGCCGGGGACTGCTGCCGCCGGGCGATCCGCACCACTTCGACCGCACCCGCGGCCAGGCATTTACCGATGCCGACGTCATCGTGATCGTCGGCACTCCCTTCGACTTTCGCATGGGCTACGGCCGGCGCATCAGCACCAAGCTGCAGCTGGTGCAGATCGACCAGGACTACCGCACCGTCGGCAAGAATCGCGACATTGACCTCGGGCTGGTCGGCCATCCGGGCGCGATTCTCGGCGCAGTGCTGCAGGCGGCTTCCGGGCGCCTGAAGCAGGACAAGCGCCAGGCGCGCCAGCAGTGGATGAAGAAGCTGAGCGCGGCAGAGAGCGCCGCGACCGAGAAGCTGATGCCGCTGTTCAAGTCCAACAACACGCCGATTCATCCCTACCGCGTCGCCTGGGAGCTCAACGAGTTCCTCGCTGACAACACCATCTACATCGGCGACGGCGGCGATGTCGTGACGATCTCGGCGCAGGCCGTGCGGCCGCGGCGGCCGGGGCAGTGGATGGACCCCGGCGCGCTCGGCTCGCTCGGCGTCGGTACCGGCTTTGCGATCGCCGCCGGCCTGGCAAATCCCGACAAGGAAGTGCTCTGCTACTACGGCGACGGCTCGTTCGGCATGACCGCCTTCGACATGGAGACCGCCAACCGCTTTGGCGTGCCTTACATCGCAGTGGTCGGCAACAACTCCGCCATGAACCAGATCCGCTACGGCCAGCTCGCCAAGTACGGCGAAGAGCGCGGCAGCGTCGGTAATCTCCTTGGCGATGTACCGTTCGGCAAGTTCGCGGAGATGCTCGGCGGCTACGGCGAGGAGGTTCGCGACCCGGCCCAGATCGCCCCCGCGCTCAGGCGGGCGCGCGAATCGGTGCATCGCCTGAAGCGCTCGGCGGTGATCAACATCTGGGTGGACCCGCGCGAGTACGCGCCGGGGACAAAGAACCAGACCATGTACAAGTAAACCGAAACGCTCGGAGACTGACATGGGCAAGGCATTGGATGGGGTCCGCATTCTCGACTTCACGCACGTGCAGTCCGGTCCTACCTGCACGCAGCTGCTGGCCTGGTTCGGCGCGGACGTCATCAAGGTCGAGAAGGCGGGCGCGGGCGACGTCACGCGCGGGCAGCTGCAGGACATCCCGAACGCGGACAGCCTCTATTTCACGATGCTGAACCACAACAAGCGCTCGATCACCCTCGACACCAAGAACCCGCGCGGCAAGGCGGTGCTCGAGCGGCTGATCCGTCACTGTGACGTCCTGGTCGAGAACTTCGCGCCGGGTGCGCTCGACCGCATGGGCTTCACCTGGGAGCGCATCCAGCAGCTCAATCCGAAGATGATCGTCGCATCCATCAAGGGCTTCGGCCCGGGGCCGTACGCGGACTGCAAGGTCTACGAGAACGTCGCGCAATGCGCCGGCGGCGCGGCCTCGACCACCGGGTTCGATGACGGGCCACCGCTCGTCACCGGCGCACAGATCGGCGACAGCGGCACGGGGCTGCATCTGGCGCTCGGCATCGTCTGCGCGCTCTACCAGCGCAAGGCCAGCGGCCGCGGCCAGAAGGTGCTTGCGGCCATGCAGGACGGGGTGCTGAACCTCTGCCGCGTCAAGTTGCGCGATCAGCAGCGCCTCGCTCGCACCCAAGTCATGAAGGAGTACCCGCAGTACCCGCACAGCAAGTTCGGCAGCACGGTGCCGCGCGCGGGCAATGCCTCGGGCGGCGGTCAGCCGGGCTGGATCATCAAGTGCAAGGGCTGGGAGACCGACCCCAACGCCTACCTGTACTTCATCGCGCAGGCACCGGTCTGGAAAGAGATCTGCCGGGTGATCGGCAAGCCCGAGTGGATCACCGACCCCGACTACGCCACGCCGGACGCGCGCCTGCCGCGGCTCGCGCGGGTGTTTGCCGAAGTGGAGAAGTGGACCATGACCCGCACCAAGTTCGAGGCCATGGCCGAGTTCAATGAGCACGACATTCCCTGCGGCCCGATCCTGTCGATGGAGGAGCTGGCCGCGGAGCCGTCACTGCGCACCACCGGCACTATCGTCGAGGTCGACCACCCGAAACGCGGCAAGTACCTGAGTGTCGGCAACCCCATCAAGCTCTCGGACAGCCCCACCGAGGTGAAGCGTTCGCCGCTGCTCGGCGAGCACACGCGCGAGGTGCTGAGCGAGCTGGGCCTGAGCGAGTCCGAGATCAGGACGCTGCAGCAAGAGAAGGTCATCTAAGGGTCAAGGTTGTTTCAAGGAAGCCGCATGCCAGTCGACAAGAGCGCTGTTCGCAGGGTCCTCGATGCCGCCAGGGAAGCCGGCCGCAGCGCCCTCACCGCTCCGGAGGCGCGCATACTCTGCGAGGCCTACGGGATCGTCGTGCCGAAAGAAGCCGTGGCGGCGACCGCGGCGGATGCCGCCAGAGTTGCCGCTGGCATCGGCTTCCCGGTCGTGATGAAGATTGTCTCGCCGCAGATTCTGCACAAGACGGAGGCGGGCGGCGTCGTGGTGGGCGTCAAGAGCGCTGCCGAGGCGCAGGCGGCCTTCACCAGCATCGTCGCCAACGCACGCCGCCACGACCCCAAGGCGAGCATCGAGGGGGTGCAGGTACAGCAGATGCTCGGCGGCGGCCACGAGGTGATCGTCGGCGCGGTCACCGACCCAGCCTTCGGCAAGCTCGTGGCTTTCGGACTGGGCGGGGTGCTCGTTGAAGTGCTCAAGGACATCACCTTCCGCCTGGCGCCGGTGACGCATGAGGAGGCGCTGTCGATGCTCGACGGCATCCAGGCCGCGCAGATCCTGCGCGGCGTGCGCGGCGCGGAGAGCGTGGATCGCGAGGCGCTGGCGGGCGTGATCGTGAACGTCTCGCAGCTGGTCAGCGATTTCCCGGAGATTTCCGAGCTCGACCTGAACCCGGTGTTCGCTGCGCCCAGGGGCGCGACCGCCGCCGACGTGCGCGTGGTGCTCGACTTCAAGCCGCCCGTGGCGCGTTACCGGCCGAGCCAGGAAACCATCGTGCGGCAGATGAACCGCATCATGAAGCCGGACGCCGTGGCGGTGATCGGCGCCTCCGCCGAGAACGGCAAGATCGGCAACTCGATCATGAAGAATCTGATCAACGGCGGCTACCAGGGCGCGATCTACCCGATCCACCCGAGTGCCACGGAGATCCTCGGCAAGAAGGCGTACCGCAGCGTCAAAGACGTCCCCGGGACCATCGACGTCGCCGTGTTCGCGATCCCCGCCAAGTTCGTCGCCCAGGCGCTGATCGAGGTGGGGGAGAAGAAGATCCCCGGCGCGGTGCTCATCCCCTCGGGCTTCGCCGAGACCGGCAATGTCGCCGGCCAGGAAGAGGTGGTGTCGATCGCGCGCAAGTACGACATCCGCCTCATGGGACCGAACATCTACGGCTTCTATTACACGCCGAAGAATCTCTGCGCCACCTTCTGCACCGCCTACGACGTCAAGGGCACGACCGCGCTCTCCTCACAGTCCGGCGGCATCGGCATGGCAATCGTCGGCTACTCGCGCTCGGCGAAGATGGGCGTATCCGCCATCGTCGGCGTCGGCAACAAGTGCGACATCGACGAGGACGATCTGCTGACCTTCTTCGAGCAGGACGAGCACACTCAGATCATCTGCCAGCACCTCGAGGATCTGAAGGACGGCCGGGCCTTCGCCGAGGTCGCGAAACGCGTCTCGAGGAAGAAGCCGGTGGTGGTCCTCAAGGCCGGACGCACCAATATGGGAGCGCGCGCCGCGAGCTCGCACACCGGGGCGCTCGCCGGCAACGACAGGATCTACGAGGACGTCTTCCGGCAGTGCGGCGTGATCCGTGCGCGCTCGCTGCGCGACCTGCTGGACTTCGCGCGCGGCATACCGCTGCTGCCGACGCCGAAGGGCAACAACGTGGTGATCATCACCGGCGCGGGCGGCTCGGGCGTGCTGCTGTCCGATGCGTGCGTCGACTACGGCCTGCAGCTGATGGGCATGCCGCCGGACCTGGATGCCGCATTCCGCAAGTTCATCCCGCCGTTCGGAGCCGCGGGCAACCCGATCGACATCACGGGCGGCGAGCCGCCCACCACTTACCAGAACACTGTGCGCCTGGGGCTCGAGGATCCGCGCATTCACGCCCTGATCCTCGGCTACTGGCACACGATCATCACGCCGCCGATGGTGTTCGCGCGGCTGATGGTCGAGGTCGTTGGGGAGATGCGCGCGCGCGGCATCGTCAAACCCGTCGTCGCCTCGCTCGCCGGCGACGTCGAGGTGGAGGAGGCCTCCGAGTATCTGTATCAGCACGGCATCCCCGCCTACGCCTACTCGACCGAGATACCGGTGGCGGTGCTCGGCGCGAAGTATCAGTGGGCGCGCGGTGCCGGGCTCGTTCCCAGCTCGTAGACAGCGGCAAGGGGAGTTCACGTGAATGACAGGCAACGTCTCGCAAAGAATCACTGGCTTGAACACTTTGGGGTGAAAAGTCCCAGGACCTCGGTCTCGGTTTCTTAATCACGCCTCGAAAGGGGGATTTATGTTTGGCACAAGAATGCTCAGAGCGCTGGCTGCAATCGGCGCGGCCATACTGGTCGTCTTCAGTTATCCCGGCGGCAGTTTTGCTCAGACCGCCGACGAGGATTCGCAGGCGAGGATGCGCATCATCCAGCAGCGGATCGACGACTTGAGTCGTCAGCTGCACGAGCTCAAGGAGCAGCAGGAGGCAACGGCCAAGACCGTCAACGCCACGAGCAGTAGGTTCAACACGTTCCTGAAGGGCTTCTTCGGCACCTTTGACGTGTCGATTGAAGGGGCGACCAAGGGCATGAACGGCATGGTGGCGTACCCGTACTCGCTGGCTCCCGGCGTGACGAGCCCCACCGGTCCGTTCGTCATCAGCGGCGGAGAGAAGGCGACGCCGTTCGGGCGGGTCAGCTGGATGCCCATCATGGCGAGCAACGGCTCGAACGTCGGCTACCGGGGCTTTCATCAGATTGCCAAGTCGGACGTGGACTTCATCTACCAGGTGGCGACCGCCATCAACATGGTGGCTGCGCCCGGCTTGCTGAGTAGCTACACCCAGCAGTCGAACAGAGTCGAGGGAGCTATCGGCCTCGGCGATACCTATGTGGGCTTCAAGGGCCATGGCAGCCAGAACTGGGGCACGTTCAAGTTCGGCGAGCTGTATATGCCCTACAAGACCGTGACAGACCGGCTGAACCCGTTCTCCAACCAGATGGGCGGCTACAACACCGTCATGGGCAACACTGGAGGCGACAACCGGGTCGAGTTCGGCACCCGAATGGATCACGTGGCCATGTACAACTCGCCCGACATGAACGGGTTCAGCTTCGACGTTGCCTGGGCGTTCGGCCAGAACCCGGACCCCAACAGCAACGTGCCGGCGCTGGGGTCTACGGACTGCACGGGCAACAACGAGCCCGGCAGCGGTAACCTGATGCTCAACTGCGATGACGGCGGCTTCAACAACGCCTTCAGCGGTGACCTCAAGTTCGAGATGGGGGGCCTGTACCTCCTCGCCGCTTACGAGATTCACACTGACGTGAACCGCAGCAGCGACGGCGTCGGTGCGAACAACCCGTACTACGAGTACCTCTACGGCCTGGGGCCCAACAGCAAGGTGACCTGTGCACCAGGAGTCCTTTGCTCTTCGCTCCTCGACTGGTCGGACTTCCAGGCCTTCCAGGCAGAGAATCCGGGGGAGGCGATCGCCGGCTCGCCTGAGTACAGTACCCAGTACGACGTGGCCGATGAGTGGGCGATGAAGTTCGGCGGCCAGTACCACTTCGACTTCGGCCTGACGATCTCCTACATTTACGAGGACCTGCATCGCAACCTGCCGGCGTTCATGGAGTTCCAGAACGAGCGGGAGCGCACCGGTGACTGGTTGGCCCTCGAGTACGAGTTCCCCAACGGCGCGGACCGGGTAGCCCTGGGCTGGGCGCATGCCGGCGCCACGGTGGGCGACCCGGGCGGCCAGCATAACTACATGCCGGCCGGGGTCGGTGACAACGAGGCAAACGTGATTTCGGCCTCGTACTGGCATAAGTTCGACAGACAGTTCAGCGCGTATTTCGAGTTCGCCGATACCATGAACGACGGCAACGCGCATTACGATCTCGGCGCCGGTGGCGCTGGCGTGAAGATCGACTGCCACGATGCCACCCATCCGCTGTTCATCGACTACAGCAGCGCAGGTCCCACGACCTGGGGCGGATGCCACCCCATCGGCCTTGGGATGGGAGTCAGGTTCCAGTTCTGATGGCAAGTGAGTGGCTCCGCGCAGCGGGGAGTGCCGGCAGGAGACCGGCGCTCCCCTCGGGGCGGCCGATCCCCGGCGGCGGCGCCGGGGATGACGCTGCCCTGCGGTCTGCGCGAAAGCCGCTCGTTTACGCCGAATGGAGGTAACGACCTTCGAGCGTCGGGTGTGATATACAAGACTCGCATCAGAAACTAAGGAGACGGAAATGATTTCGTCTTGGGGGATGAAGCGCGTGGCGTGCGCCGGATTTGCCGCGGTGCTGCTGTGCGGTGTGGTCGCGTGTGCAACGGGTCCTCGTCAGACCGACGCCCAACGGCAGGCCGACAAGGAAATCGCGGAGCGCGTGCAGACGGCGCTGGATGCGGACAAGGACCTTTATGCCAAGCACATTTTTGTCCGGTCTTACAACGGCGTAGTGGAGCTGACAGGCTTCGTCTGGGACCCGCCGGACCTGCTCGAAGCCCAGACCGTGGCCGAGACTGTGCAGGGCGTCTCCAGGGTGGTGAATAACTTGGAGCTGCAGCGCAACGGCATCGACGACTCGACTGTAACGTACTAGCGTTGCGCGGACCGGAAGCACCCGGGCGCAGTCGGGCGCCCCTGATGTGACAGATCCCTTCACAATGTGAGCGTTTGCAGTCCAGTTGCGCTTCGCGGGTGCATGGGAAGACTGGCGTTGAACCCCGGAGGGCCGGCGCCAGTCACAAGATCAAGGACGATCGTGAGGAGACAGCGCTCAGGAGGTGCCCATGCTCCTTGTATGGAGCCGGCCGGTGAACCGGGGGCTGTTTCCGGCCCTGTTCCTCGCGGCAATTGCGCTCGCCTCCTGCTCGGCGACGCCCCGGGCCCCGAAGCAGATAATCGCCGACCGGGCGATTACGCAGCACCTATATCTGGCGCTGAACTCGGATCCGTACCACTACTTCCGGCACGTCAACGTCCGCGTCGATGACGGCGTGGCAATCCTCAGTGGCTACGTCTGGACTCCCGACGCGCTCTACCGCGCCCGGCAGATCGCGCGCGGCATTCCAGGAGTCACGAGGGTGGTGACGAGTGACCTGGAGCAGGAGCTCGAAGGACGCGGCAACGGCCGCACGAGATAGGCTCACCCCCAGCGCGGCGCCCGCTTCTCGATGAACGCCTGCACGCCCTCGAGCGCCGACTCGTCCATCATGTTGCACGCCATCGTCTCGCCCGCGGCCTCGTAGGCGGACTCGAGACCGAGCTCGACCTGCCGATAGAAGAGCTCCTTGCCCATCGCGATGGCGGCGCGCGGCTTGGCGAGGATGCCGGCCGCGAGCCGGGTGACTTCGGCATCGAGGGCATCGGGCTCGACCACACGGTTCACGAGTCCGCGCGTCCGCGCGGTCTCGGCGTCGATGAAGTCGCCGGTCACGAGCATCTCGAAGGCCTGCTTGCGCGGCACGTTGCGCGCGAGCGCTACGCCCGGCGTCGAGCAGAAGAGCCCCAGATTGACGCCGCTCACCGCAAAGCGCGCATCGCTGGCCGCGACCGCGAGGTCGCACTGCGCGACGAGCTGGCAACCCGCGGCGGTGGCGATACCCTGCACCCGCGCGATTACCGGCACCGGCAGCCGCCTCAGCGTGAGCATCAAACGCGAGCACTGCGCAAACAGCCGCCGGTAGTACTCGAGCGAGGGCTGCGCGCGCATTTCCTTGAGGTCGTGCCCGGCGCAGAAAGCCCGGCCCTCCGCCGCGAGCACCACGAGGCGCAGCGCCGCATCGGCCGACAGCGCATCGAGCTCGCGCTGCAGCGCGCTCATCATGTCCTGCGACAATGCATTGAAGGCCTGCGGCCGGTTGAGGGTCAGCGTAACGGTCCCGCGCGCGGCGGCGCGCTTCACCAGCGGCTCGGTGTCCATGTCACTTCTCCTGCATGCGCCGGCGGTGTGTTCCGGCTGCGACTCATCGCGCCGGCAAGGGTAGCGCGCCGCGGCGGCGCACGACGAGCCAGTTACACGTGGCAACCGCGATGGTCGCCAGCAGAATGAGGGACTTGCTGAAGTCCACGCGCGTGAGCAGCACGGCGCAGATCAGCACACCGAGCGCCGGCAGGGCCAGCCCGCCCGGCAGGCGCAGTGTCGCGGCGCCGGGCTGCTTCTTGCGCAAAGCGGGCACGGCAGCACAGACCGCGCCGTAATAGAACAGCCGGGCCACGGCCGACAGCGTTACGTTCCAGGTGAAGTTCCCGAAGAGCGCGAAGCCCCACACGAGCAGCGCGAACACGACGATGGAAAAGTAGGGCGTGCGAAAGCGCGCGTGAATAGCGGCGAACCAGGAGGGGAAGTCCCCGCGTTCGGCGAGCGCGAACATGGCGCGCGGGTTAGTGAGAAGATTCGCGCTCAGGTAACCATAGACCGACACTATCGCGCCGAGCGAGATGAGCACGGCGCCGGCGCGTCCCATCGTCAGCTGCGCCACGTCCGCGAGCGGCCGCACGCTGTGCCCCGGGTCGGGAAGTACGCCGACCACGACGAACTGCAGCGCGGTGTAGAAGACTGTCACCACGCCGAGGGCGACGAACAGCGCGAACGGCGCATCACGACGCGGGTCCTTCGCCTCGCCGACGGGGCTGAGCGCCGCCTCGTAGCCGCCGTAGGCGAAGAAGAGAATGAGCGTTGCCTGGAGCCAGTTGCCGGCGCCGCTGCCCGCCGCCGCTGGCGCCGCGCCGGGGTGCACGGCCAGGTAGACGAGCCCCGCCGCGCAGACCACCGACAGCGGCACGAGCTTGGCGATCACCGACACGTTGCTGACGAGACTCCCCTGGGCGACGCCCCGATAGTTGGCTGCGGCGAGCGTGCCGACGAACAATGAGACCACAGCTAGCCGCGACAGCGGCGCGCTCGAGCGCGCCCAGAACTCACCGAGCGAGATCACCAGGAGGTTCACCGACGCGGCACAGCCGGTGAGCCGGCTGAGAAGATTCATCCAGCCGACCTGCAGTCCGGCGAACCGCCCGAAGGCCTGCCGGATGTACAGGTAGTGTCCGCCGGTCTCGGTGAACTGCGAGGCCACCTCGCCATAGCAGGCAACGATCACGCCCATCGCAACACCTGCCATGAGCACGGCCTCGGGGCTCCATCGGCCGACGAATCCCGCCAGCACCGAGGGCAGGCCGAAGATGCCGCTGCCGATAATGCAGTTGACCGCCAGTGCTACCATGCTCCAGCGACCAATTGCGCGGACCAGCGTCGGCGTCGCGGCGCGCGGCGGCTCCTGCATCATCGTGCCCTTGTATCACAAAGAGGATGTGTCAACGTGCGTTACACCTATGCCACGCACCTCGAGTGCAGCGTCACCGGAGAGCGCTCCGACATCGGCACGCTGCAGGGCCTGTCGGCGGCGGGCAAACCGCTGCTCGCCCGTTACGACCTCGCTGCGCTCAGGCGTGAGGTGGGACGCGAGGTCATTGAGGCGCGCGCACCGGGACTGTGGCGCTGGCAGGAGCTGTTGCCGGTGACAGCTGCGGAGAACATCGTGAGTCTCGGCGAGGTCGAGACACCACTCATTCCGCTCACCAACAGTCCACACCCGGAGGGTTTCCTGCCACCCGTCGTCAAGGACGAGGGGCGACTGCCCACCGGCTCGTTCAAGGCGCGCGGATTGTGTCTGGCCGTATCGATGGCGAAGTCCTTCGGCGTGGAGCGACTCGCCATTCCCACCAACGGCAATGCGGGTGCAGCCATGGCCGCCTACGCGGCGCGCGCCGGCATGGAAGCCTACTGCTTCTGCCCCGACGACACGCCGGAGACGAATCTGAGCGAGATCGCCCTCCAGGGCGCGACCGTGTGGCGGGTGAACGGGCTCATCAATGACTGCGCGCGACTCGTGCAGGCCGGCCGCGACAGATACGGCTGGTTCGACGTCTCGACGCTGAAAGAGCCCTATCGCATCGAAGGCAAGAAGACCATGGGACTCGAGCTGGCGATCCAGCGGCACTGGCGGCTGCCCGACGCGGTGTTCTATCCGACCGGGGGCGGCACCGGGCTCATCGGCATGTGGAAGGGCTGGCAGGAGCTGCTGGCGCTCGGCTGGATCACCGGTCCCCTGCCCCGCCTGGTCGCCGTGCAATCCACCGGCTGTGCACCGATCGTGCGCGCCTTCGACGAAGGCGCAACCCACGCGCGGCCCTGGGAGAACGCCCACACCATCGCCTCCGGCATCCGCGTGCCGGGCGCGCTCGGGGACTTCCTGATCCTGCGCGCGGTACGCGAGACCGGCGGCTTCGCCATCGCCGTCCCCGACGAGGACATCGAGCGGGCGCGCCAACAGGCCGGCGAGAGCGACGGCCTGCTGCTGAGCCCGGAGGGTGCGGCGACGTACGCCGCGTATCTGAAGGCAGCGGCGCGCGGCCAGGTGCGCCCGAGCGATGAGGTGGTGCTTTTCAACTGCGCGAGCGGGCTCAAATACCCGATGCCGCAGGTGACGGCGCACATGGACGTGAACCGCCCGTTCGCGGATTCATGAGTGCTGCGTGACTCGCGCTGCTGCGGCGGTGCTGAGGCGGGCCTGGGCGCGTCGTGCCGGCTCGAGACAATAGGGCCCGGGGTCGATGGCCGCCGGCGCTCCGCAGATGAGCTGCGCCAGAAGGCAGCCGGAGCCTGCGGCCTGGGTCCAGCCGAGGTGTCCATGTCCGGCGTTCACCCAGAGCCCGTTGATCGCGCTGGCACCGATATAAGGCGTACCGTCCGCCGACACTGGCCGCAGCCCGCACCAGCCGAGGGCGCTCGTGCGGTCGAGCGCGCGTGACAGCCCGGGAGTGAGGACTGCCGGCAGCTTCCACAGGGCCTCGAGGCGCTGCGCACCCACGGTCCGGTCCCAGCCGCTGAACTCGGCGGTGCCCGCCAGGCGCAGCGTGTCCCCCAGCGGAGTCATGACTGCATGCAGTGAATCGTCGATCAGCGCGATTCCCGGCATGAGGCACGGGGCAACGCCGCGGATCGAGAGCGAGTAGCCCTTCACGGGCCGAACGTGCAGCCGCACTCCTTGGGCGTCGAGGAGCGCGGCGGACCAGGGACCCGCCGCCACGACCACCTGTGCGCCCTGCAGCAGTTCTCCGGCTGCGGTCTCGACTCCTGCGACGCGTCCGGCCGCGATATGCAGGCTGCGCACCGTCGTGCTCTGCGAGATTCGCACGCCGCGCTCGAGCAATCGCTCCTTCAGCGCCTGACAGAAAAGGTATGCGTTACCGGTCTCGTCCGTCGGATAGTGGATGGCGCCGACGATCGTGTCGCGGGCTTCCTCCAGCAGCGGCTCGAGGCGAACCGCGGCGGCGGCATCGATTGCCGCGCAGGTGAGGCCGACGGGCCTGAGCTCCTCGACGGCCGCCAGGGCATGCCGGAACGCCGCACCATCCCGGTACACGTTGAGCGTGCCGCGGGTATCCGCGGCGTAATCGAGCCGCATGTCCCGGCGCCAGCGCTGCACGCAGCGCAGGCTGTAGTCGCACAGCCGGAAATTCGCCTCGGTCGCGGCACGGTAGCCGCGCGGCGAGGACGCCGACAGAAATCGCAGTCCCCACCCGACATAGCTGCCGAGCGCCGACGGCCGCAGCAGCATCGGAGCGTCCTCGCGCCCGATCCACTTGAGGAGCAGCCGCCACACCCCGGGCGAGTTCCACGGATGAGGCATCGATGGAGTGAGCAGCCCGCCGTTGGCGAAGCTCGTCTCGAGCCCGACGTCCTCGCGCCGCTCCAGAACGTGCACGGAACAGCCGGCTTCCGACAGCGCCGCGGCGCTGCAGAGGCCTGCGAGGCCGCCACCCACCACGAGGACTTCGCCGCGGCTCATCGCATCCGCCGCCGCGGGCATGTGACCGCCGGGCCGCGCACGGCGGCGCGCTCAACGGTCATCGCGGAACTTGATCGCGGCGTGCGAGCCGTCGCAGAAGGGCTTGTTCTTGGACGCCCCGCAACGGCAGAGCGTGATGCGGTTACGGCGCTCGTAGAGGAAGCCGTCCCCCGCCACGAGCTGAACGCTGCCGCGCAGCCACAGCGGTCCGCTCACGCCCTCGGGCGGATCCTCGATGATTCCGATGGAGACCGGCAGCGCTCGCTCCACGGGCTGCGAGCGCTCCCAGGCGACTAGCCGCCCGGACGGACAGTAGTTCACCTGCCGCACGAACGTCGTGCGCACCTCAGCGTCGTCGGTCCGCTCAACCTGGTTCCAGACCTGGCCGTTCGGATCGCAGAAGCGCGCAAAAGCGCACAGCCCTTCCGCATCGGTAAGATCGAGCGCCGCACCCTCGGTGAGCTGCGCCTGTTCGCGATAGGGCTCGCGGCTCGCGGTCTCGGCGCCATCGAAGCCGACCCTGACGTGGCTGCCGTCGCAGAAGGGCTTGGACTTCGAGTGGCCACAGCGACAGAGTGCGTACTGCTTCTGTGTCGGGATGGGCTCGCTCTCCTGCCACGACTGCGATCCGCCCTCGGCGTCGGCCACGATCGTCTGCCGGGAGAGAGGTACATCGCCGCTGACCAGATACGGGCCATTCTTCGAGACGACCACGCGCGCGTGGGTCCCGTGCCCGGCTCCAGGTTCGTTTGCAGGTGTCTTCAGGGGCTCGCTTGCGCCCTTGGTTCCCGATCTGGTCATGGGATCCTCCGCTCATCTGAAGCGCGTCCGGCTCAAATAATGCGGCAGGAAGCAGGCGTTGGCTATCGCAGCCGGCGCGGCGGTCAGTTGGCACGGCGGCGGCGCCGCGATCCGCGCCAGGCGCGGGGATTGAGTACAATCCCACGATGTCGCTGCAGCGTTTGCGTGCCTCGACGCCGTCGTTCTCCGCCCAGGCGCTGATGTTCGCCGGCATGGCGTTCGTCATGCTCGGCAACTACTACGGCTACGATTCCATCGCCCCGGTCGCCGAGCAGCTCTCTCGCCAGCTGCACTTCAGCGACACCGAGATCGGCACGCTGAACGCGATCTATAGCCTCCCGAACATCTTCCTGGTGGTGATCGGCGGCGTGCTGGTCGACCGCTTCAGCGCACGGCTCATGGTGGTTGCGACCACCGGCGTTTGTCTCGTGGGCGCGGTGGTCACGGCACTCGGCGCACACTT
This sequence comes from uncultured Gammaproteobacteria bacterium, assembly GCA_963844595.1. Taxonomy (GTDB): domain Bacteria; phylum Pseudomonadota; class Gammaproteobacteria; order Steroidobacterales; family Steroidobacteraceae; genus 13-2-20CM-66-19. Next base: position 1,450,958 of record CAWJOW010000001.1, read on the forward strand.
CCCGGTGATGGCCGCCGGGCGGCTGCTGTTCGGCATAGGCTCGGAGACCCTCGCCGTGGCGACGACCGTGGCGTTCGCGCAGTGGTTCGCGGGACGGTACTTCGCGCTGCTGTTCGCGCTCAACCTGAGCCTGGCGCGTCTGGGGTCCTACCTCGCCGACCGCTCGCCGTCGTTCGCCGGCGCGCTCTACGAGCGTGGCTGGCAGCCACCGATGTGGCTCGCGGCAGGCTTTGCGGTCGCTTCGTTCGCCGGCGCGCTCGTCTACTTCTGGCTGGATGCGCGCGAGGCGCGGCGCGGAACGCTGGCGCTGCCCTCGCCGCCCGAGCGCTTCTACTGGCGGCACCTGCTGTCCTTCCGCGCCGACTATTGGCTGCTGGTCGCAACCTGTGTGACGTTCTACTCGGTGATCTTCCCGTTTCGCAGCACCTTCGCCATCAAGTACCTGCAGCAGGCGCAGGGACTCTCGCTCGAGCAGGCGAGCACGCTCAACAGCTACGTGTTCCTTGCCGCGGTGTTCGCGACGCCCGTGTTCGGGCTGCTGCTGGATCGCACCGGGCGCAACTCCCTGCTGCTCGTCCTCGGCTCGGTGCTGCTGCCGGTGAGCTTCCTGGTGCTGGGGACGGTTCCGGACGGCGCCGGGCTGTCAACGGCACTTCTCGGGGTGAGTTTCTCGTTCCTGCCGGCAGTGCTCTGGCCGACAGTGGTGCGTTACGCGCCGCCGGAACACCTTGGCACCGCGTACGGTCTCATGACTTCGCTGCAGAATGCGGGTCTGTTCGGCGCCAACGTGATCGCGGGACACCTGAACGACGTGAGCGGCGCCGCCGCCGGCAACGCCGCGGGCTATACACCCATGTTGTGGTTCTTCGGGCTGCTGAGCCTCGCAGCCTTCCTGTGCACGGCGCTGCTCTGGCTCCGCGAGCGCATCCGCCCTGCCCCCGCGCAGGCCGGCGCGTCGTAGAGCCGCGCGGAGCCGAACCGCGGCGGGCGCAGCGAATCGCACCGATGCAGTGGCTCAGCGTCATCTTCGTTTTCGCCCTGCTCGCGGGTGTTGCCGTGGAGCTGTGGCTCTCGACACGCCAGGGGGCGGCGGTAGCGCGGCACCGCGAGCGCGTCCCCGGGCCGTTCGCGGCCAGCATCTCGGCCGCCGAGCACGCCAAGGCGGCGGACTACACGCTGGCGAAGCTGCGCTTCGGCCGTTTCAGCACTCTGGTCGACGCCGCACTGATTCTCGCGCTGACGGTCGGCGGCGGCATCGCCGCCGTCGATGGGCTCTGGCGCCGCACCTCGCTCCCGGAGCCCTGGCTCGGAGTCGCAGTGATCGCCACCGTTGTGGCGGTCATGGAGCTGATCAATCTGCCGCTGGCTGCCTCGCGTACGTTCGGACTCGAGGCGCGCTTCGGGTTCAACCGCACGACGCCCGCGCTGTTCGCTGCCGACCTCGCCCGCAGCATCGCGCTGGCCATCGTGCTCGGCGGACCGCTGCTGATTGCGATGCTGCTCCTCATGCAGCATGCCGGACGCTGGTGGTGGCTGTGGGCGTGGGGCCTGTGGCTTGCGGTCATGTTCGTCATGGCCTGGGCGTGGCCCGCTTTCATCGCGCCGCTCTTCAACCGCTTCTCGCCGCTTCAGGATCAGGCGCTCAAGATGCGGATCGAGGCGCTCCTCGAGCGCTGCGGCTTCACTTCCCGCGGGGTGTTCGTCATCGATAACTCGCGCCGCTCGAGCCACGGCAACGCTTACTTCACCGGCATCGGGCGACACAAGCGAATCGTGTTCTTCGACACCCTGCTCGAGCGCCTCGGTGCCGCCGAGGTCGAAGCGGTGCTCGCCCACGAGCTCGGACACTTCCGCCTGCGGCACGTCCGCAAGCGGCTGCTGGTCTCGGTGCTCGCCAGCTTCGCCGGGCTCGCACTGCTCGGCTGGCTGGCGCGCCGCGCCTGGTTCTACACCGCACTCGGCGTGCCGCAGCCCTCGACCCACGCCGCACTGCTGCTGTTCGTGCTGGTCGTGCCGGTCTTCACCTTGTTCGTTACGCCGCTGACGGCTCTCTGGTCGCGGCGTCACGAGTTCGAGGCCGACGCCTTCGCCACGCATCACGCGAGCGCCGCGGAGCTCGCCAGCGCGCTGGTGAAACTGCATCGGGATAACGCCAACACGCTGACACCCGATGCGCTGTATGCGGCGTTTTACTACTCGCATCCGCCGCCGCTCGCGCGTATCACGCGACTACATACGTCGACGCCAGGAGTTGCAGGGGCACTTCCGGGGGCCTGAAACACAGATGCGAGTCCTGATCGTTGAGGACGACGAGATCATTGCAGGCACCATGAGCCGTGGCCTGACGCTCCACGGGTATGTGGTCGATCACGTTGCGTCGGCAGAAGCCGCATCGGCGGCACTCCTGAGCGAGCAGTTCGATCTCGCCATTGTCGATCTCGGCCTGCCGCGGGAAGACGGGACGAGCCTGGTGCGGCGCATTCGTCGTACTCACAGAACATTGCCGGTCGTGGTCGTGACGGCACGCGATTCGATCGCTGATCGCGTCGACACCCTTGATATGGGCGCGGATGATTATCTGGTGAAACCTGTCGCGCTGGCCGAGCTCCTCGCCCGATGCCGCGCCCACATCCGCAGGGCACGGGCGCTCGCGAGCTCCAAGGTTCAGGTCGGTTCGCTGAGTGTCGACCTCGAGGGCCGCCGGGCAACGGTCGGCGACGAATCGCTCGACCTGACCCGTCGCGAGTGGCTGGTGCTCGAGTATCTGGCGGTCAACGCCGGTCGTATCGTCAGCAAGGAGCGCCTCCTGGACGCCATCAGCTCCGCCCCGCAGGATCTCTCGCTCAATTCCGTCGAAGCGGTTGTCTCGCGGCTGCGCACCAAGCTTGCCGCGACCGCCAGAATCCGCACGGTCCGCGGCCTGGGCTACCGGCTGGACGACGAGCCTTAGGGCGTGATCCGTCCTCCCTGGAACAGCATCCGCGGCCGGCTGCTCGCCTACCTGCTGCCGCCTTTGGTGCTGCTGCTCGCTGCGGGGGTCTATCTGGATTACGAGACCGGCGCCGCACCGGTGCGCGAAGCCTACGATCACGCGCTGGCGAGCGCCGCGCTTGCCATCGCGACGCGCGCACAGAACGGCGTGCAGCCCGCCGAACTGGCGCAGATTGCGACTGCTGTCGATGCTCTGCTGCACCCCGGCGCAAAGTCGCATGCGTACTACGTTGTGCGCTCCGGGAGTCGCTGGCTTGCGGGCGACGCGGATCTTCCCGTAAGCGCAGGCGAATCCGGGAACCCTGTCTTCTTCGATGCCCGCCACCGGGGCGCAGCAGTCCGCGTCGTCACTTACTCGATACCCGGCCCGCGCTCGCTCGCGGTATCGGTAGCGGAGACCACTGCAGAGCGCGATCGCGCCACGCTGCACCTGCTCGTGAGCGAGGTACTCACGGACGTTGTGCAGCTCGTCGCAACAGTAGTGCTGGTGTGGATCGGAGTCGCATTGGCGCTGCGGCCGATGCTGAGGCTGGGAGACCAGGTCGCCACGCGCTCAGCGCGCGAGCTGTCGCCGCTCGATGTGCGCGCCGCTCCCGGTGAAGTGCGGTTGCTGGTCACCGAGCTGAATCGGCTGTTCGCCGCCCTCGGGGAAGCATCGCGCGTGCAGCAACACTTCCTTGCCAATGCGGCACATCAGATGCGAACGCCACTCGCCGGGCTCCTGATCCAGCTCGATCTGCTGATCACCGAGTCGAGCGACGGCCGGGTGCGGCACGAGCTGTTAGCGCTGCAGCAGAGCGCACAGAACCTCGCACATACCGCGGATCAGCTGCTGACGCTCGCCCGCGCGGATCCGGCGGTACATCTGGCCGAGGAATTCACGCCGGTCGACTGCGGCAAGCTCATTGCGGATGTCGTGGCGCAGAACCTCGATCGCGCATTGGTCAAAGGCATCGACCTCGGAGCCCAGATCGAGCCTGTGCACCCCGAGTGCGTGGCATGGCTGATTCGCGAGGTGCTCGCGAACCTGGTCGACAATGCCATCCGCTATGTCCCTGCAGGTGGCCACGTGACGGTGCGCTGCGGCATCGCCGGCGGCCGCGCCTACCTCGAGGTCGAGGACGACGGCCCCGGAATCCCGCTGTATGAGCGCCAGGCAGTTCGCCAGCGCTTCTATCGGCTCCCAGACAGCCCGGGCAGCGGATGCGGCCTCGGCCTGGCGATTGCCGACGAAGTGGCGCGCCTGCATGGTGCGGAGCTCGAGATCGGCGACTGTGATGCAGTGGGTACCCGGGTGCGCCTGCGATTTCCACCAGCCAGGAGGCCGCCCCCGACGGCCGCCGCATAGGGGGCTGTCAGCTTCGCGACAGGTACGCCGGGCATCATTTCACGATGCGGGTCGTACCGAAGCGCCTTCTTTCCTGCGCGGCCGTCGCGCTCGGCTGTTTAGCCGCTGCACTTGTCTCCATCCATCTTGCCGCCTCGGCCACGCGGCCGCTTGAGGAACCCACCCCGCACGCCACCGATACCCGCGCGGCGAGCGTGGACTTAAAGGCCGACCAGGTCGGTGAGCTGCGCATCGAGCGCGTTCAAACCCATTCCTTTCCGCTCGAAAAGCACGCGGTGGGCAGCATCAGCTTCGAGGAGGACCCGGCGACTGTGCAAGCCGAGTCCACGTTGCTTGGTGCCGCGGCAAACCTCGAATTGACCAGCAAGGAGCTCGCGCGCGTGCAGTCACTGGGCGAGGGCAACGGCATTGCTCGCAAGGAGCTCGAGCAGGCGCTGTCCGCGCAGGAGACCGCGGCGGCCGCCCTGAAAGCTTCACGGGACGCGGTCCGCATGCTCGGCAAGAGCGACGCCGACATCGATCGCATGATCGCCGCGCGGCGGATTCAAAGCGCCTCGGCCGGGCACTCGCGGCGCAAGTGGGCACTCGCCAACGTCGCCGAGAGCGACAGTGTAGCGGTGCGCCTCGGACAGCCGGTGTCGCTCACGGTGATCGCCTATCCCGGGCGCACCTATTCAGGCAAGGTCGCGAGCATCTACGACACCGTCGATCCGCAGACCCATCGCGTCGCGGTGCGCGCGGAAATCGTCGACCCTCACGATGAATTGCGTGCCGGGATGTTGGCGGAGATTACGATCCGCGTCGCCCCGCCCGTGCAATCTGTCGCCATCCCGGCCAACGGGGCGGTACGCGAAACCGATGGCACCACGAGCGTATGGGTGACCAGCGACGGCCGCCATTTTGCGCGGCGCACAGTGAGTACGGGCGAGCGCGATGCAGGCTGGGTGCAGGTCCTGAAAGGGGTGCACCCCGGAGAGCTGATCGTCAGCGACGGCGCCGTGTTTCTCAGCAATCTGCTCGAAGCGCCGCCGAGCGATTGACCGGCGATGTTCAAGTCCGTGATCGGCTTCTGCCTGAGTCGGCGCGCCATCGTCGTGTTCGCGCTGCTGCTGTTCGCGGCTGCGGGTGTGGCCGCTTTCCGGCAGCTGAACATTGAGGCCTACCCCAATCCGACACCGGTGATTCTGGAAATCACCGCCCAGGCGCCGGGACTTTCCGCGGAGGAGATGGAGCGCTACTACACCCGGCCGATGGAGATCGGGCTGTATACCGTGCCCGGAATCGCGGTGATTCGCTCGACGTCCTTCTACGGCCTGTCGTTCGTGCGCGTGGTGTTCGAGTACGGCGTCGACTTCGACTTCGCGTACGCCCAGGCGGCGGTGGCACTGCAGCAGAACGTCAATCTCCCCGGCGGCCTCACGCCTACGATCCAGCAGAACAGCACTACCGGCGAGATCTACCGGTACCAGGTCGTCGGTCCGCCGCACTTCGACATCACCAATCTGCGCACGGTACAGGACTGGATAGTGCGCCGCCGCCTGCTGACCATTCCGGGCATCGTGCAGGTCAACAGCTGGGGCGGACCGACCAAGCAGTTCGAAGTCGAGGTCGACCCTGGAAGGCTCGAGGCCTACGGCGTCACGGTGCCGCAGATCATCAACGCGCTCGCCAACTCGAACATCAACGTAGGCGGACGCGAGATCCGCATCGGTCAGCAGTCGATCAACATCCGCGGCGTCGGCCTGATTGACGATGGCGGCGAGGACGATCTGACGCGCGGTTACCGCCTCGACGACATCGAAAACGTCGTCTTGAGCCAGAGCGGCGGCGTACCGCTGCTGCTGAAGGACGTCGCGAAAGTATCGGTTGGCTACGTACCGCGGCTGGGCATATGGGGCCACGACCAGGAGGACGATGCAGTCTCCGCGATCGTCGTCATGAGCCGCACTCGCAAGACCGCGGACATGCTGCCGAAGGTCGAGGCCGAAATCGCCGCGATGAACCGCGACGGCAGTCTCCCCGCCGGCGTGCACCTGGTTCCGATCTACGACCGCGGGTCCCTGATCGCGGTGACTACCCATACCGTGTTCCACAATCTCATCTTCGGTTGCCTGCTGGTGTTCCTGATCCAGTGGATATTCCTCGGCAACCTGCGCAGCGCCCTGATCGTCGGAATCAACATTCCGTTCGCGCTGTTGTTCGCCGTCATCATCCTGGTGTTGCGCGGTGAGAGCGCCAACCTGCTCTCTCTCGGGGCCGTGGACTTCGGCATCATCATCGAGTCGGCCGTAATCCTGGTGGAGAATGTCTTCGCCAACCTCCAGGCGCCCCTCGAGCAGCGCCGCAGCCTGCTGCAGCGCCTCGCCGCGGGCGAGTGGGGGCCCGCTCCGACTCGCGCCGTGAATGGTGCGGCGGGGAGCTGGAACGATCGGCTGCGACTGCTCATGGTGAGCGCGCTACAGGTCGACAGGGCCGTGTTCTTCGCTGCTCTCATCATCGTCGCGGCCTTCGTGCCGCTCTTCACCATGCAGGGGGTCGAAGGTGCGATCTTCGGGCCCATGGCCCGAACCTACGCCTACGCGCTCGCCGGTGCACTGCTAGCCACTTTTACCGTGACGCCGGTCCTGGCCTCGTTCCTGCTGCCCGAGCGGCTGCGGGAGTCCGAGACCGTGATCGTGCGTGTCTTGCATCGGCTCTACAATCCCGCGCTGAGGTCCGCGCTCGCTCACCGCGCGCTGGTGATAGCTGCGGGCGCCGCGTTCCTGGGGCTCGCAGTGCTGCTGGTGCCGCGGCTCGGGAGCGAATTCCTCCCCGCGCTGGAGGAAGGCAACCTGTGGATCCGCTGCTCGATGCCGATGACCTTGTCGCTCGAGGATGGCGAGGCGGCAACGCGCAAGATGCGGCTGATCGTGCTCCGGCATCCTGAGGTCGTGACCGTGTTCTCGCAGCACGGCCGCCCCGACGACGGCAGCGACGCGTCACCGTTCTCGAACGTCGAACTCTTCGGTGTCCTCAAGCCCCCAGAGCGGTGGCCGCGCGGCATGACCAAGGAGAAGCTCGTCGAGGAAATCAACGCCGACCTGCAGCAGGCCATGCCGGGCGTGACCTTCAATTTCTCCCAGTACATCCAGGACAACATCGAGGAGGGCATCTCCGGCGTCAAGGCCGTCAACGCCGTGAAGATCATCGGACCAAACCTCGTGACGCTTACCCGGCTTGCGGAGCGCATCCGTGACGAGATGAGCACGATCCGCGGCGTCACCGACCTGGGCGTGTTCCCGGTGCTCGGGCAGCCCAATCTCGACATCGAGATCGATCGGGCCAAGGCCGCGCGCTATGGTCTGAACACCGGTGATGTCGCTGCCGTCATCAAGGCGGCGGCCGGCGGCGCAGTGGCCACCACGGTGCTCGAGGGTGAGCGGCAGTTCGACGTCGCGGTACGCTATCCGGCGCAGGATCGCGACAGCATCGAGAAGATCCGCAACATCAAGGTCGCCTATCAGACAGCGAGCGGCGCCAACGCATACATTCCCCTGGGCGAGCTGGCGAGCATCTCGCTCGACACCGGCGCCGCCTGGATCTACCACGAGAGCAACCAGCGCTTCATCCCGGTGAAGTTCAGCGTGCGCGGCCGCGACCTCGGAAGCACCGTGAGCGAAGCGCAGCAGCGCATCGCACGGGACGTGAGGCTGCCGACCGGCTATCGGCTGGTGTGGGCCGGGGAGTTCGGGCAGCTGCAGGCCGCGCGTGCGCGCCTCGAAATCATCGTTCCGGTAAGCCTGGTGCTGATCCTCGGGCTGCTCTACGCGCTGTTCAATTCGATTAAGGAATGCCTCGTGGCACTGGTCGGAATCCCGTTCGTGATCGCCGGCGGCGTCATTGCCTTGTACCTGTCGGGCCTCAACTTCAGCATCTCGGCTGCGATTGGCTTCGTATCACTCTTTGGTGTGTCGGTCATGATCGGCATTCTGATGATCAACCACTACAACCAGGCTCGATCGCGCGGCGCGGCGCCGTCCGACGCGATGTTCCGGGCGGGCCGCGCGCTGATGCGTCCCCTCCTGATGATGAGCCTGTCGGCAGGAATCGGCCTGCTGCCGGCTGCGATCTCGAGCGGCATCGGCAGCGAGGTACAGCGGCCGCTCGCAACAGTCGTGGTCGGCGGCATGCTGCTCGGCTCGATCATGCTGCTGCTGGTCGTGCCGGCTCTGAAAATGGTGCTGCTCGGCAAGGAGCGTGCGCAGCCTGATTCGGTGACCTCATGAGCGGGCGCGGTGCCCACGGCGGCAAATCCGCCCGGGCTCAAGCTCCGAACGGGTGCCGCAGCAGGATGGTCTGCTCGCGCTCCGGACCCGTCGAGATCACGTCCAGCGGCACGCTCACCAGGGCCTCGAGCCGCTCGAGGTAGCGGCGCGCATTGCCGGGCAATGCGCCGTACTCGGTCACGCCGACGGTGGACTCGTGCCAGCCCGGCAGCTCCTCGTACACCGGCTCGATGTCGGCGTAAGTCTCCCCGGTGAGGGGCGGCTCGGGCGTCACCACGCCCTTGATCCGGTAGCCGACACCGACGCGGATGGTATCGAGCCCGTCGAGCACGTCCAGCTTGGTGATGCACAGCCCGGTGACGCTCGAATTGACGATCGAGCGCCTGAGGGCGACCGAGTCGAACCAGCCGCAGCGCCGCCGCCGGCCGGTGACCGAGCCGAACTCGTGCCCGACCCGCGAAAGATGCTCGCCGTACTGGTCGAACAACTCGGTGGGAAACGGCCCGGCACCGACCCGTGTTGTGTACGCCTTGACGATGCCGAGCACGCCGTCGAAGGCTCGCGGGCCGAGTCCAGTGCCGGTGCCGGCAAAACTTGCCGTGGTGTTGGACGACGTCACGTAGGGATAGGTGCCGAGGTCGACGTCGAGCATTGCGCCCTGCGCGCCCTCGAACAGCACGTTGGCGCCGGCGACACGCAGCTCGTGCAGCGTGCGGGTGACGTCGGTGACCAGCGTGGCGATCTGCTCGCCGAAGGCGAGCTGCGCGTCGAGCGTCTTCTGGAAGTCGACCGCCGGCTGGCGGTAGTAGTGCTGCAGCACGAAGTTATGAAAGTCGAGTACCTCGCCCAGCCTGGCGGCGAAGCGGTCGCGCTGAAACAGGTCCGCGACCCGCACCGCGCGCCGCGCCACCTTGTCTTCGTAGGCCGGCCCGATGCCGCGCCCGGTGGTGCCGAGAGCGTTGGGCCCGCGGGCGCGCTCGCGCGCCTGATCGAGCAGTACATGCGAAGGCAGGATCAGGGGACAAAGCGGCGACAGGCGTAATCGCTCGAACACCGGTACGCCCTGCTCCATCAGCGTGCGTGCCTCCGTGAGCAACGCCTCGAGTGACAGCACCACGCCGTTGCCGATCAGGCAGCGGACCTTCTCGCGGAGGATGCCCGAGGGGATCAGCGACAGGACGGTCTTGCGGGCGCCGATCACCAGTGTGTGGCCGGCGTTGTGCCCTCCCTGGAAACGCGCCACCGCCGCGGCGCGTTCGGTGAGCAGGTCCACGACCTTGCCCTTGCCCTCATCGCCCCACTGGGTGCCGATGACGACCACGAACTTACCCACCGCTTGCCCCCTAGCGCACCAGGAACAGAATGATGACGCCCACCAGCATGCTGCCCAGCCCCGCGATGCGCAACTCGCGGTCGCGCAGCTCCATGAGTCGCGCGAACGCGCGTTTCACGCCCTGGGGGTTCAGAAACGGCGCAATACCTTCCAACACCAGAAACAGCCCGAACGCGGCCAGCAGGTCGGATAGGTTCATGCGCCGGAGCACGAGCCGCGCCGCGCGGCGCGCAGTCCGCCGCCGTATCGGTGTGCCGCGAGCGTCACGGCGCGCCCTTGCGCTTAGCCGGATCCTTCAGGTACTTAAAGAACTCCCCGTCCGGCGCCAGCACCAGCAGATCGCCGTCCTTGCCGAGCGAGCGCTCATAGGCCTGCAGGCTGCGATAGAACGCATAGAACTCCGGATCCTTCGAGTAGGCACGCGCATAGATCTCGGTGGCAGCGGCATCGCCTTCGCCGCGGACGCGCAGCGCGTCGCGCTGCGCGTCGGCGAGGATTTCGGTACGCTGCCTTTCGGCGTCGGCGCGGATCGCCGTGCTGGCGCTCTCCCCTTCGGCGCGCAGCCGGCCTGCGGTCCGCGCAAAGGTCTGCTCCATGCTCTGGAACACCCGTGCCGCCACATCGTCGGGCAGATCGATGCGCTGCACGCGCACGTCGACCAGCTCGATTCCGAGTCCCGCCGCGCTGCGACTCGCCGCACCGAACATCTGCCCGGTGACCGCGGTGCGCTCGGCGGACACGATCTGCTGCAGGGTGCGCTCGGCCACCACGCTCTTGAGGCCGTCCTTGACGATGTCCGCGAGGCGATCAGCGGCCAGCTCTTCGCGACCACCGGTCGCCGTGTAGTACAGCACCGGATCCTTGACGCGCCACTTGACGTAGAAGTCGGCAATCAGGCCGCGGTTGTCGTTGGTGAGGAACGTCTCGCCGTTGTACGACTGCGAGAGGATGCGGCGGTCGAATTTCGTCACCATGTCCCACGGCAGCTTGAAATGCAGCCCGGGTTCGCGGTAAGTGCCGACGACGGCGCCGAACTCGGTGCGGATGGCGAGCTCCGTCTCGCTCACCGTGAACATCGACAGTCCGGCGAGCACCAGCACGACCACGAGCGCCAACACCACCGGGAACAGCCGGCCGCTCATCAGCGCTCCCCCCGGCTGCGGGCCTCGACGGTCACGGAGTCCGGAGCGGTGCTCGCGGCGCCGGCCGCCGGCTCGGCGCTCTCGCTCGCGCCCGTGCCCTTCTCGAGCAGCTTGTCGATCGGCAGGTAGATGAGGTTGCCGCCGGCACGCGCATCGATCAGCACCTTGTGGGCGCGTGTCAGCACGTCCTCCACCGTGTCGAGATACATGCGCTGGCGCGTCACCTCGGGCGCCTGCGCGTAGGCTGCCTCGAGCTGCGAGAAACGCGCCGCCTCACCCTGCGCCAGCGCTACGACCTGCGCCTTGTAGGCCTCGGCCTCCTGCTGGATGCGTTTCGCCGAGCCCTGCGCCACCGGAATGATGCTGTTGGCGTAAGCCTCCGCTTCGAGGGTAAAGCGCTCCTTATCGGCCTGCGCCTTGTTGGCATCGCGCTGCGAGGGGACCACGGCGTCCGGCACCTGCACGTCCTTGAGATTGACGGTCGTGACGGTAATGCCGGCGTCGTAGGTGTCGAGAGTCCGCTGGATCAGCTCCTTGGTGCGCCGGGTAATCTCGGAACGCGTGTTGCCGACCAGCACGTCATCGAGCGTGCTGCGGCCGACGATCTCGCGGATGGCGCTCTCGCTGACTTCGTTAAGGGTGGCCTCGGGGTCGTAGACGCTGAACAGTTTCTTGACCGGGTCGGCGAACCGGTATTGCACCGAGAACACCAGATCGACCAGGAACACGTCCGAGGTCAGCACGGGCGACTTGAAATCGCTGGAGTTGACGCTGGCGACGTTCACCTTGGTGATCGTCTCGATCGGCCACGGCAGGCGCCAGCCCACTCCCGGCGGCCGCACCTGCACCAGCTTGCCGAAGCGCTGGATCACGCCGCGCTCGGCGGCGGTGACCTGGTAGAAGCCGCTGAACAGCCATAGCGCGATCGCGATGAGCACGGCTATCAGCAGCAGCGAGCCGCCCTCGCCGCCTTTGCCGCCACCCGGGCGCAGGAGCGACTCGAGCCTGCGCTGCCAGCTCTTCAGGCGCTCGTCGAGATCCCCACCCCCCTGCCCCGGCCGACGGCCCCACGGATTCTGACCGCCGCTTGGTTGATTCCACGCCATAAGAGGGTGCGGTTAAATCAGCGCACTTTGGCCGCGCTCGGAGCGGCGGTCGATTGTAGGTAAGCGGTTCCGGGCGCACAAGCGCCGGGCGACGCCTGCACCTCGAGAATCTGCACTCCGGCGGTGCGCGCCAGCTCGAGCAGCTCGACGTCCGGCAGCTCCACGGCCAGCTCGATCGAGCCGTCGGCGGCAGCGCGCTCGGCGCGCACCGCCTGCGCGGCGTACAGCCGCGAGCGCAGCGCGCCGGAGGCAGCCGGCATTCTGAGGCGCGCGCGCCGCGCGAACCGCGCCAGCCGCTCGGCCACCGCGCGCGTCAGCAGCTCGAGTCCGGTCCCGCGGGCCGCCGAGATCCACACCGCCGTGGCGCGTCCCTCGGCGTCGCGATCGATGCGCGCCGTCGTCTCGAGCCGGTCGATCTTGTTATAAATGATGAGCTGCGGAATGCCGCGCGCGCCGATCTCCTCCAGTACCGCATTGACCTGGGCGAGCTGGGCATCGCGCCGCGGGTTGCTCGCGTCCACCACATGCAAGAGCAGCGTCGCGGCACGCGCTTCGGTGAGGGTCGACTGGAACGCCGCGACGAGCTCGTGCGGCAGCTCGCGGATGAAGCCGACCGTGTCGGCCGCGACCACCGCCGTGCCACCCGGAAGGGTAATGCGCCGCACGGTTGGATCGAGGGTCGCGAACAGCTGGTCCGCCACGTAAGCGTCTGCGCCGGTAAGGGCCCGGAAGAGCGTCGATTTACCGGCGTTGGTATAGCCGACCAGCGCCAGCGAGGGCACGGGAATCTGCGCGCGCCTCTGCCGTCCGGTCTCGCGTTGCTGTGTGAGCTTCGCGAGGCGCCGGGAGAGCACGCGCACCCGCTGGGCGATGATGCGGCGGTCGGTCTCGAGCTGCGTCTCGCCGGGACCCCGCAGACCGATGCCGCCCTTCTGACGCTCGAGGTGGGTCCAGCCGCGCACCAGGCGGCTGGCGATGTGCCGCAACTGTGCGAGCTCCACCTCGAGCTTGCCCTCGAAGCTGCGCGCGCGCTGCGCGAAGATGTCGAGGATCAGTCCGTTGCGGTCCAGCACACGCCGCTCGATCAGCTTCTCGAGATTGCGCTCCTGGCTGGGAGTGAGCGCATGGTCGATGAGCACGACGTCGGCGTCGTGAGCCAGCGCCGCGGTGCGCAGCTCCGCGGCCTTGCCGCTGCCGACGAAGTAGCGCGAGTCGGGGCGCTCGCGCCGCCCGAGCACGGTGGCCACCGGGTGGGCACCGGCCGAAAGCGCAAGCTGCGTGAATTCCTGCAGGTCCTCCGGATCGACCGGCGCGCCCAACCCCAGGCGCACCAATACGGCACGCTCACCAGAACGTGGGCGTTCGAACACTCAGGCTTTCCGTCAGAACGAACATTACTCCGCGGGGGTCTCCGGGGCGCCGCCCTCGTCCGTGGCCAGCCGTACATTGCGCGCCGGCACGACAGTCGAGATCGCGTGCTTGTAAACCATCTGGCTGACGCTGTTCTTCAACAGGACGACAAACTGGTCGAAGGAATCGATCTGACCCTGCAGCTTGATGCCGTTCACCAGGTAGATAGACACAGGCACCCGCTCCTTGCGAAGGGCGTTCAAAAAGGGGTCCTGAAGAGACTGGCCTTTGGCCATCGGGTTCTCCTTATTTTTGCAGCGTTGGCTATTGGCACACCACGACGACCGCGCCCGAACTTCCCTGTTCCGCGATCCGGCACGCGAATCCACCACCCATTCAAGGGGCTCAGCAAACGACGCCTCATCTTAACATGCCGTCAGAGCCCCGGCAGCTGGGCCTGTGCCTGCAATATGTCTCGATTGAACGACGTCGGGTCGGCCTGCGGATCCAGCCACTCGCCCTGCCTCTCGGCGCGCAGCCAGGTGAGCTGGCGCTTGGCCAGCTGCCGCGTTGCGGCAACCGCTCGCAGCCGCGCCTCCGGCAGGCCCCACGTACCCTCGAGGTACGCCCACAGCTGCCTGTAGCCTACCGCGCGCATCGAGGCGTGCCGGGTGCTCAGATCGCCCCGGTCGCGTAGCGCTGTCACCTCGTCGAGAAACCCGTCGGCCATCATGGCGTCGAAGCGCCGTGCGATGCGCGCATGCAGCGTCGCACGGTCGCGCGGCGCGAGCATCCAGTGGCGCACGCGCCAGTCCGACAGCGGGCTCACCGTAGCGCGCTGCAACTGCGAGATCGGCCGGCCGGTCGTGTAACAGACTTCAAGCGCCCGCTGGATTCGCTGGCGGTCATGGGGTGCGATGCGCACGGCAGCCTCCGGGTCGAGCCGGGCGAGCTCGGCGTGCAGGGCGGCCCAGCCGCGCTCCTCGGCCCGTGCGTCGAGCTCGCGCCGCAGTTCCGGAGCGGCCGCCGGGAGGGGCGCAAGCCCGTGCCGAAGCGCCCGGACGTACAGCATCGTGCCCCCGACCAGCAGCGGCACGCGACCCCGCGCGTGTATCTCCCGGATACAGCGCAGCGCATCGGCGACGAACCGCCCGGCGGAATAGCTTTCGGTCGGGTCGCAGATGTCGATCAGGTGGTGCGGAACGCGAGCGCGCACTTCGCAGGACGGCTTGGCGGTACCGATGTCCAGACCGCGGTAGACGAGCGCCGAATCGACACTGATGATCTCCAGCGGCGCGGCCTCTGCCAGGCGCAGCGCCCACTCGGTCTTGCCCGCCCCGGTAGGTCCCGTCAGCAGGAAGAGCGCTGGCCTCTCGGCAGGAGCGTGTGCGGCAAGCGCTGCTGCGCCCGCAGCGGTGCGGCCGGACATGTCAGCGCCCTCGGAGAAACAGCTGGTCGAGCTGCTGCAACGACAGGCGTGTCCAGGTCGGGCGCCCGTGATTGCACTGGTTGGCACGCTCGGTCTGTTCCATCTGCCGCAGCAGCGTGTTCATCTCGGGAAGAGTCAGGCGCCGGTGCGCGTGGATCGCCGTCCGGCAGGCCAGCGTCCCGAGGAATCGGTCGGCGGACTTCTCGAGATGGTGCGTGTTCGCATCGAGGGTCAGATCGCGCACCAGCGCACGGACCACCTCGTGGACGTCGCCGGCATCGAGCGCGGCCGGCACCCGCCGGACGGCGAGTCGCGTGGGCCCCAGGGCGTCGACCTCGAACCCCGCGGCCTGCCATTCGCCACGCTGGGCCAGCAGCGCGCCAATCTCGTGAGCCTTGAGCTCGATCACCAGCGGCTCGAGAAGATGTTGGGATGCCGGGGCAGCCGCCGCCGCTTGTGCCTTGAGCTTCTCGTAGAGCACCCGCTCGTGCGCGGCGTGCATGTCGACCAGCACGAGCCCGTCCCGGTTCTGCGCCAGGACATATACCCCATGCAGCTGCGCCAGCGCCGTGCCCAGCGGATGCTCCTCGCCATCCGGTGCACCCTGCCCCGCCGGCGCAGAGACTGCAGCCGCGGGCGACTCGCTCACCGCGGCCGCGAGCATCCAGGGGTCGCGCGCCGGCGTATAAAGAAGAGGCAGCGCACCGGCCGCCGGGTGCGCAGTGGCGTGCGACTCCCCGGACGCTCGCGGCCCGGCTGCCATGGCCGGATGGGGCTTCGTGCCGGCGAGCGCCTGCTCGACCGCGCGAAACACAAAATCATGTGTCTGCCGGCTTTCCCGGAAGCGCACCTCGAGCTTTGCCGGGTGCGCATTTACATCGACCAGCTTCGGGTCGAGGGTCAGGTACAGAACGTAGGCGGCGTGGCGGCCGTGGTAGAGCACGTCGCGGTACGCGAGCCGTACGGCGTTCATGAGCAGCCGGTCGCGGACGCTGCGGCTGTTGACGAACCAGAACTGCTCATCCGGCTGCGCGCGCGAGCGCGTCGGCAGCGCCACCCATCCTGATAGCAGCAGAGGGCCGGCGCTCGCCCGCACCGCGAGCGCCCCCGGGGCAAAATCCTCGCCCAGCACTGCGGTGAGCCGCGTCAGCTCCTCACCCGCCCCCGTGACTGCCGGCGCCTCGAGCAGCACCCGCCCGCCGTGCCGCAGCCGGAAGCTCACGTCGAACCGTGACAGGGCGAGCCGCTCGACCAGCCGGGCGATGTGCATGAGCTCGGTGGCATCGCTGCGCACGAACTTGCGGCGCGCCGGCACATTGAAGAAGAGCTCGCGCACCTCGACCGTGGTGCCCGGCGGATGCGCGGCGGGACGGATGGACGTGGCCGCGCCGCCCTCGATCGAGATCTCCGCCCCCTGCTCTGCACCCGCGGCACACGACACGATGCGCAGCCGCGACACCGCGCCGATCGAGGGCAGGGCCTCACCGCGAAAGCCGAGGCTCGTGACCGCCTCGAGGTCCGCGAGTGAGGCGATCTTGCTGGTCGCGTGCCGGGCAGTTGCGAGCAGCAGCTCCGGAGCCGCGATACCGCAACCGTCATCGCGCACGCGCACAAGGCCGACGCCACCCCGCTCGATGTCGATGTCGATGCGCTGCGCGCCGGCATCCAGGCTGTTCTCGATGAGCTCCTTGACCAGGGATGCGGGGCGCTCTATCACCTCGCCGGCGGCGATCTGATCGACGAGTTCACCGGAGAGAACGCGGATGGGCATGGGAGGGGATCGATCGCAAGCCAGTACGCGCCGCGCGCGGCGCCCCGCAGTGTACAGGCGATTGGGTAGCAGCGACGCGGGTGGCGGCGGCAGCCGGCCGTGCGCGCTCAGGGCGTCGCGGCGGCGGTCGCGCTGGCCGCGCTCGCCAGGTGCTCCTGCTTGAAGCGGGTGCCGTCCGGAGGATTCTCCAGGAAAAAAGCGCGTACGCCCCCGCAGATCGCCTCGGCCAGCCGCTCCTGCTGACCGGGGTTGCGCAGGCGCCGCTCCTCCGTCGGGTTGGAGATGTAGGCTGTCTCGATGAGCATGGCGGGGATTGCCGGAGATTTGAGCACCACGAAGCCGGCGTGCTGAACTTGCGCCTTGCGCACCTCGCCCACGCTCTCGAGCGCGCTCACCACGCGCTCGGCGGCCGCGGCACTCACGCCGATGGTCTCCTGCTGCGCGGCATCCAGCAGCACCGGAGCGAGCGCGCCCTCGTCGGCGAGGCGTATGCCGCCCACGAGGTCGGCAGCGTTCTCCTTGTCCGCCAGTACGCGCGCCGCCTCGCTCGAGGCGCCGTGCGTCGAAAGTATGTAGACCGAGGCGCCCGAGATGCTGCGATCGGAGATCGAATCCGCGTGCACCGAGAT
Organism: uncultured Gammaproteobacteria bacterium; assembly: GCA_963844595.1. GTDB lineage: Bacteria > Pseudomonadota > Gammaproteobacteria > Steroidobacterales > Steroidobacteraceae > 13-2-20CM-66-19. The sequence continues at coordinate 1,468,322 of CAWJOW010000001.1, forward strand.
GAACATGTCGGCGCGCGCGAGGCGCGCGCGGCGGATCCGCTCCTCGAGCGGTACGAACTCGTCCCGGTCGCGCGTCAGCACTGCATGCATGCCGGGCTCGGCATCGATGCGCACGGCCAGTGCCCGCGCGATCGCCAGCGTCACGTCCTTCTCGCGCGTACCGCCGTGGCCGATCGCCCCGGGATCTTCGCCCCCATGCCCGGCATCGACGGCGATGATGACATCGCGGTCGCCCTCTCCGGGAGCGTGCGCGACGCGCAGCGCCCTGGGCTGCAGGTCAGCCAGCGGCGGGACCGTTGCCGCACCGAGGCTCACAACGAGCAGCCGCCCGGACTCTCCCGGACTCCAGGCGCTGTGCGCCGGTAACGGCGCTTTCGTCTGCACGACCACGCGCAGCGTGCCCGCGTGACGCTCCCCGAGTCGCACGGCAGCCACAATGCCCGCACCTTCAGGGGCGCGAACGCCGCTCGCCAGATGCGTGTGCGGAAGATCGATGACCGTTCGATCCGGACCCTCGAGCGTGAAGAGCTTTTGAGCCGTGGCGTCGGTGAGATCGAGCGTGAGTTGGGCAGAACCGCCGGCGGCCGTGAGCACGACCGATCGCAGTTCGCCCGCGAACGCTGTGCACGTGCACGTGAGGCTCAGGGTGAGCAGACACGCAGTGATCGCTTCGAGAAATGCCTTTCTAATCATTGGGTTCGCGATCTAAACTGTTGCGTAATCTACGTGGTTCCGGCGCCACTTTCAACTCAGGGGCACTCGCCACGTCACAAGCCAGGCGCGCGCGCCTCGCCGGCGAGCGCAAGGTCCTCGAGCTGCTGTGAGGCGGCCGCGGGGCTCAGGCGGGCGGATCGCCCGTCAGCGCACGAAGCCACGCGGCGCCCGGGGCGGAGCCGGCCGCCACTTCGATGTCGTGTCCGCCGGCGCCTGCGGAAAACGCCGCCGTGAGATCAGCGTCAGGCAGCTGTCCGGCGCCCCGCTCGGGCCATTCGATGAGCCATACGTGTCCGGGCCGCGCCCACTCGCGCAGGCCAAGCGACTCGAGCTCGTGCGGACCGGTGACGCGGTAAAGGTCCAGGTGCACGCCCGTGAGCGACCCTGCCGGATAGAGCTCGAGCAAAGTGTAGGTCGGGCTGCGGATCGTTTCGCCGACGCCGAGCGCGCGCAGGAAGCCGCGCGCGAAGGTGGTCTTGCCCGCGCCGAGCTCGCCGGTGAGATAGATGACGCCGAGCCGCGTGTCCTCCGCCGGACGTGCGCAGGCGAGCTGCCAGCCGAAGTCTTCGGTGTCCTGCGCGGTGTTGGTGTGAGTACGCAATGCTTCGCTCAGAGATTCACGCAGTGGTGGAGCTCGCGCGCCACATCGCCCGCCAGCAGTCCGCGCTCGCCGGCCCGTGCGGCAGCATCGCCCGCCATCGCGTGCACCAGCACACCGACGCGCGCCGCCGCCCAGGGATCGCCGCACTGCGCCAGAATCCCGGCCACGGCCCCCGTGAGGACATCGCCCATCCCCGCGCTCGCCATGCCGGGATTGCCCCGCTCGCACAGACCCGGCGTCCGTCCGCGTGCGCCTACCAGGGTGCCGGCCCCCTTGAGAACAACGGTGCCGTGATAGCGCTCGACGAGCCGACCGAGCGATGCGAGACGCTCGCGCTGGATCTCGTCGGTGCTCACGCCGAGGAGCCGGCCCGCCTCCCCGGGGTGCGGTGTCAGAATCCAGTCCTCACGCGGCGCGGTATTGCTTTCCGCCAGCAGATTGAGGGCGTCCGCATCCACCACCAGGGGCTTGCCGGCCGCGAGCACCGTCTGCAGCGCACTGCGCGCCCAGGGCGTACGGCCGAGTCCCGGGCCGATGGCGACCACATCGGCGCGCGAGAGCGCATCGGCGAGTTCCGCTTCCCCGGTGAGCGCCATGCAGATGAGCTCGGGTCTGCCGGAAGCGATCGCCGCAACGTTCTCGGCTGCCACCGCCACCGTGGTAAGCCCGGCGCCGACCCGCAGGCAGGCCTCGCCGGCGAGGCGTGCCGCGCCCGGCATGCCGCTGCCGCTGCCCACGATCAGGACACGACCGAAGTCGCCCTTGTTCGCCGCGCGCGCGCGGCGCGGCAGCACCTGGTGGATCTCCGCCTCGACGATCCGTGTCAGGCGCGGCGTGAACTGCGGCGTGGGCGGCGCGGCGAGCTCCAGGTCATCGAACACCACCGTACCGGCGTACTCCGGTCCGTCACCGACGAAGAGTCCGGTCTTGAGTCCGACGAAGGTGATCGTGACTTCGGCGCGGACGGTTTCCCCGAGCGCCACCCCGGCATCGCTGTCGAGCCCGGAAGGGACGTCGAGCGCGAACACCGGCCGGTCGGCGGCGTTGATGGCGCGGATGACACGGCTGGTGTCGGCGCGCACGCCGTCGCGCAACCCGGTGCCGAGCAGCGCATCGACGAGCACCTCGCCCTGGGAGAGCAGCGCCGGCGCGAACGGCTGTATGCGCCCGTCGCTGTTGCGGAAATCCTCGTAGGCGCGCCGGGCGTCGCCGCGCAGCTGCTCCGGCGCACCCGCCGCCGCCACCGTTACCGTGAGCCCCGCGGCCTGCGCGAAGCGCGCAAGCACATAGCCGTCGCCGCCGTTGTTACCGCCGCCGCAGACGACGACGATGCGGTGCGCCATGGGCCAGCGTGAGCGCAACGCGCGCAACGCCGCTTCGGCGGCGCGTTTCATGAGCGTGTAGCCCGGGATTCCCAGCGCCTCGATGGCGTGCGCATCCAGCGCGCGCACCTGCGCGGTCGAGTACAGGGCGATCGGCAAGGCCATCGGCTGATTATACTGGCAGGCGTGGTGGTGCCATGACGGACCGGATCGCGATCGACCTGCACGCGGTCAAAAACGAGTTGCTGGCCGCCGCGCGGGCCCTCGGGTTCGACGCGCTCGGCGTCGCCAGCCTCGATATCCCCGAGGACGAGCGGCATCTCGTCGGCTGGCTCGCCGCCGGCTTCCACGGCGAGATGCACTATATGCAGCGCCACGGCCTCAAGCGCGCGCGTCCCGCGGAGCTCGTGCCCGGCACGCTGCGGGTTGTGAGCGTGCGCATGGACTACTGGCCCGATGCGGCGCGTCCGGCGGAGGAAGTGTTGGCCGACGGCCGGCTCGGCTACGTGTCGCGCTACGCGCTGGGGCGCGACTACCACAAGGTCATGCGCCGTGCGCTCGAGCGCCTCGCGTCCGACCTTGCGCGGCGCATCGGGTCGTTCGGTTACCGTGTGTGTGTCGACAGCGCTCCGGTGCTGGAGAAGGCGCTGGCGCGCAACGCGGGCCTCGGCTGGATCGGCAAGCACACCAACCTACTCGCGCGCGATGCCGGCTCGTGGTTCTTTCTCGGCGAGATTCTCACCGACCTGCCGCTGCCGGCCGATGCGCCCGCCACCGCTCACTGCGGCAGCTGTCGGGCATGCATTCCGGCGTGCCCGACGGCGGCGATCATCGCGCCTTACCGGCTCGATGCGCGGCGCTGCATCTCCTACCTCACCATAGAGCATCCCGGGACGATCCCGCAGGAGCTGCGCGCGGCGCTCGGTAACCGCATCTACGGCTGCGACGACTGCCAGCTGGTGTGTCCCTGGAACAAGTTCGCGCACACCGCCAGTCATCCGGACTTCAAGGTACGGCACGCACTCGACGCACCCGCGCTGCCGGAGCTGTTCCGCTGGACAGAGCGCGACTTCGAGGAGCGCATGCGCGGGTCGGCGATCTACCGCATCGGCTTCGAGCGCTGGTCACGCAACATCGCGGTGGCTCTGGGCAACGCGCCTCGCTCCGACCAGGTCCTGACGGCACTGGGCGCGCGTCGCGCCGACACCTCGCCGCTGGTACGCGAGCACGTGGCCTGGGCGCTCGCCCGGCAGCAGCAGCCGGCATAGCGGCCGTCGCCGGGGAGTGGCGGCGCAGGGGCAGTCATGGCACCCCTCAGCGACGCGTGACGCGCACGTTGTCGATGAGCCGCGCGCGGCTCAAGCGCGCGGCAGTGAGCACCACGAGCTCGCTCGCATCGGCCGACGGGGACCCAAGATCCGCGGCGCGCCGCACGGCGAAATAATCCGGCCGGAAGCCGGCATCCTCGAGTGATTTGAAGCCGCTGCGCTCGATGCTCGCGAATTCCGCGTCGCCGCTGCGCAGCCGCTGCGCCGCCACCTGCAGCGTCGCATAGATGCGCGGCGCGATGCGTCGCTCGGGGGCGGTCAGGTACTGATTCCGCGAGCTCATCGCAAGGCCGTCGGCGTCGCGCACCGTAGGGGCACTCACGATCTCGACCGGCAGGCACAGGTCCGCCACCATCCGCCGGATAACCGCGAGCTGCTGGAAATCTTTCTCGCCGAACACTGCCACGTCCGGCTCAACGATGTGGAACAGCTGGGCGACGATAGTGCTGACGCCCTCGAAGTGTCCGGGACGGAACTCGCCCTCGAGGATGCGCGACAGGCCCGGCACCTCGATGCGCGTGGCGCGCTCCGGCCCATGGGGGTAGATCTCGTTCACATCCGGCATGAACATCAGATCGCAGCCGGCCGCCGCCAGCATGCGCTCGTCCTCGCGCGGCGTGCGCGGGTAATGGGCGAAGTCTTCGTTCGGCCCGAACTGCATGGGGTTGACGAAAATACTGGCGACGAAGCGCTCACCGTGGCTGCGCGCCGTCTCGATGAGGCTCACGTGCCCGGGGTGCAGGTTGCCCATCGTCGGTACGAACGCAACGCGCGCGCCGGTTGCGTGCCAGGCACGTACCCGCTCGCGAACCGCGCTGATCGTAGTGACGGTCTCCATGTGCTTCATGGCGGCGCGATCCGGCTGTGGCGGCGGAGCGAGGCTCAAGGCGGCGCGAGCGTCGGCTCAGGTGTGTGCGTCAGAAGCAGTGCTCGGGTCCGGGGTACTCGCGCTGCTTCACCGCGCGCACGTAGTGCTTCAGCGCCTCGAGACTGTCCCCGGCGCCCTCCATGAAGTTACGAACGAAGCGCGGCCTGCGCCCGGTGGTGATATCCAGCATGTCGTAGAGCACGAGAATCTGGCCGTCGACGTCGGGCCCCGCGCCGATGCCGATGACCGGCACGTGCAGCTCCGCAGTGATCGCCTTGCCGAGCTGCGCCGGAACGCACTCGAGCAGCACGATGTCGGCACCGGCCGCTTCCAGGCGCTTGGCTTCATCGAGCAGCCGCGCGGCCGTCTCACGCTCGCGCCCCTGGACGCGGAACCCGCCGGTCTTGTGAACCGACTGAGGTTTGAGCCCGAGGTGGGCGCAGACCGCGATGTCATGACCGGCGAGAAACTCGACGATCTCGGTCTGGCGGCCGCCGCTCTCGAGCTTCACCATCTGAGCGCCGCCCTCCTGCATGAGGCGCACGGCATTGGCGAGCGCCAGCTCCTTGGTGGGATAGCTCATGAAAGGCATGTCACCGATGAGGAATGGGCGCTGCAGGCCGCGCACCACTGCAGCGCAGTGGTAGACCATATGATCCATCGTCACCGGCACAGTGGTGTCGTGCCCCTGGATCACCATCCCGAGGGTGTCGCCGACCAGCACCACGTCGACATCGGCCGCATCGAGCAGCGTCGCAAAACTCGAGTCGTAGCAGGTCAGGCACGCGATCTTCTCGCCATCGGCCCGCATGCGCTGCAGCGTTGCGAGCGTCACCGGGGGGCGCCCCGAGTCCTGCTGCAGGTGCCTGTAGATCGCCATGCCGTGGAGTGTAACTAGATCGCCCGGCTGCGCAACGGATTGTAGTAGAGGCGCCCGCGGCTCATGCGTTTGATGGCCGCCAGCAACTCATCGTAATCGTGCTGGTTCGCGATAGGATCGATGGAGCCTGCGTTGACGATCAGGAGCGGCGCCGCATCGAACTCGTGAAAGAAGCGCGCGTAGGCCTCGTTCAGCCGCTCGAGGTAGCCGCGGTCGATGTACTGCTCGTAGGCGACGCCGCGACGTGCGATGCGTTCGAGCAGCACGTCCACGGGGGCCTGCAGATACACCACGAGGTCCGGCTTCGGCGCCTGTACGTCGAGCTTGGCGTACACCTGTTCGTAGAGCGCGTACTCGGCGTCATCGAGCGTCACACGGGCGAACAGCCGGTCCTTCTCCAGCAGATAGTCGGCGACGCGCACCGGCGCGAACAGATCGGCCTGCTTCAACGCGGTCAGCTGCTGCGCGCGCTGCAGCAGGAAGTACAGCTGGGCCGGCAGCGCGCCCGCGCGGGGATTGCGGTAGAAGCGTTCGAGGAACGGGTTCTGCGCCGCCTGCTCGAATACCGGCTGCGCGGCGAGGCTGCCGCACAGGCGCTGCGCCAGACTCGTCTTGCCGATGCCGATCGGCCCCTCCACCGCGATGAACTGATGAGTCGTTTCTTTCGCCATGGGCCTACAGCCGCCTCACGCCGTCGGACGTGACCCTGCCGGCGAGCTCGGCGACTCGGCCAAGCCCGGGCACATCCAGATCCGGGGCTATGTCCGCCAGAGGATACAGAACGAAGTTGCGCTCCACTATCCCCGGGTGCGGCAGCGTCAGGCCCGTCTCCGCGCGCCGCTCCCGACCGTAGACCAGCAGGTCGAGATCGATGATCCGCGGCCCCCAGCGCTGCCGCTCGGCCGGCCGCCCGAGCGCGTTCTCGAGCGCCAGGAGCTCTGCGAGCAATCCGCGGGGCTCGAGACGCGTGACCATGCCGACGACGGCGTTCACGAAGTCCGGCTGGACCACCGGGCCGTAGGCGCGCGAGGCGTACAGCGGCGAGGTGAGCATCATCTGTGTGAGCGGCACGGCGGCGAGGCGCGCGCACGCGGTCAGCACCTGGGCACGGGGTTCGTTGAGGTTGCTGCCCACTCCGACGTAGGCGGGCTGCCAGACGTGCATGACGGCCGAACCTGGAGTCAGGTAGGCGCGGCGGCTTTGGGCCGCCTGCGGCGGCGGCGCCCGCCACGGCGCGGCGCCTGCCGCGGTGCCTGCGCCTCGCCGGCAACGGCATCCGCCATGCGCGTGCGCTCCTCGGCCGGCGCCTCCTGCAGCCGCGTCCACCACTGCGCCATCTCGGCCGGCGCAAGCCCGAACTGCGCGCGCAGCACGAGCAGGTCGTAGGCGGCGCGAAAGCGCGGATGCTCGAGCACGCGCAGCGCACGCCGGCCGCGCGGGTGCTCGAGGCGCGGCTGCAGCCCGAACATCTCGCGCACCCCGAGCGAGAAGCGCTTCGGAATGGTGAGCCGCAGCTGGGCGTCGCGGATCGCCTGATCGCAGGCAGCGAGGATCGTGGCGAGCTCGTGCCAGCGTGCCGGAGGCGAGGCTTCGATGCCGGCAGCGATCGGGCCGTACAGAAGCAGCGCAAACAGAAATGTCGGGGTCACCGGCTTGTCGGCCAGCACCCGGGTGTCGGTGTTCTCCAGGCCCTTGCGGAGCAGTTGCTCGACGAGACTCCCGGGGTGACTCGCCAGGTAACGATCGACTCCCGGCAGCAGTGTCGCCAGCAGCCCGCGGCGGCGCAGTACCTCAAAGCTGCGCGCACCGTGTCCGTTGAGGAACAGCTTGAGTGTCTCGTCGAACAGCCGCGCCGGCGGCACTCCGGCGAGCAGCTCGCGCAGCGTACCGATGGGCCGCGCGGTGTCAGGATCGATCGTGAAGCCGAGCTTCGCCTCGAAGCGCGCCGCACGCAGCATGCGTACCGGGTCCTCGCGAAAGCGCGTCTCCGGATCACCGATCAGCCGCAGCCGCCGCGCCGCGATGTCTTCTACGCCGCCGACGTAGTCCCACACCGAGAAGTCGGCAATATTGTAATAGAGCGCGTTGGCGGTGAAGTCGCGCCGCCAGACGTCCTCGTCGATGGTGCCGTAGACGTTGTCGCGCAGGATGCGTCCGGCAGCGTCTACCACGCGCTCGCCGCCGCCCTCGCGCGCCGCTTCCGCCTGCGGCTCATCGAGCTCGGGAGCCTCGCCGTCCTCGGGATCGGCATCGGGCAGCGGCTCGTCCCCCTGCGAAGGCGCGCTGGTCGCGCGGAAGGTCGCGACCTCGATGGTCTCGCGGCCGAAGAAGACATGCGCCAGGCGGAACCTCCGCCCGACCAGCCGACAGTTACGGAACTGCCGCTTGACCTCGTCCGGCAGTGCATCGGTTGCAACGTCGAAGTCCTTGGGCTCGAGCCCGAGCAGCAGATCGCGCACGCACCCCCCGACCAGGAACGCCATGAAGCCCGCGTCGCGCAGCCGGTAAAGAACGCGCAGCGCGTTCGGAGAGATGTGGTTGCGCGAAATCGAGTGCTCGGATCGCTGGATGATCCGGGGGGCGCTGGCAGGCGTCGCGACGGACGCGTCGGGGGGGTTCAAATTCCGGGCTTTCGGCTTGAGCAATCGGGGCCGCTCTCTATAATACCGCGCTCTCGCAGCCGCCCCCGGGCACGCGCTCCCTTCGTCTAGAGGCCCAGGACATAGCCCTCTCAAGGCTGTAACACCGGTTCGAATCCGGTAGGGAGCG
>CAWJOW010000002.1:0-509641 GCA_963844595.1 uncultured Gammaproteobacteria bacterium
ACTTCAGTACCTTGTCCGGTGGCGTGCCCGCCGGCATTGAGAACATGAGCTTGTGAACGAGCTTCGGAGGAGACCGCCTCGACCAGTATTCGCGGCCACCACTGCGACCCTCTTCCAGATCCAGGTCCCAGTTCTCGAGCAGCTCTTTCTCGAGCCCTTTGCCCGAGAGGCGTTGACCATCGTCGGTCTCGATGTCCAGGTCACCGCCACGATTGAGGTATGCGACGTGACGACCCACAGCCTTGAGATCCTGTCCTCCCCGGCTGAGCACCTTGACCATGACTTCGGGGGTACGGCCCACTGTGCGCGCAATGAGCTCGACCTCATCTTGCGACAGGCGGTCCCTGCGACCTGGGCCACGGCGGGCATAGGAAGAGATGTCGAGAAGCGGCTTCGCGCCCGCGACGTCAATGAGTCGTCTCTGCATACCCCTGCTCCCATGAGTATTGATTTGCTCGGAGTAACGCCTTCACGTGGTCGCGAAGTGCCTCGGCTACCTTGAGCATCGACTGCAGGTCCTCCCGTCCAGGCCCACTTGGCTTGCCGCCCTGGTTGGCCGCCCTTGCGATCTGATTCAGGTTCCGGCCAATCGCTCCGAGCTCGGCCACCGATCGCTTAAGTGCGGCGAGTTCCTCCTTGGGAAGCGGCGTCAGGTTGCGCAGATGCGACCGGACGAGGACGGAGACGTAGGTCGCCGACCGCATACCGCGTGCCGTGGCTCTGTCGCATAGAAGGATCCGATCTTCGGGAGCCAGGCGGATGCTCAGTCGGGCATCCAGACTCCTCCTCTCCAGAGTCTCGAGCTTCGGGAAGCCCTCCGCCGCAGACCTGCGGAGCATGACTTCAAGGAGCTGCCGGACGAGCGCGGACTCGGTGATCTGCTCGCGCTCCGCAAGCATCCGAAGGAGCGTCTTCATCTCCGGCGTCACGCGAAACTGCACGAAGGCTTCAGCGCTCATGGGCAGTGATCGTGTGACAAGAGCAGCCGCGAGCGCTATCCTGCATTCGACCCAAAACACCCCAAGAACTCACGAAAGTTTCACGACGACGGACTTCCGTCTGCAACAGGATCTCTCCTCAGTCGGCGAACTCCCGTCCTCTCCCGTCGGTCGCCCCCAGAGCTGCCCGGCGCGTCAGCACCACCCGGGCGGGCAAAAAAAGAGGGGAGCCGAGCGCCGTAGCACCCGACTCCCCTGGTGCCTCAAGGAGGCTATGCCGCCCGCGCGACCGCCATCTCCCAGAGCGCGGAGTTCAGCCGCACGTCTTCCCGGATGGCGGTGATGCGCCGGCTCCGGGCCAGTCGATTCGATGCCGAACGCCTCACGAGGCCGCCCTGGAGGACGTTCTCCTGGATCACGTTGAAGGTGCGCCAGAGGTCATTGCCGACGTCCTGAGGCCGGCGAGGTACCAGCAGCTGGGAGGGCTCCATGGCTCCCGGCAGGTCCTTAGGAAAGCGCACTGCGAGCGCCTGACCGGCGAACTCCAGCCGCTGCCCGGCATCGAGAACCGTCCGCTCCATCCGCTCTACCGAGGCCGCCAGCACCTCGAAGCGCTCGCTGATCTCGAGCGCGGCGCCCACGACATCGTCGACCACGTCGCCCCGGTGCGCGACCCGCCAGACAGGGAACACGCCGGCAGACACCACCAGGCCATTCGTGCAGACGACCCGGAAGAGCCCCACCCGGAGCTGATAGGCACTCGTCCCGTCGTGGGAGTTAAGGAACAGGATCTCCGGGATGGCATCCCGAAGCTGGATGGTCTCAAAGCGCCGGCGCAACCGGATCAGGTGCCGTGCATGCATCGGGCTCCTGGCACGGGCTGCCTGCCGGGCCTCCACGGGGAGGAATCCCGCAGAAGCCAGCGCCCTCAGCACGCGCTCGGTGGAGAGGAAGGTATACGAAGGACTGGTGCGCTCGTGGGCTCCCGAGGCGAAGACAGCCGGAACTCGCTCCCGGAGGGTCTCAGGGGAGATCGGGTTCTGGAAAGCGCTGCTGTGCGAGGGCTGAGTGAGCGCGAGCGATGTGACTATGGTGTTCATGGTCGAACTCCTTGAAGGCGTCAGAACGGGGCGGGATTGCCCGCGCAGCGCGCCTCACGCGGCAGCGCAGCTGTCAATGGGCGCAGCCGGCCCGCAGGGACGCGAGCGCGTTTCGCGCGAAGCCATTGACAGCGAGAACCGCGTGATACGCTGCGCGAACACGGCAAGCCCGCCCTTCGGCCACTTCTCGGTGGGCACCGACGGATCAAGGCCTGAGCGCGTCTCCTAAGTCCGCGTGCTGCGAAGGGACCTGTGAGTTCTTGGGTGTTTCGCCCAAGAACTCGGGGATGCCGCTCACACCGTGCCCTGGCGGCCTTAGCGAAGTCCCTTGGCTCGCCAGCGTGCGAGGGTGCCCCGGCGTCGCCTGCCTTCGGCGCTGCGCCGTTCGGGCGACACCTGCTTGTACTGTCCCTTCGATCGAATCGCGAGGCTGATGGTTGCCTGGGAGACTCCAAACTCCCGCGCCAACTGCCGCTGTGACCTCACGGTGTCTCGCAGCGCCTTCCAGGCGAGGAACTGCGCGTGCGCAGCCAGGACGATCTCGACCTGCCGGTCGGTGAGCGCCCGCGGCCGGCCAATCGTGCTCTTCCTCGGGTCCGCCGGCGGCTCGGCACAACCCAACGACGGATAAAGGGAAGGGCCGCCGGACAGCGCGGCCCTCCCCCGTCCGTCGCTCACAGCCGACCCCTCTCGGCGAAGGAGTACGACTGCCCGTTGCCGATAATGAAGTGATCGAGCACGCGGACCTCGATCAGGCTTAAGGCCTTGATCAGGTGCTGCGTGATGAGCTCATCGGCCTGACTGGGCTCGAGCACCCCGGAAGGGTGCACATGCGCCAGCACGACCGCAGCGGCATTGTGGCGGAGCGCAAACTTCACGACCTCCCGCGGATACACCCGGGCGCCATCGATTGTCCCTGCGAAGAGGATCTCACTGGCCAGGACCCGGTTCCGGTTGTCGAGCGCCAGCACGGTGAAATACTCCCGCTCCTGGCTCGACAGGAGTGTCGTCAGGTACTCGCGCATGACCGAGGGGCCGGAGAGCTGCATCGGCCTCACCTGCGAGGAGAGCTTAAGCAGAATCCCCCGCGCCTGCGCGAGTACGCGCGCCTCTTCCTCACTGATGCGGGCGCTGACGCGCAGCAGATCGGCGCCGACCTCCTGAGCCACGCGTGCGCGGCTGCGCCCTCGCCGAACGCTCTTGACCGGAATGACTTCGACCGAAGCGGATGCGACATCACTCATGACGGCATTTCCTTGCGGATCTTTCTCGGGCGGGATTGCCCGAGGCCGCCGCGGCCGCGCGCAGCGCAGGTGTCAAGGGTCTGCCGTTAAGGCCGAGCGCTTCCCAAGCGCGAGCCCTTGACACCGAGAACGCGCGGGCAAGCTAGGACTCGAGGCAAGCCCGCCCCCTCCCGCCACATCCCTCGGACTTCTTAGAACGATTCGAATGCCCTGGCTTCAGAGTCGTCCCGGGCTGCGCGGTGTTGCCCTCAATGGAAAGTCCGCGGCATGCTCTTCTGTGAATCATTGCGCGAAGAGTTGCCAAGGCGGAGTCGTAGGTTGCGATGGACATTGCTAGAGCCATGAACGATCCGGCGAGTACCTTCGCCACACCCGAGGCGTTGAGCGAATCGAGTGAGCTGACGGCAGACCAGAAGCGCGGGGTGCTATTGCAATGGAAAGATCAGCTGCAGCAATTGCAAGCAGCGGACGACGAGGGCATGCAACAAAACGAGGCGGCCGCGAGCACTACGGACGACCTTTTAGGGCGCGTGACGAGGATTCTTTCGCGGATCGAGGCTGATTTGAAATCGGTCTCGAACTCCGGATGACTTCGTCCTCAAAATCCCTCCGGATCTCCGCTCTACTTCCGGCGCGTCGGTAGGGAAATGACGGTGGGCATCTCGACATTCGGAGCCGCATCGCCTAAGGCATTGAACTGCTCAGGGTTGAGGAACATCACTGAGCACCCCGAACAGGCGTAGAACGACGCGGTGTAGAGCGCCCCGTTCTTGCGCTTCACGGTCACGACGTGCCAGCGATCGAAGCTGCAGATACGGCATCGCCACTGGCCGGTCGTCCTCCCCATTGCGGCAAGGCTAGCGACTCATCCAATGGGCGGTAAACCCAGTGCGCGGGTTGAGGCACTACTGGATAGGCGACAGCCGGACCCTCTCGTCAGCGCCCTTGCTTCAGGCGCTCAAGCCCACGAGCGATGTCGGCGCGCTCCTCCGTCGAGACGACCCAGTGCTCATCGCAGCTCCCACAGTACCCTTCGATGTCGGCGCCCGCGTCGATGAGTTGCTCGAGCTCCTCGTTCGTCAGACCGGCCATCACGCGGTCCTGGCCACACTTTGCACAAACCGAAGAGAACGGCGCGCGCTCGGTCATGCCACCGAGCGCGCCCGGACCGGATCGATGAGACTCGGATCGTTGTTCTTCATCGAGTTAACGCGCGTGCTGACCTCGTAGGCCAGCATCAGATCGGCCGGATAGGGCTTGAGGAGGGCGCGCGCGTCCTCGGGCGTGCCCTCGAGCCAGGCGTCCCGGTCCTCTGCGCGGACGATCGCCGGCATCCGATGCGGATGCGCACCGGTGTTATGAATGTCGGTCATCAACGCGTTGGCGGGGAGCGTCACATGCGTGCAGCTTTCGATCGCCGTGCCGTCCGACTTGATGCTCCGATCCCACAAGCCCGCGATCCCAAAGAGATCCTGGTCGACGACGGTGATGAGGTACGGTGCCTTGCGGCCGTACGGATCGAGGTGCCACTCGTAGAAGCCGGAGGCCAGCTGCAGGCAGCGCTGGCCTCGGCGCCAGGGGCCGCGATAGGAAGCCGCGGACTCGAGCGTCTCGATCCGCGCGTTGATCGTGGAGTAAGCGGGCGGCTCACCGCGGGTGAAATAAGGCACCAATCCCCACCGCACGCGCGTGTACTCAGGTCGATCGGCGTTCATCCGCAGGATCGGAACCTGCTGCGTGGGTGCGACGTTATAGGACTCGAGAAAGGGCGGCGGGCCGTACTTCTCCCACTCCCGAAGCGCCTTCGCGTGCTGGCGAATGATGTAGCGGCCGCACACGGTCAGACACTTCAGGCGGCGGAGCGCGCGAGCTCCGCCCTTTTCACCGTGACCTGCCCCTCTTCCGGGAGCGCATCATCGATCGCCATGCAGATCTCGGCGACGTCGTCGCGGATCACTTCGCCGGACTCATCAAACAGGTGATGTTCCAAAACCTTTCGTGCCTTCTTCACTAACGCCAGCAGCTGTTCGTGGGTCACGCGTTGCTCCCCCAAGCAGATGGATGCTGGGCGATTAGGGTACCTCGGGGACTCGCCCTTGGGTACTACCTATAGTGTTCGGTGATCGTTCGGCGTACGATATTTGGTGGTCGGTCGGCCCTGTGTGCTCTTGCACGCTGCCGACGCGTGGAAGTGCTCGGGATCAGGCTCCTGGCGTTGTCCGTCACAGAACCACAGCGAGCACCGTCTATGCCGACTTTGCCGCCGGTGCCTTTCGCGTTGCGCCTGCGGCTTCCAATACGCGCATCGTCTTCTGGTGTTCGGAATACTTTTCAGAGCTCGCGAAGTCCAGTGGGCGGACGCCTTGGAGGTTTTCTGCGTTCGGGTTGGCGCCGCGAGCAAGAAGCGCTTTCACGATCGAGAAATGTCCGGCCCAAGCCGCATCGTGAATCGGTTGGAGTTGATGTGTGCCACCCTTGGCATCGATCTTCGCGCCCGCATCCAACAGGACCTCAACGGACTCCGGGTCTCCGCTCTGGGCCGCCAAGTGAATGGGCTCCTGGTCCCATTTGTCCCTCGCGTCGACGGGTGAACCTGCGTTGAGCAAGACGCGGATAGCCTCGGCACAACCGCGTTGGGCTGCGTCGTGGATGGGCAGCTGGCCAGAGTTGTTCTTAGATCGGACATCGGCACCTGCCGAGATCAGAAAACTGATGGCTTCCGCATTAGCGTTCGCCGCCGCACGATGAAGCGGTCGAGAGCCCCGGTAATCGTCGTTCGCAAGTTCAATAGAAACTCCCTTAGTGATCTCGCGCTTTATCCCCGCGATATTCCCCATACGAGCGTGCCAATGGATTTCTGGCTCGGGCTGGCGCCCCTCGTCCGCTCCGCCGGAATACTCCTCTGTCTCTGAAAAGGGCATAGGCCAGCGATTGTTATCGCGCTGTACCTCTGCCTCCGCCTTTTCCACTTCGCCCTTCGCGTAGGCGACTTGGCGTCTCCAAGCACTCTTTTCGTGCGAGATGTAGGCGCTGCCTAAGAAGAATCCTGCTACTGCCCCGGCCAGCGCACCCGGCATAGACCAAAGCGAATACCCGATCCCTACCGCCGCGCACCCTAGCAACGCGGGCATGATCCATGGTGTCCTGAAGCCGGGCGCCTCAATCGCTGCCAAATCGTCCTTCCTGTCGGCGAGCTGCGCCTTTGAGTGATCCGCCCGTTCAACCTAAGCCGTCGGCTCTGGGCGATGAGCTCCTGCCGCAGACTTCTGTCGAGAACGGAGAAATAGAGCTTTCGGAGATCGGAGTCCCCGTGATATTCGACGAAAGCGGCGTGCCTCTCGCGGACTCCGGCTTTCACCTCGAGAGCATATAACTCCGCCTCCAGGCGCTCGCGCTCGCGCCGATGCTCGTGATGATGGACGTACGTAGGCATTAGTGCGCTCGCTGTGGCACAGGCAGGCAACGGGGTGTTCGGGGCATCCTCGGGCGTGGACCATAGAGGTAGCCCACCAATAATCGCCCCGGTGGACTCTTGATACATTGATGCTGTTCACATCCATCGAGCGCTCGCGTAGGGTTGGTAGAGCACCTCTACTGCACAGGTTCGACAAAAGCAGTCGGGTACTCACTGTCCTACCGACGTCACGACTCTCTTCCGAACGGTAATCAGTCTGCACTGATATGTGACATTCCGCAGAGCTGCTGCGGATCAAATCCATGCAGCATGTACTGCCATGTCTGATGTCGACTCAGCACAGAGGGATAAACCTCCTGAAAGCAGGACAAACGACCTGTTGGCGTTTGAAGCCGAATTAACAGACCTTATCGGTAAACCGACCCACAGCCGTCCATTTGTGTGCGATGGTTCCCCCTTGGACTGCGGTGTTTTCATAGTCGGTTTCAATCCAGCAACCGAGATGACCTGCGACTTTTGGGAATTCTGGCGACCCGGGGTCGGTTTCGACAAAGCCAAATGGTGCGCTGCTTACGTCCAAGAAAGGCGGGCTCGGTCCCTGAAGCCGGGCCAGCGCCGCCGCAGTGCCGTCAGCAACACGCGCCGGGTCCTCGACTGGATCGCGCAGGAGCTGAGTCCACTGCTGTGTTTAGAGACAAACCTTTATTCGGTGCCGACATCGAAAGCGGCTGACTTATCTGCAATCGACAAGAGAACGGACCCTTTCCGCTATTTGCTAGGACGCATCCAACCACGGGTTATCGTCGCCCATGGGAAGGACGCATGTGATGCCGTCTTTGCTTGCCACCCGAAGGCTAGTGTCATCCGGGTCAGACATCTCTCGCGCGCCTGGTCGGAGGACGCGGGTCGGCGTCTCGCGTGGCGCATCAAAGCCGAGTACGACGCCGCTGACCAGAGCCGGTGATTGTTGTCACTCAGATTGATTTACTTCCGCGTGGTGACAGATGTCGGCAGCCCCGCCGATCCGGACACGGGTGAAATCGACATCCAGCACCCCCGGTGCGGTACCTTGAGGTCATACCAGATATATAAGCACAGACGACTCACCCGTCCACATAGCCTGCCAAAGGGAACGCGATTGCCATGCGCTATCCATTAAAGAAGCTTCTGACTGCGTTCGTCTTCGCGGCCGGGGCCTTGTATCTAACTCCCGCCGCGGCCGGCGTCGTGCTGCACGAAGGCTTCGTGCAGGTTCCAGGCGGACCGGTCTGGTATCGCGTATTCGGATCCGGAACTGCGACGCCGCTCCTAATCGTGCACGGCGGTCCGGGAGCGTCGTCCTGCATCTACGATCCACTCGCAACCCTCGTTAGTCGGTACCGGCCGGTCGTTGTATACGATCAATTGGGCACCGGACGCTCCGGACGGCCTATGGACTCGTCGCTGTGGAACGCGGAGCGTTCGATACGCGAACTCGCCGCGATCCGAAAAGCGCTGGGTCTGCGCAAGGTGCATTTGATGGGGCACTCTTGGGGTGGCGCCGTCGTGGCCGACTACGTCATCAGCACGAAGCCAGCGGGCGTAGAGTCCGTGGTACTCGCCGGCCCCCTGCTGAGCACCAAGGTCTGGATCGACGACGCCAACTTGTTGCGTGCGCAATTGCCCCCCGACGTGCAGGTGGTTCTGCGCCGCAATGAACAGGCTGGCACCGTAAATTCAAAGGAGTACGAGGCAGCGACGCAGGTCTTTTACGGCCGGTTTCTATATCACCAGGTCGGCGTCAAGAAGCCCGATTCCTGCGCGCAGGCGCCGGCGAACTACGAGATCTATCAAATCATGTGGGGCCCGACAGAATTCAACGCGACCGGCAATCTCTTGACCTTCGACATCACGCCGGGCCTGAAAAAGCTGACCATGCCCACCATGTTTATCGTTGGGCGCTACGACGAAGTACGGCTCGAGACCGTTGCGAAATTCCAGGCGATGGTCCCCGGCTCGATCGTGAAGGTTCTTGAGAACTCGGGCCACATGGCGCCGCTGGAGGAGTACGAAGCCTACTCCGTCACATTGGAGGACTTCCTGCGCGAGGTCGACGACCGCTCGAGTAGACCCAGTTTCCCAGAGCGCAAGCGCAGGACGAACTGAGAGACACGCTCGATTCGCACACCGAGCCCGGGGCCAATTTGAGCATGATGAGACCCCACGCACATTGAGGGTGTAGACAGTCGCCTCCCGGCCCAAGAGCAGTCGTGCGAGGCGGCGCCTGAGTTTTCCTCATAGCGGACGGTGCCGATACAATGTCCGCGTGTGAAATGGCGTGCTGGTTGGACGCCGACCGGCGCCGCAAGTCGTTGTATCGGCGAGCCGCGAGTCCTGGATTGATTGGTCACCATTCGACGCCGGTTTACATGGTGGAAGGTCGAAGCGCCCGCGACGTCTACCGAAAGACAACTCCGAGATCGATTTTATGCTGGTAACTCGAATCATCGGCGACTGCCCAGGCTGTCAGAGCAAGAATTCATTTGGCAACGTCGACGTCTTTGGCAACACGCTGCAGCGCGGCTGCCACCATTGCGGATACAGCGTTGAGATTCCGCTGCCAGAGATCACCAAGTCGATTCTTTACCTGGATCAGTTCTTCTTCAGTCATGCCTTTCGTGAGGGAGATAAGAAGTTCGTAGACGCGGCGAAACGCATTGGAGAGGCCACGCACCAGCAGCTGCTGACCACGCCATACTCCTCGCTGCACGAAGAAGAGACGCAGATGTGGAAGTATCGGGAAGAGCTGCGCGAATTCATTCGCAAGACAGCACGTGGGGCTAAGTTCGCGCCCCAGTATCACGTCGAAAAAGCCCAAGTGATCAGAGCGTTCCAGGCATGGCTCAAGAATCAGCCGCCTGAGTACCAGATTGATGAGCGCGACGCATTCTTCGATGACGTTCACAAGTGGGACGGCTATTTCTACATCGGTGTGCGCGGCTATCAGCTTGACCCCGACGAGCTCCGCGGCTCAAAGCAGAACGCGGTCGACTCGTTAGTCGCGATCTTTGACGACTGGCGGAAGGACACTAGGACCTTTGAGCAGGACGTAGAGGCAGAGCTGCTTGCCGCCGCCCGCGGCTACGTTAACGCTTACAGCGAGTTGGTAACGAGGATCGGTACTGGAGATTTCAGTGCCCTGCTGTACTCACCAGTACGGTCATCGGTGGTCGAGAACATGATGGACATTCTTGGAAAGGACAAGGACTACGATGAGCGCCTGCGCACTTGCGGCTTGTTTCTCCGTTCGGATCACTTCAAGAACACCCCTTTTCATTGGTTGTCAGCCCGGATGTATGCCACCGTGAAGGACATGGTGCGCCGAGGGGCTTACAAGAACGTTGAAGAAGCAAAGCGAAAGCTGCAAGGGTTCTTCTACGACGTAAATCATATCGCGACTTACGCACCCTACTGCGACGCAATCCTTGTCGATTCGGTTATGGCTGAGTTGGTCTCTCAGTCGAACGTTGATCTTGAAAATCGATACGTCCTAAATGTATTCAGTCGCCGCAATTGGCGCGAGTTTTTGGCATGGTTAGATGACCTCAAGAAAGACCTAACATCTGAGATGAAAGAGGCTCTCGAGTGCATCAATGTCAAATCGCTCGGATCAACGTTTGAACAAATCGCGCCGCGGCGCACGTAGTAGCAGTTCCGCGCGCTCCGGTATGGGCTCCGTTCCCGTCATCATGCGCTTCGCGCGCAATTGCGAGGAAGAAGGGAAGTTCGAGGAGCCAAAGCTCTCGGCGATGAGCGGCGCGCTGGATGCCACGTGTAGCCTGCTCGGTTTAGTTTTGGCGCCGAGTCCGACGGCAGGGCTTTAGAAGTCCAAACTTTGTGCAGCAACTCTCATGTGGTTCGCGCCGCGCAATTGTATAAGGGTTTTATGAGGACCCCGGTGCGACTGGCAGCCAGAACTATTGGCATAGTGCTGAGCGGCAGCTTGATCTGGACATCGACGGCACACGCCGCGCCAGAAGACTGCTTCGAACTAGATGGCTCAATGTTAGCTCCTGGGAAGACTCGTAGCACGATCTCATCTGGCAAAGAAAGTAAGTATGAGTGTACCGATCAGGATCGTGCACTTCTTAAGCTATTGGATGGCGATCGCTCTTTTAGCGAATTTATCGACACGTTGAAAAAGAGCAAGCAGCTGAAGGAACGAAGCGACGTACTAGTCGAGCAGGCAAACGCCGAATATAAGGCCAGCCACAATGCAAACCTGGCATATCAAGCGGCACAGGATCGCGAAGCAGCAAGGGTAAATAATGCACTATCTTCGATTTCGCAAAGTCTCAACAGCATTGCGGAAGCGAAGCGGAACCGGGCGACGAGCCTAGGTAACGCTGCGGATGAGATTGGCCGCCAATCCTCTCAGTATGAGATGGAACGTGCTGCACAGCAGGCCCAAGACGAAAAAGCGAGTCGCGACGCACGAATCTCACAACACGGACCGAGAATTGCACCCAGCGCGCCACAAAGAGTAGACCCGCTATCCAAGGCACCTGAGCCATCACAGACGGTGGAATCACGGCGCGCAGCCGGATTACCGGATGACCCGAACGCCGCTAAATGCATTCAAGACGACGATTGCGCCCGATCGCTTCTCCGACCTGCGCCCAAACAATAGCGTCAAACATTAGGGCTGCAAGCTGCCCCGTCAGACTGGTCAAACAAGCTGGTCTACCGCTGGATTCTCATCGACGTCTACTGAAAGTCGAGCGGTCGAGCGGCAGCGAATACGTAACGCGGCGGATTCCGTGCACATCCTATCATCAGTAATCCTCGGTCAAGAACGCGCAATGTCCGCTCGTCTCCCGTCGAATGTCAGCTAAGCAGCTAAGCGGAAGTCTCGACCGGCAGCACCGGGTCAACAGCGGCAGTCCACTCCGAGAGGCCGGGTCCGCGCCAGGGGCAGTCTTCCGTTGGCGTCGACGATGTGTCGAATAGCGGACGCGGACCCTCAATCGGCTCCGCTCGAACCAGCTGTTTCCAGGCCATGCGGAACAGACACCGCCCGTCGAAGACGGTCGATATCCCGTTTCGGCGGGACACGGAATGTTCGTGCGTATTCGCGACTGAATTGTGACGGGCTTTCATAGCCAACCTTGAACGCCGCGGTCTCTGCAGTGACCGCGCCGGTGATCATTAGCCGGCGCGCTTCCATCAGGCGGATCTTCTTTTGATATTGCAGCGGCGTCATGGAAGTGAGCGCCTTGAATTGCCGGTGGAAGGCTGACGGGCTGAGCCCTGCGATCGAAGCCAGCTCTTTGATTCGCACCGGCGCGACGAACTTCGTCCGCAGGGTATGCACGGCGTCAACCAACCTCGCGCTTCGGCTGGTCCCGAGGATCATGTGGGCTATCGCGCCGCCATACGGTCCGGTCAGGAGCCAGTAGCAGATCTCCCGCATGAGGCCGGGATATAGGATCGGAATCGCGGCGGGGGAATCGAGCAGGCGCACTGCGCGCAAGGCACACTCCACCAACGGGCCGTCGAAATCGGCAACGAAGGCGCCAGGGCCGGGCTTGGCGTCGAGTTGCGGCGGGTCGTCAAGCGACTCCATGACGTCGCGCATGGCGTTGGCGTCAAGCTCGATGATGACGCTCAGATAGGGCGCGTCCGGACCTCCCTCGACCACCTGACTGGATCCGGGCATTTCCAGGCTGACCACCATCGCCTGGCCCGCCTTGTAATGCAGCCGCCTGTTGCCGAACGTCGTCCACTTTGCTCCCTGCACGACGATGCAGAGCGCAGGCTTGTGGATGATGTGCGTGGGATGCCGCTCCGCCTGCGACCGCAGGACGATCAGCCCCGGAACCTTCGTGTAGTACGGACTCTGCCCGGTCTGGCGTTTCCCAAACCGGGTAACCGCTGCAACCAATCGGGGCAACATGGCCGGAATACGGTATGAGGACCGGCAGGATTAGGCAAGAAGTAGAAAAGTTCCGCCATGGCCCTGAAGACAGTCGAATCCTAAAGTTCGCTCCACAGTCCACCTCAACAGGAGCGATGTCATGACGCAGCAAAGCGCAAACACAACAGGTCCCAAGGTCGCGCTCATCACCGGCGGGAGCCGCGGGCTTGGCCGCAGCATGGTGCTCAGCCTCGCGGACCGTGGCGTGCACTCCATCTTTACCTTCAATTCCAATCGCGCCGAAGCCGACAAAGTGGTCGAGGCCGCCGCGGCCGCGGGCACGAAAGCGGTGGCTTTGCAGCTGAACACCGGCGATGTGGCGAGCTTCGACGCTTTCGTCAAGAACGTACGCGCAGCGCTCTCCACGCTCGGGGCGGCGCAGCTCGATTACCTCGTCAACAACGCGGGCATCTCACACCACCGGTCGATCGAGAAGACGACCGAGGCCGAGCTGGACGCGCTCTACGAGGTGAATTTCAAAGGCGTGTTCTTTCTCACCCAGCAACTTCTGCCGTTGATCAAGGACGGAGGGCGGATCGTCAATATTTCGACGGGTCTTACCCGCATCGTGGTGCCAGAAAGCGGTCCCTACGCTTCGCTCAAGAGCGCGCTCGAAGTCCTGACCCGCTATCTGGCGAAGGAACTCGGTCCGCGCCGCATCACGGTCAACGCCGTTGCGCCTGGCGCGATCCAGACGGACTTCAGCGGTGGAGTGGTTCGCGACAATCCGGAGGTCAACAAATTTGTCTCTGGCGTGACGGCTCTGGGTCGCCCCGGGTTGCCGGAAGACATTGGACCGATGGTCGCGTCGCTTCTGTCCGAGGACAATCGCTGGGTGAACGCGCAGCGCATCGAAGTCTCCGGCGGCATGCTCATCTAGGAGACACGCAATGACAAACCTCAGCGGCAAAGTCGCCCTCATCACGGGGGCCAGCCGTGGGCTCGGCAAGGCCATTGCCGAGCGCTATGGCAAGCTCGGTGCCAGCGTGGTTGTCAATTACGCCACGAGCGAACAGCCTGCTCTGGAGGTCGTCGCTGGCATCGAGCGGCGCGGCGGATCGGCGATCGCTGTGCAGGCCGACATGGCCAGGGTGGCCGACATCGACCGCCTGTTCGATACCGCCAAGAAGCGTTTCGGTCGGCTGGATATCGTCGTCGCCAACGCCGGGCTGGAGCTCGTCGGCAAATCGGTGCTCGAGTTCAGCGAGGACGATTTCGATCGGCTCTTCGCCGTGAACACGAAGGGTGCGTTCTTTACGATGCAGCGGGCGGCAAGGGATGTCGCCGACAACGGCCGCATCATCTATGTCGGATCGAGCACCACGGCCTTCCCCATGCCGGGTCACGCTCTCTATGGCGGCAGCAAGATGGCACCCCGCTTTCTCGTCGAGGTACTCGCGAAAGAGATCGGGAAGAGAGGCGTAACGGTGAATTCGATCCTTCCGACCGCGACTGAGGGTGCGGGGGTATCGACCAACGGCCCCCGGCCGGGGGTGCGAGAGTTCATTCGCAGCTCCAATCCCATGGGCCGCATGGGCACACTGGAAGACACCGCCAACGCCGCGGAGTATCTGGCGAGTGACCTGTCAAGCTATATCAGCGGGCAGCACATGCTCGTCAGCGGGGGCGCTCCTGCTTGAAGGAGAATCGAAAATGCCGAGTTCGGCGAACAGAATTGCGCTCGTCACCGGAGCCAACAAGGGAATCGGCTTCGAGGTCGCCCGTCAGATCGGCCGAGCGGGCGTCACTGTCCTGCTGGGCGCGCGGAACCAGGCACTCGGAGAAACTGCCGCCGCTACGCTCGAAGCCGAAGGCCTGACAGTCCGGACGATCGCGCTCGACGTTGCGGATCACGGTTCAGTGGCGGCAGCGGCGACTGCGATAGCAACGGACTTCGGTCGCCTCGACATACTCGTCAACAATGCCGGCATCAGCGACCGCGCGGACGGCCATGCACCTACCGCCAGCCTCGAAGCGGTCGATCGCGTCTGGCGCACAAACTTTCTCGGCGCCCTCGCGGTCACCCAGGCCATGCTGCCGCTGTTGCGCAATGCCCCCTCCCCGCGAATCGTCAACGTCTCCAGCGCCCTTGGCTCGCTCACACTGAACGCCGACCCGGCAAGCCCGTATGCTGCCGTCAAGGTGATCGGCTACTGCGCGTCCAAAGCCGCGCTCAACATGCTCACCGTGCAGCTCGCCTACCTGCTGCGTGACACCGCCGTGAAGGTCAACTCCGCGGACCCCGGGTTCACCGCCACCGACCTCAACGCCCACCGCGGCACACAGACCATTTCCGAGGGCGCTGCCGAGGTTGTCCGCCTCGCATTGCTGCCTGATGAGGCACCGACCGGCACCTTCTCCAATCGAAGCGGCATCGTTCCTTGGTAGATACATCCGCTGCCGACGACGGCCAACGGACTGCCCGATACCGGCCGGCCGCATCCGACAGTCAGTTCCGGCCGTTGCGGCTTGGGTCTTGGAGCTCGCCGCGAAATCGGCTCTCTGTCAACTCGATCCGCACGGGTCACTCCCGACTCAGCGGCACGCGATCCCTTTCCCGTCGGAGCGATTCTCGCTCGCGCAGCCGCACCGGCTGGAGGGGCTCTCCACGCTCGATACCGTCCGCGAGAGCAGTGCGCACCTGGGACACGAATCGTTTCTGATCCTGCGGATCTCTCAGACGCTGGGCCGCAAGCTCCGCGGCTCGGAGATTGAGAAAGGTGCCGGCGAGCTCCGGGTGCTGCGGGACGGCATCCTGCACTCGAGTAGCCTCATCCCGAACCATCCGCGCCGCCGCCGCGCGCTGCTCGAAGAATTCGCGCTTCTCGAGCACCCAGCGGTTGCGGTACGTCTCGACTTCCTTGCGGCTTACCTGCCCCTGAGCATCCCTCTCGGCGCGCTTCACCGTGACGGCGTCTCGTCCCGTGCGCTGCAGAATCACCTCGTCACCCAGCTGGGGCTGGGTGAGCGACTTCGCCACCGCGCGCTCGATGTCCTTGCCCCAGACTTCCCGATACCCGCCCGGGATGCCCAACCGCACGAAGTAGGACGGCTCGGCGTCTGGGTCATGCAGGTAGGTGTCCTTCCCGTGATCGAGGAGTCGCCCAACATAGCGCTCCTCCGGGGACGGACGCGGCGCCTCGCGACGGACCTCTGGGGGAGCCGGCGACGTCGGCTGCGCGTCCGCCGAAATCGAGTCAACCGGGCGCGCGAGACCCCGCGCCAGCGCGCGCACCAGCTGTGCCTGCTCGATGTCGGTCGGTCGGTAACCGCGCACGGCGAGTCCCTCGAGCCGTGCCTGCCGCCAGGCCTCCTGGCGGAAGCGCTCCGTGCCCGTCACGGTGACCTCCGTCCAGCCGCGCGAGTGGGCAATTTCGATCAAGCTGTGAACGACCTGGGTGTTCTCGCTCGCGGTCGTGAGCTTGCGGCCGAGATCCTTGAAGGCCGGCGCGCCGTCGGGAAAGTAGAACCGATGACCATCCTGCACGAAGCGGTCACGCACGGATTGCGGCACGGTCCAGGGATCGGAGTCCGCACGCTTCAGAGAGCTTGAAGCTGTCGTAGCGGACGCTGGAGCCTGAGCGGCTTCCGGCTCTGGAGAGACCTGCCCGACCTGGCTGCGAGCTTTCCTGGGCTTGCGAGTCGCTTGAATCGCATTCAGCGTGGGCTCTTGAGTTCCGCGCTTCGGGCGTGCGGGTGCGCGCTCGGCAATTCGGCCGACTGGCGGGCGAGCGCTCTGAGAATCACTTCCGTCCGGTATCGATGGCTCGACTCCGGTCGGGTCTCCGCCGCCCTGCCCGTTTCCGCGCTGTGGAGGGCTTTCAGTTTCCACGGTTCGCCTCCTAAGTCCGCTCAATCGAGTGCAGGAACGCGTCCACCGCAGTCGTCATCTCGCCCTCCGTCAGCGGTCCGTCCCGATCGGGGAGCGGAATCTTGGAAAAGTCCGCGGCGAAGTCCGCCAGCGTGAGTGTGTCGACTCGTTCGACGTCCGCCGGTGTGGCCTCTCGGATCACGGTCTCCTCCTTCGGGGGGAGCCGCGCGGCTGCCGCGCCCTCGGGCGCGCTCACGCTCGGAGCCCCGGCTCGTGCGCTCTCGGTGGACGGAGCCGGCGCCGCCGAGGGTCCGCGTGGTGCAGGCTCGGGCACCGGCGGCGGCGGCAGAAGACGCTGACGGAACCGCGCGTCCGAGAAGTACCGGATCTTGCGGCAGCGGATCGGGCGCAACCCCTCGCAGAACACGATCGCCTCTTCGGTGCCGAGCTCCTTGAGCTCCTGCGGGAGGAGGAGCGCCCGCCGCTGCTGGCTTAAAGAGACGCTCCTCGAGCGTCGACCCTTGGAGTCGAAGAGACTCCCGAGCGGCTTGGAGAGCGATTTCACCGTGACCGTGGTAAACCCGAGCTCGTCCGAGATCTCGCGCGCGTCGGCAAAGTCCTTCGGCGCGAACACGATGCGCGCGGCCAGGCTCTTCAGCATGACTTCGGCGTTATGGATCCCGTACACCTCACGCAGCTGCGCCGGTGTCTGGATGACCAGCACCACGCGCACGTTGTAGCCGGGGAGGTAGCTGATGGCTTCCGCGATGATCGGAATGCGCCCTAACGCCGTGAACTCATCGAAGAGCATCATGACCTGGTGCTTGAGCGCGGGATTTCGCTCCGGCAGTTCGCGCGTCTGAAGGCCGATGGCCTGCTGGAAGAAGAGGTTCAGCACCGGCCGCAGGCGATGCAGATCATCGGGATTCACGCCGACATAGATCGAGATGGGCTTCTTGCGCAGCTCGCGAAGGTCGAAGTCATTCGCCGACGTCGCGGCATCCAGGATCGGGTTCAGCCAGAGATCCAGTCGGCTCGTGAAGGTCTTGCGGATCGAGCTCGCGGTCACGGGAGCCAAGTCGATGACGTCGTAGAGCGAGCGCACGCATTGCGGCGAGAGTGGTCGGGTGCCGCTGTTGCGACCCTCGATCAGGCGCTTCCAGTGCTGGCCGAACCCCTCATCGTCACTTGCCATCCCCTGGCGCAGCACCTCTCCGATCGTCGCGGGGAGCGAGGGCGTCTCGAAGAGATAGAGCGCGATGCCTAAGAAAAGCGAGCGGGCGGACGCGGTCCAGAAGGGATCGACGTTCGGCGGATCGGGATAGAGCATCTCCGCAATCCGCTGCAGATCATTCAGCCGCCGCGCGGGATCTCCCGAAACGTAGGAGAAGGGATTCCAGCGCGCGGTACGGCCGATCCTCCGCAAAGGGATCAAAGAGGTAGCAGGCCTGGCCCGATCGCGCCCGGTACCCTGCGGTCAGCGTCCAGTTCTCGCGCTTGATGTCGATGCAGACCAGGGAGCCCGGCCAGTTGAGCGCATTGGGCACCACGACACCGGTGCCCTTCCCCGCCCGCGGCGGCGCGGCGAGCGCCACGCCCTGCTGGCCGGCGAGCATGAGACACCGTCTCCCGCGGGCGCCCAAAATGATCCCTTCGGGACCCAAGAGGCCCGCGGCGGCGATCTCCCGGCGCGTCGCGAAGCGGGCATCGCCATGGAGCGCGCGCCGTCGCGGCAGCCACCAGACGCCCAACGTGGCCCCCACGAGGATCAAACCGAGAGCCGATGAGCCCCAGAGTCGACGGCGAATGACGGGGTGCTCACCGTAGTAGTACCCGTACCGAGCGACGGTGAGGGGGCTCGCGGTTCGCACATCGGCGTGCACGGACCAGAGGAAGAAGAATCCCGCGAGATACTGACCCGCGAGGAGCGCGACCGCGCTCGCGAGCGCAAGTTTGGCGACCCGGCCGGGGACCGACTTAGTCGGCTTCTGCCAGGCCGCGGCGCCGGCGTTCAGGCTCATAGAAGACCTCCCGAATAAAGCGCTCTTGGCGCTCGACTCCAAACTGGATCACGACATCAATCAGGAGATAGAGAAGACTCTTGATGTCGCGCCGGGCGAGCTCGCGCCCGCCGGCACTTTGCTTGACGAGCAGCACCAGCTGCTCGAACGCGAGCTCACAGCTTCCGGCGTGGATACTCGTGATGGACCCGGGGTGGCCCGAGTTGACGTTCCGCAGGTAGTCGAAGGCTTCTTCCGCCCGCAGCTCCGCCAGGAGAATCCGGTCGGGCTTCATCCGAAGACAGGACTCGAGCAGCTGCTTCGGCGTCACGCGCGATAAGCCCTGATCGTCCTTCGAGTAAAAGAGCCGGACGTGATTCGGGTGTCCGTCGAGCACCAATTCACGCGCATCCTCGATGGTGATCAGGCGCTCAGACGGCGGGATCTCGCGGATCAGCGCCTTGGTCCAGGTGGTCTTGCCGGACCCCGTGGGGCCGGAGACTAAGATGTTCTTGCGTGCGGCGACCGCCAGGCGCATGAACGCCTCGTACTGCTCCGCCGCCAACAGCCGAAGCAACTCCTGTTCAGTCCCATCGAGCGCCGCGCTCGAGCGGCGGGTCGACCTGAAGATCCCGCGCTTGGCGAGCTCACCGATCGACCAGACATCGTCTGAGGGCCGGCGGAGCGTGATGGCGACGGTGCCTGCGGTGGTGGCCGGCGGCAGCACAATCTGAGCGCGCTCCCCGCTTGGAAGCGCCGCGGAGAGAAGCGGCGTCGCTTCATCAACCCTTTGGCGGGTGGAGTTCGCAATCAGCTTGGCCAGCCGCCGGCACCAGTCAAAGTCCGCAAACGGCAAAGGCCGCCGCTCCCATCCCGTTCGCGTCTCGACGAACGCCTCGCCCGGCCGGTTGATGCACAGTTCGGTGACTTCCGGGTCGGCGAGGATCGGTCGCAACGCGCGCAAGTTCAGCTCGAGTGCCGAGCTCGAGGATGCATTCAATGCGCGAATGTCCGCTGTCACGGGGTCTTCTCCGCCGTCGCAGCGCTCCCCACCACACGAAGCGCATACACGGGGCGAAAATCCACATCCCGGGCGACAAAGACCTGGATGCGATCGCCCTGGGCCTTGGTCACGGTGGGAGGGATGTTCACGGTACTTCGCAGCACTTCGCTCATGACATCGGTGGACGTGGATGGGCTGATCGAGACCGAGCCGCTCTTGTTCTGGGAATTCACCTCCGCCTGCACGGCTCCGTTGATGACGGTCATGAGAATCGCCGCGCCAAAGCGATCCCAAAAGTGGCGGTTGACCTCGCCAGGCAGTCCCGAGCGCCCCAGCTCGTCCGTTCCCGGCGAGGCCAGCGGCACCACAACCCCGGTCGGCGTGCGCGCTTCCGTCCAGAGCACAAAAATGCGCGCGGAGCCTTGTTGCACCTCACCGCGGGTCTCGCCCACGAGCTTCGTGCCGCGCTCGAGGAGCACGACCGCGCCGTCCGCACTGAACGTGTCGGTCGCTGTGATGCACGTCGTCATCCCGGGGAGCGTGGAGTCGATGGCGGTCTCGAGCGTGCAGTCGATGAAGGCGCCCTTGGCGAGCAGGAACCGTCGCGTCGGCAGCACCGAGGCTGCTACCGCCGGGATCACGGTCGGGCGCAGGAGCGTATTCAAGCCCTGGGCGGAGGTCTGGGGTGGGTCGCCCACGCCACTCGGCACGTTCGGCGCAGCAAGAACGGCCGCGTCCGCGCCGGGAGTGCCGGGGCCCGCTTCAGGTGACGTCGACGAGTCTTCGGAGCTGCGCGCGAAAGCGGGACCTGCCATACGCCGCTCGAACGCGAGCTCACCCGGTGACTTGGGCTGCGGGCCCGCCGGCACTCCCGGTTGCCCGAGGCTCATTGGCGTACCGACCCCCGCCATCCCGGGCATGGGCGAGGTGGGCGCAGAACCCAGGAGTTGCTCCATCGCAGTCGGATCGGCCGTTTGCGCCGGCGCCGTAGGGGCCGGATCTTTGCGAGCGAACGGGGAAGCAATGGGACCCAAGGACGGCAGGGGCATCTCTCCGCGCGCGCGGTTTTGAGACGCCGTCAATGCCGCGTGTTGCGCGCGCGAGGGGCGACTGAAGGCTTTCGCGTAGTACCAGGTCAGAAGCCCCAAACTGAGGGCTCCCATGAGCCCTACCGCGAGCAGGCTGCTCAAGCGGGACTGGACTGAGCGGGCGCGATTGATGGACGGAATGCCGCGATCACCCGCAACGGGCTGCGCAGCGGGCTGAGGGGCAGTGCCCTCGCGCGGGATCTCGACCTCGGCGCCTAATTCCTCAGGCGCGGGACTGGAAAATAGGCTCATGAGCGAGGTCCCTTCGTCGTACGTTCGACGCTTTCTGAGGTTGTGTTGGACTTCAAGCGCTCGCCGCTCCCCACAAATCCCTTGTTCACGATGCAACCGGTCAGTTTCCCTCGCCGCAAGATGAGTCGATGAGCCACGCGGTGCAGGATCACATCGCCCTCGTCCATGCTGAAGTTCAGGAGCGACTCGGTGCCATCCTCGTTTCGGACAAAGATGGCCGGTTCCTCGGCGAGCGCTGCGAACCTGATCCGCGTGTGCACGCCATCGTCCGATGCGGCGACCGGCTGGATGGCGGGATTACCGCAATACCAGTAGTCGAAGTTCTGCGGTCGGTGCGTCTCGAGCGCCTTCTCCGTCGCACTCTCTGACTCCTTCTGGGGATCCGGCGGATACGTGAAGCGCAGCGCGTAAATCACCTCCTGAGTGGCATCCGGGCGCTGCGCACTCGCCGAGTAATCCACCTGATAGGTGTGCCGGGTCGTCACGATGGTGAGGTTGGTACCAACCCTGGCCACCTTGGGCTTGAGAAACAGATGATTGCCCTGCGCGACGAAAGAGATCCCTTCGATATCGCCGGCTGCGAGCCCCACAAACGTTTCTCCCTGCTGAAATTCCACATCGGTTTGGTAACCGACGTAGCCCGTGAGCCGGTAGACCTCATCCGCGCTGTAGGCCGCGGTGCGAATGCGCGCATCCGTGAGTCCAGGATTCGGGAGCTTCTCGGCGATCGCCCACTGGGCCATGCAGATGCCGGTCGCCGCGGCGGCCAGGCGGTGCGCGATGCTCTTCGGAAATCGACGTTTCACGGTGAACCTCCGAGGCGCGGGCCGCCGGCGGGCGAGGCGGCGAGCGCCGAAGTAGCGGGGACGGCCGTGTCGGGAAGCACTTCCGGCTCTGGCCTAAAGTCGATCACCTTGAAGCCGAGCGGATTCCAGCCGCGGACCTTCGGGTCGGTGGAGGGATCCGCGTACGCGTACTGAATCGTGGCAATCCAGTGCGTCGTCTCCTCGTTCGCGGCTCCCGCTGCCCGCTTTGCCTTCACGTAGCGGACCTGCGCGAGGTCCGTCACTCCGCTTGCGCGCTTGAAGAAGCTGACGGACGTGACCTGCGCACGTATCGTGGTGCCGTCCTTATAGGTGTTCAGGGGCGAATTCGGGTTGGTCGGGTTCCACAGCGCGTACCAAGCCTGATTGCGCTGCGCGGTGTGAAAGGCCCCGCACTCCTCATAGTCAGTCTCGGCAGTGGCGTAGTTGAACCGCTCACACACCGTCACGTAGTGAGTGAGGAGGTAGCGCGTCACCGCCTCTTGCATGCCCGTGCCTCCCCGATACACCGGCACCACATCCACGATCCCGGTTGCGTTGTCGACGCGCACGACGAAGGGCTCGACGTGTTTCAACGGCATGAGGAGCATCAAGGCCGCAGCGAGCGCCAGCACCGCGAGCCAACCCGCGCCCGCAATACCGAGCGCCAGACGTGTCGTGCGACGCCCCTGGGCCCGTGCGTCGGCATCCCAGGTTGCGGCCTCCGAGAAATACCCCGCAAGCTCGGGATCCCGTCTCATCGGCGTGCCCCAGTCGCGGGCGTCGCATCGTTGCTCGAGATCGGGGCCGGTGCGTTGATGGGCTTCAGGCGTCCCTCGCAATCGACGCGCGTGCGATGAGCGCTACAGGCACAACTGAGCAGAACCAGAACCATCACCATGAGTTTCATAAAGCTTCAGTCCTCGTGAGTCCTCGTGATCTGAACTGGGAGGGACTACCGCCCTTCCCGAACCTGGTTGTCACGCCAGCGGCGTCCGGCGAGGCCCACGACTGCACGGCGAGCGTGGTAGCCGGCCTTGCGACTCCAGGGGTCGTTGCGTGCGGTCTCGGAGTCCGTGAGTCCCCGTGTGAACTGTCCCGCGGTGCGCACCGCGCGCCCAAGACCGAAGGCCAATGCGGCACTCACCAAACCAAAGGTGCTCAAGGCCAAGCCGCTGGCGAGTCCCGCAGCCATCGGCATTACCTGGCGCATAACAAGGAATGTGAGACCTGCAGCGAGGCACACACGAACCGCATTCGCGATCTCAATGCTGCCGCCCACGCTGACCGCTTGATTGGCAGCGACCGTGACTACCCGGAGCATGAGCGCTGCGACCAGAACGGTGAGAATCGTGATCAGCGCGTAATTCGCAAGCTGCGCCACCCAAGCCTCGAAGAAGCGCTTGGTCGTGTTGAAAAGGAGGAGCGCGATAAAGAGCGGACCCAAGGCTAAAAGGACGGATAGCGCAATGCGCGAAAGCGACAGAAGGAAGATCGTGTAGAGCGCAGTGAGCGACACCACGAGGTACACCGCTCCTCCGGCCAGGTAGTAGGCGAAATTGCCATTGAGGATCCCGCCCTTTGCGAGCAGCAGGTTCGCGACATCCGACCCCGAAAAGAGGATCTGATCGACAATCCCGACCGGGTCGTAGGCGCCGACGACGACAGCGGCGAGCTGCGCAGGCGCATTGAAGAAGGTATCCACGATCACGGGGTTGTAGAGCCAGAGGTTGATCACGCATCCGAGGATCACCGCGAGCGTGATGATGCGTTTGACGCCTGCGATGAAGGGCTCCTCGATTTGCCCGGTCAGCTGCAGATACCCCCAGACCATGACGTAGAGAACGCCTAAGGTGACCACTGCCGGTTCAAGAGTGCTCGCGATGAGTGCGGTGTTGTCACCGATGTATCCGGTCAAGATCCCGTTGAGCCAGGCGCTGAATTCTGCAAAGAAGCCCATGGATGTTCACTCAGCGTCGGAGAGATGCGACGTCTTACAGACCCATGGGAGGAAGTGAACGGAGCGAGCCCTGATCGGCGATCGCGCGCTCGCGGACCTGCTGGGCGCGGGTCCACTCCTGCGCCTGTGCAACGTGATAGAGCATCTGGAGCTTTGTTTGCTCGTTCTGGAGCATTCCCTGCTCGGCGGTAATTCGCGCCGTCAAATCAAGCGATGCCTTTTGATCGGCGGCACCGCCGATCGCACTGATCAGCTGCTGTAGTGAAGCGAACCGGCCGCTTGAGTTCGCAAGTGCTGCGCTCGCGGTGGCCTGAAGCAGTGCCGGGTTCTGACGGGCGAGCGTCAATTGCGCCTGTTCCGTGGGCGAGAGCGTCGCCACCTGCGCCGGGGTCAGGACGGCGTTCGCATTCACGAGGCTCGTCATACTCGCCGCCAGTGCCGGATAGCTTCCCGAGGAGCCACTCATCACTTGGGAGAGCTGCGACCAGTTGCTGGGGAGGTAGTTTCGAGTAACGCCGGAGAGAAGATTCTGCATGCCGCGACCGCCCGTGATCGCCGCGTATTCGCTGCGGGCTTGACCCAACTGCGCTTCCGCGGTCTGCACTTGCTGCTCGAGCGTTTGAACTTCCTGAACCAGTTGCGCGAGCGATGCGACATCGATGACCGCGAACTGCGCGTGCGCCGGACGAGTGCCACCTAAGGCGAGAAGTCCGACCAGAACGAATCCCGTGACGATCTTGGAAAACATAAGGCAATCTCCTTAACGGTTGATGCGGGTCGAGCGCCTTCAGCCCAGGACCCCTCGATAGAACCGCGGCAACCAGCGCTCGGGCGCCGCGCCATGCTGTTCAATCAATTGGTTCACCAAGCCCACGGCACTCCGACGACCGGAAATCACCGCAAGCTCTGCGTCAAATCCTTTGAGGTCGAGCTCGCACACGAGGCTCTGATGGCCCTGGCGGACGAGAAAGCGGCGGGAGCCCGGCTCGAGCTCTTCTTTCACGAGCTTGAACTCCCGCTCGGTGAGCCCAAATCCGCTCACGTAATCGTCGGCATTTGCATCGGCATTCGGGAAGAAAATCTTGGTGGGAGTCTGCTCGATCAGCGTCCGGCTGATCGCGCTGCCGAGGACATCGCTTGCGCTCTGGGTGGCGAGTGCCATGACGCCATTCAATTTCCGCCAGGTCTTGGGTCCATCCTTCGCGAAGCCCTCAAAGGCCGGATCGGCCAAGAGGCGCCAGAACTCGTCCATCCAGCAGACGAGCCGTCGACCGTCGAGAAGATGGCGGACCAGATGAAAGAGATAGAGCGTGACCGGCGTGCGAGCGATCTCGTGATCCAGGAAGTCCGTGACGTCGAAGCCCACCATCGCGTTCGTTGCAAGCCTCGGGACGATGACGTCTTCGTCGTTGTCAAAGACCCAGGCGTAATCCCCATCCGCGGCCTCGCACCACGGCGTCAAGCGTGCGTAGAGTCCCTCGGCATCCGTGGCGTCTAGAAACTCCATGAGGCGTGAGAGTCGCCGCGCCGAGAGCTCAAGGGCTAGCGTTCCGCGCAACGCCTGATCGAGGTCCGCCTGCTGGCGCACCGAAAGACCTGCGCCGGTTGCCGGTCTTACCAGCACCCGCAACCAGCTCTTGAGAAATTCCACATTGAGCGGGGTCGGCGGAAGCTTGAGCGGATTGAACCCGGTCGGCTCGCCGCTCTTGAGCGCGCAGTACTCCCCGCCCAACGCCCGAACCAGGATCTCAAGACCCCGATCCTTGTCGAAGATGATCTGCGTCGCCTCGGCGCGCGTGAGCATCGCGACCAGAAACCCAATGAAGACAGTCTTGCCCGAACCCGTGGGTCCGCAGATCAACGTGTGGCCGGTGTCCTTGCGGGATCCACCGTCCGGGTCCGTGGGGTCTGAGGCGTGAAGTGAGAAGTGGAACGGCGAGCGCGCACTGGTGACAAGCAGCGTCAGCGCATCTCCCCAGTGATTCCCCCTGGCACGCCCGGCCGGGTAGTTGTGAAACGGCACCATGGCCGAGAAGTTGCGCGAGGTGATCGGCGCCTTGCGTGGCCGCATCGGAAAATTCCCCGGCAGCTGCGCCCAGAAAGCGGCTTCCAGCGCCAGATCCTCCCTCGCCACCGTCATCCCGGTATCGGCGAGCTTCGCGCGCGCTAAGGCGACGTGATCATTGAGGCGCTTCATCCGCCGGGCATCGATCTCTTTGAGGCCGAGTACGGCGGAGGGGCCGTTGGCGCGCTCGGGGTCAGCGTGCGGGTCATCGGCCATCACCTGGAGCGAGAAGTGATGATCGCCCATGACAAACTCGTTGCTGGTCAGGGCATCGAGGGCATCTTTGAGCTCCTCGGCCTGGGACACCGAGAAATCACCTGCGTTGACCATTCGGTTGAACTGACGCTGCAAGAGGGCTTGGCCTGCCGCTTTGGTCAGGAAGGCAAAAGACTGGGCCAGCACGAACGGGAAAGGGGCCGACAGGAGCGCATCGAACATCCCAACCGTCGTTGGAGTCGGGTATTCCTTGATCCCAAGCATCGCGCCCACACGAGTCGCGCTCGGGAGTCGGTACTCGAGCGCCTCGGTGCCAAAGGACAGCCGCGAGGTCGCAAGGACTTCGTGAATCGGCGCACGGGGTAGCGGTACGGGACGAGACTCGCCGTTGACCAGGAGCGCAAAGAACGTCAGCGGCTCTGAATACTTGCGCCCGGCCCGGGAATAGACGCCGAGCGTTTCCGGCTCATACCGCGCGAGGGACGCTCGAACGGTCTCGCGAAGTTTCTCGCAGGCGTCCAAGGCGTCCGCAAGCTCAAGCGTCGACTCTCCACTCCCCGCACGGTTCATAAGTTTTGCGACAAGGGAGGTCGCAACCCCCGCTGTCGGGCGGTAAACGGTGGAGAGGTAGAGCTCATTCACCATGAGCGTTTGATGAGCGAGGCGCTCTCGATACTTGGCTTCGAGGACATTTGCGAAGGAACTGCCGCCCTCCCCGACGGAGGTCACCTCGCGCCGGCGGATGACGTGCGTCCACAGAGCCACCTGCGGGCTCGCAATGTTTCGCCAGAGAACGTTCAACCGCTCGTGCCAGGTGTTGAGCGTCTCATCGTCCGCGCATTCGAAGCTCGCCCCACCCAAGCGAAGGACTTGGACGTAATCGCCGAAGGCGGTCTTCACGATATGCGGCGACACGTGTGCGGCGTAAGGGATGCGCTGTGCAGCGGAGAGCTCGCGCCGAAGCGTTGCGGCATGTGCGTTCATGGCCGCCGCACTCCTGCGTAAGGCACAGCCGAAACGGGCGAGGTCCGGCGCTGCCCGCGAACATCCGGCACGTCGAGAGCCAAGGGCGAGTAACTGCTCGACTTCCAGTGCCGTGCATTCGCGAGCAGCGCCGGGATCCGGGTGCGCCCCGAGAGGAGCGCCAGATCAAAGAAACGTGCATCCCGTGCGCAAAGAAGCATGCAGATTCCGTGAATCGGCAAGGCAAGCGCTAGCGTCAGGAGATTCTTGGAGAGGAGGAACACCTCCATGGTAAAGACGCCATTCACCAGGAGCGCGGAATAGGTCACGCCCCAACGCATCGGTGGCCGGGTCGCCCCGACGAAGAGTGGATCGACCGTGAGACCTGAGTTGCGATCGCTCATGACTACACGCCGAACATGCCGCGGACCCAGGTGACGATCTGCGATGACCCGAAGGCAATCGCGATCCCCAAGATCGCCGCGATACACCAACCCCAGGAAATGCGATTCGCCATGGCCATGGCGCCGAGCACCATGACGAGAATTACGGCAATGGGCGTGAGCCAGGCCAGGATGTTGGTCTGCAGCGCCGTCGCGCCCGTCATGAACGGCGAGGCTTGCGCGAGCGCAAGCCCGGGGAGGAGAAGAAACACTGTGAGGAGACTTCCCCCCGACCTGGCAGTGATGTGTGAGCCCCGTGTCATCGCAATTCCCCTCTTCGTTGTGGAGCAATCTGTCTGGATGCAATGCCACCACGAGCGATGCGAACGAAGCGAGGGGCTAATCGCGGAGAAACCACCCCAGAACTTCAAGTTGTGGAGCCATTTCTGGGTCCCAATTGCCGTGAAACCACCCACGAACTCACCCGCGTCCTAAGACCACGCGCGTTGAGAAATCACCGCGTGTGCATTGGAGAAGTCATTCAGTTGAATGAAATTTTGCGCGGACAGGCGCAACCCAACTGGACTAGTCTTTGGGCCCAGCTCACCCGCGTGACGAGGAGTGCTGATGAGCGCCCGCGAGACGGAGGCTCTACCGCCCCTGAACACGTTCAGGGAGCGTGCCGTGTGGGCTCTTTTGTGCGGAGCCTGGAGGGTCATCCGCTTCCCGGTCGTGGCACTCATGATTATCTTGGAGCCCGTCGCGCGGCTGCTCCTTGCCGGCTTCGCACTGCTCATGACGTTGACGGCGTTCTTCTTGAAGCTCGTGATGCCGCAGGGTCACGCGCCTTTCTGGACCCTGCTCGCGATCGCCGTGGGCTGCATGGCAGTGCTCACGGTCTACCATGCGGTCCTGCGAATCCTCTCAGGCTGAGCCTTTGTGGGCTTCGTCAAAAGAGGGCCAGCTGCACGCCGCCCTCCGACTCCGGCTCAGCGGGCCCCAGCGCCTTTGAAAGCTCTTGCACTTTTGCCCGGGTGACCTTCGGCACCGCTGCCTTCTTAGCCGCACGGGTCCTATGCTGACAGTCCTCACAGAGGGGTCGATCGAGCGTCAGTCGGTCCGCCACGACCATGGCGGGACAGCTGGCGCAGCGAGCGATCGCCCACTGCTCACCTTCTGCCAGGTTATTGAGCAGCATGACCAACTGGTCAAATGTCAGACGTGCGTGTGGAACGAAGTCTTGAAACAGCTCGAGTGCCGCGCACAAGCGCTCGCCCCGTGCCAGATTTGGAAGGCTTACCTTCGCATTCGCCACCGGCTCGTTGGGCAGCACTTTCAGCATCTGGCATACGCCAGCGATCGTCTCTGCTTCAGTTCGCAGGCCCGGGGACGTCAGCAGTGCAGCCAGTTGACGCGGGGTGGGGCCCGGCGGTCGCCGAGGCACCTTTTGAGGTTTCTCCCGCCGCTGCAACTTGGACAGCTTGCGTACGCGGTCCGCCGACAGCCCGGTCCACGCGCTGATCGTGCGCGTGCGCGCCTCGTGCGAGAGCATCCGCATGGCGAGGTTGAAGCGGCGCAGGTCGCGGCTATAGCCAGCGTCGGAGACACGCATGGCACATGCGTCCGCAAACTTACTTCCGGGTGCGTCGGCGCTGAACCGCGGGCTGGGGCCGGCCCTTGCTCGAATCGGTACACGCCCACGCCGAATGGAATCGTCCGTTCCCCTTTCTTGCGAGCGTGCTCGCGGAGATGCATGTTCGCATCGATCTGGACCAGGAATCGATTTCCGAAACGCCGCAGCCATCTGTCGAACGCCGCACGAGCACTCACCGGGAAATGCGGATTCCACGCAAAGACATCGAACCGGCCGGGAACCTTTCCGACGGACTGGCTGTTGTGCTCCATGGTGCTCAAGAGTCCAAAGAGCCCCCGAAGGCGCTCCTGACGATCCATACGCTCTGCGCCCCGAAAGTTCAGGACACGGTCTCGCGGGACATAGCGTTGACCGGTGCGTCGCAGCCCGCGGCCTTGGACGAGATAGTGCAACACCTCGCGGGCTTCGAGACTGGGATCGACCCGGTGGGCGAGCGTCTCGATCGAGTTCCGGCCGCGCAGCGGCAGCGGCTTGGGATTTCCAAGCGCGTCGACACATGCGGGATCTGAGAACCACAAGGTCAGGACGTGCCCGGGCGCACTTTCCCTCGCGTCTACTCGATGCAGCCAGGACTCAGGAATCTCCCGACATGCCTTCACGAGTTGCTGTTCAAGATCGCGCGGCGCGCATCCGCAGCGAGCCAGCACGCGAACGAAGCTCCGCATCGCCGCACGGGCCTGGCGCATCGAGGGCCGATGCTGCGGGGCGCGGCACACTCCGGCGCCGTCCGTAGCTCATCGGAATCCGCTTCATATCCTTCCGCCCCGCGGACCCCTGCGCCGCGCTCTCGAGGCTCTGCGAGGCGGAGCGTCTTCCTCGAATTGGTAGACACCGACGCCCATCCGGACCGTGCGCTCGCCTTTGCGGCGCTTTTGCTCATAGCTGTGCAGCTTTCCATCCGCCTGCTCAAGCAGGCGATTACCGTGGCGACGGAGCCATCGGTCGAACGCGGAGAGGGCGCTTGCCGGAACGTGAGCGTTTAGGGCGAACACCTCATACCAGCCAGGCGCTGAGCGTCGCGGGCGGGCGTTGTGTTCCAACGTGCTCAGCATCGCGACCAGCGCCCGTAGGCTTCGAGCATGGTATGGAGGTCCCGACCCACGAAACATCAGCACCCGGTCGCGCGGCAAGTACCGTGCCCCGCTTCTTCGAAGCACTGCGCGACGCAACAGGTGAGCCAGGATTTTGTCCAGGTCGAGCTTTGGATCCACCTGCCGCGCCAGAGCCTCGAGCGAGCGCTCACCACCGCGCAATCTCAGGGGCTGAGGGTTCCCCTTTGAATCGAGATAGGTGGGATCTTGAAACCACAGCGTCAGCACATGGGCCGCTGCGTCCATCTCCGAAACTGCCGCTCTCGGGGTTTGCGCCCACGAGCTCGGAACCCGGCGACAGGCCTTCAGGACCTCCTGGGCGATGTGCTGCGGCGTGCAACCGCAGCGCGCGAGCACGCGAACAAATCGAGCGACCGCTTCCTGCGCGCGAGCCTCCAGAGGCGAGGGAGAGGCGCTATGCGAGCGGTTTGGGGCCTGGCGGCGTCGCATCAGGCGCCTCCTCCCCTTCTCTTCTTGCGGCGCAGCACTCGACCTGCACGCGGCGGTTTGCGCCGAGGTCGCACTCGACTATCGGCGGGGCCTGCGAAAACACAGACGTCTACACCCACCCGCACCCTACGCCCACTCTTCTCTTCCGCCTCGCGGTTCTGCAGAAAGGTGTCGGCGCCCTCGAGGAACCTGTCACCGAACTGCTCTACCCACGCATAGAAAGCTGGCAACGCACTCACCGGAATGCGCGGATTCATGGCTGCGCGTTCATAGAGCCGGGGGCCCTTGCCCGCGACGTTGTGGTCGACGGTTCGCAGCATCCCCAGAAACGCATTCATGCCATGAACCCGCGCGGCAGCTTTTGGGTAGACAAAG
The DNA here is from genome assembly GCA_963844595.1 of uncultured Gammaproteobacteria bacterium. Lineage (GTDB taxonomy): Bacteria > Pseudomonadota > Gammaproteobacteria > Steroidobacterales > Steroidobacteraceae > 13-2-20CM-66-19. The sequence goes on from CAWJOW010000002.1 coordinate 30,768, forward strand.
GAGCGTTTGGGCGGTGTGTAGTACAGCCCCTTGCGGCGACGGACCAGCTTTAAGCCGAGCAGGGACTCGGCGACGGAGGCTGGATCCTCGCCGGGCACCACGCGCGCGATCAGGGCGCTGAGCGATGGACCGCGGCCGCGCAGAGGCAGCAGTACGGGACGCCCCCTGCTATCCATGTATCGAGGATCCGAGTGCCAATGGGCGACGATGTGCGGCAAGTCGTAGTAGAAAGTGAGTCGTGTCGGATCCCACGGTCGGGTCGGCTCTTTAAGCTCGCTGCAGATGTCACGGAAGTCGCCTGATAGTCGCTTGGGTGAATGCCCACTGTGAACGAGAATGCGAGCCAAGCGCGAAAGACACTCGCGCGCATACTCAGCGCCCCCTGCGCGCAACCCGCTTCGTCGAACACGACGCCTTGCGCTCATTGTTGAATGACCGCCCTTGGTGCAATGGCACGAAGGTCCGCGAACCCCCTCCGGGATCTGCGGTCTTCAGTGCCAGTTCGCGCAACGCCCGCCATACGCAACCGTTCCCTATCGCTTGGGTCTCCGCCTCTTTGCTCCGGCGGCCCTCGTCGTGACATCCGCGCCAGCGGACGTGTCGTCGTCTTGCAATTCGAACACGTAAACCGTAAGTCCAAGCGATGCCGGCTCCGGCTCACCTCGCTTACCCTTCAGCGTGTGCAAGGAGTCGTTGAGCGCTTCGCCCTGTGAGTCAACGAGTGCCTCCGCCTGGAGTTCCAGATCGCGTCTAAGCATCGGCACATAGCGTGGATCGAGTCGCGCGTTGACCACTCGTCGCACAAAGCGCGCGCGCGCCGGATACTTGAGATTGTGAAGGAGCGTCGCGGTGAGTTCCGCGACATGCTCACCGAAAGCGATGACGCCATCTGGGTCCCATCGCACGGTGGCATACGTGCGACTCAACGCCTCGAGGCGTCCGTCCGACAGGCGCCGAACCGCTTTCACGCGCAGGAGCTCATCCAGAATCGTCGCGATGCGCCAGCGTTCACCGCTGTAGCGATCAACCAATGCAGCGAACGAGCGCCTGCCACCCCGGACCGGCAGGATGGCGGGAGTTCCGGTTGTCGTGTCTTGAAAGGATGGGTCGGTCCACCACCCCGTCAGGACGCGCTCTGCACGTTGACGCCCGCGATCATGCACGGGCTCGGCCGAATCGGCAGCGAGAATATTGGCTACCTCGACGCGCGTCAGACCGGTGACGACAGAGATGCGGGACGCGTTCGGACGGTTCGACTCGCCACCGCTCACACGTCCTTGATCACGCGCCGCACGGACGTAGGCTAGCTTGACCAGGGAGACGAAGTCCCCCACGCCCACCCCCGCCTCCAGCATCCACTTCACCAACGGATCCAGAAGCCGAAGCACCGCCAAGCGAACGGCCGACTTCAGGGACTCACTCATTGACTCCCCCTGGCACAACCAAGGTTGCTCTAAGGGGTGCGCGAGAGTTAACCACTACCGGAAAGCCCTGCCACGAGGAAACAGGAGAACTTGAAGCGCTCACGCATCCTCAGACGCCCTCCCCGCAGACCTTCTCCCCGCCACACCTTTCAAACCGACTCGGTTGCACATTCACATGTGCTATGGTACTTACTGTACATGATGTGTATGTATTAGTACATATCAAATCTAGGGCGAACTCGAGGGGTAATCCGGACAAGAACCGGGAAGTGAGTGACCCATGGGTTCCCGTAGAGACGATCTCCCGGCCCACCGAGCGCCAAGGAGCCGAGCGCGGCGGGGCTTACCTCCCAAGCCTTTGATGGGCAACTCAACGAAGGCGACTCCGCAAGAGGAGGAGCACCCACCACCAGCCGCACGCCCTCGGGAGGAGGTCCAGCGTGTCAATCAGCGTTGCATCGAGATGTTGACGCAAGCTGCACGCACGGCGCGCCTGGAGATGTCGCCACTCGTCACAGAGTTGCGTGAGGTCTTACTCCAAATGACCCCCGAGGTGCGGGCGCGAGCGGCCCGCCGCACGTTCCTGCTGGTGGACATGGAGCTCGGAAACACAGATCTATGGCGGCGGTTTAAGAGCCATCCCGCGCGCGTCGAGCCCGCCCTCAAAGGGCGCGGGACGTTTCCGCGTGCGGCTGCGGTTCAGCTCGCTCGAGACACATTGATGCTCGCCTGGTACGGGGTTCGCGCAGACTGCCAGGGTGCAAGACTGCTCCTGGGACTGAGCGCTGCGGTCTCCGACATCATCGCCAGCCTTTCCCTGACCGATATCAATCGGATCGCGGAGCGGCAGTTTCGTTACGTACGGCCGCGCTGGGAAGATCGACCCGACCTCTGGCTCAAACTACTCTCGGCCTCTCAGACCCCGGACATTCGACGCGCGCGGGATGTTAATTTGCGCGGTCTACAATTGATTGTCGGCGCCATCGTGATTCCGACAAGTGTTGGACATCAGCCCTGGAGGCGCCCTGAATGATTCGCCTAGTCTTCGGATGGTAGAACTCTCTAGAAGGTTGGTGAGAACAAGTTAGCCGTCCACGAGTCGTACATCATTCCAGCGGGCAGATTTGCCTGCGCGTAAGCAGGAACGATTTGTCGCTCTCAAGTTGCCTTGAAGTGCCCACGCGGTCACCCACGTAGCTCACCGTTGCCCCAGCAAATGCGGTCAGTCGACCTGTGACGTGAAAGTCCTGCTGCAGCGAAAGGTAGCCGAACTGCGTGTCGCCTATCGGGCCAAAACCGGCAGTTCAGTGTGCGCACGAAGCCCGCGAATGTCACGCCGTTCGCGCTCGGGCATCGGATGGAAAGCAGCCATCCCAGTCTCTCAGTAGCGATAATCGAGCGTGACGCCAACCGTGCGTGGACGAATAATGTACTGCTCGATCGGAGTGCCAGGATAGTAGCTGGCATTCGTGACGCCGTGCCGGTCGGTAATGTTGTTGACGAACACCGTTGCCTCGACAGCCTTGATATGTGCGCTGATGCGGCTATCGAGGACGTTGAAGTTACCCTGTGACAGGGGAGCGACAAAGCCAAATCCCGCGGGAGCGCCCGAGATAAAACGATCCGCTAACAGGATTGAGGGCTGCAGCAGCGATAGGCTCCGCAACTGGTAGCTCACGCTCCCGGAGATGTTCCACTTCGAGGCACCGGGCAGCACGGCACCGGCGGGTTCGACGTTCGCACCGGAGTGGAAAGGTTGCCTCAGAGTTGCGTTGAGGTAGGTGAAGCTGCTCTGGAAGCTAAGGGCCGGGATAGGGTGCCAGAGAGCGCTACTTTCCACACCGTAGTTGGTGGCTTCGCCCAGATTCGTAGCATAGGCCAGACCGCTGGCTGTGCCGAGGCGTACTTGGATGTTGGTCCAGTCAATGTAAAACGTCGTCACATCCAACTGCAGCCGCCGATCGAACCAGTTCGTCCGAGCGCCCAATTCATAATTCCACAGGGTATCCGGCGCATAGGTTGGAGGGAACGCATTGGTCGTACTGGGGGAATTCACATTGGGCCCCCCGTTGCGGAAGCCCTTGTCCACAAGGGCGTACACCATAATGTCGGGGGTCACGTTCCGGGTGAGCGAGGCCTTCGGTGTGAACCCCCGCGAGCGCTCGGCGCTCGCATAGGAGAAGCTCAGCACCTTGGGGTCGGTTGCCAGATATTCGAGCAGGCCGGTCGCCGAGGTTCCGCCGATGATCTGAGAATCAAACAACCGTCCGCCGAGGGTCACGGCCCAACGATCATCAAAATGGTACGTGCCCTCGCCGAACACGGCACGCTCGTCGCCCTCGACACCGAGGGTGTCCCTATAGAGGATGTCGTTTGGGGCTGCACTCGCTCCAAACCCCGGGCCGAAGATCGGATCGTAGACCGCCGTCGCGTATTGCTGCGCTCCAGGGGCGCCAATCAGATCGAGAAAGTACTCCCGAGTCAGGTCGCGCATTGCTCCGACCAGGTATGTAAAGCGCTCTCCGCCGGGCGATGTGAGTCGGACCTCAAATGTCGTGCCGTTGGAATGCGACGCACCGGATAGGTCAATAGGGCGCAGCTGGTTGCCAAACAATGGACCGAACGCGATGGTCTCGTCGCTCACCGAGGTCCGCGCCTTCTGATGGTACGACGCCGTCGCGGTCAGCGTTCCAAAACTGAGGTCTTGGTCGAGCCGCAGGTTGTTGATGATGGTCGTGAAAATATAGGGTTCCGGAAAGAGCGTCGTCTTCTCGAGTGGGCCGGCCAAAACGGGCTCCTGATAGGGATCATCGGCGGTGTCTTCGATCTGTTTCAGGTAAAGATAGCTGACCCTGGTGCCTTCAACCGGCGTCCAAAGAACCTCTGCACGCCCGCCCCTGATCTGAGTACTGTTGGCGTCTTTGATCCCAGTTCCGATGTTATTGATATAGCCGCCGCCGTCGCGGTAGATGAATACCGCCCGAGCCGCCAGCTTGTCGGTCACCAGCGGCACATTGACCATGCCCTTGCCGGACATTGCTGTTGGCGCCGTGGGCGGTGCTGGCAAATGTCCCCTGCAGGTGCGCATGAAAGCCAGTCAGATCGGGGACTGCCGCCTGATAGTTGATCGCTCCGCCAAGCGAGGCTGATCCAAAGAGTGTGGCTTGAGGTCCTCGCATCACTGCGATGTTGTCGACATCGAATGTGTCGATGTCGGGAATCGCAACCGCGAAATTTGGGTCGGTCAATGGCACCTCGTTCAAAAAATAGCCGGTAGTGCCCTGTCCTTGATCGAGCCCGGTGGTCGTCGAAACACCGCGGATCACCGCCGTGGACAGTCCCGGCGGGCCGGCATTGAATACAACACCAGGCACCCGTGTCAGATAGTCCTCGAGGCTCTGCGCGCCGAGCTCATCGAGCTGCGCCCCGGAGACGACGGTTATCGATTCGGCAATAGTGCGTGCGGGTTGTGGCAGCTTAGTGGCGGTCACCGTGACTTGCTCGAGCGTCTCGGGGCTCTTTTGACCTGACTCTTGACCCGGCGCCGTATCCTGCGCCATCGAGCGGTCAATTAGAGACAGGCTAACGGCGGCTGCTAGAACCATGAGCCGCATCAAGAGTGTCTCCGGCCCGTGCGCGAGTGTGTCTCATCATTTCGTCAACATCGATTGCAGCGAGCGGCAGTGAACCAATCACTCCATGCCTTGCTTCCCGATCTGCTCGTCGTGGTACCGAGTGGCGGCATAGGCACGAGAGGCTGGAATGGCTAGATCCACTTCGGTGCCCACGCCCTGCGCACTCCAAACTGTAAGCTTTCCCCCCACGACCTCAGCGCGCTCCCGCATTCCTGGCAGACCGAAATGGCCTTCCCGACCTCCCGCCGCAAGAACCTTGGTGTCGATGCCGGCACCATCGTCATGCACCCGCAAATGAAGCGCCCGTAGCCCGTAGTGCAGCTCCACCTCTATCCGGGTTCCGCGCGAATGCTGAACAGCATTCCGCAGCGCCTCGGCCGCGATTCTGTAGATCTCATCCCGGACAATGGGATGCAGGCGCTTCGTTACTCCGTCGATGTTTAGGTGAATGTCGATTGGTCGAGCCGGGCTGCCCTCAGCGGCTTGCGGCTGCGCTTTCCCCGCGGAAAGCTCCTCGGCCAGCTGTGCGATCGCTTCCGCGAGATTGTTGGGTTCCTCGATCGAGCTGCGCAGGCCCTCGACGGCATCCCGTCCCTCCGTGATCGCTTTGGCCGCCTGGTCGATTGCGCCATCGAGTAACTGTTTGGCATCGGTCGGCCGATGCGTGAACAGGCGCGAGACCGCCTGAAACTGCAGCAGTAAGCCGTGGAAGCTCTGCAGCAGGGTATCGTGCAGCTCGCGCGCGATTCGCGTTCTTTCCTCAACGCGGGCGTCTAGCGTGCGCTCGAACTCACGAGCGATTTGGCGCAAGCGAATCTGGTATAGCAACCACAGACCAACGGCGAGCGCTACCGCGCAAGCCGCACGGAACCAGAGCGTCTGCCAGTACGCCGGCGCTATCGAGAAATCGAGCGTTGCGCCGCGTTCGTTCCAAACCCCGCTGTTGTTGCTGGCGACGACTTGGAAGCGGTAGTTGCCGGGGGCGAGGTTCGTGTATTGCACCCTTCGATCATTCACCGCCTCCCGCCAGTGGCTGTCCTGTCCTTGCAGTCGATAGCGAAAGTGCATTTTCTCAGGCGCAACGAAGCTCAGAGCCGTGTACTCGAGTGCGAGATTCCCAATCCCGGCCGGCAGGCGCACCGGCCTCGAAAGATCGTATGTGAGGCCATCGGCGGTCATACGCTCGATGTGTACCGGGGGGACGACCGGATTGACTGCGAGGTGATGAGGTCTGATCACACTGAGGCCCGCAAGGGTTCGGAACCAGATGCTGCCGTCCGGAGAGATGGCCGCCTTGGGCGAAATAACCTGCGACAGATCTCCTGTGAAGAGACTGACACCGTCGGACGCATCAAGTAGTGCGCTTCGAATTTTCAAGGTCTTCCCTGCTATCCAAGCATCAAGCTCCGCGCTAGCAACGTGTATGAGTCCACACTCCCCGTACAACCACAGGGAGTGGTCATCGGCCCGTTCCGACCAGAAGAGTCGGTTACAAGGCAGTCCGTTGTTCGAGGTAAGCGTGTCAAAGTGACCGTGCTTGAGCCGGCTCAGGCCGCCGTCGGTTGCAACCCAGAGCGTGCCATCACCGTCGAAGCGGAGATCACTTACCCTCCCGGGTCCAAGTCCGTCCGATGCCGTGAAGGATCTGCGGAGATGGTCACGACTAAGGGCGGCGACACCTCCTTTGGAGAACCCTATCCAGACGCTCTCGTCTTCGGGATCCATGGCGAGTGCCGTCGCAATACCGTTATCTCCCAACGCGGACCACGGAAGTACCTCCTGCAGATGGTCCTCAAATACATGGACGAGGCCGTGCTCAAAATTTGAGAGCCATACGTTGCCCGTCGGGTCGCCGGCCACGGCGTAGACCGTTCCGCGAGGTATGCTCCGGATCGAAACAAAGAGCCCATCTTGGAGATATCCCGCTATATCGGGTCCGACGACCCAGATCCGACCGCGAGCGTCCTCGAACAGCGAGGCGGCGTCGTATTGCGGCAGATCGCGGACGATAATCTCGCTGGAGGTTCGCGCGATTCCGGACAAGATTGGATTCGAGCGGGCACTGGGCGCCCGGTACCGCGTCACGTGACCATTTTGAACGCGGCAAATCCGCCCGGGTGCGAGAGTCCAGATGCTTCCGTCGCGCGCAGCAACGAGCGAGTAAAGAGGAGTCGCGAGCTCCTCGCGCTCCGAAAAGGTCGCAACAGAATTGGCTGAGAAGCGATCCAGACCCTTGTCCGTGGCTACCCAAATGTTGCCCTCGCGATCCTCGAAGATCGCGAGGATTACATCGCCCGTGAGCCCGTCAGCCGACGAAAAAGTTTCGCGCGCGTCCCCCCGGGCTCGGATGAGACCGCCGCCCAGGGTTCCAATCCAGTCGGCTCCATCGCGATCCCGCAGGATTCGATGGCCGTGAACGTTCCGGACCCGCGACGGGTATGCGTACGCCGTCTCGAGTACGCCCGCGTTCAATCGCCCCACCCGCCCGAGAAGTGGGATCAACAGAGCCCCGCTGCCATCTTCAGCAAACTCCTGATTGATTCCGCTCTTATCCGACGCCGGATAGAACTGCGGCGTGCCGGGCGCCCAGCGCCAGAAGCCGCCGACCGCAGCGACCCAGAGCGTACCGCGCCGATCGACGTGGAGGCCGAGTGCGCCGTGACCGAGCCGTTCGTCCTTGTCACAACGCAACTGGTTGCTCCGAATTGCGCAGAGTATTCCATTCGAGTTAAAGGAGTAGCCGGCCGCCCACACCGTCTCGTCGGGACCTTCAGTCAATGCGTCGATGGAAAGACCTGCAAGTTGCTCGTATTCAGTAGCTCTACCCGACTTCCAGCTGACGAGACCGCGCAAAGTCCCAATCCAGAGTGTGCCGTCATGCCCATCGCGAAGCGAAACAATGACCGGGGACGGAAGACGAGAATCCTCCGGCTCCCATGGGACCGCCCGCACGCCATCGAAGCGCACTAGTCCGAAGGACGTGCCGAGCCAGAGATAACCGTCCGTGGTTTGCGTGATTGCTAACACCGGTCCTTTCGTGAAACCCTCGCGAACGGTCCAGGTGCGGTGGGCGTACTGGGTGACATGCTGCGACGCATCGAGCGCACAAGCGCCGGAAGTACACAAAGCACCGCACTCCGCGAAGCTAAGCACAGCTAGCGTCAGCCGGACCCGTGTGGTCATTTTTAAGCTCCGCACCAGCAGCGGGGGGATGTAGCGGAGGAAATCGCCGAACGCGGGGCCTAGTGATCGTGCGCTTTCGGTTGGCGGATTCCACCGCCGGCGGGTCATTGCCAATGAGCCGAAAAGCACGGTGTGGCGAGGAGCTTCCGCGACTTCATGAGTCTTTTCACTTTTTCAGTTTAGTCTCTCACTAGCCCTCTGGCGAGAGTTACGATCTGTATTAGGTGAGCGGGGAACTGAGTTCGGAGTAGATCGTGTCCGCGGAGTCTCTGATTCGCATTCTGACCGTCGACGATCACCCCTTGATTCGTCAAGGGATCGCTGCCCTCATATCCGCTGAATCTGACCTCAAGCTGGTGGCCGAGGCGGCGAACGGCCGCGAAGCCATTCTGCAATTTCGGACGCACCGACCCGATGTGACGTTGATGGATCTGCAGATGCCAGAAATGAGCGGAGTAGACGCCATAGGGGCAATTCGCGGCGAATTCCCTGACGCCCGCATCATTGTTCTTACGACCTACGCTGGTGATGCCCACGCCCTGCGCGCGCTCAAGGCTGGGGCACGGGCTTACCTGCTCAAGAACACTCTACATCGCGAGCTGCTAGAGACAATTCGGGCCGTGCACGCGGGTAGGAAGAACCTCTCTGCTGAAGTGTCATTCCTGCTTGCGGAGCATGTAGCGGATGATCCCTTGAGTGCCGCGGAAATGCGTGTTTTGCGGCTGATCGCCGAGGGAAAGGCGAACAAGGAGATCGCGATTGCACTGAAACTGAGGGAAGAGACCGTAAAGGCACATGTACGCAGCATCCTATCCAAACTGGGAGTCAAGGACCGAACCCACGCCGCGATGGTGGGTTTGAAGCGCGGGATCATTGAGTTCTAGTCCAATCGAGGTAACCGATTTTACCTCTTGAGGGTTACACGCGACCCGTTCGCTGCATAGCCTAGAGAGTGGTGCAGCGACTCCTCTCCACCTTTGCGACGTGCGCCCCCGGCCTTGGGCTTCTGCTCGCGCGCGTGGCTTGCGGTCTCGACCTACTGACTCAGGCAGTAATGGCTGTCCGGCAGGGCGCCACGACTGCCGACGTTGTGCTTCAAGCCGTATCTGCCGGAATAGGGTTCCTGTTTTCTATAGGGCTCTGGACGCGAGTTGCCGGAGTGTTGATCGGGCTCGCTGCACTTCTGCACTTTTTCCATTCAGGCGACCGGTGGCACTGGATCGTGTTGGGGAGTGTCAGTATCGCGCTGGCACTGCTGGGACCGGGGATTTGGTCGATCGATGCGAGACTGTCCGGTTGGAAGCGCATCGAGATTCCCAAACGGTGAAGCTCGCCTTCCCTTCTGGAATACTGCGGCCCCGGGCGGCGCAGCGGCTGTTCGTAGCACCCGAGATTCCAGTCCCAACCGAGTGTGGAAACGACCCCATGCGAGGGATTCGCGCGGTAGGTCCGCCCCTTAAAACACTAACTAGACCAGCCTCGATGGGGCGGATGAGCGTTCATTGCGGAGGTAGCCATGACTCTCAGGTATGCGGGTATGGGTTCAGCGCACGCACTTCGTCTTCAGTTCGGGGTTTCCTCCATTCCGAGCTTCGGCCGCGTGCCGTTACTGGTCGACTCCACTAACTTCGACGACAAGACCGGAGCGACGTCGCCTTCTCGATCGAGTCAAGCAATGGGCTGCGAGGAGCTGCCGAAGCTAATTTCCGCTGCAGTCGCGACGTTGGACTGTGATCGCGCCACTGCGAAAGCCTGCCTACAGCGCGCCGTTGAGCTTCTGAGCGTGACCTGCGAGGGGCGCCCTGTCCAAGCTACAGCCTGTATTCGCGGCGGCCTCGCGCCCTGGCAAAAAAGGATCGTTACCGCATACATTGCCGCCAACCTAGGCTCCACGATCCGGGTCAGTGACCTTGCTCGTGTCGCACGACTGAGCGTCGGGCATTTCTTCCGGGCTTTTCGCGAGAGCTTCGGTGAACCTCCGCTCGCCCATGTCGCGAGGCGTCGCAGTCAGCGAGCACAGTCACTCATGTTGAGTTCGCAGGCGTCTCTATCACAGATAGGCCTCGACTGCGGGATGCATGATCAGTCGCACTTCACGCGTGTCTTTCGTCGGTTCGTCGGTATTAATCCGGGCGTCTGGCGGCGACAGTTCAGCGCCGGCGATGCCAACACGACCGTGGAGAAGAGCGCGAGTAAGGCCACAGAAGATCTGACAACGGTGCAATACGACTCGCGTCGTACCCGGGCATGACGAACCTTGAATCATTGGAGCGAAGTGGCAGGAAAACATCTTGGGAATTCCCTGCAAGGCAATCAAGATTGTGGAGTATCGGATCGGCCTCTACTTGTCTCGCCGCTGCCATGTTAGAAGCTGCTTGCGCAGCGGACCCGCCCAAGTCACTCGGTTAGAGGCAGTCGGACATCCGGGCGACGAAAGAGTTCTACTCCAAGTTGAATTCCGGTCACATCTATTAAATCAGATCTGTTTTCGGCCGGACGCCTGAGTTGGAAGACCGCATGTTCTTACTTCAGAGGACCACGAATGAAGGGGAGCGATATGAGTGCAGAAATGAAATCGTCGAAGCCCGCCAACATGACGAAATCGCCTGACCATCCTTCGGCTGCGTCGCTGGCCTTTGAAGCAAGCTCAGGCCATCCTTACCTCTATGTCGTCGGGGCAAACGGCACGGCGATCATCGACCCCTCGAACTGGCAGGTTATTGTCACTGCTCCCAGGATCCCTCCCGGAACGCACGATCTCATTTTCGACAATCACTATCCTGATCACTTAGGTCGCGTCTGGAGCGTTGCCTCGGCCGAGGAAGACGGTTCTGCTCTGGCCGGCGTCCACGTTGTGGACCCGAAGACCCTCACCAACGCCAAAACGATCTCTCTTGGCCAGAACGTTGCCCACACCCCCGGTCTCACGCCGGATCGCAAGTTTGCGGTTGTACCAGTCTCCTCGGAGAACAAGCTCCACGTCTACGACACGAATACCTTTGAGGAGGTCGCCACGATAAACGTCGGCGCCCGTCCTTGGGACATGATGGTGAGCGCCGACGGAAAGTACTGCTGCGAGCCCGACATGGACTCCGACACGCTCACGATAATCGACCCGAACACGTGGAAAGTCATTGGTACGGTTCCCACTGGCGAAGGGACCGGACCCTTCATGGTCACGATCTGGCCGGACAACCACACCGCGTCCGTCGAGTGCAGCGGTCATCACGGTGCGGAATACCATCACCTCGGTCCTCCGGCAGTCCCAACGGGGAAGGGGTTCTCGATCAGTTTCGTGGACCTGGGCGCGCGGTCGGTCATCAAGAGCATCCCGCTGGACTTCCTCGCGGTGTGGGACGAATTCACGCCGGACGGAAAGTACAACTTCTTCTTTGGGTCCGAGGATGCGAAGGTCGTCGTCGTAGACACGGCCACATTGGAGGTGGTGAGAACGATTGCGCTTGAGTCGAAGCCAACGTTGAACGGATACATCACCCCAGATCCGAACGGTAAGTATCTCTACGCGAGCGTTGAGACTGGGCTCCAAGTCATCGACACCAGCTCGCTTCAGGTTGTGGAAACCATCCGCATAGGCGGAGTCGTAGGAACTCCATTCCTCCTCAAATAGGAGAGGCAGACCGCCATGCACTACGAGAGCAAATACAAGAATCTCAGCTTTCACCGGGAGAACGGCGTCCTCGAAATCACGCTCCACACCAACGGGCATTGGCTTTCAAAGTCTTGAGCTTTCATGGCCGTCTCCAATTCAGTCAAGCGGCGACCTCATTCTTCAAGAGCGAAAGCACCGGCAGCAGTCGCGGGTTCGGGACCAAGCGCCAGGAGGGCAGCACCCCGGAAGTCCAATCGCAGCGACGGACCGACTTCCAGCAGCCGTAAATTCACCTCTCCGCACCTAATGCATCGAAGGATCATTGCCCTGCTCCCTCCGTACAGATGGAGTCTCCCGAGTACCGTTTCCGCCCCGCAGCTGGCGCAGGTGACCCTCAAATTTGTCGCCTCAAACGCACAGAAACGACCCAGCGTCCCAGCGGCCGCGTTTCCATCGAGCCGCGCGACCTCGTCTGTCATCGCTTGTCTCCTGTTGGACCGAAACGCTCGGTCTTGATGGCCGACTCACCATGCCCGAGGCTGACCAACTGATCGGCGACGGTCTCCACGAATGAGGTCGGGCCACATACGAAAATCTGAGGCTCCTCTGCCGGCTGGAAGCCGTACTGGGCAAGCATGTCTCGGTCCACCCGCCGCGTCTGGCCCTTCCATCCGGCAGGGGCACCGCGCGTGAGCGTGTGGACGAGGTCGAAGCCGTCGCGATTCGCGGCCAGCTCCAACTCACCTCGATAAATGATGTCCTCGACCGACCGTGAGGAGTAAAGAAGCTTGGCCGGGACTTTACTGCCGGCTTGACTGCGGGTCCGCAGCATCGACATCAGCGGAACCACACCGGAACCACCCGCGATCAGCATCAGTGGCGACGAGATTCCGGGATTCCAGGTGAAGTATCCGCCAATAGGCCCGCGAAGTTCGATGGTATCCCCAGCGCGAAGTTCTTCGATGAGGAACGGGGACACCTCGCCGCCACTCACGCACTCGACCGTCAGCTCTACGCGCGGCGCACGTCCGGCCGGGGATGCGATCGAGTAGCTACGCTGTGCCTGATAACCATTGTCTGCGGTCAGGCGTATATCAACGTGCTGCCCTGCCGTATGCCCCGGCCATGCGGTGGTCTCAAAGGTGACGCTTCTCACCCTGGCCGTCTCCTGGCGGAAGAGTGCCGCGGTCCCGACCTGCCAGTTCAGGCGTGCAGGAGAATTCACCGCTTAATCGCCCGAGTACCGCTGCTCGCGCCACGGATCGCCGTAGATGTGATAGCCAAGAGACTCCCAGAATCCCGGGGCATTCGTCTCCATGAAGACCAGTCGCCGGACCCACTTGGCGCTTTTCCAGAAATATAAGTGAGGCACGAGCAGTCGGGCTGGGCCGCCGTGTTCAGCCGGCAGCGGCAGTCCGTCAAAATGCGTGACAACCATGGCTTTGCCTGCAATCAGGTCCGCCACCGGTAAGTTCGTTGTGTAACCGCCATCACAGTGCGCCATCACATACATCTGCGGAGTTGACGTGAGTCCGGCTGCCCTCAGCAGGTCATCGAAGGTGACCCCGCGCCAGCGCGTGTCGAACTTGGTCCACTTCGTGACACAATGGATGTCGAAGGTACGCTCCGTCTGCGGGAGCGCCTCGAATTCCGCCCAGTTCCAACGCGCGAGCAGTTGCCCCCCATCTTGCAATACCAGCGACCAGCTCGCGAGCGGAGTCCGCTGCGTTGGACCGGACGTCAGCACCGGAAAGTCCTGAGTCACATACTGTCCAGGCGGGACTCGATCGGTCGTTGCCTTCGAGTCACCCTGTTTACCTTTAAACCCTCTGGTCACCTGCATGAGAATCTCCTCGCCCCAGCATCGACAGTCACGTTACCTGTGATGCAGGAATGAGCCTGAAGTGGGTGAGGCATCGAGGCGATCCTCCAGGCCACCGCTCTCGAGGATGAAACGTGCTATGGCACTAACTCCTTTTCCGGCCTTGATATTCGTAAAGACAAACGGCCGCTTTCCCCTCATTCTCAGGGCATCCGTTTCCATGACATCGAGACTTGCGCCCACGAACCGAGCCAGGTCGATCTTATTGATGACGAGAAGATCGGAGCGCGTAATGCCAGGTCCGCCCTTGCGGGGAATCTTCTCGCCTGCCGCGACATCGATCACATAAATCGTAAGGTCAGCGAGTTCTGGGCTGAAGGTCGCCGCAAGGTTATCGCCGCCTGATTCGATAAAACACAATTCCGCTGCAGGGAATTTCCGCTGCATGTCCTCGATGGCGGCGAGATTCATGGAGGCATCCTCCCGAATCGCAGTATGCGGACACCCACCCGTCTCCACGCCCATGAGGCGCTCCGCTGGTAGTGCCTGGGCACGCATGAGAATGAGCTGATCTTCCTTGGTGTAAATATCGTTGGTGATCACGTAGATGTCGTACTGGTCGCGCAGCTGCTTGCATAAGGCCTCAACGAGTGCCGTCTTGCCGGAGCCGACCGGGCCGCCAATGCCGACCCGCAAGGCACTCCGGTGGGTCGTCCTCATTTGTTCGGGACACGTACTGGAATTCATGAGCGAAACAGCCTCGTGTATTGTGTCTCATGGGCCATAGAGACCAGGTCGAGGACGAATGCGGCGGACCCGAGATCCGCAAGCGTGTCCTCCTCGGTGCGAGCGCTCACTTTGAGCACCCCTGACTCGAGCTCGGCGACGGCGAGTTGGCCCGCCGTTTGCCCAAGCGGGATGAGGCGGACGGCGGCCGTCACCAGATTGGCGACATAGCTTTGCAAGAACGCAGGCAGGGCGAAATTCAGCGGAATCCCCTCGCTGGCCGCACGAGCTCCAAGCACGACCGCAAGCGCAGGGGGAACCTCTCGCTCGGAGAGCCTCTCCGACAGCCAGTCCAGCATCGGATCCGGCCACACACGGCGTAACACCGTGAGAGACGCTGCTGCCTGTTGTGACGATTCGAGCGCAAATTCCGCCGTCCCGCGATACGCAGCGGCCAGTACCGCGACTTCGAGTAACTTCGCCGGCTCAGCGCTGTTCGCCGAGTTCCACGCCTCGCTGAAAAAGATCGCCTCATTCCGCACCGAGCCGTAGCGCAGATCCGCCTTGAGCCATTCCAGGAGACTCGCGAGGTCGTTAACGTAGCCGAGCTCGACCGCCCGCTCGAGACCATGCGAATAGCTGTATGAGCCTGTTGGAAACGCAGGCGAAAGCCAACTCTGCAACCTCAACAGCGCGTCGCGGGTGAGGCTCAAAGGCTCAGCGTTCATGACGATGCGCGCTGGCGTCTGAGTGGACGTGGTGGCGTTCACCGTGGCTGCTGTGGGCACCGCCTTCGGGTTGAAAGGCCACGCGCATTTTCACGAGATTCGCTCCTAGGCTTTCGAGCATGGCTTCGATCACATGATCGGGGCGAATGCGAAGAGCCGCGCGACCGATTTGCGTCGGCAGATGCCGGTTCCCAAGATGCCAGGCAAGACGTGTCAATTGTGCGGGATCTCTATGACTGACCTCTACCACCGGCTCCGCTGCCGCCTGTATTTTGAGCCATCTCCCGTCATGCAACCGCAACCCGTCTCCATCGGCCATGGCAATCGCCTTCGGTAAATCGAGAAGAACCTCTTCGCCTTGATCCGTTATCAGACGAATGCGCCGGCGGTGACGCTCTTCAAAAAGCAGTGTGACGCTTCCCGTGGCCTCATGCTCCGGCCAGCACCCGAAGGACCGATGAATCGACGCGCAGGGTAAAACCATATCAATACATGAAATAGCGCTGCGCCATCGGGAGAACTCTCGCCGGTTCGCAGGTGAGAAGCCGGCCATCCGCGCGCACCTCATACGTTTCGGGGTTTACCTCCATGCGTGGTACGGCATTATTCAACAGCATGGAATGCTTGCCGATCTTGCGGGTGTTCATGACGGGAAGAACTTTTTTTGCCAGTCCGAGTAACTGGGCTCTCTCAACTCCCGCTCGACTGACGAACGTAACGGAGCTCTCAGTCCGGCAGCGGCCAAACGCGGCAAACATCGGCCGGTAATATTGCGGTTGGGGGGTCGGAATGGAGGCGTTCGGATCTCCGATGATTGCCGCTGCGATCGCCCCGCTCTTCAGCACCATGTCCGGCTTCACTCCGAAAAATGCCGGATCCCAGATGCACAGATCGGCGAGTTTCCCAACCTCGATGGAACCGACGTAGCTTGAAATTCCCTGCGCCACCGCGGGATTGATCGTGTATTTCGCGACGTAACGCCGTGCCCTGAAGTTGTCATTGTTTCCCTTCTCTTCTGACAGACGTCCGAACTGCTTTTTCATCTTGTCGGCGGTCTGCCAGGTGCGGATGACCACTTCGCCAACGCGGCCCATGGCCTGACTGTCCGACGACATGATCGAGAGCGCCCCCATGTCATGCAGAATGTCCTCGGCGGCTATGGTTTCCTTGCGAATGCGGCTTTCGGCGAAAGCCACGTCCTCCGGAACGCGTCGGTCGAGGTGATGCGTGATCATGAGCATGTCGAGCGCTTCGTCCAGCGTGTTGACGGTGTAGGGGCGCGTCGGACCCGTGGACGATGGGATGACATTGGCTTCGCCGCAGACCTTGATGATGTCGGGCGCGTGCCCGCCGCCGGCTCCTTCGGTATGGAACGTGTGAATGGTTCTGCCCTTGAAAGCCGCGATGGTCTGATCGACGAAGCCGCTTTCGTTCAGCGTGTCGGTATGGATGAGAACCTGGATGTCCATCTCGTCGGCCACCGACAGACAGCAATCGATCGCCGCAGGAGTCGTGCCCCAGTCTTCATGGAGCTTCAGCCCGCACGCACCCGCCTCGTATTTGCTCGATCAGCGCCGCCGGGAAGCTTGCGTTGCCCTTACCAAAGAAACCGAGGTTCATCGGAAACGCATCGGCAGCCTCGAGCATCCGCTCGATGTGCCAGGGCCCTGGCGTGCAGGTGGTGGCATTGGTTCCGGTGGCCGGTCCCGTCCCTCCTCCCATCATGGTCGTGATGCCGGAATAGAGCGCCTCTTCGATCTGCTGAGGACAGATGTAGTGAACGTGGGTGTCGATTCCCCCGGCCGTGACAATCTTGCCTTCCCCGGAGATGACCTCGGTTCCGGGGCCGATGACGATATCGACGTTCGGCTGCACGTCAGGATTGCCGGCCTTGCCAATCGCGGCGATATGCCCAGCCCTGAGTGCGATATCAGCCTTGACGATCCCCCAATGATCGAGAATCAGTGCGTTGGTGATGACCGTATCCACGGCTCCTTCGGCCCGGGAGCGCTGCGACTGACCCATGCCGTCGCGAATCACTTTGCCGCCGCCGAACCTCACCTCCTCGCCATAGGTCGTGTGGTCCTGCTCCACCTCGATGAAGAGATCCGTATCCGCGAGTCGGACTCTGTCCCCAACCGTCGGCCCGAACATCTGGGCATAGGCGGCGCGGCTCATGACATGGGGCATTTGCGGTGACCTCAGTGCTGTCCTGCGGAGAGTTATCGCGAGGGGCGCATGGGCAATGGACCCATGACCGCCCGTTGAAAACCGTAAATTAGGCGCGCACCCCCAAAGGGGATCACGCTGACCTCACGGACCTGGCCCGGTTCGAACCGCACCGCGGTACCCGCGGGAATGTCCAGACGGCATCCGAGGGAAGCATGTCGGTCAAAGCTCAAAGCTGCGTTGGTCTCTGCGAAGTGATAATGACTCCCGACCTGAATCGGCCTGTCGCCCGTGTTGGCCACGCGAAGGGAAGTGGCCGTCGCACCCGCATTGCAGGTGATCTCGCCAGCTGCAGGGAAAATCTCGCCCGGTATCATGTCAGGCCCCGATCAGTGCCAGCCCACCAAGAACGGCAAGAGCGCCCACAGCCTGCACCGCAAGCTTGCCGATGGTGCCTTCGGCGGCGAGAGCGAGGCCGATGCCGGCGGCGTGAAGTGCAGCCGTCGCCAGGGCAAACCCTGCCCCATAGGCGACAAGGCTGCCCGCGATCGCCTCGGTGCCGTGTGCGTGACCATGAAAGAAAGCGAACAGTCCGATGAGGGCTGCACCGAGCCACAGGGGCGCCCTTACCGCCAGTGCTACCATGAGTCCTAGCACGATGATCGAGGCGGCCACCGCGGCGGGAACCCCTGGGAGCTGCAATCCCAGAGTTGCCGCGGCAAACCCGGTCAGCATCGTTGAGACGAATACCGCCGGCCATACCCAGAGCGCGCGACCACCCGCGAGCACTCCCCACACACCCACGGTCACCATTGCGAGAACGTGGTCGATTCCAAGAACGGGATGTGCCAATCCCGTCGCGAAGGAAGCGAATGGCTCGACGGCAGCATGCGCTGGGCTTACCAAGCACCCTGTTCCGAGTGTGAGGATTGCAAGGTTGAAGGCTCTCATGGTGCGAACTCCTCTAGCGGATCGGGTTATGAATCGGAACGAGCTTCGTGCCGTCCGGAAAGGTCGCCTCCACTTGCATCTCCGGGATCATCTCCGCGATGCCTTCCATGACCTCATAGCGCGTCAGAATCTTGCCGCTCTCTGACATGAGCTCAGCCACGGATTTGCCGTCGCGCGCTCCTTCCAGAACGAAGTCTGTTATCAGCGCGATGCTCTCGGGATAATTGAGCTTGAGGCCCCTCGCGCGCCGGCTGCGAGCAACGATAGCCGCCAGCGCGATCATCAGTTTGTCTCTTTCGCGTCGCGTGAGATTCATT
Organism: uncultured Gammaproteobacteria bacterium; assembly: GCA_963844595.1. Taxonomy (GTDB): domain Bacteria; phylum Pseudomonadota; class Gammaproteobacteria; order Steroidobacterales; family Steroidobacteraceae; genus 13-2-20CM-66-19. The sequence continues at coordinate 49,333 of CAWJOW010000002.1, forward strand.
GTCTTGCTCCGTGAACGCTGCCGCTCAGCACGACCACATCTTCGGAACACGAAATGGGCCCTGCGCCCGCGTCCGCTCGAAGCTCAACAGGATCTCCCGCAGACCCGCTCTCAACTCAGCCGCCTCGCGCGCGGCGAGGCGCGCGATCACCAGCCCGGACACCATGGTTGTGACGCAGTGACACGGCAGCTGGGGAGCCAGGGCACGCATGAATTCCACCCACGCCTCCGCGTCCGGGCCGAAATAGATCAGCGTGCCGATGGCTTTGAAGTCGGCGAGTAAGGCCGGGCTTCGGAGCCGTGGGAAGACGTCGTCGGTCGCACGGAAGCGATCTGCCCAGATGAGACGGCCGTCCAACTTCACCTGCCAGCCATCGATAATCTGTCCGTCGAGCATCTCCTCACCGTGAGCCGCTCGACCGAGCACGAGCCACTCGAGAGCCAGCATCTCCGCTCCAGCGGAGATTTCGATCTCGGTATTTCGTCGCATGCGCGCGCCGTTGTAGACGATCGTCTCCTGCGGCAGCCATGCAAGTTTCGCGGCTTGGCGCAGCTTCAGCCGAGTGTCGATCAGTGCGGGCTCGCTCAGGGCTCGGTAGACCCGTTCAGCGGCTTGTGAGGTGACCGTGACGGACGCATCGGCGAGTACCGTCACAGAAAATTCGAGCCGGTCTCCGCCCGCAATACCGCCGGCAGTGTTCACGACAACCGCTTCCTCGATCGGAGCGCCCCGGATTCCCGGGAACATGATCCTGATGGGAGACCGTTCGAAAAGATCGACGATACGGGTGCCGCGTGCTGAGCCAGCGAGAACGAGCCGCGCCAACCCTTCCGACCGCTGCAGGTCCTTGTCGGCCGAAGTCCCGAGCGTCGATGCGCAGACATTTGAACAACCGGTGAGATCATCGGATGGCAAGTCAACGAGACTAGCGGACACCTTCGGGCCTCAAAGATGGATACCCGCCCACATAGACCCATCCGGTGGCTTGTGCCGGTACATGACAGCCGCGGCAGTTAGTCTGGTAATCGGTGGACGTAGTCTTCGTCGGATTTCCGGCATCGAACCAGGACCATCCCCAACCATCACCCCAGAGCCTGTTGCCGGCATGCCGCCCCGTCGTGTCCCGCACCATGACGAACCACCCCTTCAAGACGTCCGCGTGGCTCACCGTTCCGGTGGTCATGGGCGCGGTGGCCGCCTGGAACACCTCCTTGACGAGGACCGTGCCGTCCGGGAAATGTCCGCCGGCCTTATAAGCCTCCGCCGCGTCGGGCGATGCGTAGACGACATGAAGCTCCTTTGAACCTTGACCCTGGTCAGCCGCCACCGCCCAGCTGCCCAGATATTCATACTCGCGCCGATACTGCTCCGGCACATGCAGGTTGCCGTTGCCGTCGACCACGTTCTCCGCGCCAGACGTGCCGCCCGGCGCGCGCGCGCCGCTCTCTCCGAGAGCTGCGATCAGGAGCACAGATGCCGCCATGACGAGAGCGCCGCCCAGGTAGCGCCTGTTGATCACTGTGTTTCTCCTTCAACTGGATAGATGTTCGAGTATCGACCCGAGTCAATGATCCAATCGAACGTAGAACTGCGTCCAGACCTCGTCCTTCTTGGCGCTCGCCGAGTGGCAATACGCACATTCCGTCTTGGGTTTTAATTTCGCGGTAGGTGCTTTCGGCTCATAGTGATGGAAGTTGTAATAACCCCATCCTCCGGTATCGGCGTAGCGCTTGCTGTCCTTGACCGTGACATCGGCGCCGTTCAATTTTCCGGGAAAATATCCCCTGCCCGAGGGCTCAGTTCGCGAACCGTCCGGTAATTGTCCCGGAAGCGTGAGCTGCAGCTCCTTGAACATGATGGTTCCTTCGGGAAAGACATTCGACTTCTGGTATTCCTCGTATGCCCACGGCTGCATGTATACGTTGTGATACTCGGGAAAATTCGCCTTCCCTCCGTTGAGAGCGTTTGGGGTGAGCGGCGACCCCAGGTACACCCATTTCTCGAAGTTCTTCGGCAAAATGAGGTCGCCATCGGCGGTGTACTCGGGCAGGTAACGCTCCCTGGTTTCACCCGCCGCAGCCTCGCTCTTCGCGTGCAACTCCGAAAATACCGCCGTCAGAATGAGGCCGCTCGCGATCGCAGCAGTTGCTATCAACGCTCTTCCACGTCCTGTTACCTTCGTAGCAGTCATGTTCTGGACTCCCAATCAATTCATTCGAGATTAAGGGGTGCGGAAGGCACCCCGAGCTAGAGCGCCATCAGAATCCCACCAGCCCCACCGAACTGTTGTAGGGGATTTCCACGCGGGTCATTTCCGTGAGCGAGCCGTCCGGTTGCGTGGCATAGCCGATCAGCTTCGCTGCGTTCCCATAGATCTGGTAGAAGAAGGCACCATCTGGCGTAACCCAGCTATCGGCAGGTCCACTGGTGACAACCGTGTTGAGACCTCTGGCGGTGCCATCTCCCGGAACCCTCGGGGACGCTGGATCCTTCGCGATCTCGAGCCCTTTGGAATTGATGCGGTAGCTGCTGACGTAGCTGTAACCAAAATTCGTCGCGTATACGAACCGGTCATCCGGGGAGACGGCCAGCCAGCACAGCTCAGACGGCAGCCCCACGCTCGTGTCGATCTTCATCAGCGGGCCGACGTTGAGTTTTCCCTTTGCATCGATGGTTGCCATGGCGCATCCATCGCCGACGGCATATCCGATGATGAAGGTATCGGGGCGGCTATGCAGGAAAGCGAGGTAGAACGGAGAGCCCGCCTTCCCGTCCTGGAAGCTGGCCGTACCCAGCGTGCCATCCTCTCGCACTGGAAATACGATGAGGCCGTCCGGATCCGGCGCGTTGGAGGCGATCACTCTGTATTTCCCGTCAGCCGTTGGGACCCAGAGGATCGGCGAGCCGTCGGGATACAATCCGGTATGCGCGATGGGCTGATCGAAGGTGGTGCCGACCAAGAGAAATTTCCCATCTGGCGAGAGAACGGCCATGGTGGGAACACGATCGGTCTTGTCTTTGGTATTTACCGTATATCACTCTTTGCGCGCGGTGAGCTTGCCTTCGCGATCGACGGACATCAGCCGGAGATGGTCGGGTCCGAAAGAGTGCAGAACGTAAAGGATGCCCTTCGAGGCGGAAAGGGCCAGCGATTTGGCGGTGCCGCTTTTTCCCATCACGGGATTCCCCGTCGGCTCGCAGTCCACGAGCGTAAGCCCGCCGTCTTCGGATACGGCAAAACTCGACACTGAATTATTGCCGCCGTTCGTAGCAAACAGAAAACGCCGATCCGGCGAAAGAATGACGCTTGCTGCCCCCTCGAAGGCGTTCGGCGCACTTTCTTGGCCGCTGATGGGCTTGAATTCCCCGGAACCAGCGCCTCCCGTGTAGACGCGCTCGGCCTCGGTGAGAGTTCCGTCGGCAGCTCGCCGATAGTGAACAACGCAGTTGCGCGTCTCGTTGGTCTGCAGGTAGAGATGTCCACCACGAGCCATGCCCGTATTTGCCATTGCCATGAGAGTGACTCCGCGTTTCAGTTGGTTACCGCTACCGAACGTCCGATGGACATTCGGGTCTGAGCCACAATCATCAACGAGCCGATAGCGCCCGTATTGCACGAGACTAATGCTCGTCTGCCGCTGCTCGCATTTCAGATACCGAAACGCAAACGCTGCGTTGAATCCACACGAGTCCGTTGTGCAGGGCCGACCAGAAGCAACGGCGGGACGCGTCAATCCAGGACAGCGCGGTATCGCGCCAGAGGAGCGCGGGTCCGCAATGCAAAGCCATCGACGGCCTAACGCGCTAAGAGCGGAGCGATCGATGAGAAGTGCCTGCCGCTATCGCATGGTCACCGTGAGGAGCTGCGTCCTGGCGATGCAGTGCGACTCCCAAAGAACTGAGAAGCCTCGAAACGAGAAGCGCCGGCCCTCCGCCGCGCGCTCGTTACTCGCGAACGGCAGCCCGTAGTACACGCCGGCTCACCGGGAAGCGTAGAGCCACTAGCATTGGACTGCGTATCGAGAGATCACGCGCTTCTTGAATCTGCATTCGCGAATCAATCCCTGTGGGAGCTTCGTTGTTCAAACGCGAGCTCTCAAACCAGCTCTGCGCGGAAGTCTCCAGGCCGGCCGTACGAAGTGGCAGGTGTACCCGTCTGGAATGCGCACGAGATAGTCCTGGTGCTCTGGCTCGGCCTCCCAGAACTCACGGGCCGGCACAATTTCTGTGACGACCCTTCCGGGCCAGAGACCTGACGCATCAACGTCCGCAATCGTGTCTTCGGCGATACGTTTTTGCTCGTCGTTTGTATAAAAGATAGCTGATCGGTAGCTTGGACCGACGTCATTGCCTTGACGATTCGGAGTCGTCGGATCGTGAACCTGAAAGAAGAATTCCAGCAGCTCGCGATATGAGATTTTCGAAAGGTCGAAGACGATCTCAATGGCCTCGGCATGGTTGCCGTGGTTCCGATAGGTGGCGTTCGGCACGTTTCCACCTGTGTACCCAACGCGCGTCGAGATGACGCCGTCACGCCGCCGAATCAAGTCCTGCATTCCCCAGAAACAGCCACCCGCAAGTACTGCGCGTTCAGTTTTCATCGGACCTCCTCCCATTTGCCGAGATAGACGCCGCAGCCTCTAGCCTAAAGGGCCTTATCTTACGTCTTGGCGTTCCAGGAGCTGCACCAGCCGGTCGCCTTCACTGATTTGCCCGGGAACAGGGTGCAACCACCCTGGGCAGACCCAGCCACGCCCTGGTAAAACGCGCAATTGGCGCACTTGCTGCCGGGCTTGGCACTACTGGACTTGCTGGCGTCGCTGACGTACTGAAGAGCCTTGGCTGTTGGGTCATCAGAAGTCACTAACGGCAGAGCGGCCGCGAGCGCAAGGCGCAACGGCATCGTGGTGATGGTCGTCAAAGCCAGGCCGAGAGCGACTGTCTTGAGAAGCCGGCGCCGCGATTCATCAATGACCCGTTTCATCTGTTTCCCCTTGAAGGCGTATGAAAGTGGAGCTCAGGCCCTTCGCCAACGGAGCAAGCCCGGGAGCCTTCGACTGCGAGTCTTGCAGCTGCATTGCGCTTCCCGCTACGGGAGCGATCGCGAGTGGCCCGGGCGGTCCTTGATCGGATTCGTTCACAGTCACTCACGCGTCTAGAATGGCGCGGCTACCGCATACCTGTCTTGTCCGATCCTCACCCGGATCGACTATCCGTGTCGGAGACCTGCAACCATTCCCACGGCGCTCGAGATACGCCCGCGAGGTACCGCGTGGCGGGCAATCTCTGATTGCCGGTGGCCATCTTGCTTCAACTCCTTATGCGGATATGTGGGCTGTGGAACGTGGCCGTAGAAGCCCGCACCGCACACCGTCCTCATCGCAGCGCGCTGAGGTAAGTGGGGGAAACCGCGCCATCGCCGACGGACACGTTGTCTCCGCAATACGGCACGGGCCGCAACATGTGCTGTTGGTTGGTCAATCCTCGTGCCGCTTTCTCATAGTCTTGTACAAGACGCCCTGCGGACAGTGGCGTCATGATCAGCAGCCAAGTGGAGAAGATCATCAGCAAGCCGCTCAAGCTCTGGGCAGCTGACCGAAGTCGAGAGCCGCTCGGACGGCTCGGGTGGGGGTTGAACGGCGAGCCAGCGAGGCGCGCGGCGCACCCCAGCGTTGCATCGTCGTCCTCGTCGAACAGCTCCGTCACTTGGCGGCGGGGCCGGCCCGCCGTCACCCGCGGTGGCCCGTGCAGCCGACGGTCGTCGCGCGACTCCTCGTTGCGCCCCGTTTCCCACTGAATGGCTATCTGCATCACTTCGCCGTCCGCAATCTGCAGCTTGCGCATCGTCGACACTCCGGATGAGAGCAATAACGATACCGGTCACGATCGTAAATGCGCTCGCGATGTGCCTCGCAATAGTCCCGGTTCGGGCAGTACCGCTTGCCACGGCTGACAGCGATGCGGAGCCTGGAAGTACGACGAGCTCCCTGCAGGAAGTCAATGTGACAGCTCAGCGTCTGGAGTTAATCGGGGTGGCTTCCACTGCCAGCGAAGGCGTGGTATCGGACGAGGAGCTGCAGCTCGCCCCCGTGTACCGACCGGGCCAGTTGCTCGAAACTGTACCCGGGCTCATCGCGACCTTGCACAGCGGCGAGGGCAAGGCCAATCAGTACCTATTGCGCGGCTATAACCTGGATCACGGCACAGACCTAGCCACGTTCGTCGACGCAATGCCGATCAATCAACCTACACATGCGCACGGTCAGGGCTACACGGACCTTAACTTCATGATCCCCGAGCTCGCCGACCAAGTGACCTACACCAAAGGGCCGTACTACGCCACCGCCGGGGACTTCGGGGCCGCCGGCTCCGTTCATGTCAGCTACCGGGACACCATTGCCGCTCAAGTCGCCGCGACCGTCGGCACATTGGATTTCCAGCGGATCTTCAGCGCCGCCTCACAAGGCATCGGCTCGGGTCAGCTGCTCGAGGCGGTGGAACTGCAGCACTACGATGGTCCATTCGACACCCCAGATGATGCGCGCAAGGAAAATGCTGTGCTGCGCTATAGCTCAGGGGATGAGCTCAATGGGTACTCCGCGACCGCGATGTATTACCACCAGATCTGGACCAACACCACCGACATCCCCCTGCGCGCGATTAGCGAGGGACTGGTGTCCAATCGCTTCGGAACCCTCAACCCGACTGACGGGGGGCATGCGCAGCGGGCGAGCCTGTCGTTAAATTGGCACGCGCCATTCGGGCCGGGCGAGTTTACGGCGAGCGGATTTTACATCTGCAACCAGCTGCACCTCTTCAACGACTTCACCCAATATCTGATAGATCCCGTCCGTGGCGATCAGGAAGATCAGTTCGAGAACCGGCGCGTTACCGGGGGTGCCGCGAGTTACTCGCTACCGGTGTCGCTCGGCATCATCCAGAGCGAGTTTTCCGCCGGCATTTCGACGCGCTACGACTCTCTGGGCGTAGGCCGCTTCCCGAGCATCGCTCAAGTACCCATGTTAAGCGGCGACGCTCCGCCGTCCTATTACAACAACGATCAGGTGTACCTCTTCGCAGGAGCTGCGTACGTGCAGGCCATCACGCGCTGGACCCCGAGCTTTCGCACCGTGTTCGGACTGAGGGACGACTATCAGCATGGGACCGACATCGATTATCTCGCGGCCCTGCATGAGACCGCCGGTTACACCAACGGCGGCACTGCCGCGCAATCGCTACTGCAACCGAAAGCGAGCCTCATCTACACCGTGAGCGATTCACTAGAGTTCTACGGCAGCATCGGCCGAGGATTTCACAGCGCGGACCTACGCGGCGTCAATCAGGACGTGAGCGTGGATCTCGGGCTCCCGCACACCCCGCTCCTTGCCCGCCAGGAAGGTCAGGAGCTCGGCGTCCGCACCGCCCCTAGACGCAATCTCGCCTTCAGCTTTGCGGTCTATAACCTCTGGCAGCAGTCCGAAACGATTATCGATCCTGATGTCGGGGCGGATTCCGCGGGGCCGCCCAGCCGGCGCTACGGCTTTGAATTGAACCTCACCTGGCAGATCAACCGCTGGCTGGAGTTTTATGGCAGCTACTCGGGGAACCACTCCCGCTTTACTCATCCCTTCGACGACGGCACCGGACATGTGGGGACTCACATCACCGACGCGCCTGTCGCTACAGGGCAGCTGGCGCTTTATCTCAAGGACCCCGGGCCCTGGAGTGGCGGCTTAAATTATCGCTATCTCGGTAACTACCCCCTGTCTTCCGGCCCGTGCGTGGATTCCGCCGCAATGAAGGACTTCCCGCACGTCGCCACTTCATGCTTCAACGCGCCCACTGCGCTCGGCCAGGTCAACGGCAAAGGATTCGGTGAACTGAACTTGGATGTCCATTATGCCCTGCCGCAAGGGTGGAGTACGTCGCTCGGTGTCTACAACCTCCTCAACACGCATGCACCCGCCGCAGAGTTCTGGTACGTCGATCGCCTGCACGATGAGATCGCCGACTATCCGGACGGGCGAGCTGACATCCACGAGCATCCGCTCGAGCCCTTCATGGTGCGATTCACGATCACGAAGAATTTCGACACGTCCTGAAGCCTCGCTCGGGGCGCGGCCGGTAGGCGGGCGCTGCAAGGCATGTTTTCGGGATAGTAAAGTGTGTCCGCGAGGCGCGTATCGCACGTACGTATGCCTCGTTTGTTTGCCGATCTCCGCGACCAAAGTTCACCGAATGCGCGTCCCACCGTGCCGCCGTGTGTCTCGGCCGGGGTCGTCCTTGAACTCGTGATGTCATCCACTTCCGCTGACTCCCATACAAACCTCCTTATTCGCCTGCAATATCGTCTTCATGATGGACTCTAAGATGCCTGCGGATGGAGGGTTCGAGGCCTATACCCGCAAAGTGCGAGCCGGGCCCACGATCACGGCGGCCTGAACATTGTCCGAAACGACTACGGCAACACTTCCCCACTGCGCGGAGCCTCACCATGACGAATCGATTTACCTCCGGGTCTCCCGAAAGTTCTCCGGTGATACAGCCTTTTGGCAGCCTGGCGAGTTCACGGCTCAAACTGAGCGACCAGGTGCGCATAAAGTCCGTTGCCGCTTTGAACCGCCTGCTGGCCCACACGATGGCCATTCGCGATCTCTATAAGAAGGCGCATTGGCAGGTCCACGGCCCGACTTTCTATCAACTGCACCTGCTGTTCGACAAGCACCACTCGGATCAGCTAGAGGTAATGGATGCACTCGCAGAACGGATCCAGACATTAGGGGGCGTGGCGCTTGCGCTCGCACACGACGTGGTTGAGGAGTCACGTATCGCGAGAGCACCACGCGGTCGCGAGAGCGTTACGAATCAGCTGAGCCGCCTCCTCGACGCGCATGAACTGTTACTTGAGGAGGCACGACCTCTGGCACGCGAAGCTGCTGAGAGAGGCGACGATGGTACCAATGATCTCATCGTCGGCGACGTCGTACGCACGAACGAGTTGCAGAGCTGGTTTGTCGGCGAACATCTCGCGGCGATGTAGTGTGTCACCCCTGACGACAGGCCGGGTAGAGCGACTCGCAACCACGGCGCGATCCGATGCGATCGAGCTTCAAGATCGGCGATGCCTAGTGACGCAAACCCGATGAGTGACTCGATCTTCGACTTGAGTTGGTCGGCGACAGACTGCAGGGCGATGCATCGGTGCTTATAAGTCCTCTGACTGATGTGCTGAAGGAGCTTCCATCATGACTAAGCTAGCCGATTATCAGAACGAGTTCTCGAACGCGCGCCTTTCGCGTTCAAACAGCGGGGTGCTGGAAGTGGTTTTGCACACGAACGGTAAAACGCTACTGTTCAATGGTCACACGCATGAGCAGTTTGTGGACCTGTTTCATGCGATAGGGTCCGACGGGGATAATCGCGTGGTGATCCTGACGGGCAGTGACCCCGCATTCATGGAATCGATCAGTCCTGAGGGCTTCGACTTCTTCAGCCCTCAGGGGTACGACAAGATCTATCGAGAGGGCAAGAAGATCCTGATGAATATTCTGGACATCGAGGTGCCTCTCATCGCCGCCGTCAATGGCCCGGTGCGACTTCACAGCGAATACATTCTGCTCGCGGACATCGTGTTGGCCACACCCTCGACGGTTTTTCAGGACACGCCGCACTTCGATTTCGGCATCGTCCCGGGGGACGGCGTAAACCTTCTTTGGCCGGAGGTCATCGGTAGCGTGCGCGGCCGGTACTTCCTTCTGACGCGGCAGGAGCTCCCAAGTCAGACGGCCAAGGATTGGGGAGTAGTGAATGAGATCGTCCCCCCGGAAAGGCTCTTATCCCGCGCTCGCGAGATCGCCGAAGCACTCGCCAAGCTGCCTCCCCTGACCACGCGCTACACCCGTATCGCCCTGACGCAGAAGCTGAGACGGATCATCGATGAGGGTGTGGGGTACGGTCTTGCGCTGGAGGGTATCAGCGCGGCGGCGGTGGCGAGCACTAGCCAGCGTGGCCGATGAGCACCATCACCAGGACGTTGCACGCGACCTCCATCACTTACTGAGGAGGACCGTGTGAATCGATGCATAGTGGTCACCGGGGCTTCAAAAGGGATCGGACTGGCAAGCGCCGAGATACTCAATGCGAGGGGCTGGTCAGTAATCGGCATCGCTCGCCACCAGCCGCGCTCGTTCCCGGGGATTTTCATCACCGTAGATCTGGCGGATCCGGAGGCAACGAGACGGCTCGGAGAAGACATCGCAGCGCGCAAGGATGTTCTCGGCATCGTCAATAACGTTGGCGTGGCGCGTCACGAGACCTTCGGCTCAGTGGAGCTGATCGAATTCAAAGACGTGATCGATCTGAACGTACGCCCCGCGCTGCAGTTGACCCAGGCGCTGTTGCCCGCGATGCGCGCGGCGCACTATGGCCGTATCGTCAACGTGACGAGCCTCGTCACCCGAGGACTACCAGAGCGCACCAGCTATGCGGCTGCAAAAGCAGCGCTCGAGAGTCTGACTCGAACTATGGCGGTGGAGCTGGCGGGTGCCGGAATCACCGCAAACGCCGTGGCTCCTGGTCCCACGGAGACCGAGCTGTTTCGAGCAAACAATCCTCCCGGCAGTAGCGGAGAGGCGCGCTACCTGGCGCAGATTCCAGCTGGCCGATTTGGCAAGCCGTACGAGGTCGCGGCAGCGATCGCATTTCTGGCCTCGGACGAGGCGGGATTCATCACCGGCCAAACACTGGGAGTGGACGGCGGTGCAAGCCTCGGCCGCATGTAGTAGAGGTCCCCTTCCTCAAGAAGGCGGCCGGCGAGCTGCTCTCCCGCCCGTCCGCATATCGCGCGACGATCGCGGTGGCCACACGCGCCCTCGCGCACCTTCCGCGCTTCATCGGCATGATTGCCGGATCAACCCGACGCCTGGCGACGGCGCCTTCTGACTAAGGTTGCATTTCATGCCATTCCTCGTCACAAGCGCGGCGGGAGTCAATGGTGACGGGTACGGAATGCTCCTTGCTTTCGATCGTGCGGGCAGGTCGCTCGGAGCCTTCAGCAGCGACCCGCGCATTTTCGACCCGCGCGGGCTCGCCATCGCTGAGCGGAATGAGCTGCTCTATCTTAACAGCGGCAGCGATCGAATCCTGGCGCTCGATCGGCACGGGAAAATCGTACGAGATAGCGGCCCCGTGCCGGAATTGAACCCGGGAGGGGGTGCCTTCGGGCCCGATGGCCGCTATTACGTCGGAGTGCGCAGCGCGCGCACGATCATGGCCCTTTCGCCAACGCTAGACGGCGCCCGAGAGTGCATTCTGCCGACAGGGATCGTACCTTTTCCTCGCGGGTTTGCATTCAGCGGCAATGGCACACTCTTCCTGTCCTCTGGTGTCGATCCAAATGGGGAAGGCGACAACACCATCGTCGCGTTTGCACACGGGCTGAATCGCAAGCCGACACAACTCGTCTTCGATCCGGAGCTCAGCCCGCTCGACCTGGCAGTCGCATCCAACGGCAACATATTGGTCTCGAGCGAACACCCCTTCGGCTCACCTAACGCAGTGACGAGCGTTCGGGAATATGGGCCAGCAGACGGCCAACTCATCCGGGTGCTATCAGCCGGCGTCTCCGCCGAGTTCCGCAGACCCCGCGGTTTGCGGTTTGGCCCCGACAGCACGCTCTATTGTGCAGCGCAGGACGAGGTCGTAGGCTTCGACTTTGCGAGCGGTCGATGCCTAGGCGCTGTGGTGAGATACCCGCGGTTAAATGGGCAAGCAGTGGCGCTGTTCCCCTGAGGCAACACACAAGCCGCAGCAGGAGCTAGGACCATGAAAGCACACTCGCATGAACCTATGAACCGCTATGAACCGCGCCGAATGAGTCGTCATTACCCGCCAGGGGTCCGACTCGTACTCACGGGAGTCTCCGGAAAGCTCGGGGGTTCAGACTTCGACGGTCGGGTCCTTGGAGTACGTCAAGGGGCAACGGACTTCGCGTGGATCCAGAACTGCTAAGGCAGGTATGATGGTTCGTTATGAAGACCGTCAAATCTGAAATCGACGGGGTGTTCGTCGAAGGCCAACGTCACCGGCTGCTGCGCTTGCGCACGACTCTCGTCGCAGCGGTCCAAGCAGCCGAATCCGAGGAAGACGATGTCAAGACTCAGCGCACCGGCGATGCCCTGGAACTCGAAGAGGACGCACAGGGACTCGACGCGCTCGAGCGGGATGGCAACCTAGTCGTCCGCGACGTGGCGCGTCTCGAACGCGTGAATCGTGCCTTAAAGAAAATCGAGGAAGGCTCGTACGGTCTGTCGGACCGAAGTGGCAAACCGATCCCGCGGGAGAGGCTGGAGGCGGTGCCCGAGGCTCTGTACACGTTGAGCGAGGAACAAGTCCTCGAAGGCAAGCGCTCGTAGTCGCATCTGGCGGGTGGCGATCAGGCGACCCCGACCGCAGCCGTCCATTCATCGACGCGGTCCGGCGGTATGCCTCCGCAACCCCCATCCTGTTGGTTTTCGACTGGACACGCGGATCATCGAAGGAGTAACCATGGTGGACGTCTTTCTCTCGGCGGGTGTCAGAACTCCTTTTGTCAAGGCGGGTGGCGTCTATGCGCGTCGTTCGGCACTGGAGCTGTCAATTCCCGTCGTGCAGCGGATGCGCGCCCAGACGCGGCCGGATCTACTCGTGTGGGGACAGGTGATTCCGGACCCCACCGTGTCCAACATCGCGCGCGAATTGGTCTTTGAAGCCGGTCTCGAACCTACCATCCCGGCCTATTCCACCGTCCTTGCCTGCTCCACCAGCTTCATGGCGACGCTGCAGGCGGCGGGTCTCCTCGGCCGTGGCGGCATGCACCTGGCATTGGTGGGGGGCGTCGAGAGCATGAGCCATGTGGCGATTGCGTTGAAATATCCCGTCGCGGAGCGCCTGCTCGGCGAGTTCGCCAGTAATCCCGCCTCGGCGCTCGAGTCGTTCAAGAAGCTGACGCAGGCGGACTTCGACTTGCCCACCAAGGGTTGGGCCAATCGCGTCAGCGGCCGCACCATGGGTGAGCACATGGAGGAAACGGCCAAGGAACTCGGCATTTCCCGCGAGGAGCAGGATCGGCGCGCGCTACTCAGCCATCTGAGTGCGATCCGCGGGCAGGATTCGGGATTCTTCCGGGACTTGATCATGCCCTTTGCAGGCATTGATCACGACACGTTTCCACGGCGGGATACTTCCCTCGAAAAACTGGCAAAACTTCCCGCGGTCTTCGATCACGCAAGTGGGTCGATAACGGCCGGCAATTCATCACCGCTCACGGACGGTGCCGCATTGATCTGGGTCGGGGACAGCGAAGGGCTGGCGCGCCTCGGTGCAAAACCGGCGGTCAAGCTCGTCGATTGGGAGGTGGACGCCGTGGATTTTCGCGTCGATGGCATGTTGATGGCACCGGCGCGTGCCATTCCACGCCTCCTCGCGCGCCATCGGCTGCGGGCTGAAGAGATCGCTTTGTGGGAGATCCACGAAGCCTTCGCTGCGCAGTTGATCGCCAATCTCAAAGCCGCCGCGGACCCTGTCTATCGACACGAGAAAGCCGGGGTCGATTTCGATATCGGCTCGTTCCCTGTGGATCGCATCAATCCAAATGGCGGATCGATCGCGCTCGGTCACCCCTTCGGCTCCACCGGCGCCCGCATTCTGAGTCAAGCGGTTAAGGAGTTGACGGCGATGTCGGTGGGAGCGCGGGGGGTCGTTTCGGTTTGCGCCGACGGCGGACAAGGAACGGTGGCGCTACTCCAACACGTCTAGAGAGAGGCTCATCGACGGCGCAAACGCAGAATAACTTGAGTTCGTAGGGAGTTTCGCAGCGAAACACCGATAACCTCGCGAATTCGCTCAATTACCAGGACCTCCGCGCTCGGGAATTTGTCCACGGTGCAGTGAAACTGCCCCAAAACCTCGAATGACTTCTGCGGGCGCTCCAGTCAACCATCTACGTGTGAGAACTCGCCTCTAGTGATCGAGGGCGGCGACACGGAGGCACTCGTCTGAGATAAGTGCTGTGAGAACTCTTGATCTAAACGAAGCCCCCGCCTTTCTACGCATGCAGCCGGAAGAGGTCCGAACGCGCGCGAAGCGCGGCCTCATCCCCAGGGGCGAAAACCGGGCGCCGCTGGGTCTCATCGACCGTGCCTTCCTTTCGAGTGTCGGTCGGAATGTCGAGGAGCCACACGATATTCGACGCGACGAACTGGGGATCGTCAGTCGAACCGAAGGACAGACAGCAGCTCGCGGGCCGACTGAGAACGAGGGCCCGCGCGGCACACTCCGGCAGGTGATCCTGTAAGGCGCTCGCCGTGAAGATCCCCTCGTTTCCCCCACGTTTGTTGCGCTTTCGGCACGCTCCCGCATATCTGGGGATGGATCGCAATCGCTTCAATCGTGAGGTACGCCCGTTTTTGCGTGAGATACCGATTGGCGACCGAGGTGTCGCATTCGATCGAGTGGAGCTGGACGCCTGGGCCGATGCATACTGTGCACGCAACGGCCGTCCCGCCCGTTTAACGGAGGGACGACAATGGCTAGAGGTAGAACGCCAGGGCTCTATCGAAGGAAGCGGGCCGACGGCTCAGTCGAATGGCATATCGACAAGTTCGTCAAGCGGTTCGGCCGCCTTTGCGAGAGCACTGGAACTAACGATGAAGAGGAAGCCGAGCGGTATCTCGCGAGGCGGCTCGCGCAGATCCGGGAAGGAATTGTCTACGGTGTCAGACCACGTCGAAAGTGGCGTGATGCCGCAACTCGATACCTGACCGAGTCTGCCGACAAGAAAGGTGTTGAGCGCGCAGCCCGCGCGCTCAAGGATCTGGATCGGTACATCGGCGACCTATGGTTGGATCAAGTGCACAACGACAGCCTGCAGCGCTACCGCGTAGCGCGAAAGGCATGGGCCGTTGGAACCTTGAATCGCACGCTCGCCGTAGTGCGGCGGATCCTCAAGCTCTCAGCGGAGCTCTGGCGCGACGAGCAATCGGGGCTGACGTGGTTAGCTGTCGCGCCGATGATCAAACTCGAGTCGAAATACAGGAAGCGACAGCCCTATCCACTCGACTGGGACGAGGAAGCGCTGTTGTTTCCGGAGTTGGCCGCGCATCTGCAACGGATGGCACTCTTCGCGGTCAACACCGGTGCGAGACAGGAGGAGATCTGCGGCCTGAAGTGGCGATGGGAGCAACGCGTGCCCGAGCTCGACACGCCATCGATCCAACGGACGGTGTTTGTGCTACCTGGATCGGTAACGAAGAACGGCGAGCCCCGGGTACTGGTGCTGAACGATGTGGCCCAGGCGGTGATCGAGGAGGTTCGCCGTCAGCATCGGACGTTCGTGTTCACGTACCAGGACCGTCATGGCCAGCGAAACCGCGTGGGCAGGATAAACAACAAGGGATGGCGGGCAGCACGTCGAAGAGCGGCAACGCTGTACCACGAGACGCTGGAGCGAGAATGTCCGGCGGGCTTCAGGAGTGTACGGGTGCACGACCTGCGGCATACCTTTGGCCGGCGCTTGAGGGCGGCTGGAGTGGGCTTGGAAGACCGTCAGGATTTGCTCGGACACAAGAGTTCACGGATGACGACGCACTACAGTGCGGCCGAACTCGGAAATCTCTTGAACGCCGCCAACTTAGCGACGAAGTCCCGCGAATCTCCCGCGCGCACGGTGCTGCATGTCGTCGGAGGATAGGGTAACTGATTGAATGGAAAGGGAGGGACTCGAACCCTCGACCCCGGCATTATGAGTGCCGTGCTCTAACCAGCTGAGCTACCTTTCCACGAAGGGGCGCGCATTGTCCTCAGCTGCGCCGGGACGTGTCAAACCTGCGGCCGGCCGCGGCGATGCCGAGCCTCGGACCGTTGCCTCGGCCCGCGCGATCGCACAGGCTACGTGGCCGTCGAGGGGGTGTCCCCGCCCACTCCGACCCGTCTCAGTAGCAGCGAGGAACACATGACATCCCGCCGCGACGTATTGCAAGGAGCCGCCTGGCTCTCGATGAGCGCAGTGCTGCCGGCGGCTCGCGCCGCTGCCCGGGCCGGAACGCTCCTGATCCTTGGCGGCACGGGCTTCATCGGCCCGCACCTGACGCAGGAGGCGCTGCAGCGTGGCTGGAAGGTTACACACTTCAATCGCGGCAAGACCGCGGCGGGCGGAGTTCCGGGCGTCGAGACGCTGATCGGCGATCGCAAGGGCCAGCTCGATGCGCTGCGCGGGCGCAAGTGGGACGCCGTGATCGACGACACGGGTTTCATTCCCAAGTACGTGCGGATGTCGGCCGAGCTCCTCGCGCCAAACGTCCGCTACTGCCTCTTCATCTCGAGCATCTCGGCGTACGCGGGCTTCGCTAAGCCGAACGACGAGCGCTCCCCGACCGGCAAGCTGACCGATCCCGACGTCGAGAAGGTCACGAATGACACCTACGGCCCCATGAAGGCGCTGTGTGAGCAGTACACCGCGGCCGCCTTCCGCGGTCGCGCCGCCATCGTCCGCCCGGGCTACATCGTAGGACCCCTCGACCCGTCCGACCGCTTCACGTACTGGCCGGTGCGCGCGTCGAAAGGTGGCGAGATGCTGGCGCCGGGGACGCCGCACGATCCCATCCAGGTGATCGACGTGCGCGACCTGGCGGCCTGGATGATGCACATGGTCGAGACACGCACGACGGGCACCTTCAACGCCGACTCGCCGCCGCGCGCGCTCACGATGGGCGAGCTCGTCACGGCGTGTCGCGACGCTTCGCCGCAGGCGGGCGCGACGGCCACCTGGGTATCGGAGGCGTTTCTCGCCGCACACTGGAAGCCCGATGAGCTGGATCTCCCACCGTGGGCACCGATGAGCGGCGACTCGGCCGGATTCTCACTCACGTCGGTCCGGGCGGCGCTCAAGGCGGGGCTGCGCTCGCGCCCGCTCGCGGTCACCGTGCGCGATACGCTCGCATGGTTTCAAACGCTGCCCGCAGAGCGCCAGGCGAAGCTCCACGCCGGCCTCGATCCCCAGAAGGAAGCGGACACACTGCGCGCCTGGCACGAGGCAGGCGGCAAGGCCTGAGTTTCCTCAACGACGCGCTTTCCTGCCCTCGAGGCTTAGTCGCCCGGGATCGGCCGTGACATCTGTCATGGCGTATCGCTGACGTCGTCCAAGGCGTGATCGTGCGCGGTGCGCACGCGCGGACCGAGCGCGCCAGCGCACCGGTTGCTCGATCACATTGATCCGCATGTCTGCTGCAGTCGACAGCGCTTCAGGGCCTCTGCCGTTCGGTCAGGACACGTTGGCGATGTCGAAACCGCCCGGCTTCGTGCGTCGTAAGAGTGAAAGCGGCAATGCGCCGCGCATCCTGGAACGTGGAGTGAATGATGAGCCTCGGCAACCTCCTGCGTACGGCCGCGATGGCGCTTCGGGCGATCGGACCGTACGCGCTGCTCGAGCTCGTGATGCCCGGCGGTACGCTCCTCGCCCTCTGCCTCTTCGTGTATCGCCGCCGCAGACGGCACGCGAGATACTCCCGAGCCTCTGTCGATCCTGTGGCCGCCTGATCGTCATATCCTGAAGAGTCACTGCCGCGAGAAACCGCCCATGAGCACCTCCCGGATCGCTCCCTGCCTCTGGTTCAACGGCGAAGCCGAGGACGCCGCGAATTTCTACGTGTCGCTCTTCCCGGACTCGCGCATCGAGCACATCTCCCGGTACGAGGAGAGCACCCGTCTGCCGGTGAGCTTCCCCGCGGGGACGGCGCTCCTGGTCGAGTTCACGCTCTCGGGTCAGCGCTTCCAGGCGCTGAACGGCGGCCCGCAGTTCACGCATTCCGAGGCGATATCGCTCTCGATCTCGTGCCGGGATGCCAAGGAAGTCGATGACTTCTGGAGCAAGCTCACCGCGAACGGCGGCAGCGAGGTCGCGTGCGGCTGGCTCAAGGACCGCTTCGGCGTCTCCTGGCAGGTCGTGCCCGAAGGCGTCGAGGCGCTGTTCACCGATCCCGACCCGGGCCGCCGAGCCCGCGCGCTGCAGGCGATGCTCAAAATGAAGAAGCTCGATCTCGCAGCCATGCGCGCCGCGGCGGACGGCCGCTGAGGCATCGAAGCGTCGTGCCGGCGCCGCCGGACCGGCGCGACGCATTCAGAGAACCTCGTTCGAAGCGACTCCTCGTCCTCTCGCGCGCGACGCGAGCCGCATGAGACCTCGATCACACGCGCCAAAAACTTGAGAAAACTACTTTACAGAATGTGACGCGCGTGTCGCTCGCGTCCGATTGCCGCACTGCACTATCCAGCGCTCGCTGCGCTCGCTGAAATCAGGCGAGCCCCGCGCTCACAGGTCGCACTCCGCGGGCTCTCTGGCTCGTGACTGAGGGGGTTTTTCATCATGCCTAGCTGGTCTGCCGGTCGTCTCCTCGCATCCCTCGTCCTGCTGCTCGCCGCTCTGGGCCTTGCCGCCTGTGATTCGAGCTCGGGAGGCGGCGTCGACAGCGTCTCCGGCTCGGTCTCGGGACTCGCCAAGGGCGAGAGCCTCGTACTCCAGTTGAACGGAGGGAGCACCGTGACGGTGAGCTCCTCGGGCACCTTCACCTTCCCGAACGGCGTCGGCACCACCGGCAACTATGCCGTCACAATCGTCAGCCAGCCGCGCGGCCAGGTGTGCACGGTCGCGAACGGTGCCGGCGCCGGGGTCACGAGTAACGTCACCAACATTGCGATCACCTGCGCGGCGCAAACCTTCACGGTCGGCGGCACCCTCACCGGGCTTGCCGCGGGCTCGCACGTCGTGCTCGAGAACCACGGCGCGGATGCTCTTACGCTCACCGCCGACGGCTCCTTCAGCTTCTCAACGAAAGTCGCATTCGACGGCACGTACGCCGTGACGGTAGCGACTGAGCCCTCCGGCGCCACCTGCAGCGTGCTGCACGGCACGGGTTCGGGCGTGACGGGCGACGTGAACTCCATCTCGGTGACCTGCTCGCCCATCACCTTCACGCTGAGCGGCACCCTGAGCGGACTGACCAACGGTATGCAGGTCACGCTCGAGAACAACTCGGCGGATGCGCTCACCTTAAGCGCCAACGGGCCGTTCACTTTCCCCATCCCGGTGGCCGAGTTCGGTGCCTACAACGTCACGGTCAGCAGCGAGCCCGCCGGGCAGACCTGCACCGTTACCAACTTTCAGGGCACGCAGGTGACCCGGAATGTCTCGAACATTACGGTTAGCTGCTCCACCAACACCTACACCGTCGGTGGCTCGGTCTCGGGGCTCGGCACCGGCCAGCAGGTCACCCTCGAGGACAACGGCGGCGATTCGCTCACCGTGACGGGCAATGGCGCATTTGTCTTCACGACCTCCCTCACCTACGGCAGCGCTTACACCGTGACCGTCGGCACGCAGCCGACGGGAGCGCTCATCTGCCTCGTGAGCAATGGCGCGAGCTCGTCCATCACCGCCGAGGTGACCAACGTCGGCATCAATTGTGTCGCCAACACGGTGAGCTTCACCACGCCGGGCAGCTACACCTGGACGGTACCGGCCGGCCTCACCTCCATCTCGGTCGTCGCGACGGGGGGTGGCGGTGGCGGCGGTGGCCTGTCCGGCACGAACGCCGGTCAGGTGGGCGGCGCCGGGGCGGTCGTCACCAGCACCCTCAGGGTCACGCCGGGCCAGGTGCTCAATCTTGTCATAGGTGGCGGCGGCGGCGCGGGCGCCAACGGGCCTGGCAACTGCTGCGGTTTCGCATTGGGCGCGGCAGGTGGCGGTGGCGGGTCGAGCAACGTGGATGCCGGTAGCGACCCCGTGCAGCTTGCCCAAAACCCCGAGATCATCGCCGGCGGCGGTGGCGGTGGTGGCAGCTACGACGGTGGCGCGGGGGGCAACGCCGGCGGAGCGGGAGGCGCAGGCGCCAACGGGGGGAACGCGGATTTTGGCCAGCCGGCGACAGGCGGCGGTGGCGGCAGCGGCGGCACGGGCGGTGCGGCCGGGACGAATTGCGACGGCCAGATCTGCAACGCTGGCAGCAGCGGTGACGGCGGTGCCGGTGGCACGGGCGGAAGCAATGGCAGCATCCCGGGCGGCAGCGGCGGCAGCAGTGCCGGCAGCGGGACTGGCGGCGGCGGTACCTCGTACGCCAACGGTGGCGGGGGCGGAGGCTATGGCGGCGGAGGCGGCGGCGGCGTGGCAGCCGGAGGTGGTGCGGGCGGCAGCACGGGACCTGCGGGAACGACCTACGCGCCCGCGAGCAACGGCGGCGGCTCCGCAACCAACGGCAGCGACGGCTCGATCGTCATCACGCTTCAGTGACAATCGTCGGGCCCGGCGCGGAACGGAAGCCGCCTCCGGGCTCTGTCTTCCCTCGACCGCCGAATGTAATTACAGTCGCCGGTCAGAATAATTCGCTCGGTGCGTAGGCCAGTGCCCGCGCGCCTTCCCGGGGGGACAACGTGATCTTCGAGCCCTTCACTGCGGGCGGCTGCCAGTCGTACCTGGTCGGCTGCGCAGAGAGCTGCGCGGCAGCCCTCATCGATCCGGAAATCTCACTCATCGACCGCTATCTGGCGCTCGCCGCGCGCGAGGGCCTGCGGATCCGCTACCTGGTCGACACCCACACTCATGCGGACCACTTCTCGGCGACCCGGCAGCTCGCCAAGCAGCTGAATGCGCCGGTGGCGATGCACCGGATGAGCCCGGCGCCTTTCGTTACACTGGCGCTCGATGACGGCGAGATGCTCGCGGTCGGGAAGCTTCGGCTCCAGGTGCTGCACACGCCGGGGCACACGCGCGACTCCATGTGCCTGGTGGTCGAAGACCGCGTGTTCACCGGCGACACGCTGCTGATCGGCGGCACCGGCCGCACGGACCTGCCGACCGGCGATCCGGGCGCCCTCTACGAGAGCCTCTTCGAGCGGCTGCTGCGTCTCGAGCCCTCGATCAAGGTGCACCCCGCACACGAGTACAAGGGGCGCACTCACACGACCATCGGGGACGAGATCGCGAATAACCCGCGCCTCAAGGTGCAGGACCGCGGCGCCTTCATCGAGATGATGCAGAACCTGAATCTCAAGATGCCCACCCACGTCACCGAGGCGTTGCGCACCAACCTGAGTGGCGGCAAGACCGTGGCGCAGATCCTGGCCGAGGCGGCGGCCAATGTGCCCTTCATGTCGCTGGCGGAGCTCAAGTCCCGGACCGAGGGCGGGAAGGGTGAGCTCCTGGTGCTCGACGTGCGCGAGCGCGACGCCTACGAGCAGGGTCACATCCCCGGCGCGAGACTCCTGCCGCGAGGGCAGCTCGAGCTGCGGGTCAACCAGGAGCTTCCTGACCCGACGGTGAGAATCGTCGCCTGTTGCGAGTTCGGTCGCGTCTCGACTCTGGCCACCGCGACGCTGCGCGAGATGGGGTATCTGCGGGCCGCCGCGCTCGATGGCGGCATGCAGGCCTGGCGCGAAGCCGGCTATCCCCTGAAGGCCGGCAGCGATCCTTAAAGTCGCGCGATGAGCTGGTCGGCCACGTCGTTCAGGTCGCGGCCGACGATCTGCGGCTGCGGGCCGACGCCCAGGACATCGTTGCCTTCCCGCTTGATGAGCGCGCCCTGCCACCCCGCCGCCACCGCGCCGAGCGTATCCCACGTGTGGCAGGCGATGAGACACATCGCTGAAGCGTCGACGCCGAGCTCCTTCTCCACGTAGCCATACGCCTCGCGCGAGGGTTTATGGTGCTTGACGCTGTCGGCACTGAAGCGACGCTCGAAGAGATCGACGATGCCGCCATGCTCGAGCTGGCGTGTCTGCACCGCGAGCAGATTGTCGGTGAGCGTAAAGAGGCGAAAGCCCGCCTTGCGGAGCTTGCGCAGCGCTCCCGGAACCTCAGGGTACGGCGGCATGGTCGAGAACCTCTCGGTGAGCTCCTCCTTGTCGGCGCCCGTGATCTTGATGCCGCGGGTATCGGCCAGCATCTTCATGACCGCGGCACCGATGTCCGTGAAGGGCACGTATGAGCCCGCGACGGTCAGCGCCGCGGAATACAGGATGAGGTTGGCGAACCAGAGCCGCATGGCCTCCCTGTCGCCGAAGATCCGCTCGAACACCGGCTCCATGGTTCGAAGATCGAGCAGTGTCTCGTTGACATCGAAGACGATCAGGGGACGTGCATCCATGTCTTAAGCTCCCACTGGCTCCTCGCTCACAGGATTATCACACATTACTTCGGCCGGTTCAGGAGCGCGGCAAGGGCGATCCTCGTGTCAGAGTCGTACGGTGAGTTGATGGCGGCGGCGTTGCCCTCAGGTGACCTGCTGCAGGTAAATCTCAAGCCCCTGGAGGCAGCCAACCCAGCCCTGCTCGTGGCCACTTCGGTTCGCGGCGTCCGGGATGCGTTCGTGCGTAACGATGACCTCGGTGCTCGCTTCGCAAGCCCTGAATTCCACGGTGACGCGTTCCAGGCTCGTCTGTTCCGCGCCGGTCTCTTCCGCGCCGAGACACCAGCTGTAAACCAGGAGCGTCGGCCGCTCGATGCGCTCGAATCGTCCGCTGATCAATACGAGGCTTCCGTCGGGAAACTGGTTGGCAATTCGGTAGCGACCGCCGACCTTTAGATCCACGTCCGCGGCGGTACAGACAACGTTTTGCGGCCCCCACCAGCGCAAGAGGCGCGCCGGCTGGGTCCACGCGTCGAAGAGTCGCTCGGGGGAGGCGTTGATCACGCGCCGAACGACCAGCGTAAGCCCCGCGCCGGCTCGGGGAGGGCTAGTGCCTTTCGGCATAACGCGCCAGCGACTCCAGGCTCTGCTCCCAGAAGCTGCGATAGCGACTGAGCCACTGGTCTGCGGTCTTGAGCGGCAGCGCATCGAGCGAACACTGATGCACGCGTCCTTCGACGCTGCGCACCACGAGTCCCGCCTGTTCCAGCACCCGGATGTGCCTGGAGATCGCCGGCAGGGACATTCCAAAGGGCTGCGCCAGCTCGGTGATCATTGCCGGTGCTTGCGCCAGACGACTGAGCAGGGCCCGGCGCGCCCGATGGCTGAGGGCATGGAACAGGGCATCGAGGCGCTCTTCCTTCCTGAGTCCACGCGGCGCGGCGCTTGACGACATCCTCACATCCCGTCTAATATTAAACAATAATGTTTAATATAACATGGGGATTTGAGATGTGCACTGGAGATTCCTGGCTTGGAGCACTGGTGTGCGCATTGGCCGTGTCGGCGGCGCTGGGCGCAGCGCCGTTGCGCGCCGCTGAAACCGCGCACGCCGAGGGACTCTCCCACAGCGCCGCGTCCATTCACCAACAGGTCGATTTTCCGACCCGCTGCGCGCGGGTCTACCGGGTGCTGACCCACGCGCCCGAGTTCGATGCGCTGACGCGTCTGAGCGATGCGGCAACGCTGATGACGGCCCCGGGGGCCAAGGCCACGGCGATCTCGGACGAGGTCGGCGCGCCCTTCACCCTCTTCGGCGGCTACATCACCGGGCGCAATCTCGAGGTGGTGCGTGATCAGCGGCTGGTGCAGGCATGGCGCGCCGGTGGCTGGGATCCCGGGGAGTACTCGGTGGTGCGCTTCGAGCTGCAGCCGCACGAGTCGCATTGCACCGTAGTCCTGGATCAGCGCGGTTTCCCCGACAAGCAGGGTCCGAGTCTCGCCTACGGCTGGCGTGTTCACTACTGGCAGCCGCTCGGCAAGCTCCTCAGTCAACAATAGCGCGATAGGACAGCATGCCGCCACACGGCTGCTGCCCCACCGGGCATCAGGGCGCGTTGACCCTCGCTGCCTTGCGCACCAGCGTCAGCACCACCATGATCACGGCGCTCACGAGTCCTGCGATCAGGATCTCGAAGGGCCAGAGATTGTGCGACGTGGGATCGGCTGCGACACCGACGATGACACGCAGAACCACGAAGCCCATCAGCGCCGCCGGCAGTCCGGCGGCCAGGCGCCACCCGCCGCGCCAGCGCACGAGCGCGCGCACCGGCAGGACGACACCGCCGACCCCGAGCGCCAGCGCGGCGAGCATGAAGGCGCTCACCAGCACGCCCGAGCCCGGCGAGGGCGGCTGACTGGCGTAGGCCTGGTAGGCTGCCTGCTGCTGCTGCGCGTCGCGCTCCTTGAGGCGCGTCACCCATTCCGGCTGCGCCTCCTGCGCGCCGCTGTCCTCGCTCGCCGTGACATGGACAGGATAGCTGAGCGCGACCGGGGTGCCGTCACGCGAGCCGTCGCCGGCGCTGATGCGGAGCTCGTCCACTTCGCCGCTGTTCGCGATGAAGAAGAACCAGCCCAACGCCTCGCCGCTCCCGGTGTAGGAGTACGAGCCGCTGGTCCCCGCGCTTGCGGGCTTGCCGCGGAG
Source organism: uncultured Gammaproteobacteria bacterium (assembly GCA_963844595.1). Taxonomy (GTDB): domain Bacteria; phylum Pseudomonadota; class Gammaproteobacteria; order Steroidobacterales; family Steroidobacteraceae; genus 13-2-20CM-66-19. Next base: position 73,687 of record CAWJOW010000002.1, read on the forward strand.
GAACGGCCGCGCCCAGATGCCGACCGGACGGTCGGTGTCGTAGTGCAGGTGGATATAAAAGTACTCGTTGCGCTTGAGGACGACGTCATCGCCGGCGGGAAACGTGTCGAGCACTTCCACGGTCGTGGCCGCCCGCGCACCGTGGGCGCCTACCGCGCACAGCACCACGAGCCAGCAGAGCCAGCGGCTCATCAGACGTTGAACCTGAAGTGCATGACATCGCCCTCCTTGACGACGTACTCCTTGCCCTCGAGGCGCAGCTTCCCGGCATCCCGAGCGCCCGCTTCGCCCTTGCCGGCCAGGTAGTCGTCGAAGGCGATCACCTCGGCGCGGATGAAGCCGCGCTCGAAGTCGGTGTGAATGACGCCCGCGGCCTGCGGCGCGGTCGCCCCGGCGCGCACCGTCCAGGCGCGCACCTCTTTCGGTCCCGCGGTGAAGAAAGTCTCGAGGCCGAGGAGTGTGTACCCCGCGCGGATCACGCGGTTGAGCCCCGGCTCCCTGAGCCCGAGCTCGGCTAAGAACTCGGCGCGCTCGGCTTCCTCGAGCTGCGCGATCTCGGCCTCGATGGCCGCGCACACCGCTACCGTGACCGCACCCTCGGCGCGGGCGCGCTGCTCGACGGCGTCCAGCAGCGGGTTGTCGCTGAAGCCGTGCTCGGCCACGTTCGCGACGTACATCACGGGCTTTGCGGTGAGGAGCTGCAGCTCGCGCAGCTCACGCCGCTCCTCGTCGGAGAGCGCGAGCGCGCGCACCGGGCGTGCCGTATCGAGATGCGCCTTGACGCGCTCCAGGAACGTGCGGCGGCGGATGGCGTCCTTGTCGCCGCTCTTGGCGGCCTTCACGGCGCGGTCGAGTGCCTTATCGGCGGTGGCGAGGTCCGCGAGCGCGAGCTCGGTATCCACCACGTCGATGTCCGAGAGCGGATCGATCTTGCCCGCGACGTGGATCACATCCGTGCTCTCGAAGCAGCGCACCACGTGCGCGATCGCGTCCACCTCGCGGATGTGCGCGAGGAACTGGTTGCCGAGCCCTTCGCCCTTGGAGGCACCGGCGACGAGGCCTGCGATGTCGACAAACTCGACCGTCGTCGGAACGATCTTCTCAGGTGTCGCGATCGCGGCGAGCTGCCCGAGGCGCGGATCGGGCACCGGTACGACGCCGACGTTCGGGTCGATGGTGCAGAAGGGATAGTTCTCGGCGGCGATCTGCGCGCGCGTCAGCGCGTTGAAGAGCGTCGACTTGCCGACGTTCGGCAGTCCCACGATGCCGCAGCGGATGGGCATGGCGAAAGGTGCGGCCCGCTACTGCGCGGGCGCCGCGGGTCCACCCGGCGGCTCAGCGCGGGTGTGCAACCGGTTCATGGCGATCTGCGCGCCCTCGGTCAGGAGCACCGGCACGACCTCGGCGGCGGCGAGCGTCGCCTCGCGGGTCAGCTGCGCTTCCTCCGGCGTCGGGCGCCCCAGGACGTAATCGAGCACCTGCGAGCGGTCGCCCGGATGGCCGATGCCGATGCGCAGCCGCCAGAAATTGTCGCCCATCTGCGCGACCACATCGCGCACGCCGTTGTGGCCCGCGGCCCCGCCTCCCTGGCGCAGCCGCACGACTCCGGGCGGGAAATCCAGCTCGTCGTAAGCGACCAGAATCGCCTCCACCGGCACCTTGTAAAAGGTCGCGACGCTGCGCACCGGGTCGCCGCTTTTATTCATGTAGCTCATCGGCTTCACGAGCCGCAGCTCCTGCTCGCCGAGCTTCGCGCGCGCCACCTCCGCGTCGTGCCGTGGCTCGCTCCTGAAGGTCGCGCCGTGGCGCTCCGCCAGCTCGTCCACGAAACGGAAGCCCGCGTTGTGGCGCGTGCGCGCGTACTCGGTGCCCGGGTTGCCGAGCCCGACGATCAGCTTGAGCGGCTCGCCTGCCATGATGTTGGGAGTGAAGCGGCGCCAAATAGTGCCGGCCGCCGCAGGAGCGACTCCCCGCGGCGGCCGGCGCACGGTCCGGCAACTCGCCGGCTGGCGCCTACTTCTTGCCGCCCTCCTTCTTCCCGGGCGCGGCGTCCTTCTTCGCCTCGCCCTTGGCGGCATCGCCCTTCTTCGCATCGCCTGCGGCAGCGGGCGCGGCGCCCGGAGCGCCTGGGGCACCCGCGGGAGGCGCGGCTCCGGGAGCGCCCGGCGCACCAGGGGCGGCGGCCACGGCACCCTCGACCGGCACGAGCGCAGCTTCGGCCGCGACCGGCTCGGGCTCCTCGGCGCGCGGCGCGTGGATCGACACCACCGGCGCGTTGCGGCGCGTGAGCTCGGGGATCGCGACTCCGGCGGGCAGCGGCACGTCGGCGAGGAACTTCGTGTCGTTGAGCTTCATGCCCGAGAGATCGAGCTCGAGGAACTCGGGCAGGTCCTTCGGCAGGCAGCTCACCTCGACGTCGGTGCGCATGTGCGACACGACGCCGCCTTCGCTCTTGACGCCCGGGGAGATGGTCTCGCCCCTGAAATGGATCGGCACGCGCAGACGGATCTTCTCCGTCTCCACCACGCGCTGCAGGTCGATGTGCACCACGATGTTGCGCGCCGGGTGCATCTGCACGTCCTTGACGATGGCCTCGTGAGTCTCCGCGCCGATCTTCAGGCGCACGATCGAGGAGTAGAAGCGCTCATCCCCGATCATGGTGAGGAGGTTTTGCTGATCGAGGACCAGCGCCTGCGCCTCCTTGTGGGCGCCGTAGAGGATGGCGGGGACTTTCCCCGCGTGACGCAGGCGGCGGCTCGCACCTTTGCCTTGCGTCCCGCGCAGATCCGCGCCGAAGGTGTAGGAAATACGCATGACTTGACGGTCTCCGTTGGTTGCTTAAAGCGCCGGTTCGCGACCAAACCGGCATACCCTCAAAACCAGATCAACAAAATTCAATCGGCATACAGCGAGCTCACCGAGCCCTCGTCCAGTATCCGGCGGATGGTCTCCGCCAGCAGCTCCGCGACCGAGAGCTGGCGGATGCGCCCGGCGCTCTTGGCCTCGGCCGAGAGCGGGATCGTATCCGTCACCACCAGCTCGTCCATCGCTGAAGCGGAGATGCGCTCCACCGCGCCCCCCGACAGCACCGGGTGCGTGATGTAGGCCACGACCTTCGCGGCGCCCTCGTCTTTCAGCGCCTGCGCGGCCTGGCAGAGCGTGCCTGCCGTGTCGACCATGTCGTCGATCAGGATGCAGGTCTTGCCCTCGATCTCGCCGATGATGTTCATCACCTTCGACTCGTTCGGCCGCGGCCGGCGCTTGTCGATGATCGCCAGCTCCGCATCGTCGAGGCGCTTGGCAAAGGCCCGCGCGCGCGCCACGCCGCCGACGTCCGGCGACACGATGATGATGTTCTCGTACGCCTGCTTCCAGGCGTCCCCGAGCAGCACCGGCGAGGCGTACACGTTGTCCACCGGGATGTCGAAGAACCCCTGGATCTGGTCCGAGTGCAGGTCGATCGTCAGCAGCCGGTTGATGCCGGCGCTCGAGACCATGTTCGCGACCAGTTTCGCCGTGATGGCCGAGCGCGTCGCGCGCGGCCGCCTGTCCTGGCGCGAGTAGCCGAAGTACGGCACCACCGCGGTGATGCGCGCAGCGGAGGCGCGCCGTGCCGCATCCACCATCACGAGCAGCTCCATCAGGCTGTCGTTCGCCGGCGGGCACGTCGACTGCACGATGAACACGTCGCGCCCGCGGACGTTCTCCATGAGCTCGACGTTGATCTCGCCGTCCGAGAAGCGCCCCACGTACGCGCGCCCGAGCGGCACGTGGAGGCTGCGCGCGATGTCGTGCGCGAGCGCCGGATTAGCGTTGCCGGCAAACAGCGCCAGTGTGTCGCTGGTACTCATACTCTATGCGCCGCGCGCTCGAGACTCCCGGACCTAAAAACTGGCTGGGGTGGAAGGATTCGAACCTCCGAATGGCGGGATCAAAACCCGCTGCCTTACCACTTGGCGACACCCCAGCATTCGTATCGCCGGCTTGGGTGGCGGGCGCGCATCTTACAGCCGCCGAAGCCTCACCGCCCATCCGGCAGCTGTGCATGCACGGGCGAGCGGTCGAGCCCCCGCGCGACGTAGCTGCGCCAGCGATCGGGAACCTGCGCCGCGAGGCGCTCGGCCTCGATCGCACTCGCACACTCGGCAAATACACACGAGCCCGTGCCGGTGAGCCGCCCTCTCGCCCGCGGCGCGAGCCAGCCGAGCGCCTCCGCGACTTCCGGGTAGCGCGCCCTCACCACGGGCTCGCAGTCGTTCCGGCCACCCGACTGAAAAAAGGCGCGTATTGTGATGAGGGGGGAATTTCGTGTCAATTCAGGGCTCTGGAACACCTCCCGGGTGCTGACCGAAATCCCGGGGTGGATGATCATGTACCAGCGGGGGGGAAGCTCCTGGGGCGTCAGCCGCTCCCCCACCCCTTCCGCCCACGCGGAAAAACCCTGAACAAAAACAGGCACATCGGCGCCCAGCGGGAGGCCGAGCGCCGTGAGCGCCTCGACCCCCAGGCCGCACCCCCAGAGATAATTGAGCGCGACCAGCGTGGTGGCGGCATCCGAGCTGCCCCCGCCCAGGCCCCCGCCGAGCGGGATTCGCTTCTCGATCCTCAAGGTGGCCCCCCGCGCCGTGCCGGTCGCGGCCTTGAGCGCCCGCGCCGCACGCACCGCGAGATCCTCCTCGGGGGGAATGGCCGCCGGGCCCTTGGCGCGCTCGATCCGGCCGTCGTCGCGCACCTCGATCCGGATCGAGTCGCAAAGATCGATGAGCTGAAAAAGCGTCTGCAGCTCGTGGTAGCCGTCGGCGCGGCGCCCGGTGATGTGCAGGAAGAGATTGAGCTTCGCGGGGGCCAGCCAGCGTGTCCCGCCGTCCGAGCCCGCGCCCAGGCGCGTGCCCGGCTCCTCAGGGCCGCCAGTCATCGACGAGCAGCCGCACGCGCACGTTGGCGCGCTCGAGCGTCAGCCGCGACGGCAGCCACTCCTCTCCCACCACGACATAACTCGTGTAGTTGATCCGCCAGCCGTCCTGCTCGAGACCCGCGAGCCGCTGGTGGGCCTCATCGACGGTCTCGCTGGAGGGCTGCGCGGGATCGGGCACCCCGAGCACCCAGTACCTCAGGCTCTCGATCGGCGGGTCGAAGCCGAGATGGGTCGTGAGCTCCGCGCGCGCCGCGTCGCTGCCGATGTGCTCACCCGCCGGCGTGATGACATCGAGGTTGGGACCGTCGGCGTCGATCTCGAAGCCGCCCATGCCGAAGGGACCGGCAAGCGTGACCGCGGAGTTCTTCCCGTCCTGCGTCCAGCGCAGGCTCGCGTTGAAGCCCTGCTCGCCGGTCGCGACCGCCACGCGGCCACGGAGCGTGAAGAGCTCGCGGGCCTGCAGCTGTGGCCGGCGCTGCGCCCAGGGCGGCGCGGGGGGCGCCGCAGTCGGAGCCGCGGTGGGAACGGTGCGGCAGGCGGCCAGCGTCGCGAGCACCGCGACGGCGGCGCCCGCCGCCAGTCTATTTCGCATCGGGCACGAACCGGTTGATGGTCTCCTTCAAGGGCCTGGACTCCGGATCGCGCGCGAGGGCCTGCGCCCACACCTTGCGCGCATCGCTCTGCTTGCCGCTCACCCAGAGCGCCTCGCCCCAGTGGGCGGCGATCTCCGCGTCGTGGTCGATGGAGTAGGCGCGCGCCAGCATGACGGTCGCCTCGGAGGTATCGCCGCGGCGGAACTCGGCCCAGCCGAGGCTGTCGAGCGCGGCCGGGCTGTCGGGCATGCTGACCAGCGCGCGGCGGATCAACCCCTCCGCGCGCGGCAGCTCGAGAGAGTGATCGGCGAGCGTGTAGCCGAGCGCATTCTCGAGCACCGGATCGTCCGGGCGCTGCGCCAGCAGGTGCTCGAGCGCATCGACCGACTCGTGCACGTGGCCGGCCTGCTCGAGGATCACCGCGCGGTCGTACTCGATCGAGGGGTGCTGCGGATGACGCTGCAGCTCCGTGGCGAGCACCGCGAGCCCCTGCTCTGCGTCGCCGTGGTCGGCCAGCAGGTGCGCCTTGGACAGAGTGAGCTCGAGCTCATCCTCCGGGTGCTCGGTGGCGTAGTCATCGAGCAGCGTCAGCGCCTCGGTCCGCTTGTCGCGGTCGAGCAGCAGCGCCGCCGAGCGCGAGCGGGCCGAGAGCGCCACGGAGGAATCGTAGAGGCGCCGGTAATCCTGGATCGCGCGCTCCGCGTCACCGTCGCGCAGCGCGATGTCGGCGAGATACAGCTGCGCGGTGTCGCTGGCCTCGCCGCTCGAGACCAGCGCGGTGAAGCGCAGCTTGGCTTCCTGCAGGTCCCCCGACTGATAAGCGAGCAGCGCCAGCCGCCGGTCGATCTCATCCGCCGGCACACCGGCGTTGCGCAGGCTCTCGAGCTCCTGGTGCGCCTCCTCCACGCGATCGAGCGCGGCGAGAATCCCGGCGAGCTCGAGGCCGCCGCGCGCGGCATCGATGCCGGCGGCGGTGCGCGCCGTGTTCACGGCGAGCTCGTTCTGACCCTCGAGCACGTACGCGTCCGCGAGCACGCGCAGCGCCGCGAGACTCTTGGGGTTCTTCTCGAGCGCCTGTTGCGCGTACTTCTGCGCCCGCTCGCCGTCGTAGGCTGCGAGCGCCAGCTCACCGAAGAGCGTCAGCGTCTCGGGCGAGCTCGCCGCGGGCTCCGGGACCGAGCCCGCCATCGCCGAGAGAACCGCGGAGGCGTCTGCCTCCTCGAGGAGGAGCGAGGCGAGCTCCGCGAGACTCACCTCGCCGGGAGCGTGCACATGCGCACGCGCAGGCGGCGGGACCGCGCCGGGCCCGGAAGTATCCGGGGGCACTTCGCCGGCACTCGGGCCGGTGGCATCCGGCGCGCCGGCACTGGGCGTGCCTGCCTTCGGCGCCCCGGACTTCGAGGCGGCGGAAGGCGGTGTCGCGCCGGCCGGGTTGAATGTCTCGCGGCAGTAGTCCTTGATCGCCGCGCGGGCATCGCCGATGCGGTAGAGCTTCAGGGCCACGAGCGCGTACATGGCGTTGGCTTGTTTGTCGTTGGGCGCCAGCGTGCGCCAGCGGCTCACCGCCTCCCACGCGGCCGGCAGATGCTCGCAGGCGATCGCGACCTGGGTGGCGTGGTGCGCGAGCTCCACGTCGCCGACGGACGCCGCCTGCGCGTAGGCCTCAGAGGCCGTGCGGCAGTCGCCCTTCTTCAGGGCCACTTCAGCGGTCAGTGTCAGCGCCGCCGGATCGGGCGGCGGGGTGGCCGGGGGCTTCGGTCGGACGGCGGCGCAGCCTGCGACGAGGAGCGCTGCCCCAACGGCCGCGAGAGCCGGGAGTTTGAATGTCAGGCGATTGATTGCGTTCACATTAGGCACTATAGAGCCTCCTGCCCACCTGCGCACCGCGCAACTTGTCACAAACTACAGACATCCCGGAGAATGCCGCGTTTCCTTGACGCCCGCTGCTGCGCTGCGGCCCGCGGCCTGCCCGGTTCCGGTGCGCCCACCTCCAGCCCCCCATGAAGGACTCCATCCGACAACGCCTTGAGAAACTGTCCGATCGCTTCGAGGAGGTCGGGCGGGTTCTCGCCAGCAACCAGGTGGCCGGCGGCTCGCAGCAGTTCCGGGAACTCTCCATGGAGTATGCCCGTTTGCAGCCGCTCGCCGAACGCTATCGCGGCTACCGTGATCTGCAGCGTGACCTCACCGCCGCCGGCGAGCTGGCGAAGGATGCCGATCCCGGCATGCGCGCGCTCGGCGATGAGGAAGCGAAAAGGCTCGGCCAGCAGCTCAGCGCCACGGAGGAGGCGCTGCGCCAGTTGCTGCTGCCGAAGGATCCGCGCGACGACAAGAGCATCTTCCTCGAGGTGCGCGCCGGCACCGGCGGTGACGAGGCCGCCATCTTTGCCGGCGACCTCTACCGGATGTATGCCCGCTACGCCGAGCGCCACGGGCTCACCGCCGAGGTGATGAGCGACAGCCCGGGCGAGCACGGCGGCTACAAGGAGATCATCAGTCGCATCGCCGGCCCCGGCGCTTTCTCACGCCTCAAGTTCGAGTCGGGAACGCACCGCGTGCAGCGCGTGCCCGCCACCGAGGCGCAGGGACGCATCCACACCTCCGCGGTCACGGTCGCGATCCTGCCGGAGCTCGACGAGGTCGGCGCCGTCGAGCTCAACCCCGCGGAGTTGCGCGTCGACACCTACCGCTCCTCCGGAGCGGGCGGCCAGCACGTCAACAAGACCGACTCCGCGGTTCGCATCACTCACCTGCCGAGCGGCATCGTCGTGGAGTGTCAGGACGAGCGCTCGCAGCACAAGAACCGCTCGCGCGCCATGGCGCTGCTCAAGGCGCGGCTGCTGGCGGCCGAGCAGGAGAAGCAGCAGAGCGAGCAGGCGCGCTCGCGGCGCCTGCAGGTCGGCAGCGGCGATCGCTCCGAGCGCATTCGCACCTACAACTTCCCCCAGGGTCGCATCACCGATCATCGCATCGACCTGACCCTCTACCGCCTTCCGCAGGTGATGGACGGCGACCTCGACGAGCTCATCCAGGCACTGCAGCAGGAGCATCAGGCGGAGCTGCTCGCGGAAGACGCATGAGAGACGCGCCCGAGCTCGCGGTCGAGAGCGTGACGGGCATCGACGTCTCGCTCGCCGTGGCGGGCCCCGGCGCGCGCTCTTACGCCTTCCTCATCGACTGGAACATCCGCGTCATCATCGCGCTCGCCTGGTACGTGGTCGGGGCACTCCTTTATAACGGTCGCCTGAGCCTCACTCCGCCGGGCGCGGCGAGCGGCCGCTGGATCGGCCTGGTGCTCGCGCCGAGCCTCGCCATCTATTTCCTCTATCACTGGGTGCTCGAGCTCGCGATGCGCGGCCGCACGCCCGGCAAGCGCATGGCCGGCGTCCACATCGTTGCGCGCAACGGCGGCGCGCCCACGGCAGGCGCGCTCCTCGCCCGCAACGTCTTCCGGCTGGTCGACAGCCTGCCGGTCGCCTATGGCGTCGGCCTGGTCACCGTGGCGGTCACCGAGGAGCACGTGCGCATCGGGGACATCGCCGCCGGAACGCTGCTGGCCTACGAGCGCCTGGGCGCCACGCCGGTCCTCGCCGGTGCACCGCTGCCCGGAAGCCCGCTCGATGCCACAGGGCTCGAGCTCGTGCAGGAGCTCCTCAACCGCTGGCCGGCGCTCGAGCCCGAGGCGCGCTCGCGCCTGGCGCAGCAGTTGCTCGCGCGTTACGGCGGCGACGGCTCTCTCGCCCCGGACGAGGTGCTGCGCTCGCGCCTCGGGCGCCTCGCCGGCCCATGAGTCCTCCCGGGAACGAGGCCGCCCGTGCCCGCGCGCTCGCCGCGAGCCTGAGCGAGCGCGCGCCGCTCTGGCGTGCGGCGGACGAGCGCACGCGCCGGCTCGCGCACGGCGTGAGCGACGACGCCGAAGACGCCGCGCGTCTCGCCGATGACTACCGGCTGCTCGCGCACGATCTCGCGCGCGCCCGCTCGCTGATGCCCGACACGCGCACGCGCGAGTATCTCGAAGGCGCCTACGCCCGCGCCCATGCGGCGCTCTACCACGGCGCCTGGCACCTGGGGAGCGAGCTCCTCAAGCTCTTCCGGGACGAGGTGCCCGCGGCGGTGCGCTGGCTCGCGCCCTACATCGCGTTGTCGACCGCGATCTTTGCGCTGACACTGCTGGCAGGCTTCGCGCTCGTGCACCGTTACCCGGAGCTCATTGCGCTCTTCGCCTCTCCCGACCTGATCGCGAGCGTCGAGCACGGGAATCTGTGGACGCAGGGCCTCCTCAACATCGTGCCCTCGGCGGTGCTGTCGGTGCAGATCCTCGCCAACAACATCGTCGTCAGCCTGATCGCCTACTGTGCCGGCTTTCTGTTCGGGCTCGGCACGCTCTACATCCTGGGGTTGAACGGCCTGATGCTCGGCGCAGTATTCGCGTTCGTGGGCCAACACGGGCTCGCCCGCCCGCTGTTCGCGTTCGTCGCGGCCCATGGGTTCGTAGAGCTCTCGGTCATGTGTCTCGCGGGGGCGGCGGGGGCCGCCGTGGGCGATGCGCTCATCCGTCCAGGCCACGCCACCCGCATGGAATCCTTCCGCGCCGCGGCGCTGCGCTCGGGCAAGGTCCTCGTCGCCTGCGCGGTGCTGCTCGTCGGGGCCGGGCTCCTCGAGGGATATGTCTCGCCCGATCCGCGCATTCCGCTCACGACGCGGCTCGTCATCGGCATCGGCTACTGGCTCGTGATGGTGGCGTTGCTGTCCGGGCGTCTCTTTCCGCGGCGGCGCCCGAAAACCTGAGATCTTCCGGCACTTGACTGACCGCCGAGACGGCGCTGGCGGCGAAGCTATACGCGCCGCGCGCGCCGCAGCGCCTCGTACTCGGCGAACACCGCTTCCTCGAGCGTCTCCGGCGGTGCGGCCACCACGGGTGCGCCGAGGCGCTCGAGGAGCGTGCGCTGCGCCGCGGAGCGTGCCTCGTGCTCGGCGGCGGCGAGCGCGATCCAGGGGTCGACCCATGCGGATGCCTCGCGGCGCGCGAGGCTGCCGATCTCGGCACTGTGCACCCCGGCGACGACCACCAGGTGCGGCGGCGACAGCAGCCGCACCGCGCGTGTCAGCTGTGTCGCGACGCTGGCGTCGTCGAGGTCCGTGAGCAACACCACCAGCGCCCGATGCTTGAGGAGCCTGCGGATGCGCACGGCCGCGCGGGTCGGGTCGGACTCGGCGGCCCGCACCGCGAGCTGCTCGAGCGTGCGGCGCACGCGCATCACGGCGGCGAGCCCGCGCGCTGGCGGGCAGGTGGCGAGGACCTGGTCCGCATAGACGACGAGGCCGACGCGGTCGTCGTTGTGCGTGGCCACCTCCGCGAGCCGCGTGGCGAGATTGGCGTAGAGGCCTAAGCGGTCCAGCCGCCCGGTCTGCACGCGACTGAAGCGACCGGCATCGACCGCCACCAGGATGTCGAGATGCTGATCCTCGCTGAACTCGCGCGTGATGAGCTCGCCCGCGCGCGCGGTCGCCTTCCAGTCGATGCGCGAAAGCGGATCGCCCCGCACGTAGCCGCGCAGCTGGTGGAGCTCGGCGCCTGCCCCTGCGATGCGACGCGGGCGTGCGCCGCCCGGCAGGCCGCGCACCCGGCCGTGCCGGTGCAGCGTGTCGGGTGCGACCACGACAGTGGCCGCGGGCGTCAGGGTGCGGCTCCACCAGGCGAGCGCGAGCGGCCCCAGCACGCGTGCCGGAAGCGGCGGCCAGGGCTGCGGGCCGAGCCGCACGGGCGCGAGCTCGAAGGCATCGCGCACCGTCGTCCGCGGCGGCGCGTTGACGCGCCGCAGAGAGTCCAGCGTCTCGAAGCCGGCCGGCACCGCGGGCGCGTACTCGAGCACGAGCGGCCGCCGCGTCGGGTTGTCGAACACGAACGCCGCCGGCTGCGGCCGCCCGAGGAGCGCGCGCGGCGCGGTGGCCAGCGCCGCGCCGACCTGCACTTTTCTCATGTAGAGCGCCTCGAACGCGAGTCCGAGGAGCAGGAGTCCGAGCGGCAGGTGCCAGAGCCGCGCGCTCCCGGCAGCCTCCGACCAGATGCCGAGAATCGCGAGCACCGCGGTGAGGAACGCGAGCAGATAACCGCGCGGCGCGAGGTGCATGGCTGTCAGCGCGGCACGGGCGTCTCGGCGAGGAGCTGCCTGACGACCTCGGTCTCGGTCGTGCCCTCGAGGGCGGCTTCCGGGGTCAGGACGAGCCGGTGCGCCATCACCCACACCGCCGGCTCCTTGACGTCATCGGGCGTGACGAAGTCGCCGCCGCGCAGCCCCGCCGTGATGCGCGCAGCCCGCAGCAGCGCCAGCGCCCCGCGGGTCGAGAGCCCGAGCGACAGCCGCGCGTGCGTGCGCGAGGCGCGCGCCAGGTCGAGCACGTAGCCGCCGAGCGCTTCAGCGACGTGGATGCGCTCGACCTCGAGGCGCGCCTGCGCGAGAAGCGCGCGCGGCAGCGCCGTGACGCTCTCGAGTGTCGTCGGCGCCGCGCTCGCCACGCCACCGTAGCGGGCCAGGATCTCCACCTCCGCCTCGCGTGCCGGATAGTCCATCTCGATGCGCAGCATGAAGCGGTCGAGCTGCGATTCGGGCAGCGGATAGGTGCCCTCGAACTCGCGCGGATTCTGCGTGGCGATCACCAGGAAATCCGCCGGCAGCGGCCGCACCTCGCGCTCGACGCTCACCTGCCGCTCCTCCATCGCCTCGAGGAGTGCCGACTGCGTCTTCGGTCCCGCGCGGTTGATCTCATCCACCAGCACGACGTCGGCGAACAGGGGCCCCGGGCGGAACACGAAGCCGCGTTGTGCCTCATCGAACACCGGCACGCCGATGATGTCGCTCGGCATCAGGTCCGGGGTTCCCTGGATGCGCTTGAAATCCCCGCCGAGCGTGCGCGCCAGCGTCTTGGCGAGCAGCGTCTTGCCGAGTCCCGGCACCCCCTGCACCAGCACGTGGCCGCGCGCCGTGAGCGCGATCGCGAGCGCGCGCGCGGCGCTCTGCGCGCCCACCACGACGCGCGCCAGCTCGCGCTCGAGCAGACTCTGAAGCTCCCGGATCGATTCGCTCATGCGGCCAGCTGCCTTTCGATGCGGACGATGAGATTGTGCAGGCGCTTGAGCGGCACGCGCTCGCCGGCGTACGCCCGCGTGTACCACTCGCGCAGCTGCTCGAGATCCGCGCGCGCGAGGCGCGGCTGCCCTTCGAGCAGCTCCCAGAGCGCGCCCGCAGGCGCGCCCGTGACGTGCCGTCCCGCGAGCCGGCGCTGCAGGTGCTCGAACAGGCGCCGCGCGGCGGCCGCGGGCTTGAGCACGCGCGCAAGGAACGCGCCGGTCGCCTGCACCAGCTGCGCCTCGCGCGGCGCGCTGGCGCGGTGAGCCGGCAGGCGCAGCCGCGTACCGCCCAGGACCCAGACGAGCCACACGAGGAGCAGCACGCCGAGTGTCTGGTAGAGCCGCGGATCGCGATAAAACTTCGCCGGGTCGTACGCGACGCCTAAGCCCTGGTGCTCGTCGTCGAACAGCACCGCGCCGCGCGGGTCCAGGGTTGCGGCCACGATGTTGGCGAACAGCCGGGCATTGTCGGGCTCACGCAGCGCGCGGTTGCTGAAGAGCGATGCGAAGCCGCTGACGATGACGGTGCCCGAGCCGTTCGGCCGCGTCCACAGCACACCCTCGCCCGTCTCGCGCTGCCGCGCGAGCGTCAGGACGAAACCGTCGCGCGGCACCTTCACCGCCCACACCTGCCAGGGAAACATCCGCCAGGGATAGTCGGACCAGGCGGTCGCCTGTGTGACGCCCTCGAGGTAGGGATGCGGGCGATTGGGTATCAACGTCGTGCGCTCGGGAGTCGCGAGCCGACGCGACGCGCTCGACATGAGCGCGACCAGGTCCTCGCGCTTGGGCCGCGTGGCCGCGCCGGCCTGCGCCACGCGCACGGCCTCGTAGGAGAGTCCGGTGAGATCCTGAAGATCGGTCCAGAAGACCCCACCGCGCGCCCAGTCCGGCTTGTCGTCGATCGCCGCGAGGACGAGCAGCGTGTTGCCGTCGCGCAGCCAGTCATCGAGTGCCTTGAGCTCCGCTCCCGAGAAGGGTGTCTTCACCGGCAGCGATACGATCAGCAGGTTCCCCACGGGCAGCAGGTCGCGCCGGTGCGCGAGCGTGTCGAAGCGCTCGCGCAGCGACAGCGCCGCAATGTCCTCCTGCTCGAGCCAGCCGAGCGCGCCCGCAAACCCGTTGCCGCCGCGCTCGATCGTCGTCGGCAGCTGCACCTGTGGGCCGCCGAGCTGCCCGGTGTGGATGAAGAGCGTGATAAACACGAGCAGCGCCCCGAGCGCCAGCGCAAGTGTGATGAGCCGCTCCCTCATGCGCTCGCCGCCGCGAGTGCCGTGAGGAGCTCGCGCCCACCCGCCAGCGCGGCGCCGAGCGCTTCGGGCTCCGGCACACGGTTGGAGAACCGCAGCCGCTCGCTCGCCGCCGCCAATACGCGCAGGCGCTCGCGATCCGCGCGGTCCGTGAGGCGCGCGCTGCGCAGCAGCTCCTGCACGGTGAGCGCGCCGGCCGGGGGCAGCAGGCCCCGGTCGTAGAGCCGCCGCACGACCAGCTCGAGGAGCAGGCGGGGCCTGGACTCCTCCGCGGCCGCCTCGATCTGCCCGAGATCGGAGACGCCGGTCCCCGTAGCTCCACCATCGACCGCCGTTCCGGCGCCGTGCTCTCCGCGCCGGCGGAGCCAACCGGCCAGCCGCAGCTCGTTGAGGACGACCGCACCCGCCAGGACAACGAGGACCGCACAGACCGCGACGATGATGAGGCGTACCACGCGCTCGGAGAGCTGCGCCGTGCCGAGCAAGCGCGCCAGCCAGCCGTCCGTGTCGGCCGCAGCGCGCGCCTCGAGTATGCCGTGCAGCCACGCCTTGAAACGCTCCCACCAGCCCGTGGGCTGCGGCTCGCCGGCACTGAGAGCCGCGAGCACCGAGGTCACGCCCGCAATGTGCAGCGCGCCAATCCCGGCGCGCCGCTGCGACTCGCGCACGATCAGCGTTCGCAGCTCTGTCAACCCCTGATCGGACAGATCATTCCCGGGTTTGTCCCAGTTGCGCGGCAGCCAGGAGGCCCAGGGGCTTGCGCGCAGCGCCGGGGCGAGCTCCGGGCAACGCGCCGCGATCTTCTCGTAGCCGACATCGAGCGAGGGATCGAGCTGTTTGAGACAGCTGTCGATCGCACTGAGCGCATCGCGCGCGGCGACAACTGGCATCGCGGCAAGCACCAGCACGAGCGCCAGCAGCAGGCGATGCATGGGCGGTCAGCCGGCGGCGGCCGCCGAGATGCGCTGCGCGAGGTCCGTGCCTTCCTTGCGAGCCACGAGGTCGCCGAATACGGCGAGAACCAGGGCCGTGTAGAAGGGTGTGACGACCGCGCTCATGATCACGATCAGGGTCTCCGCGACCGCGGTGATGACCGCAAGGTCGTTGCGTGCCAGGAGCACCGAGACGAGCCCGGTGATGAGCCCGAACACCAGATAGATCGCGAACACGATGACCAGGCCCACGGTGTAGACACCCGTGAGCCGCCACAGGCTCCCGGAGGTCAGGCGCCAGCTGTGCGAGAGGGCGGCCACGGGGCCGCGGTCCGCCAGCAACAGCGAGACCCACGCCACAGAGAGTGCGACCATGACGAAGCTCGCGGGAATCGTCATGATCACCCAGATAACTACCCGCATCGGTTGCGAGAAGAGAAACCCGATCAGGAACCACCAGCCGACCGCCACCATGGTAAGGATCCCGAGCAGCACCATGGGCACGAGGCACGTCAGCGCCCGGCCGAGCTCCTCCCCGGCGGCCGCGGCGCGCCCGGTCGCGACGGCGTGCTGGCGCAGCAGGATCGCCGACCACAGCACCACGCCGATGCAGGAGCCCACGACGTAAAGGACATCCCAGACCGCGTCGCGGCTTGAGGCGAGGATCGACTGCGCCAGCCCCCGGCCGCTCAGCAGGTAGTAGATATTGGGCAGCTGCCCGGCAATCACGGCGATCAGCGCATACGTCAGGCACTTCGCGACCGTAGCGCGGTAGATCCGGAAAGCCGCATCGATGATCTCGCCGATCGACAGCGGCCGCTGGGGTGGGTAGAGCGAGGTCGCCATTCGCGCATCTTACCGGGGTGTAGCAAAGTTGCATGTAATGAATGGGATCGCGATCACCGGCGCCCTGCTCGAGGAAGGCATCAAGCGCCTCGAGGCGGGGAGCGCCAAATCGGACGCACCTTCCGCGGCGCGGCTCGATGCCGAGGTGCTGCTGGCTCACGTCCTCGGCGCACCAAGGGCACGCCTTCGGTCCCATCCCGAGGAGGCAGCGCCCGCGGCGGCGGCAGAGCACTACCTGCGCCTCATCGAGCGTCGCGCCTCGGGCGAGCCCCTCGCCTACCTGACGGGCAGGCGCGAGTTCTGGTCGCTCGAGCTTGCGGTCTCCCCCGCGGTGCTGATCCCGCGCCCGGAGACCGAGCTCCTGGTGGAACGGGCACTCGCGGTCCTGGCAACCACCACCGGCGCGGTCGTCGACCTCGGCACCGGCTGCGGGGCGATTGCGCTGGCCCTCGCCAGCGAGCGTCCCGGCTGGCGAGTGCTGGCGACCGATATATCGGAAGCGGCGCTCGCCGTCGCGCGAGCCAACGCCGCGGCGCTCGGGCTCGGGCGTGTCGAGTTTCGCGCCGGCCGCTGGTTTGAGCCCTTGAACGCGGAGCGCTTCGATCTCATCGTCAGCAACCCGCCGTACGTGGCGGCGGGCGATCCGGTGCTGACCCGCTCCGGGCTGCAATACGAGCCGTCCCTTGCGCTCACGCCGGGCGCGGATGCGCTCGAGTGCCTGCGGGCGCTGGCGCACGCGGCGCCCGCGCACCTCAAGTCCGGCGGCTGGCTGCTCCTCGAGCACGGCGCCGATCAGGCGCAGGCCGTGAGAAGCGAGCTTGTCCTCGCGGGGCTGCGTTCTGTACGCTCGCACCGCGATCTTGCAGGCCATGAGCGCATGACGGAAGGACAACGACGATGATCAGATTCGAGACCTCGCACGGCGGCTTCACCGTCGAGCTGTTCACCAAGGAAGCCCCGGTCACGGTCGAGAACTTCCTGCGCTACGTCGACGACGGCTTCTTCGACGGCACGATCTTTCATCGGATCGTGCCCGGCTTCGTGATCCAGGGCGGCGGACTCACCAAGGACTTCGGCAGCAAGAAGACCCGCGCGCCGATCGGCAACGAGGCCAAGAACGGCCTGAAGAACAGCCGCGGCTCGCTCTCCATGGCGCGCACCAGCGACATCAATAGCGCCACCTCGCAGTTCTTCGTCAACCTGAAGGACAACGCGTTCCTCGATCACGGCCCGCGCGACTACGGCTACGCCGTCTTCGGCCGCGTCACCGACGGCATGGACGTCATCGACAAGATCGCCCGCGTCGGCACCGGCACGCGCCGCGGCTACCAGGACGCGCCGCTCGAGGACGTCGTGATCCTCTCGGCGCGGCGCGCGCAGCCGGCTTAAGGCGCACGCCGACTCCCTTGGCCGGCCGGCTGCTGCGCGCGCTGGGACTGCTGCTGCTCGCGTGGCTGCTGTTCACCTCGATCCCGGTGCTGCTCCTGCGCTGGCTGCACCCGCTCACCAGCGCCTTCATGCTCGAGGCGCGCACCCAGGCGGCACTCGCGCGCGAGCGCGGCTACCGCACCGATTTCCGCTGGGTGAGTCTCGAGCAGATTTCACCTAACGCCGCGATCGCGGTGATCGCCTCCGAGGACCAGCAGTTCCCGTTTCACGCCGGCTTCGATTTCAACTCGATCCGCGAGGCGGTGCGGGCGAGTGAGCGCGGCAGGCGGCTGCGCGGCGCCAGCACGATCTCGCAGCAGGTGGCGAAGAACCTGTTTCTCTGGTCGGGGCGCAGCTTCGTGCGCAAGGGTCTCGAGGCCTACTTCACCGTGCTGATCGAGTCGATGTGGCCGAAGGAGCGGATCCTCGAGATGTATCTCAACGTCGCGCAGTTCGGCAACGGCATCTACGGCGTGCAGGCGGCCGCCGAGCGCTACTGGAGGAAGCCCGCGGCGCGCCTCACCTCTTCCGAGGCGGCGCTGCTCGCCGCAGTGCTGCCCAACCCCGAGCGGCTGCACGCCGACCGGCCGTCACGCTACGTGATGTCACGCCGCGACTGGATTCTCGGCCAGATGCGCGATCTGGGCGGTCCGGCCTATCTGCGTGCGCTCGAGACCGAGCGGCGCGCTGAAGCGCGCTGAAGATGAGATAAGCTGCCGCTTGCGCTGGTCGCGCCGGCAGAGCCTCACATGTTCAAACAGGTCACTCGCTCACTCCTTGTCCTTGTTCAGCTGGCCGCGTGCGCATGGGCCGCGCCGACCGCTGCTCCGCAGGTCGCTGCAAAGGACGGCGGTTATCCGAGCAACGAGGACTTGCGCCATGTGCGCTCACTGAGCAACCCGCGCATCTCCCCGGACGGCAGTCGGGTGTTGGTGACTGTGGCGGACAGCACGGCGGATGGCGCCCGGAATCATCTGTGGCTCATCGGTGTGGCGAGGAACGATGCCCGCCAGATCACCTTCTCCCCCGATGCGGACAAGGGCGGCGAGCACCACGGTCGCTGGCTCGGTGACGAGGCGATCCTCTTCCTGGCCAAGCGATCCGATCGGACGCAGCTGTTCCGCCTGCCCATGAACGGCGGAGAGGCGCAGGCGTTCGATCTCAAGATCAACCCGCCGGTCGACGCCTCGAAGGCCGCGGATGCCCTGCCGCCAGAGAAGAATGAGGGACCGCCGGCGAAGACCGAGCCGGTACCGATCGAGGTCGACGATTACGAGGTGGCGCCCGACGCGAGTCGCGTGGCCGTGCTGGCCCGCGACCCCGAGACGCCCGGCGAGAAGAAGCAGAAGGATGCCAAGGCGGACGCCGTCTGGGTGGATCACGAAGTGCACGGTAAGCGGCTGTACCTGCTCGATCCGGCCACCATGTCGCTCACTCCTGTTGCCGTCCCACCCGACGTCAGGTTCGTGGCCTGGGCTCACTCCGGTAAGCGGCTTATCGCCGTGTCCGAGGGACAGAATCACCAGAGTGACCTCGGGCCGAATGCCAGCGTCTGGCTCGTCGATGTGGGGGATCCGGCCAAGCCCCATCAGCTTCAGGACCCGCCGCGGACGTTCGAGTCCGCGGAGTGGAGCGCAGACGATGCGCGACTGTACTTCACGGCCCAGTCAGCCCACGACGCTCCACCGGGCTACGTAGATGCCTACGCGATGGATCTCAACGAGCGGCGCGTGCGGAACCTCTCGGGGAGCTCCAACCTCGAGGGCGCCATCGTCGGCAGCCCGCTGGTACTGGCGAACGAGCTCTGGCTGAACGTGCAGAAAGGAACGCGCACGTCCTACGCCCGGCTGCGAAAAGACGGATTCGATGTCGTGTCATCCGACGTGCCGGTCCTGAGCGCGCTCGATTGCGACCGCCAGGCGACTGCTTGCATATGGATCGGGGAGAGCAGCTCTTCACCGCGCGCGCTCTATGTCGGGACGCGCCCCGGGGACAAGGCCACGCGGCTCAATACGCCCTCGCTCTTGCCGCGCGCGTGGCCTGGCGTCGAGACTGAGATCGTGCACTGGCGCAACGAAGGCCTTGACCTCGAGGGTCTGCTCTACATGCCGGCGCACGCCGCCGCGAAGCTGCCGCTGATCGTCGATGTCCATGGGGGTCCCACCGGCGCCTGGACCCAGCGGTTTGACCCGTTGATTCCATTCCTGCTGGGCCAGGGCTTTGCGGTCTTCAGACCCAACCCCCGTGGCAGCACCGGATACGGAGTGGCCTTCGTCGCAGCCAACAAGAACGATCTGGGTGGTGGCGACTATCGCGACATCATGAAGGGTACCGATGCGGTGGTTGCCGGATATCCGATCGACGCCTCGAGACTCATTCTCATGGGCTACAGCTACGGTGGCGAGATGGCCGGATTCGTCGAGGGGAAGACCGACCGCTTCAAAGCCATTATCAGTGGCGCGCCGGTCATCGATCAGCAAAGCGAGTACGGCACGGAGCATGGCTCCTGGTACGACCGCTGGTTCTACGGCAAACCCTGGGAGCATTTCGAGGCCGCCTGGCGTCAAAGCCCCCTGTCAGGGGTCGCGCGCGCCAAGAGCCGCTTTCTCCTCATACAGGGCGAGCTCGATGTCACCGACCCGTTGGGACAGAGTCAGGAGATGTATCGGGCGTTGCGTCAGGCGGGGGTGCACGTCGAGTTGGTGCGGTACCCGCGCGATGGCCATCCGCAGCTGTCCCAGGCCCTGCACGGGGTGCCGACGCACGAGCCCTGGCATGGCTACGACGTCCGTCAGCGAATCATGACGTTCATCAAGGATGCATTGGCGGGTCCCTGACAGGCGGGTCATCCCAACCATCCTACGGGCACACCAGTACGATCTTTCCCGAGCCACCTTTTTGCGCCAAGGCGTGCGCCTCGCTCGCATCGCGCAGGGGCATCCGGCGACTGATTGGCAGTAGGAATCTCCCGTCTCGGACGTCGTCGGCAAACTCGCGGACTTTCGAGGCATCAGGACGCGCGAGCACGCGCGTGACAGTGATCGTCGGATTGAGTTTGGACACCTCGTCCGGAAGCACTGAGGTATAGCCGAAGTTTCCACCATGCCTCACTCTGGCAAATAACTTCGCGGCCGTTTCGCCGCCAACCGTATCGGCAACCCCGTCCACGATCGCAAGCGCCGCAATCGCGGAATCGTCGTCGATGGCTACGGTATCGGAGACACCTAGCGTGCGCGCTTCCGCCAGCTGCCGAGCGCGGACCCCCGCAATCACGTTGACGCCGAGTTTCTTGGCGGTGTGCACGGCGGCCCGCCCGACGCTTCCCACCGCCCCGGTCACGAGAAGCCTCTGGCCACGTTGCGCCCGAGCCGCCAGCCGTACGAGCTGATCACCCGTCAATGCTATGAGCGGTAGGGCTGCGGAATCGACCAGACTCAACCCGTCAGGCAGGTGGGTGAGAATGGCCCCTTCAACCGCAACTAGCTCAGCATAGGCCTCCCAGGCCAGTGCCAACACGCGATCACCCGGCTTGAAGCTGCGAATGTTGCGCCCTACCGCCCGGACGAGCCCGCTCACGTCTCTGCCGAGAATGACCGGCAGCTTTTGTGGAAAATCCTTTTGCCGCGCGCCCGATCGTATTTTCCAATCAATCGGGTTCACGCTGGTCGCCGAGGTTTCCACGAGCACCGAGTCGTCGCTCAACGCGGGCTCGGGAACATTGTCCTCATATTTCAGGTTTTCAGGACCACCGTATTCGTACAATCGAACTGCTTTCACTTCACCCTCCAAATCCGAGTAGCGTCCTGGCTGCCGTGCAAGGGCGGGTTTCGTTCAGTTCACTGGCAGACTCCAACGGCAGCTGACTCGCGGCAATGGTATCTCGGATGATGAAACGTCCTAAAGCGCTCGTGGTGGCAGCGGGGCTGGTGCTATTGGCGGGGCTGCTCCTGGCGTTCGCGCCCGTGATCTACGCGGAGATCTTCATGGCACTCGGGCGGCTGCACGTGAGCGTGATCCCGCCGCCCCGCGATCCCGCCGCCTTCCAGGCCCGCCCAGGTCCGGCCGCCGGTTTCGTGGTGGACGGTTATTGGCGGGTTCAGAACATTGCGCCGGACACCTGGGCCATCGGCGAGCCGCAGAACGATCCCGACAACTACGAGTACCTGCTACTGGGACAGACCCGCGCCCTGCTGATCGACGCGGGCGCCACGGCGCGCGATATCCATTCGGTGCTGGCAAGACTCACCCAGCTCCCGGTGACCGTGATCCCGACCCATCTGCACTTTGACCACACGAACGGCCTGAGGTATTTCCAGTCCATTGCCCTGATCGACCTGCCCGAGATCCGGGCGCGAGAGTGGAACGGCCGTGTCCACCTGGGCCGATACCAATTCATGGGCTCGCCACCGCCTTCCTTCCGCGTGACAGAATGGGTCAGGCCGGATGCCATGATCGATCTGGGAGGACGGCGTGTTCAGGTGCTCTGGACGCCGGGGCATACGTCCACATCGGCCTCGTTCTACGAGCCGGCCGCCAAGCGGCTGTTCACCGGCGATCTGATTTATCCGACCACGCTCTACGCATTCCTTCCGGACTCGAGCCTTTCGGCCTATCAGGCCACCGCCGACCGGCTGCTCGCCACCCTTCCCGCCGACACCAGGATCTACGGCGCACACTGCTGCCGCAACGACGTCCCACCGGAGGCGCCCTGGCTCGGCATGAACGACCTCCGCGACGTGAGGGCGGCGGTGGCTGGCATTCGCGAGGGCAACGCCAAGGGTCGCGGCTTTGTGATCCGCCGGTTCCCGGTGAATTCGCGGATGACCTTAGTGACGCTGTATCCGTTCGGGAATTGGTAAGGACGTTGTCAACGGTGGTTTGTCCTGTTGATCGCCTGGAATGTGACGAAGGACACAGAGGCCTGGTCCATGATGGCCTTCGCCCTGCCGGGCAGTCCGGTACTACTAGACATATGGTCCCCAAGCGGCCATGCTTATGTAAGCACAGTTAAGGGCAAACCCGTTCGAAAGGCGGGGACGCAAAGCTACCGGTCTAAGGGTGTAACAGCCTAAGACAGCGGGGTTGCCACTCCACACACCCAGGTGTGAGCGTGCAAGCTCCGCTGCATTAGCTCTGTTGCTCTCCCGACCGTGACTCGAACGTTCGTTTCAGGGAGAGCTCATGACATCAACATCGGCAAAGCCCACTGGGTCGTCGAACCCCGATCCAGGGCATCGGGCGCGGGTCGGTACCGGCCATTTCATGCTCACGCTGTGCCGGATGGCTGCGCCTGTGTCCATTCGGCCGTTCCAATCACCGCAGCTAAGGCCTTTCACATTCTTCATGAGTCGTGCGGGTCAGCCGGATGGCAGTGAGCGCTTCTACCTCCACATGGGGTACTTCGAGACGCTGGCGGATGCCGAGAGATGGGTAGAAGTCCTACGTCGCCATTATCCCAACGCGTTCGCAACCATCGCACCGATCACGCTGCGGTCGGACAATTCCGAAGCGCCTTCGTTGCCGGTCGCTGCTTCTGAGACGCTAGTCCCTCAAGGCAGCAATCCTGCACCGGTGAAAAATGAATCGTTGACCGATACACAGGTCATGAAGATTCTGGAAACGCACCGTGTTTCCGCAGTTCAGCACGGCGTTGATGAGAGGAATTGGGATCATATCGAGCTGCTCCGCCCCGAAGACACAGGCACTCGGCAGGCTTTGAAGGAGGCTGTGGTTCAGGGTGCACCGGTTTCCTTTGCCGTGCAGCTCCACTGGTCGGCGCAGCCGATCGACCTGAGCCGCGTGCCGTCGCTCGCCATATTCAAGGCACATACGCTCTACGCGACGGAAACTCGCCGCCAGGAGCGTTCCCGCTATTTTCTTCGGCTGGGTTTCTTCGCCGATCCGATCTCTGCGAAGCAAGTCGCTGTCCAGGTGCGCTCGATGTTCACCGCCGCAGCCGTGGTGCCCGTCCTCGAGCAGGAGCTCACGCGCGCACGCGAAGCAGCTATGGACACCTCTGCAATCCCGAATCTCGCGGAGCAGCGACTCGATCGGGGGGTCGATTCCAGCGACACGCCGGGATCGCCGACACAATCAGAGTCTTCGAGTAACGCACCGCGCCGCGTCTCCCGAGGCGCCGAGACGGCCGAACAGGCACCCGAGCCGCCTGCCGAGCGGGAAATGTCGACTGCCACCGACTTACTGAACGACAGCGGCGTGCGCCACCTGCGAGTCGAGGTGCAGGAGGAGTCGACGGGCCGTTGGAAAGTGATCCGTCTCGGCGCCAAGCCGCCGGACATGGTGCAGGTCTACTGAGCCCCGCCGGGCGCTACAGATCTTCGACCTGTGGACCCAACCCGATTTGATGGTTCGGTGGATGAGCCCCTATCCGGGCGCGGTCGATTGCAAGGCGAGCTGTGACCTCCGCCCCGGCGGTGCCTTCAGCCTTGTCATGTCATCGGCGGAATCAAGCCGCCAGGTATCCGGCACCTATGTGCACATCGACCGGCCGCGCAAGCTTGTGTTCACCTGGATTGGCCCGCTGACGAACAATGTGAATACGCTGGTAACCGTCGAGCTCATTCCGCGCGGCGATGAAACCGACCTCGTGCTGACCCACGAGCGTCTGCCGACGCCGGCAATTTGTGAAGGTCATACGCGGGGCTGGGGAAATATCCTGGACCATCTGGCGGAGGCGGTTTCAGTGAGAGGCTGACGTGGACGCATCCGGTTATCTCTACACAATCGCGACCGTCGGTATGACGTTCGCGGGACTGTCTGTCCTGACAATGATCCTTCGGCAGATGCTCGGCGGTCGAATGACCAAGTTCGACAGCTTCGTGACGCGTACCTGGGTTCAACTGGGATTCATGACGACGTTCGGCTCGATCCTGCCGCCGCTATTGATATTGTTTGGAGCCACGGCGCCGATCGCCTGGCGCGTTTCAAGCGGCGTTATGGCTGTCTTGCTCGGCAGCTGGGCGCTGACATTTCCGCGCCGCCGGCACGCTGTAAACCCGACGCGTTTGCCATTACAGGTGGTGATATCCACGCTGGCGATGGCTATCGTTGCGCTGGCTCTGGCGGCAAATGTGATTGTTGTTCCCGGCGAGCTGCTGGCGGCCGTTTATGCTGCGGCAGTGACCGCGATACTGATCGGGGCCGGGATGTTGTTCCTGTTCACGATCGTGCATTGGTATGACGCAACAATCGGTCACGAGGAGCCGTAATCGCCCCTGCCCTCACGGCTCATAGCCCAGACTCGGCCCGAGCCAGCGCTCCGCGTCCGGCACCGTAATACCCTTGCGCCGCGCGTAGTCCTGCACCTGCTCGCGGTCGATCTTGCCCAGCGCGAAGTAGCGCGCCTGCGGATGGCCGAGGTACCAGCCGCTCACCGCCGCGGTCGGGTACATGGCATAGGATTCGGTGAGGCGGATGCCGGCATTGTGCTCGACGTCGAGGAGCGTCCAGAGCTTCGCCTTCTCGGTGTGATCCGGGCAGGCGGGATAGCCGGGCGCGGGACGAATGCCACGGTACTCCTCGCGCATCAGCTGCTCGTTGGTGAGCGTCTCCTGCCCCGCATAGCCCCACAGCTCGCGCCGCACCCGCTCGTGGAAGTGCTCGGCGGCAGCCTCCGCCAGGCGGTCGGCGAGCGCTTTCAGCGTGATGGCCGAGTAATCGTCGTGCGCACGCTCGAAGCGCGCCACGTGCTCCTCGATGCCGACGCCGGCGGTGACCGCGAACGCGCCGAAGTAGTCGCGCACGCCGCTGTCCCTGGGTGCCACGTAATCGGCCAGACAGACGTGCGGCTGGCCGTCGGGCTTGCCCTTCTGCTGGCGCAGGAAATTGAGAGTCGTGAGCACGGTATCGCGCGCTTCGCTCGTGTAGATCTCGACGTCATCGCCCACCGCGTTCGCCGGGAACAGCCCGATGACCGCGCGCGCCGTCAGCCAGCGTCCCGCGAGCAGCTCCTTCAGCAGGCGCCGCGCGTCGGCATACAGGTTGCTGGCCGCTTCGCCGACCTTCGGGTCGGTGAGGATGTCGGGGAACTTGCCGGAGAATTCCCAGGCATTGAAGAACGGCATCCAGTCGACGTAGCCGAGGAGTTCGGTGAGCGGGTAGTCGTCGAAGCGCTGCACGCCCGGCACGCGCGGCGCGGCGGGCGCGTACGCGCTCCAGTCGACGGCGACACGGTTGGCGCGCGCGCGCGCGAGCGACAGCTCCGGGACCTTGATCTTCTTCGCGGCGTGCTGCTCGCGACGCCGCACGTGCTCCGCGTCGATCCTGGCGATGAAGTCGGCGCGCTGCGTCGGGGTGCTGAGTGTCTGGCAGACGCCCACGGCGCGCGAGGCGTCCTTCACGTACACCACGGCGCGGGAGTATTGCGGGGCGATCTTCACCGAGGTATGCGCCGGCGAGGTGGTAGCGCCGCCGATCAGCAGCGGCACCTCGAAGTTCTGCCGCTGCATCTCCTTGGCGACGTGCACCATCTCGTCGAGCGAGGGCGTGATGAGCCCCGAGAGCCCGATGAAGTCCACCTGCTCGCGCCGCGCGGTCTCGAGGATCTTCTCGCACGGCACCATCACGCCGAGGTCGATGACCTCGTAGTTATTGCATTGCAGGACCACGCCGACGATGTTCTTGCCGATGTCGTGCACGTCCCCCTTGACGGTCGCCACGACCACGCGGCCGTTGGAGCGGCGCGCGCCGGCGTCCTTGCTCTTCTCGATGAACGGCACGAGGTGCGCCACCGCGCGCTTCATGACGCGCGCGCTCTTCACCACCTGCGGCAGGAACATCTTGCCGGCGCCGAACAGGTCGCCGACCACGTTCATGCCGTCCATGAGCGGCCCCTCGATGACCGCGAGCGGCCGCTCGGCCTCGAGCCGCGCCTCCTCGGTGTCCTCGATGATGAAATCGTCGATGCCCTTGACGAGCGCATGCTCGAGGCGCTTCCCGACCGGGAGCTTGCGCCACTCGAGATCTTCGCGGCGCCGCACGCCGCCCTCGCCCTTGTAGCGCGATGCTATCTCCAGCAGCCGCTCGGTGGCATCCGGCCGGCGGTTGAGCACCACGTCCTCGCAGGCCGTGCGCAGCTGCGGCTCGATCTGCTCGTAGATGGCCAGCTGGCCGGCGTTGACGATGCCTAAGTCCATGCCGGCCGCGATCGCGTGATACAGGAACACCGAGTGCATCGCCTCGCGCACCGGGTCGTTGCCGCGGAACGAGAACGACACGTTGCTCACCCCGCCGCTCACCAGCACGTGCGGCAGCTCGCGCTTGATGCGGCGCGTCGCCTCGATGAACTCCAGCCCGTAGCCGTTGTGCTCCTCGATGCCGGTGGCGATCGCGAAAATGTTGGGGTCGAAGATGATGTCCTCGGCCGGCAAGCCGACGCGCTCGGTGAGGATGCGATAGGCGCGCGCGCAGATCGCCACGCGCCGCTCGAGCGAATCCGCCTGGCCCCGCTCATCGAACGCCATGACGACGGCGGCGGCGCCGTAGCGGCGCACCTGCCGGGCGTGGGCGATGAACACTTCCTCGCCCTCCTTCAGGCTGATCGAGTTGACGATCGCCTTGCCCTGCACGCACTTGAGCCCCGCCTCGATCACCGACCACTTCGAGGAGTCGATCATCACCGGCACGCGCGCGATGTCGGGCTCGGAGGCCACCAGATGCAGGAAGCGCGTCATGGCGCTCTCCGACTCCAGCATGCCCTCGTCCATGTTGACGTCGATCGCCTGCGCCCCGCTCGTCACCTGCTGGCGCGCTACGTCGAGCGCCGTGCCGTAATCGCCGGCCTCGATCAGCTTGCGGAACTTCGCGGATCCGGTGACGTTGGTGCGCTCGCCGACATTGACGAACAGGCTGTCGTCGTCGATGTTCAAAGGCTCGAGTCCCGCGAGCCGGCACTTCACCGGCGGCGTCGGGATTTTGCGCGGCGCACGCCGCGCGAGCCCCGCGTGCAGCAGCCGGATATGCTCCGGGGTCGTGCCGCAGCAGCCGCCGAGCAGGTTCACCAGTCCCGCCTCGGCATACTCGTGCAGGACCGCCGCGGTCTGCGCCGGAGCCTCGTCGTACTCGCCGAAGGCATTCGGCAAGCCGGCGTTGGGGTAGGCGCACACGCAGGTGTCGGCGACCTGCGCCAGCTCCTCGATGTAGGGACGCAGCTGTGCGCCGCCGAGCGCGCAGTTCAGCCCGATGAACAGCGGCTGCGCGTGCCGCACCGAGTTCCAGAACGCTTCCGGCGTCTGTCCCGAGAGTACGCGTCCCGAGGCGTCGGTGATGGTGCCGGAGATGGCGATCGGCACGGCGAGGCCGGTCTCCTCGAAGAGGCTGAGCGCCCCATGAATCGCAGCCTTGGCATTCAGCGTGTCGATCACCGTCTCGATCAGCAGCAGGTCGACCCCGCCCAGCACCAGGGCGCGTGCCGAGTCCATATAGGTCGCACGCAGCTCGTCGAAGGTGACGCTGCGATGTCCGGGATCGTTGACGTCGGGCGAGAGCGAGCACATGCGGGTGCTGGGTCCGAGCGCGCCGGCGACGAACCGCGGCGCGCCGCTCGCGCGCGCGCACTCATCCGCCACCGCTCGCGCCAGGCGCGCCGCGCGGTAGTTGAGCTCCGGCACCAGCGCCTGCATGCCGTAATCGGCCTGCGAGACCGCGTTCGAGTTGAAGGTGTTGGTCTCGATGATGTCGGCGCCCGCCTCGAAGTAAGCGCGGTGAATGCCGCTCACGATCTCGGGGCGCGTCAGGGTCAGGATGTCGTTGTTGCCCTTGAGGTCCAGGCCGTGATCGCGGAAGCGCTCGCCGCGGTAGCCGTGCTCATCCAGCCGGTGCTGCTGGATCATGGTGCCCATGGCCCCGTCCAGCAGCACGATGCGCTGACCCAGCAGCTCCTTGAGGCGCTCCAGGCGCGTGCGGCGCTCGGTCTCGTCGGGCGGCTCGACGGCGTACGGCGCGGCCGCAGCCCGCGCGGCTTCGCGCGCACGCCGCTCGGACTCGCGGTCGGCGCGCGGCACTGTGGGCTCCGCCGGCAGCGGCCCGAGGTGGCGGCAGCCCGTCACGCGGCCACCCCGTGACGCCGCGCCTGTGGCTGGGGCGGCGGCGGGCGCAACCCCAGCGCGTAGCAGATCGCGTAGGTCAGCTCCGCGCGGTTCAGCGTGTAGAAGTGAAAATCGCGCACGCCATGGCGCTTGAGCGCCTCCACCTGCTCGATCGCAACGCTCGCGGCGAGCAGGCGGCGCGTCTCGTGATCGTCATCGAGGCCGGTGAAGCGCTCGTGCAGCCAGTCCGGGACGCTCGCGCCGCAGCGCGCCGCAAAACGCAGCACCTGCGCAAAGCGCGTGATCGGCAGGATCCCGGGGATGATCGGTGCGCGGATGCCGGCCTGTGCGCAGCGATCGCGGAAGCGCAGGAACACGTCCGTGTCGAAGAAGAACTGCGTGATGGCGCGGCTCGCGCCGGCGTCGATCTTGCGGCGCAGATTCTCGAGATCCGCGTGCGGCGATGGCGCCTCCGGATGCACCTCCGGGTATGCCGCGACCGAGATGTCGAAGGGCGCCAGCCGGCTCAAGCCGGCGACCAGGTCGCAGGCGTAGGCGAATCCGCCGGGATGCGGCGCGTAGGTCGCCGTACCGTGCGGCAGGTCGCCGCGCAGTGCGACCAGGTGACGCACGCCCTGATCCCAGTAGCCGCGGGCAATCTCGAGGATCTGGCTGCGCGGCGCACCGATGCAGGTGAGGTGCGGCGCGCCGGTGAGAGTGGTCTCGCCCTGGATGCGGGTGACGACGTTGTGGGTGCGCTCGCGCGTCGAGCCGTCGGCGCCGTAGGTGACGGAAACGAAGCGCGGCGCGAGCGGCGCCAGCCGCTCGATCGACTGCCACAGCGTCCCCTCCATGGCGGTGTCCGCGGGCGGGAAGAACTCGAACGACACGCGGATGCCGGTCGACGCTGCCGCCGCCGCCGCCGCCTTGACCGGATCGGTGCTCATCGTTCAGCTCCGCCTGCCAGCGGGCGCGGCTGCCGGGCTCGCGCGTGTCTCGAGCGCGGCCTCGCTGCGCGCAGCGGCCGCCAGCACGTGCTCGCCATCGGCCTCGATCGGACTCAAGCGCTCGCAGACCAACCCGGCGTCCGCGAGCTGCCGGCGCAGCCGCGCGAGTGGATGCTCCACGACGCGTGCGCCGGCGGTCTCGAGCGACTCGTAACGCTCGAAGATCCACAGTCGCCCGTGCGCGGTGAGCGCCCGGCGCGCCTGCTCGAGCAGGCGCGCGACAGCGGCATCGCCCCCCGCCAGGTGATCGAGCAGTACGGCGTCGAACGGCTGTCCGGCGCGGTCGAGATCCGCGTCGCTGAGCGCGCCCGGGCTCGCGGATAGCAGCACGCGACAGGCAAGCCCGTGCCGCTCGGCGAACGCGCGCGTCGCCTGGGACGCGCGGCGCGAGTGGGCGATGGCCGTCAGCTGCCGCGCCGCGGCCGCCGCCCGCGCGAGAAGCTCGGGATGCGCCAGGCCGACGACCAGCACCGCGTCCAGCCCCGTGCCCAATCCGCTCGCCTCAACGAACTCCGCGAGCGCCCGGCCGAGCCTCGACTGCGTGCCCGCGGTCGCGCCCGGGGTTGGCACGGTGACGGCGCGCACCGCTGCGCGGTCACGCACCAGCAGCGGGTCGCGCCGATCGACCTGCGCGAGGAGTCCACGTACGAAAGTTGCGGCAGGGGCCTCCGCGGCGATGCTGTAGCAGACCCACTGACCGTGTCGCGTGCGCTGAAGCAGGCCCGCCTCGCAGAGGATGCGCAGGTGGCGCGAGATCCGCGGCTCGCTCTGCTTCAGCGCCTGCGCGAGGTCCGTGACGCTGAGTGCGCTCTCCAGGCAGAGCGCAAGCAACCGGAGTCGCGTGTTCTCGCCCACTGCCCGGAGCCAGGAGACGAGATCCGCTGGGTGCACATCCTTCATTTTGATTATTGTACATACCTTTAATTACCACGGCGACGCACGCCGGCCTACGGCGACGCGTCTACGGCTGAGCCTCCTTTTGAGCCACCGCGACACCCATTGATCTTTATTGAATCACTATTGAGTCAATCGCGCCGACTGCCGACCCTCATATCTCTTGCTCACTGGTAGTGAACCCACTCGTTCACTATCGTGGAAAACAGCATTGAGCGCGGAGCCTCCGTCGGGCGGCTCTGGCTGCGCCAGGGTCGGGCTTCGCCAAAATCCCGCACCCGCTCGCCTTCCTGCGGACCTCTGGCCTATGCTGCCGCGCGTCATGAACGGGGGCGTCGGCGGACTTCGCAAAGCTGGCCTGCACCTGCGCAGCGCCAGAAAGAACCTGCGGCGCAACTCGCGCGCGGCGCTGGGACGCGTGCTCGCCCGACTTCTGGGTCCTCGCGCCCAGCTTGCCGCTCTGCGCCCGGAGGAGATCGCCTCGGTGCTCGTTTGTCGCGTGAACGGGCGCATGGGCAACACGCTGTTCCTGACGCCGCTCCTGCGCCAGCTCCATGAGCTGCTGCCGCATGCCGCGATCGACGTCGCGGTCTCCTACGCACAGGCCGGCGAGCTGCTCGCCGGGTTCCCGGGCGTGCGCACCGTGATCGCATACCCGCATAGGGGTCCGCGACTGATCTTCCGGTATCTTGCCGCGGTACGCCGGTTGCGCGCGCAGTGCTACGACCTTGCGATCGACCCGGTACCGGAGTCCACCGGTGGACGCGTCGCGCTCACGCTGTGCCGCTCGCGCTATCGCCTGGGCTTTGCGACGGACTCACAGTGGGCGGCCCTGACGCATGCGATTGCGCAGCCCCCGGGGCCGCTGCACCAGGCCGTGCAGCCCGTGATCCTCCTGTGCCGCGCGTTCGACACGCCTTGCGACCCGCGCAGTCTGCAGCTCTCGCTGTATCTGCGGCCGGACGAGCTCGAGGCCGGACGGCGGGTAGTGGCGACTGCGGCGGGCCGCGTAAGCGGCGTGACCCACGCGCCGTCGCGGCTATTCGGGTTTTTCGCCCACGCAACTGCATTGAAGACCATCGAGCGCTCGTGGTGGCTGGCGTTCTGGCATGCGTTCCTTGAGCTGCAGCCCGATGCCCTGCCCCTCGAGTTCCTGCCGACCGAGCGCACTGCCGCGACGGATCCGCGATTTCCAACACTGCATCTGCCCTCAACCCGGGCGCTCGCCGCCGCCATGACGGCGACCCACGCGTTCATTTCGGCCGATACCGGTCCCATGCACCTCGCCAGCTCGACGCCCGTTCCGACCGTGGCCCTGTTCCAGGCCTCGAATCCTGTCGTCCACGGACCGCTCAAGCCCCGCGACGTGGCCATCGACATAAGCGCGTGTACGCCGCAGAGGGTGGCGCAGGTCTGCCAGCGGGTGTGGCGCGAATCCGCATCGCAGGCCGTCGATACCGCTCGCTGCGGACCGCCCGCCATACGGGCCGCGGCGCATCATCAGCGGTAGCGAGCTAGCGATACGGATCGGCGCGCATCAGATATCGCTCGACGTAGTCGGCGATCCCGTCCTCGAGCGCCGTGAACGGCTCGCGATAGCCGGCCGAACGCAATCGCTCCGTCCGGGCCTGCGTCAGGTACTGATACGTGCCGGCGAGCGCGGGCGGAAGGTCGATGAATTCGATGCGGGCCGGGCGCTTCACGGCGTCGAACAGCCCGTTCGCCAGGTCGAGCCAGCTGCGGGCCACGCCCGTACCGACATTGAAGAGCCCGCTGACCGTGGGATTCGCAAGCAGCCACGCAATCAGCGCGACGCAGTCCCTGACGTAGACGAAATCGCGCCGCTGGGCGCCGTCGGAATAATCCGCCCGGCCGCTGCGGAACAGGCGCACGGCCTCGCCGCGCTGCACGCGCTCGAAATTCTGCGCCACGAGGCTGCGCATCCCCTCCTTGTGGTACTCGTTCGGTCCGTAGACGTTGAAGAACTTGAGCCCCACCCACTGGGGAGGGAGCGGTCCGCCCCGCTCCGCCAGACGCGCGACGCGGCGGTCGACCACATGCTTGCTCCATCCGTAGGCGTTGAGCGGTCTGAGCCTGCCGAGCGCTTCACAGCCCGGAGCATCGTCGAACCCGGCGCTGCCGTCCCCGTAAGTGGCGGCCGATGAGGCGTAGATCAGGCGCTTGCCGGCATCGGCGCACCACTGCAGCAGATCCAGTGTCGCGCGCACGTTGTTGCGCACCATGAGTTCCACATCCGTCTCCGTCGTGGAGCTGACGGCCCCCATGTGCACGACGGCCTCGACCGTGCGTCGATTCCCCTCCAGCCACGCGAGCAGCGCCTCGGGTGCGATCAGATCGACGATCTCGTGCTTGGCCAGGTTCCGCCAGCGCTCGTCGCAGCCCAACCGGTCGCATACCACGACGGCAGCGCCGCGATCGGACAACTCCGCTACGACATTCGAGCCGATGAAGCCGGCGCCGCCCGTGACTACGTACATGCGCGCTCGAGCAACCGGGCAGCTTCGAGCAGATCACGGACCACGTAGTCGGCCGCGGCGGCTGCGTCCTCAGGGGCCGCGCCGCCCGGGGCGATCAGCATGGTCAGGGCGCCCACACTTCTGCCCAGCCCGATGTCGCTGCTCTTGTCGCCGATGACGACCGCGTCGGAGGGCTCGAACCCGAAGTCGGCCGCGGCCCGCAGCAGCAGCTTCGGCCGCGGCTTGCGGCAGTCGCAGTGCTCTTCGGGACGGTGCGGACAATGGTAGATCGCGTCGATGTCGGCCCCGGCCTCACGGACCATCTGCAGAAGTCTCGCGTGGATCTCCTCCAGCCGCTCGTGCCGCAGCAGCCCGCGCCCGACGCCCGACTGATTGGTCACCACGAGGATCCGGTGACCGCGAGCGCGCAGCCGCCGCAGCCCCTCGGCCGCTCGCGGCAAAAACTCGAGCTGCCGCGGGTCGTCGAGATAGCCCCGGTCGACGACGATCGTGCCGTCGCGATCGAGAATCACCGCGCGCGCCGCTTCGCAGCTCACGCCTTGCCGGAAGCAGCCGCGATACGCCGGACGGTATTTGTCGTGCTCTGAAACGGCACCGATTCCGCGATCACGACCCTGCCGCCGCGCGCCAGCACCAGGTCCGCGCCGGCGATGGTCTCGACCGTGTAGTCGGCCCCCTTCACCAGCACATCCGGCTCGAGCGCGGCGATCAGGGAGCGCGGCGTGTCTTCCTCGAAGATCACCACCGCATCCACGGCCTTGAGCGAGGTCAACAGCAGCGCGCGCGCCATGGCACTCTGAACCGGGCGGCCGTCGCCCTTGAGGCGGCGGGTGGACAGATCCGAGTTCACGCCGACGACCAGCCTGTCGGCCGTCTGTTTCGCCTGGTTCAGAAGCGCGACGTGTCCGGGATGCAGCAAATCGAAGCAGCCGTTCGTGAAGGCCACGCGCAGACCGAGCTGGCGCCAACGCTGCACCAGCCGCTGCACGGTGTTGAGAGCGAAGCGCACGCGGTAAACGTGCGAGTTGTCGAGCCGTGCGGCGATCTCCGCCGCCGTCACGCTCGCGATCCCGACCTTGCCCACCACGACGCCCGCGGCGACGTTGGCCAGATGTACGGCGGCATCCAGATCCGCACCGCCCGCGAGCCCGACCGCCAGCGCAGCGACGGCTGTATCGCCGGCGCCCGTGACCTCGTAGACCTCGGTCGCCTGCGTCTTGATGTGGGTGGCGGCACCGTCCGCGCGCACGACCGACATGCCGTCCTTGCCACGCGTCACGACCAGCGTGTCGCAGATGCCCTGCGCGAGAACCTCCCGCGCCGCCGCCACGACCTCCTCGTCGGTCCGGCAGTCGCGCCCGCACGCGCTCTGCAGCTCGTACTGGTTCGGAGTCAGAAGCGTCGCGCCCTTGTAGCGCAGCAGGGAGCGGCTCTTCGGGTCGACCAGCACCTGCTTGCCGGCAGCCCGCGCCGCTGCGATGGCCTCGGTTACGATCCCGTCGCACAACACGCCCTTCGCATAATCCGACAGCACCACGATGTCGCTCTCCGCCAGTGCCGCGTGGTAGTGCTCGAGCGCCGCCGCGCCGATCGACGGCGGCAGCGGCTCCCTGCTCTCCGCATCGGTGCGCAGGATCTGCTGGCGCCCGCCGATGTAGCGTGTCTTGAGCGTCGTGGGACGGGCCGCGTCGGTCAGGAGCACCGCGCGCACCGCCAGCGTTTCGGCGAGTCGGCCGCGCAACTCCTGCGCCGCTGCATCGGCCCCGACCACGCTGATCAGCACGGCGCGAGCCCCGAGTCCGGCCACATTGCACGCGAGGTTGGCCGCGCCTCCGGGCAGGTCGCAGGTGCGCTCGATCGTCATGACCGGCACGGGGGCCTCGGGCGACAACCGATCCACCGAGCCGTGGATGAACCGGTCCAGCATCACATCGCCGAAGACGAGCACGCGGACCCGCGAACACGACGCCAGAACGCCGAGCAGATCGGGTTTGCTCACGGCTGTGGCTCCGCCAGCCCCAGGCGGATCTCGAGCGCCTTGCAGAGCATATGGCTGACCAGAATATGCATTTCCTGGATCCTCGCGGTGACCCCCGACGGCACCACGATGGCCGCGTCGCACAGGCCCCGCATTGGACCGCCGTTTCCGCCGGTGAGACCCGTGGTCACGAGATCCCGCGCCCGGGCTTCGCGCAATGCGGCGAGGACATTGGGGCTGCGCCCCTGGGTGGAGATGCCGACGGCGACGTCACCCGGCCGGCCTAGCGCCTGCACCTGACGGCTGAACACCGACTCGAACCCCATGTCGTTGGCGGCGGCGGTCAAGGCGGAGACATCGGCCGCAAGCGCCACGGCGGCAATCGCCGGCCGGTCCCGGCTGTAGCGGACCGCCAGCTCGGTGGAGATGTGCTGCGCATTACCCGCGCTGCCGCCATTGCCAAAAATCAGCAGCTTGCCGCCGCGCCGGATCGAAGCCTCCCACAGCGCCAACATGTCGGCGAAGGGGGCACGGAGCCCGGCCATGCACGACTCGAACGACTCGCGATGCTCGGCGGCCTCCGCGTTCAGAAACGCGTCGAGCTCGGCGTCCGCGACGCCCCCGGCCGCCATTCGTCCCCATGTGTAAGGTTCCGCTACCATCGGCAGGTTCCTTATTTTTGGATTTTGTATCTTACTGGAACACGTCTGGATTCCGATCGCCGAAGGGATACTGTAGGTCAAGAATTATCAAGGAATACTGCCCGTTTGCCGCCGCCCGCCCCCTGTCAGGTGCCCCCTCAGCCGCGGTCGGCTATCCCTTGAGCTTGCCCCGCAGCAGCTCGTTCACCTGGGCGGGATTCGCCTTCCCCCCGCTCGCCTTCATCACCTGGCCGACAAAGAAACCGAACAGCTTGTCCTTGCCCGCGCGGTACTCGGCGAGCTGCCCCGGGTTGCGCGCCATCACTTCATCGATCACGCGCTCGATCGCGGCGCTGTCGGTGATCTGCTTGAGGCCCCGCGCCTCGATCACCTGGTCGGCGCCCGAGCCGTCCGACCACATGATCTCGAACACCTCCTTGGCGATATTGCCGGAGATCGTGCGGTCGCTGATACGCAGCAGCAGCGCCCCGAGCCCGCCCGCCCGCACCCGCGCCGCGCCCACCTCGAGGCCGTCGCGGTTGAGCCTGGCCGCGAACTCGCCCATGACCCAGTTGGCTGCGAGCTTCGGCTCCCTGGGCACCGCGCGTACCACTTTCTCGTAGTAGTCGGCGAGCTCGCGGCTCGACGTCAACACTCCCGCGTCATAGGCCGAAAGCCCGTACTCCGAAGCGAAGCGGGCCGCTTTCTCGTCCGGGAGCTCAGGGAGCGTTGCGCGCACCGACTCGATGAAAGCCGCATCGAGCTTCACCGGCAGCAGGTCCGGATCCGGGAAATAGCGGTAGTCGTTCGCCTCCTCCTTGGAGCGCATCGAGCGCGTTTCGCCCTTGTCCGGATCGTAGAGGCGCGTCTCCTGCACGACCTTACCGCCGGACTCGAGCAGCCCGATCTGCCGCGCGACCTCGTAATTGATGGCGCGCTCGACGAAGCGGAAGGAGTTCAGGTTCTTGATCTCGGCGCGCGTGCCGAGCTTCTCCGAGCCGGCAAGACGCACCGAGACGTTGGCGTCGCAGCGGAACGAGCCTTCCTGCATGTTGCCGTCGCAGATCTCGAGATAGCGCACCAGGGTGTGCACCTTCTTCATGTAGGCGACCGCCTCCTTCGCCGAACGCATGTCGGGCTCCGAGACGATCTCGACGAGCGGGGTGCCGGCGCGGTTGAGATCGATGCCGGTGAGGCCCGGCAGTCCCTCGTGCAGCGACTTGCCGGCGTCCTCCTCGAGGTGCGCGCGGGTGATGCCGATGCGCTTCACCGCCCCGTCGTCCAGCACGATGTCGAGCGCACCGTGCGACACGATCGGCAGCTCGTACTGGCTGATCTGGTAGCCCTTCGGCAGGTCCGGGTAGAAGTAGTTCTTGCGCGCGAATACCGAGCTCGGAGCGATGCGCGCCTCGATGGCGAGCCCGAGCTTGACCGCCATGCGCACCGCCTCGACGTTCAGGACCGGCAGCACCCCCGGGTAGCCGAGATCGATGAGGCTCGCCTGCGCGTTGGGCGGTGCGCCGTAGGCGGTCGCGGAGCCGGAGAAGATCTTCGAGCGCGTGGCGAGCTGCGCGTGGATCTCGAGCCCGATGACGGTCTCCCAGCTCACGCGTAGCCCCCCGGCATCCGCAGGTGCCAGTCGGTCGCATGCTGGAACGCGTGCGCGGCCGCGAGAATCCGCGCCTCGCCGAAGTGCGGTCCCACGATCTGCAGCCCCACCGGCAGGTCCTGCACGAAGCCGCAGGGGATCGACACCGCGGGCAATCCCGCGAGATTCGCGCCGATCGTGTAGATGTCGTTCAGGTACATGGTGATGGGATCTGCGGTCTTGGCGCCGAGCGCGAACGCCGGCGTCGGCGTCGTCGGCCCCATGAGCACATCCACGCTCTCGAAAGCGCGCGCGAAGTCGTCGGTGATCAGCTGCCGCACACGCTGCGCCTTCAGGTAATAAGCGTCGTAGTAGCCGGCGGAGAGCACGTAAGTGCCGGTCATGACGCGCCGCTTGACCTCCGCCCCGAACCCCTCGCCGCGCGAGCGCCGGTACAGGTCCTGCAGGTCGCGCGGCTTCTCGCAGCGGTGCCCGAAGCGCACGCCATCGTAGCGCGCGAGGTTCGAGGAACACTCCGCCGGGGCCACCACGTAATAGGCCGGCACCGACAGCGGCAGATTCGGCAGGCTCACCTCGCGCAGCTGCGCCCCGAGGCCTGCGTAAACCTTGAGCGCCTCGCGCACCCGCTTCTCGTTCTCGGGGTCCAGCCCCTTGTCGAAGAATTCCGTCAGCAGCCCTACCTTCAGCCCGCTGAGCGGCTGGGCGAGCGCGGCCACGTAATCCGGGACCGGCGTGTCGACGCTGGTCGAATCGTTCGGGTCGAAGCCGGCCATCTCGCGCAGCATGAGCGCGGCATCTGCGGCGCTCGCGGTCAGCGTCCCGCCCTGATCGAGGCTCGAGGCGAAGGCGACCATGCCGAAGCGCGAGACGCGTCCGTAGGTGGGCTTCAGACCCGTCACCCCGGTGAGCGCCGCCGGCTGGCGGATCGAGCCTCCGGTGTCGGTCGCGGTGGCAGCGGGAATGAGCCGCGCCGCGACCGCCGCCGCCGAGCCGCCGGAGGAGCCCCCGGGAACGAGCGCAGGATTCCAGGGATTGCGCACCGGTCCGTAGTAGCTCGTCTCGTTGGATGAGCCCATGGCGAACTCGTCCATGTTGGTCTTGCCGAGCATCACGGCGCCGGCGCGCCTGAGCCTTGCGACCACGGTGGCATCGTAGGGCGCGACGAAGTTATCCAGCATGCGCGAGCCGCAGGTGGTGCGCACGCCGCGCGTGCAGAAGAGATCCTTGTGGGCGATCGGCACGCCGGCGAGCGCTGCGCCCGTGCCGGCGGCGAGCTCCCGGTCCGCCGCCGCCGCATCAAGCAGCGCCTGCTCGCGCGTCACCGAGATGAACGCGTTCAGCGCACCCTGGGCACGCTCGATGCGCTCGAGGAACATCTTCACCAGCTCGACGCTCGAGAACTCGCGCGCACGCAGCCCGGCCGCGAGCTCGGTCAGTGTCTTGCGGTAGGGCGCGCTCACAGCCGGGCTCACTCGATGACCTTGGGAACGAGATAGAGGCCCGCCGCAACCTGGGGCGCGTTCGCCTGGTACTCCTCGTGATGGTCCTGCTCGGTGACGACGTCCGGGCGCAGCCGCTGCGAGAGGCCCGGGAGCGGGTGCGCCATGGGCGTCACGTCCGCGGTCGCGGCGCGGTCGAGTGCGCCGACGAAGTCTAAAATTCGCGACAGGCTGTCCTGGTAGACCGCAATTTCGGCCTCCTTGAGCGCCAGGCGCGCCAGGGCGGCGATGCTCTCGATCTGCTCGCGTGTGAGGCTCATCGGCGGGTGTGCTGAAAATGAGAAAATCTGCGCAAAATCATACATGTTGCCTTGCTGAAT
The DNA here is from genome assembly GCA_963844595.1 of uncultured Gammaproteobacteria bacterium. GTDB lineage: Bacteria > Pseudomonadota > Gammaproteobacteria > Steroidobacterales > Steroidobacteraceae > 13-2-20CM-66-19. Next base: position 112,271 of record CAWJOW010000002.1, read on the forward strand.
GTCCCATCGGTTGCTAGATTACGCGCCACTTTCGTCGGCTCCCCGCCGCTTTTTCCGGTCGCTTCATGTTCAAACGCCTGCGCGGATATTTTTCCAGCGATCTGTCGATCGACCTGGGAACGGCCAACACGCTCATTTACGTGCGTGACAAGGGCATCGTGCTCAATGAGCCCTCGGTGGTCGCGGTGCAGGACGAGCCGACGCGCGGCGGCAAGGTGATCGTCGCGGTCGGCGCCGAAGCCAAGGCCATGCTGGGGCGCACCCCCGGGCACATCACTGCGGTGCGTCCCATGAAGGACGGCGTGATCGCCGACTTCACCTACACCGAGAAGATGCTGCAGTTCTTCATCAACAAGGTGCACGGCGCGCGCATGCTCAAGCCCTCGCCACGCGTGCTGGTGTGCGTGCCGTTCGGCTCGACTCAGGTCGAGCGCCGCGCCATCCGCGAGTCGGCGGAAGGAGCCGGCGCGCGCAACGTCGCGATCGTGAGCGAGCCGATGGCGGCCGCCGTCGGCGCGGGGCTGCCGGTGCACGAGGCGCGCGGCTCGATGGTGCTGGACGTCGGCGGCGGAACTTCCGAGGTCGCGGTGCTGTCGCTGAATGGCGTCGTGTACGCCAACTCGGCGCGCATCGGCGGCGATCGCTTCGACGAGGCGATCATGAACTACGTGCGGCGCAACTACGGCATCCTGATCGGCGAGGCGACCGCCGAGCGCATCAAGATCGAGATCGGCTCGGCCTACCCCGGCCAGCAGGTGCGTGAGCTCTCGGTCAAGGGCCGCAACCTCTCCGAGGGCGTGCCGCGCAGCTTCACGCTCAACAGCAACGAGATCCTCGAGGCGCTGCAGGAGCCGCTGCAGAGCATCGTCAGCGCGGTCAAGCAGGCGCTCGAGCAGACCCCGCCCGAGCTCGGCGCGGACGTCGCCGAGCGCGGCATCGTGCTCACCGGCGGCGGCGCACTGCTGCGCGACATCGACAAGCTCCTCACCGAGGAGACCGGGCTCCCGGTGGTGGTCGCCGACGATCCGCTCACCTGCGTGGCGCGGGGCGGCGGGCGCATACTCGAGCTGATGGACGAGCTGGGGCCGGGTCACTTCGGCCTCGAATAGCGCGAGGAGCGCACGAGTCTTAGGTGGCAGCCTTCGGGACAGCAGCCGGCAGACCGCTGCAAGGGCGGGGCGGCTCTCCCGGTTTCCGCTTTACGCTGTTCGCGGTGCTCTCGGTCGTGGCCATGTACCTCGATCAGCGCGAGCACTACCTCGAGCGCGTGCGCTACGTGCTGCAGGCCGCGGCCTATCCGATTCAATTCGCCGTCAACTCCCCGCCGACCGCGTGGCGGTGGCTGAAGGAGTCGTTCGAGACCCGCAAGGCGCTCGAGAGCGAGAACGCGCACCTGCAGGCGCGGGCGCGCGACCTCGAGCTCCTGTCCATGCGCTACGAAGCGCTGGCGCGCGAGAACGGCGCCCTGCGCGGGCTGGTCGCAGCGCTCCCCCCGGTCGCCGACCGCTGGCTGGCCGCGGAGATCGTCGATCTGCAGATGAGCAGCCTGAGACAGCGCATGCTGATCAATCGCGGCGCCTCGAATGGCGTCTTCAAGAGCCAGGCGGTGCTCGATGAGAGCGGAGTGATCGGCCAGACCACGCACGTGGGCCCCTGGAGCGCGGAGGTGATCCTCATCACCGATCCCGAGCACGCACTCCCGGTGAGCATCGAGCGGACGGGGCTGCGCACGATCGCCGTCGGCGCCGGCGATGCCTCATCGCTCGCCTTGCCCTACCTGCCGTCGAATGCCGACGTGCATACGGGCGACCTGCTGGTCACCTCCGGGCTCGGCGGCGTATTTCCCGAAGGCTATCCGGTGGCGCGCGTGACGGAAGTGCACCGTGACGCCGTGCAGCCGCTCGCACAGGTGCGCGCCGCGCCGCTCGCGCACGTCGCTACCGACAGCGAGGTCATGCTGGTTTGGTTCAAGCCGGACCACCCGGCCGCGCCGGCGCCGCCGACGGACGCAGCCGGCGATCTGCCGAACGGTAATCGGGCCATGCAGCCCCTGCCTGCGCCGAAGAAGCCGGTGGCGGCGCAGGGGCCACCCCAATGAGCGCCGCCTCCCCGCTCGGGCGGATGCTGCTCACCGCCTTCCTTTCACTCATTCTTACGGTGCTGCCGCTGCCGGCCTGGCTCGATGTGATCCGGCCGGCGTTCCTGGTGCTCACGGTGCTCTACTGGTCGGTGAACGCGCCGCGCAGCGGCGGCATCGCGCTCGGCTTCTTCTCCGGGCTGGCGCTCGATGTGTTCCAGGGTCCGGTGCTCGGCCAGCACGCGCTCGCCCTCGCGCTCGTGACCTACATCACCGTGCGCGAGCACCAGCGAATCCGCTCCAAGCCGGCCTTCCAGCAGTCGCTGCTGGTGTTCGCGGCACTCGTGGTGTACGAGCTCGTGGTGTTCGCGATCGACGGCTGGACCGGACATCCCGTCACGAGCTCGCTGCGCTGGGTGCACTGCCTGACCAGCGCCGTGGTGTGGCCGCCGGTCGCGGCGCTCCTTTCCTATACCGCGACCAATTCCTTCAGCGTGACCCGCCACACATGAGCACCTAGCCATGCCGGCCGTGCGCATCAAGGACCAGTGGCGCGAGCAACGCCTGTTCGACCGGCGTGCGCTCATCTGCGGCGCGCTCATGGCGCTCGCAGTGCTCGGCCTGATCGCACGCCTCATGGTGCTGCAGGTGGTGCGCCACGACTACTACTCCGAGCTCTCCCAGGGTAACCGCGTGCGCATCGAGCCGATTCCGGCAGCGCGCGGCCTGATCCTCGACCGTCACGGCGAGATGATGGCCGCCGACCAGCCGGCGTATCAGCTCGAGCTGGTGCCCGAGGAGGTGCCGAACATCCCGAGGACGCTCGCGAGCCTGGTGCAGCTCGGTCTGATCCGCCCCGAGGACGTCGATGAGCTCATGCGCACCATCGCCTCGAGCCGCAGCTTCGATTCCGTGCCGGTGCGCCTGCACATGTCGGACGAGGACGTGGCGCGCTTCGCGGTGCGGCGCTTCGAGTTTCCCGGGATCGACATCAAGACGCGCCAGACACGCTGGTATCCCGACGGTGCGCTCGCGGTGCACGCGCTCGGCTACGTCGGCGCGATCAGCGAGCAGGACCTCAGGCACATCGATCGCGCCGCCTACTCCGGCACCTCGCTGATCGGCAAGGTCGGGGTGGAGAGCGCCTACGAGCACCGGCTGCACGGCACCAACGGCTCACGCGAGGTGCTGGTGAACGCGCAGGGCCGCTCGGTCGAGCGCCAGGGCGCCTACGTGCCGAACCTGCGCACCAAGGCGCCGGCGGCGGGCGAAGACCTGATGTTGTCGATCGACTTGAAGGTGCAGCGGGTGGCGGAGAGCGCGCTCGCCGGGCATCGCGGCGCAGTGGTCGCGCTCGATCCCGACAACGGCGACGTGCTTGCGCTCGTCTCGCTTCCCGGCTTCGATCCGAACCTGTTCGCGCGCGGCATCACCTCGGCGGAATACGGCGCGCTCCAGGAGGACATCGACCGGCCGCTGTTCAACCGCGCGCTGCGCGGCACCTACCCGCCCGGCTCGACCGTGAAGCCGTTGCTGGCGCTCGCCGCCCTCACCTACCACGCGATCGATCCCGACGAGCATCGCTACTGCGCCGGCGCCTTCCATCTGCCCGGGAGCTCCTTCATCTACCGTGAGTTCCATAACGAGCACCACGGCTCCGTGGATCTCGACGACGCCATCGTGGTGTCGTGCGACGTGTACTTCTACGGGCTCGCGGAGACGCTCGGCATCGACCGCATCGCCGCCTTCATGGCGCCGTTCGGCTTCGGCCAGGTCACGGGCATCGACGTCGGCGGCGAGAAGACCGGGATCCTGCCGTCGCGCGAATGGAAGGAGAAGGCGTTTGCGCGCCCAGCCGATCGCGTGTGGTTCCCCGGCGAGACGGTCAGTCTCGGCATCGGCCAGGGTTACCTGAGCGTCACGCCGCTGCAGCTCGCCCACTACGTGAGCATCATCGCCGCGCGCGGCAGGATCTGGAGGCCGCGCCTGGTGACCGGGTTCCGTGACCCGCGCACCGGGGAGGTGCAACACGTGGCACCGATCCCCGAGGGCCGGGTGCCAGGCATCGCGCCGGCAGACTGGGAACGCGTCGTGCGCGACATGGTCGGTGTCACTCAGCGCGGCACTGCCGCGGCCATCGGCGCGCACGCACCTTATGTTTTCGGCGGCAAGACCGGCACGGCACAGGTGTTCACCGTGGCGCGCAACGAGCGCTACAACGAGAAGACCGTCAACGAGCGGCTGCGGGATCACTCCTGGTTCATCGCGTTCGCGCCGGCGGATGCGCCGCGGATCGCCGTCGCCTGCATCGAGGAGAACGGCGGTCAGGGCGCGGAGGCGGCCGCACCGATCGTGCGCAAGGTGCTCGACGCTTATCTTCTGGGCCCGGACGGCAAGCTGAAGCCCGCCCCGGCGGCCAGCGCCCCGGGCGTGAGCGTGCCCGCGCCCGCCGCGCCCGCGCCGGGCCCCCCGGCACGACCGCCGCATCCTGCCGGAACCAGCCGCACATGATCTACGCAGATGTCTCGGCCGGCTCGCGCACCCGTCGCACGCTCACCGGAGCGGCGCGCGTGCTGTTCGCGCTGAAGATCGACGGACCGCTGGTGGTGGGACTCGCGCTGATCGCGGTCTACGGTCTCATCATTCTCTACAGCGCCTCGGGCCAGAGTGTCGGCACCGTCGTGCGCACGGTGGCGCGGCTGATCTTCGGCGCAATCGCCATGCTGCTGCTGGCGCGCGTCACCCCCAATTTCCTGCGCCGCTCGACGCCGTGGCTGTACGCGGCCGGTGTCGTGCTGCTGCTGATCGTGGCGGCGATCGGCCACAGCGGCATGGGCGCGCAGCGCTGGCTCGATCTCGGGATATTCCGCTTCCAGCCCTCCGAGCTCATGAAGCTCGCGGTGCCGATGGCTTGTGCGTGGTACCTGCACGACCGGCCGCTGCCGCCTGGCTGGCTGTCCCTCACGGCGCTTGCCGCCGTGATACTCCTGCCGGTGGCGCTGGTCGCGCTGCAGCCGGACCTCGGCACCGCGGCGCTGATCGCCGTCGCCGGCGCGCTGGTGATCGTGCTTGCGGGGCTGCGCATCCGCATCATCGTGGTCATGCTCGTGCTCGCCGCGCTCGCCGCCTGGTTCGGCTGGAGCTTCATGCACGACTATCAGCGCCGCCGTGTGCTCACCTTTCTCAACCCGCAGACCGATCCGCTCGGCGCCGGTTATCACATCATCCAGTCGCAGATCGCGATCGGCTCCGGGGGCGTCTTCGGCAAGGGCTGGATGAACGGCAGCCAGGCGCAGCTCGAATTCCTGCCGGAGCGCTCGACGGATTTCATCTTCGCGGTCGTCGGCGAGGAGTTCGGCCTGCTCGGCCTGCTGCTGCTGCTGCTGCTGTACGCGTTCGTCGTGGGGCGCTCGATCTACCTCGCGACGCAGACCCAGGACACCTTTGCGCGCCTCCTCGCCGGCAGCCTGGCGCTCACCTTCTCCGTCTACGTCCTGATCAACGCCGGCATGGTGACGGGACTTCTGCCGGTGGTCGGCGTGCCGCTGCCGCTCGTGAGCTACGGCGGCAGCTCGGTCGTGACGCTGCTGGCGGGCTTCGGTATTCTGATGGCCCTGTATTCGCACCGGAAGCTCGTCGGATCGTAGTTGAACAGCTGTCGCCACCTGCTCGCCGCCGCCCTGCTGGGCGCCCTGCCCGCTGCGGTGTTCGCCGCGCCGGCGCGCGCGCAGGTCACCGCGACGCCGACCGCGGTCTTCGATCTCGAGCGCCCTGAGATCGCCAGCTTCGTCGACGAGGTCGCGAAGCGCGACGGCTTCACCCGCACGGAGCTGCGCCGGCTGCTGCGCGAGGCGCAGCCGCAGCCCAAAATCATCGACATCATGACGCGTCCGATCGAGCAGGTCGCACCGTGGTGGGTCTATCGGCAGCACTTCGTGACCCCCGAGCGCATCGACGAGGGCGTGCAGTTCTGGCTCGACCACCGCCTGGCGCTCGAACAGTTCGCCGCGCAGTACCAGGTGCCCCCGGAATACCTGGTCGCGATCATCGGCACGGAGACCCGCTACGGACGCAACACGGGCTCCTGGCGCACGCTGGATGCGCTCGCGACGCTGGCGTTCGACTACCCGCCGCGCGCCCATTACTTCCGCGAAGAGCTTGAGCAGTTCCTGCTTCTCAGCCGCGAGAACAAGCTCGATCCGCTCGCGACCCGCGGCTCGTACGCCGGCGCGCTCGGGGTCCCGCAGTTCATGCCGTCGGTGTATCGCCGCTACGCGGTCGACGCCGACTCCGGGCGCCACTGCAACCTGTGGGACAACTGGGACGACATCCTGGCGAGCGTCGGCAACTACCTGCAGAAGTACGGCTGGGAGCCGGGCGGCCCGGTGCTCGCCGAGACGATCCTCGACCCGGACCCGGACTTCACGATCGAGCCGCACAACCTCGAGCTCAATGAGACGGTCGGCGATCTCGCCGTCCGCGGCGTGCGGCTCGACCTGAGCGTGCCGCCCGAGACGCCGGCGCTGCTGCTCTCGGCCGAGCAGTCCGATGGCCCGACCTACCGCGTCGGCTTCCACAACTTCTACGTGCTCACCCGCTACAACAACAGCGCACGTTACGGCATGGCGGTCTACGACCTGGCGCAGGCCATCGCGCAGCGCGTGCACAGCACGCCGCCGCCGTGAGGCGTGGCATACGAGCGCTGCCGGGGAATTACTGCGGTTCAGGCCGCAGCGCGCGCACCGCCGCGCTGGCGGCGCGCGCGGCCGCGCTTGCCTGCATGACGCTGCTCGCGGCCTGCGCCGTGACGCCGCGCCGCCCGCTGCCGTCCCCGCCGGCCGCGCCGCCGCAGCCCGTGCCGCCGCCGCCCGCCGACATCCTCTCGATACCGGATGCCGTGGTGCGCGCCGAGCCGCGCAGCGCGCACGGCAATCCGCCCTTCTACGATGCGCTCGGGCGGCGCTACTACGTGCTCGCCTCCGCCGAGGGCTACGTCGAGGTGGGCGTGGCGTCCTGGTACGGGCCGAGCTTCCACGGCGGCAATACCTCGAGCGGCGAGTCCTACGATATGTACGCCATGACCGCGGCGCACCGGACGCTGCCGCTGCCGACCTACGCGCGCGTCACCAACCTGAAGAACGGCAGGAGCGTCGTGGTGCGCATCAACGACCGCGGCCCGTTCGTCGCCAACCGCATCATCGACCTGTCGTACACCGCGGCCGCGAAGCTCGACATGCTGCGCGAGGGCACGACGCCGGTGGAGGTGCGCGCACTGACACCGGGCGAGCCTGAGCCGCCGACGCGCCTCGCCGAGGTGCCTCCGCCCGCCCTCTACGTGCAGGCGGGCGCGTTCGCCGACCCGGACAATGCCCAGCGGCTGGTCGAGAAGCTGCAGGCCGCCGGCCTGAGAACTGCCTTCGTGGTCTCGCCGCTCGTCGGCCGCTCGCAGCTGTTCCGCGTGCGCCTCGGTCCCGTGAGCAGCGTCGCCGAATTCGACCAGCTCGCCGCACAACTCGCCGCGCTCGGCGTCCCCGACGCGCGGCTCGCCACCGACTGAAAGGCAAGGAGGACACTCAACGTGAATCGACCCCGCATGAGGAACCGTCCCGCTATAAGCCTTGCGCTCGCATTGTTTGCGGCCGCTGCCGCGCTCAGGTCGGGAGCCGCGCATGCCGCCGCGCCGCTCCCCGCGCCCCCGGCGATCGATGCGCGCGCCTGGATCCTGGTCGATCACTTCAGCGGGCGGGTGCTCGCCGCCAACCGCGCCGACGATCGCGAGGAGCCGGCGAGCCTCACCAAGCTCATGACCGCCTATGTGGTCTTCAAGGCACTCAGCGAGGGCCGGCTCAAGCTCACCGACGAGGTCACCGTCAGCGAGCACGCCTGGCGCACCGGCGGCTCGCGCAGCTTCATCAAGCTCGGATCCGAGGTCCCGGTCGACATCCTGATCAAGGGCATGATCGTGCAGTCGGGAAACGATGCGACGGTGGCGCTCGCCGAGAAGGTCGGCGGCACCGAGGAAGCCTTCGCGCAGATGATGAACGAGTACGCGCAGCGCCTCGGCATGAAGTCGAGCCACTTCGTCAACAGCGACGGGCTGCCCGCTCCCGGCCATTACACCACCGCCCGCGACATGGCGACGCTGGCGGGCGCCCTGATCCGCGAGTTCCCGCAGTACTACGGTCTCTTCAGCCTGCGCGAGTTCATGTGGAACAACATCCGCCAGGGCAACCGCAACACGCTGCTCGGCAAGGACCCGTCGGTCGACGGACTGAAGACCGGACACACCGACGAGGCCGGCTACTGCCTGGTGAGCTCGGCGCTGCGCAACGGCATGCGCCTGATATCGGTCGTCATGGGCGCGCCGAGCGAGAAGGGACGCGCGGACGCGAGCGCGGCGCTGCTCGGTTACGGCTACACCTTCTTCGAGACGATCCGCGTCAAGGAGGCGCATGCCACGGTGCTGAAGCCGCGCGTCTACAAGTCGGCGAGCGAGTTTGCCGCCGTCGGCGTGCCCTACGACGTCTACGCGACGGTCGCGCGCGGCCAGGCCACCTCGCTCTCGACCCAGGCGCGGCTTGCCCACGAGCCGCTCATGGCGCCGCTCGCCGCCGGGCAACAGCTCGGCGAGCTCACCGTCTCGGACGGCACGGGAGCGACGATCGCGCGCGTGCCGCTGGTGGCGCTCGCGGCGGTCCCGGCGGGAAGCCTCTGGACGCGCGCCTGCGACAGCATCGCGCTGTGGTTCAAATGAGGAGCGCCTCCGATGGCTGAGCCGCTACCGCTGTGTTACCTGAACGGCACCTATCTGCCGCTCGCGCAGGCACGCATCTCGCCGCTCGACCGCGGCTTCCTCTATTCGGACGGCGTCTACGAGCTGATGCCGGTCTACGGCGGGCGCCCGTTCCGCTTCGCCGCGCATGCCGCGCGGCTGACGCGCTCGCTGGCGGGCGTCGCCATGGAGGATCCCCACAGCGGCGCGGAGTGGCGCGCCATTCTCGGTACACTCATCGAGCGCAACGGCGGGGGCGAGCAGTACGTGTACTGGCAGGTGACGCGCGGCGCACAGCACGGCCGCACGCACGCGCCGCTCCCGGTGATCCCCCGTACCGTGTTCGCGTTCTGCGCACCGCTGCCGCCGACGAGCCCCGAGACGCTCACCGCGGGGGTGGCGTGCGTGACCGCGGCCGACACCCGCTGGGCGCGCTGTGACATCAAATCCGTGGCGCTGCTCGCGAACGTGCTGCTGCGGCAGCAGTCGGTCGAGGCCGGAGCCACCGAGACCATCCTGCTGCGTGAGGGCGAGCTCACCGAGGCGTCTTCCTCCGCGGTGCACGTGGTCATTGGCGGGGAGGTGCTGATGCCGCCGCAGTCGCGCCAGATCCTGCCGGGCACGACCCGCGGCGTGGTCGAGGAGCTCGCGGCGCGCGCCGCCGTCCCCTGGCGACCCGCGCCGGTGAGTGAAGCCCAGCTGCGCGCCGCCGACGAGATCTGGATCTCGGCCGCAACGCGCGAGGTCCAGCCGGTGACCCGCCTCGACGGACGCCCTGTCGGTACGGCTCGGCCGGGCCCGCTGTGGCGGCGTGTCTACGATGAGCTGCAGCGCTACAAGCGGGAGCTGTCCGGCACGCCCTGGTAGCGGGGCATCCGGGCACGGACGCGACTCAACCTCATGTTTTGTAAGATCACCAGTTGACCTGTAGCTGCACGATGTAGGTCAAGCGGCATTTATAACCTGTTTGTTACCGGCACGAAGCCGGACGCACTGCCGCCCGCGCCTGCCGCCCGGTAGCATCGCCTCATGTCGATCACGCTCGACCAGGTCACGAAGTACTACGCGGGCGCGCCGGTCGTCAACGACGTCTCGCTCGACATCGGCGATGGTGAGTTCTTCGTGCTGCTCGGGCCGAGCGGCAGCGGCAAGAGCACGCTGCTGCGTACCGTCGCCGGCCTGGTCGGCGTCGACCACGGGCGCATCGCGCTGCACGGCCGCGACGTCACTCACGTCGCCGCGCGCAAGCGCGGCGTCGGACTCGTGTTCCAGAACTACGCCCTGTTCCGTCACATGACGGTGGCGGACAACATCGAGTTCGCGCTGCGCGTGCGGCGCATGCGCGCCAAGAAGCGCCGCGCGCGCCGCCAGGAGCTGCTGCGCCTGGTAGCGCTCGAGGGAATGGACGACCGCCTGCCGGCGGAGCTTTCCGGCGGCCAGCAGCAGCGCGTCGCCGTCGCGCGCGCCCTCGCCCACAAGCCGGAAGTGCTGCTCCTCGATGAGCCGTTCGGCGCACTCGATGCCAAGATCCGCGAGGAGCTGCGCCGCACGATCCGCCAGGTGCAGCGCGAGCTCGGTATCACCACCGTGCTCGTGACGCACGACCAGGAAGAAGCCTTCGCCATGGCCGACCGCATCGGCATCATGAATCTCGGCCGGCTGCTCGAGATCGGCGCACCGCACGACCTGTACTCGCACCCGCAGACGCGCTTCGTGGCGACCTTCCTCGGCGCCGCCAACCTGATCCTGGCGCGCCGCACCCCCGACGGCATCCAGGTGGGCGCCGCCACGGTGCCGGCCGAGCAGCGCGGCAGCGCGCGCGAGCACGAAGTGGTCGCCGTGGTGCGCCCCGAGGAGATCGAGCTGGCGCGCGCGCGCGAGGATCTCACCACCGGCTACGTCGCGCGCGGCACGGTTGCCGAGGTGGTCTTCAGCGGCGCGCTCGAGAGCATCCGCGTGCGCCTCGGCGACGGCGCCGACACGCCACTGCTGGCTTACTCGAACGGCGATGCGACAGCCTCGCTCCAGGTGACGCGCACCCAGCCCGAGCAGCGCCGCTTCGGCGTGCAGCCCGGGCAAAGCGTCGCGATCGGGGTGCGCCGGGTGCACGTGCTGCCGACGCCGCTCTCGAGCTTCACGGCATGCGCGGTGGGCGCGGTACAGGCGGAGCTGCTCGCGCGCGAGCCGCTGCTCGGCGAGCTGACCGATCGCATGAAGACCCGCATCCTGACCCGCCTCGAGCCGGAGCTCGGCGTGGCGGACGCCGCCTGCGCGGATACCGCGTTCGTCGGCACCACGGTGATCGCCGGCGGCACCGATGCGGCGCATCGCAGCGAGTGGCTGCTGCAGCGCGGCGCCAAGGAGCTGCTGTTGCTGCCGGCCGGTGCGCCCACGCCGCAGCGGGTACTGATCCACTGGCTCGCGGAGCCTGTGCGCAGCGCCACCCTCGCCGTGTCGGCGAGCGTGCTGCGGCATCTGGCGGCGGAGGCCGTCTACGTCGGCATCTTCCCCGGTGGCACCAGCGCACAGCGCCCCCACGGCATGCGCGCGCTCCTCGATGCGCGCTCCGAGGCCCAGGCGCTGCACGGCCTCGAGATGCGCACCGAGCTGCGCTTCGGCGATGCGGCGCAGGAGCTCGCGCGGCGCCTGGCGGAGGCTCCCGCGCAAATGCTGATCATCGGGGTGAGCGACCTCAGTGGCTTCGCCGAGCGGTTCCGGGCGCTGCTCGACGGCGCCCGGTGGCCGGTGCTGATCGTGTACCGCCCGCCATGAGCTTCCGGCAACCGAGCATCCTGCCCGGCTTCGGGTTGACGCTCGGCTTCACGACCTTCTTCCTGAGCGCCATCGTGCTGCTGCCGCTCGCGGCGCTGGTGGCGGCCGCAGGCTCGATGCACCTCAAGGACCTGCTGCACGTGGTGCTGAGCGCGCGCGCGCTCGGCTCCTACCGGCTCTCGTTCGGGGCGTCGCTGGTGGCCGCCTCCATCAACCTGGTGTTCGGCTTCATCATCGCCTGGACGCTGACGCGCTACGAGTTCCCGGGCCGCAAGGTGATCGACGCGCTCATCGACATGCCGTTTGCGCTGCCCACCGCGGTCTCGGGCATTGCGCTCACCACGGTGTTCGCCCAGAACGGCTGGATCGGCCGCTATCTCGAGCCGCTCGGCATCCGGGTCGCTTATACGTGGCTCGGCGTGACGGTGGCCCTCACCCTGATCAGCATGCCCTTCAGCGTGCGCGCGATGCAGCCGGCCCTGCTCGAGGTGCAGCGCGATCTCGAGGATGCGGCCGAGACGCTCGGCGCCAACCGCCTGTACGCCTTCCGCCGCATCATCCTGCCGACCGTGCTGCCGGCGCTGCTCACCGGCTTCACGCTGTCGTTCGCGCGCGCGGTGGGCGAGTACGGCTCGGTGATCTTCATCGCCGGCAACCTGCCGATGAAGACCGAGATCACCCCGCTCCTCATCGTCATCCATCTCGAGGAGTTCGATTACCAGGGGGCGGCGGCGCTCGGACTCGTCATGCTGCTCATGTCGTTCACGATGCTGCTCACCATCAACCTGCTGCAGGCGTGGGGCCGCCGCCGCGTCGTGCGGATGGGGCGCTGATGGCCACCTCCGCCACCCTCGGGCAGCTGCCCGCGACTGCCGAGCCCCGTCCCGGTCAGCACACCTGGGCGCACACGCTGGTGCGCTGGCTCTTTATCACGGTGTCGCTCACGTTCCTTGCGGCGCTGCTCATCGCGCCGCTCGCGACCGTGTTCGCCATGGCGTTCTCCCACGGGCTGATCCCCTATCTGGAGAGCTTCGCCGATCCTGACACGGCAAGCGCCATCCGCCTGACCCTCACGACCGCCGCGGTGGTGGTGCCGATCAACACCGTGTTCGGAGTCGCGGCGGCGTGGGCGATCGCGAAGTTCGAGTTCCACGGCAAGAGCATCCTGATCACGCTCATCGACCTGCCGCTCGCCATCTCACCGGTGATCTCCGGCATGGTGTTCGTGCTGCTGTTCGGCCTGCACGGCTGGTTCGGCGTGTGGCTGCAGGAGCACGACATCTCGATTGTGTTCGCGCTCCCGGGCATCATGCTCGCCACCATGTTCGTCACCTTTCCGTACGTGGCGCGCGAGCTGATCCCGCTCATGCAGCAACTCGGCAACGACGAGGAGGAGGCGGCGATCACGCTCGGCGCCGGCGGCTGGCTGACCTTCTTCCGGGTGACGCTGCCGAAGATCCGCTGGGGCCTCTTGTACGGGGTGATCCTGTGCAACGCCCGCGCCATGGGCGAGTTCGGCGCGGTGTCGGTGGTGTCGGGACACATCCGCGGACTCACCAACACCATGCCGCTCGACATCGAGATCCTCTATAACCAGTACGACTTCGTCGGAGCGTTCGCCGTGGCCTCGCTCCTCACGTTGCTCGCGGCGCTGACGCTCATCGTCAAGACGCTGGTCGAGCGCACCGGCTACCGGCGGCGCTGACCGTGCGGCAACGCCTGCTGCAACGTCTGCGGGAGCTGGTGCGCGGCCTCTGGCCCGATCCGGAGCGCACCAGCCTCGCCTGGTGGCTGATCGCGATCTACGTCGCGCTCGTGCTGCTCGTGGGTGGGGGCATCACCTGGTCGGCGAGCGGCATGCTGCACGACCTGGCGGACGAGCAGGGCAAGGCGCGGGTACAGCTCGCGGCCACGATCGCACGCGAGGACCTGCGGCGCCTCGGCGAGGACGCGCTTGCGAGCGCCCGCGCCCTCGCCGAACGCCCGGCACTCGACCGCCTGGCGTCCGAGGGACAGATGGACGCGCTGCCGCCGATCCTTGCCCGCTGGTGCGAGGCCGACGCCTGCGCGGTGCTCGAGGACAAGACGGTGGTGGCGGTGACCGGCCCCGCGGTCGACTGGCCGCAGATCATGACCGCCGGCGCGGAGCAGGGCCAGACGTTCATGGCGCTGCCGGCCATCGAGCCCGTGCCGGTGCTCGGCGCCTGGGCGCCGATCAGCGGCGCGCCGCAACTGCTGCGCGTGTACGTGGTGCGGCGGCTGAACGCGCGCCTCGCGGACAGCCTCGCGCGGCAGGTGGGGACCGACGTGAGGCTGATCGACTACCGCCAGTACATCTCCGCGCCGGTAAACGCGTTCACGCCGCTCTATGCGGCGGCGCTCGCCAACGGCCATTCCGCCGCGCAGCGCATTTCCTCCCAGGGCCTGTATGCGGCCTGCGCCCCGGTGTTCGCCTCCAGCGGTGAGGCGATCGCGCTCATCGAGACGCTGCTGCCGGTGAGCGCCGTCGACACCTCCACCGGCCGCCTGGTCAACCGGCTGCTGCTCACGGCGCTGCTGCTGGCCGCATTCGCGGTGCTGGCCGGCGTGCTGCTCGCGCAGCGGGTCGCCGCCCCGGTGCGCGCCCTCACCCAGGCCGCCGAGCGCCTCGGCTCCGGCGATTTCTCCGCCTCGATTCCGGTCGGCGGTGCCGCCGAGGTCGGCGCGCTGGCGCGTACCATGGAGGATATGCGGCGCAATCTCATCGACCTCACCGGCGCGCTGCGCCGGCGCGAGGCGGAGGCGCGCGCGGTGCTCAGCGGCATCGTCGAGGGCGTCTACGCGGTCGACAGGAACCGCGTGATCCGCTACCTCAATCCGCAGGCCGCCCGGCTCCTCGGGGTGAGCCCCGAGGACGCCGTCGGGCGCTTCTGCGGCGACGTGCTGCGGCCACGCGAGGTGGAGGGCCGCCGCCCGTGCGAGACAAACTGCCCGATCATGGAAGCTCGCGGCACCGGCAGCGCCAAGTCGGTCGAGCATCTGGATGCGGGACCTGCCGCGCCGCGCACCACGGTAATCACCAGCGCCGCGCCGGTCGACGGCCTGCAGGTGCAGGTGATGCGCGATGAGACCGAGCTCGAGGCCGTGCGACGCGCGCGCGACTCGGTGCTCGCCAACATCTCGCACGAGTTCCGCACGCCGCTCGCCGCGCAGCTCGCCTCGATCGAGCTGCTGCTCGCCGGGCTCGATTCGCTGCCGCCGAGCCAGCTGAGGGAGCTCGTGACCTCGCTCGAACGCGGCACGCTGAGGCTGACGCAGCTCATCGACAACCTGCTGGAGAGCGTGCGCATCGAGTCCGGACAGCTCGCGATCCGCGAGCAGAGCGTGGCGCTCGCAGAGGTGGTGGCCGATGCGCGCGCTCTCGTCGAGCCGCTGCTCGCACAGCGCCGGCAGACGCTCGAGTTGTCGCTGCCCGCGGATCTGCCGGCGATCGCCGGTGACAAGCCACGCCTGACGCAGGTGTTCGTCAACCTGCTGGCCAACGCCAACAAGTTCGCTCCGGAGGACAGCGTCGTGAGGATCGGCGCCGCGGCGCACGCGGACCGGGTGCAGGCCTGGGTCGAGGACGAAGGTCTGGGTCCGGCCGACCCCAACTCCACGGGGCTGTTCGCGCGCTTCCGGCGCGGCGGCGGCACCGAGCCCGAGCCCGCCGGCCTCGGACTCGGCCTTTCGATCGTCAAGTCGATCGTCGACCGCCATCACGGCGCCGTGAGCGTCGAGCGCACGGCGGCGGCCCGCACCCGCTTCACCGTGACGCTGCCGGCGGAGGCCCCCGCATGAAGGTGCTGGTGGCCGACGACGACGCGGACCTGCGCGAGCTGATCGGCTTCGGCCTCGCGCAGGCGGGCTATCTCGCGGTCAAGGCGGCCGACGGGTCGCAGGCTCTCGCGCGCTTCGCGGACGAGTCGCCGGACCTGGTGGTGCTCGACATCAACATGCCGGGGATGTCGGGCTTCCAGGTGTGCGAGGCGATCCGCCGGCGCTCGCGCGTGCCCGTGCTGATGCTCACCGTGCGCGGCGAAGAGGAGGACCTGGTGCGGGCGCTCGACCTGGGGGCCGATGACTATCTCACCAAGCCCTTCAGCCCGCGCACGCTCCTCGCGCGCATCCGTGCGCTGCTGCGCCGCTCCGGCATGGAGCCCGGCGCACCGCTCGCCGCCGGCCGCGTGACGCTCGATGTGGCCGAGCACACGGTGCGGATCGGCACCACGGCGGCGCCGGTACATCTCACCAAGCTCGAGCTGCGGCTGCTGCAGATGCTGCTGGCGCACGCCGGCCGCCCGGTGAACTCCGACCATCTGCTGGTGCACGTCTGGGGCCACCGCAGCGGCGGCGATCGCCAGCTGCTCAAGCAGCTCGTGCATCGCCTGCGCCAGAAGCTCGAGGCCGATCCCGCCGCTCCCAGCCTGCTGCGCACCGCCGCCGCCGGGTACAAGCTCATCGTTGACTGAGGAGGCGGCGCACGGCCGAGCGCGCTGAGCGGCACTACTGCCCCCCGGCGCCCTCCCCGGTGATCTGGTCGAACAGCCCGCCGTCGCGGAAATGCACGCGCTGTGCCTCGTCCCAGCCGCCGAAATCGGCGATGGTGACGAGCTGGAGCTTCGGGAAGCGCCCGGCGTATTCGGCGGCGACTTCCGGGTCGCGCGGCCGGTAGTAGTGACGGGCAATGATCTCCTGCCCTTCCTTGCTGTAGAGGTACTCGAGGTACGCCGTCGCGACCGCGCGCGTGCCGTGGCGCAACGCCACCTTGTCGACCACCGCCACCGGCGGCTCGGCGAGGATGCTCACCGACGGCACCACGATCTCGAAGCGGTCCGTGCCGAGCTGGCGCAGCGCCAGCATCGCCTCGTTCTCCCAGGCGATGAGCACGTCGCCGAGTCCGCGCTGCACGAACGTGGTGGTCGAGCCGCGCGCCCCGGTGTCGAGCACCGGCACGTTCTTGTACAGGCGGCGCATGAAGTCGAGCGCGCTGGCGTCGTTCCCGCCCGGCTGCCGCAGCGCCCAGGCCCAGGCTGCCAGGTAGTTCCAGCGCGCGCCGCCCGAGGTCTTGGGGTTGGGCGTGATCACCGCCACCCCGGGCCGCACCAGATCGCCCCAGTCGTGGATCCCCTTGGGATTGCCCTTGCGCACCAGGAACACGATCGTCGAGGTGTAGGGGGAGCTGTTGTCCGGCAGCAGGCTCTGCCAGTTGACCGGCAGGAGCTGGGCCTTGCGCGCAATGGCGTCGATGTCCGACGCGAGCGCCAGCGTCACCACGTCGGCCGCCAGCCCGTCGATGACTGCGCGCGCCTGGGTGCCCGAGCCGCCATGCGACTGATCGATCCGCACCCTCTGGCCGGTCTTCGCCTTCCAGTAGCGGGCGAACGCCGCGTTGAAATCCACGTACAGCTCGCGGGTCGGATCGTAAGAGACATTGAGCAGCGTGATCCGCCCGTCGCTGGCCCCCGGACGCTCGTGGCACGCGACGAGCGCGGCGCAGAGAGCCGCGCAGGCGAGTGCGGCGGCCGGGACGATCAGGGTCCGGCGTCTCACAGGCCCAGAGCGGTGAGGAGCAGGGCTTCGAGCGCGTCGGCGCTCGCGGCCACCGAGCGCGGCCCGCCGAGATCGGCGAGCTGCGTCATCTCGAGGCCCGGGTAGCCGCAGGGATTGATGCGGCGGAACGGCGCGAGATCCATCGCCACGTTCAGCGCGAGGCCGTGATAGCTGCCGCCGCGGCGCACGCGCACGCCGACGCTGGCGAGCTTGCGGCCGTCGACGTACACACCCGGCGCACCGCGCCGGCACTGCGCGCTGATGCCGTGGCGAGCGGCAAGCTCGATCACCGCCCGCTCGAGAGCGGTGACGAAATCGCGGATGCCCAGCCCCGCGCGCTTCAGGTCGACGAGCGGATAGACGACGAGCTGCCCCGGGCCGTGGTAGGTGACCTGCCCTCCCCGGTCGATCTGCACGACGGGGATGGCGCCCGGATCGAGCAGGTGTCCGCGGCTCGCGTTCATGCCGAGCGTGAACACCGGCGGATGCTCGAGGAACCAGATCTCATCGGGCGTCGCAGCGTCGCGCTCCTCGGTGAAGCGCTGCATGGCACGCCAGGTGGGCTCGTAATCGACCAGACCCAGCCGCCGGACGACGGGCGCGGGAAGCGCGCGTGCGCGCACCTGCGCGCCGGCCGCCGCGGGCGCAGCCCAGCCGCTCACGGACTCCAGCTCCGGTTATCGACGCCGGCGTTGTTGCGCTCGAGAGCGCGCTCGGCGCGGTAGCTCGAGCGCACCAGCGGTCCGGACACACACTCGAGGAAACCGAGCGCGAGCGCACGCTCGCGGTAGCGATCGAACTCCTGCGGCGTGACGAAGCGCTCCACGGGCAGGTGATTCGCCGTCGGGCGCAGGTACTGGCCGAGCGTCACGATGTCGACCTGCGCGCTGCGCAGATCCCGAAGCGTCGCCTCGATCTCCTCGTCGGTCTCGCCGAGGCCGAGCATCAGGCTGCTCTTGGTGAGCACCTCGGGACGATGCCGTCTGGCATGCGCCAGTACCGCGAGCGTCTGCTCGTACCCGGCGCGCGGATCGCGCACCGGGTGCGTGAGGCGCCGCACGGTCTCGATGTTCTGCGCGAACACCTCGATGCCGGAGTCGACCACTGTCTCGACGTCCCGGAGCACACCCTGGAAGTCCGGCGTCAGCGCTTCCACCGCCGTCTGCGGATTGCGCGCCTTGATGGCGCGCACGCACGCGGCGTAGTGCGCCGCGCCGCCGTCGGCAAGGTCGTCGCGGTCGACGGAGGTGAGCACCACGTAGCGGAGCTTCAGCACCTCCACCGTGCGCGCCGCGCTCTGCGGCTCCCCGGCGTCGAGCCAGCCGCGGGGATTGCCCGTGTCCACCGAGCAGAAGCGGCACGCGCGCGTGCATACCGCGCCCATCAGCATCAGCGTGGCCGTGCCCGCGTTCCAGCACTCCCCGATGTTGGGGCACTTGGCCTCCTCGCACACGGTCGCGAGCCGGTGCTCGCGCACCAGCGCCCGCACGCTGGCGTAGCCGCTGCCGGTCGGCGCACGCGCCTTGAGCCACGGCGGCTTGCGAGCGCTGGGCGCGGCCGCCGCGCCCCGCGGCCTGATCCCGTCGCGTATGGCCGTAAAGCCTTGAGTGGTAAGGTATTTCTCCCCGCTGCGGGCCTGTGCGGCCTCGGCGACCACGGGAATTCCTTTCAGCTCTCGCATCGCCCCTATTCTACCCGAGGAGGGGTCTGTGCCAGGTCAGCCAGGCGTTGGAGTGTGCCGATGTCGCTCCATTGCCCGCGGTGCACGTGACCGCGCACTCGACCCGCTGCGATGGCGCGGTTGAGAAGCGGCAGCAGCGGAAACCTCCCCGGCTCGCAGCCAGCGAAGAACTCCGGACGGTAGAGACCGACGCCGGAGTAGGTGAGGCGGTCCGTGCCGGCGGCGATCACCCGGCCCCGTTCGAGCGCGAAATCGCCGTGCGGGTGATGCGCGGGGTTCGGCACCAGCACCAGGTGCGCCCAGGCGTCCGCTTCGATCGCCAGCGCTCCGAAATCGATGTCGGTCCAGATGTCGGCGTTCACGACGAGGAAGGCTTCCGGTCCGAGCCGGGGCAGTGCCCGGAAGATGCCGCCGCCGGTCTCGTACGGCACCGGACCCTCGTCGCTCCAGGCGATCGATACGCCGTACGCAGCGCCGTCGCCGAGCGCCGCGCGCAGCTGCTCCCCGAGCCAGGAGATGTTGATGACCACCTCGCGGATCCCGGCGCGGGCGAGCGCGGCCAGGTGGTAGCCGATGAGCGGCCGGCCGGCGATCTGCACGAGCGGCTTCGGCAACGAGTCGGTGATCGGCCGCAGCCGCTCGCCGCGGCCGGCCGCGAGCAGCATCGCCTTCATGCGCGCGCCGCCGTGCCGTCAGTCGCCACTGCCACACGCGCATTGGCGCGCGGCAGCGCCGCCACCACCTGCTCCTCGAGAAAGCGGCCGAAGCCGGCGAGCTCGCTGTAGCGGGCGCAGCTATCGCGCACGTAGTCGAGCGTGCGCGGCAGGTCGGGGAGATAGCCGGGCTTGCCGTCGCGGTACCAGAGGCGGCAGAAGATCCCGAGCACCTTGACGTGGCGCTGCACGCCGATGAGGTCGAACCAGCGCAGGAACTCGCCCGCGTTGGCGCCCGCCGCTCCGCCCTGGGCGCTGAGCAGCGCGCGGAACTCGCCCACCCACTCGACGACGCGCTCGCGCGGCCAGCCGATGTAACAGTCCTTGAGCAGCGAGACCAGGTCGTAACCCACCGGGCCGCGCAGCGCGTCCTGAAAATCGATGATGCCGGGGTTCCTTTCGCCGACCACCATCAGGTTGCGCGAGTGATAGTCGCGGTGCACGAACACGGCAGGCTGCGCGAGCGCCTCGCGGATCAGGAATGCGAACGTGTCCTCGAGCAGCCGCTGCTGCGCGTCGGACCGCTCGAGCGACAGGTGCCGCCCGAGGAACCATTCGGGCATGAGCGCGAGCTCGCTGCCGAGGGCCTGGCTGTCGTAGGGCGGCAGCTCGCGGGCGGCGTCCGCGCCCCGCACCTGGATCTGCGCGAGGACTGCGAGCGCGTCGCCGTACAGGCGGCGCGGATCGGCGCCGTTGCTGAGGCGTTCCAGGTACAGGGTGTTACCGAGATCCTCGAGCAGCAGCAGTCCCCGCCCGATGTCGCTCGCGTGCAGGTGCGGCACGTGCGCCCCGAGCGACTCGAGCAGCCGCGCGACCTTCAGATACGGCCGCACGTCCTCCTTCTCCGGGGGCGCGTCCATGACGATGTAGGTGCGGCCGGCGCAGAACGCACGGAAGTAACGCCGGAAGCTCGCATCGCTCGAGGCCGGCTCGAGCCGCGTGGCCTCGAGGCGCAGGTCGCGCGACAGCCACTCTCTGATCAGCGCGAGGCGCGCGTCGGTCTCAGGCATGTCGAGGTTGGATTCCGGTGCGCGTGTCGCTGCCGCCCAAGGTTGGGCGCGCCATTATAATGCCGGCCTTCATGATGCGTTCGAGCCCATCGTGGATTGCCATCGCCGTGCTCGGCGGCATGATGCCAGCCGCGCGGGCGGCCGACCCGCCCTGTCCGTCACAGATTCAACGGACCGCGCAGCCCGGGGGCGCCACCGGGCAGGCCGTGACGATCCCGCCGCCCCACAGGAAACTGATCGTATCCACCCCCGCCACCACGCGCCTCGACGTGACCAGCGACGGCGGCGTGATCGAGCTCGGCAACGGCAGAATGACCCTCAAGGGCAACGTCGTGGTGCGCCAGGGCGATCGCGAGCTGCGCGGCAGCGAGATGCTGGTCGACAGGAACAACCAGTCGGTCAAGAGTGACAGCCGCATCGATTACAACGACCCGCTGGTGCATCTGACCGCCGCCTCCGGCAGCTACTCGGCGGTGACCGGCGGCAACTTCCAGTCGGCGCAGTTCGAGCTGCACGAGCGCAGCGTGCGCGGCTCGGCGCAGAACCTCGAGCTGACACCGCAGGGTACGGTGCGCCTGCAGGGCGTGACCTTCACCACCTGCCCGGTGCACATCGATTCGTGGCAACTCAAAGCACAGAGCATAGTGCTCGACACGCACCAGGAGCTCGGCACCGCGCACGATGCCGCGATCGACTTCCAGGGGGTGCCGCTCATGTACCTGCCGTGGGCGTCGTTCCCCCTGAGCAGCGAGCGCAAGAGCGGGTTCCTGTTCCCGAGCGTCGGCAACACCACGACCAGCGGTGCGCAGGTCGCGGTACCTTACTACTGGAACATCGCGCCGAACGCCGACTTCACCTTCCAGCCGGTCGAGTACAGCAAGCGCGGCCCGGACCTCGGAGGCGACCTGCGCTTCCTCACCTCCGACCAGCGCGGCGAGCTGCAGTGGAACTACCTGCCCGAGGACCCGGTGTTCGGTGGCAGCCGCAGCCGCGTGCAGCTCAACGATGTGGTGCAGCTGCCGGCGGGATTCCGTCTCACCGTGGATGCGCAGAATGTCAGCGATCCGCAGTTCTTCCAGGACTTCTCGCAGACCCCGGAGGGCACCAGCACCGCGTTCCTCAACCGCAGCGCCGACCTTTCCTACCGTGACCCCAACTGGATCGTGGACGCCGAGGCGCAGCAGTACCAGACCATCGACGATATCACCCTGCCGGTCACCGAGCGGCCGTACGCGCGCGTGCCGCGCCTGGTCATCGACAGCGACTACGTTTACGACGGCGTCCTCCACTACGGCTTCGACTCGGAGGTCGTCGACTTCGAGCATCCGTCGGGCTCGATCGGACCGAACGGCTGGCGCACGGACTTCATGCCGCAGCTGTCGCTCGATCTCACCGGCGCCGGCTATTTCGTGCGGCCGGCGTTCGGCTGGCGCCTCACCCAGTACCAGCTCGAGGACACCGCCCCGGGTGAGCCGCGCTCGCCGTCGCGCAGCCTGCCCGTAACTAGCCTCGACTCGGGACTGGTGTTCGAGCGCGAGACCGGCTCGCGCAACCAGCGCGTGCTGACGCTCGAGCCGCGCATCCTTTATCTCGACGTGCCGTACCGCAACCAGAACGACCTGCCGGTGTTCGACACCGCGATCCCGGACCTGAACCCGGTGGAGCTGTTCCGCGACAACCGCTACGTGGGCGCGGACCGCATGAGCGATGCCAACCAACTGGCCGTCGGCGTCACCAGCCGCCTGCTCGACGCCGGGAACGGCACCCAGTTCCTGGCCGCAACCATAGGTCAGGCTTATTACTTCGAGACACCGCGGGTCACCCTGCCGGGCGAGACCCCGATGACCGACAAGCGCTCTGACTTCGTGGCGGAGATCGCGCTCACCGCCTTCCAGGACTGGAGCGCGAACCTGGGGGTGCAATGGGACCCGCAGAACGAGCGCAGCGAGCGCACGCAGCTCGCCCTGCAGTACAAGCCCGCGGACGACTCGGTCATCAACCTCACCTACCGCTACGAGCGCTTCCAGCTGGCGCCCGAGTTCGTCGAGGGCGTGCCGCAGCCGTGCCTGCTGGCCGGCTGCGACCAGCAGGGCTTTGACCAGGTCGATCTGTCCGGTGCGTGGCCCATCAGGCAGCACTGGAGCATCTTCACCCGCGAGGTCTACGACCTGCGCGACCACGAACAACTGGAGACGTTCGCCGGCTTCGAGTACCGTGCGTGCTGCTGGCGGCTGCGGCTCGGGGCACGGCGCTTCCTGAGCACCTTCGGGGGCACCTTCGACACCGGGATCTGGCTGCAGCTGGAACTCGCCGGGCTGGCCGGTGTCGGATCGGCTTCGGATACTTCCCTCACGGAGGAGATCCGCGGCTACACACCCGAGGCGGCCGAGAAGGTCGTAGCCCGCTGAAAACGCTCCCGTGACTCAAGAGGAATCGAACGAAATGCGGCGCAAGATGACCCGGACCCTGGCGGCGCTGGCGCTGTGCACGGTGGGCCTCGCGATCCACGGACTCGCCACGGCGCAGACCCGTGAGCTGGACACCAGGGGTGTGCTGCTCGACCGCATCGCCGCGATCGTCAACGACGGCGTGGTGCTCAGCAGCGAGCTCGACAGCCAGATTCAGGAGGTGAGCCAGCGATTCGAGGCCCAGCACCTCGAGCTGCCGCCGCAGAACGTGCTGCGCCAGCAGGTGCTCGACCGGCTGGTGCTGCAGCAGATCGAGCTGCAGCGCG
Source organism: uncultured Gammaproteobacteria bacterium (assembly GCA_963844595.1). Classification (GTDB taxonomy): domain Bacteria; phylum Pseudomonadota; class Gammaproteobacteria; order Steroidobacterales; family Steroidobacteraceae; genus 13-2-20CM-66-19. The sequence goes on from CAWJOW010000002.1 coordinate 135,601, forward strand.
CCGACCATGTGGGCATCAAGGTCTCCGACGATACGCTCAACGCGGCGCTCGAGGACGTGGCAAAGCGCAATAACTTGACGCTCTCGCAGCTGCCCGACGCGCTCGCCTCGCAGGGCGTCGACTACACCGGCTACCGCGACGACCTGCGCAAGGAGATCACCCTCTCGATGCTGCGCCAGCGCGACGTGCTCGAGCACATCAACGTCACGCCCAAGGAGATCGACCAGTACCTGGAGAAGCAGGCGAAGCTGCCGTCGGCAGAGAACGAATACAACGTCTCGCACATCCTGATCGCGGTGCCGCAGGAGGCCTCTCAGGACCAGATCGACCAGGCCTCCAAGCGCGCCGCCGACGTCTATCAGCGGGCGAGCAGCGGCGAGGACTTCTCGAAGCTCGCCGCCGCCTACTCGAACAGCCAGACCGCGCTCGAAGGCGGTTCGCTCGGCTGGCGCAAGGGCAGCGAGCTGCCGACGTTCCTCACGGACGTCGTGGCGCAGATGAAACCCGGTCAGGTGAGCCAGCCGCTGCGCACCCCGACCGGCTTCCACATCGTGCGGCTGAATGACGTGCGCGTCTCCACGGCCAAGTCCGTGGAGGCGCAGGTCCACGTTCGCCACATCCTCATCAAGACCAACGAGCTCAACGACGATGCCACCGTGCGCGGCAAGCTGACGGCACTGCGCGACCGGGTGGCGAGAGGTGAGGACTTCGCCGCCCTTGCCGAGACCAACTCCGAGGACCCGGGCTCCGCCTCGCAGGGCGGGGACCTCGGCTGGAATGGTCCGAACAGTTTCGACCCCACGTTCGAGAAGGTGGTCGACGGGCTCAAGGACGGCGAGATCAGCGAGCCCTTCAAGACGCAGTTCGGCTGGCATATCGTCCAGCTGCTCGGCAAGCGCGAGTACGACAACTCCGCGGATCTGCGCCGCCGCAAGGCCTTCGAGGCGATCCGCGCCAGCAAGGCGGACGAGGAGACCGAGCTGTGGCTGCGGCGTCTCCGCGATGAAGCATACGTCGACTACAAGTCGTAGCGCCCCGATTCCGCGTGTTGTACTGACGTCGGGCGAGCCCGCCGGCGTGGGCCCCGAGCTGTGCCTGGGCCTCGCGGCGCGCGACTGGCCGTGCGAGCTCGTCTGCCTCGCTGACACGACGCTACTCGCCGAGCGCGCCGGGCTCCTCGGCCTTAAGGTCATGCTGCGTCCCTATGCGCCAGCCGGCGCCCTGCAGCCGGCGCGCACACGCCACCAGCCGCACACGCTCGTGGTAGCGCACGTGCCGCTTCGGGCGCCGAGCGTGCCGGGGCAGCTCAGCGCCGCGAACTCCCCCTACGTGCTCGCCCTCCTCGACCGCGCGATCGACGGCGCGCTGGCCCGGGAGTTCGACGCCGTCGTGACCGCGCCGGTGCACAAGGAGGTCATCAACCTGGCGGGCGTGCCGTTCACGGGTCACACCGAGTATTTCGCCGAGCGCGCCCATGCCCCGCACCCGGTCATGATGCTGACCACCGGCTCCCTGCGCGTCGCTCTCGCCACCACCCACGTGCCGCTGGCCGCCGTGAGCGCCGCGCTCAGCGTGACTTCGCTCACCGACACTGCCGCAGTGCTCGCGCGCGCGCTCGAGCGCGACTTCGGCATCCGCGCCCCGCGTATCGCCGTGTGCGGACTGAACCCCCACGCCGGTGAGGGCGGTCTCCTGGGCGATGAGGAGCAGAAGGTGATCGCGCCGGCGGTCGAGGCCATGCGGCGTGCCGGCATCGACGCCAGCGGGCCGTTGCCGGCGGACACGGCGTTCGTGCCGCAGGTGCTCGAGCGCTTCGATGCGGTGCTCGCCATGTATCACGACCAGGGCTTGCCGGTGGTGAAGCACGCCGGCTTCGATCGCGCGGTCAACGTGACGCTGGGACTGCCCGTGGTGCGCACCTCGCCCGACCACGGCACCGCGCTCGATCTCGCCGGCACCGGCCGTGCCGACGGCAGCAGTCTCGCGGCGGCGCTCGAACTGGCGATCGAGCTCGCCGCGCGCCGCGCGTGATGCGGCCGGCGGCGCCCGCGGCCCGCCCGCCGCGTCGCAAGCGCTTCGGCCAGCATTTTCTGCACGACCCGGCGGTCATCCGCCGCATCGTCAGGGCGCTCGATCCGCGTCCCGGCGATCACCTCGTCGAGATCGGCCCGGGGCGCGGCGCCCTCACCCGCGAGCTCCTGGCGCTCGAGGGGTGCAGCCTCGATGCCATCGAGATCGACCGCGACCTGGTGCGCGAACTGCTTCCCGGGTTCACCGATCCGGCGCGCCACGCGCTGCACACCTCCGACGCGCTCGAGTTCGACTTCGCCGCCCTCGCGCGTGCGCGGCGCGGACCGCTGCGCATCGTCGGCAACCTGCCCTACAACATCTCGACCCCACTGCTCTTTCACCTGGCAAAGTCCCTTGCAGCCATCGGCGACATGCACGTTATGTTGCAGCGCGAAGTCGCGATGCGCATTGCCGCGCGGCCGGGCGATGCCGACTACGGCCGGCTCACGGTGATGCTCGCGCCGCAACTGCTCGTTACGCGGCTGTTCGATCTGGGACCGGGTGCCTTCCAGCCGCCGCCCAGGGTCTGGTCGGCCGTGGTGCGGCTGTTGGTGCGGCCGGTACCGCGCTTTGCGGTGAGCCCGCACTACGCCGCGGTGGTGACCGCGGCGTTCGGGCAGCGCCGCAAGACGCTGCGCAACGCGCTCGGCGCACTCCTCAGCCGCGAGCAGATCATCGCCTGCGGGCAGGACCCCGGAGCACGGCCCGAGAGCGTGACTCCCGAGGGGTTCAACATGCTGGCACAGGCTCTCGACCGCACGCCGCTGCAAGGCTAGGCTTGAGCGCACCGGTCTGAGGGGACACTCGTATGACGCTCTACCGTCGCATCCTGCTGGTGGTCGACCTGAGCGAGAACAGCCCGGCGCTCACGCGCCGCGCGCTGGCACTGGCCGCGAGCCTCGGCGCCGAGCTCGAACTGCTGCACGTGGTCGAGTTCGTCCCCGTGGAGCCGATGGGCGAGAGCCTCATGCCTGCCGTGCAGATCGAGGAGGAATCGCTGCAGCACGCACGCGCGCGCCTCGCGGCCCTCGCCGCGGACGTGGGACTCAAGGGCGCCCCGTGCCGCGTCGAGAGTGGCAATGTCAAATCGGAGATCGTGCGGGTGGCGCGCGAGCGCCATACCGACCTGATCATCCTCGGCAGCCGTGAGCGTCACGGACTCTCGATCCTGGTCAACATGACAGAAGATACGGTACTGCACGCGGCGCCCTGTGACGTGCTGGCGATGCGTGTGACGCGGGGCTGAAGCGCGCTTTTCCGGTACAATCCTCCGGTGTATGACACCGCTCGACCACAAGATCTGCGTGGATGTCGAGACCAGCTACCTCGATGAACAATCCGACCCGAGGGAGCATCGCTTCGTCTTCGCCTACACCATCACCATCCGCAACGAGGGCCAGGTACCGGCGCGGCTGCTGACGCGGCACTGGGTGATCACCGATGCCAACGGCAAGGTGGAAGAGGTGCGCGGCGACGGCGTCGTGGGTGAGCAGCCGTACCTGAAGCCGGGCCAGGGATTCCGCTACTCGAGCGGCGCCGTGCTCGAGACGCCGGTAGGCTCCATGCAGGGCAGCTACCAGATGTTGGCCGACGACGGTGCGCATTTCGATGCGCCGATACAGCCTTTCCGGCTCGCCATGCCGGGCATCGTGCAGTGACGCGCTATGCGATCGGCGACGTGCAAGGCTGTGATGACGAACTCGGCGCACTCCTCGAGCGGCTGAAGTTCTCCGCCGACCGCGACCGGCTCTGGTTCGTCGGCGATCTCGTCAACCGCGGTCCCAAGTCGCTCGCCACCTTGCGCCGGGTGCGCGCGCTCGCCGACAACTCGGTGGTGGTGCTCGGCAACCACGACCTGCACCTCCTCGCCGTTGCGCACGGCAGCCACAGGCGGCGCCGCTCCGACACCCTCGATGAGGTGCTCGCAGCGCCGGACCGCGATGCGCTGCTCGAGTGGCTCGCCGCACGTCCGCTCGCACACGCCGAGGGCGGCGACCTCATGGTGCACGCCGGCGTCGTGCCGCAATGGACGGTCGCCCTCACCCTGAAGCTGGCGGGCGAGGTCGAGACGCAACTGCGCCACGATCCGCGCACCCTGTTCGATCATATGTACGGCAACGAGCCCGACCGCTGGAGCGATGAGCTCGCGGGCATGGAAAGACTGCGCTTCGCGATCAACGTGCTGACGAGGCTCAGGGTGTGTGCGGCAGACGGCCGCGTGGATCTCACCGTGAAGGGCGCTCCACCCGCACCGTCCTCGCCGCTGCGTCCGTGGTTCGAGATCCCGGGCCGCAGGACCTCCGATGCGCGCATCATCTTCGGGCACTGGTCGGCGCTCGGACTGATGCTGCGCGAGGGTCTGGCCGGGCTCGACAGCGGCTGCGTCTGGGGCGGCGCGCTCACCGCGCTCGACCTGGACGCGGAGCCGGGGCGACCGCCGGTCTGCCTGCCGTGCAGCGGGCACCAGCGGCCGGGCCCGGACGCCTGAGCAGCGCTTCCTTACGGGGCGGGCGCGATCTCCGGCCCCCAGGACACGGTCATCTCTTCGCTCTGCGGCGTGTAGATGCCGGGATCGAGCTCGAGATCGACGGGCCTGCTGCCGGAGGGATTGATGGGCAGCCGCGTGTGTTGCGCGCCGCTCACCTCGAGCGCGCCGATCGCTCCGGGCGTGACCCGGAAGGCGAGGCGCACCGGCCAGGCGGCGCCCGAGGCGGGCCTGAGCACGATGCTGCCCGAGCCGCGCGCGGCACTCAGGTCGACGAGCAGCGTATTGCGCTTCCAGTACTGCGGAAATGCCGCTGCCGTGTTGGCACCGGTACTGCTGATGTCGAGCTCGTGCACCGGCGCGGGCGCCGGCGGCGGCCGGTGATGCCAGGGCATGTGGCTGCAGGCCGCTGCGCCCGCCAGCCACGCCAGCGCCACAGCGCGCACCACCCACATGAGTCTCGGCCTGCCGCCCATCCGATGCTCCTTGAGTCCCCGCCTTGCGGGTAACATACGCGAAAGGCAGGCGGATGTAAGGACGCTTTCCCCATGCAGCCCCTCAAGGCATTCGATTTGCGGCGCTGGATCGATGCCAACCGCGCACAGCTCAAACCGCCGGTGGGCAACAAGCGCGTGTTCACCGACGGCGACTTCATCATCATGGTCGTCGGCGGACCGAACGCCCGCAAGGACTACCACGTCGATCCGGGCCAGGAATTCTTCTACCAGCTCGAGGGCGACATGGTGCTGAAAACGATCCAGGACGGCCGCCCGGTCGACGTGCCGATCCGCGCCGGCGAGGTGCTGCTGATCCCGCCCAACATGCCGCATTCGCCGCAGCGGCCGGCCAGCACCGTCGGCCTGGTGATCGAGCGGATGCGCCGCCCGGGCGAGCGCGACGGCTTCCAGTGGTACTGCGAGCGCTGCGGCCACCGGCTCTACGAGGAGTTCTTCGAACTCACCGACATCGAGAAGCAGTTTCCGCCGGTGTTCGAGCGGTTCTTCTCCAACCGCAGCGCACGCACCTGTGCCCAGTGTGGCTCCGTCATGGAGCGCACCTGAATGCAGCGCGCTGAGGGAGCGCGGTCAACTTGAAGGCACGTGTCGCGGTGGACGCCGGCGCGCTCGAGGTCGATCTCGCCCGGCCGGTGAGTCTCGCCCTGGAGCTCGACTTCGCCGGCCCGCAGCCGCGTCATTTCGCGGCGCCGCGCGCCGCCAGCCGCCCGTTGGCGGTGCCGGGGTTTTCCGGCAGCGTCGCGACCGGCGCGAGCTGCAACTGCGAGGTCCTGACTCTCACCCCGCACTGCAACGGCACCCACACCGAATGCGTCGGCCACCTGACTCGCGAGCGGCTCGACGCCTGGCGCGTAGTGCCCGCGGAGCCGCTGCCGGCCGTGGTGCTGTCGGTCGAGCCGCAGGCAGCCACCGCGACGCGCGAGAGCACCGACCCCGCCCCTGAAGCTCACGACCTGCTGATCACCCGCGAGGCGCTCGAGCGCGCCTGGCCGGCGCGCGCGCCGTTTGCCGCACGCGCGCTTGCGCTGCGGACGCTCCCCAACACCGCCGACAAGCGGGCGCGCGACTACTCGGACCTCACGCCGCCCTACCTGACCCGTGCGGCAGCCGAGTGGCTCGTGGCCCGCGACATCCTGCACCTGATCGTCGACCTGCCTTCGATCGACCGCGCTCACGATGAGGGTCGGCTCACGGCGCACCGCATCTTCTTCGGGCTGCCGCCGGGCTCGACGCGTCTCGCCGACGCCACGCGTCCCGCGGCCACCGTCACCGAGCTCGCCTTCATTCCCGAGTCGGTGCCGGACGGCGCCTACCTCTGTCAGCTGCAGGTGCCGGCACTCGGCGGCGACGCCGTGCCGAGCCGTCCGCTGCTCTATCCGGTGATCGCGTGAGCGCGCGCCTCGACGGTCCCTCGCTCCTCACCGAGGCGCGCGCGCGGGACGCTGCCGATCCGCTCGCCGCCTTTCGCGAGCGCTTCGCGCTGCCGCGCGCGACCGAAGGGACGCCGCTCACCTATCTCTGCGGTCACTCGCTCGGGCTTGAGCCGCTGGCGGCCCGCGAGGTGGTCGACGCGGAGCTCGATGCGTGGGCGCGGCTGGCGGTGGAAGGTCACGAGGAGGCGTTGCGGCCGTGGATCCCGTACCACGAGAACCTGACCGCAGGTCTCGCCTCGCTCACCGGCGCGCTGCCCGACGAAGTCATCGCCATGAACTCGCTCACGGTGAACCTGCACCTGATGCTGGCGAGCTTCTACCGGCCCGCGCACCCGCGCTCGCAGATCCTCATCGAAGCGGGGGCCTTCTCCTCCGACCGGCACGCGGTCACCTCCCAGATCGCCTGGCACGGCCTCGACCCGGACGCCGAGCTCATCGAGCTCACGCCCGCCCCGGGAGAGGATCTGCTCACCCATGAGGCCATCGAGGCCTGCCTCGCCGAGCGCGGCGAGCGCATCGCGCTCGTGCTCTGGCCGGGCGTGCAGTTTCGCACCGGCCAGGCATTCGACCTCGCGCGCATCGCGCGCGCCGCGCATGCGCATGGCTGCATCGCGGGCTTCGATCTCGCGCACTCCGTGGGCAACACGCAGGTCGCACTCCACGACATCGGCGCCGACTTCGCCGTGTGGTGCAGCTACAAGTATCTGAACGGCGGCCCGGGCGCGATCGGCGGCTGTTTCGTGCACGAGCGGCACGCGCGCGCCCAGCCGCGCGAGCGCCACAGCGGCGCGCTGCCCGGCGCGCGCCTCGCCGGCTGGTGGGGACACGAGGAGCCGACGCGCTTTCGCATGGAGCCGCAGTTTCGCGCCGCGACCGGCGCTGCCGCCTGGCAGGTGAGCAATCCGCCGATCCTGTCGGCGGCGCCGCTCATTGCCTCGCTCGCATTGTTCGTGGAAGCGCGCGTCGACCGCCTGCGGGCCAAGTCGGTCGCGCTCACCGGCTTCATGGACACCCTCGTGCGCCCCCTCGAGCCCGAGGTGCGCATCATCACGCCGGCGGCGGCGGCCGAGCGCGGCTGCCAGCTGTCGCTGCGCATCGCGGGCGGCGCTGCCCGGGGCCGCCGCGTCTTCGATGCGCTGCGCCAACGCGGCATCGTCGGCGACTGGCGCTCGCCGGACATCATCCGCGTGGCGGCGGTGCCGCTCTACAACCGCTTCGAGGAGGTACTGCGCTTCGCGCAGCAGCTCGAAGCCGCGCTGCGTGCAACCCCATGAAGCCGGCCATCGGCACGCCCGTCAACATCATCGGCGCCGGCCTCTCCGGCGCGCTGCTCGCCGTGCTGCTCGCGCGCCGCGGCCTGCGCGTCGACCTGTACGAGCGGCGCGCCGATCCACGTCAGAGCCGGCCGGAAAGCGGCCGTTCCATCAACCTGGCGCTCGCCGCACGCGGCATCCGCGCGCTCGAGCGTGCCGGGGTGATGGAGGGCGTACGGCCGCACCTGATCGAGATGCGCGGCCGCATGGTGCACGAGCTCTCGGGCGGCACGGCGCTTCAGCCCTACGGGCAGCGTCAGCACGAGGTGATCTGGTCGGTCGGCCGCGCCGACCTCAACCGTCTGCTGATCGAGGAGGCCGCACGCCACGCGACCGTACGCGTGCGCTTCAACCAGCAGTGTCTCGGCGCCGACCTGCAGCACGACCGGCTGCATTTTCGCGATCACGCGAGCGGCGGCGTGCAGGAGACCGCGCTCACGCCGACGCTCGCCACCGACGGCGCGGGCTCCGCGGTCCGCGCGAGCCTGGCCGCCGCCGGCCGGATCGAGGTGCGCGAGGACTGGCTCGACCACGACTACAAGGAACTCTCGATACCGGCCGTCGCAGGCAGCCATGCGCTCGAGCCGCACGCGCTGCACATCTGGCCGCGCGGCGGCTTCATGCTGATCGCGCTGCCGAACACCGACGGCAGCTTCACGGCGACGCTGTTCCTCGCACGCACGGGCGCCGCGAGCTTCGCATCGCTCGACAGGCCGGAGGCCGTCGCCGCCTTCTTCGCGCGCGAGTTCGCCGATGCCGTGCCGCTCATGCCGGGTCTGCTTCAGGACTTTGCCAGCCATCCGCAGGGGCAGCTGGGCACGGTGCATGCCTCCTCCTGGCATGCCGGCGGGCGCGTGCTGCTGCTCGGCGACGCCGCGCATGCGATCGTGCCGTTTCACGGCCAGGGCATGAACGCCGCTTTCGAGGATTGCGTGGCGCTGGACGGCCTCCTCGATGGTCACGACGGCTGGGAGGAGCTGTTCGCAGCCTTCGAGCAGGCACGGCGTCCGGACACCGCGGCGATCGCGCAGATGGCGCTCGAGAACTACGTCGAGATGCGCGACACGGTGCGCGACGCGGGCTTCCTGCGGCGCAAGTCGATCGCCATGGGGCTCGAGCGGCGCTTCCCCGACCGCTTCATCCCGCGCTACTCGATGGTGATGTTCCACCCGGAGATCTCTTACGCAGAGGCGCTGCGGCGCGGCGAGGTGCAGGCGCAGATTCTCGACGAGCTCGATCCGGGGGATGAGGCGCAGATCGCCGCCAGCTGCGCCTCGGCGCGGGCCGAGGAGCTCATCAGCGCTCGCCTGGCGCCGCTCGCCGCTCGAGCGTGACGAAGGTGAGCGGGTAGGCGTGGCGCTCGTCGGCGGGCTGCGCGCTGCTTTCGACGTCGCGCCACTCTCCCGGCTCGAACGCCGGAAAGAAAGTATCGCCGGGCACCTCGGCGTGCACGTGCGTGAGATAGATGCGGCGCGCCGTGGGTAACGCCAGGGCGTAGACCTGCGCCCCGCCGATCACCACGAGCTCGGGCGAGTCGCTGGCGCGCTCGAGCGCCTCGGCCAGCGTGCGCACCGTCAGCGTGCCCTCCGCCGCCCAGCCCGCAGCGCGCGTCAGCACGAGGTTGACGCGGCCGGTGAGCGGGCGGCCGATGGATTCGAAGGTCCCGCGGCCCATGAGCACGGGCTTGCCGAGGGTCAGGGCCCTGAAGCGCTTGAGGTCCGAAGGCAGCCGCCAGGGCAGTGCATTGCCGCGGCCGATGACGCGGTTGTTCGCCATCGCGACGATCAGCGACACCAGCGGCCTTGCGGCCGGCATGTGCCTCTCAGATCTCCACGGACGTGCTGAGGATCACCACGTCGCGGAACGGCATGCGGAAGAATTCCGCCGCCTGGGTGCTGTACTGCTGCATGCGCGCGAACATGCGCCGCTGCAGTCCGCGCAGCCCCGGCAACGGCCGGGCGCGCACCACGTGCCGCCCGACGTAGAAAGAGCTGTCCTCGGAGAACACACGCAGCCCGCGGCTGCGGCACGCCTTGAGCGCCTCCGCCACGTCGGGTGTTTCCATGAAACCGAAGCGCGCAGTGATGTAGTAGACGCCCGGCACCTGCTCCTCGATGCGCAGCCGCCCGGCCGGATCCTGGCGCGGAGTGTCGCCGATCTCCACGTTGAGGATGATCACGCGCTGGTGCACGACGCCGTTGTGCTCGATGTTGCGGATCAGCGCCGACGGCACGAGGCTCGCGTTGCTGGCGAGAAATACACCCGTGCCCGGCACGCGGTGCACGCCGGCCACCAGCTTCGGCAGCTCGCTCCGCGGCACCGCCAGCTTGGCGAGCGCGGCGCGCAGATCGAGGCGCCCCGAGCGCCAGGTCATGAAGATCACGCAGAGGAAGGCGCCGAGGGTGAGCGGGATCCAGCCGCCCGCGGGCACCTTGGTGAGGTTGCCGAGCACGAATGCCGAATCGGTGATCAGCATGATGCCGAACAGGCTCGCGACCTGCCATTTGGGCCAGTTCCACTGCGTCGCAGCGACGAACGCGCCGAGCAGCGTCGTGACCCACATGGTGCCGACGACCGCCGCGCCGTAGGCACCGCCGAGCGCATCGGAGGAGCCGAAGCCGATCACGAAGGCGATGACAGCGGGGTACACCAGCCAGTTGACGACCGGCACGTAGATCTGTCCCTGCTCGAGCGCCGAGGTCTGCAGCACGCGCAGGCGCGGCAGCAGATCGAGATGCACGGCCTGGCGCGCCATGGAGTAGGCCCCGGAGATGGTCGCCTGCGAAGCGATGACGGCAGCGGCGGTCGCGAGCGCGACCATCCACGGCAGCACGGACTCAGGCACCAGGTGATAGAGCGGGTGCTGCACCGGCCTGCCGAGCTCGAGCAGCATCGCGCCCTGGCCGAAGTAGTTGAGCACCAGCGCGGGGCCCACCAGCGCGAACCACGCGATGCGCACCGGCTTTTTGCCGAAGTGGCCCATGTCCGCATAGAGCGCCTCCCCGCCGGTGATGGCGAGGAATGCCGCGCCGATGATCGCCAGCGCGACTCCCGGGCGGTGCACCAGCAGCACGATCGCGCAGTAAGGGTTGAGCGCCTCGAGCACCCGCGGGTCGCGCACGATCGGAAACACGCCGATGACCGCGATCACGATGAACCACACGACCATGACCGGACCGAAGAGCGCGCCGACCTTCGCCGTCCCGTGGCGCTGATAGGCGAACAGCACGGTGAGGACCGCGACGGTGACCGGGATGACGTAGCGCTTGAAGTCAGGGTCGAGCACCTCAAGCCCCTCGACCGCGCCGAGCACCGAGATGGCCGGCGTGATGAGCGCGTCGCAGAAGAAGAACGCGGTGCCGGCGATCGCGAGTCCGACCGCGACCTTTGCCCAGGTGCTGCCGGAGATCAAGCGTCGCTGCGCGAGCGCGAACAGCGCGAGAATCCCGCCCTCGCCGTCGTTGTCGGCGCGCATGATGACCGTCAGGTACTTGAGCGACACCGAGATGGTCAGCGCCCAGAAGATCAGCGACAGCACACCGAGCACCGCTACGGCGTCGAACCTGCCGGCGGCATCGAGCGCCGACTCCATGGTGTAGAGCGGGCTCGTGCCGATGTCGCCGTAGACGACGCCCGTGCAGCCGACCACCAGCCCCAGGTTGACGCGCCGCGCTTGATTCATGCGGTCACCTGGCGAAACGCCTCGCGGCGCGCCCTGCGGCGCGCTCGCGCCGCGGCGGCCACAGCATGCTGCCGCGGCAACGCGCAGAACCGCAGCGGCAGGCGAACACGGCATCGATATCCGGGGGATCGTCGCGCTCACGCCGGATCTGATAGTCGTAGGTGAGCTCCTCGCCCGCGCCGATATCGCGCAGCGAGTCGATGAACACCCGCGAGCGCTCGATCACCGACTCGCAGTTCGGCGCGCAGGCGTGATTGACGAAACGCGCCTCATTGCCGCCGACGCCCGCGTCGATCACGGTGTGCGCGTCGGCGATGAACAGGAACGTATGGTTGTCGCCGGTTCCCTTGTGCTGGTAGCGCCGGTCCGCCGCGGCGTGCGAGATGCGCTCGCCCAGGTACTCGAAGATGCGCGTGCCGCGCGCGATCGGCGCGAGCGCAAATGCCCCGAGGCCGTGGAGCGGCGAGCCGCGCACCTCGACGCGCACCTCGGCGCAGGGTGGCAGCCGGCTCAAGCAGTCACCGAGAGGCCCCGAGCGGCTCATACGGCCACCGGCGCCCTGATCGCCGCGTGATGCTGATAATCAACGAACTCGAAGTCCTCGTAGCGGTACTCGAAGATGCTCGGCGGCCGGCGGCGGATCACGAGGCGCGGCGGCGGAAACGGTGCGCGCTCGAGCTGCAGGTCCGCCTGCTCGAGGTGATTCAGGTAGAGATGACAGTCGCCGCCGGTCCACACCAGCTCGCCGGGCTCGAGATCGCACTGCGCGGCGAACAGGTGTGCGAGGAGCGCATAGCTCGCGATGTTGAAGGGCACCCCGAGAAACACATCCGCGCTGCGCTGGTAGACCTGCAGCGACAGCCGGCCGCCGGCCACGTACAGCTGAAAGAACGCGTGGCAGGGCATCAGGCGCATGCGCTCGAGCTCACCGACGTTCCAGGCGCTCACCAGGATGCGGCGCGAGTCGGGCGAGGTGCGCAGCAGCTCGACCGCCTGCGAGATCTGGTCGAGGGTGCGGCCCGAGCCTGCACCCCAGGCGCGCCACTGCCGGCCGTAGACCGGCCCGAGCTCGCCCTGCGCATCCGCCCACTCGTCCCAGATGCTGACGCCGTGCTCGTGCAGCCAGGCGACGTTGGTGTCACCGCGCAGGAACCAGAGCAGCTCGTAGACCATCGAGCGCAGGTGAACCTTCTTGGTGGTGACCAGCGGAAAGCCGGCCGCCAGATCGAAGCGCAGCTGCTCGCCGAACAGCGACAGCGTACCGGTACCGGTGCGGTCGGACTTACGCGCCCCGCTCGAGCGGATGCGGCGTATGAGATCCAGATACGGCTTCATGCTGCGGTGCTGGAAGCGGCGGCGCTCGTGTAATTGCCCGACGGCGCACGCGTGCGATAGGCCCAGGCGAGCAGCGCTGCGCCGACGAGGATCATCGGCACGGACAGAACCTGTCCCTCGGTGAGCCAGCCGCCGGCGAGATAGCCGATGTGCTCATCCGGCACGCGCACGAACTCCACGAGCGAGCGCGCCACACCGTAGATGAGCAGAAACAGGCCCGAAGGCGCCAGCCGGGGCCGCGGCTTCACGGTGTACCACCACATCACGGTGAACAGCACCAGACCTTCAAGAGTGGCTTCGTAGAGCTGCGAGGGGTGGCGCACCTGGCCGTTGACGAGGAAGCCCCACGGGACGGTCGTCACCCTGCCCCACAGCTCGCCGTTGATGAAGTTGCCGATGCGGCCGAAAAAAAGCCCCAGCGCCGGCAGCGGCGCGGTGAAGTCGTACACGTCGGCGACGCGGCGCCCGCGACGCCTGGCGAAGACCGTCATGGCGATCACGACGCCGAGCAGGCCGCCGTGGAAGGACATGCCGCCTTCCCAGATCTTGACCGGGTACCAGGGATCCAGCGCCCAGAACTTCAGCCCGTAAAACAGCACGTAGCCGATACGCCCGCCGAGGATCACGCCCAGCATGCAGAAGAAGATCAAATCGTCGACGTCGCTCGCCTTCCAGGTGGATTGCGGCCGCGCCGCGCGGCGCCGCGCCAGCCACCAGGCACCCGCGAAGCCCAACAGGTACATGATGCCGTACCAGTGCACACTCACCGGGCCGAGCCGGAACGCGATCGGGTTGAAGCCGGGATACCTGAGCATGAGGCGCGGTAGTTTAGCCGGTCAGCCGTTCTCGCGCGTCACGCGGCAGAACAACGCCTTCAGGTAGCGCGTTTCGGGAATCGCCGGATGCACCGGGTGGTCGGGCGACTGGCCGCCGAACTCGAGGATCTGCACGCCGCGCCTGCCGTGGCGCGCCGCCGCCTGTACGGCGGCGACGAGCTCATCCGCGGCGAGGTGATAGGAGCAGGAGCACGACACCAGCAGACCCTCCTCCTCGAGCAGTGCCAGTGCCAGCTGATTCAACTTGCGGTAGGCGGCCTGGCCCTTTGGTGAGTCCTTCTTGCGCTTGATGAACGCCGGCGGATCGAGAATCACGACGTCGAACCGCCGGCCCTGCTCGATGAGCGCCTTGAGCGCCTCGAAGGCATCGGCGCGCAACGGCTCCAGGCGCAAGCCGTTGCGCGCGGCGTTGGCTTCGGCAAACTCGAGCGCGGTCTGCGAGGCATCGACGCAGGTGGCCTGCGCGGCGCCGTGGCGCAGCGCCGCGATCCCCCAGGCGCCGACATAGGAGCAGACGTCGAGCACCCGTGCGCCGCTCGTCAGGTAGCGCGCGAGGCGTGCGCGGTTCGCGCTCTGATCGTAGTACCAGCCGGTCTTCTGTCCGCCCACGAGCGGTGCCCCGAAGGTCAGGCCCGCCTCCACCACCTGCACCTCAGGCGGCACTTCGCCGAAGGCCGCCTCGGTGCCCTGCGGCAGGTGCTCCAGCTCGCGCGCCGCCGAGTCGTTCTTCCAGAAGAGCGCCGCCGGATCGAGCACCGTGCGCACCGCCGCGGCGATCGTCTGCTTGAGCTGCTCCATGCCGGCGGTGGCGATCTGCCCGACGACCAGGCTCCCGTAGCGGTCGAGCACGAGTCCCGGCAGCGCGTCCGACTCCCCGAACACCCAGCGGTAGCAGTGGCTCGTGCCGTGAGTCGCGCCGAGCCGCTCGCGCAAGGCGAGCGCGGCCCGGAGCCGCCGCTCGATGAGCGCGCCGTCGACCGGCTGGTCCAAGGCGCGCGAGAGGATGCGCGCGCAGATGAGTGCGTGCGGGTTCACGTAGACATGGCCGAGGAACGCGCCGCGGTGCGTCTGCAGCAGCGCGGCCTCGCCCGGCTGGAACGCGGTGAGCGGCGTGCGCGCGGTGTCGACCTCGTTACTGAACACCCACAGGTGGCCCGCGGCGAGCCGCCGCTCCTCACCGCGCTTCAGTATCAGCACGCGCACGGAGGCTTCGGAGCCGGGCTCGGTGGATGTGGGGCTCAAAGTCGGATCCGCTGCGCAGGTCGGCGGCAAGTATACAATTGAGCTTTTCGTCGAGGTGAATAGTGCTGTCAGTGCGCAGTTTCGCGGCGCTCCTTGTAGCGCCTCTGGCGTTATCGCCAGCCTTTAGCGCAGCGCCGGCCGCCGCCGCTGCAGCGCAGGTGCCTGCGCCGCTCAACTGGCGTTCCATCGGCCCGTTCCGCGGCGGGCGCGTGCTCGCGGTCAGCGGTGTACCCGGGGAGCCGTCACACTTCTACTTCGGTGCCGTGAACGGCGGAGTGTGGGAGACGCGCGACGCCGGGCGTACCTGGCAACCGATCTTCGATTCGATGCCGGTGGGCTCGATCGGTGCGCTCGCGGTCGCGCCCTCGAACCCGAAGGTTATCTACGTCGGCACGGGCGAAGCGGACATGCGCTCGGACATCGCGCAAGGCGCGGGTATGTACCGCTCCGACGACGCCGGGCGCAGCTGGCGGGCCATCGGTCTCGCCGACTCCGAGCAGATCGGCCGCATTCTGGTCGACCCGCACAATGCCGACGTGGTGCTGGTCGCCGCCCTCGGGCATCCCTACGGCGCCAACGAGATGCGCGGCGTGTTCCGGTCGACCGACGGCGGCAGGACCTGGCGGCGTACGCTCTACCGGGACGCCGACACCGGTGCGATCGATCTGGCGGCCGAGCCCGGACGCCCCGAGGTGGTGTACGCCGCGCTCTGGCAGACGCGCCGGCCGCCATGGAATGTATACCCGCCTTCGAACGGCCCCGGCAGCGGGCTCTACAAGTCCGAGGACGGCGGCGTCACCTGGACGCAGCTTACCGGTCACGGCCTGCCTGAGCACCCCGGCCGCATCGGGCTTGCGCTCGCGCCGTCCAGGCCGCAGCGCGTCTTCGCGCTGATTGACGCGCCCGACGGCGGCCTGTACCGCTCCGAGAACGCCGGCGCGAGCTGGACCCGGGTGAGCGACGACCCGCGGATCTGGAAGCGCGGCTGGTATTTCGCCGGCGTCACCGTCGACCCCCGCAACCCCGATCTGGTCTACATCTGCGACACCGCGCTCTACCGCTCGAGCGACGGCGGCCGGCATTTCACGCCGGCGAAGGGCGCGCCGGGCGGCGACGACTATCACCGGCTGTGGATCGATCCCGACGATCCGTCGCGGCAGATACTCGGCGTCGATCAGGGCGCGGTGGTGACACTCGACGGCGGCGCGAGCTGGAGCTCGTGGTACAACCAGGCCACCGGCCAGTTCTATCACGTGATCACCGATAACCGCTTTCCGTACTGGGTGTACGGCGCGCAGCAGGATTCGGGCGCGGCGGGCATCCCGAGCCGCACGGACAACATCGACGGCATCAACATCACCGAGTTCCGCGAGACCGCCGCCGGCGGCGAAAGCGACAACGTGGCCCCCGACCCGGACGACCCCGAGATCATCTTCGGCGGACGCGTCGACAAGCTCGACCTGCATACGGGCCAGAAGCACAGTGTCACGCCGACGCTCGCCTACCCCGGTCTCTACCGCGGGACCTGGACGCTGCCGCTGGTGTTCGGCACGGCGGGCAGTCGCGCGCTTTACTTCGGCAACCAGCGCATATTCCGCACCACCGATCGTGGCCGCCACTGGCAGGCCATCAGCCCGGATCTGACGCGCGAGCATCCCGCCACTCCCGCCAATCTCGATCCGGCAACGCTCGCCGACAGCGAGCGCGCCGGTGCGCGGCGCGGCGTGGTCTACGCCATCGGGCCCTCGCCGCTCGATGCGCATCTCATCTGGGCGGGCACCGATGACGGGCTCGTCTGGCGCAGCCGCGACGACGGCGGCCACTGGCAGGACGTCACGCCCGCGGCTCTCACCGCCTGGTCGAAGATCGGCGTCGTCGAGGCCTCGCACTTCGATGCCGACAGTGCCTACATCGCGGTCGACCGGCACCGCCTCGACGACCGGCGGCCCTACATCTATCGCACCCACGACGGCGGCGCGACCTGGACGCTGATCGTCGCGGGTCTCGGCGCGGGCACCATGTTCAACAGCGTCAACGTGGTGCGCGAGGATCCCGTGCATCGCGGCTTGCTCTACTGCGGCACCGAGAGCGGTGTGTACGTCTCCTTCGACGACGGCGCGCACTGGCAGCCGCTGCAGCAGAACCTGCCGCGCACCTCGGTGCGCGACCTGCAGGTTCATGGCGACGATCTGGTGATCGCAACCCACGGCCGGGGCTTCTGGATCATGGACGACGTCGCACCGCTGCGCGCGTTCGCGGACGATAGCGGCGGCGGCGCGCGGCTGTTGCCGCCCGCGAGCGCCTATCGCGTGCGACCGACCGGCTTCATCGGCACGCCGATGCCGAAGGACGAGCCGATGGCGCCTAACCCGCCGGCCGGAGCCTACATCGACTATGTGTTGGACGGCTCCAGCCCCGGGCCGGTGACGCTAGCGATCACCGACGCCCACGGCGCGCCCGTGCGTACCTTCAGTAGCGATGACAAACCGAAGCCGCCGGACCTCACGCGCAGCGACATCGCACCCGAGTGGATCGTGCCGCCGCAACCGCCCGCGACCGGCGCCGGTGCCCACCGCTTCGTGTGGGACCTGCACTACGCGCCGCCGCAGCCGGCGCTCACGGGCGAGGACTCCTCGCAGAGCGAGGACGGCGTTTGGGCGGCGCCCGGTGAGTACTGGATCGAGCTCACGGCGCGCGGCAAGCATTATCGCCAGCCGCTTACCGTCGTCCCCGACCCGCGCGTGCGCCTGCCCGCGAGCGCGTATGCCGCGCAATTCGCCCTCGCCCGCGACGTCGAAGCCGCCCGTGTCAGGATCGCGGCCGCACTCGCCGAGGCGCGTCGGATTCACAAGGCCATCGGCGAACGCGCCGGCAGCGCCGCGCGCTCCGGAGCCGCGGCGGCCGCGCTCGCCGACGCCGACCGGCAGCTGCTCGCCATCACCGACCTCGAACCCGGCAAGCCCTCGCCGGACTTCCTCGGCCGCCCGCCGACGACGCTCCAGGGCCTGACCTACCTTGCCGAGGCCTTCCGCGATCTGGCGCACGCCGTCGACGGCGCGGACGGCGCACCGAGCCCCGATGCGCTCCAGGGCTTTACGCAGCACACCGCGGTCCTCGAGCACACACTCGCCGACTGGCAGCAGTTCAAAACCGGCACCCTCGTGCGCCTCAACCAGCAGCTCAAGGCGACCGGGGCGGCGCCGCTCGCGCCCTGAGGTCCGGCAGTATGGAAATCGCACATCGCAACGCGGACGGCACGCCGCGATACACCAACCACCTCATCGGCGAGACGAGCCCGTACCTGCGGCAGCACGCTCACAACCCCGTCGAGTGGTACCCGTGGGGAAGCGAAGCGCTCGAGCGGGCGCGCCGCGAGGGCAAGCCGATTCACCTCAGCGTCGGCTACACCGCCTGCCACTGGTGTCATGTCATGGCGCGCGAGAGCTTCGAGGACGAAGCCACCGCGCGGCTGCTGAACGAGCGGTTCGTCAACATCAAGGTCGACCGCGAGGAGCGACCCGACATCGATCGCATCTACCAGATCGCGCATCAGATGCTGGCGCAGCGCGGCGGCGGGTGGCCCCTGACGATGTTCCTCATGCACGAGGACCAGCGCCCGTTCTTCGGCGGGACCTATTTTCCGGGCGACGCACGTTACGGTCTGCCGTCCTTCCGCGAGGTGCTGACACGCGTCTCGGACTACTACCGCGAGCACGCCCCGGAGCTGCGCGAGCAGAACGCTTCGCTCATGTCGGCGTTCGCGGGCATCAACCCGCCGCCCGCTCCGTCCGGCACAGCGCTCGACGACGCGCCGCTCCAGGCGTGCCGCGCCGAGCTTGCGCGCAGCTTCGACCGCCTCTACGGCGGCTTCGGCGGTGCGCCGAAGTTCCCGCACCCGCTCTCGCTCGAGCGCCTGCTGCGCGATTGGCGCGCGCCGGCGGTCGCAAGGGCGGAGCCCGATCTCGAAGCGCTGCATATGGCGAGCCTTACCCTGCGACGCATGGGTGAAGGCGGCATCAACGATCAGCTCGGCGGCGGGTTCTGCCGCTACTCGGTCGATGAGCAGTGGATGATCCCGCACTTCGAGAAGATGCTGTACGACAACGGCGCGCTGCTCGCGGCCTACGCCAACCCGGCGCTCGCGACGGCCGACACGTTCTTTGCGCGCGTCGCGCTCGAGACCGCCGGCTGGGCGCTGCGCGAGATGCAATCGCCCGAGGGCGGGTTCTACTCGAGCCTGGACGCGGACTCCGAGGGTCACGAGGGCCGGTTCTATGTCTGGGACCGCCAGGACGTCGAGCGCACGCTCACGCCCGAGGAGCTCGCCGTGTTCGCCCCGCGCTTCGGCCTCGACCAGCCCGGCAACTTCGAGGGCAGCTGGCACCTGCGCGTCCTCAAGCCGATCGAGGAGATCGCCGCCGACACCGGCCGGACCGCCGAGGAAGTCGCCGCGCTCATCGAGTCCGCGCGCGCCCGGCTCTACGCGCTGCGCGCGCTGCGAGTCCGTCCCGCGCGCGACGAAAAGATACTGACATCCTGGAACGCGCTCATGATCCGCGGACTGGCGATCGCTGCCCGCACGTTCACGCGTGAGACCCTCGCCGAGGCCGCCGGCCGTGCGCTCGATTTCATCCGCCGGGCACTGTGGCGCGACGGCCGGCTGCTCGCGACCGCCAAGGACGGCCGCGCCCATCTCAACGCCTATCTCGACGACTACGTCTACCTCGCCGACGCGATCCTCGAGCTGCAGCAGGTACGCTTCCGCGCCGAGGAGCTGGAATTTGCCCGGCAGCTGCTCGAGGTCGTGCTGGCGCACTTCGAGGATGCCGAGGGCGGGGGCTTCTACTTCACCTCCGACGATCACGAGACGCTGATCCATCGCAGTAAGACCTTCGGCGACGACGCGACTCCCGCAGGCAACGGCATCGCGGCGCTCGTCCTGCAGCGCTTCGGGCATCTGCTCGGCGAGCCGCGCTACCTCGCGGCGGCCGAGCGCACCATCCGTGCCGCGTGGCTGGCGCTCGCCCGGTATCCGCAGTCGCACGTGAGCCTGATCACCGCGCTCGATGAGCTGCTCAACCCGCCCGAAATCGTCATTGTCCGCGGCGAGCCAGCGGCCATTGAGGGCTGGCGGCGCGAGCTGGCACGGACGTTCGCGCCGCGCCGCCTGGTATTCGCGATCCCGGCCGATGCGGCCGGCCTGCCGGCGGCGCTCGCCGACAAAGCGCCCCGGGGCGAGGCGGTGGCGTACCTGTGCCGCGGCAGCGTCTGCTCGGCGCCGCTCGAGTCGCTCGCCGCGCTCATGGGTGCCCTGCAAGGGGCCGGCGGGGCCCCCGGCGGGCCGCCGGGCTGACGGATCTCAGGGGGCTGACGGACCTGGGGGGCGGACGGGGCTCTTCCTACTCACGCGCTCTTCAGGTCTCAGCAAGCTTCGGAGGCTGCCGCGCCACGCGCTCGCGCTCGAAAGCGCGTCCGATCTGCAGCAGCCGTCCCTCGCGCCAGCGGGGCGCGACGAAGTGGATCCCGACCGGGAGCCCGTCCACGAACCCCGCCGGAACGGTGAGGCTCGGGTAGCCGGCTACTGCGGCCGCCGAGCACATCGGCGGCCAGCCGCCGCTGTTCTCGGCGCGGTCGCCCCAGACGTGATCGATGAGCTCGGCGGGCCCGTTACCCGAGGCCACGAGCGCATCCACCCGGTACTTGTCGAACATGGCCGCGAGGCCGTGAGTGTCGGACACGTCGAGTATGCGGTGGAGCGCCTCGACGTAGGCGGCAGTCGTGCGCGCACCGCATGCCTGAGACTGCACGAACAGCTCCTGCCCGAAGAACGGCATCTCGGCGCTGGCGTGCTTGTTGTTGAACTCGATGAGGTCAGCGAGGTTGCGCACCGGCAGGCTGCCGTTGAAGCGCGCCAGATAGGCGTTGATGTCGGCCTTGAAGTCGTAGAGCAGCACCTGGAACTCGTCTTCGAGGAGACTCATCCAGCCGGTGGGCGCGGGTATGTCGACGAGCCTGAAGCCGGCGCGCTCGAGCAGCCGGAACCAGTCCTGCGACTGGCGCAGCACTTCGGGATGCACCGAGTCCGGTGCTGCCAGGACACCGAGGCGCAGCCCCTTCGGCAGCGAATCCAGCGGCTGAATGCCGTCCCACTGCTTCGACGGCTCCGCCATCACCGAAAGCAGCAGCGCCGCATCGGCGACCGAGCGCGTCATGGGACCGGTGGTGTCCTGGCGCGTGGTGATGGGCACGACGCCGATGCCGCTCACCAGTCCGACCGTCGGCTTTAATCCCACCAATCCGTTGATGGACGCCGGCGCAAGAATCGAGCCGTCGGTCTCCGAGCCGATGGCCGCCGCGCACAGATTGGCGCTCGTGCCGGCGGCGGAACCTGCGCTCGAGCCGGAAGGATTGCGGATCGGATCGTAAGGGCAGCGGGCCTGTCCGCCCACCACGCTCCAGCCGCTGACCGAGCGGCTCGAGCGGAAGTTGGCCCACTCGCTCAAGTTGGCCTTGCCGAGCACGATGGCGCCGGCCGCACGCAGCCGCGCCGCCACGGGTGCATCCGCCGAATGTCGCGCCGTCATGAGTGCCAGTGAGCCTGCCGTGGTCGGCAACGGATCCAGAGTCTCGATGTTGTCCTTGAGCAGCATCGGGATGCCATGCAGAGGTCCCACGACTTTGCCGGCGCGGCGCGCGGCATCGAGCTGGCGCGCCGCAGGCACCGCCTCGGGGTTCACTGCCAGCACGGCTCCCAGCTTCGGTCCCCTCCTGTCGTAGCGCTCGATGCGCTCGAGATAGCTGTTGGTCAGCTGCTCGGCGCTCACCAGGCCGTCTGCCTGGGCGCTGCTCAACTGCGTGATCGACTGCTCGCTGGGATCGAAGCGCCCGGGGCTCTCGGTGGGCGCCGCTGCCGTCCCCGGGCCCGCAAGCGATCGTGCGCCCGCAGCCGCCCCGCCGCCGGCAGCCAGGCTGAATGCACCCATCGACTCGATGAAACCGCGACGATTCATGCCGGCTGTCCCCGTGACCCGCGCCGCGCGCTCCTCAGGACAGCAGCTCTACATTGCCGCCGATCGCGGCGGTGTTGACGGTGAGCGTGCGCTCGTTCGCGAAGCGCGGCAGATAGTGCGGGCCGCCCGCCTTGGGACCCGTGCCCGAGAGGCCCTGGCCGCCGAAGGGCTGCACGCCCACGACCGCGCCGATCATGTTGCGGTTGACGTAGGTGTTGCCCACGGCCAGCGAGCGGTACACGTACTGCGCCACGCTCTCGAGGCGGCTGTGCACTCCGAGCGTGAGCCCGAAGCCCGTGCTGCGGATCGCCGCGAGCACCTCGGGCAGCGCGTCGTGAGCGAAGCGCGCGACGTGCAGGATCGGACCAAACTCCTCGGTCCTGAGCTGATCCAGCCGGCGCAGCTCGAACGCCTGCGGCGGAAAGTAGTGCCCGGGCGGCAGCGTCGCGGGCAGCTCGCACGCGTACAGCAGCTGCGCTTCGCGGCGCATGCGCTCGGCATGCTTCGCCAGCCGCGCCCGCGCCGCCTCCGAGATCACCGGCCCCACGTCCGTCGCGAGCTCCCACGGCGGCCCGATGCGCAGCACGCGCATGGCGCCGGTCAGCATCTCGGTCAGCCGCGCGGCAATCTCCTCCTGCACGTACAGCACCCGTAGCGCCGAGCAGCGCTGCCCGGCGCTGGTGAAAGCGGAGGTAATGACATCGTCGACCACCTGCTCGGGGAGCGCGGTGGCATCGACCACCATGGCATTGACGCCGCCGGTCTCGGCGATCAGCGGCACGATCGCGCCTTCGCGCGCGGCGAGCGCGCGGTTGATGCCGGCCGCGGTGGCCGTCGAGCCCGTGAATGCGACGCCCGCGAGCGCCGGGTGCGTGAGCGCCACCGCGCCGAATGGCGGGCCGTCCGCCGGGGTGAGCTGCAGCACCTCCCGCGGAACGCCGGCCGTGTGCAGGAGCCGCGTCATGGCGTGCGCGATCAGGGGCGTCGCGGGCGCGGGTTTTGCGACCACCGCGTTGCCGGCCATGAGCGCGGCGGTGACCTGGCCGGTGAAGATGGCCAGCGGGAAATTCCATGGACTGATGCAGACGAACACGCCGCGCCCGTTGAGCGCGAGCGTGTTGTGCTCGCCCGTCGGACCCTCAAGTACGGCCGGAGCCCCGAACAGCTCGCGGCCGTGCGCGGCATAGTAGCGGCAGAAATCCACCGCCTCGCGCAGCTCCGCCACCGCATCCGGCAGTGTCTTGCCCGCCTCGCGCACCAGCAGGCTGAGGAACTCACCGCGCCGAGCGATGAGGAGCTCCGCCGCCTTCTCGAGGCAGCGGGCGCGCTCTTCCGCGGGGGCCGCATCCCAGTGCGGCTGCGCCGCCTGCGCCGCCGCCATGGCGTCGCGGATCTCCTCCGCAGTCGCATCGCGCGTCAGTCCTACGACGATGCGCGTATCCGCGGGCGAGGCCACGGGCACGCCCGGATCACCCCGCGCGCCCGCGGCAAGCAACGGCCCGCCGAGGTAGCGCTCGGCGGCATGCGCGTGCAGCTCGGCTTCGAGGGCGGCGAGGCTCGCCGGGTCGCCAAAGTCCTCACCTGGCGAGTTGGCGCGCTCGCTGCCGTAGAGGGCACGCGGCTCGCGCACGCGCCGTAGCTGCGTAGCTTGCGCCTCGAGCGAGGTGATCGGGTCGCGCACGACATCCTCCACGGGAACCTGCGGGTTCATGAACTGATGAACGAACGAGCTGTTGGCGCCGTTCTCGAGCAGCCGCCGCACGAGATACGGCAGCAGCTCCTCGTGTGTGCCCACCGGGGCATACACACGCACCGGCGGCAGCTGCGGCAGCTCGGCGCGTGCCGCCGCGTACAGCGCCTCGCCCATGCCCTGCAGGCGCTGGAACTCGTAGGCCGCACCCGGCACGGCGAGCTCGAGCACCGCGGCGACCGTGTAGGCGTTATGGGTCGCGAACTGCGCGTAGATAACCTCGTGCGCGGCGAACAGCTGCTGCACGCACTCGAGGTAGCTGGCATCGGTCGCCGCCTTGGAGGTGTACACGGGAAAGCTCGCGAGCCCGCGCTCCTGCGCGCGCTTGACCTCGCTGTCCCAGTACGCCCCCTTCACCAGCCGCACGCTCATGCGTCGACCGGTCGCGCGTGCCAGCGCCCTCACCCACTCGAGCACCAGCGGCGCCCGCCGGCCATAGGCCTGCACGGCGAGCCCGAGCCCGTCCCAGCCGCGCGTCGCGGCGTCGCGGGCCAGGCTCTCGACGATGTCCAGCGACAGGTCGAGACGGTCCGCCTCCTCCGCATCGATCGTGAATCCGATCACGGCACGCGCGGCACTGCGCGCCAGCCGCTGCATCCGCGGGCCGAGCTCGGCGTTGACGCGCACGCTCTGCAGCAGCGTGTAGCGCGGCTCGAGCGCGGAGAGCTTCACCGAGATTCCGGAGCGCGCCTGCGTCGGGCCCGGGGCCTGTCCGCCGAGCATCTCGATCGCGTGCGCGTACGCCTCGAAGTAGCGCTGCGCGTCGGCCTCGGTGCGGGCGCCCTCGCCGAGTACGTCGAAGGAACAGAGCTCGAGGTCGGGGTCGTCCCTGCCGCGCTTGAGCGCCGCATCGATGGTCTCGCCGACGATGAACGCGTCGCCGAGTAGCTGCATCGACTGGCGCAGCGCCGCGCGCACGAGCGGCGCGACCACCGGCCCGGTGAGGCTCGCGGCGGAGAACTCCCCGGAGAGCTCGCTGACCACGTCCGGCAGCAGCCGACCGGCGGCTCCGAGCAGCGTGAACCCGGTGCGCAGCAGCAGGTCGGTATCGCCCGGCACGCCCGCCGCGCGCAGGCTGGCGAGGCGCTCGGCGATCAGCTGATCGGCGCGCTTGGGGTCCGGCGTGCGCAGCAGCGCCTCGGCCAGACTCATGAGCGCCTTGCCCTGCACGCTGTCGAGCGGGAACTGCTCGAGCATCCGCTCGATCAGCGGACGGGAGCGCTTGTCGGCCCGCGCGGCCTCAACCCAGCGCGCAGCGCGCCGCCCGGCGCGCTCGAGCGCGCCCGAAGGCGCCTGCGCGAGATCGGCGCGCGCTTCAGCCTGGGCGTCGGCTTCCGGACGCAGCGTCGCCGCGCGCAGCTGCTCGCGCAGCACCGCCAGCTCCTGCGCGCCGGCGATGCCCGATTCCGCCCCGCGAGCCGCCATGCCCCCGCTCCGCCGGAGCCTCAGGCGGCCGCGCGGCTCGAGAGCACCTGTGCCACGGCGCTCGCGAAGTACTCGAGATTCTCCTGGCGCAGCCCGGCGAGGTTCATGCGGCTGTCATCGGTCATGTAGATGTGATGCGCGATGCGCAGCTCCCGTACCTGCTCGGTGCTGATGCCGAAGTACGAGAACATGCCGCGCTGCGCGGCGATGAAGCCGAAGTCGCGCTGCGGGCAGTGCTGGCGCAGCTGCTCGACCACGGCGTGGCGCAGGCCTGCGACACGCAGGCGCATGTGCTCGAGCTCCTCCTTCCACAGCTTTGTGAGGCCGGGGTCGGCGAGGATCCCGTGGACGATGGCGGCGCCGTGATCGGGCGGCATCGACCACATGCCGCGCCCGAGGCGCACCAACTGGCTCATGACGGCATCGGCTGCCGCGGCCGTGCCGCAACTGACGTGCAGCGAGCCGGTGCGCTCGCGATAGAGCCCGAAGTTCTTCGAGCACGATACCGCGCACACGACCTCGGGGAGCTCGGCGCAAAAAAGCCGGATCGCGAAGGCGTCGGCGTCCAGTCCCTCGCCGAGGCCCTGGTACGCCATGTCGAGAAACGGCAGCAGCTGGCGGCGCTTGACGAGCGAGAGGACCGCCCGCCACTGATCCTGCGACAGATCGGCGCCGGTCGGGTTGTGGCAGCAGGCGTGCAGCAGCACCACGGTGCGCGGTGCGAGCTTCCCGAGAGTAGCCAGCATGGCATCGAACTGCACTCCGCCGGTGGCGGCATCGTAATACGGATAGCGCTCGAGCCTTAAGCCCGCGCCCGAGAGCAGCGGCCCGTGATTGGCCCAGGTCGGCGTGCTGACGTAGACGACGGACTCGGGTGATGCCGCACGGATAAGCTCCGCACCGAGGCGCACCGCCCCGCAGCCGCCGGGAGTCTGAACGCTGCGCACGCGGCCGGAAGTGAGCGCCGGATGTCCCTCGCCGAGCACGAGCCGCTCCATCGCCTGGTTGTATCCCGGGTTGCCCGCCGGGCCGACGTAGCTCTTGGTGGTCTCGCGCTCAAAGAGAGCGCGTTCCGCCTGGCGCACCGCCGCCGGCACCGGCGTCTCACCGTGATCGTCGCGATAGACGCCGACGCCGAGATCCACTTTGCGGGGGTCCGGATCGGCCCGGTAGGCGGCCATGAGGCCGAGAATCGAGTCGGCGGTAATCAGAGTCAGGTCCTCGAACATGGGTCGCTCCCGGGCTGCCTGCCTCGCGTTGCGTGAAAGCTCACCTGCCGCCGCTAAGCGCGGCGAGCGCGCGCTTGCGCGCCGCCTCGAACTCATCACCCGGCTTCCAGGTCGGCATCGCCTGCGCCTGCGCAATGATCCAGCCCGACATCATGTCGAGCTGCGCGTCCTGGATCATCCCATCGAAGCTCCAGGTGCCATCGAGCTTGTCGCTCGGCTGGTGATACTTCTTCAGCTCCCACTCCTCGATCTGCTGCCGGCCCCACTCGGCCGGGCGTCCGACGAAGTCGGTACCGTCGTCGAAGAACAGCGCCGGCACACCGATCTTCGCGAACGAGAACTGGTCGGAGCGGTAGTAGTAGCCGCGATCGGGAAACTGGTCGGGCTTGACCACGCGGCCCTGGTACCTCGCCACGGCCTCCGCAACCTGGTCGAGTGAGGACTTCCCCATGCTGATGAGCGTCACGTCCCGGGTGCGGCCGAAGATGTTGCCGCCGTCGATATTGATGTTCGCGGCGATGCGACCTGCGGCAAACGACGGATGCTCGGCGTAGTAGCCGGAGCCGAGGAGCCCGCGCTCCTCGCCAGCCACGAAGAGCGCGAGCACCGAGCGGCGCGGCCGCTCAGGCAGCGCCGCGAAGGCGCGCGCGATGGCGAGCACCTGCGCGCAGCCGGAAGCGTTATCGACCGCGCCGTGGTAGATGCGGTCGCCGCTCGCGTCGGGCGCGCCTATGCCAAAGTGGTCGTGATGTGCCGAGAGGATCAGCACCTCGTCCTTGAGCTTCGGATCGCTCCCCGGGAGCACGCCGCCGACGTTGGCCGTCTCGACCCGCGACAGCGTGTTGGTGAACGCAATGGAAGTGCGGATGCCGAGCGGCACCGGCTTGAAGCTGCGCGAGCGCGCGGCGGCGATGAGCTTGTCGAGGTCGTAGCCGCTCGAGCTCATCAGGCGCCGTACGGCCGACTCGGTGGCCCAGGCCTTGATGCGCAGCCGCGCCTCATCCCCTGGCGGCAGCTCGAACTGCTCCCCGCCCCAGGAGCTCTGCACGACCTGCCAGGGGTAGCCTGCAGACGGAGTGGTGTGAATGATGATGGCGCCGGCGGCCCCCTGGCGCGCCGCGCTCTCGTACTTATACGTCCAGCGCCCGTAGTAGAGGCGCCGCTTGCCGGCAAAGAGGTTCGGATCCCAGTCCGGGTCGTTGTTCATCATCACGAGGATCTTCCCCGTGAGATTCATGCCCTTGAAGTCGTCCCAGTGGTACTCAGGCGCCTGGATGCCGTAGCCGACGAACACGAGCTCCGCATCCGACACCGAGACGCTCGGCTGCTGCAGCCCACTCGCGGCGATGTAGTCGTCTCTCCAGCTGAGATCGACGCTGCCGCTCCGGCCCTTGAAGCTCCAGCTCCTGGGGAACTGCGACTGGATGCCGACGATGGCGAAGGGCTGCTGCCACTCACCGTTCGCGAACGCCGGCCGATACCCGAGACCCTCGAGACGAGTCTGCAGATACAGCCGCGTGATCTCATCGGCGCGCGTGCCGGGCCCCCGGCCCTCGAGCAGATCGGACGACAGGAACCGGATGGGTGCCTCGAGCACGGCCTGCGTGATATTGGCCTCGGCCGCCCGCACGACCGCCTGCGGGACCGCAGAAGCTCCGCCCGCGGCCGCTGCTGCCGCAGCCCGCGCGGCCGGAACTGCCATCAGGGCCAGTGCGGCCGCCGCCGCCATCGACCCTGCCCAGGGAGCGCACAGGCGCCCCGAAACGCGCACCGAGCGCACTAAAGTCACCGTCCCCTCCTTCCCTCACCCGCCTTGAGCGGGGCTGGTAACGGTAGCACGCCGGCGTCCCACGGGGGCCAGCCCCGGCCAGGCAGGGCGTCGCGGACGGTCAAGCTTGCCGGAGACGAGTCGGCCCCAATCTACAGGGACGCAAGTCCTACTTAGAAATGCCGGGCGTGATAACGTACACCGCCTCCCCGGCACCCCCCCTTAAGTAAAGCCGCATGCCCGAAGCAGCCCCCAGCGCCGAACACCCCCCCCTGGTCTGGACGAACACCCTGATGTTCGCGATCACTTTCGCGGTGGCGGCGGCGGTGGTGCCCTGGTACGGGTTGCGGTACGGGTATTCGGCGGCGGACTGGGGCTGCTTCGCCTTCTTCCTGATCGCCAACGGCATGGCGATCACCGCCGGCTACCACCGGCTCTGGGCTCACCGCACCTACGACGCGCACTGGAGCTTGAGGCTCCTGTACCTGGTGTTCGGCACCATGGCGCTGCAAAACAGCGCCCTCGCCTGGTGCAGCGGTCATCGCAACCATCACCGCTACGTCGACGACGTCGACCTCGATCCCTACTCGGCGCGGCGCGGGTTCTGGTTCTCCCACATCGGCTGGATGCTGCGCGAGTATCCGAGCGGCAAGCCCGATTTTACGAACATCCCGGATCTGAAAAAGGATCCGATGCTGGCGTTCCAGCACCGCTACTACGTGCCGCTGGCGCTCGCCGCCAATTTCGGCCTGCCGCTCGCCGCGGGGCTCGTGTTCCACGACTTCTGGGGCATGCTGCTCCTCGCCGGGGTGCTGCGCCTGGTGTGGAGCCATCACGTCACTTTCTTCATCAACTCGCTCGCGCACATGTGGGGCAGCCGCCCGTACAGCGGCGACAACTCCGCGCGCGACAACGGCCTGATCGCCGTCGTCACCTACGGCGAGGGTTATCACAACTTCCATCACTTCTTCGCGCACGACTACCGCAACGGCGTGCGCTGGTGGCAGTTCGATCCGACCAAGTGGATGATCGCGGCTCTCCAGCCGCTCGGGCTCACGGCGCACCTCAAGCGCACCCCGACCTTCCAGATCCAGCGGGCGCTCATCACGATGCAGTTCAACCGGGCGCAGGAGCGCCTCGCGAAGCTCTCCGCGCCTGCCGCTTCGCACATCGAGCAGGTGCGCGCGCGCATCGCGCACGAGTACGAGACTTTCCTCGCGGCGCTCGCCGACTGGAAGCGTGTGAAAGAGGAATGGCTCGAGGAGAAGAAGCGCACGGTGCTGCAGCACTGGCAGCAGGTCGACCTGCAGAGCCGGCTGCGCGACATCGAGCGGGCGTTGAGCCGCCAGCGTCGGCGCCTCAGGGTTCTGCACGCGCAGCTGGCCTAGTTGCATTGGCCGAAAAGGGCTGCGGCCTTTTCGGCAGGCCCACCGATCCCCCGGCTGATGGCTGGCAGCCCCTGCCGCGTTGATGCACCATGCACTCTCATGGGACGCATCTTCGAAGTCAGAAAACACACGATGTTCGCGCGGTGGAACCGCATGGCGAAGCAGTTCGCGCGCATCGCCAAGGACATCACCATGGCCGTCAAGTCGGGCGGCTCCGATCCCACGTCCAATCCCGTGCTGCGGCGGACCATCCAGAACGCCCGCGCGGTCAACATGCCGAAGGACAAGGTCGAGGCGGCGATCAAGCGCGCCTCGGGGCGCGATGCCACCAACTACCATCAGGTGCTTTACGAGGGCTACGCGCCGCACGGCGTGGCGCTGCTGGTCGAGACCGCAACCGATAATCCCACGCGCACCGTCGCCGCCGTCCGCAACATAATCACCAAGGGCGGCGGCAATCTCGCCACCAGCGGCAGCGTCAGCTTCCTGTTCAAGAAGATGGGCGTGTTCCGCCTCGACCCGGCGGGCATCGACCAGGATGATCTCGAGCTGTATCTCATCGATCATGGGCTCGAGGAGATGGGCGAGAGCACCGGCGAGAAGGGCGAGCCGCAGCTCGTGATCCGCGGCGCGTTCGCCGACTTTGGAAAACTTCAGGAAGCGCTCGAGGCGCGCGGCATCACGCCGCTGTCGGCGACGCATGAGTACATCTGCACGATGCCGACGGAATTGCCGGAGAACCAGGCCACCGAGGTCATCGAGGTCATCGACCGGCTGGAGCAGGACGAGGACGTGCAGCAGGTGTTTCACACCCTCGCCTGAGCTATCCTTGGCGGGGTCGTGCAAGACTACCGCCTCGAGCCCGCCCGCTTCGCCGATTCGGCGCTGCTGTCCGCCCTATCGCAGCGTTACGTCGAATCTGGATTGAAGCCCGCGTGGAGCGCTGCGCGCATCCGCTGGCACATCAGCCATCCCGAGAGTGTCGTGCTCACCGCGCGTGGGGTCGCCGGCATCGCCGGCTTCGCGATCATGCGCTACGCGGACGATTCCGCACACCTCAACCTGCTCGCCGTGCATCCCGCGCATCGGCGCCGCGGCATCGCGCGACGCCTGGTCATCTGGCTGGAAGAGACCGCGCTCACCGCCGGCACCTTCGTCGTGCAGCTCGAGCTGCGCGCCCGCAACGAGGCCGCCCGCGCCCTCTACTGCAAGCTCGGCTACCGCGAGTCGGGCAGCATTCCCGGCTACTACCAGGGGATGGAGGCGGCGATCCGCATGGTGCGTGACGTCAGGCAGCCGGCTGCGGTTCGATCCTGAAGTCGAATTCGTAGGAGTGCCGGCCCTCAGGGTCGACGTGGATGCGCATCTCCCCTGTCAGGCCCGCGAGCTGCCCGGTGCCCGAATCCGGCACAACGGCGATCGAGGATTGCGTCGCGCCTCGATCCATGGTGGCACTGTGCTGCAGCACGAAGCTGCCGCTGTGCCCCTGCAGCGTCCCCGTGACACGCTCGAGCGCCACGTAGGCCGCCGAGCCTTTCGTCTCCGTCTGCGTCGCGAGCATCTCACCCTTGGCCGTGGCCTCGAGGTCGCCGTGGTAGCGTTTGTCGATGGTGAGCCGCCCTAAGGCGGCCGCGCGCGCGATCTGCGTGTCGGGCTTCTGCGGCGTCACCTTCACGTCAAAGGGTCCGCTGACATGCTGCTGCTTGGCTGGCATCCGGAGCTCCCCTTCAGTCGCTTTTCAAAGTCAGCGGGACACGTGCCCCATATGGTAGTCCGGCGGGAAACGCGCTGCGAGCATACGGCGCTCCGGCTCAGTCCGGCATCGGTGTCATCTGTCCCGCGAGCGCATCCTCGAAGCCGAGGTTACGCAGGTCCCGCACCCGCTGCGGGAACAGTATGCCGTCGAGATGATCGACCTCGTGCTGCACCACCCGTGCATGGAACCCCTCGACCGTGCGATCGAATGGCGTGCCCTGTAAATCGAATCCGCTGTAGCGCAGCCGCCGGAACCGCGGTACGAGCCCGCGCATGCCCGGCACCGAGAGACACCCCTCCCAGCCCTCGTCCTCCTCCGGGCCGAGGGGCGTCAGCGTGGGGTTCACGAGTACCGTGTACGGCACGGGCGTCAGGTGCGGGTAGCGCGGATTGTCCTTGAGCTCGAAGATCACGACCCTGAGGCTGACGCCGATCTGAGGTGCGGCGATCCCGGCGCCGCTTAACTGTCGCATGGTGTCGTCCATGTCGGCGACGAGCGCTGTGAGCTCCTCGTCGAAGCGCGTCACCGGGGTGGCCACCGCGCGCAGCAGCGGCTCGCCCATCTTCAGCACCGGCCGAACCGCCATCGCCTCAGGACTCGTCGCGGATTTGCCTGACACCACCGGCCGCCGCACCGCCAGTGTGCTCCACCGCAATCGAGATGCGGTGATCGCGGAACACCAGTTCGTGCGGCCTCGAGGCACCGGCCGGCGTCGCGTCGCCGCCTGCAGCCGCAGCGCGCTCCGCGCGCGCCACCGCCTCGGTGACCAGGTGATGATGCGGCGACAGATCGCACACGGGGTCGGCGTTGGCGGCATCGCCGGTAAGGAGGAACGCCTGGCAGCGGCAGCCGCCGTGATCCTTGTGCCGCTCCGGGCAGCTGCGACAGGGCTCCTTCATCCAGCCCTCGCCGCGGAAGTGATTGAACGCCTCCGACTCGTACCAGATGCTTCTGATGTCGGACTTAAGCACGTTGGGAAAGGTGAAGCCCGGCAGCATGCGCGCCGCGTGACAGGGCAACGCGGTGCCGTCGGGTGTCACCGCGAGGAACACCGAGCCGAGACCGTTCATGCAGGCCTTGGGCCGGGTCTCGAAATAATCCGGCACGACGAAGAAGATCTGCATCTTCGAGCCCAGGCGCGCGCGCACGCGCTGCGCGGCAGCCTCGGCGCGCTCGAGCTGCGCGCGGGTCGGCAGCAGCTGGTCGCGGTTGAGCCACGCCCAGCCGTAGTACTGCGTGTTGGCGAGCTCGACGTAGTCCGCGCCGATGCGCTCGGCCATGGCGAGGATCTCGTCCACGTGGTCGATGTTGAGCCGGTGCAGCACCACGTTGAGCACCATCGGATATTCGTACTTGCGGATCAGCGCCGCGACGCGCGACTTGAGCTCGAAGGTGCGGGTGCTGCTCAGGAAGTCGTTGAGCTCGCGGCTGCTGTCCTGGAACGACAGCTGGATGTGATCGAGGCCCGCGGCCTTGAGCGCCCGAATGCGCTCCTCCGTCATGCCGACGCCGGAGGTGATGAGGTTGATGTAGTAGCCGAGCGAGTGCGCCTCGGCGACGATTGGCTCGAGATCATCACGCGCCAGCGGCTCCCCGCCCGAGAGCCCGAGCTGCACCGCGCCGAGCGCGCGTGCCTCGCGCAGCACCCGCAGCCAATCTGCCGTGGGAAGCTCCGCGCCTGTCGCGGCGAACTCGGTCGGGTTCGAGCAGAAGACGCAATGGAGCGGACAGCGGTAGGTGAGCTCCGCCAGCAGCCACATCGGCGGCCCCACGGCCTGAGCGACCTGCGGCACCGGCGTGCTCATTCCCGCAGCTCCAGCCAGCGCCGCTCGACGGCGAGCTCGACGAACGCGTTCACGTCCTCCGTGAGCCCGCTCATGCTGTAGGTGCGCTCGAGATCCGCGACGATGTCCGCCACCGTGCGCACCCCGTCGCAGCGGCTCAGGATCGCGCCGGCGCTCTCGTTGAGCTGCACCATGCCCTCAGGGTAGAGCAGCACGTGCGCGGACTGCGCCGGCTCCCACTGCAGGCGCAAGCCGTGGGCGATCGCGGGCTTCGCGCCAGGCCTGACAGCGCTCACGTGTGCACCCCGAGCTTCTGCGCCATGGCGTCGTTCATCTGCCAGAGGATATCGAGCTTGAGCTGCAGAATCGAAAGCGCCCGTTCCTGCGCGGCGCGCGCCGTGAAGCGCTCGAGGGTCATCGCGAGCGCGAACTCCACGTCGCGGCGCGCGCGGCTCATGCGGCTCTGGAAGTACGTGAGGCCCGCCGGATCGATCCACGGGTAATGCTCCGGCCAGTTGGCAAGCCGCTGCTTGTGGATCTCGGGCGCGAAGAGCTCGGTGAGCGAGGCGCACACGCCCTCGGGCCAGGGCGCGCGGCGCGCGAAATTGACGTAGGCATCGACCGCGAAGCGCACCCCGGGAAGCACGTCCGCGAGGCTCTCCACTCGCGCGCGCTCGAGGCCTACGGCGGCGGCGAGTTGCAGCCACGCCTCGATCCCGCCCGGATCGTCGCCGTAGCCGTCGTGGTCGAGAATGCGCTGCACCCAGTTGCGCCGCACGGCGCGGTCATCGCAGTTGGCGAGGATGGCGGCATCCTTCACCGGGATGTTGATCTGGTAATAGAAGCGGTTCGCGACCCAGCCGCGGATCTGCTCGGGCGATGCCTTGCCGGTATTCAGCATGACGTTGAACGGGTGGTGGATGTGATAGGCGCGGCCGCGCTCGCGCAGGCGCTCCTCGAACTCCGCCGTCGTCCAGGCCGCGGCGCTCATTGCGCGCTTCCCAGGCCGCTCACAGCTCGATCTCCATGCCGTCGGTCGCCACTTCTATTCCACGGCCGTTGAGCTCGGCGCGCTGCGGCGAGTCCTCATCCAGAATCGGGTTCGTGTTATTCACGTGAATCAGGATCCTGCGCACCGCCGGCAGCTTCTCCAGCCACTCGAGCATACCGCCCGCGCCGCTTTGCGGCAGGTGGCCGATCTCGCGCGCCCGCTTGCGCGAGAGCCCGAGCGCGATCATCTCATCGTCGGTCCAGAAGGTGCCGTCAACGAGCAGACAGTCGGCCGCCTTGAGAGCATTCCAGACCGCCGCCTCCATCGAGCCCAGGCCCGGCGCGTAAACGGCGCTCCGTCCGCTTGCCGTGTCGCGAATCGCGAGCGCGACATTGTCGCCGGGAATGGGCGCCTCGCGGTTGGGCGAGTACGGCGCGGGCTTGCTCGCGACCGGCAACGCGCGCCAGCGCACCCCGGCAAGGGGCTCCACCGTGAACTCGCTTCCGTCGACCGGCATCGCGTGCCGCTCGACCCCGCAGTAGTGCGTGAGCACGTTCAGAATCGGGTTGCCGCGGGTGAGATCGGCATGAGCGGCATCGGTGCACCAGATGGCGAGCGGCCGGGTCGATTCCCGCAGCATGAAGAGCCCGGTGGTGTGATCGATCTGGCCATCGACCAGCACGACGGCGCCGATCGCCGTGTCGCGCGCGGCGCGCGCGGGCTGCAGCTCGGGGTTGGCCTTGAGCTGCGCGAGGATATCCGGGGAGGCATTCACCAGCACCCAGGCTGCGGATTCTTGTCCGCGGACGGCGATCGAGGATTGGGTACGGGCGCGCGCCCGCACGGTGCCCTTACGGACACCGGTGCAGTTGCGGCAGTTGCAGTTCCACTGGGGAAATCCGCCGCCAGCGGCGGAGCCCAGCACCCGGATTTTCACGATTCGGGCTTCACTTGCCCCGGGAGGCAGGCGGTGAGCCCTGGATTTTTCGCTTCGACTCGGCGGTGTACTAGCGGTTCGCGATATACATCGTGACTTCCATGCCAAAGCGGAAGTCGACGGCTTTCGGTGTTACCCAACGCATAAGTGCTCCTCGTACTGAATTGCTTCTGGACCCGGTCTCATCCTGAACCTGCCCCCCGTCCGGCGATAGGCTGAACTCTTGAAAGTCCCCTCATGATTTTCATGAGGACTTGCCCAGGCTGTTAACATGCCCGACAGCCGGGCCCTTTCGAGCCAGGCCTGTAAGGCACTCCAGAACTCCTCCTTAAGCGCGATGAAACTGCGCACGCGCCTGAATCTCGTTCTGACCGGCCTGACCGCGATCTTCGTCGTGGTGCTGGTGCTCGACGAGATCCGCAACATCCGCTCCTCCGTTCGCGAGGAGATCGAAGCGGCCAATCTCGTGGCCGCGCAGGTCCTCGGCCGGCTGACAGTGATCTACGAGGGGGCTGGCGAAGGGCCGGCACTCCTCGACCTGGTGCAGCAGCTCGGCCACGTGCGTGCCAATGAGATCACCTTGCGTACCGCAGGGGGCGAGCTCCTCTATCATTCCCCGCCGCCCACCTACAAGGCGGGCCGCGAGGCGCCACACTGGTTCAGCCGCCTGCTGGCCCCCGAGCCCGCGCAGGAGCGATTCGAGCTGCCGGCCGGCATGCAGCTCGTGATCGACGCGCAGCCTTCGCGCTCCATTCTCGATGCCTGGGACGATCTCACGCGCCTGGTGATCATCGCCGTCGTGACTCTCGCGGTCGTGAGCGGGCTCGCCTTCTGGCTGGTCGGGCGCGCGCTGGCGCCCTTTCCCGTCATCGTCAATGGACTGGAGCGATTGCAGCGTGGCGAGCTCGCCTTCCGGCTGCCGCCGCTCTCGGGCTCGGAAGCACATGCGATCGGCGC
Source organism: uncultured Gammaproteobacteria bacterium (assembly GCA_963844595.1). Lineage (GTDB taxonomy): Bacteria > Pseudomonadota > Gammaproteobacteria > Steroidobacterales > Steroidobacteraceae > 13-2-20CM-66-19. The sequence continues at coordinate 171,507 of CAWJOW010000002.1, forward strand.
TGCCTTCAACCGCATGGCGCAGGCGGTCCAGGACAACGTGCGCGCCGAGCGTGACGCGCAGGAGGCACGCACCCGGCTGGAGGAGCGGCGCGAGCTGGCGCAGCTGCTCGAGCAGAGCATCGAAGAGGAACGCCGGCTGATCGCGCACGAGTTGCACGACGAGTTCGGGCAATCGGTCACTGCGATCCGCAGCCTCGCCATGGCCATCGCCACGCAGTCGCAGGAGCCGGCCACGGCGGACACCGCCCGCCTCATCTCTGCCGAGGCCGCGCGGCTCTACGACGCGATGCACGGGCTCATTCCGCGGCTTGCCCCACCCGCGCTCGACTCGCTGGGGCTGTCGGCCGCGCTCGAGAGCCTGGTCGCCGACTGGCAGCGCCGCCATCCCACGCCGCTCCTGTCGCTGCATCACGAGCTGCCCGCCGATCTCGGCGGCAGCGTGACGCTCGCCGCCTATCGCCTCGTGCAGGAGGGCCTGCTGAATGCGCTGCGGCACGCGCAGGCCACGCAGGTCGCGATCGCCGTCACGGCGGCCGGGGGCAATCTCCTGGTGAGCGTCGAGGACAACGGTGTGGGACTCCCTGAGCAATGGTCGCTCCCCGGGCGTTTCGGGCTGCGGGGCCTCAGGGAGCGGGTGGAGCGGCTCGGCGGGGCTTTCGGCGTGCGCAATGTCGAGCCCCACGGCGTACGCCTCACGGCCGAGATTCCCCTGGGGGTGAGCGCATGATCCGGGTGCTGTTGGTTGACGATCACGCGGTGGTGCGCACCGGGTTCCGCCTGCTGCTGCAGGCGCACGGCGAGACAACGGTGGTCGGCGAGGCCGACTCCGGTGAAAGCGCCTGTCAGCTCTACCTCGAGCTCACTCCCGACGTAGTGGTGATGGACATCGCCATGCCCGGCATGGGTGGCCTCGAGGCGTTGCGCCGGATCCGCGCCCATCACCCGCAGGCGCGTGTGCTCGCGCTCTCGGCCCACGATGACCCGGTGCACGCGCGGCGCGCGCTGCGCGAGGGTGCGCGCGGCTTTCTCTCCAAGCGCAGTGCGCCCGAGGCGCTCTTCGAAGCCATCTCGACAGTGGCGGCGGGACGACGTTACCTCGACGTGCAGCTGGCACAGAAGCTGGCGCTCGCGGAGGTCGAGGGCGGCAAGGCCCCGATCGAGCGGCTGTCCGAGCGCGAGTTCGAGGTGTTCGTGCGGCTCGCCAGCGGCCAGACCGTGCAGCGCATCGCCGAGGACCTGAAGCTCTCGGCTTCGACCGTCGGCACTCACCTCTACAACATCAAGCAGAAGCTGGGCGTGTCGAACCAGTCAGAGCTGACGCTGCTGGCCATCCGGCACGGCGTCATCGAAGCGTGACCGGGCGCGCAGCGGCGATAACCCGCGGTTAGTGTATATTTGCGCGCCCCGCGGGGCGCTCCCGCGAGCTCCAGCTCACCGTTCGACCCACATGCCGCACAGCCCCTCGCCTCCTGCGTTCGACACCGGCGCCGGCTCCAGCCAGCGCCCGACGCCGCACTCGACCGAAGTCGAGCTGCGCGACTTCAGCTCCGACCGCCGGCTGCTGATGATCGCCGCCATGGCCGTCGTCGTCGGCACCGCGGGTGCAGGCGCCGCCTGGGCTCTGTCGCGCCTGATCTACTTCGTCACCAATGTTGCCTACTTCGGACGCTTCAGCGCGGCGGCGACCTCCATCGCCGGCAACTCGCTCGGCTACTGGGCGGCGCTGGTGCCGGTGGCCGGTTGCCTGCTGATCGGCCTGATGGCGCGCTTCGCTTCCGAGAAGATCCGCGGTCACGGCATCCCCGAAGCCATCGAGGCCATCCTCATCGGGCGCAGCCGCATCGAGGCACGGGTCGCGATCCTCAAGCCGCTGTCGTCCGCGATCTCGATCGGCACCGGCGGACCCTTCGGCGCGGAAGGCCCGATCATCATGACGGGCGGGGCGCTCGGCTCGCTGTTCGCGCAGCTGTTCCACCTCTCGAGCGCCGAGCGCAAGACACTCCTCGTCGCCGGTGCGGCCGCCGGCATGAGTGCGACCTTCGGCACGCCGGTCGCAGCCATCCTGCTCGCCGTCGAGCTGCTCTTGTTCGAGTGGAAGCCGCGCAGCTTCGTGCCGGTGACGGTAGCGTGCGTCGTGGCCGCAGCGTGGCGCTTCTGGGCGCTCGGCAGCGCGCCGCTGTTCCCGCTCGCCATGGGGGCCGCGCTGCCGGGAACGGCACTGCTGCTGTGCGCGGTGCTCGGTGTGATCGCGGGTCTCGCCTCGGGCGGCCTCACGGGGCTCGTCTACGGCAGCGAAGACCTGTTCGAGCGGCTGCCCATCCACTGGATGTGGTGGCCGATCATCGGCGGACTGGTGGTCGGTATCGGCGGCCTGATCGAGCCACACGCACTCGGGGTGGGCTACGACAACATTGCAGCGCTGGTGCAGGGCCAGGTCAGCTCGGGGCCGGCTCTGAAGCTGCTCATCGTCAAGGCGGTGATCTGGTCGGTGGCGCTCGGCTCGGGCACTTCGGGCGGCGTGCTGGCTCCACTTCTCATCATGGGAGGCGCCATCGGCTCGGTGTTCGGCGGCTTCGTTGCACCCGCCGAGACCGGCATCTGGGCGCTGGTCGGCATGGCCGCCATGATGGGCGGCACGATGCGCGCACCGCTCACCGCCATGATGTTCGGGCTCGAGCTGACGCACGACATCAACGCAATGCTGCCGCTGGTCATCGGCTGTGCCACCGCGCACACCACCACGGTGCTGCTCCTCAAGCGCTCGATCCTCACCGAGAAAGTCGCGCGGCGCGGCCATCACATCGTGCGCGAGTACGTCGTCGATCCGTTCGAGACCATGCGCGTCGCCGACATCATGGCGACCCCCGCCGAGGCGCTGCCTGCGAGCTGGACGGTGCGCGACGTCGTCACCTTCTTCACGGCCCCCAATGCGCCGCGCCGGCACAAGAGTTACCCGGTGACCGACCGTGACCGGCGCGTCGTCGGCATGGTGTCGCGGGCGGATGCGCTGCGCTGGATGCTCGGCGAGAGCCCGCCGCAGCGCCCGCTCGCGGAGCAGCTCGCGGGCCAGGAGCTGATGGTCGGCTACGAGGACGAGCTGGTCGGGCACCTCGCCGACCGCATGACCGCCACCGATACCGGGCGCGTGCCGATACTCGCGCGCGACACGGGCGAGCTCGTGGGGCTGGTCGCACGGCGGGATCTGCTGCGCGTGCGCGCGAGCGCACACCGCCACGAGCACGAGCGCGAGGCACTGATCCGCGTGCTGCCGCGGCGCGGCTAGTTCTTCGGAGTCAGGTTTCGGGGGCGCGGGTCCAGGCGACCCGGCGCGTCAGGCGCTCGAGCGAGCGGCGTGCCGCGGCCTTGGCGATGTGCTTGCACCACAGCGGCTCGCGCTGCCCCGACTGGCGACGGAACTTGTCACAGTCGCAGGTCCACAGGATCCGGTCGTCCGCGGTCTTCAGCACCTGCACGGTGCGGCTCGGGAAGCTGTAGGTCCCGAGCACTTCGTTACCGACTCCGTGGGTCCGGCGGCGCCGTATCCGGATGGCCATGCGTACAGCCTAAACCATCTCGCCTGTGGAAGGCCTGTGGATTACTTGTGGACACCCTCAGGACGAAACGATTTTCGCCTTGATGGCCTCGTACTCCGCATCCGTAATGAGCTTCGCATCGAGCAGTCGCTTGGCCTCCTGCAGGCGCTGCACTGCGTCATCTCCCGTACCTGCCGAGCCCAGCAACGAGCCCGACGTTACCTGGATGCCGCCGGATCGTGCCCGCAGCTCCTCGAGCTCCCGCACGCGTCGCTTCTCGCGCCAGGCCTGATCCTGCGCCTGACAGATGCGGTACACCGCCTGTGCCTGCTCCTTGCGCAGGCCTTCGAAATGCACCTGCTGCGCGCCCTGTGCGCCGAGGGAGGCGAGATCGGTCGCCTTGCCTGCGCGGATCGCGAGATCGGCGCCCAGAATGCCGACCCGCAGCGTGACTTCCTCCAGGTCCTGCCAGCGAACGGTGGCGATGTCGAAGCCGCCGAACAGGTGGCGGGTGATGACGATCAGCCTGCCGCTCGTCGCGGCGACGAGCAATCGCCGGTGCGTCAGCGCGAACCAGCGCCGCTGGATCGCCCAGGCATCGAGCGTCTCGCTCGGAATCAACACCGAGCGCAGGTGATAGAGCGGCTTTTCGAGCCCGGGCTCGTCCGGGAGCGATGGATTGCTCATAGCTGGCCCCGTCCGCGGGAGACGTCGCGCTGCGCGGCTCCCGGTTTATTTCTTCTTCACGATCTCACTTCTTCTTGATGATCTCGTCGCGAAACTCCCGCAGCTTCGTCTTGAGGATGCGCGCGTTTGCCGGTCCCATGCGGATCATGAGCTTCTGTCCGCTCGAGCGCGCCTCGAGAGCCGGGTCGGCGAACTCATACATGACCTTCGGCTGCGCGAGCGCAATCGGCGCCGGTACCTCGGGCGCGGCCAGCAGATCGTCGATCACTTCGACGAGCCGGTCGTTGAAATACTTCCCCGGGTAACCCAGATCCTCGTAGGCCTGCTGGAACAGCGGGTAGAGCCGCTGATACACGACCGCCAGCGACTTCACATCGGCCGCCTGCACCGCGTGCACCAGCGGGCTGTAGCGGTCGAAGTTCGCCTCGCTCAGCATGATCGAGTCGCCCTGGGTCGTAACCGCCGTCTGACCCGGAGTCGGCTTCACCGGCCGCAGGTCCACCGCCACTTTCTTGCGGGACAGGTTGTCGACCGTGACGACGATGTGCCGCACGATGTTCTGCGGCACGAGGAACTGCGCGACCGTGGGATGTCCCAACACCCCGGCGATCGAGTCCGCGACGATCTGGTCGCTGTCGTTCAGAGCCGGAAGCGCTGTCGGGCTGGTCTCGGGCGGGAGGGGATTCGCGGGCCCGGTCTCGGGCGGCGGGGCGGGCGCAGGCTGCTGCACCACAGGCGCCGGCGCCGGGGCGGGCGAGGCATAGAAGTACCGGTACCAGATGCCGACGGCGATCGCCACGACGATGACGGCGCCCACGATCCACCAGACCAGCCAGCCGCGCACCGAATCATGAACCTCGTCTTCCCACATCCGGCGGTCCTCGCAACCCTCACGGACTGTTGACTTTACTCCCCTTTCAGGCGGCGGGCCCGAATTAGGGGGTGCCATGCGGGGGCCATCCAGCCAACCGCGGGTGCGGTCCCTGTACGCTGTGTGAATTCTGCACGGGCGGCCTCCTCGTCGGGCCGGCCGTGTGCTTCAATTCCTGCCATGCCGCTCGAGTTTCATCCCGCCGTCGCCGGCTGGTTCGAGCGCGCGTTCGCGGCCCCGACCGCGGCGCAGCGCGCAGCGTGGCCGGCGATTACGGCGCAGCGCCACGTGCTCATCGCCGCGCCGACCGGCTCGGGCAAGACGCTCGCTGCGTTCCTCGCGGTGATCGATCAGCTGGTGCGCGCCGGGCTCGAGCCGGCGGGGCTCGCCGACGAGACCTACGTGGTGTATGTGTCGCCCCTCAAGGCGCTTTCCAACGACATCCACCGCAACCTCGAGGCGCCGCTCGCGGGGATCCGGGCACAGCTCGAGGCGCTGAGGCTTCCGCCGGTCGAGATCCGCAACTTCGTGCGCACCGGTGACACGCCGCAGCACGAGCGGCGCGCGAGCATCAAGCGTCCGCCGCACATCATCGTCACGACGCCCGAGTCGCTCTACATCCTCATGGGGTCGCAGTCCGGCCGGCAGATGCTCGCGAGCACCCGCACGGTGATCGTGGACGAGATCCACGCCATGGCCGGCGGCAAGCGCGGCGTGCATCTCGCGCTCACCCTCGAGCGGCTCGAGTCGCTCGCCGGCAGGAAGCTCACGCGCGTCGGGCTCTCCGCCACGCAGAAGCCCATCGAGGACGTCGCCCGCTTCCTGGTCGGGTGCGGCAACCTCAGACCCGACGGCACGGCCGACTGCACCATCATCGACACCGGCCACGTGCGCGAGCGCGATCTGCAGCTCGAGATTCCGGCCGCGCCACTCGAAGCGGTGATGTCGGGGGAGGTCTGGACGCAGCTCTACGATCGCCTCGCCGAGCTCATCTCCGCGCACCGCACGACGCTGGTCTTCGTCAACACGCGGCGGCAGGCCGAGCGCCTCGCGCGTCATCTCTCCGAGCGCTTGGGCGCGGAGCACGTCACCGCGCACCACGGCAGCATGGCGAAGGAATCGCGCCTCGATGCGGAAGCGCGCCTGAAGCGCGGTGAGCTGCGCGCACTGGTTGCGACCGCCTCGCTCGAGCTCGGCATCGACATCGGCGAGGTCGATCTCGTGTGTCAGCTCGCCTCGCCGCGCTCGATCGCCGCCTTTCTGCAGCGCGTCGGGCGCTCCGGTCACAGCCTGGGCGGAACGCCCAAGGGGCGGCTCTTCCCGTTGTCGCGCGACGACCTCATCGAGTGCACAGCGCTGCTGGCGGCGGTGCGCCGCGGCGAGCTCGACCGGCTGGTGATGCCGCAGACACCGCTCGATGTGCTCGCGCAGCAGATCGTCGCCGAAGCCGCCGCCCGTGAGTGGCCGGTCGCGGATCTGTACGCCCTCCTGAGGCGTGCGTGGCCGTACCGGGCGCTGCCGCGCGCGACGTTCGACGAGCTGCTTCGCATGCTCGCCGAGGGCTACAGCACGCGCCGTGGACGACACGGCGCGCTGTTGCACCACGACGCCGTGAACCATGTCGTCCGGGGACGCCGTAGCGCGCGCCTCACCGCCCTCACCTCCGGCGGCACCATTCCCGACACCGCCGATTACCAGGTGATCCTCGAGCCGCAGGCGCAATTCGTCGGCACGGTGAACGAGGATTTCGCGGTCGAGAGCCTGCAGGGCGATGTGTTCCAGCTCGGCAACGTGTCGTACCGCATCCTGCGCGTCGAGCCCGGCAGGATCCGCGTCGAGGATGCGCGCGGCGAGCCGCCGACCATCCCGTTCTGGCTGGGCGAGGCGCCGGGACGGACGGACGAGCTGTCCGAAAGCGTCTCGCGGCTGCGCGCCGGGGTCGACGCCCGGCTCGATGCGGGCACCGAGACACCGCGCGATGCCGGGATCGCCGCGGCGACCGACTGGCTGGTGACCGAAGTGGGCATCACGCCTGCCGCCGCGGTGCAGGCGGTGCAGTACCTCGCCGCCGCGCGCGCCGCGCTCGGGGCGCTCCCGACCCGCGAGACGATCGTCTTCGAGCGCTTCTTCGACGAGGCCGGCGGGATGCAGCTGGTCATTCATTCGCCCTTCGGCAGCCGCGTCAACCGCGCCTGGGGGTTGAGTCTGCGCAAGCGCTTCTGCCGTAACTTCAACTTCGAGCTGCAGGCGGCGGCGACCGAGGACGCCATCGTGCTGTCGCTCACCACCGTCCACAGCTTCGAGCTTGCCGAGGTCGCCCGTTACCTGCATTCCAACAGCGTGCGGGCGTTGCTCGTGCAGGCACTGTGCGCCGCTCCCATGTTCGCGGTGCGCTGGCGCTGGGACGCGACCATCGCGCTCGCACTGCCGCGCTTTCGCGGCGGGCGCAAGGTCCCCGCCCCGCTCGCGCGCATGGCGGCGGAGGACCTGCTGACGGCGGTGTTCCCCGACCAGCTCGCGTGCGCGGAGAACCTGACGGGCGAGCTCGAGATCCCCGACCACCCGCTGGTACGCCAGACGATCGCCGACTGCCTCAACGAGGTCATGGACATCGGGGGCTTCGAGCGGCTGCTACGCGCGCTCGAGGCCGGCAGCATCCGGGTGATTGCCCGCGATCTCACCGAGCCCTCGCCGCTCGCGCTCGAGGTGCTGTCGGCGCGGCCGTACGCGTTCCTCGACGATGCGCCGCTCGAGGAGCGGCGCACGCAGGCGGTGATGAGCCGGCGCTGGCTCGATCCCGAGAGCGCCGCCGACATCGGCAAGCTCGACCCGGAAGCCATCGCGCGGGTGCGGGCCGAGGCGTGGCCGGACGCCGCGAGCGCCGACGAGCTGCACGATGCGCTGCTGTGGCTCGCCTGTCTCACGGCCGCCGAGGCGGCGAGCGGCAACTGGTCCGAGCTCCTCGGCGCGCTCGCGGCCTCGCGCCGCGTGACACGCCTCGGCGTCCCGGGGGGCGGCCTGTGGGTCGCCGCCGAGCGGCTACCGCTTTTCACGGCACTCTATCCGGGTGTGAGCGGCGAGCCTCCGGTGGTGACGCCCGAGGCGCACGCGCGCGCCGTCACTCCCGACGAGGCGCTGGTCGAGGTGGTGCGCGGGCGGCTCGAGGGCTTGGGTCCCGTGACTGCGCAGGCGCTCGCCGCCACGCTCGATCTGCCACCCGCCCGCATCGAGGCAGCCCTCGCCCGGCTCGAGGCCGAAGGCTTCGCGCTGCGCGGTGCTTTCACGGCAGGCGCGCCGGCCGGCGGCGAGTGGTGCGAGCGGCGGCTGCTGGCGCGCATCCATCGCTACACCGTGAAGCGGCTGCGTGCCGAGATCGAGCCGATCGAGGCGCGCGATTACCTGCGCTTCCTGTTCGAATGGCAGCGGGTGAGCGCCGCAGCCCGCATGGAGGGGCCGGATGCGGTCGGCGCCATCCTCGCGCAGCTCGAAGGGTTCGAGGCCGCAGCGAGCGCCTGGGAAACCGAGATCCTGCCGCTGCGCATCGGCGAGTACGAGCCCGCCTGGCTCGATGAGCAATGTCTCGCCGGCCGCTTTGTCTGGACGCGGCTCGGCGCGCGAGTGAGCAACCCCGAACGCCGTGCGGCTCCGGTGCGCGCCACGCCGATCGTGCTCCTCGCGCGGCGCAACCTGCGACTCTGGTCGCGACTCACCTCCGACCCGGGAGAGCTGCGTCTCTCGGCCTCGGCGCAGCGCGTCGACGGCCACCTGGACCGCCACGGCGCTTCGTTCTTCGATGAGATCGCCGCGGGCACCGGGCTCCTGCCGACCCAGCTCGAGGAAGCGCTCGCGGAGCTGGTCGCGCTCGGCGCCGTCAACTCCGACAGCTTCGCGGGCCTGCGCGCGCTCCTCGTGCCCGCCGAGCGGCGCCGCAACGCGACCCCTGGCCGCCGCCGGCGGCGCATCTCGCTCTACGGCATGGATGCCGCCGGACGCTGGGCGCGCATTGCACGAGACCCCGTGACTGCCGACCGCGCGCGCGACGAGGAGCTCATCGAGCACGTGGTGCGCACGCTCCTGCGGCGCTGGGGTGTCGTGTTCTGGCGCCTCCTCGCGCGCGAGGCCGACTGGTTGCCGCCGTGGCGCGAGCTCCTCATGTGCTGCCGGCGCCTCGAGGCACGCGGCGAGATTCGCGGCGGCCGCTTCGTCGCGGGCTTCAGCGGCGAGCAGTTCGCGGCTCCCGAGGCGATCGCATTGCTGCGCGAGGCGCGCCGCCGCCCGCAGGACGGACACTACGTGTCGGTGTCGGCTGCCGATCCCCTCAACCTGGCCGGCATTCTCACGCCCGGCGCGCGCGTGCCGTCACTGGCCGGCAACCGCCTGCTCTATCGGGACGGCGTCCCGGTCGCCGCATTCTCCGGCGGCGAGGTGAGCCTGCTCGCCGACCTGGCGCCCCCGCAGGCCTGGGAAGCGCGCAACCTCCTGCTGCGCCGACCCGTGCCTGCGGCGCTCGCCGATCTCGCCTGACACCCAGGTTCCGGAGCTTGCGGCGCAACAGGGTTGGCTCATCGGCCGGAACAGGCTAATATATGACCATAGTAGTCATATCTGGGGTCGACGTGCGCAAGTTACAGCTGAAGGATGCGAAGGCAAAACTCTCAGCCGTCGTTGACGACGCGCTCCGCGGCAAACCGTCGGTGATCACGCGTCACGGCAAACGCGAGGCGGTGCTTTTGTCGTACGAGGAATGGCAGCGGCTGTCGCGGGTCCCCTCGTTCGGCAGGCTGCTGATGTCGGCGCCGCTCGCGGAGGACGTGCCGGCCCGTTCGAGGGCTCCGCTGCGCGATGCGGAGTTGTGAGCGCCGGATTCCTCGTCGACACGGATATCCTCTCCGTTGGCGCACCCTCGAAGGCGCGGTCCATTCCGCGGCTCATCGAGTGGATGGATCGCAACTCCGCGCGTCTGTACGTGTCAGTCGTCACGATCGCCGGGATCGAGGACGGAATCGCGAAGTCGAGGCGCGAGGGCGCGACGCAAAAAGCAGCCCGCTTGCGGCAGTGGCTCGACACTCTCGTGCATCTGTACAGCCCGAGAATTCTGCCGTTCGACCTCGCTGCAGCGCGGATCGCGGGGACGCTATCGGATGAAGCGCGCGGCCGCGGACATACCGTGGGGTTCGCAGACCTCGCGATCGGGGCGATCGCGATGTGTCACGACCTCACGATCCTCAGCCGCAATCTCAAGCACTATGCCCCGCTCGGGGTGTCCGCGCGTGACCCGGTCGCGGAACTGCCACCCGAGTAGAGCCGTTCGTGGAGCGGCTCATATCACCGGCCAACCTCCGACAGCGTGTCGGTATCCCTCGCATAACCGACCAGCTCGACGTAGCCGCGCCCGCCGCTACGCTCGCCGTTGCGCGTGCCGGCGACCTCGACCGCGCCCTCCCAGTACCGCGGCGTGGTGTCGAGCTCCTGTCCCGATAGCACCGGCGTAATCGCGAGGTCGAGTGCAAGCGTCGGAACGCGGATGCGCCACCGCGCGGGGTAGCGCACGCCCCGGCCATCGGTCCAGTGACCCGTGACCTCGATCTGCACCTCAGCGCTCGACAGCGCGCGCGATTTTCCGGCCGTGTCGACCCAGGTTCCCGCGCTGTGCGGATCGCGGCCGCCGCCGCGGTCGCGCAACGTGTAGAACATGAAGCTCGAGCCATCGGCGAGCTGCAGCCCGAACCAGTCCCAACCGACTTCGTCAGCCCCGAGGCCCCCGCTACCCCACTCGCGATCAAACCATGCGAGTCCCTTGACCGGGATCGCGTGCCCGTCGCGCACGATGCGGCCGGCGGCCGATATGCGCGGGATGGAGTAGTAGTAGGTCGCATCCCCGGGAACCGCCGCCTTGACGCTCAGGCCCGCATCTCCGTTGAGCGTCGGCGGACCGAGCGGTGTCAGCTCGAGCTCGAGTCCATAACCGGCCTGCGCGGCGCTCACCCTCCAGACGCCTGCCTCCGCCGAGAGTGACCAATCGTCAACCCATACCTTGAGCGGCTCGCTCTGCGCGCCCGCGAGCCCGAGGGCGTCGCGCTCGAGTTTCTGAGCGCTCGCGAAGCGCCCGCGGGCAGCGTCGGTGATCGCGAAGTGCGCCACGTAGATCTGCCGGGCACGCCAGGCGGATGCGCTCGCCGGGGCCGGTGTCCCCTCCGGGGCAAGCGCGACGCGAAAAAAGGTCAGCTCGAACCCGAAGCGCGCGCCATCGGGCGCCTCGAGATTCCCGGTGAGATACCACCACTCCTGGCGAAACTCCGGGTGCGGCCCGTGATCGCGCGGAAACACGAAGGCTCGCGGAGCGAGCGCCTGCGCGAAGCCCCCCGCACTCGTGGGCCCCGGCGTCGGCGCCGTGCCGGCTGCCGCCGTGAGCACCGCCACGGCGCACGCGCCAGCCCATCCGCCACGCATCACTCCTCCCTCAGGCCCACGGCGATCGGCGCGCGGGCGCTACGCCACGCCGGATAGAGTCCCGCCAGGAGCGCTGCGGCCAGCGCGAGCCACAGCGCGTTGCCGAACTGCGCAGCCCGGAGGTGCAGGTCGAACTGCCACCCGAAAGCGCGCCGGTTGATGACGTCGGTCAGCACCACCGCCGTGGCAAGTCCCGCCGGCACGGCCACTGCAAGCGCCGCACCGCCCATGAAGAGCGTCTGCGCCACCACGAGCACGAAGGTCGCGGCGGGTGTCAGCCCGAGCGCACGCAACAGCGCAAGCTCACGACCCCGCTGCAGCTCCCACGCCAGGAGTGCGCTCAGAAGCCCTACCGCCGCGACACCCGCCGCGAGCCAGTAGAGCACGCGTGTGATCACGAAGGTGCGGTCGAAAATGCGCATCGACAGCGCGCGGATGTCCGCGTTCGAGCGGATGAGGAGCGCCTGCCGCCCATGCGCGGCGGCACGGAGCCTCGCCACCATTCGGGTCGCCTCGGCGCCGGGCGCGAGATAGAGACCGAGCGAGCCGATGCCGGGATCGAGCCACAGCCTGCGGTACTCATCGAGGCTGATCAGCACCTCGCCACGATCGTTGCCGTACTCGCGGTACACACCCGCCACCGTGAACGCCCGGGGACCCGAGGCGGTGGTCAGCGTCAGCATGTCGTGCGGCGCGAGGCGCAGCCGCCAGGCGAGCGGCTCGGAGATGAGGATGTCGCCGTGTGCGAACCCCGCCCACGCCTCGCGGGCCTCGCCCTGGGTGAAATCGAGCGCCGCGTAGCTCGCGGGCGCGAGCCGCACGGCATTGAGGTCGAGCTCGCCGTAGGGCGAGCCCACGACCGCGCGACGCGTCTCGCTGTGCGCGTTCACCCCGGGAACGCCAAGCAGCGCCTGCACAGCCTGAGGCTCGAGGCCCTCTCCGGGACTGCCCGACCCGGGACCCGGGGCGCTGACATAGATGTCGGCGCGCATCGTGCGTATCAGCCATGCGTGCAGTGACTCGCGGAAGCTCTCGACCATGATCGCAACGCCGATCATGGCCGCGAGCGCCATGCCGAGCGCGGCGACGGCGATGCCGGTGCGGCTGAGCGAGGCGCCGATGTCGCCGCACGCGAGCCGCGCAAGCGGACTCAGCCGACCGGTAACGCGCGCGGCCGCCTGGGCGAGCGCGCGCAGCACCGCCGGCGTCGCCGCCGCGACCCCGAGCAGCAGCAGGAACAGCGCCGCAAACCCGCCGAAGAGGCTTCGACCCGACAGCCAGACCGTGACGGCGGCCGCCGCGGCGAGCAGCACCCCGACTGCCAGGAGCCTCAGGGCGAGTTGCGTCGCACGCTGCTCGAGCACCGCGCGCTCGAGTCCGAGTCGCGGCGTGCTGTAGGCGACCTCGACGGCGGGCAGCAGCGCTGCGACGAGCGCCGTAGCCACCCCCAGAGCCAACGCCCCCAGAATCGCCGCCGGCGGGACGGTGACCCCCCGGACCGCCACCACGAAATACAGATCGTTGATGGTCTGCGAGACGAGGCCGATGAGTCCGCGGCCGATGACGATGCCGAACAGCACACCGCAGGCAGCGCCCACGATGCCGAGCAGCGCCGCCTCCCCGAGCACGAGCGTGAGCACCTGCGTGCGCGTCGCCCCGAGTGCGCGCAGCACGCCGAAGATGGCGCGACGCTGTACCACGGAGAAGCTCACTGCCCCGTAGATGAGGAGAATCCCGACCAGGAGCGCGAGCAGGCTCATCGCCTTGAGGTTGGTCGTGAATGCCCCGGTCATGGCGAAGGTCGCACGCGCCTCGCGACGCGTCGACTCGAGCTCGAGGCCGATCGGCAGCTGCGCGCGGAGCGCCGCCAGCAGCGGCGCCGCGGGCACGGCGGCCGGCAGCCGCACCTCGATGCGCGAGAGCCGGCCGGGCTCTCCGAACCATTCCTGCGCCTGCGCCACGTCGCTGAACAGCAGCTCGGATCCTGTCCCGGTATCCGCGTCCGCGACGGTCGCCACCCAGGTCGCGGTGTGCGCATGGCCGCCGATCCGCAGCTGGAAGCGGCTGCCCGGCGAGACACCGAGCTCGCGTGCGGTCGCAGCGCTCATCGCCACCGCCCCCGGCACGGTGAACCACTTGCGGAGACTCCCGCTGTTGCCGGCCGAGAGCACGGGGGCCTCAACCGCGGCCGCGTGCGTCTCGAGCTCGGCGCTGGCGAACGGATCGATACCGACGAGCTCCAGCGTGCGCTCTCCGACGGCGACGTAGCCCTCGAGCACCGGCGCGTAGACCGGTTGCGGGCCGTCGGGCTCCAAAGCATGAGTGCGCAGCCGCGCATACACGGACTCGTCGATGCCCGCCGGGCCCCCGACGATCTCCTCGGTGGCGGCGCCGTTCACCGCCTCGAGCGACAGCTCGAAGGCGCGCTGCGCGCTGGCCGTGGCGATATCCACGGCGGCGATCGTGCCGACGCCGAGGGCGAGGCCGACGAGCGCGAGCGTCAGTTGCACCGGGTGGCGCACCAGGTAGCGGAGACTCGCCGTGCGCAGCGTGCTCATCCGCTGCCGGCCGCCGCGGCGTGCAGGCGCCCGGCCCTGAGCTCGAGCACGCGGTCCGCCTGCCGCGCGAGCGCGCCATCGTGCGTCACGATCACGAGCGTGGTGCCGCGCGCCCGCACCAGCGACAGAAGCAGCGGCAGCACCTCGCGCGCGCTCTCCTCGTCGAGGTTGCCGGTCGGCTCATCGGCGAGCAGCAGCCGCGGCTCGTGCACCAGCGCGCGCGCAATCGCGACACGCTGCTGCTCTCCGCCCGAGAGCTGCTCGACCGCGCTGTGCGCACGCGCGGCCAGTCCGACCGCCGCCAGCACCTCCTGCACGCGTTGCCGCGCCGCGCGCGCGCCGACGCCGTTGAGCTCGAGCACCAGGCGGACGTTCTCGGCAACATCGAGAGTCGGTATCAGGTTGAAGAACTGGTAGACGAAGCCGATGTGAGCGCGTCGGAAGAGCGTGCGCTCGGGCTCCGCCATCGCCGTCACCTCGCGGCCGTCGAAGTCCACCGTGCCGGCGTCCGCCCGATCGATGCCACTGATGAGATTAAGGAGCGTCGATTTGCCCGAGCCGCTGCGCCCGGTGATGGCGACGCTCTCGCCGCCCGCGACACTCGCGTCGACCCCGTCGAGCACGGGATGGAGCAGCTCCCCCTCGCGGAAGCTGCGGGACAGTTGCCGGATGATGAGCACGCCGATCACGCCCACAAGGTCGGCAGGGGGACGGCGCGAAGATTGGGCCCGAACGACAGGGTTTGCTCGCCGTCATAGAGCAGAATGCCTTGCACGAACGCCGATCCGGCCGCGGACGCTATGCGCTCGAGGCCAGCGAAGTCGCGCTGCGAGACTGAGGCAGCCCCCTTCACTTCGATGCCGACGATTTGGCCTGCGGGATTCTCGAGAACGAAGTCGACCTCCAGTTGATCCTTGTCGCGATAGTGAAAAATCGAGACACGCTGCTTGGCCCACGCGGTTGCCTTGATCAGTTCCGAGAGCACAAAACTCTCCAGAAGCGGTCCGAGAAGCCCGCGCTCTGCGCCCAGGCGTGCAGCCGAATGGCCGCGCAAAGCTGCGAGGAGGCCTGAATCGATGAAGTGGAGCTTGGGAGTCTTCACCAGGCGCGACAACTCGTTACGCGACCAGGGTGCCACTGGCTGGATAAGGTAAATCTGTTCCAGCACCCGCAGGTACTGCGCGACGGTCTTATGATCGCGCCCGATGGCGCGGCCCATCTCCGAGAAATTGGTGAGCTGGCCGGCGAATCGGGCACAGATCTCCAGAAGCCGCGGAATCTGATCGCGCCCGGCAATATCGGCGATCTCCGGAATATCGCGCTCGACGATGGAGCGTATATACGCGCGGTACCAGTCATGGCGCCGCCGTTCTGCATGACGCTTGATGGCATCCGGGTAGCCGCCGGTCACGACGAGCTGGAGCAGCTTCTCGCCGGTTACGGATTCAGCGGCTTGAGGCAGCTGACCCCGAAATGCCTTGGAAAGGAATTGCGGCTCCCTGGAGCGCAACCGTTCGCTTCGGCCCAAGGGGTACAACGGGACGACCTCAACTCTGCCAGCCAATGACTCGTGAACCGTCCGGATAGTCAGAAGATTTGCGGAACCGGTGAGGAGGAAGCGCCCAGGACGCGGATCCTCGTCCACGCTTTGCTTGACGGCCAGTAGCACCTCCGGTGCACGCTGCACTTCGTCGATGATCGCGCGGTCAAGTCCGCGGACGAACGCTACAGGATCACCCTTTGCGGCGGCGAGCGTAGGTTGACTGTCGAGCGTCAGATAGACGCGCCCTTGTCGCGCGAACCTGCGGGCCAAGGTGGTCTTGCCTGATTGCCTCGGACCGCTGATTGCCACGACGCGGGTATCGCGCAGCGCCGTGCGAACGAGGCTCTCAGCGAATCGTGGATACATGCATGCCCTGCAGTTGAGTAGCTGAGGCTCGCGCAATCGTACCGTCCAACTGGGAGTACTTCAACGTCCAATTGGGACTTAATTACCGTCCAATTGGGACTGTGGTATCTTAGAGCCGCACGATGTCAGATACGAAGTCAGATACCAGGCCGGATACCGGATGGCGCCTGCTCATGACCGCAGCGGATGGACCGACCGCCGTGGTGATTGCCGGCATCCTCGAAGCAGGCGGTGTCCGCCTGCGCATCGCCTCCGACGCGGTGGTGTTGGGCCAGGCGGCGCCGGCGCGCATCTACGTCGAGGCCGCGCAGCTGCGCCGCGCCGAGTCGCTGGTTACCTCTGCGGGCAGCTTCACCGACGAGGAGCTTGCCCGCCTGGCGAGCGAGGACGCGCCGGGCGACTGACCGCCCCGGACCTTAAGTGGGCTGGCACGGTTCGGCGCTATCGGCGACACTCTCGCCCCGCTGCGGCCCCACAAGCCGTGCCGTGCACGGCCCGCATGCCCTAAAGCCGAAGGGAAGCTCATGACATCACCCACGCCCGGCCGCAGCCGGAGCCCACTCACGGTCAAGCTCGCGGCCTTTGCCGCAGTTCTCGCCGTACCGGCGCTGCTCCTGGCGCAGCAGCCGCAGACGGGTGCGGCGCAGGCCACCGCTCCCGCGGCGCCCGGCAAGGCCGCGCACTCCGCAGCCGGAAAGGCCGGCAAAACCGACAAGAAGGACGACACCAGCTACAGCCTCGGCGTCTCGATGGGCGAGCAGCTGCGGCGTGCGCAGGTCACCCCGGAGATGGTGAACACCGCGAAACTCGGGCAGGGGGTGCACGATGCACTCACCGGCAAAGCGACTCTGACGCCGGCCGACCAGGCCAACATCCGCGAGATGATCACCAGCGCCGTCACCACCGTCGCCGACGCCAATCACCACAAGGCTGCCGCGTTCCTCGCGCAGAACGGCAAGAAGCCCGGCGTGACGACGACCACGAGCGGACTCGAGTACACCGTGCTCAACGCCGGCAGCGGCGAGTCGCCCAAAGGCACTGACGAGGTGACGGTGAACTACCGCGGGACGCTGCTCGATGGCACGGAGTTCGACAGCTCCTACAAGCGCGGCGAGCCGGCGACCTTCCAGGTCGATCGCGTCATCCCCGGCTGGACCGAGGCGCTGCAGCTGATGAAGCCGGGCGGCAAGTACAAGCTGTTCATCCCGCCGCAGCTGGCCTACGACATGCGCTCGCCGCCGTCGATACCGCCAGGCTCGATGCTGATCTTCGACGTGGAGCTAATCAGCGCTAAGGCACCTGCGCCGACCGCGCCACCGGGGCACGTGAACCCCTCGCCGCAGAGCTCACAGCCGCCGCCGAAGCAGTAACGGCGGCTTCCGAGGAACCGCGGCGCGGCTGGCTTCAGGAACCGGCGTTCTCGCCCGGGCGGTAGCGCATCGGCTTGGTGACCCCGAGCCGCGTCAGCTCTCGCAGGAGGCTGTCTGCGAGCTCACGGCTCGCCAGCGGGTCGAACCGCGGGGCCGCGGCCCAGTCGTAGGCAAACGGGTGCCGGACGCGCATGGGCTCGGGCTCATCGAGATAGCGCGGGATGACGTGCGCGTGCAGCGCCGGCTCCTCGTTGCCGAACATCGCGTAGTTGATGCGCAGCGCCCCCGTCGCCTTCAGCAGCGCATCGCCGAGGCTCGCCATGTCGGTGAGAAAGGCGCCGCGGTCGCGCACCCCGAGGGCGTTGAGATTCGGCACCACCGGATCGGGTAGCAGCAGCGCGTAGCCGCGCACGAACTGCCGCTCGCCGAACAGCGCCCAGCCCGAGAACAGCCGCGCGATCACGCGCGGCTCGCGGCCGGCGCGTGCGGCGAGCACCTGTGCATGAATCGCCGTGGGCGGTATGTCGGCGTCGGTCTTCACACACCCTCGTGCGAGCGGAACACGAAATACACGGCCGCGAGAATGCACAGCCCCGCCCAGAGGTAATCGAGCTTCATCGACTTGTGCATGTAGAACACCGCGAACGGCACGAACACCGTAAGGGTGATGATCTCCTGCAGGATCTTCAGCTGCGGCAGCGTCAGCTGCGTGTAGCCGATGCGGTTGGCTGGCACCTGCAGCAGATACTCGAAGAAAGCGATCCCCCAGCTCACGATCGCCGCCACGTACCAGGGCCGTGCGGAGAGGTTCTTGAGGTGCGCGTACCAGGCGAACGTCATGAAGACGTTCGATCCCATGAGGAGGAGCGTCGCGTAGAGGACCGCCCTCATCGCCGCCTCACGGCAGGCTCTCCGGCACGCTGCCGGTGTCGCCGGGGCGGGTGTTGACGGCCACCACGGTCGCCCTGGGAAAGAAGTTGAAGTCCGTGGCGCTCGCCCAGGTGTAGGCGCCCATCGCGCGGCCGACGATCAGATCGCCCTCCTTGAGTCTCGGCAGCATGAGATTCTCCGCGATCACGTCGATGCTGTCGCAGGTGGGGCCGGCGAGCACGGCGGGCGAGAGCTCCCCGCCCTCGCGCAGCGCCACCACCGGGTAGCGCGCGTGATCGAACAGCTGCCCGCTGTAGGAGCCGTAGAGGCCGTCGTCGAGGTAGTACCACCAGTGTCCCTCGCGCTGTGCGCGTCCCATCACGGAGGCGACCGCGACCACAGCCGGCCCCACGATGTAGCGCCCCGGCTCGGCGATCACCCGCACGCGCTTCGGGAGCCTCGCCAGGGCCCTGCGCAGCGGTGCGCAGAAGCGGCCGATGTCCTGCACCCGCTGCGCGTAATCGATCGGAAAGCCGCCGCCGATATCGAGCGTGTTGAAGGCGCCGAGCCGCTCGCGGCGCGCCGCCGCCATCAGCCGCACGCACGCTTCCAGCGCCTCGACGTGCTTGGTCGCATCCGGGGTCTGGGAGCCGACGTGAAACGACAGGCCGCGTACGCCGATGCCGAGCTCCGCGGCGCCGCGCGCGAGCGGCAGCACCGCCTCCGGGTCGCAGCCGAATTTGCGCGACAGGTCGCACACCGCTCCGGGGGAACGGAACGACACGCGCAGGAGCAACTCGACCTCGCCCGCGCGGCGCGCGAATTTGCGCACCTCGTCGGGATTGTCGGCGGTGAAGGTACGCACGCCGAAGTCCAGCGCGTTGGCAATGTCGGCGGCGCGCTTGATGGGGTGCGTATGGATGCAGCGCGCCGGATCGACCCCGAGCTGCGCGGCGAGCTGCACCTCTCCGGTGGTCGCCAGATCGAGAAATCCGCCCTCCTCGATCACCTTACGTACCACGGCCGGATGCGGCATGGGCTTGAGCGCGTAGTGCAGGTCGACGCGCGGCAGCGCCTTCCTGAGCTTGCGGAACTGCGCGCGCACCCGCTCGCAGTCGAGAATCAGGAGTGGGGAGCCGAACTCCCGCACCAGGCGCCGGATCTCCGCGGGCTCAAATGGATCGATGAATCGGGCGCGGCGCAACGGCGGTGAGCAATTCTACGGCAGGACCGCCATCGTGCCGGTGGTGCCGTCGTCGCTCTCAGCGAAGCTGCTCGCAGCCTTGAGCAGGCGGTCGCGAATCGCCACCCAGAGCTCGCCCTCGGGCACGTCCTGCACGAGGATGCGCTGACAGCCGCCGCGATCGAGTGTGCGCAGGTTGTTGTACAGGTCGCGGCCGTAGCTCTCGGGCTTGCGCCCCGCGTTGATCCAGGTGACGTATTTGTGCGAGCGCAGCGGCAGGCGCTGCGCGAGCACCGCAATGCGCCGTCCGCCGCTTGACGCCGCATCGGCTTGCGCGTCGATCTCACCCGCCGGCACGATCGTCATGGGCGTCACCGGAGCGTAATGCGTCGGCGTGCTGCCGGGCACCCGCGGCGACTCGCCGCCGGCGCCGATCAGCACGTCCCCGACCGCCCGGCGGATCTGCGCGGCCGTGACGCTGCCCGGGCGCAGCATCCGTACATTCTCGCCTTCGAAAGAGACGATGGTGGACTCGAGCCCGATCGGGCACTCGCCGCCGTCGAGAATGATGCGCACTGCCTCGCCGAACTCCTCGCGCACGTGCTCCGCGCGGGTCGGTGAGAGCCGGCCATAGCGGTTCGCGGACGGCGCGGCGATGCCACCGCCGAAAGCGGTCAAGAGCTGCTGTGCCATCGGATGAGCGGGCACACGGATCGCGATCGTGTCCTGGCCGCCGGTCACCACGTCATGCACCTGCGGCGCGCGCGGCATCACCATGGTGAGGGGCCCCGGCCAGAAGCTCTCGGCGAGCCTTGAGGCCGCCTGCGGCACTTCGCGCACCCAGCGGTGCAGGAACCGCGGGCTGTCGAGGTGCACGATCACCGGGTGGGCGGCAGGGCGCCCCTTGGCCTCGAAGATCTTGCGCACCGCGGCAGGGTTCTGGGCGTTCGCCCCGAGCCCGTACACGGTCTCGGTCGGAAAAGCGACCAGCTCGCCGTCGCGCAGCGCCTGCACGGCGGTCTCGATTTCGACCTGGGTAGCTCTGACGGCTCGGACCATAGGAGGGGGCGAATTCTACCAAGCTGGGGGCTGCGGCAACGTGCGTGTTGCAGCAAAGCATCAGCTGGTGCAGCGGTTCGTCGCAAAAGGGTGGGCGGCCGTGAGGACGGCCGGGTTCTGAGGACTGCGTCCTGGCTGGAAGCCTCCGATCGGGCGGACGAGTGAGCCCTGGAGTTTGCCGGGCTTGGGTTCGCTCAGACAGCCAATGTAGCTGGCGCAGTAGTAGAGATTCCAGGTCGTTTAGGTTCCGTCTGGCGTCCTCTGACTCTTGCGCCCGAAGCCGTCGTACTGCCAGGACGACTAGTTTCTCGACGACGGCAGAGGTTGAGACAGCCAACCGGGGGCTTCACAAGCCTTTATGCGAGCGTGCAAAGCCGTGTCTACACAACTGCGCATGCAGGCCGCGGCCTTGGTCCCGTCATACGGAGGGCTGAAGCACCTGTCCATGCATTGTCTAGCCTCGGTATGGAATCTTTCACGGTCCATTTCCCCGCGTTTGGCTGCTTCGGCGAGCGCTGCGGGTTCCGGTTGAAGCGCCGAAGGCATGTGCGACCTAAGGCGACTTAACTTGGCTTCATCGAGCGCAGTGAGCTTGCGTAACGTTTCCCTTTCTTCGCCCAATAGTGCGCGCATCTGGGCGGATTGAGCAGCCTCCAGTCTACTCATCAATTCCGCATCGTCTGCCTTGTCGACGTCGACAAACCCTTGAACGATTGGGATGCAGTACGCGGAATGTAGGGTGTCATCATTGACTGGGGTCATTTCTTGGGCAGCGGAAGTACCGCCGCATAAGAGGAAGGCCGTAAGCAAAAGAAGCGCCCCGGAGTTATTTCCCCGGGAAATCACGCTCGCGCAGCGTCTTGCAAACTCTGCTGCCCGCGTTGCGCGCTCGTCACCATCTCGATCGCGAACAACGGCCGAAGCATGCGAGCATGAATCGAGGCTCTCGAAGCAGCTGGAAGTTATGAAAGTTGGCTGATTCGTAACAATCTGGATGGTTTCCATGATTTAGCCTCAATAGGCATCCGACGTGCGGCTCGCTCCCGGCATGAACCGAGCCTGAGCTGCCGGCAGCGTGACGGGCATCTGCCCGGCTGGAATGCTGTTGAGCAATTTGTCGGCCATCGTCTGCGCCTGCATGGGCGAGTTGATACCAAACTGCGATAAACCGCTCATGACGCGGGACATGTCCACGTAGCTGCCCATCAGGTCGTCGGCGATGTCGAGCAACGCGGTCGCTGACTGGATCTTCTGCTCTGGCGTCGCGTTCTTACCGAGCCCGGTGTCGATCCGATTGTTTAGGCCGTTGTACCATGCAGAGTCGACTGTGACCGGCGGGGTACTCAGTGCGTAAGCCATAATCGCTACGGGCACTGCAAACGCGACCACTGCGCCAAGAGTAGCCCCAAGCTCACCCGAACCTGCGATTTCGAAGTCCGGAGGAGCAATAGTTTCCATCTGCACGGTGGACAGTTCTTCTGGTGTAAGTGGTGTCGGTCCTAAACCGAACTCTATCAGTTTTTGGGCGGTAAACTGATTCAAGATCGCTCGCATCATCGCAACATACGCCTGCTGATCGAGCACGCTCTGGACGAACCCCGTAAACACCTCGGCACAAGACTGCATGACGGGCACGTCTGCGATCACGCACGGACCGAATGGAATAAAGCTAAAGCCAGTCGCATCGCTCAGCGTGAGTGGATCGTTGATCACATAGCTGTAACGGTTGTAGCTTTGAGCATTGGTAGCGTCAGGAACGCTTGGATCCGACGACAGCACTCGGCCCGTCACCGCATCCTCGACCCGCCCGTTCATGTGGTTCATGCCCATCCAGAGACCCAGCTGCGTCTGGAAAGTGTAGCCCTGGCGGGTAATGCCGGCCGCCGTCGTCAGATCCGAGTTACTGGCCGCACCGGACCAAGTCCTGGGATTCCGCCGCTGCCCGAACGGCGTGAAGCTTTCGTTGACCACGCTCGCGCCGCTGCTGTTGGTCAGGTCGGAATTACTCCCCTGATGATCGGAGAGGACGTAGTTCAAGGCGTTGCCCGCGCTCGAGCGCGCGTACACCGCAACGGGCTCGCTGCCCGCGTAGATGTAATGGCGATAAGTAGTGGTTGAGCCGCTCGA
This sequence comes from uncultured Gammaproteobacteria bacterium, assembly GCA_963844595.1. Classification (GTDB taxonomy): domain Bacteria; phylum Pseudomonadota; class Gammaproteobacteria; order Steroidobacterales; family Steroidobacteraceae; genus 13-2-20CM-66-19. The sequence continues at coordinate 194,124 of CAWJOW010000002.1, forward strand.
CACGACTTCCATGAGACCGCCGACATAATTCGTGGTTTCGCTCGTCCCGTTACCCGCATACATCTGCTGCCAGCGCTTGCGGTCCGGTCCGTAGGAGAAAGCCACCGTCTCGGCCGTCGAGCCACTGCCCGCATTCACGGTGGTGGGGTAGTTATAGCTCGACCAGATGATCGAGTTGCCCTGACGCGTAGTGGCATTGCCGTTGGCGTCGTAACCATATTGATACGAACTGCTCCCGGCTTGCGTGACCGCATGCTTCTGGGTGGAGCTGTAAGTCCATGTCGCGCCTCCCGCGACATCGCTCCGGGAGGTGATGTTCCCCATCGTGTCGTCGTACGTGACGGCGAGGTTCTGGGTGCTATTGAGCGTGGTCGAGGTCAACCGGTAGTCGTTGTCGTAGTAGGCATTTTCGGTGAGCCCCAGATTGTTGTCCTGCCGCTGGCTGACGTCTCCCATTTCATCGTAGAGGAAAGCGAGGTTCTTAACCCCTGAGCCGCCGCCGACGCCCGACTCATCCGTTCCGAGCCCGACCACCGCAGACGCCGCCCGAACACAGTACCTCGCCCACCACCCAGAGCCCGCTCTGCTCGCACTCGTCCTCCACGAGTGCAACGCGTGGCTTCTCGATCTGGCCCGCCGACGCGCCGAAAAGGAGTCCGATAAGTTCGTCTTGATGGCCTCGATCAACCTGGTCAACTGCATAGCACATGCACCAGCCCAGCGCCGACGTGCTTCATAGCGCGCTTACACGTCGCCGAGCTCAACGAGCTCGTGCGCGCCTGGCCCCGCGAGCACGGGGAGTTGAAGCGCGGGCAGATGATCGAGACCGAGCGCGGACCCAAGGAGTTCGCCGCCGGTGACCGGCTCTATTTCCTCCGCAACGAGCGCGGTCTCGGGGTCAAAAACGGTTCGCTCGGCACGATCGAGACGATCCGCGACCGGGTCCTCGAGGTCAGGCTCGATGCCACGGGCGATCGCGTCGTGGTCGACACGAAGTTCTACCGCGACCTCGACTACGGTTATGCCGCGACGGTCTACAAGGCGCAACGCGCGACGGTGGATCGCACTTACGTCCTCGCGACCTCGCACTACGACCGCCACGCAACCTACGTTGCGCTCTCCCGGCACCGCCACTCCGCGGAGATCTTCTACGCCGCGGAGGACTTCCAGCTGCCTTGGGCCAGAAGGGGACTTTCACCGGGAGACGGACTTTCGCCAGTTGCGGCTCGCCAGCGCTTCCTCGATGTGCTCTCCCGCGCTCGTCCGAAGGAGCTCGCGCACGACTACCTCGATCGCGAGCAGATGCTCTCAATGGAGACTCTCGGAGCCGCTCAGCAACGCGCCGCGGAGCAGTGGATCAAGAAGCATCACGCGAGGGAGTTTGCGAGGGGGTGCGGAATCGGCGCCGATCACCGCTCTCCCGAGCTCGACGCGCCGGACCTCGATCTGTAGCCGTCGCGATTCAGCCAATTATTCGGCCGTCGGCGAGGCAAGCAATGCGGCCCCGGCTGATCAACAAGGCTGATGCCGCGGCAAGTTCAAATGCTGTCGGCACTTCGTCACGGCTGCAGGCACGCCGACCATTGGTCGGCGAGCAAGTCGCTGGCTGCGAAGATCTTGCCCTCGCGGTGGCCTGGGCCTTCGCGTCAGGTCGGTACACGCTATCGTGCTCGGTACTCGATCATTTCTCGAGCCGCTGGCCAATTGATGAGACAACGCGCGCACGAGCCGAGAGCTCTTGACCGCATCTCTTCGACTCTGCCGCAAGATCGTCCGGAGACATCCGGTGTGACTCCTCGGACAGGAGCTTCTCCAGATCGACCCCGGGTTCCCTTCGGTCCAAACGACCCAAGTAGTACAGAGCACTTGTGGCGGCGGCCGCTCGTATTGTGTTGTTCGGACTGGTCATCATGGTCACAGCCGCCAACAAGCATCGGACGTCCCCGGCCGAGTTAGTTGAATCGGCGTACGAACTCGCTGTCAGCAATAGCGCCAAAGCTAAGAAACTCACGAACTGACCCGTGATGCGAACAAGCATGTCCGCGCGCTCCTGCGATTACTAGGAAGTGGCTATATTATCTGCCCCGACGCGCAACCGGACATTTTCACGGTCCGACTATCGTGCGACCCACGCTGTACGGCGTGATCACAGCGTCTGGGTATTTCTCGTGCGCAATTCCGATTACTTCTGACGCCAGGTCTCTAGCGCCTTCTTTGGCAGCGTTGGCTTGACCGAACTGCGCCACCCGAATCGAAAACTTCAGAGCCCCGGGGTTCCAGCCGATCGTCGTTACAGCTGACTGCGGGTGTCTCGGATCACCTAGCTCTACGATACATTGACCTTTCGGTCGCGCCGGGAATACTTGATCGACGACGTGCATATCCAATTTCTTCACCAGTTCAGTCGCTAATTCCATGCAGACGGTACTTGGCTGAGCCTCTCGCAGCTGAACGTAATAAAACAGGCCTGGTATCTCACCACCCAGACTACTGCATCCGGCAACCAGAAGCGCTGTCCCGGCAAGCGGGCCGAGTCTTCGGAACATCAGTGACCTAGCACGGCATTGGTGGCCAGGAACGGTGGAATGCCAAGTAGGAAGTACGCGATGCCAATTGGACCCGGCGCGATTTGGCCGCTCGGAATCGAGGACAAACCAGCTCCCACCCAGTTTGCGCTCGCGTTAGTAGCCCCCGGACCGAATGAAAACTGCTGATCATGCTGCCACGAAATGTAATCTATGTAATTCATGGCGTCGGACGCCGTACGATACTGAGTCGTGCCCCAGTTTGGGCCGCCAAACATTCCATAGTCGGGCACCGCTGCGTTCCAAATCAGATTTAAAACGGCCGTAGCAGAACTTTGCTTTGGGTTGTAATTGTTAGCACCGTACCCGAGCGTCAGGACGTTCATCACGTCGATGAGATTGTTATATACATATGCGCCGGCACCGACCAGGCCTGCGGCCAGGTCGGTAAAGCCGATTTGAGCCGCGCTTCCGATCCCGCCGGCAAACTCCGAGAATCCGTTCTGAAACTGACTCGAATCGAGCGTGAGCGTCCCACCGGCGATGTTACCGATCCCCGATAGGACGTCCCCGGCTGCACCTAGAAGGCCGCCGACCAACGGGACATGGCGGAGCGCATTACCAAGATCGGAGTCCCCTGTGCCAGCTTGATTCGGCCCCGATCCGTTGTTTGCTGTAGATGCGGCGCCGTCCAGTGCAGACTCGACGGCTGAGTCGAAGTCCGCCGATTGTACGGTGGGGTTGTCGGCCATCACCTCGTCCATCTCGTCCACCGAGCCCGCGCCCGCGCCTACGGCTCCCCAGTCGTTCCCCCCAATCCCTCCAGAAATGAAGCCCCACCCGTGGGGACCAGGGACAGGACACGCGTCGATGCAATGCGTGAGTCCGAGGTTAATAAATCCGGACGGGTCAATTTGAGTGAGCGGATTGTTATTGACGTACGAATAGCGGTTGTAACTCTGCGCGTTGGTCGTGTCGGGAACATGAGGATCTGCCGACAGCATCCGTCCCGTCACCGCATCCTCGATGCGGCCGTTCATGTGATTCATGCCCATCCAGAGTCCAAGCTGCGTCTGGAATGTGTAGCCCTGGCGAGTAATGCAGTTCAAGGCCCCATTTGAGATGAGCACTGGAGACTTCCGCACGGAAGGGTATTTGTTACGATGGCCGGGCCGCCGAACACGTAGGCCGCAGACCGGCGTAGCTATCAGGCCGACCGCGTTGCCGCCCGCATTGAGCAGCCCTGAGGCGCCAGCCGCGCTCGCACTTTCAGAACCTCGCGCCCTAGTAAATGCTCCCAGCAAAATAGATTTCGTATGTGCTCGGCTCGGTGCAGGCCCCGTAGAAAACGATGCCTCCCCAGGTTCTCGCCACCATGTCGAGGGCTTGATCCACCGTTACATTGGAAACCTCGGCGGGCAGGTGCGGACGTCCCGCCGCCGGGTGCAGCACGCGGTAATTGTAAACCCTTGCAGTTGAGCTGACCTTGAGCGTGCGCATAGCCGATTGCACCTCTGGGGCGCTTTCAATAGCGCTGATCGCGGTCAACACATTGTATTGGGTGTCCCAGTTGAAAGAGAGCGTGGAAATCCGTGTCCGTAGCACGGTATCCGGAACCTCGCCGATCCTGACCCGCACGATTCCGTTCTTGTCTTCTGTCACCGCAACGTCGTGGTCCCGGCGGAAAATGCTCTGCACAATAGCCAAGTCCGTTCCGATTTCCGACGGTGGCTGCACGTCGATTTGCGGAAATCTAAGAGGATAATAACGAAGGTCCGGCGGGCAGACGGCGCGGTAGTAAACCCGGCCCGTTTTCCCAGCCGACGAAAGCACTGGCCAAAGATATCTTAGTACGGCCCCCATAGAGCCGTTACCTTCCCAAGCGGAGATTATCGGCGCTGGCCGATCCGCCACCGCCGGCTGCAAACCGCACAAAGTACTCAGTACGAGCGCGGAATATATGATCCAAAGGCGCATGTGGATCCACCGTTCACGGCACAATGACCGTAACCGAATTCGATATGTTGCAGCAGCCATTGCTATTCGGAGTGGCGATGCTCTGGTGCTGAAACACCGTCGATAAAGAGTAGAACTGGCCTTGGTACAAGACGATGAACGTCTGCGTTGAAACGCTGTTCTGAGGGCTCGTTGGTGGAATTGAGAATCCCACGTTGTCCGTGACTAAACCATTGTCGAGCGGAATCAAAAACCCGTTCGAGTTGATTGGAACATTTGGTGACACGAACTCGGACGCGGAATATCCCGGTCCAGTCAATGACTGGCCAGTGCTGTTGTTCAATTGGTAGTTGTACCGGGTATACAAACCCATGTTGGCAGGAGCATCGGGGCCGGAGTTGACAATCGAAAAGCTAGCTGGTGCATTCGGGTCAGCAGCTACTAATGTCGTCGGATCCACGACTTGCCCTTGAGGTGCACAGATATACATATACGCGCAGCCTACCTGGGTCTGGCTCTGCTGTGGCTGATTCTGGACGTTCGCCCGATTCTGTTGGCCGTTCGTGTCGCCGCCGCTTGATCCGGATGCACCGTTCATCGCAGCGTTCACGGCTCCGTTCAACGCGTTTACATAGGCTGTCACCTGCGCCAACATCACGTCCGGGTTGTCGGCCATTACCTCGTCCATCTCGTCCACCGAGCCCGCGCCCGCGCCTACGGCTCCCCAGTCGTTTCCCCCAATCCCTCCGGAAATGAAGCCCCACCCATGGGGACCAGGGACAGGACACGCGTCGAGCAATGGGTGAGTCCGATGTTAACGAATCCGGACGGGTCGATTTGGCTGAGCGGATTGTTGTTCACGTACGTGTAGCGGTTGTAGCTCTGAGGGTTCGTCCGGTCGGGAACACGAGGATCCGCCGACAGCATCCGTCCGTCACGGCGTCCTCGACGCGCCCGTTCATGTGATTCATGCCCATCCAGAGTCCGAGCTGCGTCTGAAATGTGTAGCCCTGGCGGGTAATGCCGGCCGCCGTCGTCAGATCTGAGTTACTCGCAGCACCGGACCAGGTCGTGGGATTTCTCCGCTGCCCGAACGGGGTGAAGCTTTCGTTGACCACGCTCGCGCCGCTGCTATTGGTCAGGTCGGACACACTCCCCTGGTGATCGGATAGCGCGTAGCTGAGTGTGTTGCCCGCGCTCGAGCGCGCGTACACGGCGACAGGCTCGCTGCCCGCGTAGATATAATGTCGGTAAGTGGTGGTGACCCGCTCAAGACGACTTCGATGAAGGCCGCCGACGTAATTGGTGGTCTCGCTCGTTCCGTTACCGGCATACATCTGCTGCCAGCGCTTGCGGTCCGGTCCGTAGGAGAAAGCGACGGTCTCGGCGGTCGAGCCACTGCCCGCATTGACGGTAGTCGGGTAGTTGTAGCTCGACCAGACAATCGAGTTGCCCTGGCGCGCAGTCGCGTTGCCGTTGAGGTCGTAGGTATGACCCGAGTCACCCGCCCACGTAGTCGAGACCGAGGCTGAGTTGACGGCACGTTAGGACAGTAAAACGAGGAAAATGAGTGCAGATAAGATGGGAATCGCGAACCGCATATCACGAACGTGACAATCTTCTGACGGAGCACGATTTCTCTGTCTCCTTCAGAATCGAAGTTGATGCATGCCTGCGTGTTGTACGGATATGTCTGGAAGTGACACCGGAACCAAGCATACCCTCCTAACAGAGACCCCACGGGGGCCACGATCGTGAATGAACGCGGAGCGAGTCCGTAGGACAGTGTTAAGAGGTTCGGGAAACACCTGATGCCTACGATGATATATACGACAAGCATCGTGCATACCGGCAACATGATAAACACGAAGGAGGTTTCCACAAGCGCTATATTGTAGGGGAGATATTAAACGATGTTATTCCGCGGGTCGAGTCGATTTTAGCCAGACAGCGCAGGAAATACCGAGTCGCAAAGCCACGCGTCGGCGCCGCGCTAGGGGCAGAAGGCGGCTGCTTCTCGCGATCATAGTGCTCGTCCGCCATTACGGTACCTCCGAACCACCTGGGGATTCTGCCACTCCTGCCCGCAACCATCGTGGTTAGTGTGGAAATTGAGTTTCGAACGGTGGCACCTGCGAATTGGTGATGGCTGCCTGATTACACGACGCGCTCGCGCACATACTGTTAATTCCGCCTGAATTATTCCAGTACATCGCAACCCCCGCACCAGCGAGACCACCAAGGGGTCACCAATGACGCTACCTACCGCGATAAACGTAGCATCATTGCAGGTTGTCTGTGCTGTCACAAACTTGGACAGACCGTAGCTCCTCCCGACTGGTACTTGATAGGTGCTTAAGCCAACCGATGCTACCGCAGAGCCATACCCCGCATACGTGGCAACGGTAGATCCAAACCGGATGTACGGCAGCCACGAGCTTCCGATGGTTGCGAGCTGGGCATTGGTGTACGGAACCATCCCACGATGAAGCCCCCAACGGACTTCCCAAGACTGAATGCATCGAGGTCGGAAAGGGGATCGAGAAGCGCACCGAGTGCGCTGTGGCGTCGCCCGAGTTGTCCAACGCTCCAAACATTGAAGACGACAAACTCGATGGTTGACCTGTTGTCCAGCTTGACTTGGATCGCTAGAGGTACTTGGCAGGTCTAGGCCGAGCGCAGCAATGTCAGTTCCTAATGAGAGGTCACCAGTTCATTGTCAGCAGCACGCTTGATTGCGTCCAGCACTGCCGCCTCACCTGCCGTAGACCCGCCCGTACCTGCCGTATTCGTGCCGTTGCTAGCACTGTTGGTGACTACCAAACCCGTCAAACCATTTTCTTCATTGTACTGAACCCCATACCTTGATACGACGCGTACGATCCTGCCGAAAGCGTGCTGGCATACATGCTCGCGGAGACACCGCCGGTAAAGTCAGAATTCCGCTGACACCGTCTGATTACAGGTATTGCTCGGGCAGAATCCACTCGGATACGTGGCGGTGAGCGGATTGTTGTTGACATACGTGTAGCGGTTGTAACTCTGCGCGTTCGTCCGGTCGGGAACATGAGGATCCGCCGACAGCATCCGCCCCGTCACCGCGTCCTCGATGCGGCCGTTCATGTGATTCATGCCCATCCAGAGTCCGAGCTGCGTCTGAAATGTGTAGCCCATGATCGAGACCGAGCGCGGACCCAAGGAGTTCGCCGCCGGTGACCGGCTCTATTTCCTCCGCAACGAGCGCGGTCTCGGGGTCAAAAACGGCTCGCTCGGCACGATCGAGAAGATCCGCGACGGGGTTCTCGAGGTCAGGCTCGATGCCACCGGCGATCGCGTCGTGGTCGACACGAAGTTCTACCGCGATTGTGTTACGCCTGCGCCGCACGGTCTACAAGGCGCAAGGTGCGAGGTCGACCGCACGTATCATGTCCCAATCAAGCCCTGCTTATGACTGACCCCAAGGTAGTTCCTCGGGCGTGGCTACCGAAGTACGGGATCCTGTGAAATACCAGCGAACTTGAGAAATGCCTATCGCGCCGCTAAGGAACGCGTGGACCTCGTGGCAGATCGGCAGTAGCTCTGCGGACATGTCTATCGCCCTCCGTCCGCGGACGAGGGCTAGTACCCGGCGCGGTCCACCCGGGCCGACTACGAGAATCCACAGATCCTGCCCGTGCGTGCTCTTTTTTACCGCGATAGTAACGGTCTGTCGTCCCAGTTCCACATCTACCGCCCAGACAGAAGAAAACGGCACCCTGTTTGCAGGGGCCGATTTAAATCGACGGTTGAGGTGCTGCGACAGCATTTGAGTAAGCTGACGATCGGGCTCTGGTACAACGCCCGCTTCAATCTGAAAGGCAGCCCGAGGCGTTCGGCGGTCCCACAAGTTAGCTTTACCTTCTGTTGCGAAAAATTGAGGGCCTGACGCCTTTTGGAGGATCACAGACAAGCCATGTGACTATGCTACGGCCCATTCCAAAACTGGTGCACTGCCCGGCATGTAAATGCCAGGCGCCACAAAGGGCAGAGCCGGTACCATTTGCTGCCGATAAAAATCCTCTTCGCTCGGTCCTTGACCAGGCGATGGACTTTCAACAGGGGGCGGAGGAGGCGGCATTGGGGGCTGGTCTGGGTCTTGCGTCGTGAGACCCGTCCACCAAATGAAAAATAGCTGGAGGATTTGTTTAACATTCATCGCTGTAGACGGATCAATCGTCGCCTGACCCCCAGGCGACTGATCCTGCTGCTGATCCTGCTGCTGATCCTGCTGCTGATCCTGCTGCTGATCCTGCTGCTGACCCTGCTGCTGACCCTGCTGCTGACCCTGCTGCTGACCTTGCTGCTGACCTTGCTGCTGGCCTTGCTGCTGGCCTTGCTGCTGGCCTTGTGGCTGATCTTGCCCCGGGATGGGCTGCCAAGGTAGTTGGCTCCCCTCTACGTCGTCCATCTCGTCCACCGAGCCCGCGCCCGCGCCTACGGCTCCCCAGTCGTTTCCCCCAATCCCTCCGGAAATGAAGCCCCACCCATGGGGACCAGGGACAGGACACGCGTCGACGCAATGGGTGAGTCCGATGTTAACGAATCCGGACGGGTCGATTTGGCTGAGCGGATTGTTGTTCACGTACGTGTAGCGGTTGTAGCTCTGAGGGTTCGTCCGGTCGGGAACACGAGGATCTGCCGACAGCATCCGTCCCGTCACCGCATCCTCGATGCGGCCGTTCATGTGATTCATGCCCATCCAGAGGCCAAGCTGCGTCTGGAATGTGTAGCCCTGGCGAGTAATGCCGGCCGCCGCCGTCAGATCCGAGTTGCTGGCTGCACCGGACCAAGTCGTGGGATTCCTCCGTGCCCCGAACGGCGTGAAGCTCTCGTTCACGATGCTCGCGCCGCTGCTGTTGGTCAGGTCGGACACACTCCCCTGGTGATCGGATAGCGCGTAGCTGAGCGTGTTGCCCGCGCTCGAGCGCGCGTACACCGCCACGGGCTCGCCACCCGCATAGATATAGTGCCGGTAGGTCGTGGTCGAGCCGCCCGACACCACTTCGAGAAGGCCGCCGACGTAATTCGTGGTTTCGCTCGTCCCATTACCGGCGTACATCTGCTGCCAGCGCTTGCGGTCCGGTCCGTAGGAGAAAGCCACGGTCTCGGCTGTCGTGCCACTGCCCGCATTCACGGTAGTCGGGTAGTTGTAGCTCGACCAGACGATCGAGTTCCCCTGGCGCGCAGTCGCATTGCCGTTGAGGTCGTAGGAATAGTTGAAGCTCGCGCTTCCGGCCTCCGTGACCGCGATGGGATGACTTCTTGGCCGGAGTAGTGTTTCGATGTTGCGTGGTGGTCACGCAGCGTCAAGTACTAAAACCGACAAGAAGGAAGACTTCCATGGCAATGACGGTTGCGATTGACCTGGCGAAGACGGTTTTCGAGTTGGCAGCAGCGGACGAAGCGGGGCGGATCATGGAACGGCGACGGTTGAGCCGGCGGCAGCTCGAGCAATATTTCGCCAACCGCAGCGTTGGCAAGGTGGTTATGGAGGCCTGCGGCACGGCGCACTACTGGGGTCGGTGGTTCGCTCGTCGGGACATCCGGGTCGTACTGCTGCCGCCCCATTACGTGCGTGCCTATGTGCGGCGGGACAAGACCGACCGTGCCGATGCCACAGCGCTGCTCGAGGCCTCACGTGCCCCGGACATCATCCCCGTGACGGTCAAGTCGGTGGAGCAGCAAGGGCTGCAGAGTTTGCACCGGATCCGCGCGGCCTGGCGTGCGACGGAGACCGCCCGCATCAACCAGCTACGCGGGCTATGCCGTGAGTTTGGCATCGTGGCCCCTCTGGGTGAGCGCGGCGTGGAGCAGCTCGGACGTGCGATCAACGCCAAGGGATCCGAGGTGCCTGAGTTCATTCGAGACGTCCTGTACCAGCTGCTGGAGGAGATCCGGGAGCTCAAGGGGCGCGAGATTGGCATCGAGCGACAGCTCGCTGAGATCGCTCGGGGCTCCGAGGTTTGCAATCGGCTCTGCACGATCCCTGGAGTCGGGTTGCTGACGGCAACCGCGCTAGCCGGGGGAGTTGGGGACATCCATACCTTCCGCAACGCTCGATGCTTTGCTGGATGGCTGGGATTGACGCCGCGCGAGCACTCTTCAGGCACCAAGCGACAACTCGGATCAATCAGTAAGCGGGGCGATGGGTATCTGCGGAAGATGCTGGTCTACGGTGCCAGGGCGGTGCTGTGGTCGGCTCACTCCGCGAAACGAGCCGGACGCCCCTTGGATGCGCTACGTGCCTGGGCGCTGCGGGTCGAGGCACGTACCTGCCACAACAAAGCCGCGATCGCGCTGGCAAACAAGCTCGCTCGGATCGTCTGGGCGACGTGGCATCGAGGCCAGGACTTTCAGCTGCGGGCCGAGCTTCCTGTGACGGCCTGAGACAACCACCTCTCTGGAGATGCTCAAGCGATAAACGAGTTCATGGACAACCGGTCGGACCGGCGCAGTGCCAAGCCGATATCCTGCATGGTCATTGAGGCCTTCAAAACGATTGGCTCACTGCGCGCGGACCCCATGATGGCCCGGGAGGGTCTCCTTCCCACAACTGAGGCCGAATGTACGACTGCATCTGACCTGGTTGCTGTAGAGCTGACTGCATCCCAGTGAGTCATTAACGAGAGGAGAATTTGATGAGTACGTCTGACGACAGCGGCCAAGAAGTCATGTACGCGTGCTTCTGCGTCGTGCTGTAGGTCCAGGTCGCACCCCCGGCGACATCGCTCCGGGCGGTGATGTTCCCCATCGTGTCGTCGTACGTGACGGCGAGGTTCTGGGTGCTATTGAGCGTGGTCGAGGTCAACCGGTAGTCGTTGTCGTAGTAGGCATTTTCGGTGAGCCCCAGATTGTTGTCCTGCCGCTGGCTGACGTCTCCCATTTCATCGTAGAGGAAAGCGAGGTTCTTGACCCCTGAGCCACCGCCGACGCCCGACTCATCCGTTCCGAGCCAGGCGGTGACCGCATCGTAGTTGCGGTTCGTCTCGATGCCGTTGCCGAGCGTCTCCTCGGCCCGGGCGGCCGGGGCAACTTCCTCCACCTGTGATCGGGTCAAACTCCTCCAGGTGATGCGAGGGGACGCATGATGTTTACGCGTTCGCAGCTTCCTTGGCAACCCGAGCGGCGGCCTCTTTGAGTCGCCAACTGCGGCCTTCGAACTTCAGCAGATGGCCGTGATGCATCAGGCGATCGAGGAGCGGGGCCACGACGACAACATCGCCGAGCAGCGCCGGCCAGTCCTCCACGGGTCGGTTGGAGGTGACCACGGTGGCGGATTTTTCGTAGCGACTCATGAGCACATCGGCGAGTTCGTCGCCGGCGTGCGGTGGCAGTCGGCGCAGGAACAGGTCATCGACGACGAGCAGGCTTGCAGCGGCGAGCTGCTGGCGGTACTTGGCGAGCTCACCAAGCTCTCGGGCTTGGTGGATTTCGTCGATCAGCACATGCGCTTCGCGATAGAAGACGCGGTAGCCATGCTCGATGGCGATGAGAGCGAACGCCTTGGCGACATGGCTCTTGCCGGTGCCGGGCTTGCCGATGAGCAGCGCATTCTCCCTGGCGTCGAGGAACTTGAGCGTGGTGAGCTCGAAGATCTCGCGCTTGGGGAGCTTGGGGTTGTAAGACCAGTCGAGGTCCTGCAGGGACTTGCGTTCCGGGAGCCCGGAGTGGGTGAAGCGGCGTTCGAGCAGCCGGCTGCGGCGCCGATCGAGCTCATCCTGCACGAGCCAGGAGAGACCATCGAGGAAGTCGCGGTGCTCAGTGGTGATCTGAAGCGCGCGCGTCTCGAGCGTGGCGCTCATGCCCGAGAGGCGCAGGCCACGCAGAGCTTTGTGCAGTTCGGTGGTCGACATCGGCATCGGGAGTCTCCTGTGTGAGGGTCGATTTCAGGGGATGGTGAGGTAGCGGGTACCTCGTGATCGCCGCTCCTGGAGCGTTATAGGCGGCACGTTTTTGACGCGAGTGGCCAAAAGCCGCTGTGCAGTGCGGTGTCATCGGTTACCCGCCCTGCTGGGAGTGCTCATCAAAGAAGCGCTGGTAATCGCTGATCGGGGCGATCTCGGGAGCGGCTTGTGCGAGTGTCGGGTTCGGCCGGGCGAGCCGTGCCGCGGTACGCCGCTCGAGCGCGCGCTGCACGGCACGATACGAGCAACAGTGCGCGGCGAGCGCGGCGGCACAGACCGCCTCGATGTCGTCGCGCAGGTGCTTCTTCGGCAGATTGGTCAGCCCGTAGAGCGCTTTCTGGCCCGTGCGGCCGAGCGTTTTGAACAGCAGCTCCCCGAGCCGTTCCGTGTGAGGGCCGATCTTGGCGGCACGGGTGAGGAGCCGGCCGGTCTCGCGCGAGGGGTTGAAGATCCGGTCCTCGGGTTTGAGCGCTGCGTACCCGGGGTGCGCCGACTTCGGATGCCGCCGCAGCACCGTCCCGTCGGCGTGCAGGATCTCCACCTCCTCGGCGTACACGCGCACGGTGACTTCGGAGTACAGCCGCGCGGGCGCGGCCGGGTAATAGCGCCCATCGACGACGACACAGCCGCCGTCATCGACGGTGCGGCGCACGGGGCGGAAGTAGCGCAAGCCTTCGATCGGCAGCGGGCGCAGATACGGCTGTTCTTCCAGATACATCGCCAGCACCTGGCGCTTCTTGCGGCCGTGGATGCGCGGGGCCGCCCAGCGCTCCTCCCAGTGCGCCAGCCACGCGTTCTGTTCCTCAATCGACTCGAACCGGCGGCCCTTGAGAGCCGTCGACTGCGTGTGCTGGATCGCCGACTCCACGGTGCCCTTGCGGTTCGGGTCCCGGACGCGGCAGACATCGGCGACGACGCCGTAGTGGGCGAGGAACGCCGCGTACACCGGATTCAGCTCCGGCTCGTAGAGGTCGGGTTTGATCACGCCCTCGCGCAGGTTGTCGAGGTTATGTGCCCGCCTCCGTTATGTGGCCGGTGTCGGCCATAACCTTGATACCGAACAAGTCACGCGGCAGCCAGGGCACATAACGGAAGGTGGTGGCATGGTGATCTCCCTTTTCTTACGGGAGATTGTCCATGCTCGAGAAGTACTTCGTTCGTCCCGAGACGGTTGATCGCATCCGTGGCAGCTGGATTGCCGACTCCATAGAGCGGTACGTTACATGGCTTTCGGGACAGCGGTATTCGCAGCGCACAGTGCTGCGCCGGGTACCAGTCACAGTCGCATTCGGCGAGTTTGCCAAGAGCCGCGGCGCCACGGACCTGCCGCAGCTGGCCGAGCAGGTCGAGCCATTTGCCCATGCATGGGCGAGTGGCCGCGGACGACCGAAGATCGCAGCGCTGGCTCGCAAGAAGATCGTCGACTTCGCGCGCAACACGGTCCGGCAGATGCTGCGTCAGGCGATCCCGGGTTACGTAGGCCGCGGCCGTCCACACCGGCCAGATAACCCGTTCGCCGCCCAGGCTCCGCGCTTTCTCGATTACCTCCGGGACGAGAAGGGGCTGCGCCCAGCTTCGATTCGTCAGTATCAGTTCCACTTGCGGCAGTTTGCCGCATATATAGAGCGGATCGGCGTGCGCGACGTGGCACGTGTGACCCCGCTGATGCTGAGCAACTTCATTGCCCAGTATGGCCCTCGCGTCGCATGGTCCACGGTTCGCAACGCGTGCGGCACATTGCGGGTGTTTCTGCGCTATCTACACCGCGAGGGTGTTATCGCCAAAGACTTGAGCCCTCTCATCGAGTTTCCCCAGCACTTTCGACATTCCGGCATCCCACGCTCGATCAGCTGGGACCAAGTCGAGCGCGTGCTCGCAGGGATCGATCGACGCTCGAGTTCGGGCAAGCGGGATTTCGCCATGCTGGGGATGCTCGCGACCTATGGACTGCGCGCCTGCGAGGTCGCCTCTCTGAAGCTCGATGATATCGATTGGCGTAATGACCGCATTAAGATCCGCGAGCGCAAGGCGGGCAATACGACGACATACCCGCTCGCCAGCGCTGTCGGCGCGGCACTGATCGACTACATCAAGAACGCGCGACCTGCAACGACTGATCGGCATGTGTTCTTCCGCACCTTGGCGCCCTTTGAGCCGATCGGCCCGGCGGCTATTACCGCTCGCGCTACATTCTATATTCGCAAGGCCGGTATCCAAGTGCCGCGTCCTGGATCTCACACGCTCAGACATAGCTGCGTTCAGCGACTTGTCGATGCCAACTTCTCACTCAAGCACATTGGTGACTATGTTGGTCACCGTAATGCATCCTCCACCCAGATATACGCCAAGATCGCCGTGGAACGACTGCGAACCGTGGCCCTCGGAGATGGGGAGGACGTGCTATGAGCGCGCGCCACGGCTTTGCCAGTTTCCTCGGGCCGGATATCGAGCAGTTCATTGCTCATAAGCGATCCGCCGGTCGCCGCTTTGAAGTCGAGGAGAAGACCCTTCGGCTTCTCGATGACTTCTTGCTCGAACGCAGGGTGGGCGCGCTCGACGCGGTGACACCGGCTTTGATCGATGAGTTCCTGGCCTCCCGTCCGCGATCAAAGCCCCGAAGCTATAACCACCTGCGCTGCACGATTGGCCGGCTGTTTGCCTACCTGGTCGGTCACGGCAAAGTGTCGCGTAATCCGCTGCAGTCCCCACCGCGCCGCGGCCGATACCAGCGATCGCCGTTCATTTTCGATCAACGCGCCGCTCGGCGCTTGCTGGCAAGCGCGCGGGTCCTCGCCGACGGGGGTGGCACCCTCGAGCGGGGACGCACCTATCACCTGATCTTCGCCATTCTGTATGGCCTGGGACTGCGTGTCGGCGAGGCTTGCCGATTGTGCGTAAAGGATGTCGATCTTAATCGCCGCGTACTCGTAATCCGACAGACCAAGTTCTACAAGAGCCGACTGGTACCTTTCGGCCCGAAGCTCGAGGCGCTTCTTCGTCAACAGATCGACCGTTGTAGGACCGGGCTCTATGGCAGTGCCGACCCGGAGACAGCCCTGTTCCGATTGAAAGGAGGGCGGCCGGTAAATCCAGGCACCGTCAGCATCACTTTTCAGCAGCTCACTCGGCGACTCCATCTCACGATCCCGCCCGGCGTTTCTTCGCCGCGGCTGCATGACTTACGCCATTCCTGCGCCGTGGGAACGCTCGCCCGCTGGTATCGAGATGGCGGCGATCCGCAGACACGCCTACACGTCCTTTCTACGTTCCTCGGGCACGTCGATATCAACTCGACCGCCATCTACTTGACCACAACACCGGAGCTGTTGGAGTTGGCTAATCGGCGCTTCGAGACTTTCGCCGCCGCCACCCTTCGGGAGGGACTGGCATGAGTCCTCCACTTGGCTCCCTCATTCAGTCGTTCTTCAACGATTACTTGCCGGTGCAGAAGGGCTTGCGCCTGGGCTCGATCCGCAGCTACCGCGACACCATGAGCCTGCTATTGCGCTTTCTCGCGAGGTACAAGCGCCGGCCGGTGGCAAGGCTAGCGTTCGAAGACCTCACGCTCGACTCGGTGCTGGCGTTCCTTGCACATCTCGAGCACGAACGGGGTAATTCGCCACGCACCCGCAACCAACGACGCGCAGCATTGACCACTTTCTTTTCCTACCTGGCCGTGCGTGTACCGGAGATGCTCGCCGTGTGCCAGCAGATCGCGTCGATCCCGGTAAAGCGAACACCGCTCCCCGATACCCATTATCTTGAGCGCGAGGAGATGACCGCACTGCTGCGCTCCATGCCTCGACAGGGCCGTTTTTCCCTGCGTGATCGGACCCTGGTTCTGTTTCTCTACAACACCGGGGCTCGCGCTCAGGAAGTTGTCGATCTTCGAGTCGAACACCTCGATCTCCAGGCGCCGAGTAAAGTGCGTCTGCACGGCAAAGGGGATAAGTGGCGCCTCTGTCCTCTCTGGGAAGAGACGGTCAAGCATCTCGAGCAGCTACTCGCCGAACGCAAGCCTACGGTCACCAGCCCAGTCTTTTGTGGGCGACGTAACCAAGCTCTCACGCGCTTCGGGATCTATAAGATCATCCGACGACATGCGGCCGCATGGGATACTCCGGGTCCGCAGCCACGACGCGTCAGCCCGCATCTGTTTCGGCACACCGCGGCGACTCACTTGCTCGAGTCCGGCGTCGAGGTCAACGTCATCCGTGGATGGCTCGGACACGTCAGCTTGGATACCACCAACCGATACGCCGAACTGATGCTGCGCGCCAAGACCGAAGCCCTACGCAACTGCGAGCTCCGCTCCAACACTTCAGAGGCAGGCCGCGCTCGCGCAGTCTGGAAGGAGGATAAATCCCTGCTTACTTGGCTCAACTCTCTATAACGCGTTATGTGCGCATCAGCACACGCGCCACCCGGAGAAGTCGGTTCGATTTCTTCATTGGCCACATAACGGAGGCGGGCACATAATCCGGATTTTGTTACCGGGAACAAAATCCGGCACGACGTATTGGGTGACGCCACCGAGTGCCCGGAAGGCTTCCTCGTGCAGCCGCGCCCAGATCTCCTGGTTCGTCTTCCACACCACCTTGCGGAAGCTCTTGCCCGAGTACTTCAGCGTCATCACGAACAGGTACGGCCGGCGGTACGTGCCGTTCGCGGTGCGCGTGAGGGCCCCCTGGCCGTAATCGACCTGGGCTTCCTCGCCCGGCGGGAACTCGAGCACGTCGTAGCGCTCGGGCTCGCGCGCCTTCAGTGTTCGCGCGAAGCGCTTCACCGAGTTGTAGCGGTGCGCGAAGCCATATCGCTCGACGAGGTCCTGGTAAATGCTCTGGGCATTGCGCCCGAGCTGAACCTGCTCCTCGATGAACGCGCGATGTGGCTCGCACGCCGAGGGCGTCTGGTTCACCGGAGCCGGTGGCCGGGGTGGGGGAATTTGCCCGACCGACCCCTCAGAGCCGGTGGCCACTCCGGGGGAGTTTGCCGCGTACCGCCGGATCGTCTTGCGATCCACCCCGGTGCGCCGCTCGATCTCCCGCTGAGTCGCCCCGTTCGCGAGCAACGTGGCGATCGTAATCCGCAAATGCGCCTTCAAGACGTTCACTCCTGCCTCCCTCGGCGATGCCGAGGGATCAGCGTAACGTCCCGTCGCTTCAGGCCTCCGGCGCGCCCGCGCGCTCGGTCAGACCGCGTTCACCTGGAGGAATTTGGGGTAGCCACCGGTGGGGGAAGTTGGGTGGCCGCCGGGGCCTCGGTGATCTGTCCGGCGGGATTCATCGAGTTGTTTGTCCAGACCGTCACATTCGGCGTGTCGGAGATGTCGGCCACGGACTGCAGGAATCCATTCGAGTACCCGTACTGGAGCTCAAGCGAATAGGTACTGGGGTAGCTGGCGGGATAGGTCAGCGTATTGAGGAGCCCGGTGGTCGCGTTGTACGCCCAGGTGTAGGTGAAGGTGCCGTTGGCTCCGGGTAGAGTGATCGTGCGCTGGGAGAGTCGGCCTAGGCTGTCGTAGCTCTCGTGAGCTGCGCTCGAGTCAACGGGCTCGAGTAGCCATCACCTTCCCAGCCTCCCACGGTCCCGCTTACGCTCATGATGTATAACAAGAGCATCCGCGAGCCTATCCTGCACGTATGAGATCTACGCGCAATCCTCTTACAGCGGATGCGCTGCCGGATTCGTCGAGTCCCTGTGGCCCATGCGAGTCGGTTGCATGCATCTATTCGGCCTCATGTGTGGAAGCCGGTGGCTTCCGGGCCGTCAGGGAATACGCCCGCAGTGCGCCAGTCATTCAACGCGGCTTGTTTCAGCCTGGCAGGATATCGGCGTGTCACTGCGGCGGTCCGACCAACACAGCCCTGAGATCGACTGATCCTCTTCGCACCCGTCTGGAAGACTGTCTTTTGCTCAGGCCGCCTGGACCGGAGCACTCCTAAATTCAAAATCCTGTTCGCGATGCCAAGTGGCCCAGACGATCCGGGCGAGCTTGTTGGCGATCGCTATGACTGCTTTGTTGTGGCAACTGCGCGATTCAAGGCGCAGAGCCCACTCTCGCAGGCGGTCCAGCGGCCGACCTGCCCGCCTGGCTAGGCGCCCAGAGTGCAACACCGCTCGCGCACCGTGGACCAGCAGCATCCGGACGTAGCAATCGCCCTGGCGAGTAATCCGGCCGAGCCGACGAGTGTTCCCGGAGGAGAACTCTCGAGGGGTTAAGCCCACCCAAGAGGCGAACCGCCTGGCGTTGCCGAAGCTGTGGATGTCGCCCACGGAGCCGAGCAGGGCCGTAGAGCCCAGCAGTCCCACGCCCGGAATGGTCTGCAGGCGCCGGCAAACCTCCGACTGACCCGCCAGCTCGCGCAACTGCACCTCGATCTCCCGAATGCGGCCTTCCAGGGCGCGGATCTCCTCGAGAAGCTGGCACAGACCCGGCCGCAGGAGCGCCGGGATCATCTCGCTGTCTTCCGCAAAGCGCCCGAGGAGCTCCTGGAAGCCGCGCCGGGCGCCCACCGGTACTGTCATGCCGAACTCTCGGCACAGCGCCCGAAGGCCGTTAATCCGCGAAGTGCGCGTCTTCATCCACAGCGTTCGAATCCGATGCAGGCCTTGCAATGCCTGCTGCTCGACCGACTTAACGCACACCGGGCGAATTTCCCCGCAGCGCGCCGCCTCGAGTAGCGCGGCCGCGTCGGTCCGGTCCGTCTTGTCACGACGAACGTAGGCGCGCACGTACTGCGCTGGCAGCAGTGACACGCGGATGCCTCGGTTTTGCATCCACCGTGCCCAGTGATGTGAGGAAGAACAGGCTTCCATGACGACGTGAGAGACGCTGCGCGTACTGAAGAACCGTTCCAGCTGCATCCGCGTGAACCGCCGCCGCTCGGTGATCCGCCAGCTGCCGTCCGCCATTGCGATTTCAAATACGCTCTTGGCCAGGTCAATCGCCACGGTTGTCGTGTCCATCTGCTCTTCCTCCGCAGTTGTGGTGTGCTAATCGGGCCTCGAAGCCCAATCAGCCCACGGTGCCACCCCTGCGCGGAAAACTCATTCTGTCATCGTTTCGAAATCGGCGCAGATGTCATACGTGGATTACGCCCCAGGGATCATCGCCATCCATTTCGCGCAGAACCCTCGCGAGCAGACCTGCGAGTCTGGCGGGGAAAACGGAGTCCTGCGAAGGACGCCGATTCTACGGGCCGTTTGCCACATCCAACCCTTGCTCCTCCAGTAGCCTGATCACCTTTTGCCTCCATTCGAACTGCGGTGGATCGGGAATGTTCGTGTGTCGGAGTCTGGTCAATACAGTCGTTCCGTTGCGAGCAAGGGGGATTTTGGGATCCGCGCCGGCGACTAGCAGCTCGTAAGCGATGTCAAACTTTTGAGTTCCGATCGCCATGGCAAGCGGGGTGTTCCCAATGCTGTCAATGGTATTGAGGTTTGCGCCCCTCGAAATCAGGTACCGAACATTCTCGCGTCGGTTGCTCGCCAGGGCCTCAACGAGAGGGCTCTGGCCACTGATAGGATTTACTAGGTTGATATCCCCACCGTGCTCCGCCAAGTACCTCAGGAACCACGGATCCTCAAGCTTCGCTGCGACGGCTACCGGCGAGGAGCCGTAAAGTATGTTGGGAATGTCTGCAAACTGGATTCCGGTCGGGTCAAAAATTTTGTTTGGATCAGCGCCGTGAGTTACGAGGTACATGAGCCCGTCTTTGGACCGATTCACGACGGCCCAATAGACGTATGTCATCCCCGCCTTGCCCGGAGTACCAACGCTGGCCCCTTGAGAGATCAATCGATCCAGTTTGCCTGGCTGACCCCCAGCTATGGCTTCCGCGAAGTCCCGTTGAATTCCCGGCTCAAAGAAGTGACTGGCTTGCATGCTCGCACCACAGGCCGTGCTGCCGGTACCTATCGCGACCGCCGCGATCAATGTAGCTGTTACGCGAGGGCGCATAGGCATTACGGTCCGCATCCCGGGCTGCTCGTACAAACGGCAGCAAGGGAACTCATCGAATGGCCTCCAAATGAGCTGACCGGCACTTGGACCCCAGCTGCGGGCGTTCCGATCATAGACTGAAAAAATGTCAACGGGTCTGTGACCGAATAGTAGTTCGTCACTTGGGAGAATGAACCACCGCTTTGCCCGTAGTTGGCTGGATTCACATAGGCTGCGTTGAACGTAATTGCGGGAAGGCCTGTCGCGTACGATGCAAGCGCCGCGATACCGCCGCCCTCCGAGTGGCCAGTCAGCAAGATCAGTCCGTCCGGATTTGCGCCCTGCGCCGATTGGGCCACTTGTACTCCGTTAATATACTGAGAAGAGGCCCCGCCTATGAAATTGACTATGTCTGCCCCCACTTGGCTAGGCGAGTTAGTCCCTTGGTAAGAAATAATTTGGATACTGGGGTCACTCAAGGCGCTAAAAGTCACCCCATATACTCCACTCGAAAATGCACTCGCCGAAAACCCGGCCACCGTACATTTACCCTCGCAATATGAGGCTAGAGACGCGGTCGCGGCTAATCCTGCCGCTGTGCCATTTGGGTTCGTGAGCGCGAGTTGTCCGCCCTGCTCAGTCCAATTTCCAGTGGACATTGCATACGTAATGACGTCCTGATCTACACCCTGGCCCAGCGAAAGCGGGTCACCGGTCGTGGAGAGATCAGAATCGCTCGCATCGAACCCAGTGATCCCCTGAAGCGACCCTATGGGAGGGCTGAGTTGCGAGCCCGGATCAAAGCCCATGCATATCCGGCAGAGGTCTTTACCTGCGCCTGTTGTCGGATTGATCGGGACAACGCACTTGTTATCGGGGCAACCGGCAAATCCGCTTGGGTCGATTTGAGAGAGCGGATTGTTGTTGACATACGAGTAGCGGTTGTAACTCTGCGCGTTCGTCCGGTCGGGAACATGAGGATCCGCCGAGACCATGCGCCCGGTGATCGCATCCTCCACCCGCCCGTTCATGTGGTTCATGCCCATCCAGAGGCCGAGCTGTGTCTGGAACGTGTAGCCCTGACGGGTAATGCCGGCCGCCGCCGTCAGATCCGAGTTGCTGGCTGCACCGGACCAAGTCGTGGGATTCCTCCGTGCCCCGAACGGCGTGAAGCTCTCGTTCACGATGCTCGCGCCGCTGCTGTTGGTCAGGTCGGACACACTCCCCTGGTGATCGGATAGCGCGTAGCTGAGCGTGTTGCCCGCGCTCGAGCGCGCGTACACCGCCACGGGCTCGCCACCCGCATAGATATAGTGCCGGTAGGTCGTGGTCGAGCCGCCCGACACCACTTCGAGAAGGCCGCCGACGTAATTCGTGGTTTCGCTCGTCCCATTACCGGCGTACATCTGCTGCCAGCGCTTGCGGTCCGGTCCGTAGGAGAAAGCCACGGTCTCGGCTGTCGTGCCACTGCCCGCATTCACGGTAGTCGGGTAGTTGTAGCTCGACCAGACGATCGAGTTCCCCTGGCGCGCAGTCGCATTGCCGTTGAGGTCGTAGGAATAGTTGAAGCTCGCGCTTCCGGCCTCCGTGACCGCGTGCTTCTGCGTCGTGCTGTAGGTCCAGGTCGCACCCCCGGCGACATCGCTCCGGGCGGTGATGTTCCCCATCGTGTCGTCGTACGTGACGGCGAGGTTCTGGGTGCTATTGAGCGTGGTCGAGGTCAACCGGTAGTCGTTGTCGTAGTAGGCATTTTCGGTGAGCCCCAGATTGTTGTCCTGCCGCTGGCTGACGTCTCCCATTTCATCGTAGAGGAAAGCGAGGTTCTTGACCCCTGAGCCACCGCCGACGCCCGACTCATCCGTTCCGAGCCAGGCGGTGACCGCATCGTAGTTGCGGTTCGTCACGATGCCGTTGCCGAGCGTCTCCTCGGTGATCTGTCCGGCGGGATTCATCGAGTTGTTTGTCCAGACCGTCACATTCGGCGTGTCGGAGATGTCGGCCACGGACTGCAGGAATCCATTCGAGTACCCGTACTGGAGCTCAAGCGAATAGGTACTGGGGTAGCTGGCGGGATAGGTCAGCGTATTGAGGAGCCCGGTGGTCGCGTTGTACGCCCAGGTGTAGGTGAAGGTGCCGTTGGCTCCGGGTAGAGTGATCGTGCGCTGGGAGAGTCGGCCTAGGCTGTCGTAGCTCTCGTGAGCTGCGCTCGAGTCAACGGGCTCGAGTAGCCATCACCTTCCCAGCCTCCCACGGTCCCGCTTACGCTCATGATGTATAACAAGAGCATCCGCGAGCCTATCCTGCAACGCTTCAAAAGCGACACAGGCGTCATACGATCAATGCATGTAGGCGAAGTTGCTCGTTAGAAGCGCCCGGCACCAGTACGCAGCCCCGAAGATCAAAACCCCAACTCCGAGGGCGATCGTCAGGCTGACAGCAGCATTCAGAGCTCGGTTGATCGAACGACCCTGCAGCCATACGATCGCTCGCACGCCGCCATATACCAGTCCAAGCACGACCAGCCCCGCCGCAAACTCGGCGACAAAGCCGGTAAGAGTCGACGGCACCAAGGGGTGCAGCAAGAGGAACCAGCCCGCTTCCGCGACCAAAAGCACCCCGATCCGCAGTGCGCGACGTCAGGCAGCCGGCAGCGGTTCGATCCTGAGTCTCTCTCGTTACTCGCCGCGGCGGATCGCGAGGAAACAACGGGTCTTGCCCGGTCCGCTTATCCTTGTCCCCTGGGCAACTCCTCAGGCGTACCTACTGCCGTGCGGAGGTTTCTGTAATACCAGCGAACCTCGGAAATGCCCAAGGTGCTCGTAAGAAACACGTGGAGCTCGTGACACACGTCTATCAACGTAGCATCATCGGTGGTTCTGCGTCGGCGCATCAGTGCCACCACGCTACGCATCCGCATCGGCGCAACGAGAAGCAACCATAGGTCGTCTTGGGGGAACTTGTTCCTCTTCTTGACCCCGATCATGAATCTCGATGCTGGCCCAACTTCGATGTTGACCGTCGACGTTCCAGCGAGCGGTAGCCTTTCCACGGGACCGGATCCAAATCGAGTTCCCAAGTACTGCGACAGGATCTGTGGAAACCGACAATCGGGCTCCTTCAGCACATCAGCAGCCACTCTGAAGCAGGCACGAGGCATGTTGCGGTCAAATAACAATTCGCTTCACCCTATTGACCTGAGCAGATTGAGAGCCTGACAGTTTTCAAGGTGTGGGTGCTGGCTCGAGAAACCCCATCCTCGGCCAATATACGCCGGGGGCGCCCCACGGAGGCATCATGTAAAACTGTTGATTCGGATAGTCTGGACTATCTCTCGGATCCGGATCAGGAGGGCTGCTGTCACCGGACGGGGGCTGTCGTTTCCATTGCTTAGAAGGCGGGTCGGGTGGCTGCGGCGGGTTCTCCGGAGGATCCGGCGAAAACGCCAGCCAAATACCGACAATTATCCTCCAGATGAGTGTTCCCCTGGAGGCTGAAACCACCACCGTCCCGCTGGTGCCGGGTATCTCGTTAGCTTGGTCCGATTCGCTTGTCTGGTCCGCTTCTGATCCAGTGACAGTCACTGTAGACGCGGGGTCCTGCTGAGCGCCACCCCCCGACTGAGCTCCGGGATCCGAGGTGTCTGAGTTCGCGGGCGAATCCTGCTGGGAGTCCTGGGAATTCTGCTGCGGGTCATCGGAGCCGGGCTCGGAGACGGAAACCGTCCCCTGGCTGTCGTCACCGGTACCAGGAAAGTACTGATCGGTACCGGCGAGCCCTCCTCCAGTTGTGCTGATTTGGGAACCGGGATCGAACCCCATGCATATTCGGCAGAGATCTTTAGTTGCCCCCATTGTCGGATTGATCGGAACAACGCATTTGTTGTTGGAGCAATTGGCAAATCCACTTGGGTCGATTTGCGAGAGCGGATTGTTATTGACGTACGTGTAGCGGTTGTAGCTCTGCGCGTTTGTCGCGTCGGGAACATGAGGATCCGCGGACAGCATCCGTCCGGTCACGGCGTCCTCGACGCGCCCGTTCATGTGATTCATGCCCATCCAGAGGCCAAGCTGCGTCTGGAATGTGTAGCCCTGGCGAGTAATGCCGGCCGCCGCCGTCAGATCCGAGTTACTGGCTGCACCGGACCAAGTCGTGGGATTCCTCCGTGCCCCGAACGGCGTGAAGCTCTCGTTCACGATGCTCGCGCCGCTGCTGTTGGTCAGGTCGGACACACTCCCCTGGTGATCGGATAGCGCGTAGCTGAGCGTGTTGCCCGCGCTCGAGCGCGCGTACACCGCCACGGGCTCGCCACCCGCATAGATATAGTGCCGGTAGGTCGTGGTCGAGCCGCCCGACACCACTTCGAGAAGGCCGCCGACGTAATTCGTGGTTTCGCTCGTCCCATTACCGGCGTACATCTGCTGCCAGCGCTTGCGGTCCGGTCCGTAGGAGAAAGCCACGGTCTCGGCTGTCGTGCCACTGCCCGCATTCACGGTAGTCGGGTAGTTGTAGCTCGACCAGACGATCGAGTTCCCCTGGCGCGCAGTCGCATTGCCGTTGAGGTCGTAGGAATAGTTGAAGCTCGCGCTTCCGGCCTCCGTGACCGCGTGCTTCTGCGTCGTGCTGTAGGTCCAGGTCGCACCCCCGGCGACATCGCTCCGGGCGGTGATGTTCCCCATCGTGTCGTCGTACGTGACGGCGAGGTTCTGGGTGCTATTGAGCGTGGTCGAGGTCAACCGGTAGTCGTTGTCGTAGTAGGCATTTTCGGTGAGCCCCAGATTGTTGTCCTGCCGCTGGCTGACGTCTCCCATTTCATCGTAGAGGAAAGCGAGGTTCTTGACCCCTGAGCCACCGCCGACGCCCGACTCATCCGTTCCGAGCCAGGCGGTGACCGCATCGTAGTTGCGGTTCGTCTCGATGCCGTTGCCGAGCGTCTCCTCGGTGATCTGTCCGGCGGGATTCATCGAGTTGTTTGTCCAGACCGTCACATTCGGCGTGTCGGAGATGTCGGCCACGGACTGCAGGAATCCATTCGAGTACCCGTACTGGAGCTCAAGCGAATAGGTACTGGGGTAGCTGGCGGGATAGGTCAGCGTATTGAGGAGCCCGGTGGTCGCGTTGTACGCCCAGGTGTAGGTGAAGGTGCCGTTGGCTCCGGGTAGAGTGATCGTGCGCTGGGAGAGTCGGCCTAGGCTGTCGTAGCTCTCGGCCTCGGCGTAGCCGGGATTGCCGGTGCAGCCGGTCGGATTGTTGCCCGTCCCGGTGCAGACGCTCTGTAGCTTGCCGATGTTGTGGCTGGCAGCGCTCGAGCCGTATGTCCACTGAGTGAAGTAGTCCGGCTCGCTTCGGGTCAACGGGCGAGACAGCGCGTCATAGGTCTCCGAAAAGCTCTGGGTCTTCGCGTCCGTCCATCCGGTCTTTTCTCCGAGCGCATCGCGCGTGAATGTCCAGGCGCCCATGTCCATGTCGGTCGCAGAGGCGAGATAGGCCCCGAGGCCGTAATTGTAGGTCCCAGTCCAGAGCGTGTTGCTCAAGCTGTCCGTAACTTTGGTTGTGCTCCCATGACCATCGTAAGCCGTCGTGACGGTGTATCCGTAAGCGTCCTTCGTCTGTCGCAGCCACCCCTTCACATCGTGGATAAGCGTTCGGGTGTTCGACAGCGGATCGGTGACCGTCGACGTGCGTCCGGCGTAAGCGTAAGAAGTCGTCTGGAGATTGCTGTTCGTCGAGCTGATGGGTCGCTGGCTCTCGGTCAGCCGATTCAGCACGTCGTAAGTATTCGTGGCCCAGTAGGAACAGGTCGCTGTGAGCGTGCTCCAGATGCAGGGGAACGCCTTCTGGCTTACGCGTCCGAGGGAGTCGTATCGGACCTCATTGCGGGAGTAGCCGCTCAGCATGACCTGATTGGCTACGAGCTGACGATCGACAGAATCGAAGTACGTCGTGCCCGAACTTTGATAGCTTCCGTCCTCGTTATAGACCGTGTGTCCGACGACCAGCCCGTTCGAGCCCACCAGGCACCCCGTTGTGCCCGAGCAATTTTGGCGGGTAATGACGGTGTAGGTTCCGTCCGGTCGGGTTTCCTGGTTCTTGCGTGCGAACCCGTCGTACTGCCACGACGTCGTGATCCCGTTCGGGTCTGTCGTGCTGCTCTTCTTTCCGTAGCTGAAGTTGTAGTTGTACTGCGTGGTGGCGTTCGTGGGATCCGTCATCGACATCGGAAACTGACCCGTCGTGCCCCAATTCGCGGTCGTGACGCGCCCGGTCATCCCCACCCCCGTGACAGTGTCGCTGTTGACGTTGCCGAAACTGTCATAGGCCGGGGCTTCGGTCACCTTGAACTGCGAGCTGCTCGGCTGGGTCACGATTTGCGTGTACCGGCAGTGCGTCGTGTCGGGAGTCAGGCTCTTGGTGATCGTGACCGTGTCATTGCTCGAGATCGAATCGCTGTAGGTGACCTGCAATTGCGTCGAAAGGCTCAAGCACCACTCGCTGGGGCTCTCATCGGGTGTATTGGAAACGGCGGTCGTCCAGCTGTCGCCGTTGTAAGGCGAGCTCGGGTCATTGTCGGTGACAGTCTGGGTGATCGAAGTCGGATTCCCGTAGTTGTCGAGCGTGTAGCTGCCCGTGGTCGTGGTGATGAGGTCGCCGTTCTCCGTTCCCCCAAGCTCCTTCTGCTCGGTCGTGGAGCCCGACACGTAGGTGAAATATCGCTCCTGATATTGCGTTGAGCTGAGGGTGTTCGTGGTCAGCGTGTTCTCGGTGAGGCTGAGATTGAACGAGGAGTTCTGCAGATAGCTCTCGAGCGGCATTCCGCTGCCCGGGAACGTCCGCTGAGACTCGATGCCGGACGTCAGTCCGTTACGGCTGTCGAGGGAAGTGATGTTGTAGAAGGCCTGGAAGCCCCGGCCCTGAACATTGGCCCAGGCCTCGTAGTAGCCGAAGGTCTGGTTCCAGGTGCCTCCTGAACTGCTGCTCGGGTCGCTGTAAACCGCTTTGTTGACCACATACAGCGGGCCCACGTACGTCTGGTACGGGTAGGACGCCGTGCCGTAGCCTGTCTTGACGTAGTCGGTTGCCTGCACCAGGGAGACGTACGTGGGGCTGGCGGAATTGCCGAAACCGTCCATGACCGAGGTGAGAAGGTCGGGAGGAGTTCCGGCCCCGTTGTGCGGGTAGTAGTAGGTGCCGCTTGCGGTCGAGTATCCCAAGTCATCCAGGCCATCGCCATTCACGTCGAATGTGAAATAGAGGTTCGAGCTGCTGTAGGGAATGGAGGTCGAAACGAGACTGCTCACGCCGGTGCTGGTCGAGAGATAAACGCCCACCGTGCTGCCATTCGCGACGAGGATGTCGGTCAGACCATCACCGTTCCAATCCATGGCGCCGATCACGTTGCCGTTGCCGAGCGTGATCTCGCCCGGGGTCGAGCCATTACAGCCGGCGACGTAGATCTTGCCCCCGACGATATAGTCGGTGCAGGCATCGGAATTGAAGTTGACGAAAGCCACCGGCACCTCGTTCCCCGCAGTGGCCGAGTAGATCGTGTAGGGAGTGAAGGTCGGACTTGCCGTGGTACCGCCGCTGATCATCTCAATGGCGTTGACGCTATAGACGCAGGCAATGAGCGGTTGCACCTGCCCGGCAACGACCTGCGTGGTGCCGCAGGAGGGGCTGTTCTTGGTGATCATCTGCATGGAGAGGTCATCGCGCCCGTCTCCGTTGAAATCAAAGCTCCGTAAGCCCCCGAGTGCCAGCAGCGTGCCACCCGCGTTATCGGTGTTGCTGACGAGCACCGGCTGCGCGGCCATAAGACCGTTTTGCAGCTGGTAGGCCTGTATGGCACTCCCGAAGCTGACCGAGCCGCCCGAGCCGGTGTTGAGGTGCACGTCGACGGTGAAGGTCGAGGTCGTGATGCCGCCGGACTCGGTCTGGCTGAAGTAACTCGCGACGAGAGCGGGCAGACCGGTGCCGTTGACGTCCGCGAGCAGGTACTGCACGGCGGTCGAGTCGTAGGCAAGCCCGGTCGAGGTTTTCGTGAAGGAGCTGCCGTTCCAGTTGTAGTAGTACCAGGTGCCTGAGACGGCCGCGAGAATGCCATCCTGGTTGCTCCCAAGGAGCCCCCCGGGAAGGACCTGGGTGGCAGTGCTTGGGATGCCGGTACTAACACCGGTGCCGAAGCCGGAGGCGGAGCCAAAAGCCACGTAGTACGTGCTGCCGCTCACGTAAAGCAGGTCAGGATATCCATCGCCATTGAAATCGTAGTGCACCGCGAGTACGGGATGAGCTAACGAGGTCGCAGTCGTCGAGACGCCCTCCGTCCCGCTCTGGTACGTGATCACCGTGGGGCCGAGGCAGCTGGTAGTGCCGGAGCCGGCGCATTCCTGAACGTCAGTAAGCGTCTCGCGGCCGGTGGTCGAGGAGGTGGAATATGTCAGGTAGGTGGTCCTCACTGTCGTACCCGAGTAGGCCACCACGATCGAGGTCAGGAGGTTCGAATTCGACTGCTGAGTGCCCGCGACGTAGCCCGTGACCGGCTTGGCGTTCGTCCCGTAGTTGAAGGTCATCGTGTAGTTATAGGTGCTCGATCCGTAGCTCGATGGCGTCCAGGAGATGAGGCTCGGTACGGTTGTCCCGGTCGCCGTGCTGTAGGCGATCGTCATCGTGTTGCCGCCCGGATCCCAAGTCTCGTTCAGCCTCCAGGAAATTGCGACTGAGGAACCGGTCGCTAGAACTCGTGAGTCCGAGGTATCGCCGTAGACGTACGTGTGGTCATTGCGATCCTGGGCGACCCAGTAAGTGGCCGGTTCGCCCGCCACTCCGTAGGCGGTCACATTCATGAAGTTGGCGACCTCGGTCTGGTAGGTCGAGTTGGTCTCGCCGTACGTTCCCGAAGTGAGTCGTAGCCGCTGCCCGTCCAGGCAGTAGCCATCGCCCGTGACCAGAGCCACCGGCGCAGGGGCCGCGTCCTGCGCAGAGGTGAGATTGCAGCGGTAGATCGAGCTTAAGCCGCTCAACCCCCAACCGACCCCGAGATAACCATTGCCTCCCTGGCTGTTGTAGGTCAGGGCGATCCGGGGTTGAATCCCTCGAGGGCCGGGGGGTGCCCAGATCGGGAGGGTGTAAGTGGCAGCCCCCATCGGTGAGACGGCGAAGGAGCCCTTGGTGCGTCCTGCCGCCCCGGTGGAATAGACCGTCGCGTTGACCGTGGCGCTGAAGAGCGCGGCGGCAGTGAGACTCAGTAGGACGCAAAAGATTGAGACCGGACGTCTGAGACGCAGCATTGTTCTTCTCCCCTGCACCGACGCTCGAACTCTAAACACCGCGCTTACGAATTACTTTTCAAATCTGTCTCATCGGACCCATTTGTCTCAGGACCCTGGGCGACCCCCATCCGACGACCCGCGCGAGGGGTATTTCTGTTCGCTTACAACAGAAATGCGCTCTTACGTAGGCGTCGGTACTGTGGTATCGCGACGTGCCTGGCGAGGCGACAACGCCGCTTGACTCAGGTTGGATCGATTGGATTCCCTCGCCGTGCAGGGTTACGGCTCGTTTGATTCAGGATGCGGATGCCGCTCGAGGCGCGTACGCTTCGCGCCGATGCCGACCGGGAAGAGACAGGCGCTTCCATTCGCAGCGGGGCACCTGCGCCGCACCGCCCTCCCGTTCGCAGCGGCATTCG
Organism: uncultured Gammaproteobacteria bacterium; assembly: GCA_963844595.1. Classification (GTDB taxonomy): domain Bacteria; phylum Pseudomonadota; class Gammaproteobacteria; order Steroidobacterales; family Steroidobacteraceae; genus 13-2-20CM-66-19. Next base: position 224,175 of record CAWJOW010000002.1, read on the forward strand.
CCTCGCTTGTGCTGCATGCGGTGCTTCTTACGCCGCTGCTGTTAGGTGCGACGCAGCATCGGACCCGAACGCCGGAGGCGCCGGGAGGCTCGCTCCCCTCCAGCGACGACTCGGCACTCACGGTCACATTCTTCGACGATGCGGACTCAAAGCCCAGGACACCGCCGCGCCTGTCGGATGCGGTCGTCCTCGCGCCGGTCGGGCCGATCGCGCTGCGTGACCTGCCGGCGTTGCCACCCGACCCCGCGCTCCCGGATGTGATCACGCCGGCTGAGCCCGCGAGGAGCCCTCAGGCGCAGGGCGACGCCGCAGCCTTTGCGCTGCTCTACGGGCGCTACCTGGGACAAATCACCGCGCGCATCGAGCGCGCGTGGATGAGGCCGCGCAGCTCACCCGGGGCAGGCACTTTCGCCTGCAGAGTGCAGGTGGTGCAGGATGAGAGAGGGACTGTGCTGGACGTAACGATCGGAGGCTGCAGCCAGGACTCCCGCTGGCGAGCCTCCCTCGTTGAGGCCGTCCGCAGTGCCTCACCCCTGCCCGCCCCGCCCGACCACCGTGTGTTCAGGCGATCGGTCGCGCTGGCATTCGCGTCCGCGGCATTCGTGCCGGGGGGCAGCACGCGGGGCTTTGAGCCCGAGACGCTCACCGCCATGACTGTGCCCGGCACACTGAGCGCGCCCGACGGCGGCGGCCCAGCGTCCACCGCGCCGGATTACCTCGATCAGCTCCGCGCGCTCAGGGAAGGCCGGCCGGGCAACGTCGACCTGCGCATCGGGCCCAGTGAGCACTCCGGGTGGGAGCCATCCGGGGCTCCTGTACCTCCCCCTCCACCACACTGATCCACCCGGGCAGCACGGACGCTGTGGGTCAGCCCCCCACGCCCCTCGCGAAGCGCTACTCCAGCGCCCGCCTGACCCAACCGCCGCCCGTGTGCGTCAGCTCATAAGCCGGCCAGTAGTGCTTGTCGAGCTTCAGCGTGATGACTTCCGCGGCGTTGTTCCAGGTAATGGTCTTGAGGCGCACCGACGAGCGGTCCGGCCGGCCCGTTACGCATTTGAGGAACGTATCGAGATCCGGTGTCGGCACGCCGTCGACCTCGACGATGCGCCGTCCCGGAAACAGGCCGTAGCGCGTGGCCGGTGAGCCGTACGCGAAATACGCGACGTAGACACCGACCGGCGGAATGCCCCGCTGCGCGCTCATCGCCCGGTCCGGCGCCTGCAGCGTTGCCCCGCCCCACTCGACCAGCCGCTCGACGTCCGTGCCCGGCAGTTCCGCGGTAGGCACCTCGAGGGTCTCCTCTGCGTGCCCGCGCAATACCGTGACTGCCACCTGCTCTTTATTGGCGGCGGCGCGCTCGACCTCGCGGAAGCGCGTCACCACCTGGCCGTCGATGGCGAGCAGCAGGTCGCCCTGCTGCAGGAGCCTGGCCGCCGGCGAGCCGGCCACCAGGCGCACTACCGTCAGCACCTGACGGCGTGTCGGCGTGTGCGCGGCGAGCCGCTCGCTCCAGCTCTCCGACAATCCGATCTCGCGCGCACCGGCGAGCGATATCTCGTCGAGCTCCGCCTCGAGCGAATGCAGCGGGCTGCCGGTGCGCACCCGCCCGAGCATGTCGGCGACGATGTCGATGGGCACCCCGCGCGTGTCCTGCGCCGCCTCGCGGCCGTTCTCGTAGGCGAAGCTCGACCAGGTGCCGAGTACCCGACCGGACTTGTCGGCGAGCACGCCGTCGTAATCGAGCGGCGGGTTGACCAGCTGCACGGTCTCGAGGTTGCTGTCGCGGAACTGCATGGTACGTGACAGCGGCAGCTCGAGCGGCTCGATGCTCGCGATCTCGGTATCGCGCGAGTGCATCTGGCCGTCGGCACCGAGTCCGACCACCCACAGGTGCTCACCGGGAGACAGCTCGCGTGGGTCGAGCTCCGCGGACTTGACCGGGGTCTTGCCGATCAGCCCCGGGTCGTAGGCCACCATCGCGTAGTTGTGCAGCGGATTGACGTACACCACCCTTCCGGGCACCTGCACGGTGCCGGCGAATGTCACCGTCACGTTGCCGACCGCGACCGGTACGGTGTTGCGATCGACCACGACGAGCCCGCGCTCGGCGTCCACGACGAGACCGGTGCCGTGGTAATAGTGCTCGGTGACGCCCGACACCGAGTACGGCATATCGAAGCTCACCATCGCGAGCGAGGCCGCGAGCGCGTTGAGGCGCGGATCGGTGTAGTGCGGGAACGTCGTCGAGCTCACCGCCGGCGGCTTCGGCGGCGGCCCGGTCGGCAGGTCGTGGCAATCCCAGTAGCCGCTGGCGTCGTCGCGGTCGCAGTGATGCGCCGGGAACCAGAGCCGATCCATGCGGATCGGGCGCAGCTGACTGCTGTTGGGATCGTCGAGCGTTATAAAGCGCACGGTCGCGTACTCACCCTCGCTGAGCTCGGCGATCCCGGCCTCGAAGTCCTTGAGCTGCTCGATCTTCCGGCCGTTGAGCGCGATGATCACCGCGCCGCGCTGGATGCCCGCGGCGCCGAACACGAAGCCGGGGTTGGCGATGTACACCCCGCGGGGCGGGGTGTTGAAGGCGCGCGCCATCTGGTACGAGAGCGTGTGCACCACGGCATCCCCGAACTCGGCGTACGCGCTTGGCGTGATGGCGTGCAGATCGCCCACCGTGAGCGTTGCGCTCATGATCTTCCCGCCGCGCTCGATGTCCACCTGCACGGGCCTGTCGACCGAGTCGTCGAGCACCTCCTCGAGCGGCTCGAACTGCGTGACGTAGTGACCGTTCAGGCGCAGCAGGATGTCGCCGGGCTCGAGCACCTTGTCGCTCGGGAAGCCGGGCAGCACTTCGGTCACGGCCAGCATGCCCGTGTAGCGCGGGAAGGTCTTGCGCACGTCCGCCTCGGTGCGCGCATCGAGCCCGAGGCGTTCGAGCTCGTCGTAGGGCGTGTAGTTGAAGATCGTGTAGAGCGTGCCGCGCGGGACGGGCTTACCCTGCTGGATCAGGCTGAGCGCGCGCTGCACGCGCCCCAGTGGCAGGTAGAAGCTCGAGGCCGCGCCGCTCGCGCCGCCGGCGTTGAGCGCGACCACGCGGCCGCGGATGTCGATGACCGGTGAGCCGGAAGAGCCGCCGGAGGTCCCGGACGCCGCCTGCAGATAGAACGTGTTGAAGTCGTTGTACTTGCCGACCCCGTAGTCGGGAGCATCGCGATCGAGCCGCGCGAGCGTCCCGGCGAGAATCGCCAGCTGCTCGCCGGCGTTGTTGCCGACTACGCGGATCTCGCGCCCGACCTGTGCGCCCTCGGGGTAGAGCGGCAGGGCCTTCGGTCTGATGAAGTGCAGCTTCTTCGGGTCGTAGCGGTAGAGGCCGAAGTCGTGCACCGGGTCGCGGTACACGGGGTAGAGCTGCACCTCCTCGCGATTGAGGAAGGTCGCCTCCGCGGTCACCGGCCCGGGTGTCACGACGTGGCGGTTGGTGAGGATCAGCCCGCGCTCGGCGTCCACCACGAAGCCGGTCGCCTGCGCGGTGGTGTTCCACTCGGTGTCGAAGGCGCGCGTCATGTCGATGTCGATCGACACGACGCTGCCGGCGATGCGCTCGAGAGTCCCTGCCCAGTCGGGGTTGGCCTCGACCGCGGCCGCCTCCGCCGCCTGCTGCTGTGCCGCCTGTTGCTGCGTCGGCCGCGCCGGCTGGCTCTCCGCCGGGGGCACCTCCGCAGGAGTCTGCGCCGGGGGGACCTGCTGCGGAGTGGTGGTGGCAGGAACTGGAGTCTCGGGCGTGGCGGCCGACGGGGCGGCCCCCGGCGGGGCGGCCGCGGCCGCGCGCTGCTGCGCATCGGCGGCCGCACCGGCGACGGCGCAGCACAAACCCAGACACAGCAACGCGAGTCGCACCGATCGCATCAGGCTTATTTCCCTATCTTCCGAGGAGCACGAGCAGCCAGACGGCGACCAACAGCACGAACGACATGAACACGGCCGCGGAGCCGATGTCCTTGGCGAGTCCGGCGAGCACGTGCAGTTCGAGGCCGATGCGGTCCACGGTGGCCTCGATCGCGCTGTTGATGAGCTCGACAATGAGGACCAGCAGCATCGGTGCGATCAGCAGCGCGCGCTCGGTCCCCGTGTGTCCGAGCCACAATCCCAGGGGTATGACGAGGAGTGCCAGGGTAAGTTCCTGGCGGAACGCGGCTTCCTCACGGAACGCGCCGGCGAGCCCATGCCAGCTCGAGACGACCGCGCGCAACACGCGCGTGAGCCCCCGTGGCTTGTAACGATCTATGGCTGCGGGGTCGGCTTCCATGTGAGATCCAGCTGGCGGGCTGCCCGCACGTCATCCAGGCGCCGCACCGGCATCGTATGCGGCGCGCTGGTTACCCGCGCGGGTTCCTGCTCGGCCTCCTTCTGGATCTGTGCCATGGCCGTCACAAAAGCATCCAGGACGTCCTTGCTCTCGGTCTCGGTCGGCTCGATGAGCAGGCACTCCGGTACCAGCAGAGGAAAGTACGTGGTCGGCGCATGGAAGCCATAGTCGAGCAGCCGCTTGGCGAAGTCCATCGCCGTGACGTTGAGCTCGCGCGCCTGGCGCTTCAGCGTCACGATGAACTCGTGGCTCGCGCGCCGCTCGGGATAGGCGGCGTCGAAGCCCGCGTCCCGCAGCCGCTTGAGCAGGTAGTTGGCATTGAGCGTCGCATACTCGCCCACCCGCCGCATGCCGTCGCGCCCGAGCATGCGCATGTAGATGTAGGCGCGCAGCAGCACGCCCGCATTCCCCATGAACGCCGACAGCCGCCCGATCGACTGCGGCAGGTCGCTCTCGGTCAGCCAGCGGTAGCGCTCGCCGTCCTTGCCCTGGGCTTCCCTGCCGACGATCGGCACCGGCAGGAAGGGCAGGAGGCGTGCGCCCACGCCCACCGCGCCTGCGCCCGGACCGCCACCGCCGTGCGGTGTCGAGAACGTCTTGTGCAGGTTCATGTGAATGACGTCGAAGCCCATGTCCCCGGGGCGCACCTTGCCCAGGATCGCATTGAGGTTCGCGCCGTCGTAGTAGAGGAGGCCGCCGGCCTCGTGCACCACGCGCGCCACCTCCTCGATGCCCCGCTCGAAGACCCCCAGCGTCGAGGGGTTGGTGAGCATGATGCCGGCAGTGCGCGGACCGACCGCACCCTTGAGCGCCTCGATGTCGGCGTCGCCGTGGTTGTTCACGGGAATCTCGCGCACCACGCACCCGCACATGGTCGCGGTCGCGGGGTTGGTGCCGTGTGCCGCCTCGGGAACGATGATCTCGTTGCGGGCGGCATCACCGCGCGCACGATGATAGGCGCGGATCATCGCGACCCCGGTGAACTCGCCGTGCGCCCCCGCCATGGGCGAGAGCGCGACGCCCTCCATTCCCGAGACCGCCTTCAGCATCTCCTGCAGCTCGTACAGGCAGGCGAGGAATCCCTGGCCGTGCGACTCGGGCGCGAGCGGGTGGCGCGCGAGAAACTCCGGCAGCATCGCGTACTGGTTGCAGGCCTTGGGGTTGTACTTCATCGTGCACGACCCGAGCGGGTAGAAGTGCGTGTCGATGGAGAAATTGAGCTGCGAGAGGCGCGTGAAGTGGCGTACCGCCTCGAGCTCGCCCACTTCCGGCAGCTGCGGCGGCGCCGCGCGCCGCAGCTGTGGCGGCAGGTCGGCGAGCGCCGCAGCGCCCGGATCCGGCGGCCACTGATCGCTCGCACCGCGTCCGGGGCGGGAATGCTCGAAAATCACCTTTTCGGCCGTAGACATTCGGTAACCCTCGCTGCAGAGACCCCGCTGACCGCTTTCAGGCGGCGCGCGCCGGCGCGAGCGCCTCGCTGAGTGCGCTGTGGTAGCGCTCGATGTCGGCGGTGGTCTTCGTCTCGGTGGCGCACACCAGGAGCGCAGACCCAAGCTCCGGGTAGTCGCCGGAGAGGTCGAGTCCGCCGATGATGCCGTGCGCGGCGAGCGCCTTGAGTACCGGCGCCACCGGACGGTCGAGTTGCAGCACCGCCTCGTGAAAGAAGGGGCCGCTGAACACCGGCCCCACTCCCGGCACGCGGCTCAGGGCGCCGACGAGCTCGCGGGCGCGCGCGTGGCCGGCGGCCGCGGTGCGCCTGAGCCCCTCCGGACCCATGAGCGACAGGTAAATCGTCGCCGCCGTCATCAGCAGGCCCTGGTTCGTGCAGATGTTGGAGGTCGCCTTGGCGCGGCGGATGTGCTGCTCGCGCGCCTGGAGCGTGAGCGTGAAGCCCGCTCTTCCCGCGACATCGAGCGTGCGCCCGACGATGCGGCCGGGCATCTGCCGCACGTGCTCCATGCGACTCGTCATGAACCCGAGATACGGGCCGCCCGAGGACAGCGGCACCCCGAGCGGCTGCCCTTCGCCGACTGCGATGTCGGCGCCCTTCGCACCCCACTGGCCCGGGGGCTTGAGCAGCGCGAGGGAAGTCGGGTTGACGACCGCGATGAGGAGCGCGCCGTGCGCGTGTGCCCAGTCGGTGAGCGCATCGACGTCCTCGAGGCGCCCGAAGAAATTCGGCTGCTGGACGACGAGCGCAGCGATGTCCTGCCCGGCATAGCGCTCGAGGGCACCCGGGAGCGTCACGCCCTCGGCCGTGCAGTACGGCAGCTCCTCGAACTTCACTCCCTGGTTGGACGCGCTCGTCACCGCCACCTTGCGGTAGTGCGGGTGCAGCGTCGTCGGCACCAGGACGTGCATCGCCTTCGAGCGGCGGTTGGCGCGCGCCGCCATGAGAGCGGCTTCCGCCGTCGCCGATGCGCCGTCGTACATCGAGGCGTTGGCGACCTCCATGCCGGTGAGCCGCGCGATCATGGTCTGGAACTCGTAGATCATCTGCAGCGTGCCCTGGCTCGCTTCGGCCTGGTAGGGCGTGTAGGCGCTGTAGAACTCGCCGCGGGTGGTGATCGCCCACACCGCCGCCGGGATGTGGTGCTCGTAGGCGCCAGCGCCGAGGAAGCTCAAGGGGGCGCCGTCGGCGTGCGCCCGCTCGCTCATGAGGCGCCCGATCTGCATCTCGTTGAGCGCTTCCGGGACGCCCGCGAGCGACTTGATCCGCAGCTTCGGCGGGATCTCATCGAACAGCTCCTCGATGCTTCGGACGCCGATGGTCGCGAGCATCGCTTCGACGTCCGCCGGCGTATGCGGGATAAACGCCATCAGCCGCCCTCCGCATCGAGCAGCTTCTGATAGTCGGCCGCTGACATGAGCCCCGCAGCGGCGACCGCTCCGGGTCTGGGCCTGAGGCGCATCAGCCAGCCCGCGCCGTAGGGCTCGGTGTTCACGGTCTCCGGCGCGTCGGCGAGCTTGGGGTTGCCGGCCGTGACCTCTCCCTCGAGCGGCGCGTAGACGTCCGAGGCGGCCTTGACCGACTCGACCACCGCGCAGGCCTCGTCGGCCTTGACGGCCCGGCCCGCTTCCGGCACCTCGACGAACACCAGATCACCGAGCGCATGCTGGGCGTGATCGGTGATGCCGATCTCGACGGTGCCGTCGGCGAGGGTGCGAACCCATTCGTGCGACTTGGTGTATTTCAGGTCCGCGGGAACATTGCTCATGGTGTTGAACCCTTCGATCAGCCAATGAGTGATTTACCGAGACGCACGAACGGCGGCCTGACGACGCGCGCGTTCAGGAGCTTGCCGCGCACCTCCGCCTGCACGGCGCCGCCGGTGCCTGCCGGCACGCGCGCGAGCGCGATCGAGCGTTCGAGCGTCGGTGCGTAAGTGCCGCTGGTGATCTCGCCCTCGCCGACCCCCGGGGCGATCACCTTCTGGTGGCTGCGCAGCACGCCGCGATCCTCCAGCACGAGGCCCACGAGCTTGGCTCGCGAGCCGCGCCCGCGGATCGCTTCCAGCGGCTGCCGCCCGATGAAGGCGCGCCCCGGCGGCTCGAGCGCCACGGTCCATCCGAGGTTCGACTCGAACGGCTGCGTGCTCTCGTCCATGTCGTTGCCGTAGAGATTCATGCCGGCCTCGAGCCGCAGCGTGTCGCGCGCGCCGAGCCCGCAGGAGGCGACGCCGAGGGCGTTGAGCTTGCGCCAGGTGGGGATCGCCGCCGCCGCCGGCAGCATGATCTCGAAGCCGTCCTCGCCGGTGTAGCCGGTGCGCGCCACGAACCAGCCCGATAGCTCGCGGCCGAAGAAGCTGCCGAGCGCGAGCGCCTGAACGGCATCCGGGGGCGCGAGCAGCTGCGCCGCCTTGTCGCGCGCCTCCGGCCCCTGGATCGCGAGCATCGCGAGATCGGTGCGCTCGCTCACCTCGATGCCGAAGCTCTCGGCGTGACGCCTGATCCAGGCGAGGTCCTTGTCGCGCGTGCCGGCATTCACCACCGCGCGAAAGGCGCTCTCGGAAAGGAAATAGACGATCAGGTCATCGAGCACCCCGCCCTGCTCGTTCAGCATGCAGCTGTAGAGCGCCTTACCGGGCGTGGTCAGCCTGCCGATGTCGTTCGCCAGCAGCTGCTCGAGAAAGGCGCGCACCCGCGCGCCGCGCAGGTCGACGACACACATGTGCGAGACGTCGAAGACGCCCGCGGCGCGGCGCACCGCGTGATGCTCGCCGATCTGGGAGCTGTACTGCACCGGCATGTCCCAGCCGCCGAAGTCGACGATGCGAGCGCCCAGCTCCTGGTGCAGCGGAAACAACGGGGTCTTTCTTCCCACAGGTCTCTCCAGGCACAAAGCAGCAGTACTCGAGCGTCTCGCGCGCGAGCCCTCTGCCGCCCTTCTGTCCTGTGACCTGAGAGATCAGGCGCGCGTTTAAGCGAGCCGCTCCCCTTCGGTGGGTGGCCTCATCGTCCACCGCTCTCCAGAAGCCCCGCGGAACTTGAGCTCCGCCGTCTGCCGTTCCCTGTGCCTGAGCGTTTCCGGGCGGGAATTGCGCCTTCGGCGTTCCGGCTTCGATAGCCGGACTCTCTCCGGACAGACCGTTTCGGGCGGCCGCCATGATACCACCGGCGCGTGCCGCCGGAGGCGGCGCGAAGGGTAGAATTCATCCATGACAATGGACGCCACATGAGCCTCACACGCCGTACCTCGGTGCAAGTATTGATCGGCGCCGTCCGCGTCGGCGGCGGCGCGCCCATCGTCGTGCAGTCGATGACCAATACCGACACCGCCGATGTCGATGCCACCGCGCGCCAGGTCGAGGCGCTGGCGCGCGCCGGCTCGGAGCTGGTGCGTGTTACGGTGAATACCAGCGAGGCGGCCGCCGCGGTCGCACCGGTCCGCGAGCGGCTCGACCGTGCCGGGGTCAGCGTGCCGCTGATCGGGGATTTTCATTTCAACGGCCACAAGCTCCTGCGCGAGCATCCCGAGTGCGCGGCGGCGCTCGCCAAGTACCGTATCAACCCCGGCAACGTCGGCCGCGGCAGCAAACGCGACCCGCAGTTCGCGGAGATGATCGAAGTCGCCTGCCGTTATGACAAACCGGTGCGCGTCGGCGTCAACTGGGGGAGCCTCGATTCGGACCTCCTCACCCGGCTGATGGACGAGAACTCCACCCGCACCGAGCCCCTCACCGCGCAGCAGGTCACCCGCAACGCGGTGGTGCTGTCTGCGCTCGCGAGCGCGCAGCGTGCCGAGGAGCTCGGCATGGCGCACAACCGCATCATCCTCTCCGCCAAGGTGAGCGGCGTGCAGGACCTGATCGCCATCTATCGCGACCTCGCGGGCCGCTGCGACTACCCGCTGCACCTCGGGCTGACGGAAGCCGGCATGGGCTCGAAGGGCATCGTGGCCTCGACGGCCGCCATGTCCGTGCTGCTGCAGGAAGGCATCGGCGACACGATCCGCGTCTCGCTCACGCCCGAGCCGGGCGGCGACCGCACTCAGGAAGTGTTCGTGGCGCAGGAGATCCTGCAGACCATGGGACTGCGCGCCTTCAGCCCCCTGGTCATCGCCTGCCCCGGCTGCGGCCGCACGACCAGCAGCTATTTCCAGGAGCTCGCCCAGCAGATCCAGTCGCACATCCGCGCGCGCATGCCGCAGTGGCGGCGCGAGTACGCCGGCGTCGAGGAGATGACGGTCGCCGTGATGGGCTGCGTCGTGAACGGCCCCGGGGAGAGCAAGCACGCCAACCTCGGCATCAGCCTGCCGGGCACCGGCGAGCGTCCGGTGGCCCCCGTCTACGAGGACGGCGAGAAGACCGTGACGCTCAAGGGTGAGCACATCGCCGATGAATTCGAGCAGATCGTCGAACAGTACGTGGCGCGCCGCTACGCGCGCCTCAAGAGCAGCGCCTGAGGATCACCGACGCATGAGGATGACCGACACATGAGCGACCTCGCCACACGCCGCTGCAAGCCCTGCGAGGGTGGCGTCCCGCCGCTGACGCCCGAGCAGGCGAAAGGCCTCCTCGGCCAGGTGTCCTCGGCCTGGGTGCTCACCGAAAACGCCCACGCCATCCGCCGCGAGTTCGCCTTCCGCGACTTCTACCGCACCATGAGCTTCGTGAACGCGCTGGCGCACATTGCCAACACCGAGGACCACCATCCCGACCTCGAGGTCGGCTACAACCATTGCCACGTCACCTTCAGCACCCACGCGGTCCGCGGGCTGTCGGAGAACGACTTCGTGTGTGCGGCCAAGGTGGACCTGATACCGCTCGGCTGAGGACGCTCTAACTACTCGTCGTCGTCCTCGTCATCGTCGTCCTCGTCGTCGTCCACCTCGACCTGACCGGCGGTGCGCGCCGAGGTCGTGGTCTTCGCCGGCACGATCACGGGCCGGGTCTTCATCTTCGGCCGGGCGTTGAAGACGACGATGGTCTTGCCGGTGGCGCGCAGCAGGCCCTGTTCCTCGAGCACCTTGAGCACGCGCCCCGCCATCTCGCGCGAGCACCCCACCAGGCGCGAGAGCTCCTGGCGGCTTACCTTGATCTGCATGCCTTCCGGATGAGTCATGGCGTCGGGCTCGCCGCACAGATCCATGATCGCGTGCGCGACCCGCCCGGTGACGTCGACGAAGGCGAGATCGCCGAGCTTGCGGTTGGTGCGGTCGAGCCGCGTGGCGAGCTGCGTGGCCAGCTCGAAGACGAGTCCCGGGCTCTCGGCGGCGATCTGCCGAAAGCGCGGGTACGTCATCTCGGCCAGCTCGCACTGGTTGCGGGTGCGCACCCAGGCGCTGCGCGTCGGCTGCTCGTAGAACAGACCCATCTCGCCGAAGAACTGCCCCCGGTTGAGGTAGGCGAGCACCATCTCGTTGCCTTCCTCATCCTCGATCATGACTTCCACCGAGCCGCTGATGATGTAGTACAGCACGTCCGGCAGATCGCCCGCGTGGATGACGACCGTCTTCGACGGCACCGCGCGGATCCGGCAATAGCTCAGGAACCGGTTGATCGCCGGGATTTCGCTTAACGGCTTGATGTTTTCTTCCATACCCGCCCCCCAAAAACCGCACTTTTAATATAAAGCCGGCGTCAAATCCAATATGCAGTGCCAGTCATAAGCCGCGCGGTGCGCCGCATCAGCGTGCGCACCGGCACGGGCAGACGCTGGCCACCGGCCGCCGCGGCGCTGGCTCCGTGCTCAATCTCCTCCGCCCGCATGACCTCGAGTATCGCACGGCTGCGTGCATCTGCCCGCGGCAGTCTCGCCAGGTGCTCTTCGAGATGCCCCTCAACCTGACGCTCAGTTTCGGTTACAAACCCGAGGCTCACGCGATCACCGAGAAGCCCGGCGAGCGCGCCGATGCCAAAAGAGCCCAGGTACCACAGCGGGTTTAAGAGGCTCGGGCTCGAGCCGAGCTCCCCGAGGCGCGTCTCGCACCAGGCGAGGTGGTCGGACTCCGAGGCCGCGGCCGACATGAGCAGAGCGCGCGTGGCAGGCTCGCGCGCCGCGACAGCCTGGCCGTGATAGAGCGCCTGCGCGGCGAGCTCGCCCGCGTGATTGACACGCATCAGTGCCGCACTCTCGCGGCGTTCGGTTTCGGTCAGCGGCGCCGGAGCTTCCCGAGTCTCGGGGACCGCCGGGGCTGGGCGGGAAGCTCTCGCCGGAGCGAAGACGGCGCGCAGGGCGCGATCGACGGCGGCGATCGCTGAGTCTAGGGTGCGACCGGACTCCATAGCTGATGCCTCTATTATAGGGGGCAAACCCTTACGATCCCGCCCCCGCGGACTTAAAGGGGCCGCGGACCGGTCCGGGACGGCGGGCTCTGCGGCCTCGCGCCCCGGCGCTTTGCAATGGGGAACCCGCTTGAGTACACTTCCCCGCCTTTTTTGGCCCCGGCGGTCGGCTTAACGGCCCCATCCGGGCCGCCATGTGACGCCCCCGAAGAGACCTTAATGAAGACCGTATTTGCCAAGCCCGGAACCGTCCGCGGTGACTGGTTCGTCGTCGACGCGAGCGACAAGACGCTCGGGCGCCTGGCCTCGCAGATCGCGCATCGCCTCAAGGGCAAGCACAAGGCCGACTACAGTCCGCACGTGGACATGGGCGATCACATCATCGTGGTGAACGCGGGCAAGATCCGCGTCACGGGCCGCAAGCTCACCGACAAGATCTACTACCACCACACCGGGCACATCGGCGGCATCAAGTCGATCGCGCTCGAGAAGCTGCTCGACGAGCACCCCGAGAGGGTCATCCAGTTCGCCGTAAAGGGCATGCTGCCGAAGAACCCGCTGGGGCGGCGCATGTTCAAAAAGCTCCATGTGTTCGCCGGCGGCGAGCATCCACACCAGGCGCAGCAGCCCAAGCCGCTCGTCATTCAATAGGACCTGCCCGCATGCCAGCGAGCCCCCCGCATCATTACGGTACCGGACGTCGCAAGACGGCCACCGCCCGTGTGTACCTCAAGCCCGGCACGGGCCAGATCACGGTCAACGATCGTTCGCTCGATGAATTCTTCGGGCGCCAGACCGGTCGAATGATCGTGCGCCAGCCGCTCGATGCGGTGAACCTGCACGGGCGGTTCGATATCGCCGTCAAGGTCAACGGTGGCGGCATCACCGGTCAGGCCGGCGCCATCCGCCACGGCATCACGCGCGCGCTGATCGAGTACGATGAGAGCCTGCGCAGGCCGCTGCGCGCCGCCGGGTTCGTGACCCGCGATGCGCGCGAGGTCGAGCGCAAGAAGGTCGGACGCCGCAAGGCCCGCCGCGGTCCGCAGTACTCGAAGCGCTGAGGCTGCTGTCGCGGCATCCCGCCATTTCGTGGGGGATCGTCTAGTGGTAGGACAACGGACTCTGACTCCGTTTACCTAGGTTCGAATCCTAGTCCCCCAGCCAAAATAGAAGGGCCCGTCTCGATGACGGGCCTTTCCCGTCTCTGGGTCACAGGGTCTGCACGCCCTCCGCCGAGCCGACCAGCAGCACATCCGCCGGCCGGATGGCGAACAGCCCGACCGTGACGACGCCGGCAATCTCGTTCAGCTCACGCTCGAGTGCCGGCGGATCGGTGAGGGTCAGCCCGTGCACATCGAGGATGTGGTTGCCGTTATCGGTCACGAAGCCCTCGCGCCACTGCGGGCGTCCGCCGCGCGCCGTCAGCTCCCGGGCCACCAGGGTGCGCGCCATGGGAATGACCTCGACGGGCAGCGGGAAGCTGCCGAGCGTGGCCACCAGCTTGCTGTCGTCGACGATGCAGATGAAGCGCCGCGCCGCCGCCGCAACGATCTTTTCGCGCGTGAGCGCACCGCCTCCCCCCTTGATGAGCTGCCGCGCCGCGTTCGCCTCGTCGGCGCCATCCACGTAGAGCTCGAGATCGGCTACCTCGTTCAGATCGAGCACCGTGAGACCCGCGGCGCGCAGCCGCGCACTGCTCGCCTCCGAGCTCGACACGGTACGGCGCACGTGCGCGGGGTGGGCGGCGAGCGCCTCGATGAAGAAGTTCACGGTGGAGCCGGTACCGACGCCCAGCGTTGCGCCGCTCGGCACGAGGTCGAGCGCCGCCAGCGCCGCGCGGCGCTTGTTCGCGTCACTCGTCGCCGCCATCGCCGTCCTCGCCGCACATGCTGCCCCCAGAAACGACTGTGCCCGCCATGATGAGCGGGCACAGTCAGCGAATTCGACTCGGCGGCCACTTGCGCGACCGCCGAGTTAAGGCCTATTTCTTCTTGCTTGCTTTCTTCTTGGCCTTCTTCTTTGCCTTCGCCATGTTGGCTCTCCAATTTGACGGGTTAGTCCGGGATCCGAGTATATACACGCGAATCTAAATTACAAGCGACCTCGAGCGAAGTGTGCTAGGCGATGAGCGCGCGGCGACACGTCACACGCGCGCCGCGAATGCGATTCATGCATTGGCAGAGCGCGTCGCGCGCTCACTCGAGCGAGAGAATGAACTTCCAGTGCGCACTCTCGACCGGTGTCACCGACAGTCGGTTGCCCGGGCGCAGCAGCACCATGCCCTTGAGCTCCCGGGAAGCATGTGCGCGCAGCTCTTCCAGCGTGATGATGCGAGCGAAGCGGCGCTTGAGCTGCACGTTCACCACGAACCAGCGCGGCTTGGCCGGATCGCTCTCGGGATCGTAGTGATGGTCGCTGCGATCGAAGGCAGTCGCGTCAGGATAGCCTTCCTTGACGATTTCCATGATGGCGACGATGCCGGGTACCTCGCAGCTCGAGTAGTAGAGGAATGCCTGATCGCCGCGGCGCATCTGGTCACGCAGCATGTTGCGCGCCTGGTAGTTGCGCACCCCGTCCCAGGCGGTGGTACGGCGCGGGGCGGCGGCGAGCTGCTCGACGCCGAAGGTGGTCGGCTCGGTCTTCATCAGCCAGTAGCGCATCGGATAAACCCCTCCTCGGTCACCACCGCATCGAGGCGTACGTCGTGCGGCGCCGCGCCGATACGCTCGACCTCCTGGCAGGCGTAGGCGAGTCCGACGAGCAGCGGCGCATGCCAGTGGCGCCGCCAGCGCCGGAACTCGAAGGCGCGATCATAGAACCCGCCGCCGGCGCCGAGCCGCACGCCGCTGCGATCGAAGCCCACGAGCGGCAGGAACACCAGATCGAGCCAGCGCGCTCCGATGCCGGTCATGCCCTGCGGCTCGTCGATCCCCAAGCGGTTCGCCTTGAGCGTGCCGTGCATCGCGATGAAGCGCATGGTGCACGAGGCGCGGCGGCGGTCGATGCGCGGCAGGTAGACCCGGCAGCCGCGCTCCACGGCCAGCTCGATGAGCGGCGCGCTGTCGAGCTCCACGGGCGTGGCGGCGTAGATGGCAATGCGCGCGCCGGCGGGGAGAGGCAGGGCGCGATCGGCGTTGCGGGCGGCGAGTCGCGCGGCGCGGCTGCGCTCGGCGGGCGCGATGGCGCGCCGCCGGGACCTGAGCGTCGCGCGCAGAGCGCCGCGCGCGACACCCGGTTCGGAATCAGGCAGCGCCACCCGCAAGTGCCGGTGCGGACCGTTGCTCTCGAACCAGAGCAACAGGTGGGACATGCTGCGGCAGGTAAGGCTTTCCGCTCAAAGTGCGGACCTGCACAGTGCTGCCGCAAGCACCGAGTCCCGAGGGTGTTTCAATTAGGGTCCGAGGTAACCCGGTACGCTTGTCGAACACCGCAGGCGACGCCACGGACGACTCTACACCAAGCCTCGGCCGCCTGCTTGAGACGCGGGTCGCAGCCGGGGGCGCGTGGCGTGCTCGAGACCCGCCGCGCATCACAAATCGAGCTGCTGGCCCTTCCCGAGCGCGCTCTCGACGCGTTCGCGCATGGCGCGCACCCGGTGACCGGCGCCGCTGTCGACCTTCGTCTCGCGGTCGCGGCCCTTGAGGAACTCGTGCGCGAGGTTCAGCGCCGCCATGACCGCGATGCGGTCGAGTCCCACGACCTTGCCGGTGTCGCGGATCTCGCGCATGCGCCCGTTGAGGAATTCGGCGGCGTCGAGCAGTGCCGAGCGCTCGTCGTACGGGCAGGCGACGACGTATTCCTTCTCCATGATCCGCACGCTCACCCGCGCCTGGTCGGGGTGATTCAAGCGCCGTGCTCCAGCGTCTTGAGGCGGCCGATCATGGCCTCGACGCGCGTGCGCACCTGCTCGTTCTTGTGCATGAGCGAGGCGCGCTCCCCGGCGAGCGATTCGTGCCGCGCCCGCAGCGCGCGATTCTCCTCCTTGAGATGCTCGAGCGTCGCAATGAGCTCCTCGACGCGCTTGGCCAGCCGGGTGAGCTCCAGATCGAGTTGTGTTTTTGTAATGTCGCTCATGGCCGGCGACTATAGAGCCGCGCTCTTAATCCGGTCAATTATAATGAGCCGGCCGCATGCAGCATCCGGACTACAGCGACATTCAGCAACTGCTCCTCGCGCAGCGCGCGCTCGCGGACGCCGCCGAGGCGCACGGCACGCTCACCGGCGGCCTGTGCGCCACGGACGACTACCGCCTCGAGGACTGGCTGCGCGAGATCCTGCCGGAGGGGCGCGCCGACCCGGCCGCCGCCGCCGCACTCGATCAGCTGTACGCCGCGACCACGGGCGCGCTCGCCGAGACCGACATGCAGTTCGAGCCGTTCCTGCCGCCCGATGCACAGCCGATCGCCGCGCGCACCGCGGCACTCGCCGACTGGTGTCAGGGGTTTCTCTACGGCCTGGGGGCCGGCTGCATCCCCGACGCCGGCCGCCTGCCGGGCGAGATCGGCGAGTTCGTGCGCGACCTGACGGAGATCACCCGTGCGGACGTCGATACGGCGGAGAGCGAGGATACCAACGAGAGCGCGTATGCCGAGCTCGTGGAGTTCGTGCGGGTCGGGGTGCAGCTGCTCTACGAGGAGCTCGCGCCGGCACGCCGCGCACCGCCGGCTGTGGACGCGCCGCTCCACTAGCCGCGCGCCATCATGCTGAGAGAGGAGTTCGCGCGCCGCCGCCGCCAGTTGATGCGCCTCATGGGGCGCGACTCGATCGCGGTGCTGCCGGCGGCTCCGATCCGGCACCGCAACAGCGACGTCGAGTACCCCTACCGTCAGGACAGCGACTTCCACTACCTGACCGGATTCGGCGAGCCGGACGCGGTCGCCGTGCTGGTTCCGGGACGCGAGCAGGCCGAGTACATCCTGTTCGTGCGCGAGCGCGACGCCGCACGCGAGACCTGGGACGGACGCCGCGCGGGACCTGCAGGGGCGGCGCGCGAGTACGGCGCGCACGACGCCTTCCCGATCGCCGACATCGACGAGATCCTGCCGGGACTGCTCGAGAACCGGGCGCGCGTCTTCTACACCATGGGCGCGTACGCGGACTTCGATCAGCGGGTCGTCGGCTGGGTCAACGGGCTGCGGACCCAAACGAAGCACGGCCGCCATTCGCCCCAGGAGTTCGTCTCCCTCGACCACGTGCTGCACGACATGCGGCTCTACAAGTCGCGCCGCGAGCTCGAGCTGATGCGCGCCTCGGCACGGATCGCCGCGCGCGCGCACATGCGCGCGATGCGCTTCTGCCGGCCCGGGGCGACCGAGTACCAGGTCATGGCCGAGCTCGTGCATGAGTTCCGCCGCCATAACGCCGACACCGCCTACCATCCGATCGTCGGCGGCGGCGCCAACAGCTGCGTGCTGCATTACCGGGACAACGACCAGGTGCTCAGGGACGGGGATCTGCTGCTGGTGGATGCCGGCTGCGAGCTCGAGTGCTATGCCTCCGATATCACCCGCACCTACCCGGTCAACGGGCGCTTCAGCCCCGAGCAGCGCGCGGTCTATGAAGTGGTGCTGGAAGCGAATCGCGCGGCGATCGCGCGCGTGCGCCCCGGCAACGACTGGAACGAGCCGCACGAGGCGGCCGTGCGGGCCATCACCCAGGGGCTGGTAAAGCTCGGGTTGCTCAAGGGCCGGCTGCCCTCGCTCATCAGGAGCGGTGCCTACCGTCGCTTCTTCATGCACCGCACCGGCCACTGGCTCGGCCTCGACGTGCACGACGTCGGCGACTACAAGATCGGGGATGAATGGCGCGTGCTCGAGCCGGGCATGGCGCTCACCATCGAGCCGGGTATCTACCTGCCGGCCGCAGCGCGCGGCGTCCCGAAGCGCTTCCGCAACATCGGCGTGCGCATCGAGGACGACGTGGTAGTGACGCGCACCGGCGCAGAAGTCCTCACCGCGCGCGCCCCCAAGGACGTCGAGCAGA
Organism: uncultured Gammaproteobacteria bacterium; assembly: GCA_963844595.1. Classification (GTDB taxonomy): domain Bacteria; phylum Pseudomonadota; class Gammaproteobacteria; order Steroidobacterales; family Steroidobacteraceae; genus 13-2-20CM-66-19. Next base: position 242,247 of record CAWJOW010000002.1, read on the forward strand.
TCGAGGCCGTGATGGCGGCGGCCTAGAGGCGCCTCATGAGCCCGATGTCCACCGCCGTCACTGCGCCGCTCGAGGTCGATGTCGCCATCGTCGGCGGAGGACTGGTGGGCGCCAGCCTCGCCGCCGCGCTCGGCGGCAGCCCGCTGCGCGTCCTGCTCGTCGAGAGCGTGCCCCCGGGGGCGCGCGATCAGCCGAGCTTCGATGAGCGCACTACCGCGCTCGGCAACGCCAGCCGCCGTATTTTCGAGGGCCTCGGGGTCTGGGAGACAATCGTGGCCGAGGCGGCCGCGATCCGTGCCATTCACGTGTCCGACGCCGGGCGCTTCGGCTTTGCGCGCCTCACCGCCGCAGAGCAGGGGATCGAGGCCTTCGGGTATGTCGCGGCCAACCGCCGCATCGGCGCGGCGCTGTGGGGGCGGCTGAGCGCGGCTGCGAACCTCGTGCTGCGCGTCCCGGCCCGCGTCCAGAATGTCGCGATCAGCTCCGAAGCCGCGCGCTTCGAGGTCGTCACGGGCGCGGCGCCCGAGCCCGTGATCGCCCGGCTCGTGGTGGCCGCCGACGGCGCGCACTCGCAGATCCGCGCGGCCGCCGGCATCGAGGCGCAGGTCGAGGACTACGACCAGGTGGCGATCGTAACCAGCGTCGCAACCGATGCACCGCATGAGGGGATCGCCTACGAGCGCTTCACCGCGACTGGCCCCGTCGCGCTCCTGCCCCTTCACGACGGCAACCGCGCAGTCATCTGGGCATGCCGGCCTGCGCATGGCGCGGAGCTGCTGTCGCTCGATGAGGCTGCGTTTCTCGCGCGGCTGCAGGAACGCTTCGGCTGGCGCGCCGGGCGGTTCGTGCGCGCGGCACGGCGCCTCTCCTATCCGCTGAAGCTGACGCGCGCCGCAGCCTCTGCGGCGACCCGCACGGTGCTGATCGGCAACGCCGCGCAGGCCCTGCATCCGGTCGCTGGCCAGGGGTTCAACTTAGGTCTGCGCGACGCGGCCATGCTCGCCGAGGTGATTGCCAACGCCGCGGGCGACGTCGGCTCGCCCGAGCTGCTGGGCCGCTTCAGCGCCTGGCGCGCGCGCGACCGTCGCGGTGTGATCGGCTTCACCGACAACCTCGTCAGGCTTTTCGGCGACGGGCGTCCCGGCGTCGCGGCGCTGCGCGACCTGGGTCTGCTGCTGTTCGATCTCACACCGCTGGCCAAGGGTGCCCTGGCGCGGGTCAGCGGCGGGTTCGGCGGCCCGGCGCCGCGCCTTGCCCGGGGCCTGCCCGTGCGCCATGCCTGAGGTCGCACACCATGTCTGATGCCGTATTCGACGTCGTTGTGGTGGGCGGCGGACCGGTGGGTGCATGCGCCGCGACGCTGCTCGCGCGCGGCGCGGGCGACCGCGGCGGCGCGGGACTCAGGGTCGCGCTTCTCGAGCCGCAGCCAGCCGCCGCCCCGGCCCCGGACGCCCCGCCCGATGCGCGGGTAGTCGCGCTCTCGCGCGCGAGCGAACGGGTGCTCGGACACGCCGGCGCATGGCAGGCGATGGCCGGCGCGCGCCTCTCGGCCTATGAGCGCATGCGTATCTGGCACGAGAGCGTGCCCGCTGCCTCCCGCGATGTGCTCGTGTTCGATGCGGCGGACGTGGGCGAGCCGAACCTCGGCTACATCGTCGAGAACAGGCTGCTGCAGGCGGCACTGCTCGGGGCTTTCACCGCCGCGGGCGGACATCTGCACCGGGCGCAGTTCACGAGCCTGCGCATCGCGGACGATGCGGTGGAGGTCCGCACGGCCTCGGGGGCGCTCTCCGCGCGGCTCGTGGTCGGGGCGGATGGCGCGCAATCGGCGCTGCGCGAGGCAGCAGGTCTTACCGCGGAAGTTTCCGACTACCGCCAGAACGCGATCGTCGCGAGCGTCGCGACCGCGCAGCCGCACGAGAAGACGGCGTGGCAGCGTTTCATGCGGCGCGGCACACTCGCCTTCCTGCCACTTGCCGACGGCTCGAGCTCGATCGTCTGGTCCGCGGATGCGGAGCTGGCGGTTTGGCTCATGGCCGCATCCGAGACGGCGTTCCAGGCGGAGCTCGATCGCGCTTCCGATCTCGCTCTCGGGGCAACGCGCCTGACGAGCGCGCGCCGCACCTTTGCGTTGCGCCGCCTCGCGGCGCACCACTACGTGGCACAGCGGGTGGCCTTGATCGGCGATGCCGCACATGTGGTGCATCCGCTCGCCGGCCAGGGAGTCAATCTCGGGCTCATGGATGCGGCGGCGCTCGCGCAGCTGGTGCTCGCGGCGCAGGTGCGCCACGAGGACCCGGGGGCACTCGGGGTGCTGCGCGAGTACGAGCGCTGGCGCAAAAGCGACGTCGCCCTCATGGATGCAGCCATCGGCGCGTTCGATCGGCTGCTCGCGCACGGCGCGGGGCCGCTGTCGCGCCTGGCACAGCGGGGACTGTCCTGGGTGAATCGCAGCCAGGAGCTGCGGCGCCTCTTCATCAGGCGCGCGCTCGGGCTCACCGGCGAGCTTCCGGAAGCTGCTACGCTAGCGGTCACCAGGAATAAATAAGAAGGGGGCGTGAGCCATGGCGAGCAGCACGCTTGCAGGCGCTCCAGGGGTTGTCGTACACCGGACCCGGTTCCGTATTTCATTCCACTTCGCCATGGCGATCGTCATGGCCGGGATCGTGGTCTACGGTTTCAGCCAGACGATCGGCGACAACCTGATTCATCCGAGTATCCCGCGGCCGCGGCTGCTGTATCTGCACGCCGCCGTGTTCAGTGCGTGGCTCGCGCTCTACATCGTGCAGACGGGGCTGGTGGCGAGCAGCAACGTCAGGCTTCACCGGCGGCTGGGGCTGGCATGGTTCTGTATCGGCGTCCTGCTGCCTGTGGTCGGGGTGGCGACCACGATCGTCATGCGCCGCTTCGACATCGTTCACTTCCACGCGATGCCGCAGTTCCTGTCCGTTCCCCTGATCGACATGGTCGTCTTCACGGCGTGCTTCGGCCTCGCCGCGCTCTGGCGCCGGTCGCCCGAGTACCACCGCCGACTCATGTTCCTCGCCACCTGCGTGCTTCTGGACGCCGGCTTTGCCCGCTTTCCCACGCCGGACGGGTGGTTCCACGCGGGCTGGTTCTATTACGCCATCGACGCTCTGATTCTGGTCGCGGTGGCACGCGACCTTGCAGTGCAGCGGCGCGTACACCCGGTGTTCGCGGCGGCTCTACCGCCTATCGTGCTGGCGCAGGTGATCGCCTGGGCACTCTGGCGGCATCCGCCCGGCGTCTGGATCGCAATCTCGAAGGCGCTGGCGGGAGTGACCTGACGGCGTCGCGCGTTCGGCGATAGTGAACAGGTTAGTTCACTATCGCCAAAAAGTACTATCTGCGGCCGCCCTCTCCCGCCCGTAGCGGGCGCCCGCGGGCCGGCCGCCCGTCAGCCCCCCCGGCAATCCGCCGGCGCATCTCGCGGAGGGTGAGCGCGTAGTCGCGGCTGCCGAAAATCGCCGAGCCCGCGACGAACGTGTCGGCGCCGGCACGGCTCGCCGCGGCGATGTTGTCGACCTTGATTCCCCCGTCGACCTCGAGCCGCACCGCCCGACCGGAGGCGTCGATGCGCGCGCGCGCCTCGCCGAGCTTGCGCAGCGTCGTCGGAATGAACTCCTGGCCGCCGAACCCCGGATTCACCGACATGACCAGCACCAGATCCAGCATCTCGAGCGTGTAGTCGAGGTAGTCGAGCGGGGTCGCCGGGTTGAACACCATGCCGGGCCTGCAGCCGTGCTCGCGGATGAGTGCGATGGTGCGATCGATGTGCTCGGTGGCTTCAGGATGGAAGCTGATGAAGGTCGCGCCCGCGGCGGCGAAGTCCGGCACGATGCGGTCCACCGGGCGCACCATCAGGTGCACGTCGATCGGCGCTTTCACGCCGTGCTTGCGCAGCGCCTGGCACACCATCGGGCCGATGGTGAGATTCGGCACGTAGTGGTTGTCCATGACGTCGAAGTGGATGAGATCGGCGCCGGCTTTGAGCACCGCGTCGACTTCCTCGCCGAGCCGCGCGAAGTCGGCGGACAGGATCGACGGCGCAATCCACGCGGGCTGCATGCCGACAGTCTAACCGATCGCGATCAGTTTCTGCGGTGCCGGCCTGTCCTCAAGCCGTCAGCCGCCTGAGCGCCTCGCGGTACTTGTCGCTGGTGCGCGCGATCACATCCGGCGGCAGCTTCGGCCCGGGCGCGCGCTTGTTCCAGTCGAGCGTCTCCAGATAATCCCGCACGAACTGTTTGTCGAAGCTCGGCGGACTTACGCCGACGCGGTAGGTGTCCGCGGGCCAGAAGCGCGAGGAGTCCGGTGTCAGCACCTCGTCGATGAGGGTCAGGCGTCCCGCGCCGTCGACGCCGAACTCGAACTTGGTGTCGGCGATGATGATGCCGCGGCGGCGCGCGTGCTCGGCGGCGAAGCGATAGAGCGCGAGCGCCGTGTCGCGCACCTGGGCCGCGAGCGGCGCGCCGATGAGCGCCACCACGGCATCGAAACCGATGTTCTCGTCGTGCTGGCCCGAGGCGGCCTTGGTGGCGGGAGTGAAAAGCGGCTCTGGCAGTTGCGCGGCGAGCTCGAGCCCGCGAGGCAGCGCCACGCCGCACACCGCGCCTGCCGCCTGGTAGTCCTTCCAGCCCGAGCCGATCAGGTAGCCGCGCACCACCGCCTCGAGCGGCAGCGCCCGCAAGCGCCGCACGATCACCGCGCGGCCTTCGAGGAGCGCGCGCTCGGCGGGATCCGTCACGACGCTCGCGGGATCGCGCCCGGTCAGGTGATTCGGCACGAGATGCGCGAGCCTGGCGAACCAGAAGTTCGAGATGCTGTTGAGCACGCGCCCCTTGTCGGGAATCGGATCGGGCAGCACCACGTCGAAGGCCGACAGCCTGTCGGTCGTCACGATCAGCATCGTGTCCGCGTCGAGCGCGTAGATATCGCGCACCTTACCTTCGTGGATGCGCTCGAGGCCGCGGAGCTCGGTGCGGTAGACGGTGGGCGCCGGCATGCGCTTGGTACTATACGTCGGCATGGTGGCGGGCATGAAGTGGATGGGCAAGCTGACCGGCGGGCTCCTCGGGATGCTGACCCTCGGCCCGCTCGGCGCCGCCCTGGGCGTGCTGCTCGGACACCAGTTCGACGAGGCCAATGCCGCGGCGGATTCCTCCGGCGCGCCCCCGGAGGATGTGGCGCTGATCAGCGCGCGCTTCTTCCGCGCCACCTTTCGCGTGATGGCCTGCCTGGCGAAGGCCGACGGCCGGGTATCCGAGCAGGAGATCGTCGCCGCACGCGCGGTCATGGCCGAGCTGCGGCTCGATGGCCCGCAGGTCCGCGAGGCCATCGCGCTCTTCAGCGCAGGCAAAGAGCCGCAGTTCGATCTCGACGCCGAGCTCGCCGAGCTGAGAAGTGCCTGTCGCGGGCGGCCGGACATTCTGCGGATGTTCATCGAGATCCAGGTGCGCGCGGCGCTCACGGGCAACAACCTCGACGGACCGGTGCGCCCGCTCCTCAGCCGCATCGCACGCTCGCTCGGCATCGGCGCCTTCGAGCTCGCACAGCTCGAAGCGGTGCTGCGCATCCAGCGCGCCGCTTTCGGCGCCGGGCAACCGCGCGGCGACGAGCGGCACGGCGCTGCTGCGTCCGCGCAGCGCACCCAACAGCTGCAGGAAGCCTACCGCGTGCTTGGCGCGCTGGAAAATGCCAGCGATGCGGAGGTTCTCAAGGCCTACCGCCGTCAGCTCCACCGTCACCACCCCGACAAGCTCAAGGCCAACGGCCTGCCCGAGTCGATGCTGGCCTACGCCAAGCAGCGCACGCAGCAGATCATCGAGGCCTGGGAGCTGGTCCGCGCGACGCGCGGCATTCGCTAGAGCCGCGCCCACTCCGCGACGATGTCGCTGACGGCGCGCACTCCGTCGGTGAGCGCCGCGGGACCCGGCTGGAGGATGAGCGCCGACTTGATCTCGCGCACGAACCCGGTGCGCACCGCCGGAACCGCGCTCCAGCCGGGACGCGCCGCGACCTGCTCCGGACGGAATTTCTTGCCGCACCAGGAGCCGAGCACGATATCGGGGGCGCGACGCGGCACTTCCGAAGGGTCGGCGATGATGCGGTTGCGCCCGAGCGGTTCGCATGCGAGCTCGGGGAAGCAGTCCTCGCCGCCGGCGAGCCCGATGAGCTCCGACACCCAGCGGATGCCGCTGATCATGGGATCGTCCCATTCCTCGAAGTACACCCGCGGTCGGCACGCGAGCGCTGCGGCTCGTGTCCGCACCGCGTCCAGCCCGCGGCCGAGCTCGGCGGCGAGCAGCCGGGCGCTGGACTCGCATCCCAGCATGCCGCCGAGCGTGCGGATCATGCGCAGAATCTCCTCGACGCTGCGCTGGTTGAAGAGATGCACCTCGAGTCCGGCGCGCGTCAGCTCCGCGCCGATGTCCGCCTGCAGGTCGGAGAAGCCGAGCACCAGATCCGGGCGCAGCGCCAGGATCCGCGCGGTGTTGGCGCTGGTGAAGGCCGACACCCGCGGCTTCTCGCGCCGGGCACGCGGTGGCCGCACCGTGAAGCCCGAGATGCCGACGATGCGCCAGTCCTCACCCAACAGGTAGAGCGTCTCGGTGGTCTCCTCGGTGAGACAGACGATGCGCTGCGGGTACTCTGAAATTGGAGTCATTTGGCATCCGGCGTAGCGGCGGGCACTGTATCCTTAAGCCATGTGGGCGCGCATCTGGGCTCTGCTCGACCGGTGCTTCTTCGGCGCGGCCTCGATGCGCCCGGACCTCCTCGGCCGCTGCCTGCGCGTGCTGCGCTACCCGTACGCGGTGGTGCGCGACCTGTGGCGCGGTGAGATCAACCTGCGCGCCATGGGGCTGGTGTATACCACGCTCCTGTCGCTGATCCCGCTGCTCGCCTTCAGCTTCGCGGTGCTGAAACTCTTCGGCGGGCGCCGCGACCTCGAGCCGATCGTCTATCAGTTCTTCGCGCCGGTCGGGCCGGCCGCCGCCGCCGAGCTCACGCAGCGCGTGCTGCAGTTCGCAAACCACGTAAGCGGCGGCGTGGTCGGCTCCGTGGGACTCGCGCTCCTCACCTGGACGCTGCTCGGCACCATCAAGAAGGTCGAGGACAGCTTCAACTTCCTCTGGCACGTCGAGCAGCCGCGCAGCTTCGCGCGCCGCGTCGCCGAGTACACCTCGCTCCTGATCGCCGCTCCGGTCGTGCTGGTGGGCTTCATCGGCCTGTCGCACCGGGCGCTTTCCAGCGTGCAGCTGCAGGAGGTGGCGCGGCTGCCGCTGCTGCAATGGCTGCGCGGCACGGGCATCAAGCTGGCTCCCTACGCGATGGTCAGCGTGTTCTTCATGGCGCTCTACATGCTGATCCCCAACACCCGGGTGCGCTGGCGCGCCGCGCTCACCGGCGCGCTGGTCGGCGGGGTCCTCTGGGCCGCGGTCGGGCGCGTGTTCACCGCCTTCGTCGTCTACTCGACGCGCCTGACGATCGTCTACGCCGGCTTCGCGTTCGTGGTAGCGGCGCTCCTCTGGACTTACTTCGGCTGGCTGATCCTGCTCGCCGGAGCCCAGCTCTCGTTCTATGTGCAGAACCCGACCTACCTGCGCCTGGGGCTGCAGCAGCTGCGGCTCTCGAGCCTCGAGCTCGAGAGCCTCGCGCTCAGGCTCATGTACTTCGTCGGCCGCACGCACGTCACCGGCGGGCGGCGCTGGAGCGTCAATCGGCTCGCCAACGAGCTGGGGCTCCCGGGGATTGCGGTAGCGCAGATGGCCACGGCGCTCGAGCGCGCCTCGCTCCTGATCGTCACCGACAGCGACGAGCTCGTGCCGGCGCGCGATATCGGCCGCATCGGCGTGCACGAGATCCTGCAGATTGCGCGCAACCAGCGCAGCGGCCACCTCGCGCCGCGCAACCTCCCCATCCCGCCCGTCGACCGCGTGCTGGCCGCGCTCGAGGAGGCGCAGCGCCGCAGCTGCGGGGAGCTCAGCTTACGCGACCTGGTGGAAGAGGCGCCGGAGCCGGCGCTGCAGCTCATTCACCGGCAATCGTCATCTCGCTGATCAGCACCGAGCCGACGCGGATACCGCCGCGCGTGTCGATGTCGGCACCGAGCGCGACGATGTCGCGGTACATCTGGCTGAGGTTCCCGGCGATCGTGATCTCCTGCACCGGGTAGGCAATCGCGCCCTTCTCGACCCAGAAGCCGCTCGCGCCTCGCGAGTAGTCTCCGGTTACCCCGTTCACCCCCTGCCCCATCAGCTCCGTGACCAGGAGGCCGGTGCCGAGGCGCTTGAGGAACTCCTCCATCGGCAGGCCGCCGTCCGCGGGGGTCACCAGCAGGTTGTGCAGGCCGCCGGCGTTGCCGGTGCTCTTGAGCCCGAGCCGCCGCGCCGAGTAGCTGCCGAGCACGTAGCCCCGAAGCACTCCGTTCTCGACCAGCTCGCGGTCGTGAGTCGCCGCGCCCTCCTGGTCGAAGGGCGCGCTCGCGAGTCCCCCCGGGATGTGCGGCCGCTCATGCATGGAGACGAAGGCCGGGAACACCTGGCTGCCTGCGGCCCCGAGCAGGAACGAGGCCTTGCGGTACTGGCTGCTGCCGCGGATCGCGCCGATGAAGTGTCCGATCAACCCGCGCGCCATCTCGGGGGCGAAGGCCACCGGCGCCTTGCGCGTGCTCAGCCGCCGGGCGCCGAGGCGCGCGAGCGCACGCTCACCCGCGTTGCGGCCGATCGTCGCGACCGGCTCGAGCTGCGCCGGGTCGCGCGCCACGCTGTACCAGTAGTCGCGATGCATGTCCTCGCCCTGCTGCGCGATGAGCGCCGCGTTCACGGAGTGGCTGGTGGAGGAGTAGCCGGCGAGGAATCCGTGCGAGTTGCCATACACCCCGGTATGCCGCTGAGTGTTGACCGCGGCGCCCTCGGAGTTACTGACACGCGCATCGACCGCAAGGCCCGCCGCCTCGCAGTCGCGCGCCAGCTCGATGGCGCGCTCGGGCGCGAGCTCCCAGGGATGATCGAGATCGAGATCGGGAATGTCCCCGGCCAGCGCCTCCGGCTCGATCAGACCGGCGTAGCTGTCCTCGGCCGTGTAACGCGCGATCGCGCAGGCCTTGCCGACGGTCTCGGCGACCGCCGCGCGGCTCAGGTCTGCGGTACTGGCCGAGCCCTTGCGCTTGCCGAAGTACACCGTGACTCCGAGTCCGCGGTCGCGCTGGTACTCCACCGTATCGACCTCGCCGAGCCGCACGTTGACCGAGAGTCCGCGGCTCACCGAGGCATCGGCTTCGCACTCGGACGCGCCCTGGCGCTGCGCCTCCTCGCGCGCGAAGCCGACCACGTCGGCGAGCTGCGCGCGGGCCTCGCGGTCTGGGATCTGCGGTACTGCGGGTGTTGCTGGCATCGCGCGTGTCGGCTGCTCGGCGTAAATTGTAGCAATGAGCGACCTTGAGGATGCGCCGTTCGAGCGGCCGAGCAAGAGCGCACGCAAGCGTGCCGCGCACGCCGCCCAGGACCTCGGCGAGCAGCTGCTGCGGCTGCCCGCTGCCGCCCTCGAAGCGCTCGACCTGCCGGCGGGGCTGTGCCAGGCGCTGCATGAGGCGCGCGCCATTACCAGCCGTGCAGCCCTGGCGCGCCAGCGGCAGTACATCGGCCGACTGATGCGCAGCCTCGACCCCGCACCGATCCGCGCCGCGCTCGCCGCGCGCAACGCCGTCAGCGCCCGCGAGGTCGAGCGTTTCCAGCGCGTCGAGCACTGGCGCGAGCGCCTCATCGCCGACGGCAGTGCGGCGCTCGCCGAGCTCGCGCGCGCGCACCCGGGACTCGACCTGCCGGTGTGGGCGGCGCGCGTCCGCGCCGCGCAGGCCGAGCAGGCGCGCAGCGGCGGCGGCCGCGCCGCGCGCGAGTTGTTTCGCGCGCTGCGCGCTTTGTTGGATACAATGACCTGATGCAACCGCTGGTCGGAATCATCATGGGCTCGTCTTCCGACTGGGAGACGATGCAGGCGGCCGCCGACATGTTGGACCGGCTCGCCATCCCCTACGAGGTGCGGGTGGTGTCCGCGCACCGCACGCCCGACCTGCTGTTCGAATATGCCGCCGGCGCGCGTGCGCGCGGGCTCGAGGTGCTGATCGCCGGCGCCGGCGGCGCGGCACACCTGCCGGGAATGGCGGCGGCCAAGACCAGCCTGCCGGTGCTCGGCGTGCCGGTGCAGTCCAGGGCGCTCGGCGGCATCGACTCGCTCCTGTCGATCGTACAGATGCCGGCCGGCGTGCCGGTCGCAACCTTCGCGATCGGACCTGCGGGTGCGACCAACGCGGCGCTGTGCGCCGCCGCCATCCTCGCCAACCAGCGTCCCGCGCTGCAGGCCGCGCTCGAGGCGTTCCGCGAGCACCAGACCACGGGCGTGCTCGGCAATCCCGACCCGCGCGTACCGCCGCGCTCATGACCGTCGGCATCGTGGGCGCCGGCCAGCTCGGCCGCATGCTCGCTTTGGCGGGCTATCCGCTCGGCCTCGACTTCCTGTGTCTGGATCCGGCCGCCGATGCGCCCGCGGGCCGTGTCGCGCCGCTCCTCAACGGTGAGTTCACCGACCGGCGGCTCCTCAGACGCCTCGGGCGCGAGTGCGAGGTCGTCACCTTCGACTGGGAGAATGTGCCGGCGGCGAGCCTCGAGACACTGCGGCGCGGCGCACGGCACGCACGCATCTGCCCGCCACCGGCGGCGCTCGCCTGCGGCCAGGATCGGGTGAGCGAGAAGCGCCTGTTCGCGCATCTGGGCATACCGACCACGCGCTGGCGCGCCGTCGACTCGCACGCGGCGCTGTTGCGCGCCATCGAGGCGATCGGCATGCCCGGGGTGCTCAAGACCCGGCGCCTCGGCTACGACGGCAAGGGCCAGGCGCTGGTGCGCACGCAGCGCGAAGCGTCGCGCGCCTGGGAAGTGCTCGGGGCCGCGCCGCTCCTCTACGAGGAGTGGGTGCCGTTCGACTGCGAGGTGTCGATCATCGGCGCGCGCGGTGCGCGCGGCGAGACGGTGGTTTACCCGCTGTGCGGCAACGTGCACTCCGGCGGCATCCTGCGCCTCACGGTTGCCCCATTCGGCACGCCGCGCTGGCAGCGTCTGGCCGCGACCTACCTGGAGCGCGTGCTCGCGCATTTCCGCTACCGCGGCATTCTCGCCATCGAGTTCTTCGTGCGCGCGGGCAAGCTGCTCGCCAACGAGATGGCGCCGCGCGTGCACAACTCCGGTCACTGGACTATAGAGGGCGCGCAGACCAGTCAGTTCGAGAACCACCTGCGCGCGATCCTCGGCCTGCCGCTCGGCGCGGGTACCGCGCGCGGCCACAGCGTCATGGTCAATCTGATCGGGCACATGCCGCCGCGGGCGCAGCTGCTGGCGCAGCCGGGACTCCATGTGCACGATTATGGCAAGCGGCCGCGGCCGGGACGTAAGGTAGGACATTGCACTCTGGTCGCGCCGACCGCCGCCGGGCGCGACGCCCGCGCGCGGCGCCTGCTGGCCGATTTGGCCGTCGGGGTGCGCATCCCTTAACATCGTTACGGAAATCAACACCGATGCCGCATGGATGTACCTCGAGCCGTTCAAACTCAAGGAGTTGCCGTTCCGGTTAAGCCCGGACCCGCAGTTCCTTTACCTGTCGAAGCAACATGCACGCGCCAAGGCGTACATGGAGTCGACCATCTGGTTCACCGACGGCTTCGTGGTGATCACCGGCGAGATCGGCGCGGGCAAGACCACGCTGATCGAGTCGTTCCTCAAGGAGGTGCCCGCCGACGTCGTCGTGGCGCAGATCAACCAGACCCAGGTGAACGCCCTCGACTTCCTGCAGGCGGTGCTGGCGCAGTTCGGCTTCTCGCCCTTCAAGATGCGCAAGGCGGAGCTGATCAGCACGCTCAACAACTTCCTCACCGAGCAGTACGTCGCCGGCCGCAAGGTCCTGCTGGTCATCGACGAGGCGCAGAACCTCTCGATGCGCGTGCTGGAAGAGGTGCGTCTGCTTTCCGGTGTCGAGACCACCAAGGAGAAAGTGCTGCGCATCGTCCTCGCCGGCCAGCCGGAGCTCAATGCCAAGCTGGATGCGCCGCAGCTCGTGCAGCTGATGCAGCGCGTGCGGCTGCGCTTCCACCTCAACACGCTCACCGAGATGGAGACGCGCGGTTACATCGAGCACCGCCTGGAGGTGGCCGGCGCCGAGCGCGAGATCTTCGCTGCGGATACCTTCGCTGAGATCTTCCGCTACACCGGCGGTGTGCCACGCCTCATCAACACGCTGTGCGACACCGCGATGACGGCCGCCTGCCTCGAGAACCGGGACATCGTCGAACGCAGCAGCGTCCTTGGCGCCGTGCGGGAGCTGGGCTGGCCCGAGTACGCCGCCCGCATCCGCGGCGGCGAGCCGCTGCCGCCGGCCTTCGCTGCGCCGACCCTCGCTGCGGCGGCCGGGGCCAGGCCGGCCGGGGCTGCCCCGGATGCGACGGCGCAGCCGATCGCGCGGCTGCTGGTGGCGACCGACGGGCGCACCGTACAGGAGATTCCACTGCACGTCGGCCGCCTGATCGTCGGCCGCACGCCCGACAATGACGTGCAGATCGACAGCCGATTCATCAGCCGCCATCACTGCCAGATCATCACCAGTACGCATTCCTGCGTGGTCGAGGATCTGAACAGCACCAACGGCGTCTTCGTCAGATCCAACCGCGTGCGCCGCCATTACCTCAACGACGGCGACGTGGTGGCGGTCGGCAAGCACGAACTGATCTACGTGGATGAGCGCGTGGCCCGCGCCCGCGGCACCCTCACCGACACCGTGCCGAGCATCAGCGCTCCGCAGCTGGCGCCGGAGCTGGTGCCCAAGGAAACCACCTAGGCCGCTCAGGCTCCGCGGCCGGCGCTCAGAGCCGCGACTCCTCGCCCTCGCCGCCGAGTCCGTCCGGGTTGGCGTACTCGGAACGCAGCTGGCGGTAGTCCCGGCGGCGCAGCAGCACTACGATGCCGCCGACGAGAATCAGGAGTCCCAGGACTCCGACCAGCAGGCTCGCCGCCCCATGCTCGGCGAGCAGGTAGCTGCCGAGCAGCGCGGCGAGGCCGCAGGCCATGTAGATCCAGGGCAACCCTTCGTAGACGGGGCGGGAGAGCTGGCGGCCGGGGCGGTCCATGCCGGCCATCCTAACGTGACGGGCCCGGCGTTGGTACCGCCGCGCCCGAGCCGCGCGAACAAACTTCTAACTTTGTTAACTCTGGTGCGTCAGCCGCCGCCGCACCGGTAGCCCCGGTCGAGAGAGTCAGCCTCGGCCAAACAGGCGTGCGATCCGCTCCAACAGGGTCGGCTTCCAGCCTTCCACCTTGAAGTCGGGCGTGCGGTCCTTGTCCAGACGCCTGGCCGCGGCCAGCAGGTCGGGTGGAAGTCTCAGGGTGGCGGTATCGGCAAGAGCGGGCGGGGCCTGCATGGCGGTGAGCTCCTTGTGCGCGACCAACTTTTCTGGGACAGCACGCTACGGACTCATAGCCGGACGGGCCGTGCCCGCCATCACAGAGTCCGCGCGCTCGCTCCGATTATGTCGCGGCAGCGACCTCGGATGGCACCGCATTGCGTCGCATCAAGGCGACAGTGCGCGCTACCGCACCGTGCCGCCGACGGTCAGGCTCTCGATCTTCAGCGTCGGCTGGCCGACGCCGACCGGCACGCTCTGTCCGTCCTTGCCGCAGGTGCCGACGCCGTCATCGAGCTTCAGGTCGTTGCCGACCATGGTGACGCGCGTCAGCACGTCCGGACCGTTGCCGATCAGGGTCGCGCCCTTGAGTGGCGCGCCGAGACGGCCGTTCTCGATCGCGTAGGCCTCGCTCGCCGAGAACACGAACTTGCCGGAGGTGATGTCGACCTGCCCGCCGCCGAAATTCACCGCATAGATGCCGCGGCGCACCGAGCGCAGAATCTCCTCGGGATCGTGCGGGCCGGCGCGCATGTAGGTGTTGGTCATGCGCGGCAGTGTGATGTGCGCGAAGGATTCACGCCGACCGTTGCCGGTGGGGCTCGCCCCCATGAGGCGCGCGTTCAGCCGGTCGTGCATGTAGCCGCGCAGCACGCCGTTCTCGATCAGCGTCGTGCACTGCGTCGGCGTGCCCTCGTCATCGATGTTGAGCGAGCCGCGCCGCGCGGCGAGCGTACCGTCGTCCACCACGGTGCACTCCGCGGCCGCGACGCGCTCGCCGATGCGGTTGGCGAAGGCGGAGGTTCCCTTGCGGTTGAAGTCGCCCTCGAGCCCGTGGCCGATGGCCTCGTGCAGCAGGATCCCGGGCCAGCCGGGGCCCAGCACCACGGTCATGGCGCCGGCCGGGGCCGGCACCGCCTCGAGATTCACCAGCGCCTGACGCACCGCCTCGCGCGCCAAGGTCAGCGGCCGGTCGCCGGCCACCAGCTCGGCGAGCGAATAGCGCCCGCCGGCTCCGGCATAACCCTGCTCGCGGCGGCCGTTCTGCTCGACCAGCACCGACACGTTGAAGCGCACCAGCGGCCGCACGTCGGCCGCGAGCTGCCCCTCGCTGGTGGCGATGAGCACCACCTCGTGGACCGCGACGACGCTCGCAGTCACGTGGACAATGCGCGGATCGAGGCGCCGCGCCTCACGGTCGACGCGCTCGAGCCACGCGACCTTGTCGGCGGCGCTGAGCGAGGCGGCCGGATCGGCCGGCGCGTACAGCGCGTGGCCGTGCTGCGCGCGGCGGGGACTCAGCGCCCGCTGGCCGCCGTGCACCGCGATGGCGCGCGCGGCGTGCGAGGCCTCCTCGAGCGCCGGCAGCACGATCTCGTCGGAATAGGCGAAGCCGGTCTTCTCGCCGGCGAGCGCCCGCACGCCGACCCCCTGCTCGATGCTGGCGCTGCCGTCTTTGACGATGCCGTCCTCGAGCGACCAGGACTCCTGCTGCGCATGCTGGAAATACAGATCGGCGAAATCCACCGCGTGGCTCAGCACCTCGCCGAACACGCGGTCGAGCCGCCGGTCGTCGAGGCCGCCGGGTGCGAGAATCAGCTGACGGGCGACGTTGAGGGCTGTATCGCTCATGTGAGTTGCGGCTGCGTGGCGAGTACCCGGTGCCGCAACGCCGGGAAGCTCTGGCGCACGCCGCTCTGGCGCGCCAGGTCGACTTCGGCGATCGCGCAGCCGCGGCCGCGCGGCACGCGCTGCAGGATCCGGCCCCAGTAGTCGACGATCATACTGTCGCCGTAGGTCTCGCGCCCGCTCGGGTGGAAACCCGACTGCGCCGGCGCAATGACGTAACAGAGATTCTCGATGGCGCGCGCGCGCAGCAGCGTCTCCCAGTGCGCCTGGCCGGTGGGGCCGGTAAAGGCGGAGGGCACCGCGAGCAGCTGTGCGCCGAGAGCGCTTAATTGCCGGTAGAGCTCGGGGAAGCGCACGTCATAGCACACCGAGAGCCCGAGCCGGCCGACGGGAGTGTCGAGCACGGTCGGCCCGGCCCCCGGAGCGACGTGGGCGGACTCACGATAGCTCTCGGCACGACCCGGGATGTCGACGTCGAAGAGGTGGATCTTGTCGTAGCGCGCCGCGCGGCGACCGTCCGCCCCAAACACCAGGCAGGCGGCCGCGACGCGTCCGTCAGCACCGCTCTTGAGCGGCACAGTACCGGCCACGATCCACAGCTTGAGCTCGCGCGCTGCGGCGCCGAGAAACTCCTGCACGGGACCCGAGCCGTCGGTCTCCGCGACTGCGCGCTTGTCGGAATCCTTCAGCCCCATGAACGAGAAGTTCTCCGGCAACGCCGCGAGCTCCGCTCCGCGCCCGGCCGCCTCCTCGAGCAGCGCACGCGCCTGGGCGAGATTCGCCGTGACGTCCGGACCCGAGGTCATCTGCAGCGCGGCCACCTTCATGACTTTTGTCCGTTTCCTCGTCGCACCGTGACTTGCTCGCTATTCGCCGTTCGCTATTCGCCGGCCGTCACGACCGGCTCGTTCCAGCTGCCACGCAGGCGCAGCACGTTGCGCGGAAGCGAAGCCGCCTGCCCGGCGATCAGCGACCGCAACGACAGCCACAGGGCGGCGATCTTCGGCGTAGGCTCGAAGCCTGGCAGCGCCGCGGGAGGCTGCCCGTCGCCCTTGAGAATCCACAGCTGGCCGTCGTAGTCGTGCGCCAGCAACCCTACGCGGCCACGCATCAGGATCTCGGCGTCGCCGTCGAAATGCAGGTCGGAGGTCACCGCCTGCCCGTCCCGAAGCGCAAAATTACCCGACAGGCTCGCAAAGCGCATTTCCGGCGAACCGGTAGCGCCGATCAGCGCCGGTACGACGAGCAGCGCAAACGGCACACCGTCTGGGGCCGCCTGAGCGGCCGTCGCAGCCTGCGTCGTGCCGTCCTCGAGCTGTATATGCAGCTTGCCGGTCGCCGTTGCAAGCGTCGGCAGGGGCCCCTGCGGTTGCCAGCCGAGCTCGCCTTCGAGCCTGGCGTGTGCGGCACTCACATCGGTTCTCAGCCCGAAGCTCGCGAGCGTCGCGGCGGCGTCCTCGCTCTCGAGGCTGAACTTGAGGTCGCAGCCCGCCGCCTCGCAACGCAGCGCACCGTGGCCCTCGTCGCTCGCGCCGCTCAGGTGGATATCGGCCGCCTCGAAAGTGCTGCCGTCATGCACCGTGAGCGCGGCCGTGAGGTGCCCAAGAGAGCGTCCCTGCCACCTCAAGTCGTCGATCGTCAGCTTCGCCGGCCCCCCGGCAGCTGGCCAGCGTGCCTCCCCCGAGAGCTCCTGCGAGGAGAGCCTGAGCGTATCGGCGCCGCCCGCGGAGTCCGCAGTCAGGGTCACGTCGTCATAGACGCTGCCGGAGACGGCAAGTTCGGCCGCGGTCAGCTGAGCATGCAACGCCGGCCAGCCGGGATCGTGAGCGATCCCGCGCCAGAGCGCCGCGCAGGCCGGCAGATCGACGCGGCTCACCCGCCCGCTGAGCGCCACGAGGGGTGCGGACGGCATCTGCGGCTCGCCGGCACCGAGCGACAGCGCGCCGCGCGCAACCTGCCAGAACTCGCCCTGCCGGGCGAGTGCCGCGACCGCGTGCAGCCGCTCGCCGAGCGCCAGGCGCAGCTCAGCGCCGGCCTCGGTTCCCGTGAGCTCGACGTGCAGCGGCAACGCCGTGGCCGCGGTCTTCGCCAGCGGCTCCGGAAGGCGGCTCGTCACTCCAACGAGGCTCGAGCTGAGGCGTGCGCGCCAGCGCATGGCTGCCGCGGGCGTCTGCGGGAGTTGCCTGAAGTCCGCGCTCCACTCGGCCGTGCCCGCCAGCGCGTCGAGGTGGTCGGTGTCTCCTGCCGCAGCGAGCAGCGCCTGGCTGAGATTGAGGAGTCCGTGGCCACTCACGGCGAGCGCACCGCCCGCGCCCGCGCGCCCCTCGCTGACAGTGAGGACGATCGGTCCTCCGAGCCAGGTTCCGGTCAGGGTCGAGCGTTGCAGAAGACCATCGGTTACGGCGAGCGTGCCGCGCAGAGTGCTGATCGGCGGCAGGCCCTCGACGGGGCGCAGCTCCACTCCGTCGAGCACGGCCGCAAAGCGCGAGCGAACCGCATGAGGATCCGCGGCGCGCGCGGTCAGCGCGGGCATGCGGATGTCGAAATCCACGAGCGTGTTGCCGCGCATGTCGAAGCTCCCGAGACGGGAAGCGTACTGCCTGAGCTCGGGATGTCCGCGCAGCCACGCGAGGACCTCCTGAGCGGCACCCGCGACCCGCCCGCTGAAGTGCACCGTGCGGCGATTCCACTCGATCGCGCCTGACTCGAGGCTGAACGTGCCGGCCGCGGCGTCGGTGAGGCGCACGCGCACGTTCGCACCCCGCCAGTCGACCTGTGCATCGAGACCGTGGATGTCAGGCCACAGCTGCGGGTCGATGAGAGTCGCTCCGTGCAGCCCGAGGCTGCCCGAGAAGCGAGCCGCGGCACCCTTCCAGGGCAGCGGCTCATCGAGCGGACCGTGGAGGTCGATCGCCGCATCGTCGATGCGCCCCGCGGCCAGCTCCCCGGGCGCGGCTCCCAGCGCTGCGAGCGGCGCCATGCCGAGAACGCGTCGCAACAGCACCACATCCGCCCCCGTGAGGTGGACCTGCGCATCGATCCAGGGATGAGCTGCCGCGTGCAGGTCGCTCACGGCGCCTGCGAGGTGCAGCGCGAGCGCACCGGCTGTCACGTGCAGATCGCGGCTGCTTACCCGCCAGCCTCCCGCGCCCTCCTCGAGCGCGAGGTGCGCACCGGCCTCTACCCCGCCGATGGCGATGGCCGGCTGCCCCGCGAGTGTCAGGCGCGCATCATGCGCACTCAGCGCCGCGCGCAGCCGCCCGTCCTCGCTGTCGATCGAGGCCGCGAGACCCGCAAGCGCCACACCGCCCGCCGGCGTCGCGAGGGACAACTCGAGCGGAGTGGTTGTCAGGTGCCAGCCGCCCGCGGCACGCGTCAGCTGCCATGTCCCGCGCAGCCGGTCGAGCCTCAATGCCGGCTCATGCGCCCCGGCCGCCTGCCACGCAAGACCCTCCGCCGCAAGCGTGCCGCCGGCCGACAGCACGCGCCCGCGATCGAAGCAGACGTGAAGCGTGAGGTTGCCGCTCCCCGCGAAGGGCAGCTCGCTCGCCGGGAGCAGCCCCTCGAGCGCGGTCCGCCAGCCCGCGAAGTCGAGCCGTTCGGCATCGAGCTCGAGCGTGGCGCCCGGGATCCCCGCAGCATTCGGGTCAGTAATGAGATCGAAATGCGCATGCGCGGCGCCGCCCAGGCTCTGGGGCAACAGCACCGCGGCATCCGCCGTGACGCGCGCGCCCGTGCGGCGCAGGCTCATGCGGCGGATCGCGAGCTCGAGCGGCGGGTCGGTGCCGCCTGTGGCAGGCAGCCGCAGCGCGCCGCCCTCGATGTCAACGCGCGTGCCACGCCAGTTAGAGAGAATGCGCGCGCCGGCAGTGAGCGCCGCATCGGGCGACCGGGCGGCACCGTAGGCCGTGCCGGCATGTGCGGCGCCCGGGCGGGGGGCGCCCGAGGGTCCGCGCACGAAGTGCGGCCCGTCCGCCAGGTCGATGGTGGGGTTCTCGAGCGTAATGCGTGTGGCGGCGAGTGCGCCGCTGCGCAGCATGCGCCACGTGTCGAAGTCGACGAGAAGCGTGGGCGCGCGCAGCAGCACGCCCGCGGCGCCCGGCTCGGCAAGCTCCACGCCGCGGAACACCGCCTCCGGGCCGTACCATCCCCACCGCAGTCCCAGCTCGCTGAAGCGCACCTCGAGGCCGGTCTGCGCGTGGATCAGCTCCTCGAGCGCGGCGCGGTGCTGGGGCACGCGCGCCAGCGCCAGCGCATACGCCAGGAGTCCGGCGGCGACGAGCACGGCGGCGCTCGCGGCGCCGAGGACCAGCAGCCGCAGGCCGGGTGCGAACGGCGTGCCACGCATCGGATTGAGCCTCTAGACGAGGACCACGTCGTATTGATCGATGCCGTAGAGCGCCTCGACCTGCAGGCGGATCGGACGGCCGACCTGCCCCTCGAGTTCCCCCAGCGTGGCGGACTCCTCGTCGAGCAGACGATCCACGACATCCTGATGAGCGAGTATCAGCAGCTCGCGGCTGGCAAACTGCCGGCTCTGTCGCACTATTTCCCTAAAAATCTCGTTGCAGACGGTCTCCGGCGTGCGCACGAACCCGCGCCCTTCGCAGCTGGGACACGGCGCACACAGCAGGTGCTCGAGGCTCTCGCGGGTGCGCTTGCGGGTCATCTCGACCAGTCCCAGGGGCGAGAGGCTCACGATGTGAGTCTGTGCACGATCACCGGCGAGCGCGCGCTCGAGCGCGCTGAGCACCGCGCGGCGGTGCGGCTCGTCGCGCATGTCGATGAAGTCGATGATGATGATGCCGCCGAGATTGCGCAGGCGCAGCTGCCGGGCGATGCTTACGGCCGCCTCGAGGTTGGTCCGGAAGATCGTTTCCTCGAGGTTGCGGTGCCCGACATAGGCGCCGGTGTTGACATCGATGGTGGTCATCGACTCGGTCTGATCGATCACCAGGTGACCGCCGGATTTCAGCTGCACCTTGCGATCGAGCGCGCGGCTGATCTCGTCCTCGACGCCGTTCAGGTCGAAGAGCGGCCGCGGGCCCGCATAAAGCTCGATGACGGATGCCGACCCGAGTGCGAAGTTCGCTGCGAACTCGAGCATCCGGGCGTGCTCGCCCGCGGAATCGACCAGCACGCGGCTTACGCCGTGCGCCAGCTCGTCGCGCAGCACGCGCAACGCGAGCGGCAGGTCCTCGTGCACGATGCTCCCGGAGTGCGCCTCGGCGGCCCGGCTGCGCACGTGCTCCCAGAGGCGCGCCAGGTATGCCATGTCCTGCTGCAGGCTCTCGGGCGTCGCGCCCTGCGCCGCGGTGCGTACGATGTAGCCACCCGGCGAGTGCTCGCCCGCGAGCCCGTTCATGACCCCCTTGAGGCGGGTGCGCTCGGCCTCTTCCTCGATGCGCGCGGACACGCCGATCGCGTGACCGCGCGGCAGATAGACGAGGTAATGCGACGGCAGCGCGATGAACGTGGTGAGACGCGCCCCCTTGGTGCCGATCGGATCCTTGATGACCTGCACGAGGATGTCCTCGCCGGCATTGACCAGGCGGCGGATGTCCTCGGCAGGGGCAGGCGCCGCGGCCACCGCGGCGGTCGCGATGGTCGCTTCGGCGGCACTGCTGACGATGTCGGCGGCGTGCAGGAACGCCGTACGCTCCAGCCCGATCTCGACGAACGCCGCCTGCATGCCCGGCAGCACCCGCGACACGCGCCCCTTGTAGAGGTTGCTGACCAGGCCCTTGCGGCTGGTGCGCTCGATCTGGACCTCCTGCACCACGCCGTTCTCGAGAATCGCGGCACGGGTCTCGCGCGGGGCGACGTTGACCAGGATCTCGATGCTCATGCTGACCTCGCCCCGACGCCGGCGCGCGCAGCGCCGGGCGTGCACGGCACGCCCGCCGCCGCGAGCAGCTGCGCGCTCTCGTAGAGCGGCAGTCCCACGACGCCCGAGTAGCTGCCGGAGAGGTGCTCGACGAAGACCGCGCCGCGTCCCTGGATGGCGTAGCCGCCCGCCTTGTCGCACGGCTCGCCGCTGTCCCAGTAGGCCGCGCACTCCGCGGCGCTGATGGCACGCATGCGCACTTCGCTTGCGCTCAGGCGAAATGCAACTCCGGCGGCTTGCGCGAGCGCCACCGCCGTGAGCACCCGGTGTGTGCGGCCTGCGAGCCGCGCGAGCATCGCAACCCCCTCGGCGCGGTCGCGCGGTTTGCCGAAGATCGTCTCATCGAGCACCACCGCGGTATCGGCGGCGAGCACCGGCAGCTCGACGCCGCGCGCACGCACGGTGAGCGCCTTGGCCTGCGCCATGCGCACCACGTAGTCGCGTGCCGCCTCTTCGGGTGCGAGCGTCTCGTCGATGTCGGCGGGCTGCGTCAGGTACGCGACGCCGAGCTGCTCGAGGAGTGCGCGGCGCCGCGGCGATGCCGAAGCGAGGCACACGAGCGCAGTGACTTCGGACGGTCTCACATCGACACAGCCTTCAATCGCGGTGGTACGGGTGGTTGGCGAGGAGGCTCTGGGCGCGATACAGCTGCTCGAGAAGCACCACGCGCGCCAGGGCATGCGGCAGAGTGAGCCGTGACAGCGACAGGCTCAGGTTGCTGCGCGCCCGAACCTCAGGCGCATGGCCGTCAGGGCCGCCGATCAGAAATGCCAGATCCTGCCCCTCCTGCTTCCGTTTGCCGAGCCACGCGGCCAGCTCGCGCGTCGAGAATTCGCGGCCCCGCTCGTCGAGGCTCACGACGTACTCCTCCCGGCGCAGCGCTGCGAGTACCCGCTGCCCCTCGGCCGCCACGGCTTGCGCGGCGGCGGCGCCGCGCCGCCTCGTGCCGATCTCGATCAGCTCGACCGGTAACTGTGAGCGTAGTCGTGTTATGTAATCTTCGCACGCGCTGCGCACCCAGCCGGGCGGGCGCGTGCCCACGGCGATCACGCGCACGTGCATCGGGAATGAGGGCTTAAGTGCCCGCGCGCCGCCGGCGGCTCGCCGTGCGCCTCAGGGCCGGAACCACCGCGGCGGGTGCGCTCTCCCACAGATCTTCCAGGGCGTAGAACTCGCGCACCCGCGGCAGCATCACGTGCACGATGACATCCTGCAGGTCCACCAGCACCCACTCGCCGTCGCGTGCCCCCTCGGTCCCGAGCGGCCGGAACCCGGCGGCCTTGGCCGTCTCCTGTACCCGCTCGGCGATCGAGCGCACGTGCCGGTCGGAGTTGCCGGATGCAATGACCATGGTGTCCGCGATATCGGTCAGTCCCCTTACATCCAACACCCTGACGTTGATGGCTTTCATGTCATCGAGCGCGGTCGTCACGGCGTGTTGTAACGGCGAGGCGCGCTCCGCAGCGGGGCGCAGGCGTGTACGGGTGGTCATGTGCTTAAGCGGGTTCTCCTGACGTGTGTCCTGAAGTCCGGGGGGCTTGTCGTGGAGCATAGCACCTCGTCTCGAGAATGATCTGCCGCACCTGATCGGGCACCAGGTAGTGCGGGTCGCGGCCGGCGGCGAGCAGCGACCGCAACTCGGTCGATGAGATCTCGAGCTGTGTCACCGGGCGCACGTACACGCGCCCCGCCGGCCGCTCTTGCAGGTCGCGCACCGAACCGGTGCCGTGGTCGACCAGCAGCTCGCCGAGCGGGCCGCGCGCCGGCGCCTTCCAGCCGGGCCGGTGCGCCACCACGATGTGTGCCAGCGTCAGAAGCTCGCGCCAGCGGTGCCAGTGCGGCAGCCCGAGAAACGCATCCATGCCGAGCAGCAGGCACAGCGAGCGCCCCGGATGCTCCGCGCGCAGCTCAGTCAACGTGTCCACGGAATAGGACATGCCGCCGCGGCGGACCTCGCGATCGTCGACCACGAAGCCGGCCTGATCGGCCACCGCCGCCCGCACCATGCGCAGCCGCTGCTCGGCGCTCGCGTAGATCTGATCGCGATGCGGCGGATTGCCCGCCGGCAGGAAACGCACCTCCGCAAGCTTCAGCTCCTGCCAAAGCTCGAACGCCGTGCGCAGGTGCCCGCAATGGATCGGATCGAAGGTGCCGCCGAAGATCCCGATCGGCTGCATAGGCTAGGAGGGCAGCGGCGCAGCCCGCGGGGCTCCCGGCACCGGGATCGCACACAGCTCCGCGGCAAGCAGCAGCAACTCATCCCACGCGTCCCCCGCGAGGCGCCCCTTGATCATGCGGTCGGCGGCGGCGGCGCGCGCCGTGAGCTGCGCGAACGGCATACGCGGCGCGCGCCTGACGGCCCGCTCGAGTGCTGCGCCCTGGCGCTGCCAGCCGCGTGACGGCCCCTGCGTGCCCCCCGACCATGCGCTCCAGACATCGTGCAGCGCGCGCGTCAGCGCCCAGAGCGCGAGCGTCGGCTCGGTGCCTTCCGCGCGCAGGCCGGCGAGCACCCGCAGCGCACGCGCCGCGCTGCCATTCAGCACGGCCTCGCCGAGCTGAAAGACATCGAAACGCGCGCTATCTGCCACGCTCGAGCGCACGGCTCCCGCGGTCAGCTCGGTCGAGGCGGCACCGCCGAGCAGCGCGAGCTGCATGAGCTCCTGATGCGCGGCGAGGAGGTTCCCCTCGGTCCGCGCGGCGAGGAGCTCGAGCGCCGCATCGCTCGCCTCGAGCTTCAGCTGCCGGGCGCGCCCGCGCAGCCAGGCCGGCAGCCGCGCCGCATCGACCGGCCACACCGCTACCCAGGCGCCGTGCGCCTCGACCGCCCGCACCCAGTCCGCCCCCTGCGCTTCGCGATCGAGGCGCGGCGTGAGGATCAGATACGAGGTGTCCGGATCGCGCGCTCCCAGGAGCTCGGTGAGCGCGGCGTTGCCGGCGGCTCCCGGCCGCGCCGTCGCCAGGCGGATCTCGATCAGGCGGCGCGCGCCGAAGAGCGACAGGCTGCGCGCGGCGCCCCGTACCTGGTCCCAGTCCCCGGCGCGCTCCGGGAAGTGCACCTCGCGCTCGGTAAAGCCGGCGGCGCGTGCGCCGGCGCGCACCGCATCCGCCGCCTCGCCCGCGAGCAGCGGCTCGTCACCCGAGATGAGGTAAGCGGGAAGCAGCCGCTCGCGCAGGTGTACCGGCAGGGAGTCAGAGTTGAGCTTCAATGACCCCCATTATCAGGCAAAGCGGGTGCGGCGCACACAGTTGTACCTCAGAACGCCCAGGACACCCCGCCGTACAGGCTGCGCCGCGGCCCCCACTGCGGCGCAAACACCCCGACGCCGGTACCGCTGCGGATCTGGTACGCCTCGTCGAGCGCGTTGATCACGTCGAAGCGCACGGTGACGGGCCCGGTGCGGGGCAGCACGAAGTCGTGGCTGACGCCGAGGTTGACTTGCGTGTAGCTCGCCGTGTGGTCGCCGTTCGGGATGACGAAGCCGTCGGCAAGCACCCTGTCATCCCGCAGCCCGGTATCGAACAGCAGGTCGGCGCTGAAGCGCGTTCCCAGCCACGCGTAGGAAACCCCGCCCGAAGCCGCCACCCGTCCCTCGTGGTCGAGGTGGATGTAATTGTCCATGATGTACTCGAGCTGCTGCTGATCGAAGTTGAACTGCGAGGACTCCACATCCTTGCCGTGCGCGGCCTGGAAGGAGAGGTTCGCGTAGGTCGAGAAGTTCTCGACGGTGTAGTTGCCGGTGAACTCGATGCCGCCGATGAGCCCGTAGCGGTAGTTGAAGGGCGTCAGGATGATCGGCGCGCCGAACTGGCCCTCGTCGATCAGGTTCTGCGACTGCTCGTAGAAGCTGTCGACACCGAGCGTAAGAGCGTTGTTGAGAAGCTTCTGCTGCACACCGAAGTCGTAATAATTGGCGCGCTCGGCGATCGGCGGCGTGTCCAGCGTGACGGAGCCGGGCGGCAGCGCGGTAGTGCCCGCGAATTTCGTGAAGGTCTCGCCGCCGATCAGCTCGAACGGCGGCGGCGTGAAGTAGCGCGAGTAGCCGCCGTGCACCGTGGTGCCGGAGGCAAGGCTCCACACGAAGTTGATGCGCGGACTGAGCTGGCTGCCGCTGGAGTAGGCGCTGTAGTGATCGAAGCGCAGCCCGTAGTTGAGGGTGAACGGCTGCCACACCTGCCACTCGTCCTGCAGGTACGCGCTCTCCATCTCCTGTGCCTGCGTGCCGTTGTCGGCGATGCCGAGGGGGACGTTGCTGGTCTGCATGCCGGCGGCGTTGATCGGCAGCACCTGCGAGGTGGTAAAGCTCTCGGAGCTGTCGTGCTGCACGTAGAAGCCGGCTCGCACCGTGTGCGCCGGGTTGACCTTGTAGGAGCTGTCGGTCTGCCAGCCGATGGCGGTGTCGTCCTTGAAGGCGTTCTGGGCAATGCCGTTGTAGAGCAGGTCGCCGATCCAGTCGGGCGCGAAGTGCAGGCTCGTGTAGCGTGCCGACAGCGAGCTCTGCCAGTTGAAGTCGCCCTGCGAATGCTGCCAGGACAGGATCGCGTACTGCGCGAGCTCGTGCTGGCTCTCGTTGAGGTTGTTGCTCAGGAAGTCGGTCACGCCGTTGACGTCGAGCCCGAGCGTCGGCTCGAGGCCGTGCTGATTCGGGATCTGGAACTCGTCGTCCGAGCTGCCGAGGATCACCGAGAGGCGGTTGTTGGAGTCGAGGATGTCCTCGAGGTAAGCGAAGGCATGACCCTGCGTCGTGTGATCGTGCAGCGGGTTGGCGCTCGCGTCGGGCGACTCGATGCCCAGGTTGTCCTCCTTGTAATCGCCGGTAATGTAGTAACTGAAACTGCCGGAGCTGCCGCCGTACTCGGCCGCCGGCTGGAAGGTGTTGTGGCTGCCGCCGTACATCGAGATGTAACCGCCCGGCTGCAGCAGTCCGCTGTTGGTGGTGAGGTCGATGATGCCGGCGGTGCGCAGGCCGTACTCCGCGGGCAGCGCGCCGGTGATCAGGCTGAGCGAGGAGATCAGGCGCGGGCTGAGCGTCTGGCTGAAGACGCTGATGCCCTCGGGAAGGATGACTCCGTTAAGCCGGTACTGCAGGTCGTTGTGATCGGCGCGCACGTGCAGCTGCCCGAACGAGTCCTGTACGACGTCCGGCGCCTGCAGCAGCACCTGGTTGAGCTGCACGTTCTGACCGCCGGGCGTCGCGGAGATCGCCTGGCTGTCGATCGTGTAGGTTGAGGCGCCCGTCTGCGTCTCGATCTCGGTGCGCTCGGCGTTCAGGCGCCTCGCGGTAACTACGACCTCGGGGAGCGCCGTGTTGCTGCCCGCCGTGGTGCCGGAAGCAGATTCGTCTGCCGGTGCCGCGCTTGCGGCAGGATTGCCGGCTGGCGCCGCTGTAGCAGCGGCATTTGCAGAGGCCGCATTCGCGTCAGCCTCGGTGCAGGACGCGGCGAACAGGCTGCACGCAAAAAGAGCTGCGGTCGCGGCGAGCACAGGGTGCGCCGCGACCCGATGTTGTAAATGAGACATATATGACTCCGCATGAGCTGAAACCACGCGCGACGCCCGAGCGCCGGGCGCGCGCCTCACCTGGATCGACGGTGGGTTTCAGACTTGCGGAGGTCCGCGGCTGCGCGGTGTAGGCGCGCTGGCGCGAACGATGGAGTAGCAGGGATCGGGAGCAGGGATGAATTCGGCGGGGCACGCCGCCAGATCGACAGCCGCGCCCGCGGCGGGGTTGGCCATCTGCGCGAAGGCTTCGCACGTCGGGCAGACCCCGTCGTCGGTGGCCTGCAGTTCCGCGACCGCCGTGCCGCGCCCGTGCCCGGGCTTGAGGTGCCCGAGCTCGTGCAACACCGCGCCGCACTGGGCAAACACCAGCAGCAGCGACAGGATCCACGCGAAGGACAGTCGGCGGCGCATCATGACGGCAAGCAAACCTGGCCGGGGAGTCTACGTATCAGGTGTTGAATTTGCCAGCCATCTGCAGGGGCGGAGCCAGAACCTTGATGGTCGTCAAGGATTTCCTAGCCCTTCGAGGCGTCCTCATCGAGTTCGAGTGCTAACTCTCGGCCAGGAGAGCGCGAAGGGGTTGATTTGCTCTCAACGGTAACGCCAAGACCCCCACGGGACTCGACGAGCACAACCAGGCGCCACTGAATCTGCCCTGGCTCTTCCGCGTGTAGGTGATGATTCTTCAGTGGCAGCAGTCTAGATTTTTCGGAGACTATCTCTGCTCCGCAAACCTCGCACCGGTAGATGCCGGAATTTGGTGCGCTAATGCCCGGACGGTGAAGCAGATCGAATGCGCCATGATCCGAGTCGTGCAGATGCTGCTTGTGCTTGTAGAGAGCCATCGGTTCCTCCTGGCTGCGAGCGTACTCCTTCTCCGCATGGGCATCCGCAACGCCGCTACAGCCAGCCCTTCTGGCGCGCCAGGCGATAGGCCTCGATGCGGTTGGCGGCGTTGAGCTTGCCGATAGCTTCCGAGAGATAGTTGCGCACCGTGCCCTGAGCGAGCGAGAGCTGCGTGGCGATGTCGGCCGCCGACAGCCCCTGGCCCGCGAGCCGCAGCACCTGACGCTCGCGCTCGTTGAGCGGATCGCCCTCGGTCCAGGCTTCGACTGCGAGCTGCGGATCGATCACCCGCCCGCCGGCATGCACGCGGCGCACAGCGTCGGCGAGCTGCCCGGCGGGCGCATCCTTGAGCAGATAGCCGCAGACCCCCGCATCGAGCGCGCGGCGCAGGTAGCCGGCACGCGCGAAGGTGGTCACGATCACGACGCGGCTCGGTAATGCCCGCTCGCGCACCCGCGCGGCGAGCTCGAGCCCGGTGAGGCCCGGCATCTCGATGTCGGCCACGATCACGTCCGGGCGCAGGCGCTGCGCCTCGCTCCAGGCACTCGCGCCGTCGGCGCAGCAGCCGAGCACCTCGATGTCGGACTCGAGCTTGAGGAGCGCCGCGAGCGCGCCGCGCACCATCGCCTGGTCCTCTGCGAGCAGCACTCCGATCATGGCGCGAGCGGCAACTGCGCGAGCAGTTCTGTGCCGGCGCCCGGGGGCGAGCGGATCTCGAGCGTGCCGCCGAGGGAGCGCACGCGCTCGGCGATGCCGGCGAGCCCGTTGCCACGCGCGGCAGCCCCGCCGCGTCCGTTGTCGCTGACGCGCAGCGCCACCGCGGCGCCGCCCGCCGCCGCGGCGGCGCTGATCTCGACGCTGGCACGCGTCGCGCCCGCGTGCCGCTGGATGTTGGTCGCCGCCTCGCGCACGATCATGGCGAGCGCGGTCTCGACCCCGGGCGGCAGGGCCGGGGTCTCCTCCCGGCAGCTGAGCTCGACACCGCAGGATTCGAGCAGCACGCGCGCGGAGGCCAGCTCGCCCGCAAGCGCCGCGGCGCGCATGCCGGTGACGGCGGCGCGCACCTGGCCGAGCGCTTCGCGCGCAATGTGAGTCACGTCGGCGATCTCGCGCGCGGCGCCGTCCGCGTCCCGGCCGAAGAGCCTGCCCGCGAGCTCGCCCTTGATGGCGATGAGCGACAGCGTGTGTCCCAGCAGGTCATGCAGATCGCGGCCGATGCGCTCGCGCTCGGCGACCGCCGCGAGGCGGCGCACCTCCTCCTGCGAGAGGCGCAGCGCGGCGTTGCGGCGGCGGTACTGGAGCGCAAACGCGTTGCCGACGCAGCAGGGCGTGCAGATGAGCACGCTGATGGCGATGATGAGCGGCGGCTGCCCGAGCAGCAGTACTTCGATGCTGAGAATGGCCAGCATCGCGCCCGTGAGCAGCAGCGGCCGTATGAATCCCGGCAGCGCGAGCGGCGCGAACGCCGCCGCAAACGCCAGATAGGTGTTGGCGAAGCCGTTGAAGGGCTCGACCGCGTAGCACAGGAGCGCGCTCGCCCCGACCAGCGTCAGACCCGGCTGCCAGCGCAGTACCAGGTAGCGCAGGTAGAGCGCGAGAAACACCGGCAGGCTGACCAGCGCCGCCCACAGCCACTCCAGGCTCTTCTCGTGCCAGGTGGCCGGCAGGAACAGGAGCCCGAGGTACAGCAGCCAGATGAAGTGCGGCCACGCCGTCCCGTCCTTCTCGTGAAGCGGTACGCGGCGCAGGCGCTGAAGCCACTCGGCCATGTCCCGGAAGCTTAGCCGAAGGCCACTCCCCACCCCTAGCGGGCCCGGCCGAGCGCGCGCCGCGCGACGGCAAATGCGGCCGCGGCCATGGCTCCGAGCACGAGCAGGTGCCCGGGCACGGCGTGCACATCGCCCGTTCCGACGACCGCCTGCGCGATCTGCGCGAGATGCCAGGCCGGCCAGACAGGCGCGATCTGCGCGAGGCTGTGCGGCAGGAACTGAAGCGGCACCCACAGCCCCGAGAGGAACGACATCGGCAGGTAGATGAGATTGAGCACCGCGGGCGCGGCCGAGGCCTTGGCGAGCGCACCGACGCACAGCCCGATGGCACAGAACGGCAGCACCCCGAAGAGCGCCAGCACGAGGAGCGCGCTCCACTGCGCGGGCGCCAGCACCACCCCGGCGAGCAGTATCGCCAGGATCATGATGAGGAGCGCGACGATCGCCGCGAACAGCAGCGCCATCGCCATCTTCGCAGCGAGATAGATGCCGCGCGGCATGGGCAGCGCCCGCTTCAGCTCGAGGAGTCCGCGCTCCCGATCCGTAGCGAGCGTGATGCCGAGCGCGAAGAGTCCCGGCGCGATGGTGCCGAGCACCATGAAGCTCGCGAGCGCGCGGCGTGTGGCCTCTGGATCGTGGTGCACGGGGCGAAGGAGCACGCCGAACAGCAGGTAGAACATGAGCGGAAAGGCGATGGTCGGTACCGAGAAGGACGGCGCCCGCAGCAGGCGCAGGAACTCGGTGCGCGACTCGAGCAGGAAGATTCGCAGCGACGACACCGCTGCTGTTCCGGCGGGCACTGCCCCCGGCGCGGCGACCATCAGGGTATTCATCAGGCGGCCTCCCGTGTGATCTTCACGAATGCTTCCGCGAGCCCGCTGCGGCGCACCTCGAGCTCGGTCAGGTTGGGGTCGGCGGCCAGCAGCCGCCGCACGATGGGCTCGGCCACCGCGCCTTCGATATCGAGCCAGCGCGCCTCGCGGCTCGCGCCGGTGACGCCCGTCCAGCCGCGGATCTCAGCCACCGGCAGGTCGCTCACGCAGCGGATGCGGCGGCGCACGCCGTACGCGCGGATCTCATCCACCGTGCCGCAGCTGACGATGCGGCCGCGCACCAGCACCGCAACGCGTTGTGCGAGCGCCTCGGCCTCCTCCAGATAGTGCGTCGTCAGCAGGATCGCCGCGCCGCGCGCCGTGAGAGCGCGGACCACGTCCCAGAGCGCCTCGCGGGCCTCGAGGTCGAGCCCGGTGGTCGGCTCGTCGAGGAACACCAGCTGCGGGTTGCCGCACACGGCGAGCGCGAACTGCACACGGCGCTGCTGCCCGCCGGAGAGCTTCGAGTACGGCACGTGCAACAGCTGCCCGAGGCCGGCCAGGGCTGCAACCTCGGCGAGCGGCCGCGGGCTCGGGTAATAGCCGCAGATCAGCCGCAGCAGCTCCCCGACCCGCAGCGTGTCCGGGAGCGCCGCGCTCTGCAGCATCACCCCCACGCGACGCCGGACGGCGAGCTCGTGCGGCGAGCCGCCGAGCACCCGCACCTCACCGGCTTCGGGCGTGGCGAGCCCCAGGAGCAGCGAGATCGCGGTGGTCTTGCCGGCCCCGTTCGGCCCGAGGAGCGCCGTGACCTGCCCCGGCTCGATGGCGAGCGTCACGTCGTCGAGCGCGAGACGATCGCCGTAGCGCTTGACGACACCCGTGAGACTCGCGGCGGGTGAGTTGTCGGATTGCATGCGCGGCCCTCCTCCTGTTGTGCACAGGCTAGGCGCCGGGCTGATGGGATTTAAGTTGCGGGCGTCAGGACTTGGGGGTGACAGACGTCACCTAGCGCTCCCGCAGTGCCCCGGTCAGACGGCCGCCGGCGTCGATCAGACCGCGCTCCCTGAGCCACGCGCGCGCATCCCCGGCATCCTGCTCGAACCAGGAGCGCGTGCTGCCGAGGCGGAAGCTGTAGCCCCAGGTGTCCATGTCGAGGAACGCACGGCTGCGGCCGACGCCGGGCAGCGCGTCAGCGAGCAGCACCTGGAGGTAGCAGACCGCCGCCTCCTCGAGATCGTTGCTGCCGGCGTCGCGGTCAAGACCGGTACGCCGTTCGGGGCTCATGCAGATGTAGTGACCCGTCTCGTGCAGCACCGAATGCACCGGCGTGTCGAGCCGCGCGTACAGCTCCTCCCCCTTGAGGCCCGCCTCACTGTCGCCCCAATAGGAACCGGGAATGGCTTGCGCGCTCGCGATGAGCGTGAGCTTGAGCCGATAGCGCGCGAGCAGCAGCGCCACACCGATACGGTCGATGCCGTTGAGCCTTTGCACCGCGGCCGCGCCCACCTTACCGCCCGCTCGCCTAGAGGCGCGCCAGCCGCCGCATGACGATGTCGGCGAGATCGCGCGCCATGGCGGTACGTAGCACGTCCTCCTCGTGTCCTTTGGCGAGCAGCTGCGACTCGTTGAAGCTGAAGACGCGCGTCGCCGATACGTCCTGCGGCGCGAGCAGCTGCTTGTCGCCGGCACTCACCGAGAATGTCACCGTGTAGGTGATCTCGTACTCATTCGGCTGGTTGAGATTCGACACCGAGACGACGCGTCGCTTGAGGTTGTCCTTGATGATGTTGACCGTCGCCGACGCCTTGTCCCTGTCGGGCGCGAGGTGCGCGCCATTCGAGAGCAGCGCCCGCTGCAGGCTTTGCACGAAGTCGCTCTGCGGGTCCTGGGTCTCGACGTAAGGAACTCTCAGGGACTCGGGCAGCGGCATGTGCCCCTCGAGATGGAAACCGCAGGCGCCGACCACCGCGGCCGCCGCGACGCTGGCTGCGGTGAGTCTCGCCAGCGCGCCGCGCGAGTGCATCACACCACCAGATTGAGAAGCTTGCCGGGCACGAAGACCTCGCGCTGCGGCTTGCGATCGGCCAGGAACTTCTGCACGTGGGAGTCTGCGAGCGCGAGCGCGGTGCACGCAGCCTTGTCGGCACCCACGGGCACCGTGACGTGGGCGCGCAGCTTGCCGTTGACCTGCACGACCATGAGGTAGGTCGCCTGCGCGAGGGCCGCGCTGTCGACCTGCGGCCAGCGCTCGTCGATCAGCGCACGCGAATGGCCGAGCGCCTGCCAGAGCGCGTGTGCCACGTGCGGCGTGATGGGGGCCAGCACCAGCACGGCGATCTCGAGTGCCTCCTGGCGCACCGCGCGGCCCTGCGCGCTCGGGTCGCTGAACCTGGTCGTGGCATTGAGCAGCTCCATGACGGCGGCGATCGCGGTGTTGAAATTACGCCGCCGGCCGATGTCGTCGGTCGCCTTGGCGAGCCCCTGGTGCGCCGCGCGCCGCAGCTCGCGCTGTGCGGCGCTCAGCGCCCCCTTGTCGAGCGGCGCGGCGGGACCGGCGCTCACGTGCTCGTGCACCGCGGTCCACAGCCGCCGGATGAAGCGCGCCGCGCCCTGCACGCCCTCGTCGGACCACTCGAGCGTCTGCTCCGGGGGCGAGGCGAACATGGTGAAGAGCCGGGCGGTGTCGGCGCCGTAGCGCTCGATCAGCCCCTCGGGGTCGACGCCGTTGTTCTCCGACTTGGACATCTTGCCGAGGCCCTCGTGCTCGACCGTGATCGTGCCGAGATCGGGCGTCGTGACTTCACGGAGCTCGCGCCCGTCGGGAGCACGGCGGGTGTCGACGTCGGCCGGATTGAAGTAGCGCTTGCGTCCGTCGAGCGGCTGGTAGGAGTACACGTGGTTCAGCACCATGCCCTGGGTGAGCAGCCGCGTGAACGGCTCGCTGAACTTCAACATGCCGAAGTCGCGCATGACGCGCGTCCAGAACCGCGCGTACAGGAGGTGCAGGATCGCGTGCTCGATGCCGCCGATGTACTGATCGACCGGCAGCCAATAGCCGACCCGCTGATCGACCATCGCGGTGTGCGCATCCGGGCAGGCGTAGCGCATGAAGTACCATGAGGAGTCGACGAAGGTGTCCATGGTGTCGGTCTCGCGCCGTGCGGGTCCGCCGCACTTCGGACACGTGCACCGGTAGAAATCCGGGTACTTCGCGAGCGGATTGCCGCTGCCGTCCGGCACCAGGTTCTCCGGCAGCACCACCGGCAGCTGCTCGTCCGGCACCGGCACCGCGCCACAGCTCTCGCAGTGGACGATGGGAATCGGGCAGCCCCAGTAGCGCTGCCGCGAGATGCCCCAGTCGCGCAGGCGGTACTGCACGCGCTTCGCGCCGAGTCCCCGCGCGCCGAGCCTGGCTGCGATCGCGTCCACCGCCGCCTGGTACGCGAGGCCCGAGAACTCGCCGGAGTTCACCGTGATGCCGTGCTCCGAGTACGCCGGCATCCAGGGCGAGGCGACTTCCTGGTACGCGCCGCTCGCCGAGCGCACCACGGTGACGACCGGCAGCCGGTGGAGCTGCGCGAACTCGAAGTCGCGCTCGTCGTGCCCCGGCACGCCCATGACCGCGCCCTCGCCGTAGCTCATGAGCACGTAGTTGGCGACCCACACCGGGAGCTCGGCGCCCGTGAACGGCTGCAGCACGTGCAGCCCCGTCGCCATACCTTTCTTTTCCTGGGTCGCGACCTCCGCCTCGGTGACGCTGCCGCGACGGCACTCGGCAATGAAGGCCGCGAGCGCCGGGTTGGTACGCGCGGCGGCGAGCGCCACCGGGTGCTCGGCGGCGACCGCCATGAAGGTCGCGCCGAAGAGGGTGTCGGCGCGCGTGGTGAAGACCTTGAGCGTGCCGTCGGCGCCGAGCGCCGCGCGCGTGTCGGGCGCATACGGAAAGGCGATGTCGCAGCCAACGCTCCGGCCGATCCAGTTCGCCTGCATCACCCGCACGCGCTCCGGCCAGTCCGGCAGCTCCTCGAGTGCTGCGAGCAGCTCCTCGGCGTAGCGGGTGATCGCCAGGTAGTACATCGGGATCTCGCGCCGCTCGACCGGCGCGCCGGTGCGCCAGCCGCGCCCGTCGATCACCTGCTCATTGGCGAGCACGGTCTGATCGACCGGGTCCCAGTTGACGACGCCGGTGGTGCGATACGCGATGCCGCGCTCGAGCATGCGCAGGAACAGCCACTGGTTCCAGCGGTAGTACTCCGGATCGCAGCTGGCGATCTCGCGGCTCCAGTCGATGGCGAAGCCGAGCGCCTTGAGCTGCGCGCGCATATGCGCGATGTTCTCCCGCGTCCACCTGGCCGGCGGCACGCCGTTGCTGATGGCGGCGTTCTCGGCCGGCAGCCCGAACGCATCCCAGCCCATCGGCTGCAGCACGTTGTAGCCCTGCATGCGCATGAAGCGCGCCAGCACGTCGCCGATGGTGTAGTTGCGCACGTGGCCCATGTGCAGCCGCCCGGAGGGGTACGGCAGCATCGACAGGCAGTAGTACTTCGGTCGCGAGGGGTCCTCGCGCGCCTCGAAGCTGCGCGCGGCAGTCCAATGCTGCTGCGCGGCGCGCTCGACCGCCGCGGGATCGTAGCTCCCCTGCATGGCTCGTTAGGTCAGACGCACTTCACGGCAGGCGCAGCGGCACGAAGATCTGCGCATCCTCGCGCTGGATCAGGAGCGCGACGTTCTTGCCGGCGCTCTTCGCGGCATCCTGCAGCTCCTGCACGCTGCGCACGCGCTTGCCGTTGACGCCGATGATGATGTCGCCTTGCTGCACCTCTGCGGCCGCGGCAGGTCCGGTGACGTCCTCGACCACGAGGCTGCCGGTGGTGCCCGCCTGCTCCTTCTCCTGCGGGCTGAGCGGTCGCACCGTGAGCCCGAGCGCACTCGCCTGGCTCGAAGTGCTCGCCGGTGGGCGGCCGCGGCTCGCCGTGACCTGCGACTGTTCCTTCAGCTCCGCGACCTTGACGCCGATGGTCTGTGTCTTGCCGTTGCGCCAGACGTCGAGATCGGCATCGCTGCCGGGCTTCATCGCGGCGATCGTGCCGGAGAGGTCACCCATGTGCTCGATGCTGTGGCCGCCGACGGCGAGGATCACATCCCCGGGCTGGATGCCGGCGTGCGCCGCCGGGCTGTCCTTCTCCACCGAGGACACCAGTGCGCCACGCGGCCGGTCGAGGCCGAAGGACTCGGCGAGCTGGGCGTTCAGGTCCTGGATGGTGACGCCGATACGGCCGCGCACCACGCGACCGGTCTTGATCAGCTGCTCCTCGACGTTGCGCGCGACGTCGATGGGGATGGCGAACGACAGGCCCATGAAGCCGCCGGTGCGGCTGAAGATCTGCGAGTTGATGCCGATCACCTCGCCCGCCATGTTGAAGAGCGGCCCACCGGAGTTGCCGGGATTCACCGCGACGTCGGTCTGGATGAACGGCACATAGTTGTCGCTCGGCAGCGAGCGCGCGGTGGCGCTGATGATGCCGGCGGTGACGCTGTTCTCGAAGCCGAACGGTGAGCCGATGGCGAGCACCCACTGGCCGGGCTTGATGCGCGCGGGATCGCCGAGCTTGACCGTCGGCAGGTTGCTGGCGTTGATCTTGATCACCGCCACGTCGGTGCGCTCGTCGGCACCGATTACCTTGGCCTGGAACTCACGCCGGTCGGTGAGCCGCACCGTCACCTCCTCGGCATCCGCCACCACGTGGGTGTTGGTGAGGATGTAGCCGTCGGGGCTGACGATGAAGCCCGACCCGGCGCCCTTCACCGGCGGCTGATTCTCATGCGGCGACTGCTCGGGCGCGGGAATGCCGAAGCGCCGGAAGAAGTCGTAGAAGGGATCGTTGGGCGAAAGCCCCTGCACGCCCCCGCCCTGGGGCTTCTCCACCACCTCGACGTTGACCACCGCGGGCCCGTAGCGCTCGACCAGCGGTGAGAAGTCCGGGAGCGATCGCAGCGTGACTTCGGGAACCGGCGTCGCGGCGCTTTCGGCAGGCGCAGCCGCGGCGACCGCCGCCTGCGGACTCGCGGTGCGCGTCGATTGTGCGCTCAGCTCGCGCGAGCACGCCGCGAGCGCCAGCGCGATGCCGAGCACCGCAAGCGCCCGCCGCGCCGGCAGGATGAGATCCGCGTCCGTGTTAACGTTCATGTCCTCTATCATTCCGCACCCACAGTCCGTACGCCAGCGCGGCGGCGGCCAGCAGCACAATCAGCCAGTTGCCAACTCGGGCGTACGGCGTCAGCCCGCCCTCCGGGATCAGTTTTGAGACCAGCACCGCGGGCCGGAATTCCGCCGCCCGGGCCACGACCTCCCCGTGCGGACCGATGACCGCCGAGACCCCGTCGTTGGCCGCGCGCACCAGGTAGCGTCCCTCCTCCAGCGCCCGCATGCGCGCGATCTGCAGGTGCTGGTAGCGCGCGCTCGAGTGGCCGAACCAGGCGTCGTTGGTGACGTTCACCAGGGCATCCGCCGCCGGCAGGTCCTCCAGCATGAGGCTGCCATAGGCGTCCTCGTAGCAGACGGTGGCGCCGAGCAGGAGACCGGCAGCCGGAAGCGGCGGCTGGTCGGTGGGCCCGGGCGTGAAATCCGAGTACGGCAGGCTCTGCAGGCGCAGCCAGTTGCGCACGAAGTGCGGTACCGGGAAGAACTCGGCAAAGGGCACCAGGTGATGCTTGTCGTACCAGTGGGCACCCTGATCGAGGGCGAGCACCGAGTTGTAGTAGCGCGGCTCGTCTTCCCCCGGGCCGGGACTGTCGGCGCGCAGCACCCCCATCACGATGGCAGAGCCCCGTGCATGGGCCTCGTGGTACAGCCCCGTGATGTAAGGCACCAGGTCATTGGCGAGGTCCGCCGGGGCGGATTCCGGCCAGACGATGAGGCGCGCGCCGAGCACCTGCTCGGTGAGCGACTTGTAGAGTTTGAGGGTGGTGTCGCGATGGCTGTCGAGCCACTTCTCGTCCTGGGGAATGGCCCCCTGGACGACCGCGACCGACACGGGCACCCCCGTGGGATGTGTCCAGGAGATCCCGCGCAGCGCGACGCCGAACGCCCAAGGCAACACCAGCACGATCAGCGCGGCCACACGCAGCCGCCTGCCGCTGCCGCACACGAGCGCCGTCGCAGCGCCCGCGCCGAGCAGGAGCACGGCGCTGATTCCATAGACGCCGAGCAGCGGGGCAAGACCGGCGAGCCAGGTGTCGGTCTGCGAGTAGCCGAGCGACAGCCAGGCGAAGCCACCGAGAAACCAGCCGCGCCACCACTCGATCAGAAGCCACGCCGCCGGCATCGCGACCAGGAAGCGCGCCGCGCCGCTCGCCGGCAGCCAGCGCGCGATGCCGTAGCCGAGCGCCGCGTGATACAGCCCCATGACCGCCGCGAGCCCCAGGAGCAGCGTCAGCGCCAGCCAGGCCGGTGCCGGACCGTAGTGGTGAATGCTGTAGAAGAGCCAGTAAGTGCCGGCGAGAAAGGTGCCGAAGCTGAACCAGAAGCCCGCGGCCGCCGCCGCGCGCGGCGCTGCACCCTGCCACAGCCACATGAGCACCGCGGGACAGAGGATCGCGAGCGGCCACAGATCGAGCGGCGCGAAGGCGGCGGCGAGCGCAGCGCCTGCAACGAAGGCGATCAGCCGACGCAACTGCCTTACGACCCGCCGCCGGCTGCGCGCTCGTCCGCGGGCGGCACATCGCGCGGCGCGAGCACCCGCAGCGCCTCGATGCGGCGGCGGTCGGCACGCAGCACGCGGAACTCGAAGCCGTCGATGCTGGCGCTCTCCCCGCGCCGCGCCAGCCGTCCGAGGTGCTTCATGAGGAGCCCGGCGACCGTGTCGACCCCCTCCTCCTCGGAGAGCCGCGCGCCGAAGTACTCGTTGAACTCGGCGATGCGGGTGACGCCGCGCACCGTGAACTGCCGCTCGGCATCACGGCGGATGTTCTGGTCGTCCTCGACGTCGAACTCGTCGTCGATCTCGCCGACGATCTGTTCGATCACGTCCTCGATGGTGACGAGCCCGGCGACTCCGCCGTACTCGTCCACGACGATCGCCATGTGGTTGCGGTTGCGCTGGAACTCGCGCA
Source organism: uncultured Gammaproteobacteria bacterium (assembly GCA_963844595.1). Lineage (GTDB taxonomy): Bacteria > Pseudomonadota > Gammaproteobacteria > Steroidobacterales > Steroidobacteraceae > 13-2-20CM-66-19. The sequence goes on from CAWJOW010000002.1 coordinate 280,270, forward strand.
GCAGCACGTTCACCCGCTTCGACTCGGGCACGAATACCGCCGGGCGCATGTACTCGCGGATGTCGAAGCGCTCGCGTCCCTGCGCCACCGTCAGCCGCAGCAGGTCCTTGGCGAGCAGGATGCCGACGATGTCGTCGCGGTCCTCGTCCATCACCGGGAAGCGCGAGTGCCCCGACTCGATCACTACCGGCAGGATGCGCGCGGCGGACTGATCGCGGCGCACGAACACCATCTGCGCGCGCGGCACCATGATGTCGCGCACCTGCAGGTCCGACACCATCAGCACGCCCTCGATCATGGTGAGAGCGTCGCTGTCGACCACGCTGCGGTCGCCGGCGTCCCGCAGCACGCCGAGCAGCTGCTCACGGTCCTGCGGCTCGGGGGCGAGTCCGTGGGTGAGGCGCTTCAGCCAGCGACCGGTCGTGTTGAGATCCTTTGCCACAGCGCGCTTTCAGCCCCGGTACGGGTTCGCAAAGCCGAGCCGGCGGAGCACCGCGATCTCGCGCCGCTCCATGCGCTGCGCATCCGCCGCGCGCTCGTGGTCGTAGCCGGCCAGATGGAGCGTCCCGTGCACGATGAGATGGGCCCAGTGTGCGCGCAGCGTCTTGTCCTGCGCGCGCGCCTCGACCGCGAGCACCTTGGGGCAGATCACCAGCTCTCCGAGCGTTCGCCCCGCGTGGGTCGCCGCATGCGCCGGCCCCGTGGGGAGCGGCGCGGGCGGAAACGACAGTACGTTGGTCGGCTTGTCCCGGCCGCGAAAACGCGCGTTGAGGCGCCGGCTCTCGGCGGCCCCGACCAGCGCGACGGCGAGCTCTCTGCCGGCCGAGCGCGCCCCGAGAGCGGCGGCGGCCCAGCGCGCGAGCTCGGCGCGCGGCGGCGCCCAGGCGCGCACCCGCTTTTGCACGTCGAGCTTCAAAGTCGCGGCCGCCGTCATGATGAGCCGCCCTGCCGGTCGGACGAGCCGCCGCGCGGCTCCGCAGCCGCGCCGTGCGACTCGTATGCCTGCACGATGCGCTGCACGAGCGGATGGCGCACCACGTCCTGCGCATCGAAGAAAGTGAATGCCACGCCCTCGACCGCGCGCAGCACGTCCACCACGTGGCGCAGGCCCGACTGCTTGCCCGCCGGCAGGTCGGTCTGCGTGACATCCCCGGTCACCACCGCGCGCGAGCCGAAGCCGATGCGCGTCAGGAACATCTTCATCTGCTCGACGGTGGTGTTCTGCGCCTCATCGAGGATGATGAAGGAGTCATTGAGGGAGCGCCCGCGCATGAAGGCGAGCGGCGCCACCTCGATCACATTGCGCTCGATGAAGCGCGTCACGCGGTCGAACCCCATCATCTCGTAGAGCGCGTCGTACATCGGCCGCAGGTAGGGGTCGACCTTCTGGATGAGATCGCCGGGCAGGAACCCCAGCCGCTCGCCCGCCTCCACCGCCGGGCGCACCAGCACGATGCGCCGCACCTGGTCGGCCTGCAGCGCCTCGACGGCGCAGGCGACCGCGAGATACGTCTTGCCCGTGCCCGCCGGGCCGATGCCGAAGGTCAGGTCACGGCTGCGGATGTGCTTGAGGTACTCACGCTGGTGCGAGCCACGCGCACGGATGCCGCCGCGCAGCACGTGCACCGCGTGCTCCTCCGCGGCGCCAACCGGCGGCAGGTCGCCCGCCTCGCGCTCGCGCAGCGCGAGGTGCACCCGCTCGGGCGTCACGTCCTCGGTGCGCGTCAGCTCGAAGAGCTCGCGCAGCGTGTCCTCGGCGCTCGCCGCGCGCGTCCCGCTCACCCGGAAGCTGTCGCCGCGGCGGCGAATGCGCACGTCGAGGCGCTGCTCGAGGAGCCGCAGGTTCTCATCGAGCGGTCCGCAGAGGTTCGCCAGGCGCGCGTTGTCGCCCGGACCGAGATCGAATTCCCGAAGCAGTTGCGGGGAGGAGGCGGCCACGAACGTTCAGCCGCCCGCCGCGAGCTGCGCGGGCGGCGTCGCAGGCGCCGCCTGCGGCTCGATTGCAGTGCCCGCCTCGATGGCCGCGCTCGCCAGGCGTCCGCGCAGGGTGTGAGCGAGCGCTGCGGTCACTTCGACATCGGCGAAGCGGTTGAGCAGCGTCGCCGGCCCGGCAAAGTTCACCACGCGGTTGTTGGCGGTGCGGGCGGCGAGCTCGCGCGCGTTGCGCTTCGCGTGCCGCTCGATGAGCACGCGCTGGCGCGTGCCGACCATCGACTCGCTGATGGCGCGCGCCTGGGCGTCGAGCTGCCCCTGCAGCCGCTCGAGCCGCTGCTGCTTCGCCTCGTGCGGCACATCGTCCGGGAGCGAGGCCGCCGGGGTCCCCGGACGGCGGCTGTAGATGAAGCTGAAGGACTGGTCGAAGCCCACCTCGTGCGCGAGCGCGAGGGTCGCCTCGAAGTCGCGCTCGCTCTCGCCGGGAAAGCCGACGATGAAGTCCGTGGAGATCGAGATGTCGGGGCGCACGGCGCGCAGCCTGCGCACCCTGGCCTTGAATTCGAGCGCCGTGTAGCCGCGCTTCATGAGCGCCAGCACCCGGTCGGAGCCGCTCTGCACCGCGAGGTGCAGGTGGTTGGCGAGTTGCGGCACGTGGGCGAATGCCTCGATCAGGCTGTCGTTGAACTCGAGCGGATGGGAGGTCGTGAAGCGGATGCGCTCGATGCCCGGCACGCGCGCCACGTGGTGGATGAGCGTCGCGAGATCGACCCGCGCGCCATCCCGCATCTCACCGGCGTAGGCGTTGACGTTCTGACCGAGGAGCGTGACCTCGCCCACGCCCTGGGCGGCGAGCTGCCGCACCTCTTCGAGCACCGAGTCGAAGCGGCGGCTCACCTCCTCGCCGCGCGTGTACGGCACGATGCAGAAGCTGCAGTACTTGCTGCAGCCCTCCATCACCGACACGTAGGCGCGCGCCCCTTCGGCGCGCGGCGCGGGCAGCGAATCGAACTTCTCGATCTCGGGAAAGCTGACATCGACGACGGCCTGGCCGCTGCGGCGCCGCTCGGCGATCATCTCCGGCAGCCGGTGCAGCGTCTGCGGACCGAACACGAGGTCGACGAACGGCGCGCGCTCGGTGATGCCAAAGCCCTCCTGGCTCGCCACGCACCCGCCGACGCCGATGATCACTTCGGGCCGGCGCGCCTTCAGCCGCCGCCATTGCCCGAGGAGCGAGAACACTTTCTCCTCCGCCTTCTCGCGCACCGAACAGGTATTCATGAGCAGCACGTCGGCCGCCGCCGGATCGTCAGTGGCCGTCAGCTCCCCGCCCGCGTGCAGTACGTCCGCCATGCGTGCGGAGTCGTACTCGTTCATCTGGCAGCCGAAGGTCTTGATGAAGTAGTGGCGGGGCATATGCGCTGCGCGAGGGGAAATTCTACGGCCTCGACATGAAGGCCGCACGACTGAGTTCCGCGGACGCCATCGGATTCGAAATAAGAAATATCCAATCCTCTCAAGAACTTGCAAATAGCCGCTGCGGAGGTCGTCGGGGGCCGGTGGTGCCTGACCGGGCAGCCCCGCATACTTGAGCTTGTCAGGAGGGGGGTACCATGCATCTGACAACCCGGTTCCGGTGCGCCGTGCCGGAGCATTCTTTCGCCCTGTTGCTGCTCGCAGCCATCCTGGGTGGCCCGACAATTGCCGCTGCGGCCGCCGCCGCGCCGCCATCGGCGGAGGTGTTCGGCGCGCTGCCGGCGGCCTCCGACGTGGTGATGACACCGGATGGAAAGCGACTCGCCTGGATTGATCAGCGCTTCGCCAAGCCCCGGGTCGTCATGTTCGATGTCGCTGCGCGCAAGGAGCTGCGCATCCTCGCGCTGCCGGAGCGGCTCAAGGTCCGCCGGCTGCTGTGGAACGACAACGAGACTCTGATCATCACGTTCAGCGAGACCCAGTCTGCCGAAGTCGCGGTACGGACGTCGCACGAGTACTTCGTGAACATCGCCTACGACGCGAGCGGTGGCGAAGGCCGGCTGCTGCCGCTAAACAAGGGCAACAACAACGATGCGCGGGCGGCAGCGGCGGCGTACCTCGTGCCTTCGCGCCATACGAAGCCACACACGGTCATCATGGGAACCCACTGTCACAACGACGTCGGCTGCCTGATCGAAGTCGACACCAACACCGGAGACCAGACAGTCATCAAGACCGGAGGCGAGCTTTCCTTCGGTTGGGCGGTCAATCGTGACGGAGTGCCCGTCGCGCGCGAGGATTGGGACTGGAAGACCCGGGCGTACCATCTTTACGCTCTCTCCGGCGAAAACGCCCGGGAAATTCTGCGCAGCGACGATAGCGAGCCGCCAACCGTTGCAGGCATTCTGCCCGACAACTCAGCGCTCGTGCTGCTGAAGCCAAACCCGCAGGGCCATCAGGCCGCCTGGACATTGCCGCTCAATGGCTCACCGCAGAGTCTGCTGGCGGAAGACCCAGGCGGTGACGTCACCGGTGCATACATAGATGACTATAACGGGGCGATCGTTGGCCTGTACGTCAGTGGCACAAAGCCGCACATCCACTGGCTGGATCCCCAGGCGCGCCAGCGCGTCGATGTCCTCGAGCGCGCGTTCCCCAACAAGACGGTCGGAATCAGCGGCTGGTCCGAGGACGGTTCGCGGACGCTCGCGGAAGTGGAATCGGGTTCGTCGCCGCCGATTTATTTTCTCGTCGACTTCTCGACACATCGTGCGGACATCGCCGCCGACGGCTATCCCGCGCTCGAGAATGTGCCGCTCGGCGAGTTCAAGGCAATCACCTATAAGGCGCGTGACGGCACGGATATCCCCGCGTACCTGACGCTGCCAGCAGGGAAGAGTGCGGGACCCGTACCCATGGTGGTGCTGCCCCACGGCGGTCCATGGGCGCGGGATTTCCCCACGTTCGAGTGGCTCGTGCAGTTCCTTGCCACCCGGGGATACGCCGTGCTGCAGCCGCAGTTCCGGGGTTCGACCGGATTCGGCGAAGCGTTCGAGAAGGCCGGATACCGCCAGTGGGGCGGCCTGATGCAGGATGATGTCACCGACGGCGCGCAGGCGATGATTGCGCAGGGAATCGCAGACCCCCACCACATCGCCATCGTCGGCGCGTCCTACGGCGGCTATGCCGCCCTCGCCGGCGCGGCGTTCACGCCGACGCTCTACTCATGCGCAGTCAGCGTGAATGGCATCTCCAACCTGCGAACCTTTCTGGATGAAAATACCCCGCAGCCCGGCTGGCGAAACGGCGGCGTCGTCCGCTACATCTCCGCGTCGCAATCCTGGTTCACCGAACGCGTCGGCGCGCCGACCGATCCGGCGCTCGAAGCCCGCTCGCCCATCAACTCGGTCGCGGCGATCAGAATTCCGATCCTCATTGCGTACAGCACCGCCGATGGCGTCGTCGCCAACGAGCAGTCCGAGCGCATGGCAGAGGCGCTCGGCAAGGCGGGTAAGCCGGTTACCGTCATCAAGCTGCCGCAGGAGGATCACTGGATGTCGCGCTCGGAGACGCGCGTGCAGCTGCTGCAGGCTCTGGAGAGCTTCCTGCACGATCACATCTAGCAGATCAGGCTCCCAAAGGCCCCGCGGCTAGAACGGGATGTCGTCGTCGAATTCCTCGCCCGATCCCTTCCCTGAGCCGCCGCCACCCGATTGCTCCGAATCGGGAGGCGCACCGCCGCCACCGCCGCGCGCGGCGCCCTCGCCACCCGCACCTCCGGGAGCGCCGCCCGCGCCGGCGCGGCTGCCGAGCATCTGCAGATCGTTGCCGATGATCTCGGTCGAGTAACGCTCGTTGCCCTGCTTGTCCTGCCACTTGCGGGTGCGCAGGCTCCCCTCGATGTAGACCTGAGAGCCCTTGCGCAGGTACTCGCCCGCGACTTCCGCGAGGCGCCCGAAGAAGGCGACGCGGTGCCACTCGGTGCGTTCCTGCTGCTCGCCGCTCTGCTTGTCGCGCCAGCTCTCGCTGGTGGCGATGCGCAGATTCGCCACCGTGGTGCCCGAGGGCATCGCGCGCGTCTCGGGGTCAGCCCCCAGGTTGCCGATCAGAATGACCTTGTTGACGCCGCGCGCCATGATTGCGAGTCCTCGTTTAATCCCCGGGCGCGCAATATAAGCGCCGGCGTGTAACCGCGGCTAGGCCGACTTTCGTCAGCCTTTGCTGCGGATCTTCGCGGCCGCATCCTTGAGGATCGCCGCGATCCGGGCATGCTCTGCCCCCGAGGCCCCACGTGAGGCGGCCCGCAGGGCCTCCTTGAGCTCGCGCCGTGCCGCATCAATCTCACGGGACTCATCGTCCTCGTCGCCGAAGCCCCCGAAGATCTCCCGCACGCGCCCCATCTTGCGGCCGACGTACTCGAGCTGCCCGAGCATGGCGTCCGCGGAATCGCGGTTCTCCTTCAGGTACTCCCGGCCGGAATCCGTAATGCTGTAGAGCTTCTTCGCGCCCTCGGCCGTAACGCTCGCATGGCCCATCTCCTCGAGCCAGGTGAGCGCCGGATAGATCATGCCGGGACTGGGGCTGTAGAAGCCGCCCGAGCGCTCTTCCAGCGCCTTGATCAGCTCATAGCCGTGGCTGGGCCGCTGCTCGAGCAGCGCCAGCAACACCACCTGCAGATCCCCGGAGGCGAGCCTGCGGCCCGCGCGGAAGGCCCGCCCGCCCATGCCGCCGCCGAACCCGCTGGCGAAGACACCGAAACCGCGTCCGTGCCGGCGACCCATGAAATACGCCGCCTCGCCGCAGCGGCGAGAGGCGTCGCGAAAGAAATGACGATGCATACCTAGCTTCCTGAGTAAGACAACAGATATATTTTACGATATGTTTTACGATAGTCAACCGGAAGTGCTCGGCCTTACCGTCGGGGACCTCGCTGTGTCGCGGACGATAGTGAACCGATCCGTTAACTATCGGAAAAAGTGGCATCCCGCGCCCTCGCCCGCAGGGGACGGCCTCCCTCGCCGGGGCACGGCCTCCCCCGACTTGACCCGACGCGTACAATTTTGGGTTCGATGCAGCACATCCACGTCCGCGGTGCCCGCACCCACAACCTGAAGAACCTCAACCTCGATCTGCCGCGCGAGCGGCTGATCGTGGTCACGGGGCTCTCCGGCTCGGGCAAGTCGTCGCTCACCTTCGACACGCTCTACGCCGAGGGCCAGCGCCGCTACGTCGAGTCGCTGTCCGCCTATGCGCGGCAGTTCCTCGCAACCATGGACAAGCCCGACGTCGACAGTATCGAGGGACTGTCGCCGGCGATCGCCATCGAGCAGAAGGCGAGCTCGCACAACCCGCGCTCGACCGTCGGCACCGTGACCGAGATCTACGACTATCTGCGGCTCCTTTACGCGCGCGCCGGCACGCCCCGCTGTCCCGATCACGGCATCGAGCTGACCGCGCAGACGGTCAGCCAGATGGTGGACCAGGTGCTGCAGCTCCCCGAAGGCACGGCCACCGCCCTCCTCGCACCCGTGGTGAGTGCGCGCAAGGGCGAGCATCACGAGCGGCTCGAGGATCTCGCGGCCCAGGGCTTCGTGCGCGCGCGCATCGACGGACGTATCTACGAGATGGACGCGCGCCCGGAGCTCGACGGACGCCGCCAGCACACCATCGAGGCGGTGGTGGACCGCCTGCGCATTCGTCAGGACGCCGCGCAGCGCCTGGCAGAATCCTTCGAGACGGCGCTGCGGATATCGGGCGGCATCGCGCGGCTCGTATTCCTCGATGAGCCCGCGCGCGAAGAGCTCATCTTCTCGAGCCGTCATGCCTGTCCAATGTGCGGCTACAGCGTGCCGCCGCCCGAGCCGAAGCTGTTCTCATTCAACAACCCCTCCGGCGCCTGCCCGGCCTGCGACGGCCTCGGCGTGCAGGAATTTTTCGACCCGCAGCGCGTGGTTCTGCATCCGCAGCTGTCGCTGGCGAGCGGCGCCGTGCGCGGCTGGGATCGCCGCAACGAGCATTATTTCCAGCTCATCCAGGCGCTCAGCAAACACTACGGCTTCGACATCGAGACTCCGTGGACCGAGCTCCCGGCCCAGGTGCAGCGGGTGCTGCTCGAGGGCAGCGGCGCGCAAAGCATCGAATTCAGCTACCGCGAGGGCGCACGGCGCACGCGCAAGCGCCATCCCTTCGAGGGCATTCTCCCGAATCTGACGCGCCGCTACCGCGAGACCGAGTCCCCGATGGTGCGCGAGGAGCTCGCCCGTTACCTGAGCGTCAGGCCCTGCCCGGAGTGCCAGGGGACGCGCTTGAATCGCGCCGCGCGCTGCGTCCTGGTCGCAGACCGGAGCCTCCCCGAAGTGGCGCATCTCACCGTGGGCCGCGCGCTCGAGTTCCTCGCGGGCCTCACTCTCCCGGGGTGGCGCGGCGAGGTGGCGGCCAAGGTCGTGAAGGGCATGGTCGAGCGGCTCCGGTTCCTCTGCGACGTGGGGCTCGAGTACCTGACGCTCGATCGCAGCGCCGAGACTCTCTCGGGCGGGGAGTCCCAGCGCATCCGTCTCGCGAGCCAGGTCGGCTCGGGACTCACCGGCGTCATGTACATCCTGGACGAGCCCTCGATCGGCCTGCACCAGCGCGACAACCGCCGGCTGCTCGCAACCCTCAAGCAGCTGCGCGACCTCGGCAACACCGTGATCGTGGTCGAGCACGACGAGGAAGCGATCCGCGAGGCCGACCACGTGGTCGACCTCGGGCCCGGTGCCGGAGCGCACGGCGGCGAGCTGGTCGCCGAAGGTACGCCGCGCGACATCGAGGCCCACCCGGCATCCATCACCGGGCAGTACCTCTCCGGCCGGCGCCGCATCGAGGTGCCGGACCTGCGTCCGCGACCCGACGCCGGGCGGCTGCTGCGCATCGTCGGTGCGCGCGGCAACAACCTGCGGAACATCAGCGCGGAAATCCCCCTCGGGCTTTTCACCTGCGTGACCGGCGTCTCGGGCTCGGGCAAGTCGACGCTTATCGTCGACACGCTCTTCGGCCACACCGCCGCGCGACTCAACGGCGCACGTGTCGATGCCGCCCCCGTCGAGCGCATCGAGGGGCTCGAGCACATCGATCGCGTCATCGACATCGATCAGAGTCCGATCGGGCGCACGCCACGCTCCAATCCCGCCACCTACACCGGGCTCTTCGCGCCCCTGCGCGAGCTGTTCGCGCAGGTGCCGGAGGCACGCGCGCGCGGCTACGACGCCGGACGCTTCAGCTTCAACGTCAAGGGCGGCCGCTGCGAGGCCTGCCAGGGAGACGGTGTCATCCGCGTGGAGATGCATTTCCTCCCGGACGTCTATGTGCCGTGCGATGTCTGCAGGGGTGCGCGCTACAACCGCGAGACGCTCGAGATCCGCTACCGCGGAAAAAGCATCCACGAAGTTCTCGAGATGACCGTCGAGGAGGCGCTGCGCTTCTTCCAGAACGTACCCGCGGTCGCCGGCAAGCTCCACACGCTCACCGACGTCGGGCTCGCCTACGTCAGGCTCGGGCAGAACGCCACCACGTTGTCCGGCGGCGAGGCGCAGCGGGTCAAGCTCTCGCGCGAGCTCGCCAAGCGCGCCACCGGCCGCACGCTCTACATCCTCGATGAGCCGACGACCGGGCTGCATTTCCACGACGTCGCGCAGCTCCTCGAGGTGCTGCACCGGCTGCGGGACGAGGGCAACACGATCGTCGTGATCGAGCACAACCTCGATGTCATCAAGACAGCCGACTGGGTGATCGACTTGGGTCCCGAGGGCGGCGAAGGCGGGGGCGAAGTGATCGTCAGCGGCACGCCGGAGACCGTCGCCGCGTGCGAGCGCTCCTATACGGGGCAGTACCTGCGCCCGCTCCTCGAGCGCGACCATCGCCGGCGGGCGGTCGGGGCGTGAGCGCTCTAACGAACCTTGAACTGCCGCATCATGTTGTCTTCGATTGCAGCTCTTGAAAGCGATGGGCCCAACCCTGTGTTGAGGTAATAGAGCCCTTTCAGGAAGGCCAGATCTCCGGCGGTTATCGCTGTCGGCTTTTCACGTGTGCCGCAGCTCGATGACATGAGGTCCAGAATGCTCGGCAGCGGGTCGCAATGGTCCGGCGATTGCGCCACTGACAGGGTCAACATCGCCAGGTAGTCGGCGAGCGTGCCGACGCTGTAGCGGCCGAGTTTCGTTGTGTCGACGACCAGGAGGACGACGCCGATCCCGATTCCACTCCCCTCGCCACCACCCAAACGCGTCCCCAGGGTGTCATGGCCGAGATACTTCTGGTCGACCCGTGGCCAAACGGGCAGAACGTCAAGTCCTACCAGTGCCACGTCGGTATTCAAGACTGCGGCGCCGCCCCTTGTCGTTATATAGAAGCCCTGAATCGCGTGGTCGCTTCTATACGCCAGGAGGTCCTTCATCCCTCCCGAATACCTGATGCCGAACGCAACCGTCGCCCACTTTATGACGTCGTCCATGCTCTGCTGGGGGTTGTTCGTGAACAGGATCTGCACGTTGATCTTGCATGGCTCGGACTGCACGGGCGCGCCGACGTACGTGGCCAGCGCGCGAAGTCGCGCCGTTACGAAGGCGTCGTATGTCGGGCTGAGCCCGACAGTGAGCGGGCAAATGCTCTGCTTGCCTCCGCGCCAACGCGCCAGGTTGCGCGTCGTATTGGTGCTTACATAGCGCACGGTGGCGTGGTGCATTATGAAATCGGACAAGCTGTCTCCCGCTAACTCCTGGTCAGTAGGCGGGGTCGGGGGCGTCACGGTCGCGTCGGGTGTCTCCGGCGATGGACTTGCATTCACGTCGTGCGAGAGCGACGGCAACCCGGTATGCGAGATCGGGTCGGTCCGCGCCAACTGGGCCGCCGGCGTGCGCGTGGTTGCAAGCCACCCAATCGTTATCAAGGCGGCGGCGAGTACGATCCGTTTGAATGAGGAATGCATTGGCGCCTTGGCTCCTGCTGCTTGCCCGCAGCCATTCGCCGGGAACCGCCCCTGGCAGGTTGCAGCTATGTTACGCGCGGCCTCCCCCAGCCGATCCCACCCCGTTGATTCTTCATCTAACTAATTGTTTCTAAATACGTTCTGACCCTGTGCGGGACGCCGTTGCAAATGCGAACGGTTCTCATCCATAATCGCATCGCCATGGACGCCGTCGCAGTTCCCGCCGGTCTCGCCCTGGAGCCCGGCTTCGCAAGCCTGGCCGCGCTTTCGCCCGGCATGCGCGGGTGCGTGGTCGCGGTCGGCTCGGGGGCGCCCGTCCTGTCGGCGCTCGAGCGGCGGCTGCTCGAGCTCGGCTTCGTGAGCGGTGAGCAGGTTGAAGTCCTCGCCGAAGCCCGCCCGGGCCGCGATCCGTTCGTGGTGCGCGTGGGGCATACGACGCTGGCGCTGCGGCGCCGCGAGGCGCAGAACGTCTGGGTCGAGCTACAGCGCGCGGCGGCAACCGCGCACGCCGGCGCGGCGGCGCAGACCCAGGTCGCGACGACCCCACAAGCCGCGGGCCTATGAACGCTCCGGCGGCCGCGGCAGTCGCCGCGCCGCGACGGTCCCTGTCGCTCGTCGGCGTGCCTAACTGCGGCAAGACCGCACTCTTCAACCGTCTCACCGGCAGTCGCCAGAAAGTCGCCAACTACCCCGGCGTCACCGTCGAGCGTAAGGAAGGGCGGCTCACGGGCCCGAAGAGCGGACGCAGCTATCGCGTGGTCGACCTGCCCGGCGCCTACAGCCTCGAGCCCACCACGCTGGATGAGGCGATCGCACGCGACGTCGTGCTCGGCCGCCATGCCACCGAGCCTGCGCCGGATCTGCTCGTGTGCGTCGTCGACGCCACCAACCTGCGGCTGAACCTGCGGCTCGTCCTCGAGCTCAAGTGCCTCGGCCGCCCGATGATCGTCGCGCTCAACATGAGCGATGTCGCCGATCAGCGCGGCTACCATCTGGACCGCGCAGCTCTCGAGCGGGCGCTCGGAGTGCCGGTCGTACCTACGGTGGCGGTGCGCGCGGGTGGCGAGCGTGCTCTCGTCGAGGCGATCGATGCGTACGATTTCGACGCGGCCGCCCGGCGCGCGCTCCGGGTGCCGCTCGCGGCAGCTGCACCCGCCACCGCCGCAGACATCGAGGCGACCCAGCGCGAAGTGCGTCGCGTGCTCGATGAGGCCGGCTACCGCGTACCGGTGCGCACTGCGGTGCTCGCGCGGCTCGATGCGCTGGTGCTGCATCCGCTCGCGGGTCCGCTGCTTCTCGCAGCGGTGCTGTTCCTCATGTTCCAGGCGGTGTTCAGCTGGGCCAAGGGCCCGCAGAACCTGATCAATGCCGGCGTGCAGTGGCTCTCGGGCTCACTCGCGCAGGTGCTGCCCGCCGGTCCGCTGCGCGGGCTGCTGCTCAACGGGGTCGTCGCCGGCACCGGCAGCGTACTGGTCTTCCTGCCGCAGATCCTGATCCTCTTCCTCTTCATCCTCGCGCTCGAGGATTCCGGCTACCTGCCGCGCGCGGCGTTCATGCTCGATCGGCTCATGGGACGGGTGGGGCTCTCCGGGCGGGCTTTCATCCCGCTGCTCTCGAGCTTCGCCTGCGCCATCCCCGGGATCATGGCGGCGCGCACCATCCCCTCGAGGCGCGACCGCCTCGCGACCATCATGATCGCCCCGCTCATGACCTGCTCGGCGCGGCTGCCGGTGTATGCGCTCCTCATCGGGGCGTTCATTCCGCAGCGCGGCGTCGGGCCTTTCAACCTGCGCGGCGTGGTGCTGTCTGCGCTGTATCTCGCGGGCGTGCTGAGCGCGCTCGGCGTCGCCTTCGTTCTCAAGCGCACGGTGATGCGCGGGGAGTACCGGCCGCTGCTGCTCGAGCTCCCCGAGTATCGCTGGCCGCAGCTCGCGAACCTCGCGCTCGGTCTGTGGGAGCGCGGGCGTATCTTCGTGACGCGGATCGGCACCATCATTCTCGCCCTCATGGTGGTGCTGTGGTTCCTCGCGAGCTTCCCGGCACCGCCGCCGCACGCCGCGGGACCTGCGATCCAGTACAGCCTCGCGGGCCTCCTCGGGCGCGGGCTCGCGCACCTGTTCGCGCCGCTCGGCTTCAACTGGCAGATCTCGATCGCGCTCGTGCCCGGGCTCGCCGCGCGCGAGGTCGCGGTGAGCGCCCTCGGTACGGTCTATGCCATGTCGGGCTCGGGCGATGTCGCGGGGGCGCTGGCACCGGTGATCGCTCGTACCTGGAGCATCGCGACCGGCCTCTCGCTGCTCGCCTGGTACGTGTTCGCGCCGCAATGCCTGTCGACGCTCGCGGTGGTGAAGCGCGAAACGAACTCCTGGCGCTATCCGCTTGCGATGGCGGGCTACATGCTGGCGCTCGCCTACCTCGCGGCGCTTCTCACCTACCATGTAGCGCTGGCCTTGGGCGGCGGAGGGACAGCGCCGTGAGCCTCCTGCTGCAGGGCGTTCTGGTCGGTCTCATCGTCGGGTGTTGCCTGGTGTTTGCCGCCTGGCGGCTCGCCTCCGTGACGCTGCGGCTGCGCGTGCTGGAGGCCCTCGGCGCGCTCCCGGGCGCTCTCACCACACCGTGGCTCGCACGCCTCAGGGCCCGCACGCTCGAGCGGGCGGCCGGCGCCTGCGCCGGCTGCGCCAGCGGCGGCGGACTCAAGACTGAAGGCAATCTCAGGCGGGACGCGGGCTCGCCGAATCGAACACCTGGCGCACTTCGCCGTTGACGATGCGCTCCTGGTAGTTGCCGCGCGTGTAAGCGGCGACCACGCGGCGCCAGAAATTCACCGCCTCCGTGTTGCGCAGATACTCGCTGATCTCCCAGCGCCCGGCGAAACGCGACAGGATCAGCTGCACGGCCATGCGCCCGATCCCCAGGCGGCGCCGGGCGCGCATCACGAAGAATTCCGCCATGCGGTAGTCGGTGCGCGGCCGCGGCGGGGCGGCGGGCGCGGCGCGCAGCACGCGCGCGAACCCCACCGGCTCCGTGCCCTTGAGGATGACCAGCGGGTAGGTGTTCGGATCGCCGAACCAGTGCGCGATCTGATCGCCCTCACGATGGCCGATCTCCCCCAGCGCCGGAAAGAGACCCGTGCCGGGATTCAGATCATCGAGGTACTCGCGATAGACGCTCTCGATCCAGCGCTTGTCGTCCGGCGAGGTGCGCGCATCGCGTACGCTGACAGTCGCAGACATGGCAGTCGGACCCGGGATCAGCCGGCCGCGGAATCACACCGCGACCGAACGAAACGGCCCGGACGCATCGCTCGCGCGATCCGTCCGGGCCGTAGTTTCAGCCGTAAGTTTGCGAAGCCCTTCGTGAGAATGGCTTCGATCGCAACTTACTGCTTCGGCGGCGTCTGCGGCTGCTGCGACTGATCGGCAGGCGGCGTCGAAGACGGCGCGGCGCCCGGGGCAGGGGCAGCACCCGCAGGGGGAGTCCCGGACTGATCGGCGGCCTGCGACCCGGCCTGGTTCGCCGACTGCGCAGCCTGAGAAGCCTGGTCAGAAGACGACGGAGTGGTGGCAGCCGGAGCAGGAGGAGCAGCTGAGGTGTCAGGGCCTGCGGCTTCCTGCTTCGCGCAGGCCGTCAGCATCAGCGCGGCAACGATTGCGCTAAGAGCAAGTTTGGTGTTCATCGATCGGTACCCCAAGGGAAGCAAGAGTTGTGGTGAGAAGACTACGGCCGCCAGCGGCCGCCCGCGCCCCGTTCCTGAGCAGCGGGAGGCAAATTCTATAGAACTCCCGGTACGATTGGAAACCTGCCGACACGGCACTCTACCGTCGTGTCTGTCGGGTCCGGGCGACAGCCATTTATGGACCGTTCAGGAAAGCCGCGAGGATCTATGACGAACACCGTTGGACTCACGCCCACGCTCGAAGCCGAGCTCGGAAGCACCTTTCGCCTGCACCTCGAATCAGTCCGCGCCCGGACCGCCCAGGCGCTGCGTGCCTGCGGGTACACGGGTCTCCTGGTGCACTCCGGTTCCCTGCTGACCGTTTTCGAGGACGACCGGACCTACCCCTTCGAGGCGCATGCACCCTTCAAGGTGTGGGCTCCCATGAGCGACGTACCCGACTCGTTCATCTGGTTCGAGCCAGACCTGAGGCCACGCCTCATCGTGAACACACCCCGGGACTACTGGTACAAGCCCGCCGACCTCCCCGAAGGCTACTGGGTCGAGCACTTCGACGTGCACGGCGCCGAGGACCTCGCGGCCGCCCGGCAGCTCCTGCCCCATGACCTGTCGCGCGCCGCCTATATCGGGGACCCCGCGCCCGAGATCACCGCCTGGGGGCCGGCCGCAGTCAACCCGCGAGCGCTCATGCGGCGGCTCGATTACGTCCGCGCGGCCAAGACCCCTTACGAGCTAGTGTGTCTGCGGACGGCGAGCCGCCTCGGAGCCCGCGGCCACCTCGCCGCGGCACGTGCCTTCGAAGATGGCGGCACCGAGTTCGACATCGAGCTCGCATTCCTGACCGCCTGCGGACTGCGCGAGCACGAGCTGCCGTACAACCCGATCATCGCCCTCAACGAGGGCGGCGCGGTACTGCATTACCAGGTCCTCAACCGCACCGCTCCGGCCGAGAGGCACTCGCTCCTCATCGATGCGGGAGCGGAGTTCGCCGGCTACCCGTGTGACATCACCCGAACCTACTCGCATGCCGATGCGGACTTCAGGGCACTGATCGGCCGGCTGGACTCCCTGCAGCAGACCCTATGCGGGCGGGTGCGCGCGGGGGTGGACTGGCGAAACGTACATCTCGAAGGGCACGTCCTGGCCGCGAAGCTCCTTAAGGAGGCCGACATCATCCGCTGCAGCGCCGATGAGGCGGTTGCCACCGGGGTGACGAGCGTGTTTCTGCCGCATGGCATCGGGCATCTGCTCGGGCTCGAGGTACACGATGTGGGCGGCCTCATGGCGGCTCCCGAAGGCGGGGAGCTTCCCCGTCCCGAGGGCCATCCGTACCTGCGCCTCACGCGGATCCTCGAAGAGGGGTTCGTCGTGACCATGGAGCCGGGGATCTATTTCATTCCGCAGCTGCTCGAGGCCGCCCGGGCGGATCGGCGCAGCGGCGCCATCAACTGGAGCCGCGTTCAGGCGCTGAAGAAATTCGGCGGCATCCGCATCGAGGACGATCTCGCGGTAACCGCGTCAGGCTCCGAGAACCTGACGCGCGATGCCTTCGGCGCGCTCCAATAGATCAATAGAGAGACAATACCTACCTTCTAGACAATAAATCCTTTATATCCTGCAACAATACTTCGGTCTTCGTGGGCGCCGGCGGAGCCCCGGCCGTCGGCCGTTTGAGCTTATTGATGCCCTTCACGACGATGAAGATCGACAGCGCGATGACAATGAACTCGAAGATCGTCTGAATGAACGAGCCGTACTTGAGCAGCACGGGCTTGCCGTCGGCCGCAGTCGAGATCTTCACGGCGAGGTCGCTGAAGTTGACGCTGCCGAGAATCGGCGACAGCGCGGGCATGATCACATCGCCCACCAGCGAATTGACGATCTTCCCGAACGCAGCCCCGATCACGACGCCTACTGCGAGGTCGAGAACGCTGCCCCGCATGGCAAATTCTTTGAACTCGGACGCGAGACTCATGTTGAACCCTCCCCTGATGACGCCCGTCGAAATCAGCGGGCTGCTTTCTTCCTGCGTGTGCGCTTTTTCGGAGCCTCTTCAGGCTCCTCGGTCTTGGGAGCCGCCGCCGCCTTCTTCTTCGCAGCCTTGGCGCTCTTCTCCGGTTTCGCTTCGCTCTTCGCCCTGGCGCGCCGCGACGCTCTGGCCGCTTGCGGTGCGGGCTTCTCCTCCGCCCCCGGCTGCGCTCCCTCGACCAGCTGCATGAGCGCCATCGGCGCCGAGTCACCCGGCCGCGGCCCCATCCTGAGGATGCGTGTGTAGCCGCCGGGCCGCGTCTTGAAGCGCGGACCCAGGTCCGCGAACAGCTTCTCGACCACCTCGCGGTCGCGCAGCCGCGCGAACGCGAGGCGGCGGTTGGCATCGCCGTCGCTCTTAGCGAGCGTGATGAGCGGCTCGACCACGCGGCGCAGCTCCTTCGCCTTCGGGAGCGTCGTGCGGATCGTCTCGTGCCTGAGCAGCGACACCGACATGTTGCGCATGAGCGCGTGGCGGTGTGCGCTGTTGCGCGACAGCTGCCGGCCGGAAAGATGATGACGCATATTCTTCCTCTTGGCTGAAAGGGCCTGCGGCCCTTTCAGCAGGCCAAACTACCGGCGTTTGCACACTCGCGGGCAAAAGGCGTGGCTTTTGCCCGCGAACAGCATGCCAGTCGTGCGATCTAAAGGACCTCGCGTTCCTCGTCGTGCTTCAGGCCCGCGGGCGGCCAGCCGTCGAGCCGCATGCCGAGCATGAGGCCGTGGCTCTGCAGCACTTCCTTGATCTCGGTGAGCGACTTCTTCCCCAGGTTCGGCGTGCGCAGCAGCTCCACCTCCGTGCGCTGCACCAGGTCGCCGATGTAGTGGATGTTCTCGGCCTTGAGGCAGTTGGCGCTGCGCACGGTGAGCTCGAGCTCGTCCACCGGTCGCATCAGGATCGGGTCGAACTGCATCTCCGAGACCTTGGTCGCGGCTTCCTCCTCACCCTGCAGGTCGATGAACACCGACAGCTGGTCCTTGAGGATGCTGCCGGCGCGGCGGATTGCCTCCTCGGCGTCGATCGTGCCGTTGGTCTCGATGTCGATCACGAGCTTGTCGAGGTCGGTGCGCTGCTCGACGCGCGCCGCATCCACCGAGTAGGTAACGCGCCGCACCGGCGAGAAAGACGCATCGAGCTGCAGCCGGCCGATGGGGCGCGTCTGCTCCTCGAACGCGACGCGCGCGGCCGCCGGGCGATAGCCCCGGCCGCGCTCGACGCGCAGCGTCATCGAGAGCTCGCCCGCCTTGGTGAGGTTGGCGATCACCAGTTCCGGGTTCACCACCTCGATGTCGTGATCGGTCTGGATGTCGCCGGCAGTCACCGGGCCCGGGCCCTTCTTGTGCAGGCGCAGCTCCGCGGAGTCGCGCGTGTGCATGCGCAGCGCCACCAACTTGAGGTTCAGAAGGACGTCGACCACGTCTTCCTGCACACCCTCGATGCTGGTGTACTCGTGGAGCACGCCGTCGATCTCCACCTCGGTGATCGCGGCTCCCGGCATGGACGAGAGCAGCACGCGGCGCAGCGCATTGCCGAGCGTGTGACCGAAGCCGCGCTCGAACGGCTCGATCACCACGCGCGCCTGGCGCGGGGCCACCGGCTGCACCTTCACCACCCGGGGTCGCAGAAACTCACTGACTGAACCCTGCATTGCATCTCACCTTGCCGGCCGTGCGCCGGCGCAAACGAAACCGATTACTTCGAATACAGCTCCACGACCAGGTTCTCGTTGATGTCGGGCAGGACGTCTTCCCGGCCCGGCGCCGACTTGAACACGCCGCGGAACTCCTTGTCGTTCACCTCGACCCAGTCGGGCAGCCCGACCTGCTGCGCGATGTTGAGCGCGCTCGCGATGCGCAGCTGCTTGCGCGACTTCTCGCGCACCTGGACCACGTCCCCGGCTCTCACCTGGTAGGAAGCGATGGTCACGCCCTTGTCGTTGACCGTGATGGCCTTGTGGCTCACCAGCTGGCGCGCCTCGGCGCGCGTCGTCGCAAAGCCCATGCGGTAGACGACGTTGTCGAGACGGCATTCGAGAAGCCTGAGCAGGTTCTCGCCGGTGGCGCCGGCCTTGCGCGCCGCCGCCTGGTAGTAGTTGCCGAACTGCCGCTCGAGCACGCCGTACATCCGCCGCAGCTTCTGCTTCTCGCGCAGCTGCAGGCCGTAATCCGACAGCCGCTGGCGGCGCTCGCTCTTGAGGCCGCCGGGCGGCACGGTGAACTTGCACTTGGTCTCGAGCGGCTTGACGCCGCTCTTCAAAAAGAGGTCCGTGCCCTCGCGGCGAGCGAGCTTGCACTTCGGTCCCGTGTAACGCGCCATATGGATCCTTTACACCCGGCGCTTCTTCGGCGGACGACAACCGTTGTGCGGTATCGGCGTCACATCCGAGATGCTGGTGATCTTCAGTCCGCAATTGTTGAGCGCCCGCACCGCGGACTCGCGCCCCGGTCCCGGTCCGCCGACGCGCACCTCGACGCTCTTCACGCCGTGCTCCTGCGCGGCCACCCCGGCCTTCTCGGCCGCGACCTGCGCCGCGAACGGCGTCGACTTGCGCGAGCCGCGGAAGCCGCAGCCGCCGGAGGTCGCCCAGGAGAGCGTGTTGCCCTGCCGGTCGGTGATGGTGATGATCGTGTTGTTGAACGAGGCATGCACGTGCGCGATCGCGTCGAGCACGTTCTTGCGCGCCTTCTTGGCCTTCTTGGGGGCCGCACCCGCGGCCGCCGTGTCGGTAGCCGGCGTCGCTGCCGGTGTCGCCGCCGCTGCCGGCGTCGCCGCGCCGCTCTGGGGTTTCTCTTCAGCCATGCCTTTAATCCCTCGCCGTTAGACCTTGCCGACCGGTGCGTTGAGCTTGATCGCCTGCTTGCGCGGGCCCTTGCGGGTACGCGCGTTGGTGCGCGTGCGCTGGCCGCGCACCGGCAGTCCCCGCCGGTGGCGCATGCCGCGCCACGTGCCGAGGTCCATCAACCGCTTGATGTTCATCGACACCTCGCGCCGCAGATCGCCTTCGACCGCGAACTTCGCGATCTGCGAGCGGATCGCATTCACCTCGGGCTCGGTGAGGTCCTTCACCTTGGTCGTGGGACTGACCCCGGCGGCCTGACAGGCGCTGCGTGCGCGCGCGCGGCCGACGCCGTAGATGTGGGTGAGTCCAACCCACACGTGCTTGTTCATCGGGATGTTGATACCGGCTATGCGTGCCATTGCTGCCTTACCTCAACCCTGCCGCTGCTTGTGGCGCGGGTCCGAACAGATGACGTAGACCACGCGCCGGCGGCGCACGATCTTGCAGTTCTTGCAGATCTTCTTGACCGACGGACGTACTTTCATATCAGTTACCCGACGAGCCGCCGCGGCCGTAGCCGAGCAGGTTCGCCTTCTTGAGAAGTCCCGGGTAGTGGTGCGACATCATGTGCGCGTTCAGCTGCGACATGAAGTCCATCACGACCACCACCACGATGAGCAGCGAGGTGCCGCCGAAGCGGAACGGCACGCCCTGGGACGAGATCAAAAACTCCGGCAGCAGGCACACCGCTGCCACGTAGAGCGCGCCCCAGAGTGTCAGCCGCGTGAGCACCTGGTCGATGTAGTCCGCGGTCTGCTGCCCCGGGCGGATGCCGCGCACGAAGGCGCCCGACTTTTTGAGGTTGTCGGCCGTGTCGCGCGCGTTGAAAACCAGCGCCGTGTAGAAGAAGCAGAAGAAGATGATGAGCAGCGCGTAGAGCGTCAGGTGCAGCGGCTGCCCGTAGCCCAGGGCCGCAGCGACATCCTGCGCGGCGCTTGCGAACCAGCCCTCCGAGCCCGTGCCGGCGAAGCTGGCGAGCGTCGCCGGGAAGAGCAGCAGCGAGGAGGCGAAGATCGGCGGGATCACGCCCGACATGTTGATCTTGAACGGCAGATGGCTCGACTGCCCGGCGTACAGGCGCCGTCCGACCTGGCGTTTCGCATAGTCCACCGGAATGCGCCGCTGGGCGCGTTCCATGAACACCACGAATCCCGTGGTGGCGATCACGACGATGATGAGCAGCAGGGCAAACGGCCCCTGCATCTCGCCGGTGCTCACCTGGTCGATGGTGTTGCCGACCGCTCCCGGGAGCCCGGCGACGATGCCCGAGAGGATGATCATCGAGATGCCGTTGCCGACGCCGCGCTCGGTGATCTGCTCGCCGAGCCACATGAGGAACATGGTGCCGGTGGTCATGGTGATGGTCGCCGGGATCAGGAATCCCCAGCCGGTGACCAGCGTCATGCCGCCCTTCTCGAGTGCGCCGGCCGCGGCGAACGATTGGAACGCCGCCAGGATCACCGTGCCGTAGCGCGTGTACTCGGTGATCTTGCGCCGGCCCGACTCGCCCTCCTTGCGCAACTCCATGAGGGTCGGCACCACCATCGACATCATCTGGATGATGATCGAGGCGGAGATGTAGGGCATCACGCCCATGGCGAAAATCGAGAGACGCGACAGCGCCCCGCCGGAGAACAGGTTGACGATCCCGAGAATCGTGCCGGACTTGTCGCCGAAGAAGCGCGCCACCTCGACCGGATTCACGCCCGGCACCGGGATATAGGTGCCGATGCGGTAGACGACGAGCGCCCCGACCAGAAACAGGATGCGGCTGCGGATCTCGCCGAAGCGAGCCGCTTCGCCGAGCGCCGCCGCCGGATTGCTGAAGGTCGTGTTCGCCATCAGGCCTCGATCTTGCCGCCCGCGGCCTCAATGGCCGCGCGCGCGCCCTTGGTGACGGCCACGCCCTTGAGCGTCACCGCCTTGTTGAGCTCCCCGGACAGCACCACCTTGGCGCGCTCGGTACCCTCCGGCACCACGCCCGAGTCGATGAGCGCCGCCAGGTCCACCACCGCCGCCGCGATCTTGCCGAGCGCGCCGAGGCGCACCTCCGCACGCGTGCGCTTCATGTCCGAACGGAAGCCCACTTTCGGCATCCGGCGCTGCAGCGGCATCTGGCCGCCCTCGAAGCCGACCTTGTGATAGCCGCCCTTGCGTGCGCGCTGACCCTTGGTGCCGCGGCCGCAGGTCTTGCCCTGGCCGGCGGACGCGCCGCGGCCGACGCGTTTACCGTTCCGCTTCGCTCCCGGTGCAGGCTTCAGTGTGTTGAGTTGCATCGCTTGACTATGCCTTTGCTCAAAAGTGCCTTGGCCTCAGGCGCCCTTCTCGACCCGCAGCAGATGGACCGCAGCGCGGATCATGCCGCGGTTCTCGGCCGTGTCCCTGACCACGACGCTCTGGTGAATGCGCCGCAGCCCCAGGCCCCGCGCGCAGGCGGCGATGTTCTTCAGCTGCCCGTTCAGGCTCCTCACCAGCGTGACCTTCAGTTGCGCGTCCGCCATGGCCGTCAGCCCGTGATCTCGTCGAGAGTCTTGCCGCGCTTCGCCGCGATCTCCTCGGGGGAGCGGATCTTGGCGAGCGCATTGATGGTCGCGCGCACCACGTTGATCGGGTTGCGCGAGCCGTAGCTCTTGGCGAGCACGTTGCGCACCCCGGCGCACTCGAGTACCGCGCGCATGCCGCCGCCGGCGATGACGCCGGTGCCGTCCGAGGCCGGCTGCATGTAGACCCGCGTCGCTCCGTGTGTCCCTGTGACCGCGTAGTACAGCGAATCGTTTCGCAGCGCGACGTTGATCAGGTTCTTCCTCGCCTGGGTCATCGCCTTGGAGATCGCCACCGGCACCTCGCGCGCCTTGCCGAAGCCGTAGCCGACGCGCCCGGAGGTGTCGCCCACGACGGTGAGGGCCGTGAAGCCGAACTGCCGGCCGCCCTTGACCACCTTTGCCGTACGGTTGACCGCGACGAGCTTCTCGACGAACTCGTCCGCCGGCTGACCTTTTTCCGCTCTTGCCATATGTGTCCTGCCTGCCTAGAACTCAAGCCCCGCTTCGCGGGCCGCATCGGCGAGCGCCTTGACGCGCCCGTGGAACCGGAACCCCGCACGGTCGAAGGCCACCCGGGAGACTCCCGCAGCCTTGGCCTTCGCAGCAATCGCCCGGCCGACCGCCTTGGCGGCCTCGACGTTGCCCGTGCCCTTCAGACCATCGCGCACCGCCTCCTGGACGGTTGACGCCGCCGCGATCACCCTCGCGCCGGCATCGGTCGTCACCTGCGCGTAGATGTGTCGCGGCGTGCGATGCACCGTAAGGCGCGCCACCCCAAGCTGGTGGATGCTCGCGCGCGTCTTGGTCGCGCGGCGCAGTCGGCGCTCCTTCTTGGTGGCGATCATTTCTTTTTCCCTTCCTTCAGGCTGATCTGCTCGCCCGCGTAGCGCACGCCCTTGCCCTTATAGGGCTCGGGGGGGCGGGTGTCGCGGATCTCGGCCGCCACCTGGCCGACTTTCTGCCGGTCGATGCCCTTCACCACGATCTCGGTCTGACTCGGGGTCTCGACGGTGATGCCCTCGGGAATGGGAAAACTCACCGGGTGCGAGAAGCCGAGCGTCAGATTCAGCGTCTTGCCCTGGACCTGGGCACGAAAGCCCACCCCGACCAGCTCGAGCTTCTTCTCGTAGCCCTTGGTCACCCCGCGCACCATGTTGGCGAGGTGCGCGCGCGTCGCCCCGGCACGCGTGCGGGTGAGCCCGGGATCCGCGTAGCTGATCTCGAGCGTCTTTTCCGCCTGCACGACCGACACGCCGGGCGTCAGCGGCAGGCTGAGCGAGCCCTTGGCGCCCTTGATGGTCACCGCCTGCGGCTCGATGGTCGCGGTCACGCCCTGAGGCAGCTCGACCGGTGATTTGGCGATTCTCGACATGACAGCAAATCTCTTAAAAATACCCGCTGTGGTCCGGCCGCTCAGGCGACGATGCAGAGCACTTCGCCACCCTGCCCGATCGAGCGCGCCTGCTTGTCCGTCATGACGCCCTTGGGCGTCGACACGATGACGGTGCCCATCCCGCCGAGGACCTTGGGCAGATCGTCCTTGCCGCGGTAGATGCGCAGTCCCGGCCGGCTGACCCGTTCCAGCCGGTCGATCACCGGCCGGCCCTCGTAGTACTTCAGCCCGATCGTGAGCCGCGGCTTGCCGCCGTCGGCGTCGAGGCGGAAGTCGGCGATGTAGCCCTCTTCCTTGAGCACCTGGACGATCGCAGCCTTCAGGCGCGAGGAGGCGAGCTGCACCTCGGCCTTGCCCGCAGTCTGGCCGTTACGGATGCGCGTCAGGAGGTCTGCAATGGGATCGGTCATGCTCATGCAACGTCCCTCACCAGCTCGCCTTCGCCAAGCCCGGAATCTCCCCACGGCTCGCGACCTCGCGGATCTTCACCCGCGACAGGCCGAACTTGCGGTACACGCCGCGCGAGCGCCCGGTGATCGCGCAGCGGTTTCTCTGGCGCGAAGGGCTCGCATCGCGCGGCATCGCCTGCAGCGTCGCCTGGGCGGCGGCGCGCGCCTCGGGCGAGGTCTTCGGGCTGCGGATCAGCTCCTTGAGCTTGGCGCGCCTGACGGCGTACTTCTTCACGACCAGCGCGCGACGTTTCTCGCGCTCGACCATGCTCGTCTTTGCCATAGATCTGGTGGTTCCTGTTGCCTGTTACTTGCGGAACGGGAAGTTGAATGCCTCGAGCAACGCTCGTCCCCTGCGGTCGTCCCTGGCCGTCGTGCTGATGGTGATGTCCATGCCGCGCAGCTGGTCGACCTGGTCGTACTGGATCTCGGGGAAGATGATCTGCTCCTTGACCCCGAGGCTGTAGTTGCCCCGGCCGTCGAACGAGCGCGGCGACACGCCGCGGAAGTCGCGGATGCGCGGCATCGCGATGCTGATCAGACGGTCGAGGAACTCGTACATGCGCCGGCCGCGCAGCGTGACCTTGGCGCCGATCGCGAGTCCGGCGCGGATCTTGAAGGACGCGATCGCCTTGCGCGACTTGGTGACCAGCGGCTTCTGACCGGTGATCTGGGTGAGATCGGCGACCGCCGCATCCATCACCTTCTTGTCGGCCACCGCCTCGCCCACGCCCATATTGATCGTGATCTTGGTGATGCGCGGCACCTGCATGATGTTGGTGATCTGCAGCTCCCGCAGCAGCCGCGGCACGACCTGCTCGCGGTAGAACTGGTGCAGCCGCGCGGGTCCGGACGGCGGCGGCGGCGGCGCGCGCTCGGCCTGCTTCTGCGGCTCCTTGCCGGAATCGGCCGCCTTCTCGGCGCGCTTGCCGGCCTGCTTCTGCTTGCCGGCGTGCTTGCCGGCGTCTTTGCCCGCAACCACTTCAGACATCGAGCATCTCTCCGTTCGACTTGAAGAAGCGCACGCGCTTGCCGTCCTTGAGCGTCTTGATGCCGATGCGGTCGCCCTTCTTGGCAGCCACGTTCCAGAGCGCCACCTTGGAGGCCGCGAGCGGCATCTCCTTCTCGATGATCCCTCCGGGCTTGTTGGCCTGCGGGTTCGGCTTCTGGTGCTTCTTCACGCGGTTGATGCTTTCGACCACCACGCGCCCGTCGCCGAGCACCTGGATCACCGCGCCACGCCGGCCCTTGTCGCGACCCGACAGCACCACCACCTGATCGCCCTTGCGGATCCTGTGCATCACAGCACCTCGGGAGCGAGCGAGATGATCTTCATGAACTGCACGGTACGCAGCTCACGCGTCACCGGTCCGAAGATGCGCGTACCGATCGGCTCGAGCTTGTTGGTGAGCAGCACCGCGGCGTTGCCGTCGAAGCGGATCAGCGAGCCGTCAGGACGGCGCACGCCGTGCGTGGTGCGCACCACCACCGCGTCGTAGATCTCGCCCTTCTTCACCTTGCCGCGCGGGATCGCGTCCTTGACGCTCACCTTGATGACGTCGCCGACGCTGGCGTAGCGGCGCCGCGTGCCGCCGAGCACCTTGATGCACATCAGCGTGCGCGCGCCGCTGTTGTCGGCGGCATTGAGCATGGTGCGCAACTGGATCATGACGCTTTTTCCACGACCTCGAGCAGCCGCCACGATTTGTGACGCGACATCGGGCGGCAAGGCGCGATGACCACCAGATCGCCCGCCTTGCAGGTACCGTTCTCGTCGTGCGCCAGCAGCCGCGTCGTGCGGCGAACGAATTTGCCGTAAGTCGGATGCTTCACCAGCCGCTGGATCTCGACCGCGATGGTCTTGTGCATCTTGTCGCTCACCACGCGCCCGGTGAGGGTGCGCATGCCCTTCGCGCGCCGGGCGCCGGCGGGAGCCGCGGACGCTGCATCGGCCGGCGCGGCCTGGCCCGCGTCGGCCGCAGGGTTCCGGGTCTCGGGCGTCTCGGTCCGCCGCGCTTCGCTCTTCGGCGCATGGGCCGCGGCACCGTGCCGGGCGGTGCGCGCCGGGGTCTTCGCTTTGGCCTTGGGTTTGGCCCGGGTCTTCTCTGCGCTCACTTGGTGTTACCTCCGGCCGGCCCTGCGACAGGTGCGCCCTGCTTCTCGCGCAGCACGGTCTTGAGGCGCGCAATGTTGCGCCGCACCTTGCTGAACTGGTCGGGCTTGGGCTGCTGCCCTGTGGCGCGCTGCATGCGCAGCGCAAACTGCTCCTTGCGCAGCTTCACCAGCTCGTCGGCGAGCTCGGCGAGCGACCTGGTGCGCAGCTCTTTGGAGTCCATCTAGCGAACCTGCCGTTTCACGAACGAGGTGGACACCGACAGCTTCGAGCCCGCGAGTCTGAATGCCTCGCGCGCCGTCACTTCGTCCACGCCCTCCATCTCGAACAACACCTTGCCGGGCTGCACGCGCGCGACGTAGTACTCGACGTTGCCCTTGCCCGAGCCCATGCGTACTTCCAGCGGCTTCTTCGAGATCGGCACGTCGGGAAACACGCGAATCCAGATCTGGCCGCCGCGCTTCACGTACCGCGCCATGGCGCGGCGCGCCGCCTCGATCTCGCGCGCCGTCATGCGGGCGCGGCTGGTCGCCTTCAGCCCGTACTCGCCGAAGGACACGTTGGCGCCGCGGCTCGCGAAGCCGCTGTTGCGGCCCTTGAACTGCTTGCGGTACTTGGTGCGCTTGGGTTGCAGCATCGGTCACGCCTCGGGCGCTGCTGGCGCGGGAGCCGCGGCAGCGGCCGGAGCGGGTGCGGCGGTACCAGGCGCCACAGCTGCAGGTACCGCGGCGGGCGCCGCCGGGCTTGCGGCCTGCGCAGCGCCGGCCTCGCTCTCGGCCTGCTGCTGCTCGAGCTCGGCCTTGTCGAACACCTCGCCCTTGAAGATCCACACCTTCACGCCGATGACGCCGTAGGTGGTCTGCGCCTCGGAGAGGCCGTAGTCGATCTCGGCGCGAAAGGTGTGCAGCGGAATGCGTCCCTCGCGATACCACTCGGTGCGCGCGATCTCCGAGCCGTTCAAGCGTCCGGAGACGCGCACCTTCACGCCGAGGGCGCCGGATCTCATGGTGCTCATCACGGCG
This sequence comes from uncultured Gammaproteobacteria bacterium, assembly GCA_963844595.1. GTDB lineage: Bacteria > Pseudomonadota > Gammaproteobacteria > Steroidobacterales > Steroidobacteraceae > 13-2-20CM-66-19. The sequence goes on from CAWJOW010000002.1 coordinate 307,204, forward strand.
CGCTTCATGGCGCGGCGGAACATCACGCGCTTCTCGATCTGCTGCGCGATGGAATCGGCCACCAGCTGCGAGTCGAGCTCGGGTTTGCGGATCTCCGCGATGTTGAGCCGCACGTCGACCACGGCCATGCCGAGGAGCTGGGCGGTTTCCTGGCGCAGCTTCTCGATGTCCTCGCCCTTCTTGCCGATGACGATGCCGGGACGCGCGGTCTGGATGGTGATGTTCACCTTCTTGGCGGCGCGCTCGATCACGATGCGGCTCACGGAGGCGTCCTTGAGCTTCTCCTTGAGGAACTCGCGCACGCGGAAGTCGGTGTGCACGTGCATAGGGAACTGTCGCTTGCCGGCGTACCAGCGCGAGGTCCAGTCGCGGGTGATTCCGAGCCGAATCCCCAGCGGATTGACTTTCTGACCCATGGTCCTTAGTCCTTCCTGCCGTCGCTCACGCCGACGGTGATGTGGCTGTTGCGCTTGATGATGCGGGCGCCGCGCCCCTTGGCGCGCGCCGCGAAGCGCTTCAGCTGCGGTGCCGCGTCCACGTGGATGAGCGTCACTTTGAGCTCGTCGATGTCGGCGCCGTGGTTATGCTCGGCGTTGGCCACCGCGGACTCCAGCACCTTGCGCACCAGCATCGCGCCCTTCTTCGGCATGAACCGCAGCGTCGCGATGGCGTTGCCGACCGGCTTGCCGCGCACCACGTCGGCCACCAGCCGGCACTTCTGCGGCGAGATGCGGGCGTAGCGCAGCTTGGAGGTCACTTGCATGGCGTCGCTCCGCGCACTCAGCTCGCGCTCGCGGGGGCGGCGGCCGCCTCCACCTTGCGGTCGCCGGAATGCGCCTTGAAGACCCGGGTCGGGGCGAACTCGCCGAGCTTGTGACCCACCATGTTCTCGCTGATGAGCACCGGCACATGTTGCCGTCCGTTGTGCACGGCGATGGTGAGCCCGACCATCTCGGGAATGACCATCGAGCGGCGCGACCAGGTCTTGATCGGCTTGCGGTCGTTGCGCGCGGACGCCACCTGCACCTTCTTCGCGAGGTGCAGGTCGACGAATGGACCCTTCTTCAGTGAGCGTGGCATCTGTTACTCCAAAGTGCGCTGCCGCTTCAGCGAATCCGGTTGCGGCGGCGCTGCACGATCATGTTGTCCGTGCGCTTGTTGTGGCGGGTCTTGAGTCCCTTGGCGTTCTGGCCCCACGGGCTGACCGGGTGCGGGTTGCCCTGTCCGGACTTGCCCTCGCCGCCGCCGTGCGGGTGATCGACCGGGTTCATGGCGAGTCCGCGCACCGTCGGGCGGATGCCCCGCCAGCGCTTGGCGCCCGCCTTGCCGTAGCTGCGCAGGTTGTGCTCGTCGTTGCCGACTTCGCCGATGGTGGCGCGGCAGTCGATGTGCACCTTGCGCGTTTCGCCTGACTTGAGTCTCAGGTACGCGTAGATGCCCTCGCGCGAGGTGAACGACACCGCGGCGCCGGCGCTGCGCGCGAGCTGGCCGCCGCGGCCGGGCTTCATCTCGACGTTGTGGACGATCGAGCCCACCGGCACGTGGCGCAGCGCCATGGCGTTGCCCGGCTTGATGGGTGCATCGGCTCCCGAGCGCACCTCGTCGCCCGCCTTCACGCCCTTGGGCGCGAGAATGTAGCGCCACTCGCCGTCCGGGTACTTGACGAGCGCGATGTGGCCGGTGCGGTTGGGATCGTACTCGAGCCGCTCGACGATGCCGGTGATGCCGTCCTTGTCGCGCTTGAAGTCGACGATGCGGTATTTCTGCCGCGTGCCGCCGCCGTGGTGACGCGTGGTGATGCGACCGAAGTGGTTGCGGCCGCCGGTCTTGCTCTGGTGCGATGTAAGCGCGTCCACCGGGCCGCCCTTGTGCAGGTGCGAGCGGTCGACCTTGACGAGCGCACGCGTGCCCGGGGTTCTCGGCTTGTACTTGATGAGGGCCATCTTTGAGCGTCCTGTCGGTTCGCGCCGCGTGTCAGGTCCTGGCGCGGGCTTCGTAGTCGATCGTCTGGCCCGACTGCAGGCTGACGTAGGCCTTCTTCCAGTCCTGCGTGCGACCGGCGATGCGGCCGAAGCGGCGCGTCTTGCCCGGCTCGTTGACCACCTGCACGCCCGCCACCTTGACGTCGAACATGAGCTCGACCGCCTTCCTGATGTCGGCCTTGGTGGCATCGCGACGCACGCGGAAGGTGTACTGGTTGTGGTTCTGCATGGCGAGCGAGGTCTTCTCGGTCACGTGCGGCGCAACCAGCACATTCATCAGCTGCTCTTTGCTCATGCGGCTCGGACGCGGCGCGGTCATTGCAGGCGCTCCTCGATCAGCTTCACGGCGCCGACCGTCATCAGCACCTTGGCGTAGGCGGCGAGCGCGAGCGGATTGAGCGCCGTCACCTCGATCACCTCGACGTGCGGGAGATTGCGCGCGGCGAGCGCGAGCTTCTGGTCGGTCGCTTCGACCACGATCAGCACCGAAGGGAGCGACCACTCGCGAAGCTGGCTCGCGAGCAGCCTGGTCTTCGGCTCCGCGAGCTTGATGCCGTCGGTGACCAGCAGCCGCTCGGTGCGCGCGAGCTCGGCGAGCATCGAGCGCAGCGCGCCGCGGTACATCTTGCGGTTCACTTTCTGCGCGAAATCGCGCGGCTTGGCGGCGAAGGTCCTGCCGCCCCCGACCCAGATGGGCGAGCGGCTCGAGCCGGCGCGCGCCTGGCCCGTGCCCTTCTGCGCCCACGGCTTGCGGCCGCCGCCGCGCACCTCGGCGCGCGACTTCTGCGCCTTGGTGCCCGCACGGCCGGCGGCGCGATAGGCGGTGATCACCTGGTGCACGAGCGACTCGTTGAACTTGCCGCCGAAGGCAGCCTCCGACACCTGCAGCTCGGCCCCGCCGCTGACTGACTTGAGCTTCATGAGTTATTTTTTTCCCGCCTTGGCCGGATCCTTCGACGGGGCGGAGCCGATCTTGCTCGGAGCGGTCGTCCTGCGGTTCGCGAGGCGAGCCGCCTTGAGAGAGGAGCGCACGATCACCTGACCGCCCTCATGTCCGGGCACGGCACCGCGGATCAGCAGCAGATTCCTCTCGAGGTCCACCTGCACCACCTTCAGGTTCTCCGTCGTGCGCCGCACGACGCCCATGTGTCCGGACATGCGCTTGCCCTTGAACACGCGGCCTGGAGTCTGGCGCTGGCCGATCGAGCCCGGCGCACGGTGTGAGAGGGAGTTGCCGTGGGAAGCCATACCACCGGCGAAGTTGTGGCGCTTCATCGTGCCGGCAAAGCCCTTGCCGATCGTGATGCCGGTGACGTCTACCGCCTGACCTTCTTTAAAGAGGTCGGCCTTGATCTCGGTGCCGGCCTTGAATTCGGTTTTGTCTGCATCGGCGAGCCGGAACTCGACCAGCGCCCGGCCCGGCGCTACGTTCGCGCGCGCGTAGTGACCCGTGACCGCCTTCGAGTAGAGCTGCGGACGCCGCGTGCCGTAGGTGACCTGAACGGCGCGGTAGCCGTCCTTGTCCTGCACCTTGACCTGTGTGACGCGGTTCGGCAGCACCTCGATCACGGTCACCGGCACGGTCTCTCCGGCCTCCGTGAACACGCGCGTCATGCCAGCCTTGCGGCCGACGAGTCCGATAGCCATTTCCGTCCTCTCACGCCGAAGCACCGCCAGCAGCGCCTCGAACCCCATGGCATGGAGCTAAGTTGTTGAGACAACAGGAGATTTGCGCAGGCCCTGGGGCTGCGCCGTCTCGAGTGGTCTTGGAGCTTCCCGGACCCCAAGAGGGGCCCCTCCAACCTCGCCCGATGCCGCTCATGCGACCGCCCACAGGAGATCCCCCCGGGGCGAAAAGGGCGCGCAGTATAGGCGCGGTGCCCCGGGCAAGCAACCGCCGGCTGCCGCGGCTCGAGCGCCCCGCGCAGCTGGCGAGGCTTCAGTCGCCGGGGGCGGGCGTCGCGGGAGCCCCGGCAAGAAGCAGCGCCACCGGGAACTCGGCCAGCGCCTCGGCGACCGGGATCGCGACGCCCTCACCGTACGGCACCGGCTCGAGCTCGGCGCCGCTCAGCACGTTGCGCACCGGGCGCTGCGCGCGCAGGTCCCGCGGCAGCTCAATCAGCGTGTCCTGCCATACCTCGCGCCCGAGCGGGAGCCGGGCTTCGGTCTCGAGCAGCCGGCGGTACAGCCGCGGCGCAATCGCGATGAGCGACTCTCCGGCCCAGCGCCGCGCGAAGGCGCACACGTGCGGCGCGTGGGTCCCACGCACCCGCAGGCGGCGGTAGTCCCCGTGGCTGAAGAGCTGCGGCCGTAGGCGCCGCAGCTGCAGCACCCTCCAGATGAGCCACAGCTTGCAGCGGCCGTCCTCGAGACTTGCGGTGAGCTCACGCACCGCGAGCGTCGTGGCCTGGCGCTCGAGTTCCGCGAGCAGGCGGCGGCGCGCGGCGTAATCGACCGCCCGGCGGTTGTCGGGATCGACCAGCGAGAAGTCCCACAGCTCGTTGCCCTGATACACGTCCGGCACGCCCGGTGCGGCGAGTTTGCACAGCGTCTGCGACAGGCTGTTCAGCAGGCCGAATCGCATCACGCGGCGGTGGAACTCGATGAAGTCGGCCAGGAACAGGTTGCTTTCGCGCGGCTCGAGTGCGCTGCGTACGAACTGCAGCAGCGCCTCCTCGTAGGCCGTACCGGGTTCGGTCCAGCTGGTGCGCTGCTTCGCCTCGCGGACCGCCTTGATCATGTAGGCCCCGATGCGCTCGCGGTAAGCGGTCGCCGCCGCCGGCTCGGGCGCTGCGAGCGGCCAGCTGCCGAGCAGTGTCTGGTAGAACTGATACTCGTCGTTGGCGGCGGGGGCCGGCTCACCGTCAACCTCGTGCTTGCGCGTGCGGTTGAAGCGCATCCAGCGCCGCACCGCATCGCGCCACGGTGTGGTCATCTCCGAAAGCACGTCGAGCCGCGCACGTACGTCCTCGGAGCGCTTGGTATCGTGGGTGGAGGTGGCGAGCATCTCGTGCGGCCAGTGCCGCGCGCGGTATTCGGCATCGGCGTGGAAACCACGCACCCCCGCGCCGCCGTAGCTGCCCGGGTCGGCGCCGACCTCGTTCAGCGATATGAGGCGATTGAAACGGTAGAGCGCCGTGTCCTCGATGCCCTTGGCGGTGATCGGCGCGGTGATCTGCTGGAACTTCATCGCGAAGGCGCGCATCGGCCGCCCCGCGGCGTCGCTCGCCGCGGGGAGCTCGAGTAGCAGCGCCGCGCGCACGAAATCGAACACTGCGCCCTCGATGGCGGCGCGCCGCCGCGCGGCGGCGACGGCCCACTCGATGTAGCGCCGGTCGCTGTCGGCGGGGCGCTCGACGATGTAGGTGCGGTAGACCGGAAAGCAGGCGATCACCTCCGCGAGCGCATTGCGCAGGGTGTTGAAGGTGAAGTCGCGGTTGCTGCGGTCGGTGCGTGCGATGCGCGCGAGCTGATTGGTGGCGACGTTGAGCTCCGACGCCAGCAAGCGGCGCAGGACGAGCTGCTGGCACTGGTAGGTGACATCGCCCCACTCGAGCATCTCGCCCGTCGCGCCGCGATACACGCGATCCATGCGCGCGCGCGTCGCGGCATCGATCAGCATACGGTTGACGACGTTGGCAAACTGGTAGCCGGTCTCGCCGTGCACCGGCCAGTCGGGCGGCAGGTGCTCGAAGGAGGCGCTGATCTTCTCGACCACGAGGTACAGCGCGCGCTCCTGCGGACTGCCGCTGACCGCGGCGATGCCCCGCTGCAGGCGGCGCAGGTAGCCGGCCGGATCGTACAGGCCGTCGATGTGATCGATGCGCAGGCCGTCGACCCGCCCTTCGCTGATCAGCTGCAGCAGCAGACGGTGCGTGGCCTCGAAGACTTCCTCGTTGTCGACCCGCAGCGCCGCCAGATCGTTGACATCGAAGAACCGCCGGTAGTTGATGTCCTCGGCGGCGACACGCCAGTAGGCGAGATGGTAGGCCTGGAGCTCGAGCAGCTCGTGCAGCGCGTCGAAGCTGGCGGGCTCGTCCGCCGTGCCCGTGAAGCTGTGCACCGCAGCCACGAGTGCCGCCGCCACCGCAGCGCTGCCGCGCGCCAGCTCCGCGAGGCGCGCCTTCTGCAGGTCCCTGCCGCGGCTGCGTTCCAGCACCTGTTCGGGCGTGGCGGCGTGCCGGTCGGGGAGCGCGGCGAGCGCACGACGGATGTTCTCGAGCTCGCTGCTGGAGACGAGCGCGGCGGCGCGGTCGAGGATGCGCGGATAGGTGCGCGGGTCGATCGGCAGGCGGTGCGAGTGGTAGAAGACCGCAAAGGAGCCCGAATCCGGCTCGAAGCGCAGCTCGAGCTCGCCGCGCTCGAGCACCTTGCCGTAGGCATCCGCCAGCACCGGCACCAGCACCTTGTCGGCGCGCTCGGGGTTGGCCGGCGTCCAGTCGATGTCGAAGAAACCGGCGTAGGCCGAGGCCTCGCCGTTTTCCAGCACGTCCATCCACCACTCGTTCTGCGCACCAAGAATGCCGACATGGTTCGGCACGATGTCGACGATGTGGCCCATGCCGTGCGCCCGCAGCGTGGCGACGAAGCGCTCGAAGCCGGCCCGGTCGCCGATCTCGGGGTTAAAGGAGTTGTGGTCGATCACGTCGTAGCCGTGGGTGCTCCCCTGGCGCGCGCGGAAGTACGGCGAGCAGTAGACGTGGCTGATGCCGAGCGCGGCCAGGTACGGCACGATCTCGGTCGCATCGCGGAAGGTGAAGCCGGCGTTGAGCTGCAGACGGTAAGTCGCGCGCGGGATGATGGGGTCCGCGGCAGGGGCAGGCGTGCGGGGCGCTGGTGCGGGCGCGTCTCGCGGCGCCGCCGGCGGCACGTCCGAGCGTCGCCGGGCAGCGCGGCGCCGCTCAGCGTCCGTCATGACGCGTTGCTCGCGTCCAGCCGCCACAGGACGCTCCAGGCGGCCAGTTCGCGCTGCGCGCCGCCGCTGTGCGTCTCGGGATGAGTGGCAAATAAGATGCGGCCGGCGCTTCGGCCGATAGCCGGCGTCGCGCGATCATTCAGATTGCAGACCAGCTGCAACCTCTTGTCCCCCCTGATCCGCCAGTCGACTGCGAATGCACCTTCGGGGCTCATCGTTGTGCAGCGCGCAGCCTCGATCCCGGGGACGAGCGGCGCAATCTCGCGGTGCCGGAGCGCGAGCAGCCGCCGATAGAAGTCGAGCCACTCGGCGTGCCGGGGCTCGCTCGGCGCTCCCCAGCGCAGCTGCGCAGACTCGAAGGTGCTCCCCGCACAAGGGTCGGGGGCGTCAACCCGGTGGGCGTCGTCGCCGAATCCGGCAAAGCGCGCGAACTCGCGCCGGCGGCCTTCGCGGACCTTGGTGGCAAGCTCGGGCTCGAAGTCGCAGAAGTAGGGAAAGGGCTGAGGCGCACTCCACTCCTCCCCCATGAAGATCAATGGGGGCGAGGGAGCCAACAGCAGGATCGCGAGCGCCGCCCGCAGTGCCCCCTCGTCCTTCACCAGGTGGCAGAGCCGCTCCCCGAAGACGCGGTTGCCGATCTGGTCATGATTCTGCAGGAAAGGCACAAACGCCGTCGGTGGCAGGCCGGCGCTCGGTTCACCGCGCGGCTGATCGTCCCTGTAATGTGAGATCTCACCCTGGTAGGCGAAACCCTCGGCGAGGCAGCGCCCGAGCAGCGCGCGCGGCGCGGTGGCGTAGTCGGCGTAGTAGCCGTCCGTCTCCCCCGTCAGGATGACGTGCAGGCAGTGATGCTCGTCATCGTTCCACTGCGCATCGAAATGCTCGCGCTCGCCGGCAACAGCCAGATATCGGGCCTGGTTGCGCACGTTCTCCAGCACCAGATAGAGCCGCCGTTCCCGACCGGGCCCTGCGCGCAGCGTGCGCGCAATCTCGGTGAGGATGTCGGGACGGTTGTCGTCACAGATGGCGTGCACCGCATCGAAGCGCAACCCGTCGAGGTGGTATTCCTCGAGCCAATAGCACGCATTGTGGATGAAGAAATCACGCACCACGCGGCTCTCGGGCCCGTCGAAATTGATCGCGGGACCCCACGGAGTCTCATGACGCTGCGTGAAGAACTGCGGCGCATAGGCGTGGAGAAAGTTACCCTCCGGCCCGAAGTGGTTGTAGACGACATCGAGCATGACGGCGAGCCCGCGCCGGTGCGCGGAGTTGACGAGTGCCTTGAGCATCTCCGGCGTGCCGTAGGCGGAGTCAGGCGCGAAGGGCAGTACGCCGTCGTAACCCCAGCCGTAGCGGCCCGGGAAGTCCGCGACCGGCATCAGCTCGAGGGCCGTGATCCCGAGCTCGACCAGATAATCCAGGCGCCTCTCGATACCGGCAAAGGTGCCCTCGGGCGAGAACGTGCCGGTGTGCAGCTCGTAGACCACGGCCGCATGCCAGGGCGGCGCGCACCACGTCGCGTCAGTCCAGGGAAAGTCCCCGGGGTCGATCACCATGCTCGGGCCGTGCACGTCCTCGGGATTGAAGCGCGAGGCGGGATCCGGAACGACCAGGCCGCCGTCAATGCGGTAGCGGTAGCGGCTACCCGTTCGGGCGACGTCGCTCACCCGCTCGAACCAGCCGCCGCCGCAAGCGCGCATCTCGCAGGCCTGCTCGCCGCGGTCTGCGAGGAGCAGCTCGACGCGCCGTGCCGCCGGTGCCCACAGCCGGAAGCGCACACCGCCGTCGCAGATCGCGGCCCCGAAAGGCATCGAATGCACCCGTCGCGTGGTCGTCTCAGGCATCGCTCGTCTCGATGAGCAGCGCCAGCGATCTGCCCTGCAGGGAGTAGCCGGCCTCGGGGTCGAGCGGCTCGGCCGCCGCCGGCTCGGCTGCGGCGGTATCGAGCACTCGCCGCCAGCGGTGGCCCGCCTGAAAGCGAGGCAGCGCGAAGGTGATCGGCTCGTAGTGCGCGTTGAAGAGCAGCAGGAAATTGTCGTCCTTCAGCCGCCGTCCGCGCCGATCGAGCCGCTGCAGCGCGACCCCTGCCAGGTACACGCCCAGGGCGCGGGCGAAGGGCTGCTGCCATTCCGCCTCGGTCATCTCGTTCCCGGCGGGTGCAAACCAGGCGATGTCCTTGACCTCCTCGCCCGGAATCTGCAGCCCCTGCAGGAAGCGGCCGCGCGCGAAAACGGGGTGGCTGCGTCGCAATGCGATCAGGTGCCCGACGAACGCCAGGAAGCTGCGCTGCTCGGCGGAAAGCTCCCAGGACAGCCACGATGTCTCATTGTCCTGGCAATAGGCGTTGTTGTTGCCATGCTGGGTACGCCCCAGCTCGTCCCCACCCAGCAGCATGGGCGCGCCCTGGGAAAGGAGCAGCGTGGCCAGCAGATTGCGCTTCTGCCGCTCGCGCAGCGCCAGGATGCCGGCATCGGTGGTATCGCCTTCCGCACCGCAGTTCCAGGAGCGATTATTGTCGCTGCCGTCGCGATTGTCCTCGCCGTTCGCCTCATTGTGCTTGTCGTTGTAGCTCACCAGGTCCTGCAACGTGAACCCATCGTGAGCCGTGACGAAGTTGATGCTGGCATGGGGCTTGCGGCCGCCCGGCTCGTACAGATCCGCAGAGCCCGAAAATCGCCGTGCGAACTCGCCGATCTGTCCCTCATCCCCCTTCCAATAGGCGCGCAGGGCGTCGCGATACTTGTCATTCCACTCGTTCCAGCCCGGCGGGAAGTTGCCGACCTGATAGCCGCCGGCGCCCACATCCCAGGGCTCGGCGATAAGCTTCACCTGCGACAGTGTGGGGTCCTGGCTGATGGTGTCGAAGAATGAGCCGAGGCGATCCACCTCGAAGAGCTCACGCGCAAGCGCCGAGGCAAGATCGAAACGGAAGCCATCGACGTGCATCTCGAGCACCCAGTAGCGCAGCGAGTCCATGATCAACTGCAGAACGCGCGGGTGCCGCAGGTTGAGTGTGTTGCCCGTGCCGGTGAAGTCCATGTAGTAACGCGGATCGTCCGGATTGAGGCGGTAATAGGCGGCGTTGTCCGCGCCGCGAAAGCACAGCGTCGGCCCAAGCTGGTTGCCCTCGGCCGTGTGGTTGTAGACGACGTCCAGGATCACCTCGATGCCGGCCGAATGCAGCGTCTTGACCATGGTTTTGAATTCGTCGATCCCGCCGGTCGCCGAGTAACGCGTCTCGGGTGCGAAGAAACCCAGTGTGTTGTAGCCCCAGTAGTTGCGCAGGCCCCGATCGAGAAGCGCGCGATCATCGACGAAGGCATGTACGGGCATGAGCTCGACTGCCGTGATCCCGAGGCGCAGCAGATGATCGATCACGGGTGCCGTCGCGAGACCGGCGTACGTGCCGCGCAGCTCGGGCGGCACCTCCGGGTGGCGCATCGTCATGCCGCGGACGTGCAGCTCGTATATCACCGTGTCGCGCCACGGCGTTCGCGGCGGCCGATCCCCGCCCCAGGTAAATGCCGGATCGATCACGCGGCACTTGGGCATTCCGCGTGCACTGTCGCGGCGATCGAAGGACAGGTCCGCCCGGGAATGGCCGCAGCGATAACCGAAGTGCGCGTCGCTCCAGCGCAGCGGCCCTTCGAGCTGCTTGGCATACGGCTCGATCAGCAGCTTGTGCGGGTTGAACCGGTGCCCGAGCTCGGGCTTGTAGGGTCCGTGGACACGATAGCCATAGAGCAACCCCGGCCGGGCCTCGGGCAGATAGCAGTGCCAGATGAGATCGGTGCGTTCGCGCTGCTCGACCCGTTGTCGCTCCTGCCGGCCGGTGGAGTCGAATATGCACAACTCCACCCGGGTCGCGTTCTCGGAGAAGAAGGAGAAGTTCACGCCCTCGCCGTCCCAGGTGGCGCCGCGCGGATAAGGCTGCCCCGCCAACACGGTGGTAATGGGGGCAAGCGTGCCCGGGTCGGAGCTCACGTCAATCCGCACGGCTGAGCGACAGGAGACTGCCGAGCGGAATGGCCGCCCAGTCCGGGCGGTTGCGCAGCTCGTAGCGCAGCTCGTAGAGCGCCTTCTCGATCTCGTACAACCTCAGGAACGGCTGCACAGCCTCGAGCGATTCGTAGAGCCCGCCGGCGCGCGCGGCCGCGTCGTACGCCGACAGGAAGGTCTCACACGTGTCGCGCTCCCACTGTGCAAGCAGCGGCTGCCACTTCCGGTTGTCCTCCGCAGATATGACGCCGCCGTGTCGCAGGGCCGAGTGCCGCGCGTACGTGAAGGAGCGCAGCATTCCCGCCACGTCACGCAGCGGCGAGTTCTTCTCGCGGCGCGCTGCGAGCGAGCGGGCGGGCTCGCCCTCGAAGTCGACGATGATGAAGTCGTTACGCCGCAGCAGAACCTGCCCGAGATGATAGTCGCCGTGGTGGCGGAGCTTCAGACCGAGCCGCGACGCGGCGCCGGTCGACCTCAGGATGCGCAACAGCGCTTCGCGCCGCGAAAGGCACCGCAGCGCGTCGGCGCGCACCGCCGCGGGAAGATCCTCGGGGCGACTCAGCAGCGCGAAGGCCTCCTCGGCTTCTCCGCGCACACGCTCATGCCAGCGCGTCAGGTCCTCGGGCACGATCGGCTCGGCCGCCAGGGCCGCATCGTCCGTCGGGGTCGCGAGCGCGCAGTGCAGCTCGGCGGTGCGCTGGCCCAAGGTGTGCACGAGTGCCAGGTAGCCGACATGCGCATCGGGCGGCGGCGGCCCGGCGGTGCGACTGTCCTCGAGAAAGCGCGCCAGGTAGTTGAGCGTGTAATCCCAGCCATTGCCCTGGTTCTGCACGAACGCCTGCAGCAGCATCAGTGTCGCGGGCGTGCCATCGTCCGCCACATACTCGACCGCACCCGCCAGCGGCGCGACGTTGGCGAAATGGGCAACCTCGGTCAGGAAGCGTCCGAGCTCGAGCTCCGGATTGATGCCCGGCTGCACGCGCCTAAGGGCCTTCAGAAACAAGCGGTCGCCGACCCGAACCGCCGTGTTGCTGCCCTGCGTCACCGGGTTCGCCATGCCGATCTCGGCGGCGATATCGCCCCGCAGCTCCCCGTAAGCGCTCGTGGGCAGAAACCGCAGACGTCCGTGAGCCATGCGCAGCTCGGTACCGTTACCGATCGCCTCGACGACCGCGCGGCAAAACCGCTCGTCTGCGAACGCGTCGGAAAGCACGCCGGTGCTAGCCTGCTGCCGCACGCGCGCCACCGCCTCGGCCTGCAGCTTCGCCCAGCTCGGCTCCTCGCGGCCCTCGAAGGCGAGCGTCAGCGGCAGGAAATACCGGGCGCTCTCGGCGCGACTCTCGACGTCGAACAGCGCCACCAGCCACGCCTCGTGGGACCGCGTCCATGTGGCCTCGTCCGCGAGCCGGGCGTGCACGATGCTCGAGCCTTTGCCCGAGTACCAGCGCTGCCCGGCGATGTAACCCGGCAGCGCTCGCTCCTCGAGCTGCGCACGCAGCTTGGTCGCAAGCCCTCGACGCCATGCATCCAGGCGCTCCGGGAAGAACGTGTTCCACTGATCGGTGAGCACCAGGACCGGGGCGTCCTCGCGGGGTGAGAGTTCCTGATGCCAGGCGGGGGCTGCGGCATCACGGCTCAGCCGGAACCAGTAGAAATCGTGTCCCTGGAGGGTGAGCAGGTAAGGCAGGTCGCCGATGGGCGGAAAGGCGGTCTGGCCAGTCAGCTCGATCGGCACGCTGCCCTTGAACTCGGCGAGATTCAGCTCGACCGGCTGCGCAGACGCCGCAAGATTCACTACGCACAGGATCGTGTCCTCGCCGTGCTCGCGGACGTAGGCGAGCACCTTGCGATTGCCGGGGCGAATGAAGCGCATCGTGCCGCGACCGAAGGCCTGCGAGCTCTTACGCACCCGCAGCATCCGCTTCATCCAGTTCAGGAGCGAGGAGCGGTCGCGCGACTGCGCCTCGACATTCACCGCCTGATAGCCGTAGATGGGATCCATGATGGGCGGCAGGTACAGCTGCTGCGGATCGGCGCTCGAGAACCCGGCATTGCGATCCGGGCTCCACTGCATGGGCGTACGCACCCCGTTGCGATCGCCGAGGTAGAAGTTGTCGCCCATGCCGATTTCATCGCCGTAGTAGATGATCGGCGAGCCCGGCATCGAGAGCAGCAGCCCGTTCATGAGCTTGATGCGGTCGGTGTCGTTGTCCAGCAGCGGCGCGAGCCGCCGGCGGATCCCGAAGTTCAGCCGTGCGCGCGGGTCGGTCGCGTACGTGCGGTACATGTAGTCGCGTTCCCGGCTGGTCACCATTTCCAGCGTCAGCTCGTCGTGGTTGCGCAGGAAAATGGTCCACTGGCAATTGGCGGGAATGTCGGGCGTCTGATCGATGATCTCGGTGATGGGATAGCGGTCCTCCAGTGCGATGGCCATGTACATGCGCGGCATCAGTGGAAAGTGATACGCCATGTGACACTCATCGCCGCTGCCGAAATAGTCGCAGACGTCCTCCGGCCATTGGTTCGCCTCGGCGAGCAGCATGCGGTCGGCGTAGCGTTCGTCGATCACTTTGCGGATGCGTTGCACTACCCGGTGCGTCTCGCGCAGGTTCTCGTTGCTCGTACCCTCGCGCTCCACGAGGTAGGGAATCGCGTCCAGGCGCAGGCCGTCGACACCCTGTTCGAGCCAGAACTTCATGACGCGCGTGACAGCGCGCTCGACATTCGGGTTGGCGAAGTTGAGGTCCGGCTGATGACTGAAGAAGCGATGCCAGTAGTACGCTTTCGCCTCCGGATCCCAGGCCCAATTGGAAGTCTCGGTGTCGGTGAATATGATGCGTGTGCCGGCGTAGCGGTCGGCGGTATCGCTCCAGACGTAGTAGTCGCGCTTGCGCGAGCCCGGCGGGGCGCTGCGTGCCGCCTTGAACCAGGGATGCTGGTCCGAGGTGTGATTGATCACCAGCTCGGTGATGATCCTGAGACGGCGGCGGTGCGCTTCGCGTACGAATCGTCTGAAGTCCCTGCGACTGCCGTAGGTCGGATGCACGTTCAGATAGTCCGCGATGTCATAACCATCGTCCTTGCCCGGCGAGGGATAGAAGGGCAGGAGCCAGATGGTGTTGACCCCGAGGTCCTGGATGTAATCCAGCCGGTCAGTGAGGCCGCGAAAGTCGCCGATGCCGTCCTGATTGCTATCGCAGAAGGCGCGGACGTGCACCTCGTAGATGACCGCGTCCTTGTACCAGAGCGCATCTGCCGCCGCGGCGGGCCCCGGGACCGGCGCCGGCGCCTCGGGAGCGGGGGTGCGTTCGATCGGCGCGCTCATGGGCGGCTGGCTCGGTGAGCGGCTTTCACTGGAAATAATCGAAGTCGCGTTCGCTGCGCGCGCGCTGCCGCAGGCGCAGGATGTGCGCCGGCGCTTCGGCCGGGTCGAGCAGCACGAAGTTGCGCGAACCCTGCCAGGTGAATCGCGATCCCGACAGGAGGTCGTGCGCCTCGAATACCGAGCCGGCATCGAGGCCCAGAGAGGTGAGATCGAGCTCCACCCAGCCCGATTGCCGGTTGTGGGGATCAAGATTCGCCACCACGACAATCGCGTTCTTCAGGTCAGTCGTGGTCTTGCTGTAGACGATCAGCTGCTGGTTGTCGCAGGCGTGAAAGACGAGCCGGCGATCGCTCTGCAGCGCCTGATTCTCCCGGCGAATGCGGTTTATGCGTGCGATGAAGTCGCGGAGACTGTCCGGCCGGTCAAGGTCCCAGTGCCGTAGCTGGTATTTTTCGGAATCGAGATACTCCTCGCTCCCCGGCTCCCGCGGCACGTGCTCCATGAGCTCGAAGGCCGGCCCGTAGATGCCGTAGTTGGCTCCGAGCGTGGCAGCCAGCACCAGCCTCACCGCGAACGCCGGACGTCCGCCGAACTGCAGATACTCCGGGAGAATGTCCGGCGTGTTCGGCCAGAGGCTGGGACGGAAGAAGTCCCGCACGGGCGCTGCGCCGAGCTCGGTGAAGTAGCTAATGAGCTCCTGGCGTGTGTTACGCCACGTGAAATAGGTGTACGACTGCGTGAAGCCGGCCTTGGCGAGGCGGTACATCACATCCGGGCGCGTGAACGCCTCGGCCAGGAAGATCACCTCCGGATGCATGCGCCGCACACGCGCGATCAGCCATTGCCAGAATGCGAAAGGCTTGGTGTGCGGATTGTCGACGCGAAAAATGCGTACGCCCTGCTCCAGCCAGAACTCCACGATGCGCGCAAGCTCCTGCCACAGCTCGCGCCAGGCGGAGGTCTCGAAGTAGAAGGGATAGATGTCCTGATACTTCTTCGGCGGATTCTCGGCGTACTGAATGCTGCCGTCGGGGCGCTTCAGGAACCACTCCGGGTGCTCGCGCACGTAGGGGTGATCCGGACTGCACTGGAAGGCGATATCGAGTGCGATCTCGATGCCGAGCTCTGCCGCGCGTGCGACGAGGCGGCGAAAGTCCGCGAGTGACCCGAGCTCGGCATGAAGCGACAGATGGCCGCCAGCCGCGCTGCCGATCGCCCACGGACTGCCGGGATCTGCCGCGTCCGCCGACGGCTCGTTCCTCGGCCCCTTGCGCTCGGACGTGCCGATCGGGTGCACCGGCGGCAGATACAGCACGTCGAAACCCATCGCGGCGATGTACGGCAGGCGCGCCTCGCAGTCGGTAAACGTGCCGTGGGTGCCGGCCCGGGCGGCCGCCGAGCGCGGGAACATCTCGTACCAGCTCGAATTGCGGGCCCGCTCCCGGTCAACGTCGACCGCGAGCGGCGGATCGTGCTGGACGACCTGCAGCGGATCGGGGTAGCGGCGTGCCAGCGCCTGCAACGCCTCATCCTGGGCTGCGGCACTGCGCGCCGCGGAGTCAGCGCGAGCGTCCGCGAGCCGATCGGCCGAGGCACGCAGGCGCCTCGCGTCCTCACCGGTCGCTCGAGTTGCGGCTTGCCGCACGAGCTCCGCGCCACGCAGCAGCTCGACCCCGAGATCCTGGCCGGCGGCAGCGCGCTTGAGCAGATCCCTGCGCCAGGTCGCCATCGGATCGACCCACGCGGCGACGCTATAGAGCGTGGTCCCGAGCTGTTCGGTGACGAAGACGCCGCGCCAGCGGTCATTGCCGAGCGGCTCCATCGGCTGACGCCGCCAGTGGCTCTCGCCCGCACCACGGTAGAGGAGATCACAGGCCACCGCGTCGTGGCCGTCGGCGAATACGTCGGCTTCGACGACGACGCTCTCACCCACCGTGCGCTTGATGGGGAATCGCCCCCCATCCACCGCAGGCGAAACATCCTCGACGACGACCCGGCACAGCTCCGCTTCCGGCAGCTCACTCCACTCCTGTCCGGAATGGCGGCCGCTCATTCGCTCTGAAGGAACAATGCGCCGAGGGGCGGTAAACGCAGGCTCAGGGAATGGTAGTGGCCATGCGCCCCGAGCGGTGCCGCCTCCACGCCGCCGAGATTGCCCTGACCGCTGCCACCATATTCGCGCGCATCGCTGTTGAGCCGTTCGCGCCACAGGCCGCCGTGCGGCACCCCGATGCGGTAGTTCTCGCGCACGACCGGCGTGAAGTTGCACACGACCAGCACCGCCTTGCCGGCGCGATCCTTGCGCAGGAAGGCGATGACGCTCGCCTCGGCATCGATGCAGTCGACCCACTGGAAGCCCGCCGGCGAGAAATCAAGCTCGAACAGCGCCGGAGTCGTGCGGTAGAAGTGGTTCAGGTCACGAACCCACTTCTGCACCCCGGCGTGCAACGGATATTGCAGCACGTGCCATTCAAGGCTCTCATCGTGCTGCCACTCGCGTCGCTGGCCGAACTCCGAACCCATGAAGAGGAGCTTCTTCCCCGGGTGACCCCACATGTAGCCATAGAGCAGTCGCAGGTTCGCAAACTGCTGCCATTCATCCCCGGGCATCTTGCCGATCAGCGAGCCCTTGCCGTGCACCACCTCGTCGTGCGAAATCGGCAGCACGAAATTCTCGCTGAACGCGTACCACAGAGAGAACGTCAGCGTGTTGTGTTGGTACTTGCGAAAGATCGGGTCGGTCTGAAAGTACTTCAGCGTGTCGTGCATCCACCCCATGTTCCACTTGAGCCCAAACCCAAGCCCGCCGAGATACGTGGGGCGCGAGACCTGCGGCCAGGCCGTCGACTCTTCGGCGATGGTCTGGGCGGCGGGCTGGGAGCGATAGATCTCTTCGTTGAGCGCTCTGAGGAACCCGACTGCCTCCAGGTTCTCGTTACCGCCGTAGCGGTTGGGCACCCATTCCCCGGCACGGCGCGCGTAGTCGAGGTAGAGCATGGAGGCGACGGCGTCCACGCGCAGGGCGTCGACATGGTAGGTATCGAGCCAGAACAGAGCGCTGCTGCCGAGGAAATCGCGGACCTCGGCCCGGCCGTAATTGAAGATGGAGCTGTCCCACTCGGGGTGATGGCCCTGACGGGGATCCGCATGCTCGTAGAGGTGAGTACCGTCCAGGTAGCTGAGCCCGTGCTCATCGGCCGGAAAGTGTGAGGGCACCCAGTCGAGGATCACCCCGATCCCGCGCTGATGGAGATATTCCACGAGATACATCAGATCCTGTGGCGCACCGTAACGGGCACTCGGGGCAAAGTAGCCGGTCACCTGGTAACCCCAGGAGCCGTAGAACGGATGCTCCATGACCGGCAGCAGCTCGACGTGCGTGAAGCCAAGGTCGGTGACGTACTGCGCGAGCTGCGGGGCGATCTCGCGATAGCTCAACGAGCGGTCGTTGTCTTCCGGGATGCGCCGCCAGGAGCCGAGGTGGACTTCGTAGATCGACCACGGTGCATCGAGGGCGTTGACGCGTGCGCGCCTGTCGAGCCAATCCGCATCGTTCCAGTCGTAGCTAAGGTCCG
The DNA here is from genome assembly GCA_963844595.1 of uncultured Gammaproteobacteria bacterium. Classification (GTDB taxonomy): domain Bacteria; phylum Pseudomonadota; class Gammaproteobacteria; order Steroidobacterales; family Steroidobacteraceae; genus 13-2-20CM-66-19. The sequence continues at coordinate 325,003 of CAWJOW010000002.1, forward strand.
CCACGATCGAGCCGGTCCGCGGGGGCACCTCGGTGCGAAACGCGAAGGGGTCGCTCTTGTCGACGCGATACGCGCCCTGATTTGAGCGGATGTGATATTTGTAAAGTGCACCGGCGACGAGGTCCGGAATGAATACTTCCCAGATCCCGGACTCATCCGTCCGCGGCTGCATGGGGTGGCTGTCAAGATTCCAGCTGTTGAAGTCCCCCACGACACTCACGCTCTGCGCATTCGGTGCCCACACCGCAAAGCGCGTACCGTGGCGTCCGCCCACGATGTCCGGGTGGGCCCCGAGCTTCTCGAACGCTCTGTAGAACGTGCCTTCCCTGAAGTGGTAGATGTCCTTTGGCGTGAGCTCGGCAACGCGTGCCTCGGCCGCGCGGGATGTCACTCCGGGCTGCTTCTCGGGTACGGACGTCTTCCCTGACTCCGTCGCCTTCCTGGACACCGTAACCATCGTGGCGGCCTCCGCACTTGAGGCTACCCACAAACGGACGGCCGTTACAGCGAGAACCGTAGCTCGGCGGAGCGTCAGCAGACAGCGCTCGACCAGGCCGGCCACCTCCACTGGACAAATGTGGCAGCGATGCAGGAACGCCTCGCGGCGTACCGCGCCTCGAAGCCCCGGGTCGGAGATCTGTTCGCGGCGGAGGAGTCCGGGCCGGTTGCGGCGGCGCGCGTCAGTGCCCCCGGGCAGCCACCGGCCGACCTCAGTTCAGCTTGATCTGAACGTCGACGCCTGCCGGGAGCTCCAGCTTCATGAGCGCGTCCACCGTCTTGTCGGTGGGGTTCATGATTTCCATGAGGCGCTTGTGCGTGCGCAGCTCGAACTGGTCGCGCGCATCCTTGTCGGCGTGCGGAGAGACGAGCACCGTGAAACGCTCCATCTTGGTCGGCAGCGGCACGGGGCCTTTGACGGTCGCGCCGGTGCGCTTCGCCGTCTCGACGATCTCCTTGGCGGACGAGTCGATGAGGCGATGGTCGAACGCCTTGAGTCGGATACGGATGTTCTGGTTTGCCATATTTTCATGCGCTGCGCGCAACTCCTAGTGACGCTGCGCGCCGAATAAGACTGTTGGTTCCGTGCTCATTCACTTCAAAATCTTGGTCACCACGCCCGCGCCGACGGTCTTGCCGCCCTCGCGGATCGCGAACCGCAGCCCCTGATCCATCGCAATCGGGCTGATCAGCTCGATCGTCATCTTGATGTTGTCCCCGGGCATCACCATCTCCACCCCGGCCGGCAACTCGATCGTCCCCGTCACATCCGTCGTGCGAAAGTAAAACTGCGGCCGGTACCCCTTGAAGAACGGCGTGTGCCTCCCGCCCTCCTCCTTCGCCAGCACGTACACCTCGCACTCAAAGTGCGTGTGCGGCGTAATGCTCCCGGGCTTCGCCAGCACCTGCCCGCGCTCAACCTCCTCGCGCTTCGTACCCCGCAGCAGCACCCCGACGTTGTCCCCCGCCTGCCCCTCATCCAGGAGCTTGCGGAACATCTCCACCCCCGTGCACACCGTCTTGGCCGTCGCCTTCAGCCCCACAATCTCCACCTCGTCGTTCACCTTGACGATCCCGCGCTCAATGCGCCCCGTCACCACCGTCCCACGTCCCGAGATCGAGAACACATCCTCCACCGGCATCAAAAACGGCTTGTCCACCTCGCGCTTGGGGATCGGGATGTACTTGTCCATCTCCTCCACCAGCTTCACCACCGAGGGCACCCCAATCTCGCTCTTGTCCCCCTCCAGCGCCTTCAGCGCCGAGCCGATGATGATCGGAGTCTTGTCCCCGGGGAATTTGTACACGCTCAGAAGCTCGCGCACCTCCATCTCCACCAGCTCCAGCAGCTCCTTGTCGTCCACCATGTCCGCTTTGTTCATGTAGACAACCATGTACGGCACACCCACCTGGCGCGCCAGCAGAATGTGCTCGCGCGTCTGCGGCATCGGCCCATCCGCCGCCGATACCACCAGAATGGCGCCATCCATCTGCGCCGCTCCCGTGATCATGTTCTTCACGTAGTCGGCGTGCCCGGGGCAGTCCACGTGCGCGTAGTGCCGGTTCTTGCTCTGGTACTCCACGTGCGCAGTCGAAATCGTGATCCCGCGCGCTTTCTCCTCCGGCGCCTTGTCAATCTGGTCGTACGCCACAAACGTCCCGCCGTTGGTCTCCGCCATCACCTTCGTCAACGCCGCCGTCAGCGTCGTCTTCCCATGATCCACGTGACCAATCGTCCCGACATTCACGTGCGGCTTGTTGCGCTCGAATTTCTCTTTGGACATGGCGTGCTTCCTCGAATCGACTCACTTCTTGATGATGCCGTCCGCAATGTTCGGCGGCACTTCGATGTACTTGGCGAATTCCATGGTGAAGGTGGCGCGACCCTGGCTCATGGAGCGCACCGTGGTCGCGTAGCCGAACATCTCCGCGAGCGGCACGTCGGCCGTGATCGCCTTGCCGGCGGGCGTCTCGTCCATGCCGGTGATCTGTCCGCGCCGGCGGTTGAGATCCCCGATCACATCGCCCGAGTACTCCTCCGGCGTCACCACTTCGACCTTCATGATGGGCTCGAGCAGCACCGGCCGCGCGCGCCGGAACCCCTCCTTGAAGCCTATGGAGCCGGCGATCTTGAAGGCCATCTCGTTCGAGTCGACGTCGTGGTAGGAGCCGTCGAACAGCGTCACCTTCACGTCCACCACCGGGTAGCCGGCGATGACGCCGGTCTCGACCGCTTCCTTGATGCCCTTGTCCACCGCCGGCACGTACTCGCGCGGCACGGCGCCGCCGACGACGCCGTTGACGAACTCGTACCCCTTGCCCTGCTCGTTGGGCTCGAGCTTCAGCCACACGTGGCCGTACTGGCCGCGCCCGCCCGACTGGCGGATGAACTTGCCCTCGCTCTCGACCTTGCCACGGATGGTCTCGCGATAGGCGACCTGCGGCTTGCCGACGTTCGCCTCGACGTTGAACTCGCGCTTCATGCGGTCGACGATGATCTCGAGATGCAGCTCGCCCATGCCGGAGATGATGGTCTGCCCCGACTCCTGGTCGGTGTGCACGCGGAACGAGGGGTCTTCCTTGGCGAGGCGCTGCAGCGCGATACCCATCTTCTCCTGGTCGGCCTTGGTCTTCGGTTCCACCGCCACCGAGATGACCGGCGCGGGAAACTCCATCTTCTCCAGCGTGATGACCTTCTCGAGGTCGCAGAGCGTGTCGCCGGTGATGACGTCCTTGAGTCCCACGGCCGCGGCGATGTCGCCGGCGAGCACTTCCTTGATCTCGGTGCGGTCACTGGCATGCATCTGCAGGCAGCGCCCGATGCGCTCCTTGCGGCCCTTGGTCGGCACGTACACCGTGTCGCCGGAATTGAGCACCCCGGAGTAGACGCGGAAGAAGGTGAGATTGCCGACGAACGGGTCGTTGAGGATCTTGAACGCGAGCGCCGAGAACGGTTCCTCGTCGCTCGCCTTACGGGTGTCGGGGTTGCCGCGCTCGTCGATGCCCTTCACGTCCGGCATGTCCACGGGCGAGGGCATGAAGTCGAGCACCGCATCGAGGAGCGCCTGCACGCCCTTGTTCTTGAAGGCCGAGCCGCACATCGACAGCACGACCTCGTTCCTGATCGAGCGCTCGCGCAGCCCGTGGCGGATCTCCTCCTCCGACAGCTGCTCGTGCTCGAGGTACTTGTGCATCAGGGTGTCGTTGGCCTCGGCGGCCGCCTCGATCATCTTGGCGCGGTATTCTTCCGCCTGCGCCCGCAGCTCCGCCGGGATCTCCCTGTACTCGAACTTCATCCCCTGGGTGTCCATGTCCCAGTAGATGGCCTTCATGCGGATCAGGTCGACTACGCCCTCGAAGCTCTCCTCGGCGCCGATCGGCAGCTGGATCGCGATGGGGTTGGCGCGCAGCCGCGCGCGGATCATCTCCACCACGCGCAGGAAGTTCGCACCCGCGCGGTCCATCTTGTTGACGAACGCGATGCGCGGCACACGGTACTTGTTCATCTGCCGCCATACCGTCTCGGACTGCGGCTGCACGCCCGCCACCGAATCGAAGAGGGCGACCGCGGAATCCAGCACGCGCAAGGAGCGCTCCACCTCGATGGTGAAGTCGACGTGCCCCGGCGTATCGAGGATGTTGATGCGGTGCTCGGGATGGCTGTTGTCCATCCCCTTCCAGAAGCAGGTGGTCGCGGCCGCGGTGATCGTGATGCCGCGCTCCTGCTCCTGCTCCATGTAGTCCATCACGGCCGCGCCGTCGTGGACCTCGCCGATCTTGTGAGAGACGCCGGTGTAGAACAGGATGCGCTCGGTCGTCGTCGTCTTGCCCGCATCGATGTGCGCTGAGATGCCGATGTTCCGGTAGCGCTCGATGGGCGTCGCGCGTGCCACTTCGATGTCCTCTCGAGACCTGTCCTTACCAACGGTAATGGGCGAAGGCCTTGTTGGCCTCCGCCATGCGATGCGTGTCCTCGCGCTTGCGGACCGCCGCGCCGCGGTTCTCGGACGCATCCATCAGCTCGTGCGCGAGCCGGAACGCCATCGACTTCTCGCTCCTCGCGCGCGCGGCCTCGAGGACCCAGCGCATCGCGAGCGTCTGGCGGCGGGTGGCGCGCACCTCGACCGGCACCTGGTAGGTCGCGCCTCCGACGCGGCGCGACTTCACTTCGACCACCGGCTTCACGTTGTCGAGCGCCGTGGACAGCACCTCGATCGCCTCGCCGCCCTGCTTGCCGGTCTTCTCGGTAATGCGCTCGAGCGCGCCGTAGATGATCTGCTCGGCGGCGGATTTCTTGCCGTTCTTCATGACCACGTTCATGAACTTGGCAAGCATTTCGTTGTTGTACTTCGGATCCGGAAGAATGGTGCGGACCGGAGCTTGGGCTCGACGGGACATGCCTACTCCTTACGCCTTCGGGCGCTTGGCACCGTACTTGGAGCGACCCTGCTTGCGTTCGCCGACGCCGGCGCAATCGAGCGTGCCGCGCACGGTGTGATAACGGACGCCGGGGAGATCCTTGACGCGGCCGCCGCGGATCAGCACCACCGAGTGCTCCTGGAGATTGTGCCCCTCGCCACCGATGTAGCTGGTCACCTCGTAGCCGTTGGTGAGGCGCACGCGGCACACCTTGCGCAGCGCCGAGTTCGGCTTCTTGGGCGTCGTGGTATAGACGCGTGTGCAGACCCCGCGCTTCTGCGGGGACGCCCCGAGCGCCGGAACCTTGGTTTTCTCTGCCCCGGTCCGGCGCGGTTGCCGGATGAGCTGACCCGTGGTCGCCATCGTTGCCTGATCTCCAGATCCCGTGCGTGAGTCGTCTGCGCGCGACGAAACGACCTCAGAGAAACACCGGGCCGCCTTTTGAGGCGGCCCGGTACTCGTAAGTCGCTGTTTCCGGTGCCGGCGTATCGTTGAGGCCGGCCCGACAAAGGCCGGCGATTCTAGGTAGGCGCTTTCAGGGTGTCAACCAGAAGCCCCCCGGGAGTCGCGCCCCTCTCTAAGGGCGCCGCGGCCCCTCTGCCTCCGCACCAGGGCAGCCCACGAACTGCGCAATTGATTTGTCGCGCCGGCCTATTACGATAGGGCGCGAAAAGGCCGCAAAACGCGTTGAAGAGGGCGGCCCCCCATGCGAATGAGCGTCATTGCCGTCGTCGGGATATGCCTGGTCGCAGGCGACCTTGCGGCCGGTCAGGCCGGCGCGACCCTGCGCAGCGCCCTGCCGCACGCCATCCCCCACTCGGGGCCCGCCGGATCACCCCTCGAGGCGCAGGCGCTCGACCCCCAGCTCGGCGACCCGGCTGCAGCGGTGGTCGCCGGCGGCTCGCTGGACGCTCACTTCGTCCCTTTCATCCCGAGCGGCTCGCATCTTCAGACCCAGCCACTCTGGCTGCGGCTGCCGCCGATGAGCCCGGCGGCCCCCGGCGCTGCCACGATTCCCGTGCTCGTCGCGCGCGCCGGCATCGACCAGCCCCTGACTGTTTTCGCCCGCCACGCCGGTGCGCCGTTCGCGTTGACTCCCGTCGCCGTGCTGCCGCAGTTCGGCGGCGCCCAGGACTCGGTGTTCGTGCTGCCCGCCGGGTTCGATGCCGCGGCGCCCTTCTACGTGCATGTCACGCGCTCGGGTCCCGCCACGACCGACGTGCGCTTCTCGGCCTCGACGCTCCAGCAGGTGCTGCAGCGCGCCGGCGCGCACGGCCGCGTGATCTCCCTCGCCTTCGGTGCGCTCATGGCGATGGCGCTCTCGACGCTGCTCGTGCGCTTCGTGCTCACCGACCGGCTATACCCGCTCTACGGCACGCTGTTTGGTCTCCAGGCGCTCTACCTCGTCTACTTCTCCGGCCAGGGCTTTCACTGGCCGGTGCTCGACTACGCGCGGCCGCTGTCCTCCTATGCGTGGAATGTGCCGGTCGCGATCAGTGCCGCGGCTGCCGCGCTCTTCGTGCGCGAGTTCGCGAACCTGCGGCTCTTCTCGCCCAGGGTGTACCGCGCCTTCGGCTGGATCGCGCTCGCGTTCGTCGGCCTTGCGGTCGCGAACGTGCTGCGGGCTTTCGGACTCGCTCAGCTCGTTGCCGCGCTCGGTAACCTCATGTTCCTGGGCAGCGCGCTCTTCACGCTGGTGGTGTCGTTTCTCGCCTGGCGCGGCGGTAACCGGGCCGCGGGCTGGTTCCTGGTCGCCTGGGCGCTGCTCTGCACGTTCCAGATCGTCACCGCAGTGTGGCTGCTTTACGGCCGGGCGGATGCGGCCGAGGGACTCCTCTATTACGGCCTCGCGCCGTCCATGGTGGCGGCGGCAGTGCTGATCGCACTCGGCACTTCCGACCGCATGCGCGCACAGACCGCTGCGCTCACCGACGCGGAGCGGCGCGCGCAGACCGATCCCCTGACCGGAGTGCTGAACCGCCGCTCGCTGATCGAGCGGCTGGATGCGGCGTGCATGCGCGCCAAGGCACGCGGCCAGCCGATCGCGGTGCTGTTCATCGATCTCGATCACTTCAAGCAGGTGAACGACACGCGCGGCCACGCCGCCGGCGATGCCTGCCTGTCGGCCATCCTCGCGCCGATCCACGCGGAGCTGCGTCAGTCGGACGTCATCGGCCGCTACGGCGGCGAGGAGTTCGTCGTGATCCTGAGCGGCGCGGACTCGGCTTCCGCGCACCCGATCGCCGAGCGCATCTGCAAGCGCGTCTCCGAGGTGCGCATCGACGGCTTCGGCGAGCCGATCACGCTCACCTGCAGCATCGGCGTCGCGGCCAGCGACACGCTCGGAGTCTGGGGCCAGCACCTGATCGCACACGCCGACACCGCGCAATACGTCGCCAAGCGCTCGGGCCGCAACCAGGTGCAGCTCGCCGCCGCGCTCGCGGCGTAGCGCCTGCCGCAGCAACGTGATAGTCCGTACCGCAGTCCGGGGCGATATCCCGCAGCTCCTCTAGAGAGCGGCCCGCAATCCGTCCGGTCGCAGCCGGCGTATTCCGCGTGGCGCTTCAGGGTCTCGCTCTGTCGCAGCGCCAGCCGCGGCAAACGGCCGGCAGGTCCATACTGGGCGGATCAACTATAAAAGGAGCGCCCCATGCCCGCCCCGAGCCTCCGTGCCCGCCACGTGCGGCTGTCCATGGCCCTCCTCGGCCTCGCGGCGCTCGCCTCGGCCGGCGCGCGCGCCGACATCTACGATGACGCCGTGGCACACGCCGGGCGTCCGGCCGCCGACCTCAAGCGCGACCCCATCGACCATCCGGCGGAGATCCTGCGACTGGCAGGCATCAAGCCCGGCATGCGGGTCGGGGACTTCATGGCCGCCAACGGCTACTACAGCGAGCTGCTCAGCTACCTCGTGGGTCCCACCGGGCACGTGCTCATGATCAACAATGCCGCCTACGATTACTGGAGCCCCGAATGGCCGAAGCGCGTCGCGGGCAACCGGCTGCCGAACGTCGAGCACATGACACTCGACCTGCAGCATTTGAACCTGCCGGACCACTCGCTCGACGCCGCGCTCCTCATCAAGGTCTATCACGATCTGTACGTCTACGATCCCAAGGACCCCGTCTGGCCGAAGATGGACCCGCAGAAGGTGCTGAGCGAGATCGCCCGGGTGCTGAAGCCGGGAGGCGTGCTGTTGCTGGTCGACCATTCCGCGAGGCCAGGCAGCGGCACCTCCGATACCTATGCCCTGCACCGTATCGAGGAGGCTTACGCGCGCAGCGACTTCGAGAAACATGGGTTCGTGGTGGTCGCGAGCAGCCAGGTGCTGCGCCGGCCCGACGACCCGCGTGACCAGATCAGCTATCGCGGTCCGATGCTCGGCAAGACCGACCGCTTTGTGCTGGTGTTCCGCAAGCAGGGTGTGCGGCGGTCCGCGCTGCATTGAGGTGCCGGTACGAGTGACCCATTTCGTCTGGCACGCTTCATCGAGGCGCAGGAGCCCGTGTACCGCCACGTGCACGCCGAGCTCGGCGCCGGCCGCAAGACGAGCCACTGGATGTGGTTCATCTTCCCGCAGCTCGCCGGTCTCGGCTCGAGCGCCACGGCACGCCACTACGCCATCGGCTCACCCGGCGAGGCACGCGCCTATCTCGCGCATCCGCTGCTGGGCGGCCGGCTGCGCGAGTGCACGCAGCTCGTGCTGCAGGTCGAGGGAAGAACGCCCGCGGCGATCTTCGGCTACCCTGATGACCTCAAGTTCCGTTCCTCGATGACGCTGTTCGCGCGCGTCGCCGACGACACGCGGCCGAAGGATCGCGTGTTTGCCGAAGCCCTCGGCCGGTATTTCGCCGGCGCGCCGGACCCCTTGACCGTGAGGCTCCTCGAGCAGGCCGGCGACCCTTAAGTCACTTCGGCCTTAAGTCACTTCGGCTTGCGGAACCTGAGGATGAACTGGTCGGTCTTGCCGCGGATCGACGCATCGAACACCTTCGCGGTGCGCGGGTCGCTGGCGTTGCGCAGCACCTCGCTCTCGCCCTGGAACTCGAAGCCGGCCTGCAGCACCTCCTTCTTCACCGCCTCCTCGTCGATGCGGTGCAGGGTGGAGGTATCGCGAAAGCCCGAGCCCTGCTCCGCCGAGTGATCCAGCACGAGGTAGATACCGCCGGGCTTGAGCGAGGCGAACACGGCCTTGTCGATGTCGAGCACGTTGACGTTGGGAATGTTGTGGAAGTCATGGTAGTTCTGCGACGTCCACACCAGGTCGACCCCTTTCGGCAAGTCGAGCGCCGATATCTTCCCGACCATCACCACCACGTTGCTGTAATGCGGGTCTTCGGCGATCGCCTGTACCGGTGCTGCGGGGTCGGGCCTGTCCGCCGGCGCGTCCGGCCGGCGCGGCGGGGCGACCGCGTAGACCTTGCCGTTAGGGCCGACGATGTCGCTGAACAGGCGCGTGAAATAACCCGAGCCCGGAATGAGCTCCACGACCTGCTCGCCGGGCTTCACCCCGGCGAACGCCAGACACTCCGCCGGCTTGCGGTTGGCGTCGCGGCTGCGATCGGTCTCGGGCCGATTTGGATCGGCGACCGCCTTCGCGATGTACCTGGGAACGGCCGCCTGCGCGGCCGGCGCAGCACCGACCAGAAGCGCAGTCAGCGCCGCTGCAAACAGCAACGTGCGTCTCATGAGGGCCTCCTTAGGATGGCGCGCGCACTCTAGCAGGCTTGAGTGTTGGGCGCAGCCCAGGCGCCGGCCGTTGCGTTCGGACACGCACCCGAGGTGCGGATTTCAGCGCTCGAGACGCCTGCGCAGTTCGCGCTTCACCGCCGGCCACTCGCCGGCGACGATCGAGTAGCGCGCTGAATCGCGCGGCCCGAGATCGGTCGCGAGCCGGTGGGCGCGCAGTATCCCCTCGAACTGCGCGCCCATGCGCTTCAAGGCGTTGCGCGAGCGCTCGTTGCGCGCGTCCGTGTTGAAGCACACCGAATGTGCCTGCCACCCCTCGAACGCGTACGTCAGCATCAGGAGCTTAGCCTCGGTGTTGGCCGCGGTGCGGATCGCGCCGGCGGTGAGCCAGGTGTAGCCGATCTCGCAGGTGTCGGGCTCGGTGCGCTTCGCGTTCGGATGATCGTCCGGCCACGGCCAGCGCTCGATGAGAAAGAAACGCGTCGTGCCGATGATCTGGCCGTCGGACAGGCGAACGGTGGCGAACGGCACCGCAGTGCCCGCCTCGCGTGCGGCGAGTGCGGCGTCCACGTACTGCGTGACTTCGAAGCGCCCCTGCGGAACCGCACTCCAGGCGTAGAAGGCGCGATCGTGGCCGGCCGCGGTGATCAGGCCCTCGACGTGCCGGCGCTCGAGCGGCTCGAGACGCACGTGGCTGCCGGTGAGGACCGGGCTTTCGAGCTTCACCGGTGCGCGCTGCAGCCGCAACTCGGCGGATGAAATCCGCCGTCGGGCCCGACGCTGCCGCCATTGCCGTACATGTCGTGCGGCCGCGCCCAGTCGGGGAGCGCGTGGCTCGGTCCGTGCTCTTCGCGGCCCTTCGGCAGTGCGTCGAGGAAGCGGTAGATCCCGAGAAACTCCTCCCCGCCCCGGCCGAAGGTCGAGTAGGTATGGAAGATCTGCCCGGCTGCGTCCCTGAAGAACACGCTGTTGCCCGACAGCTCCCCGATCCCCGGATCCATGTAGTGGTAGTTGTACCAGGCACGGCCCGCGGCGAGCTCCTGCGGCGTGAACGACACATTGAAGTCGTAGTTGAACTCGCTGCCGAAGGATGACACCCAGCGGAAGCGCCAACCCATGCGCTGCCGAACGGCCTCGATCTCCGCAATCGGTGCGCGCGCGACTGCGACGTAGCTCACGTCGTGGTTGTCGAGGTGCACGAGCAGACCCTCGAGGTGATCCACCTCGAGGGCGCAGCCGACGCAGAGCGTTCCCTGCCCGGGCGCCAGCATGAAGTGCTTGACGAAGAGCTGGTTGCGACCGGCGAACAGGTCGGCCAGGGGGATGCGGCCCTCGGGCGCATCGAAGACGTACGGCTTCGTTACCCTGACCCAGGGGAGCGAGCGCCGCTCAGCGGCCAGCCGATCGCGCAGCCGCGTCAGCTCCTTCTCCTTCTCGAGCAGCGCCAGGCGGGCCCTGAGCCACTCCTCGCGCGACACGACCTCGTGCCCCAGGTTAGCGTTCATCGCAGACTCTCCCCGCGGCGCGCACCCCGGGGGTACGAACCACCCCGGGGCGCACAAGGCCGCCGCGTTCAGCCCGTCGCCGTCTCCGACGACTCCTCCCCGACGCTCGCCTCCTCGCCCTCCGGCAGGCCGCCGCCGACATCCATGAAGCTGCGGCGCTCGGTGCCCTCGAGCTGGCGGCGCCGGGAGGCATGGGCGGCGAAGCCCGTACCCGCGGGGATGAGCCGGCCGACGATGACGTTCTCCTTGAGCCCGCGCAGATCGTCTTTCAGTCCCCGCACCGCCGCCTCGGTCAGCACGCGGGTGGTCTCCTGGAAGGAGGCCGCGGAGATGAACGACTCGGTGGCGAGCGAGGCCTTGGTGATACCGAGCAGCACCGGCTGCAGTCGTGCGCCCTTCTTGCCGCTGTGCTCGGCGCGGTCGTTGACATCGAGCGCCCGGGCACGGTCCAGCTGCTCACCGCGCAACAGCGTCGTCTCGCCCGCCTCCTGCACCTCGGTCTTGCGCAGCATCTGGCGGATGATCACCTCGATGTGCTTGTCGTTGATCTTGACGCCCTGGAGCCGATAGACGTCCTGGATCTCGCGCACCAGGTAGTTGGCGAGCGCCTCGACTCCCTGCAGGCGCAGGATGTCGTGCGGGTTCGGCTCGCCGTCGGCGATCACCTCGCCCCGCTCGACCGTCTCGCCCTCGAACACGTTGAGCTGGCGCCACTTCGGAATCAGCTCCTCGTACTTCTCGCCGTCGTCGGAGGTGATGATGAGGCGGCGCTTGCCCTTGGTTTCCTTGCCGAAGCTCACGGTGCCGGATTTCTCGGCGAGGATCGCCGGGTCCTTCGGCTTCCTGGCCTCGAACAGGTCCGCGACCCGCGGCAGACCGCCGGTGATGTCGCGGGTCTTGGAGGACTCCTGCGGAATGCGTGCAATCACATCGCCCACCGAGACGTGAGCACCGTCGACTAAGGACACGAGCGCGCCCGGAGGCAGCGTATACACCGCCGGAATCTCGGTGTTGGCGAAGGTCACTTCCTTGCCCTTACCGTTCACCAGCTTGATGGTGGCGCGCAGGTCCTTGCCGCCGCGCTGCTTCATGTCGAGCACCACGGTGCTCGACAGCCCCGTCACCTCATCGACCTGCGAGGTGACCGTGAGCCCGTCGACAAAGTCCTGGAACTTCACGTAGCCCGCAACCTCGGTGATCACCGGGTGGGTGTGCGGGTCCCAGGTGGCGACCACCTGACCGGAGCTCACCAGCGAGCCTTCCTTGACGCCGATCGTTGCGCCGTAGGGGATCTTGTAGCGCTCGCGCTCGCGGCCGAAGTCATCGACCACGCCGAGCTCGCCGGAGCGCGACACTGCCACCAGGTGACCCTTCTCGTGGGGTACGGTCTTCACGTGGTGGAAGCGGATCACGCCCTTGTTGCGCACCTCGACGCTCGAAGCCGCCGCAGCCCGGGAGGCCGCGCCGCCGATGTGGAAGGTGCGCATGGTGAGCTGCGTGCCGGGCTCGCCGATCGACTGCGCGGCGATCACGCCCACGGCCTCGCCGATCGAGATCGGCCGGCCGCGCGCGAGATCGCGCCCGTAGCAGTGCGAGCACACCCCGTAGCGCGTCTTGCAGGTGATCGGGGAGCGCACCTTGATCTGGTCCACGCCCTCGGTCTCGAGCAGCCGCACCAGCTTCTCCTCGAGCAGCGTGCCGCGCGTGATCAGCACCTCCTCGGTGCCGGGCTTGATGATATCGTCCGCGAGCACGCGCCCCAGCACCCGCTCGCCGAGCGCCTCGACCACATCGCCGCCCTCGACCAGCGGGTTCATGGTGAGGCCGTTCACGGTGCCGCAGTCGATCTCGGTGACCACCAGGTCCTGCGCCACGTCCACCAGGCGCCGGGTGAGGTAGCCCGAGTTCGCGGTCTTGAGCGCGGTGTCGGCCAGGCCCTTGCGCGCGCCGTGCGTGGAGATGAAGTACTGCAGGACGTTCAGCCCCTCGCGGAAGTTCGCCGTGATCGGCGTCTCGATGATCGAGCCGTCGGGCTTGGCCATGAGGCCGCGCATACCGGCGAGCTGGCGGATCTGCGCCGCAGAGCCACGCGCGCCTGAGTCGGCCATCATGAAGATGGAGTTGAAGGACTTCTGCTTGTGGCGTGCGCCCTTCAGGTCGGCCGCCTCTTCGGTGCCGAGCTTCTCCATCATGGCCTTGGCCACCTGATCGTTGGCACGCGACCAGATGTCGACCACCTTGTTGTAGCGCTCGCCGTTGGTCACCAGGCCAGAGGCGTACTGGTCCTGGATCTCCTTCACCTCGTGATCCGCGGCAGTCACGATGCGCGTCTTCTGTTCCGGGATGACGATGTCGTCGATGCCGAAGGAGACGCCGGCGCGCGTCGCGTAGTGGAAGCCGGTGTACATGAGCTGGTCGGCGAACACCACCGTTTCCTTCAGCCCCAGCGCCCGGTAGCAGGCGTTGATGGTGGCCGAGATCGCCTTCTTCGACATGTCCTGGTTGATCAGATCGAAGGACAGGCCCTTCGGCAGGATCTCGGACAGCAGCGCCCGCCCCACGGTGGTCTCGGCGATGCGCACCCTGTCGGTGAACGTCCCGCCCTCGCCGAGCAGCTGCTCGCGCAGGCGCACGCGCACCTTGGCCTGCAGGTCGACCGAGCGGCTCTCGTAGGCGCGGTGCACTTCGCCGACGTCGGCGAAGTGCATACCCTCGCCGCGTGCGCCGATGCGCTCGCGCGTCATGTAGTAGAGCCCGAGCACCACGTCCTGGGACGGCACGATGATCGGGTCGCCGTTGGCGGGCGACAGGATGTTGTTCGAGGACATCATGAGCGCGCGCGCTTCGAGCTGCGCTTCCAGCGACAGCGGCACGTGCACCGCCATCTGGTCGCCGTCGAAGTCGGCGTTGAACGCCGTGCACACCAGCGGATGCAGCTGGATGGCCTTACCCTCGACCAGCAGGGGCTCGAACGCCTGGATGCCTAAGCGGTGCAGCGTCGGCGCGCGGTTCAGCAGCACCGGGTGCTCGCGGATCACCTCCTCGAGGATGTCCCACACCTCCGGTCCCTCGCGCTCGACCAGCCGCTTGGCCGCCTTGATGGTCGAGGCCTCGCCGCGCAGCTGCAGCTTCTGGAAGATGAACGGCTTGAAAAGCTCGAGCGCCATCTTCTTCGGCAGGCCGCACTGGTGCAGCCGCAGCTGCGGGCCGACCACGATGACCGAGCGGCCCGAGTAGTCGACGCGCTTGCCGAGCAGGTTCTGGCGGAAGCGCCCCTGCTTGCCCTTGATCATGTCGGCCAGCGACTTCAGCGGCCGCTTGTTGGTCCCGGTGATTGCCCGTCCGCGCCGGCCGTTATCGAGCAGCGCGTCGACGGCTTCCTGCAGCATGCGCTTCTCGTTGCGCACGATGATGTCGGGCGCGTTGAGCTCGAGGAGCCTGCGCAGGCGGTTGTTGCGATTGATGACGCGCCGGTACAGATCGTTGAGGTCGGAGGTCGCAAAGCGGCCGCCGTCGAGCGGCACGAGCGGTCGCAGGTCCGGCGGCAGCACCGGCAGCACCGTCATGACCATCCACTCCGGCTTGTTGCCGGACTCGACGAACGACTCGATGAGCTTCAGCCGCTTGGAGAGCCGCTTGAGCTTGGTCTCGGACGAGGTGCCCGCCATCTCCTCGCGCACCTTTTTGGTCTCGGCGCTCAGGTCGATGCTGCGCAGCAGCTCGTAGACGGCCTCCGCGCCCATGCGCGCGTCGAACTCGTCGCCGTGCTCCTCGATCGCCTCGAGGTACATCTCGTCGGTCAGCAGCTGGCCGCGCTGCATCGGCGTCATGCCCGGCTCGATGACCACGAAGGCCTCGAAGTACAGTACCCGCTCGATCTCGCGCAGCGTCATGTCGAGCATCAGGCCGATGCGCGACGGCAGCGACTTCAGGAACCAGATGTGCGCCGTCGGGCTCGCGAGCTCGATGTGGCCCATGCGCTCGCGGCGCACCTTGGCCTGCGTCACCTCGACGCCGCACTTCTCGCACACCACGCCGCGGTGCTTCAGGCGCTTGTACTTGCCGCACAGGCACTCGTAATCCTTCACCGGCCCGAAGATCTTCGCGCAGAAGAGTCCGTCGCGCTCCGGCTTGAAGGTGCGGTAGTTGATGGTCTCGGGCTTCTTGACCTCGCCGTACGACCACGCCCGGATCATCTCGGGCGATGCCAGCCCGATCTTGATCGAATCGAAGTGCTCGACCGGAGCGTGCTGTCTGAAGAGCTTGAGTAAGTCTTTCATTAATCCTGCTCCAGTTCCATGTTGATGCCCAGCGAGCGGATCTCCTTCACCAGGACGTTGAAGGACTCCGGCATGCCCGCATCCATCTGATGGTTGCCGTCGACGATGTTCTTGTACATCTTGGTGCGGCCGTTCACGTCATCCGACTTGACGGTCAGCATCTCCTGCAGCGTGTAGGCGGCGCCGTAGGCTTCCAGCGCCCACACCTCCATTTCGCCGAAGCGCTGGCCGCCGAACTGCGCCTTGCCGCCGAGCGGCTGCTGCGTCACCAGGCTGTACGGCCCGGTCGAGCGCGCGTGCATCTTGTCGTCGACCAGGTGATTCAGCTTCAGCATGTACATGTAGCCGACCGTGACCTGGCGCTCGAAGCGCTCGCCGGTCCTGCCGTCGTACAGGTAGGTTTGTCCGTTCAGCGGCAGCTCGGCGAGCTTCAGCATGCGCTTGATCTCCTGCTCGCTCGCCCCGTCGAACACCGGCGTCGCCATCGGCACACCGCTCGACAGGTTCTTCGACAGCTGCAGGAGGTCGGCATCGTTCATGCTGTCGAGATCCTCGTGCTGGCCGCCGGTCTCGTTGTAGATCTGCTTGAGGAAGCCGCGCAACTCGGCGACTGCCGCCTGCGCCTGCACCATCCGCCCGATCTTGAGTCCCACCCCCTTCGCCGCCCAGCCGAGATGCGTCTCCAGCACCTGGCCGACGTTCATGCGCGAGGGCACGCCGAGCGGGTTCAGCACCACGTCGACCGGAGTGCCGTCCTCGAGATAGGGCATGTCCTCCACCGGCACGATGGTCGAGATCACGCCCTTGTTGCCGTGGCGGCCGGCCATCTTGTCGCCCGGCTGCACGCGGCGCTTCACCGCGAGATACACCTTGACCATCTTGAGGACACCCGGAGCGAGGTCGTCGCCCGCGGTGATCTTCGCCTTCTTGTCGTCGAGGCGCTTCTCGAAGGCCTTGCGCTGCGCCTTGAGGCGCTCGGCGGAGCTCTCGAGCTGCGTGTTGGCGTCCTCGTCCTCGAGACGGATCTCGAACCACTCCTCGCGCGGCACCTCGTCGAGGTATTCGAGCGTGATCTTCGTGCCGCTCTTGAGCTTCTTCGGGCCGCCCGCGGCGCCCTCGCCCACCAGCATGCCGCGCACGCGCTGGAACAGGTCGTCATCCAGGATGCGCTGCTGATCGAGGAAGTCCTTGCGCACCCGCTCGATCTCGGACTTCTCGATGGCGAGCGCGCGCGAGTCCTTCTCGACCCCGTCGCGCGTGAACACGCGCACGTCGATCACGGTGCCGTCCATGCCGGGCGGCACGCGCAGTCCCGTGTCCTTCACGTCGGACGCCTTCTCGCCGAAGATCGCCCGCAGCAGCTTCTCCTCGGGGGTGAGCTGCGTCTCGCCCTTGGGCGTCACCTTGCCGACCAGGATGTCGGCCGCCTTGACCTCCGCGCCGATGAAAGCGATACCCGCCTCATCGAGCTTGGCGAGCGCCGCATCGCCGACGTTGGGGATGTCGGCGGTGATCTCCTCGGGCCCGAGCTTGGTGTCGCGCGCGACACAGGTCAGCTCCTCGATGTGGATGGTCGTGAAGCGGTCTTCCTCCACCACCCGCTCGGAGATCAGGATCGAGTCCTCGAAGTTGTAGCCGTTCCAGGGCATGAAGGCGACCAGCAGGTTCTGGCCGAGCGCGAGCTCGCCCAGGTGCGTCGACGGTCCGTCCGCCAGCACGTCGCCGCGCGCGATCACATCGCCCGCGTTCACCAGCGGACGCTGGTTGATGCAGGTGTTCTGGTTCGAGCGGGTGTACTTGGTCAGGTTGTAGATGTCGACCCCCGGCTCGCCGGCGGTGGTCTCCTCGTCGTTCACCCGCACCACGATGCGCGCGGCGTCGACCGAATCCACCGCGCCGCCGCGGCGTGCGATCACGGTGACGCCGGAATCGATCGCCACCGGCCGCTCCATGCCGGTACCGACCAGCGGGGTCTCCGAGCGCAGCGTCGGTACCGCCTGGCGCTGCATGTTCGAGCCCATGAGCGCGCGGTTGGCGTCGTCGTGCTCGAGGAACGGGATGAGCGAGGCCGCCACCGAGACGATCTGCTTCGGCGAGACGTCCATGTAGTTGATGCGCTCGCGCGGCATCAGCGTGAATTCGTTCTGGAAGCGGCACGACACCAGCTCGTCCTGCAGCTCGCCCTTGGGCCCCAGCACCGCATTCGCCTGTGCGATCGCGTACTCGCCCTCCTCGATAGCCGAGAGGTAGTCGATGCGGTCGGTGACGCGGCCGCTGTCCACGCGCCGGTACGGCGTCTCGAGGAAGCCGTAGCCGTTGGTGCGCGCGTACACCGACAGCGAGTTGATCAGCCCGATGTTCGGACCTTCCGGGGTCTCGATCGGACAGACGCGTCCGTAGTGCGTCGGATGTACGTCGCGCACCTCGAAGCCGGCACGCTCGCGCGTAAGTCCGCCGGGGCCGAGCGCCGAGACGCGCCGCTTGTGGGTCACTTCCGACAGCGGGTTGTTCTGGTCCATGAACTGCGAGAGCTGCGAGGAGCCGAAGAACTCCTTGACGGCCGCCGCCACCGGCTTGGCGTTGATCATCTCCTGCGGCATCAGCGGCTCGGTCTCGGCGATGGTGAGACGCTCCTTGACGGCGCGCTCGACCCGCACCAGGCCGACGCGGAAGGCGTTCTCCGCCATCTCCCCGACCGAGCGGACCCGGCGGTTCCCCAGATGATCGATGTCGTCCACCTGGCCGTTGCCGTTACGGATGTCGATGAGCACCTTGAGCACGTCGATCACGTCCGACATCTCGCCGTACTGGCCGACCAGGCGTTTCGACAGCTCATCGGAGCGGCTGCCCGCGTACTTGTAGTCGTAGAGGATGCCCGGACCGGTGATCTCCTTGCGCCCCACGCGACGGTTGAATTTCATGCGGCCGACGCCCGAGAGGTCGTAGCGCTCGGGGTTGAAGAACAGGTTCGCGAACAGATTCTCGGCGGCGTCCTTGGTCGGCGGCTCGCCGGGACGCATCATGCGGTAGATCTCCACCAGCGCCTCGAGGCGCGTCTTGGTGGGATCGATGCGCAGCGTGTCGGACATGTACGGGCCACGGTCGAGGTCGTTGACGTAGAGCGTGTTGACCTGCTGGATACCGGCCTCGATCAGCTTCTCGACGGAGGCCGCGGTCAGCACCTCGTTCGCCTTGGCGAGGATCTCGCCGGTGTCGGTGTTGACCACGTCGTGGGCGAGAACCTTGCCGTAGACGTACTCGCGCGGCACGCGCAGGCGCGTCACCTTGGCGTCTTCCAGCTGCTTGACGTGGCGCGCGGTGATGCGCCGGCCCTCCTCGACGACCACCTGCTCGCCGATGCGGATTTCGAAGGTCGCGGTCTCGCCGCGCAGCCGCTGCGGCACCAGCTGCAGCGCCACCTCCTCGCGTCCCAGGTAGAAGGTGTTGGTCTCGAAGAAGGTCGCGAGGATCTCGGCCTCGTTCATGCCGAGCGCGCGCAGGATGATCGTGACCGGGAGCTTGCGCCGCCGGTCGATGCGCGCGAACACGCAGTCCTTCGGGTCGAACTCGAAGTCGAGCCACGAGCCGCGGTAGGGAATGATGCGCGCTGAGAACAGCAGCTTCCCCGAGGAATGGGTCTTGCCCCGGTCGTGATCGAAGAACACCCCGGGGGAGCGGTGCAGCTGCGAGACGATGACACGCTCGGTGCCGTTGATGACGAAGGTACCGTTGTCGGTCATGAGCGGCAGCTCGCCCAGGTACACCTCCTGCTCGCGCACGTCCTTCACCGGCTTCTTGGCGCCGGCCGCTTCCTTGTCGAGCACGATGAGGCGCACCTTGACGCGCAGCGGTGCCGCATAGGTGAGCCCGCGCAGCTGGCATTCCTTGACGTCGAACACCGGCTCGCCGAGCCGGTAACTCACGTACTCGAGCGAAGCGTTGCCGCTGTAGCTCGAGATCGGGAACACGCTCCTGAACGCGGCGTGCAGGCCGATCGGGTCGCGGTTGTCCTCAGGCCGGTCGAGCTGCAGGAACTTGCGATACGAATCGAGCTGGATGGCCAGCAGGTACGGCGTGTCGAGAATGCTCGCCTGCTTGCCGAAGTTCTTGCGGATGCGCTTCTTCTCGGTGAAGGAATAAGCCATCGAGTGGTCACCTCTGGTCTAAATGGCTGAAAACGCCTGCGGCGCTTTCAGCAAGCCAACCCATCAGCTCGTTCGAGCCCGCGGGCGAAAGGCGTGACTTTCGCCCGCTACGCAGCAGGCCGGTTTGGCCCGGTACAAATACAAACGGCCCCGCACCGTCCCATGGGCGCCGCGGCAGCGAGCCGCGCGGCACACCGTGAGACGGGGCGGGGAGCGGCGCATGAAGGTCTTACTTGACCTCCACCTTCGCGCCGGCGTCCTCGAGCTTCTTCTTCATCGTTTCGCTATCGGCCTTGGACACGGCTTCCTTGACGGTCGAGGGCGCGCCCTCGACGAGATCCTTCGCCTCCTTGAGTCCGAGGCCGGTGAGCTCGCGGATCACCTTGATCACGGTTACCTTCTTGTCCGCCGGGTACTCCTTGAGCGTAACGGTGAATTCCGTCTGCTCTTCGGCAGGAGCCGCAGCGGCGGCGCCCGCGCCCGGTGCAGCGGCCACGGCGACCGGGGCCGCTGCGGTGACGCCGAACTTCTTCTCCATGTCGGAGATCAGCTCGACGACCTCCATGAGGGTCATCTTGGAGATTGCATCGAGGATTTCGTCTTTGTTGACAGCCATAACTTAAGTCTCCTAAAAATTTTCTCGAAACAGTCAGGCGCCCGCGGGCTGCTTCTGGTCGCGTACCGCGGCCAGCGTGCGCGCGAGCTTCGACCCCGGTGCGGCCAGCGTGCCGACGAGCTTCTGGATCGGTGCCTTGAGCACGCCCATCAGAATCGCCAGCGCCTGTTCGCGCGTCGGCAGGCTCGCCACCTTCTCGAGCTCCGCGGCGGGCATGACTTGTCCGCCGAGAGACACGAGCGTCGCCACCAGCTTGTCGTTCGCCTTCGCGAAGTCCTTCACCACGCGCGCGGCCGCGCCCGGATCGTCCCTCGAGAAGGCGAGCACCAGCGGCCCCTTGAGCTTCGGACCCACCGACTCGAACGTCGTGCCGGCGAGCGCCTTGCGTGCCAGCGTGTTCTTCACCACACGCACGTACACACCCGACTTCCTCGCCTTGGCACGCAGCTCGGTCATCTGTCCGACGGTCAGGCCGCGGTACTCGGCGGCCACGACCGAATGGGCATGCGCTGCCACCTCGGCCACTTCCGCCACGAGCGCCTTCTTGTCTTCCAGGTTAAGTGCCATCCACCTCTCCTCTCACGTGAGAAGATCACTTGGGCGGAAAACCGCGCAGCTGCGCGTTCTTCCGCCGATCGACGGTGACCTCCACGCGTCGAGGAGCTCCTCGATGCGTCAAGCGGTTCACCATCTGCGCAGGCGCTCATTAAGAGGGCCTCGGGGAGTGAAGCCGGCCGTATGGCCGCGCCCGTTGCCCTCGCCTGCGGTCTTCGATGATGGCCGGCGCCATGAGGCGCGCCGGCCCGCATCAAAACTGTCTAAAGACTCGCCTGATCCACCCTCACGCCCGGCCCCATGGTCGAGGACAGCGTGACGCGCTTCAGGTACACACCCTTCGATGAGGCGGGCTTCGCCTTCTGCAGGTCCGCGATCAGCGCGTGCAGGTTCTCCTTCAGCGCGCTCACCTCGAAGCTCGCCTTGCCGATCGTGCAATGCACGATGCCGGCCTTGTCGACCCGGTAGGTCACCTGGCCGGACTTCGCGTTCTTCACCGCGGTTGCGACATCCGGGGTCACCGTGCCGACCTTGGGGTTCGGCATGAGCCCGCGGGGCCCGAGGATCTGTCCCAGCTGGCCGACGATGCGCATGGCGTCCGGGGATGCGATCACGCGATCGAAGTTGATCTCGCCCGCCTTGACCTTCGCCGCGAGATCCTCCAGCCCGACGATATCGGCGCCGGCGGCCTTGGCGACCTCCTGGTTCTTGCCGGAGGTAAAGACCGCGACGCGGACTGTCTTGCCCGTGCCGTGCGGCATCACCGTGGAGCCGCGCACCTGCTGGTCGGACTTGCTCGCATCGATCCCTAAATTCACGGCCGCATCCACCGCTTCGGCGAACTTGGAGGTCGCGAACTGCTTCACCAGCTTGAGCGCCTCCTCGACCGGGTACGCCTTGCCGGCGGTGAGCCCGGCCTTCCAGGTCTTCACGCGTTTGGTGACGGCCATGGTCAGACTCCTTCCACGTCGACGCCCATGCTGCGCGCCGAGCCCGCAATGGTGCGCACCGCCGCGTCGAGGTCTGCGGCGGTCAGATCGGGCTGCTTGAGCTTGGCAATCTCCTCGAGCTGCTTGCGCGAGATCTTGCCCACCTTCGCCGTATTGGGTGTGCCGCTGCCTTTTTCAATGCCGATCGCCTTGGCGATCAGCACCGCGGCCGGCGGCGTCTTCATGATGAAGGTGAAGCTGCGGTCGGAATACACGGTGATCACCACCGGGATCGGCAGCCCCTTCTCCATCTTCTGGGTCTGGGCGTTGAACTGCTTGCAGAACTCCATGATGTTGACGCCCTGCTGGCCCAGCGCCGGCCCGATGGGGGGCGAGGGATTGGCAGAGCCCGCGGGCACCTGCAGCTTGATGTAGCCCTGTACTTTCTTCGCCATTGAGATACCTTCAGGCCTTCTCGACCTGCGAGAAATCCAGCTCGACCGGTGTCGAGCGCCCGAGAATCTGCACTGCCACCTGCAGGCGGCTCTTCTCGTAGTTGGCGCTCTCCACCACTCCGTTGAAATCGTTGAATGGTCCGTCGATCACGCGCACCACCTCGCCCGGCTCGAACAGCACCTTCGGCCGCGGCTTGTCGACGCCCTCTTCCACGCGGCGCAGGATCTGGTTGGCCTCCTTGTCGGTGATCGCCGCCGGCTTCTCCGGCGTCCCGCCGATGAAGCCGAGCACCTTGGGCACATCGCGCACCAGGTGCCAGGTCTCTTCATCCATCTCCATCTGCACCAGCACGTAGCCGGGGTAGAACTTGCGCTCGCTCTTGCGCTTCTGGCCGTCGCGCATCTCGACCACTTCCTCGGTCGGCACCAGGATCTCGCCAAAGCGCTCCGCGAGCCCGGCGCGCTGGATGCGCTCCTTGAGCGACTCCGCGACCCGGTGCTCGAAGTTCGAATACGCGTGCACCACGTACCAACGCACGATCAACCTCCGCCTTGCCCGGTGAGCGCCTTGGTAGCCCAGGCGAGCACCAGGTCCAGTACCCAGAAAAACACCCCGAAGATGATCACGAAGCCAAACACCACCGCGGTCGTCTTGATCGTCTCATCGCGCGTCGGCCAGACGATCTTGCGCAGCTCGATGCGCGCGAGCTCGACGAACCTGCGGAACTCCGTGCCGTAGGTCGAGAACGCCACCACCAGCGCGCCAAGCACCAGACCTGCGACCACCGCTGCCCAGCGAATCCAGGTGGCCTGGTCCGCGAGCACGTAGTAGCCCACGACGCCTGCGATCGCCAGCAGGATCGCGACGGTGAGCTTCACCTTGTCCGCCGTGCCGGCGTCCTGAACTCTTGTGTCGTCTGTCATATCAATCGATGGCAGGCCAGGAGGGAATCGAACCCCCAACCTGCGGTTTTGGAGACCGCCGCTCTGCCAATTGAGCTACTGGCCTACTCCTGATCGGAGACAGTGAACCGATTCGTTCACTATCGTCCGGAACACCTTCACGCGCTCTGTCTCGGTCCCGGACCCGCGCCCGCGCCCTACTTCAAAATCTTGGTCACCACGCCCGCGCCGACGGTCTTGCCGCCCTCGCGGATCGCGAACCGCAGCCCCTGATCCATCGCAATCGGGCTGATCAGCTCGATCGTCATCTTGATGTTGTCCCCGGGCATCACCATCTCCACCCCGGCCGGCAACTCGATCGTCCCCGTCACATCCGTCGTGCGAAAGTAAAACTGCGGCCGGTACCCCTTGAAGAACGGCGTGTGCCTCCCGCCCTCCTCCTTCGCCAGCACGTACACCTCGCACTCAAAGTGCGTGTGCGGCGTAATGCTCCCGGGCTTCGCCAGCACCTGCCCGCGCTCAACCTCCTCGCGCTTCGTACCCCGCAGCAGCACCCCGACGTTGTCCCCCGCCTGCCCCTCATCCAGGAGCTTGCGGAACATCTCCACCCCCGTGCACACCGTCTTGGCCGTCGCCTTCAGCCCCACAATCTCCACCTCGTCGTTCACCTTGACGATCCCGCGCTCAATGCGCCCCGTCACCACCGTCCCACGTCCCGAGATCGAGAACACATCCTCCACCGGCATCAAAAACGGCTTGTCCACCTCGCGCTTGGGGATCGGGATGTACTTGTCCATCTCCTCCACCAGCTTCACCACCGAGGGCACCCCAATCTCGCTCTTGTCCCCCTCCAGCGCCTTCAGCGCCGAGCCGATGATGATCGGAGTCTTGTCCCCGGGGAATTTGTACACGCTCAGAAGCTCGCGCACCTCCATCTCCACCAGCTCCAGCAGCTCCTTGTCGTCCACCATGTCCGCTTTGTTCATGTAGACAACCATGTACGGCACACCCACCTGGCGCGCCAGCAGAATGTGCTCGCGCGTCTGCGGCATCGGCCCATCCGCCGCCGATACCACCAGAATGGCGCCATCCATCTGCGCCGCTCCCGTGATCATGTTCTTCACGTAGTCGGCGTGCCCGGGGCAGTCCACGTGCGCGTAGTGCCGGTTCTTGCTCTGGTACTCCACGTGCGCAGTCGAAATCGTGATCCCGCGCGCTTTCTCCTCCGGCGCCTTGTCAATCTGGTCGTACGCCACAAACGTCCCGCCGTTGGTCTCCGCCATCACCTTCGTCAACGCCGCCGTCAGCGTCGTCTTCCCATGATCCACGTGACCAATCGTCCCGACATTCACGTGCGGCTTGTTGCGCTCGAATTTCTCTTTGGACATGGAAGTTTCCTAACTCCGACGATTCAAACACCGGTTGCCCGGTCGACTGGAGCCCACGACCGGAATCGAACCGGTGACCTCGTCCTTACCAAGGACGTGCTCTACCGACTGAGCTACATGGGCTCGCGGGCTCAGAAGTCAACGCGCGGTCAAGCTGGAGCGGGTGATGGGAATCGAACCCACGTCATCAGCTTGGAAGGCTGAGGTTCTACCATTGAACTACACCCGCTGCTGATGGCGTCCCTCTGCCGGCTTTCGAACCGACGAGGTCCGCTCCCTCTCCCTCCGCACGCTGGTGGTGGAGGGGGAAGGATTCGAACCTTCGAAGGCGTAAGCCGGCAGATTTACAGTCTGCTCCCGTTGGCCGCTTGGGTACCCCTCCGCAAAACGAGCCGCGTATTGTGATTTCAGAGGGTTAAGGTGTCAATTGGCCTGGCCCGGGATTTGCTTGGCTTCCCCGCGTGGCGCCGGCCTGCGCCTTGGACATGGCGGCCAGAACCAGCCGCTCGACTGTCTGGGGCGAAGCCGGTTGGGCGCCTCCGGGCCTCAGGCTCCGCGGCAGATCGATGGGACCGTAGCGGATCCGAAGGAGCCGGCTCACTTCGAGCCCTGCGGCCTCGAAGATCCGCCGCACCTCGCGGTTGCGGCCCTCGTGGAGCACCACCCGGAAGCTCGAATGGCCAGCGGCACCGGGGCCCTCCGGCACAATGCGATCGAACCGCGCCGGACCGTCGGAGAGTCCCACCCCCTCCTTCAGCTGCCTGAGCACCGCCGCAGTGGGCCGGCCCCGCAGCCGCACCAGGTACTCCCGCTCGATCTCGCTCGAGGGATGCATCAGCCGGTGCGCCAGCTCCCCGTCGGTGGTGAAAAGGAGCAGTCCGGCGGTGTTAACGTCCAGTCGCCCTACCGTAATCCAGCGTCCAGCCTTCGGTGCGGGCAGGCGCTCGAACACTGTCGGCCGCGCTTGCGGATCGCTTCGGGTGGTGACCTCCCCCACCGGCTTGTAATAAAGGAGTACCTCCGGGGCACCCGAATTGCTGACCAGATTAAGTTCAAGCTTGATCCCGTCGAGCCGTACGTCGTCGGCCGCGCCCGCGCGGTCCCCGAGCTGTGCCACCCGGCCTGCCACCGTGATCCGCCCGGCCCGGATCCACTCCTCGATGGAGCGACGCGACCCGAGCCCCGCCGAGGCAAGCAGCTTCTGCAGTCGGATCATCGGGTGTGATACTCCATGGCCTCGATACTCAGGGGCGCAGCATGATCTACGACAGCATTCTCGGCACGATCGGCAAAACCCCGGTCGTACGTATCAACCGCCTGGGGCCGAAGCACGTCACCCTCTACGCGAAGTGCGAGTTCTTCAACCCGCTCTCCTCCGTCAAGGACCGGCTCGCGATCGGCATCATCGAGGACGCCGAGCGCCGCGGAACCCTGAAGCCCGGCCAGACCGTGGTTGAAGCGACCTCGGGCAATACCGGGATCGCGCTCGCCATGGTGTGCGCGGCCAAGGGCTACCCCTTCGTTGCCGTCATGACCGAGACCTTCTCCGTCGAGCGGCGCAAGATCATGCGCATGCTCGGCGCCAAGGTGATCCTGACCGCCGCCGCCGAGCGCGGCAGCGGCATGGTGAAGAAGGCCGAGGAGCTGGGGAAAAGGAACGGCTGGTTCCTCGCCCGGCAATTCGAGAACGAGGCGAATCCCGCCTACCACCGCAATACGACCGGGCCCGAGATCGTCCAGGACTTCGCCGGCCGGCGGCTCGATTTCTTCGTCACCGGCTGGGGCACGGGGGGCACCCTCACCGGAGCCGGCGAGGTGATCCGGCTTGCCCGCCCCGACGTGCAGATCGTGGCCTGCGAGCCCCAGGGAGCTTCGGTCCTCGCCGGGCATGCCTGGACGCCTCACAAGATCCAGGGCTGGACGCCGGACTTCGTACCGCGGGTGCTGAACCGCGAGGTGCCGCACCGGGTCGTGCAGGTGGCAGATGCCGAGGCAGTCGAGACCGCGCGCCAGCTCGCGCGCAGCGAGGGTATCTTCTGCGGCATCTCCTCGGGGGGCACATTTGCCGCGGCCATGAAGGTGGCCGCGGAGGCCCCGGACGGCTCGGTGATTCTCGCGATGCTGCCTGACACCGGCGAGCGTTATCTCTCCACGCTCCTCTTTGAAGGCATCCCCGAGGGCGGCGATCCCGAGCCCTGAGGTCCCAAGCCGGCCTTTACCCCCATGTTATAAGTCGCGCCATGGATGCCCGCCGCTACGCCGCGCTGCCCGATCCTTTCCCCATGTGGCGCGGGGGAGTGCTGCATGGCGCGCGCATCGCCTACGAAACCTGGGGGGAGCTCAACGCCGCGCGCGACAACGCGTTGCTCCTCTTCACCGGGCTCTCGCCGCCTGCGCACGCGGCGGCGTCGCCGCAGGACACCTCCGAGGGCTGGTGGGAGGGAATGGTAGGACCTGAGCTCGCGCTCGATACCGACCGCTTCTTCGTCATCTGCGTCAATTCCCTGGGCAGCTGCTTTGGCTCGACGGGTCCCGCCTCGATCGACCCAGCCACGGACAAGCCCTACCGGCTCGCTTTTCCCGATCTGTCCATCGAAGACATCGCCCGCGCCGGCTACGAGACCGTGCGCTCGCTCGGCATCCGGCGTCTCGACACGGTCATGGGCCCCTCGCTCGGTGGCATGGTCGTGCTGGCCTATGCGGGGCTTTTTCCGGGGGCCGCACGGCGGCTCGTTTGCATCTCAGGGACCCAGGCCGCCGCCCCGTTTGCGATCGCGCTGCGCTCGATCCAGCGCGAGGTCATCACCAGGGACCCGAACTGGAAGGGAGGGGACTATGCGGCCGATTCCCCGCCCATCACGGGGCAGCGCATCGCCCGCAAGCTCGGCACCGTCACCTACCGCTCCGCCGCCGAGTGGCAGCAGCGCTTCGGGCGCGAGCCCATCCGTGCCGACATGGCGAACGGCGACCCGTTCGCTTCCGAGTTCGCCGTGCAGGGCTATCTCGAATCGCTCGCCCAGCGCTGGGTCAACCTCTTCGATGCAAACTGCTATCTGTACATTTCGCGCGCCATGGATCGATTCGACTTGACGGTGCACGGCGAGCCTGTGGCGCTCTTCCGGCGCGCGCAGCTCGAGGAGGCGCTCGTCATCGGCGTCAGGACCGACCTGCTCTTCTCAGTCACCGAGCAGGAAGCGATCGCCCGGGCGCTCAGGACCGCCGGAGTCGCCACGCGCTTCGCGCCGCTCGAGTGCATAGAAGGGCACGACGCGTTTCTCGTCGACCTGAAGACCTTCGGCGCGGAAATCGGGGCCTTTCTAAAGCGGGGTTCCTGAGACGTCATGTTCATCCGCGGTTCATGACAATGATCCCTGAAGAACCTTCAGGATCCATGGGTGGGGCGTACGCCTTGCATGCCCGCGAGGCGGCTGGCGCAGACCTGTGCGGGCCGGCAAAATTGCTACACGAGGGGTGGGTAAATTAAGTTCACTGGCGGGGGCGAACGCCGCGGCACGCAGGCATAATGCGTCACGCGCATCGATAAGAAGATAACGCGAGAAGAAGCTCAGCAGTGGAACGCCGACTGCACACCCGACACCGAGCCCGCACGGTCGTGTATATCACGGTTCCCGGCGGGCGTCGCAAGCTCTGCAAAGCGGTCAACCTGAGCGCCACGGGTGTGTTCGTCGAGACGACCAATTTAGGGCTGCGCAAGGGCCAGCAGGTCGTGCTCTCATTCGCCATCAACCTCGGTACCGTCACCAAGCTCCATCGGCGCACGGCGGTCGTCGCGCACGTCTCACGTGGCGGCACGGGTCTCATGATGGAGACTTACGCGGCCGCCCACGCCTCGAGCTGACCCGGCCGCGCGTTTAATCCTGATGTCACGCCGGGCTCGCGCGTCGAGCCTATAGTATCGGCTCAGCGGAAACATCCCGCGGGGGAGCAGCTTGGATCCGGAGTCGAACGACTCGACGATTCGCTTCGGCGATGGCTTCGAGCTGAACGCGCGCGCCTGGGAGCTGCGCCGGGAGGGCCGCGCGCTGCGGCTCGAGCGGATCCCGATGGAGATCCTGCTGTTTCTCGCGCAGCAGCCCGGACAGCTCGTGAGCCGCGAGCAGATCGTCGAGAAGATCTGGGGCAAGCGCGTCTTCACCGACACGGACAACAGCATCAACGGCGCGATACGCAAGATCCGCCAGGTCCTCAACGACGACCCGGAGAACCCGCGCTTCATCCAGACCGTCACCGGTCTCGGCTATCGCTTCATCGTGCAACCGCCGGCGGCAGTCACGGGACAGCCGGCTACGGAGCCGTCCGCGCCGCGGCGCCGCAGCACCGACTTGCAGGCCCCGACCAACACGCAGACCGCAGGCGGCTCTGAGGTGCCGACGGCGGCGCCGCGCGCGCGTGCGCCCGTCATCCCCTGGATCGTCGCGCTCCTCATCATCGCAGCGGTCGTCGCTCTGGTCTGGTGGCAACGCTCGCACACGCGGGCGGCCGCCGCGAGCGCTCCCCCGCCGGGCGCAGCCACTTCCCCCCGGGTGAGCATGGTCGCGGTGCTGCCGCTGCAGAACCTGACGGGCGATGCGAGCCAGGATTATTTCAGCGACGGGCTGACGGAAGAGCTGATCGCCCAGCTCGGCAACATCGATCCGCAGCACCTGAGCGTCATCGCGCGCACGTCCGTGATGCGCTACAAGAACACTCGCATCCCCGTGGATGAGATCGGATACCAGCTGGGCGCGCAGTACGTGCTCGAGGGGAGCGTGCGGCGCGACGCCGATAATGTACGCATCACGGCACAACTGGTGCGTGCCTCCGACCAGGCGCATGTCTGGGCTCACGAGTACGACCGACGGCTCACCTCGGTCCTGGCGTTGCAGGGGGAGATCGCCATCGCAATCGCCGACGAGATTCGCAGTCTCCTCGGCGAGCATCGGGCTGCGGTCGTGGCCCCGAAGGCCGAAGTCACGCCCGAGCACTACGCGGCCTACGACCTGTACCTGCGCGGCCGGTATTTCTGGAACCAGCGCAACCTCGAAGGCTTCACGCAAGCGCTGGCTCTCTTCCAGCAGGCGATCGCGAAGGACCCGCAATACGCTCCCGCCTTGGCAGGCCTCGCTGATACCTACGCGATGATGAGCAACTACGGGCTGGCGGTACCCAAGGAGGCGATGCCCAAGGCGAAGGCCGCCGCGGTGCAGGCCGTCGAGCTCGACCCGAACCTCGCGGCCGCGCATAACGCGCTCGCGGTCATTGCCGAGGACTACGACTACGACTGGCACACGGCCGAGAAGGAGTTCCAGCGCGCCATCGAGCTCAATCCCAACTACGCGACCGCCCGCCAGTGGTACGCCGACTGCCTCGCCTACCAGGGGCGCTTTGCGCCGGCGCTCGCCGAGAGCGAGCACGCGCGCGAGCTCGATCCGCTCTCGCCCATTGTCGCCGCGGACCACGCGGTCATCCTCAACTACGCGCGGCAGTACGATCGCGCCATCCAGGCGTTCCAGGCCGTGCATGCGATGGACCCGAACCTCGGGCGCGCGAACGTCGTCGTGCAGACTTACGCGGAGGCGGGTCGGCCTGCGGAAGCACTCGGCTACCTGAGCGCCTGGGGGGCGGTCGCTCCGGGGCCCTGGATCTGGGCGAACGAAGCCTACGTCCGCGGCCGCATGGGGCAGCACGAGGCAGCGGAGGCCGCCGTCCGCAAGATGGACGACGACCTTCGGCTCTATAAGTTTGACCCCCTGGCGATGCAGGCGGTGGCCTACGCGGGCATCGGGGACGCGGACAAGCTGCTGAAGACGCTCGAAGCTTCCTTCGCCGTGCGCAGCAATCTGCCCACGACCCTCAAGGTCGACCCGATTTACGACTTCCTGCGCGATGATCCGCGGTTCGTCGACCTCATGCACCGCGCGGGGTTGCAGTAGACCCGCCCGCGCGCCGCGGCCCCTTCGCGAACGGAATCAGCATCGGAGTCTGCTCGCGGTAGCGCCGATAGGCCTCGCCGAAGTAGCCGATGAGATCGTGCTCCTCGAACTGTATGGCGATCAGGATGTAGCCGCTGGTCGCCAGAGCAAACAGCAGATGCCCGCGCGTCATCCGGGGCGTCGCCCAGAACGCGATGAAGAAGCCCAGGTAGAGCGGGTGGCGCACCAGCCGGTAGAGGAGCGGCGTCGCGAAGCGCGCCGGCTGGTAGCGCACGCCGCGCAGACAGGCCGTCACCTGCCTGAGCCCGAAGAGATCGGCATGGCTGACGAGGAAAGTGCTGCCGAGGACCGTGAGCCAGCCGAGCCAGCCGGCCGCCAGCAGCAGCCACCGCCCCGTGTCGTTGCGCACGTCCCAGAGCACTTCCGTCATGGGCCGCCACTGCCAGAAGAACAGGATGAGGCACAGGCTCGCGAGCAGCACGTAGGTGCTGCGCTCGATGGGCTCGGGCACGATGCGCGTCCAGCCGCGTTTAAACCACGGCCGCGCCATGACGCTGTGCTGCATGGCGAACAGTCCGAGCAGCAGCGCATCGATCGCGAGCGCCTCGGGCGTCAGGATCCCGACACCGGAGTCGATCGACTTCGGGACCACGACGTTGCCGACGAACCCGATCGCGTAGAGGATCGTGGCAAAGGAGATGACGTAGGCGATGCTGCCGTACAGGAACGCTGCGATCCTGCTCATGGAGATTCCCTCCGCTGCCTACAGCGCCTCGAGGAATGTCACCAGATCGGACTGCTGCTGGGGGGTCAGCCCGATATTGAAGCGCTGGTTGTAAAAGCTCACCACTGTGGCCAGGTCTTTGGCAGAGCCGTTGTGGAAGTAGGGTGCGCGCGCCGCAAGACCGCGCAGGATCGGGCCCTTGGTCTTGCCGATGTCCGTCCAGCTGCCGCTGATCATCGCTTTGCCTGGATCGGTCACCTGGACCGTGGCACCGGTGGCGGAGTTGGTGAGCGTATAGACCGGCAGATTCCCCAGGTCGAGGGCGTGGTTGGCGCTGCCGTTGTTGTTGGCCGGCTGAGCCATCGTGACGCCGATGTTGATCGGGAGCGATGTCGAGTGGTCGCCGGCGTTCGGGCTGTTATGACACAAGCCGCATCCGGCCACCACGTCCTGGCCGGCCAGCGGGTCGGCGGGATTGTAGAGCGGATCGGACGGAACGCTGTTGATTCCCGGCACGTCGTGGACGACGAACGTGGTGTTGTTGAAGAGCGCTTCGCCGCGTCCGATGGCCTGCTCGACCGGCGGGAGGCGTCGGTACTCCGGGCTGGTGGGCTCCCAGGCCGAGTAGATCGTGAAGACCGCGTTGGTGAACGGCGGACTCAATGGATTATTGACGCCGATTGAGAAGGCCGGCGCCGCCGTGTTCTGCAGGTAGTTGGCACCGCCATTGGCTCCCTCGAGATCCAGCAGCGCAATGCCGATATCGGGTACGAGGATGACCTGCGCCGTGGACAGGCCCATCTCGAAGTTGACGATATCCTGCTGCGCCTGAGTGCCGACAATCGGTGCGCCCTGCGCATGGCCGGTCGTCGCTGAATTGGCCTGGTCGTCCAGATCGAAGAGCAGCGGAGCCGTGCTTGCCTCACCAGCCGTAGTGGTGATCTTCTCCAACGACTCGCGCCCGTCCCACATCACCGCGGACAGCAGCACAAGGTTGGTGGAGGGCAGCGGGCGCCTGAAGAGGAACAGATCTCCCGAGATGGCGGGTGACCCCGGCGGTATGGCACACCGTTTGGGGTTGGTGGCCGAGGCCAGCGCGAAATTTGCCGTGGCGGGGATCGCCAGCTGAATGCGAATGACCGCGTACTTGAGGACCATCGAGGAATTCGCGCTGTTCGGCTCTTGATTACCCGAGACCGGTGGACAGTCAGAGCCGTCGACCGGGGCGAACAGCGGGTCATTGTGGCGCAGCAGCTGTGCATGGAGTGGAGTGAATGTCCAGGCATTGGCTTCGACATGGCACGTACCGCACGTGCGGCCGTTGGTTCCGAGGTTGGCAAAGAAGCCATTGGTCGTACCGGTATTGAAATTGTTCGTCGAGGAGCTCTCCAGCAGGCCGAATTGATCCAGGCTCAGCGGAGGCCCCAGGCCCGGGGCCTGTGCGAACACCGGGACGTTGACGCTCAGTGCCGCAAGGCCCAGGAGCAGCGCCAGCGGCAGAAGCCTCAGTCCATCCCCTCGAGTCGGCTCGATCGCACGTTCAGTCCTGCACATGTTCCCCCCCTCCCGATGCAGCGGGCTTTGTTGTGGCCGCCTTATCGGCGGGCGGGGTCCTGGGCGGCAATAGCGGGCAGCTGTCGCCGCCCTTATTTTTTTATGTTCTGATAGACCTCTGAAAAACTTGGGCAATCTCAAGGAGACCTCAGGTGACCGAACCGAAATCCCTATCGCGCCGACAGCTCCTGCAGCGCCTCGCCCTCGGCGTGCCGGCGGCGGCGGTGGCACTGGCCCGCTCGGGGCAAGCCGGCGCAGCAGAGCTGCCGTTGCTCGCGCCAGACGCGCCGGCAGCGAAGGCGGTGAGCTACACGGAGGATGCCTCCAAGGACAAGCGCGCCGCCAAGGGCGCGAGTTGCGCGAACTGCGGGCTCTACCAGGGAGCTACGGGCTCGGCCCGGGGGGCCTGTCAGCTCTTCCCCGGCAAGGACGTGGTGGCCAAGGGCTGGTGCTCATCCTGGGCGCCCCAGATGTAGTGCGTGACAAGTACCGATCCGGGATCACTCCAATGCTGAAGTCTCTGGCGGGCGCGCTCACCGCCCTGGTCGCGTCCGTCTCCCTGGGCGCCCAGTTCACGATGGACGAGGTCCTCCACTACCCTTACGCGAGCGAGCTCGCGGCGGCGGCCGATGGGGACGCGATCGCGTGGGTCCGGAATACGGCCGGAGTTCGCAACGTCTGGATCGCCCGTGGCCCTGACTTCACGCCGCAGCAGGTTACGCAGTACACCGCGGACGACGGCCAGGAGATCACTCACCTCACTTTCTCTCCCGACGGTACCCACCTTGTCTATGTGCGGGGTGGGGACCACGACGCCAACTGGCCCGCCGAGGGCAATCTGGCGCCCGACCCGGATTCGTCCCCGGAACAGCCACTGGTGACGATCTGGAGCATGTCGGTTTCCGGCGGTTCGCCGACCAAGGTCGCGGAGGGGGATGCGCCGGCGATCTCCGCGCGGGGTCAGCTCGCTTACGTCAAGGACCACCAGGTGTGGAGCGCGCCCCTCGACGGGCAGGGCAGGCCTGAGCGACTGTTCTTCGATCGGGGCAAGGATGACGACCTGCAGTGGTCGCGGGACGGCTCTCTTCTGGCCTTCGTCTCCGATCGCACCGACCATTCGTTCATCGGCGTCTTCTCCTCCAAAGAGACGCCGCTTCTCTATCTCGCGCCGTCGACGGATAAGGATTCCTCGCCCCGTTGGTCGCCGGATGGCACGCGTCTCGCGTTTGTACGGCGTCCGGGCGACGGCGGACCACCCAAGCCGCTGCTCACCCGCACGCCGGACCCCTGGTCGATCTGGGTCGCCAGCGCCACGGACGGCTCAGGCCATGCCGTGTGGCAAAGCCCCGACACGCTCGCCGGCTCCTACCCCGATGTCGAAGGCCGCGCCAACCTCCATTGGGCAGCCGGCGCGCGTCTCGTGTTTCTCGCCTATCTCGATGAGTGGCCGCACCTGTACTCCCTGCCGGCCGCAGGCCATGGGCTGCCCGTGTTGCTGACGCCGGGCCCTTTCATGGTCGAGCACGTCGCCGAGAGCCGCGACGGCCGCTTCATGATCTACGACGCGAACACCGGTAGCACACCGGACGATGGCGACCGCCGTCACCTGTTTCGCGTGGCCGTGGATCGCGCCGGCTCGCTCTCCCTCACCTCCGGGACGACACTGGAATGGACGCCGGTCAGCGCCGCGGCGAAGCGCGTCGCATTCGTCACGGCGGGTCCCCGGGAGCCGCCGACGGTCGGCATGGTCGGCATCGACGGGAGAGAGCGCTCGACGCTCGACGCCGGCGCGCCGCCTGCGGATTTCCCCGTCGCAAAACTGCTCGTGCCGAAAGCGGTTGTCTTCAATGCAGCGGACGGAACGGCGGTGCACGGTCAGTTGTTTGAGTCCGCCGCGGCATCGCGAGCGCCGGGAATCGTCTTCGTGCACGGTGGCCCGCCGCGCCAGATGCTGCTCGGCTGGCACTACATGGACTACTACAGCAACGCCTACGCTGTGAATCAGTACCTCGCAACCCACGGCTACATTGTTCTCTCGGTCAACTATCGACTCGGTATCGGTTACGGAAGAGCATTTCATCAGCCCGAGCATGCCGGGCCCCGAGGCGCCGCCGAGTACCAGGACGTGCTCGCCGCCGCGCGCTATCTCCAGGGACTGCCGGGGGTCGATGCGACCCGCATCGGTATCTGGGGCGGATCGTACGGGGGCTACCTGACGGCGCTGGGCCTGGCGCGCGATTCAGAGGTCTTCAAGGCGGGAGTCGACCTGCATGGAGTCCACGACTTTACGCGCACCCGCAGGGTCCCGGAGACGCCGCCCACGCGCTACGAGAAAGGTGACCTCGAGGAGGCCACGGCGGTCGCGTGGCAGGCATCGCCGGATGCCAGTGTCGACGGCTGGAAATCGCCCGTGCTTCTCATCCAGGGCGATGACGACCGCAACGTGTCCTTTCAGCAGACCGTGGATCTGGCGCGCCGACTCGAGGCAAGACACGTCCCTTACGAAGAGCTCGTGCTGCCGAACGAGATCCACGGGTTCCTGCGTCACTCTTCATGGTTGAGAGCCGACACGGCGACCGCGGATTTCTTCGCGCGCACTTTCGGTGTTGCCGCGAACTGACCCGGGCTCTGAGGTCCCGGCCGCGCGCTGCTCACTCGAAACAGGGACCGATCTCACGCACCTCCATCGTGGCCCACTGTGCCGCGGGGCAGTTCTGCGCGAGCTCGACCGCTTCCGCACGAGTGCGACAATCGACCAGGAAGTAGCCGCCAATCAGCTCCTTCGATTCCGTGAATGGCCCGTCGGTCCTGCGGCTGCTGCCGGCGCGTACCGCGAGGCGCGTCGCCTCGGTCTTCAGCGAGTTGACCCCGAGCAGAAGCTTGCGGGACTTGAGGTGCTCGCTCCACTCCACCATGCGCTCGAACAGCACGCGCCCCTCCTCGGGCGTGCGCCTGGCGCGGTCACCCTGCGGTTCGACGACCAGCAGCATGTACGTCATGAGCCTCTCCGTCAGAAAGTTGCCTCAGGAAGTGCGTGCATGCGCGCAGGCCGCCGCCCGATCGAGCAGCAGGCGCTGCTCGCGCGCATTGTGCGTGAGTTGCGCGGCATGCTCGAACTGCGCGTACGCTTCGGCATAACGGCCGAGCTTCTCGAGAAGATCTCCGCGCACGCTCGGTAACAGGTGATAGGACTTGAGCGCTCCCTGACGCTCGAGCTCGTCGGCAATCTGCAGTCCCGCCGCCGGGCCGTAGGCCATGCCGACCGCGACCGCGCGGTTCAACTCCACGACCGGTGAGGGCGTAACCCGCGAAAGCTCATCGTAGAAGGCGGTGATCTGCACCCAGTCGGTCTCGGCGCTGGTGGCGGCGCGGCCGTGACAGGCGGCGATAGCGGCCTGCAGCAGAAACGGCCCGCGCTCGGCAGCAAGCGCCTCGCCGCGCGCGAGCGCGAGCAGGCCGCGATGAATCAGGATCCGGTCCCACACGGCCCGGTTCTGATCCATGAGCAGCACCGGCTCGCCGTTCGGGCCGGTGCGCGCGCGCAGCCGCGAGGCCTGGATCTCCATGAGCGCGATCAGGCCGTGGACCTCCGCCTCGCCAGGGGCGAGCTCGGCCAGGATCCGGCCGATGCGCAGCGCCTCCTCGCAAAGCGCCGGGCGCATCCAGTCCTCACCCGCAGTCGCCGCATAGCCCTCGTTAAAGATCAGATAGATGACCTCCAGCACCGAGGACAGCCGCGCGCCGAGCTCCTCGCGCCGCGGAATCTCGAACGGGACGTGCGCCTCGGCCAGCGTGCGCTTCGCACGCACGATGCGCTGCGCGATGGTCGGCTCGGGCACGAGGAAGGCGCGCGCGATCTCCTGCGTCGTCAGCCCGCCGAGGAGCTTGAGGGTGAGCGCCGTACGTGCCTCGGTGGAAAGCACCGGGTGGCAGGCGATGAAGATGAGCCGCAGCAGATCGTCGCCGATGGCATCGTCGGCGCTCGCCTCGACCTCGCCGCCGCTTCCCTGCTGTCGCATCTCAAGCTCGGCTCCCAGCGTCTGGTGCTTGCGCGCCTGCATCCTGCCGCGGCGCAGCTGATCGATCCCGCGGTTCCTGGCGGTCGCCATCAGCCAGGCGCCGGGATTGTCGGGAATGCCCGAGTCGGGCCATTGCTCGAGCGCCACGACCAGCGCGTCCTGCGCAAGCTCTTCCGCCACGCCCACATCGCGCGTCAGGCGCGTGAGCCCCGCGATCAGCCGCGCCGACTCGATGCGCCACACGGCGTCGATGGTGCGGCGTGCGTCCGCCGCCGGGCGCGCACCGGCACGCGCTTCCCGGGTCTGAGGAGCATCCGTGGCCACCATGGCCACGGATGACACCATCGCAAGTCGCGTCGCGCAAGCCAAGATCACTCACGCCGTCTCGCGGGCCTCACCGGCCACCGCATACTGGGGTTTGGCGCAATTCACCATCCAGGGAACACCGAAACGGTCCGTGCACATGCCGAAACGGCGTGCCCAGAAAGTCTCCTGGAACGGCATGGAAACGCTGCCGCCGTCGGCCAGCGTGTTGAAGATGCGCTCGGCCTCCGCAGGCTCGTCCACCCCGACCATGACGTTGAAGCCCTGCGGCGGACGGTAGTGGTCGGCCGGTGCGTCGCAGCCGAGGAGAAACTGATCGCCCAGGTCGATGCGCGCATGCACGATCTGGTCGCGCGTCTCGGGCGGGCAGGCCGCCGCCCCGGGCGCTTCGCCGAAGGTCATGGCGAATGAAATGCAGGTGAGTATGGGTTTGCATGGGAATGATCCTCAGTTCTTCGCGGCGAGCTCAGCGCGCTGACGTGCTTCCTGTGCGCAGAGCTCCGGCAGGCTCAAGCCGAAGTCCTCGGTCTCGAAGACCCTGCGGATCTCGACCTCCGCCTCGCGTTTCTGGAACGGTGAGCGGCGAATCCACTCCACGGCCTCCTCGATCGATGTCACCTGCCAGAGCCAGAACCCGCCGACGAGCTCCTTGGTCTCGGTAAAGGGACCATCGAGCACGGTGCTGCGGCCGCCGGCGAAGCTGACCCGCACGCCCCCGGAGCTTGCGTGCAACCCCTCCGCCGCGAGCAGCACGCCCGCCTTCAACAGCTCCTCGTTGAACTTGCCCATTTCGGCGAGGATCTCCGGATCGGGCAGTGCACCGGACTCGCTCCGCTCGCTGGCCTTGACGATCACCATGACTCGCATGTCACTCTCCTCCAATCGGTTACAGTGAGCGGGCCACCCCGATCTCGGTTCCGGAGGGGTTTCTCGCTGTGTTCGGCTCTACGACTCTATGACGAACGACCGCAGCCGGATTCGACACGCTCTGCGCCCGACGCTCTGGCCTCTGCGCTTCATCGACGTCGAGGCCGCCAGCGGCATCTTGCTGCTGCTTGCGGCAGCGCTGGCGCTCGCCTGGGCGAACTCGCCCTGGGCGCATTTCTACGACTCGCTTTGGCATCTGCAGGTGCTGTTCGGACCTGCGCACGGGCTCTC
Organism: uncultured Gammaproteobacteria bacterium; assembly: GCA_963844595.1. GTDB lineage: Bacteria > Pseudomonadota > Gammaproteobacteria > Steroidobacterales > Steroidobacteraceae > 13-2-20CM-66-19. Next base: position 363,097 of record CAWJOW010000002.1, read on the forward strand.
GCGCTGGTTCCCTGACCACGACCTGCACTTCTGGGTCAACGACTGCCTGATGACCGTGTTCTTTCTCGTCGTTGGGCTCGAGATCCGCCGCGAGATTCACGATGGCACGCTCTCCAACCCGAAGGTAGCGGTCCTGCCGATCATCGCCGCGGCGGGCGGCGTACTGCTGCCGGCACTCGTATACATGAGCGTGAACGCGGACACGGACGCCATCCGCGGCTGGGCGATCCCGACGGCGACCGACATTGCCTTTGCGGTCGGAGTGCTCGTGCTCGTCGGCCGCGGCATACCCCCGGCGGTGCGGATGCTGCTCCTGACGCTCGCCATCATCGACGATATCGCGGCGATCCTCGTGATCGCATTCTTCTACTCGAGCGGGATCGCGGCGACGGGACTCCTCATCGTGGTCGCGGGCGTCGCAGTCGTGCTCTCGATGCAGCGGCTCAGTGTCGACAGCGCGCTCGCCTACATCCTGCCCGGGGCGGTCGTCTGGTTCGGGATGCTGCGCGCGGGCGTGCACCCGGCGCTCGCCGGCGTGCTGCTGGGTCTGCTGACGCCCGCAACCTCGGCCTATGGGCGGCGCCGCGAGTCGCGCGAAGTGCGGGCGCTCGATCCGCCGGTGGTGCGGGTGCAGGCTAGGCTCCACCCCTACGTGGCGTTCGGCATCATGCCGGTCTTTGCGCTCGCGAACGCGGGCGTCAATCTCGAAGGTCTGACCCTGACGAGCGGCGAGCAGCTCAGGGTGACCGCCGGTGTCGCACTCGGGCTGCTGCTCGGCAAGCCCCTCGGGGTGACTCTCGCATCGCTCGCCGCGGTGCGCCTCAGGTTGTCTGCACTGCCCAGCGAGGTGCGTTGGAGTCACATGGTCCTGTTAGGGTGCCTCGCCGGCATCGGATTCACCATGTCGATCTTCATGGCGAACCTGGCGTTCGAGGACGAGAATCTGCTTACCGCGGCAAAGTTCGCCGTGCTCCTCGCATCGGCACTCGCTGCAGTGCTGGGGTTTGTCGTCGGGCGTTTCAGCGCTCGAGCGTAAGGGCCAGGTCCTCGCCGTTCGGCTCGTCGAGCCGCACGCGGAACACGCAGCGCCCGTGGCCCCTCAACGATCGAGCGAGGGGTAGTGGCGGAAGAGGTCCTCGTTGTTGAAAGGCACGCGGCGGCCGGAGTCGACGTAGCGCGCGATTCGCGGCCGCGCAAACACCGCATCGTGCAGCCTCGCCAGGCGCGGCCGCTTGCGCAGCGCACGTGCGGTCGCCCTCGGGAAAGCATAGCGGAGCCCGGCGATCACCTGTGCCGTCGAGAGATCGGCGTAGCTCAAGCGCGCACCGGCCATCCAGGGCGCGTGCGCCCGGTTGCGGCCCAGGACCTCTTCGAAGTAGGTCATGAACTTCGGCAGCCGCACCTTGAGAAAATCCCTGCTGCGCCGCCGCGCGGCCGCCTTCTGCTCCTCGTAGGCATACCCGTCGCCGAGCGGATGATGGGTATCGAAGATCTCCACATAGAGGTCGAGGATGGTGAGGGTCAGCTGGTGCACCCACAGCCGACCCGCCTCGTCCCGCGGTGCAAGCCCGAGGGCACCGCCGAGGAACAGCAGGATGTTAGGAGTCTGCGCGATGAGCAGCCGCCCTGCCTTGAGCACCGGAACCGCAAACGGCGGGCGCTGGACACCGCGCGCCTCGAGCATCCGGAGTATCGCCGGCACTCCGCCGCCCTCTGAGTCGGGCACCAGGGCCACATCGCGATAGTCGGCCCTTCCTTCTTCCAGCGCGAGGCGAATGAATTCGCCGCGGCCCTGGATCCCGGGCCAGTAGTAGAGCTGGTAGGTCATGAAGCCAATCGCATGACGGTAGCCGCGCTTCAGTGATGGCCGAGCGCCCACACGTAGGCCGCGACCGCCGACGCCTGCTCGGGAGTGAGCTGCGCGCCGCCCAGCGGAGGCATCGCGCCGACGTACTGCTTGGGGTGTGCGACGCCCTCCGTGATCGCGTGCTTGAGTCCCTGGTAGCTGCCGTCGCTCCACAGCCACGTCGGCCCTCTGAGACTGGGACCGGTAGGCGTGCCCGCGCCGTCCGGCCCGTGGCACACCGTGCAGGTCGCATGCGCGACCATGCCGTGGAAGATCTCATCTCCAAGCAGCACCATGCGGTGCGAGGAGCCCGCCGGTACCGGCAGGTTTTCGACGTCGCCCGCATTCGCGTGGATGCCCTCCGGCGGCAAGGCCCCCGCCGCGCCCGTGGTGCCGGCCGGCGCATCCGGCGGCGGGCATGACGTGACGGAGGAGCTGGCGTCCGTGTCTGCCCCGCCGGTCCAGACGATGCGGTAAATGCGCCCACGCACATCGTCCGAGACGTAGAGAGCACCATCGGGTCCCATCGCGACCCCGGATGGCCGGTGCGTTGCCGCACCAGGCTGCTTGATGGCGCCTGCAAAGCCGTCGGCGAACACTTCGCAGCGGCCGATGGCGCGGCCGTCGGCGAGCCGCTGGAAGACCAAGTTGTACCCACCCTGCGGGTAAGGCGCCCGGTCCCACGATCCGTGGAAGGCGACGAACACACCGTTGTGGTAGCGCTCGGGGAAGCTGCTCCCGGTGTAGATCACCGCATCGTTCGGCGCCCAGTGCGCCGGGAAGGAGGCCAGCGGCTCGAGCTTGTGCGCGCACACGCCCACTTTGTGCCCGCCGTCGCCACCGTACTCGGGCGCAAGCACGAGCCTGCCCTGCGCCTCGTCGTAATAGCATTCGGGCCAGCCGTAGTCCCCGCCCTGTACGACACGCATGAACTCCTCGGCCGGCTGCGTGGCTTCCTGTTCAGGCTTATAGAGCTCCGGCCAGTTCTGGTACAGCTGATCGCGGCCGTGCTGCGTGGTGTAAAGCGCCCCCGATGCGTCAAGAGTCAACCCTTCGCTGTTGCGGATGCCGGTCGCGTAGCGCTCGAGCGGAGAGAATTTCTGCGAAGTCCTGTTGGCGTCGTAGCGCCAGATGCCGCCGCGGGTCTCGAGCTCGCGGCATGGAGAGATCCCGGGGGAGCCGTGCTGGCGATTGCGCGACTGGCAGGAGTTGGTCGCCGACCCGAGGTCGACGTAAAGATTCCCGTTCCGGTCGATCACGAACGGGTGCATGGGATGATCGCCGCCGAGCGGCAGCCCATACACGACATCGACCGCCGGGTGCTTCGGTACGATCGAATCCTTGCTGAGGGTATAGCGCTCGATCCGATCCTTATCTTCGGCAAAGATCCAGTTGTTGTAGATCCCGATGCCGGTCCCGCCGCGCCCGCCCTGCACCTCCGTGGGACCGAAGCGCATGACGACGTTCGCTCGGCCGGTTCCCCGGGTGTCCTGGAGGGCCACGAGGTAGCCGCCGTCAGGCGGGGGCCGTCCATGAGAGCTCCAGGTGTTGACGTAGACGACGCCGTTCGCCGCGACGGCAATGTCGCGCGCCTGCCCCAGGTCATCGGCAAAGACGCTGGCGCAGAAGCCGGCGGGAAGCGTAAGTCCCGCATCGTTCGCGCAGGAGGCGGCACCGACCGCATGAGCAGGCGCCTGAGCGCACAACCCACAAAGGCCAAAGAGCAGGCCGGCGGCGGCGGTGGCCGCCCGACGGCAGCGCAGACGATCCGTGTGGCGATTCATGGAGCGAGTCCCTTCGGCTGACAAGGCTGACTTGTACTCCAGCCGCGTGCGCCTGTCACCCGCGGCGCCTGAGGAACTGCTTGTTTATCAGAACTTTACGATGTAAAGCCCAGCCACACTCAGCGCAAAGCCGGCTCCGGAGTGTCGCCGGTCTGCACGGGTCGCGCGGCCCCGTGGCAGGCCCCGATACGCGTGCATTCGCATTGATCGGCGGCGCGGCTCAGCGCGGCGCTCTTGATAGCCTTATCGAAAGCCGGTGGCTTGCGTCCGGGCAGCTCGTAGCCCTGGGTGGCCGCATGGCACCGGCGGCAGAGAACCTGCGCGTTATCGAGGCTGTTGTCCCCGTCGCGGCGCAGATGGTAGACGTCAAGCTCGGTCGTACGCGTGCAGCGGCTGATCAAGGGGCTCTCCCATCCGTGAGTAGCGGGATCACCCGCGGGGGTTCGATGCCCTGACACAGTGCAGGCAGCCGAACACCCGCCGGCGCGCCCACGGAGTCGCGCAGCAGATGCCTATTTAGGAATCTGTCATGAGCCGATCAGCTGTCGCACGCAACACTGCCGCGGCTGCGGCGCCTCGCGAATGGGGCTTATACTCGGCCAATGATCGGTGTTGAGGGGCAGGCAGCACCCGCGGTGAGTTCGCCGGCCTCAGGCGTCGCTGCTCCGGTCTCGGACCCCGTCTCGCACCTCTCGGCGGTCTATCGCGACTACCCTGGATTGCGCGCGCTGATCCTGCGACGCGTACGCGACCCCGAAGTCGCTGCGGACATTCTCCAGGACGCCGCGGTCACGACCCTCGAGAAGCTCCGTAACGGCGAGATTGCCCACCCGGAGAAGCTCGGCGGCTACCTCTACCGCGTGGCGCTCAACCACCTGCGCAATCACCGCCGCAAGGACCGCACCGCGGTGTCGAGCCCGGAGGGCCTGAACGATCTCCGCGATTCCGAGGACGACCCGGACTGGGAACGGGTCGGGCGGCCCGAATGGGCCGCGGCCGCGCGGCGTGTGCTCGAGGAACTGCCCGCCGAGCGCGATCGTGATCTTCTGGTGCGCTTCTATCTCTATGACGAGGCGAAGGAGCAGATCTGCCGTGAGCTGCAGCTCTCGCAGGAGAACTTCAATCGCGTGATCTTTCGCGCCCGCAACCGCTTCCGGGAGCTTCTCGAGCAGCGCGGCTTCTGGAAGGCCGACCTCCTCACCGTCGCCGCGATCGGCCTGTGCCTCGCCGGCGGAGTGGCGGGGCTCTCGCAAACTGCGCATGGGTTGTCAGGAACCGCGGCCTGGACGATGGCTGCGGCCAATGCAGGGACTGCGTTCGGTGGCGCTTCTGTGCCGGGGCGGAAAACATGATGGGCTCCGGCGGCGAGACGGATCGGGTGCGCGATTACCTCGTCGGACGCCTGTCCGAGGAGGAATCCCGAACATTCGAGGAGCGCCTGGCGCGCGATCCGGAGCTCGTGCGCGAGTTCGAGGAGGCACTCGAGCTTCGCGCCGGACTCAGGGAGCTGCAGGCGCAGGGTTATTTCATCAAGCCCCGCGCCATGCGCACCGCCCGCATGCGGGCTTGGGGCCTCGGAGCGTGGCTGCCCGCGGTCGCGGCCGCCGGCATCGTCGGGGTTGTGCTCTTTTTATGGACACAGCGCAGCGCCGTGCCGTCCGGCGTTCTGCTGCCGGCGCCCGAACCAACCGCCAGCGCGGGCGCTGCTGCGCTCGCCGCACAGTTCACGTTCGTCTCCATGCGCGGCGCCTCGACTCCGGATCTCGATCTCCCGTCCCGCGGCCTGATCGAGTTTCGCGCCGCCCCGGGAATGCACGAGGCGGCTTCCCGGTATCGCATGACGCTCGTTCGGAACGACGAGTCAGGACCCTCGCGATCGCTTGGAATGCTGACGGATCTCGCTCTGGGTAGCGACGGCTACGTGCACGGCTATGTCGATGCCGCGCGCCTTGTGCCCGGCAACTACGTGTTACGTGTTGACTCGGGCACCACGGGCGCCGGGGCGTCGGAGGAGTTCGCGTTCAGTCTGCATACCGGCGGCGGTCGTTGAAGAGAATCGGTACCACGGACATTCTTCCCAGACACCGGGCCTCCTGCCATTGCGGCGCGGTGGTATTGGAGCTTGATCTGCCGGACGGGGTAATCGACCCGCACCGCTGCAACTGTTCGATCTGCCGCAGAAAGGGGGCGCTTGTCGGCTCAGTGGCTCTGGCCGGATTGCGAGTTCTCAAAGGACAGGAGTCGCTGCGGTTGTATCAGTTCAACACGAAGACGGCCAGGCACTACTTCTGCTCCATCTGCGGCATCTATACGCATCATCAGCGCCGCTCCAATCCTGAACAGTACAGCTTCAATGTCGGCTGTCTCGAGGGAGTCAATCCTTTCGATATCCCGCACGTGCCGACGCTGGACGGCGTAAACCACGTAGCCGACAGATCCCGCTGAGCAGCGCCCGGGAGGCCGTGCGGTACAGGCACACCCGGGCGCCGCCCGGAGACGGATCTTGATGCAAGGGCCCCGGTCAGTCCGGCGGACCCTGACCGTTGCCGTCCTGACGAGCCTGCACCGTTCCGGGAACGGCTTTGTGCGTCGCGGTCTTGATGACAACCAGGTCCGGGACGGAACCCTTCACGGCCTTCGTCACGTAAAAGAGCCGCACAGTGTTGTAACCGATCCCGCCTTGCTCGAGATGCGGAACGACGCCTTCGAGCCGTAAGGTTCGCGAATCGCCGAGACTGGTCGCAGCTTCGATGGCCTTTCGGTAAGTATCTCGCTGCGACGGATCCCAGGGGGGAAGTCCCGTGAGGTCTTTGACCGGGTCTTTCCCCATGGGCGTGAAACTGACACCTTGCCACCCGTCACCGAGATATCCGGATGGGAAGTCCACAGAGAAGTGCGAAAGCTTCGCGTTGCCTTTGGCATCTCTAAGATACCGCGGGCGCAGCCGGAACTCGGGCTGCTCCCCGAGCGGAGTCTTCAAACTATGCGCAGCGCCAGGCCCCCAACTGTCGTTGAGCCTGACTCTCTTGTTGCTCCAGTGATCCACAGCGTCTCCTCAGGGCCTGGTTGTCGTTGCAGTGTTCACGTCGCGGATCGGCAGGCCTGGACCGAGCGCGACGACTGAAACCTGATATGCCGCCCACAGAGCCGGATCTGCAGGGGCGTTGCGCGAGATAACTGAGCGCATGGCGGCCCCGAGAGCGGCCGGCGCGCTCATCGAGTCGCGCAGCATGTGTCGATACAAATCTGTCATGAGACTTGCGCCCATCTCATCCGAGATCGGCCAGAGTGAAGCGACCACCGCCTTCGCACCTCTGGCGAGCACCGTTGAGCTGATCCCGACCAGGCCCTCGCTCGGCGCCTGCTTGCCGAGCGCCGTGTCACACGCGCTGAAAACCGCAACGTCCGCCCTGATTGTTCGAAGCGACAGGTCCGCCACCCGGACAGCGCCATCAACGAGATCGCCGTGGGAGTCGTAGGAGCCGAGTATCAGCGCAGACAGCTCCGGAACCTGCGCGTCGACGATACCATGTGTCGCAATGTGGATGAATCGGTACTGCGACCAGTCCAGCGCAAGAAGTCGCGCGCGCGTCGCATCGAGGCCGAGCAATTCATCCACGCTTCCGGCCGGAAACTCTGCGGCGATTCCCGAAGCTTCCTGCGCCGTGAATGGCAAGCGTCGGTAGTCCTCGCGGGCGCGGTCCAATGGATCTCGCTTCGGCGCCTGAATCGGCTTTCCCGCTGCTTTAATGGGTGCAAGACGCGCGTCGTCTGGCTGGTAAACGGGGTCTGCAACGAGCAGCAGGGAACCGGGCGTCGCCGGCAGCGGACGATTTTCAACCGTGTCCAGCATCCAGGCCGCCGGCGTCAACGCGACATCGTGTCGCGTGATTACGAACACCTCCGCACCGTTCTCCAACGTCATTAGCGCCGCGAATGGCACGTAATCGAGGGCGCCATCGGGAATGACCACCCACTGCGGAGTAGTCGAGACCCACTGCTCTATGGGAGCGAGCACCTTCTTACTTAGGGCGCGCGAGTCCTGCATACGACCCTCAAGAGGAATATCCACGAGCCGTGTCAGAGAACGTTGAAACGCCGTCGCCAGGTCTCGTATGCCCTCAGGTGATGACAGCCGCGTCCAGTAGATACGGTCAGCCAGAACGACCCAGGCATATGCCGACTCCGCTCCCAGCCAGTACGAAATGAGCGCAGTATTCGCCGGAACCCGGGGAACGGTACCCCGCGTACCGCTTCGTGCAGCGCGTCGTCCGTCGGGACTCGCGCGCCCGGCCATGAGAGTATTGAGGGTATCGATCTGCCTTTCGAGCTCTGCGATGTCGCTCATGAGGTGACGTGCGCGCGCATCCCCGGAACCCGCGTAGTCGAAGTGCTGTTCGAGAGCGAACTCGCGTCCGGCAAGCTCCTTATAGAGCTCCTCACGACGGCGAAATTGTGGTGCCAGCTCACGTCGGATCGCAGGTGAATATTCCTCGGCGGCGACGTCGGCGAGAGAGCGAGCGCGCGAGGCATCGGCGGTTACGAACGCGGCCGCTGCCAGCTCGTCAGCTTGCCTCTCCTGTCCGGCTGCCAGCGCGTCGTCGTAGCTAGCCCGCAGTAACTCGATCTTCAGGTCGTAAGCCGCACGCAGAGGCGTTTGCAGTTGGAGACGAAACTCCGGATTCGCGGTTTGCAGACGGACCGCGTCGGCTTCCCGCAGCGCCTCGTCGACCGCAGCAAGCGCCTGTCGAGGCTCGCCGGCCAGGCGCAGCGTTCTAGCAAGCTCCAGGTTAGCTGCGAACTCTTCATCGATGTTGCCAAGCCGGTGTAACCGCGGCCGGGCCTTCTCGAGATCGGCAAGTGCATCACGAGGCCGATCCAGCCTGCGCAGAATCGAGGCACGTTGCAGCAGCGCTTCAGCCTGAATGGCCGGGTCAGTCCCCACCCCTCTGGAGATCAACGTGTCAAGCTGTGATCTGGCTTCCTCCAGATGACCCGCGGCCGCGGTATGCACCGCGAGCTGCACGGTGATGCGCTCGATTGATGCTGGCGCAATGGCGAGACGCAGCGCCTCCTGGTCATAAGCGATGGCTTCGTCTACGCTGCCCTCGTCGGCATCCACCGTCGCGAGCGCCCTCAAGGTCTGCATGCGACCGCGCCGATCGATCTCAACGGTGCGAATCGCAAGGGAGCGCTTGAGAAAAGTGCGCGCGCGCTCGGGGTCCCCCAGCGCGTAGTAGTTGATGCCGATTCCGAACAGACTCTGGGCTTGATAGTGCGGAAGCTGTATTCTTTCTGCAAAAGCCTTCGCGCTATCAAGGAGCGCGAACGATTCATCGAAATGTCCGAGCGCGTAATCGGCAAGCGCCGTGTTGTTGAGCACAGAGATATAGGTGGTTGGATAGGGCTGCTCATCGACGTCCTGGCGCGCGCGCTCGAGGAGCTGCAAGGCGTCCGGCAGGCGCCCGAGGCCCCAGAGGCATAAGGCCGTGTTCTGCCACGCTTGTGCGCGCCGCTGCAACTCGTGGAGAGAGCCGAATAGTCGGCTTGCAACCCCGGAGGCAGCTACGCAGTCCGAGAAGCGAGCCTCGTTAAGATAGGTGAGCGCAATATTGGTCGACTGCAATGCAGCGTCGTAGCGCTCGCCTCGCCGCAGATGAAACTGGCGCAAACGCACCAGAACAGTCCGAGCCTGCGCCAGAAGATCAACTGAGGATGTGGCATAGCCGGGTACCGGTCGCCCGGCGGACGTAGTCCGGCCGATCTGGATCCAGGCAGCAGCGACCAATGCATCTGCCCGGGCTCGGCGGTAAGGATCCCCCGCTGTCAGGGTTGCCGATGCAGCCTGAGCCCATTGGACTGTCTTTGCCCAGTCGGACAGGTCCTGGTATTCGAGTGCGGCAAGCGCTAGCTCCGTGTGCCCGCGTAGTGCACGGTCACCCGGTGCGCTGAGCTGACCCTCTGCAGAACCATAGCCATCGGCGGCTCGCAGATACGCTTCGCGCGCGGCCCCGGAGGGGGCGGATGCGAGTCCCCGAGAGATCGCCTGCCCCGCCGCGTAATCGGCATCCGCGGCTGCGAGCGTCTTCACGACAGCGAGGCAGTCGGGGCGCGTCTCGAGGCCGGCGAGATCGAACGCGCTCACGGTCGCAGTCCCGGCGGCGTTCGCATGCTCCTTGCCGGTCACTCGCACGGTGAGACGGGCCGTGCCCGGCACAGTGACGAGCGCGCGGCGAGTGCCGGTGCGCCGCTCGGGGTGATCCGACTGAGCCAGTACCTCCCCCTTGGGGCCCAGAACCTCAACCAGCGCGTCGTTGTCGCGCTCGGCGACCTCGACCAGGTACGTGTGACCCGGGACAAGCGCGAGATCGACTGTCGCGGGCTGTGTGCCCAGGGTCCTTACCGCAGGCGCACTCGCCGCCGGCTCGCCGAGCGCCCGGGTGCACGATGCATCCTCCGATTTCGCGGTTGCGGCCCACGCGGCGGGCGCGGCGCACAAGGCAAGCCCGAGTCCGACCCAGGGGAATGTGCGGGCCCGGTGAGATTCGCGCCGCCACCGCGCCGTGCGCCCGGGGCCGGAGGTCTCTTTATCGTTCTGGTTCAAGTCGACGGTCAAGCAGCAGCCAGTCGTCCTTGACCCGTACCCAAGGTCATACCCTACCCTGCCGAGACGTGTGGCGAAACCGAAATCGGGTCGAGCGCTTCGTGCACTCGCCAGCCTTGACGTGCGGGAGAACCTTTCGATCGAAGGCCTCTGCCAGTTGGCAAGGAGTATGGACATGGGCAATGCGCAGCAGCTCACCCGCGAGGTGATCAACGAGTCGATCGGAGCGGAGGAAGAACGGGCGCGGACGCTGAAAATGAAGAGCACAACCCCCATGCTGTTCCTGCGTGCTGCGTTCAAGGCCAGTGCCCCGGGACGCGCATTGGACACACTAATCGACGATGCGCGCGCGCTCCGCAAGGCGAAGGTCTAACCGGCATCGACGCAGGCAGCAGCTCTCTGGCAGCAACTTGCGGACCTCTGCCGCCAATATGATCTCGGCGCGCCGGATGTCTACGCACGCTGGACCTGTGCCATGGGTAGCCTCTCCGACAAGGGTGAGCGTGCCGAGTTGGACCGTGCGGATCGGGAAGCGTGGATTATCTGCTCGAGGCGTGTGCGTCGGTGAAGTCCGGCTGATTCGTGCACGGCACGGGCAGTGCGCATACCCGCGCCTCGCGCTTGATCTCGACCGCCGCCACGCGCGGCAGCGTCCGAAGCTTCGGCAGATCCTCGAGCTCCACCGAGCCCAGCAGCACGCCGACGCCGGCGAGCGTCGAGGTGTGCTCGAGTCCCAGGCGGCGGCACGCAGCAGCCACCTGGTCAATCTGGTTGCGCGCCTCGTCGGTGACTGCGATCGCGACCTTGACGCGTCTCATCGATTGATCCGGCCGTTGCGCTCGCTGACTTTCTGTGCGGAACGTCATCGCTCGATCCACTAAAGCCCGGTGAGGGGTCTACTCCGGTGCCTGAACGAGGCCCGCACCGACGTCGCGCGCCGGTGCAGGCAGCTCGCGGAACGCTTCCAGCAGCAAATCGCGCAGCGCCGTACCGCGGACCCCGGGGTGAGCCTCCGCGAGCAGCGCCGCAACTCCGGCAACGAACGGCGTCGCCATGCTGGTGCCGCTGCCGACCTGGTAAAGATCCGGACGGGGCGCCGCCGAGACGATCGCAACACCTGGGGCGACGAGACTCACCTCACCACCGTTCGGGTTGAGGCCGCCGTTCGAGAAGGGCGCTACCTCGAGGCTCCGATCGAGCGCACCTACCGCAACGATCGAGGGGCAGTTGGCCGGATGCTCGACGGGGGCGATGGTGTCGGGCCTCTGGCTCTCGTTGCCGGCGGGCGCGACGAGAAGACTGCCGGCGGCGAGCGAGCGTGCGGCGACGTGCTCGTAGACCTCGGGATAGCCGTCGCCGACATACACCGGCGAGCCGAGCGAGATGGAGATCACGGCACAGCCTCTACCGACCGCCCAGTCGATGCCGGCGAGAACGTTGCCGTCTGTCCCGCTGGCGTCGTCACCGAGCACGCGGGCGACGTGGAGCTCCGCGGCAGAGGCGATACCGTAGCGCGGTGCATCCCGGGGCTGCTGCGGGCCGCAGGCCACTCCGGCGCAGAAGGTGCCATGACCGTTCGCATCGTCCACCGGAAGGTCCGCGACGAACGATCGCGAGACGATTCTGCGGCCGGCGAAGTCCGGGTGCCCGACGTCAAAGCCGGTGTCGAGAATCGCCACCCGCACGCCGCGTCCCGAGTAGCGCGAGGATAGAGCTCGGGTGGCCTTGAGGCCCCAGGTCTCGAACGCGGTGTCGCGCAGCGGCAGTCCCGCATCGCCGAGGGGGCGCACTGCCCCGCTCGCACGGATGTAGCGCTCCGGCTCGATGATCAGGGCGCGCGAATCCGCGCGGTGTGCGAGCGAGCGCGCCTGGTCCGGATCGCCATGGACGAGCGCCGCGCCGACGCGCTCGAACAACAGACCCTCCCCGAGAGCCAGATTCGTCCGGGCCGTCGCCCGGTCGAAGTCCGAGGACACGGCAAGGCGAATGCCAGCCGCATTGCGGAGCGCCTCCGCAAAGCTTCGGCTGGCGCCCTCACGGAAGAGCACGAGCTGCCGCCCGGTGTGCACTCTGCCGGCCAGCACCGGCCGGGTACGCGTCCCGCATCGGATCATCGAGCCCGTCCTTTCGACATCCCTTCTCAACGAAGCTCCCTCTCCGCCGGTTCTCCCTGAATGCTAACTGTTGTCACGGCCTCGCGCGTCTCATGCGAGAGGTGCTGCGTCGCAGAAACCCAACAGGTGCGACAACCAGCGCACTGACGACAGATAGTAGGATGCGGCGGTCCAGGGACGGCCTTCCGGGCATGGCCGACGGATCGTGCACTCAACACCGGTACCGCCGCGACTCCTTGTATAACCCACGGGTCCAGACGGGGGACTGCAGCGGCCAGCGGCGCTATGACGGGTCAGAATGCGCAGCAAATCCGCGACGAGATTCTCGCCTACCTGCGCATGCAGGGCGGGACTTCCGCGTCCTGGTACATCGGCATAGCCTCCGAGATCGAGCGCCGACTGTTCGGCGATCACCACGTGCCGCCGGCCAATCACTGGTACATCTGCCGCCAGGCCGCAAGCGCAGAGGCGGCGCACGAAGCCGAGCGGGCGCTGCTCGCGCTCGGCTTCGACGGCGGGCCCGCTCGCGAAGGCGACGAAGGGGTGTTTGTCTACGCCTACCTCAAGACCGCACTGACTGAGCCCTAGCCTGCGGCCCGGCAGGGGTCGCCTACCACCAGGTGACCGTGCCGCCGACCAGAACGTTGAAGGGGGCCGCGGACTCGAAGTAGCCGTGGTTCGAGTCGTCTATGATCAGCGAGCCCACGTAGCGCCGGTCGAGCAGGTTGTTGATGCGCACGAAGGCGCTCCAGTTGCCGGTCGACCAGCGCGCCGCGTATTCCGCGCTGACCCCGAACACAGCATAAGCGGGCGCAAACACGCTGTTGACGTCGTTCGCGGCCACCGCGCTCACGTACTGCGCCGTGGCGGCATAGCGCATACCTAAGTCCTGCCCGTAGCGCAGCTCCGCAAACACATCGTTCTTCGGCACACCGGGCAGCCGGCTGCCGGCCGGCACGAGCGCGGCGGGCACCGCGCAGGGGCTCGTCGTGCAGGTGTGATACGCGTCAGCGTAGACGGCGTCGACGTAGGTATAGGCGAGCTGCAGGTGCCACGGCGCCGCGAAGCGCCAGTCGGCACCCGCCTCGGCGCCGCGACGTGTGGTTCTGCCGCTGTTCTGGTAGGTCGAGCGGCCGCCGACATTGGTGTCCACCACGATCTCGTCGTCAGTGGCGGTCTGGAACAGCGTCGCCTCGCCGGTCAGCGACGGCTGCAGGTCGAGCTTCACGCCGAACTCGCCGTTGACGCTGCGCGCCGGGCGCAGGTCGAAGTTCGGACCGCTTTCGCCATCGGGCCGATACGCGAGCTCCGAGCCGAGCGGCGTCTGGAAGCCGCGCCCGTAAGAAGCGTACAGGTTGGCCCACGGACTCGCCTTGAAGACCACGCCCGCTACCGGGGTACCGGCGGTATAGGTGACGCCGCCGCCGTCGTTGCCGTTCGTCGGGGTGATGAAATGATCGTCGACGGTGAAGTTCACGTCACTGTGGCGGACACCGGCCATCAGCGACCAGCGCGGCGCCACGTCCCACGTGGCCTGCGTGTACTCATCCATGTCGTAGGTGATGTCGTTCTCGTCGCGGCGCAGCGTCCCCTGCACGCCGAGCGTCGAGCCGACGTAGTTGTCGTAACCGCGTCGCAGCTCGTTCTGCCAGTCGTAGCTCGCGCCGACGACCCAGGAGAACGGCCGGCCCGCGAGCTCGCTGCGCCACGCCCAATGCACGTCACCCCCGCCGAAATCACGGTCCAGGTCCACGACGCCCCCGGAGCTGGTCAGGGGGATCTGGGCGCCCACCGGTATCGCCAGGAACTGCAGCACACTGCGATGCCCGGAATAGGCCATTACCTGCAGCGACTGCGTATCCGTCAGGTCCGAATTCCAGATCAGGCCTGCCTGTTGCTGCTCGAGGCTCTTGCGGGTATCGAAGGCCAGTGCGCTCGGGGCCGCCTGATAGGCGGCGGCATTGAACTGCGCGGGCGTCAACCCCAGGGGATCCTGCGCGTCGGGCCGCGACACCACGTTGAGGATCAGCGACAGGTGATTGCCCGCGTCAGCCTGGTAGCCGAACTTGGCATTGAAGGATTCATTCTCGGCGCTGCTATGCGGCCGATAGCCATCGACCGAGAAGTGCGTGAAGGCCGCGTTGTACGTCAGCTCGTCGTCCGCGCCGCTCGCATCGAGCCCGGCGCGCCACACTCCGAAGCTGCCGTAAGCGACCGGAGCGCGCAGCTGATCCGGAGACTGGCCGTCCGCCGTAAAGAGCTGGATCACGCCGCCCGAGGAGTTGCCGTACAGGGCCGAGAACGGCCCGCGCAACACCTCGACGCGGGCCGCCGAGTCCAGATTCAGCTCCGAGACCTGCCCCTGCCCGTCGGAGCCGGTGTCCGGGATGCCGTCCTGGTAGATGCGCACGCCGCGGACGCCGAAAGTGGAGTTAGCGCCGATACCGCGGATCGAGACCTGCTGATCCTGGGCGTAATTGTTCCGATTGCGCGCGAGCAGCCCCGGTACCACGCCAAGATCATCGGAGAGGTTGATTCCAAGCGCCGCGTCCTGCAGCTGCTGCGCCGGCACGCTGCTGATGGCGGCCGGGACGTCGAACGATGGCAACGCGATCCGCGTCGCCGTGACGGTAACGCCGGTCAAGCCGTCGTCCGACTCGGCCGCCGCAGCGGTGGAGGCGACGCAGACGGCCGCGAGGGCCGGCAGCCAAGCCGCGATCCACTCCATGACCGCCCGCGCCGCCCGACGTCTCTTCTTGGTCATCGTCAGGTGAGGCAATAGCAGGTGAATCGAGCTTACATCGGCCCAAGTTGCCCGGAATCCAGAAATCCATGAGTGTTGCCGTGAGGAACTCACGCGAGCGGTCAGTGCCACGCATCTGACACGGTCTACGGCGGCGAAGGAAAGCGCGCGCCCTCGGCTGCGAGCCATTCCCGGAACCGCGCGACCTTTTCCAGCGCCAGATGGGCCGGCGGGCAAACGAAGTAATAGGTGCGCACGGTGCGCACGGCGCGGCCGGCCACGGCGAGCCGGCCGAGGGCGACGACGTCGGCCACCAGCGACCAGCGCGAGAGCGCCAGGCCCTGCCCCGCTTCCGCCGCGCGCACGATCGTAACGACGTCGTCGAAGGCGGCGCCCGAGGTCGGCCAGACTTCATCGGGTCCGTCTTCCAGGAGCCACGCGGTCCAGGGCTGGGAGGTGCTGTGCAGGAGCTTGTAGCGCGTGAGGTCGCGGGCCTCCCCGACTGGCCCGTGGCGCTTGAGCAGCGCCGGCGTGCACACGGGTACCAGCCACTCATCGATCAGCTTCTCGGAGTGCAGACGCGGCCAGCTGCCGCCGCCGAAGCGGATGCCGGCGTCCATGCCGGTCTTGACGAAGTCAACGAGCTCGGTCGAGGTGTGCACCTGCACGTCGAGGCGCGCGTGGCGCGCGGTGAATTCGGGCAGCCTCGGCAGCAGCCACTGCGCCAGGAAGGAGGCGAGCGTCGTGATTCGCAGCGGCCCCGAGCCGCGGTCGGCGCGCGCTTCGTCGATTGCGCGCTCGAGATCGGCGAGTGCCTGCTCGACCTTCGGCCGCAGCATCTCGCCCGCGGAAGTCAGCTCGACCTGGCGGCCGTCGCGGCGGAAGAGCGGCACGCGCAGGTAATCCTCGAGAGCCTGTATCTGCATGCTCGCGGCGCTCGCGGTAACCCCGAGCGCATCCGCACCGCGAGTGAAGCTCTTGTGCTCGGCAACCGCGACGAACACGCGCAGGCTCCCGAGAGGTGCGCGCCGGAACGCCGCGCGGGATGCCCTGCGCGGTGGCGGGACCTTGCTCCTGCGGCGCTGGGTTTTTTCGCGTGCGGCCACGAGTCGATCAGTCAGCCGGAGAATGAATGCGCGCGATCATACGCCTTAAGCGCCGCTTAACAGCTCTTCAGCTCTTCTGACAGCGCGCTTGCCCGGCGCGCGCAGGATGACACCCGTCAAGAGAACTCGAGGGTTTCATCCCATACCAGGAGCAGCCGTCATGAATAGCACGCACGCCGCAAACACCACCCGCCTCGTCGCACTTGCCGCCGCCCTTCTCGTCACCGCCGCCGAGTGGACCGGCTTCTCGGAGATTTTCCTCCTCGCCGGTCCGACGCCGGTCGCGAGCGTGGCGGCGGCGGATGCAGCCCCCTATCGGGTGCTGCCGGAAGGCGTCGTCACCGCACATGCACGCAGCTGAGGGCCTCGGAGGCGCAGAGAGCACCGCCGACGTCGCAATGTCGCAATGCACGTGACACGCGAGCGTATATGATCACCTCGGCCCCCTCGGCAGACATCGCGAACCTCAGCGTCCGTGAACCCCATTCTGGCTACCTGGCCACTGCTGCTCGGTATGGGCATCCTCATGCTGGGCGCGGGGCTGCAGAGCACGCTCCTCGGGGTGCGTGCGACGATCGAGGCGTTCCCGACGCCCGTCACCGGCATCATCATGTCGTGTTACTACGTGGGCTATCTGGCCGGCACACGACTCGCGCCGCAGCTGCTGCGGCGAGTGGGACCGGTACGGGTGTTCGCCACTCTCGCAGCCCTCGCTTCGGTGGCGGTGCTGGTGCACGGGTGCTGGGTGCATCCGGTCCCGTGGGCACTGATGCGTCTGCTCTCGGGAGTGTGCTTCGCGGGCATCTACGTAGTGGCGGAAAGCTGGCTCAATCACCGCGCCTCGAGCACCAACCGCGGTCGCCTGCTCGCCCTCTACATGCTCGTCCTGTACGTCGGGCTGGGCGGCGCGCAATTCCTGCTGCTGCTGTCGAGTCCGCAGTCCGCGACGCCGTTCATGCTGGTGTCCGCGCTGATCTCGGCGGCGATGGTGCCGATCGTCGCCTCGGCGCAGGAGATCGCCAGTCCCGCCCTGCCGCGGCGGGTACGCTTCCGCGAGCTCTACCGCAATTCCCCCCTCGGTGTGGTGGCGGTGGCCGTCTCCGGCATGATCTCCTCCATCATCTTCTCCATGGGTCCGGTCTATGCGCGGCTATCGGGCTTCGGCACCCGCGGTGTGGCGGAGTTCATGGCGGTCAGCATCTTCGCCGCGGTGCTGACGCAGTATCCGGTGGGGCGGCTCTCCGACCGCACGGACCGGCGCACGGTGATCGCGACCGTGTGCCTGCTCGCCACTGTCGTCGCGGCTGCTATCGAAATATTCAGCCCACTGCCGCAGATCGTGTTCCTGGCGCTGGCGGCGTTGTTCTCGGGCTCGGCGCTGACGCTCTATTCGCTCTCGGTCTCGCACGTCAACGACAAGCTTGACCCCGCGCAGATGGTCGCCGCGAGCAGTGCGCTGCTGCTCATCAACGGCACATCGGCGGCCTTCGGCCCGGTGGCCGCCGGCGCGCTGATGGCCGCCTTCGGTACGCGGGCCTACTTCGGGGTCC
This sequence comes from uncultured Gammaproteobacteria bacterium, assembly GCA_963844595.1. GTDB lineage: Bacteria > Pseudomonadota > Gammaproteobacteria > Steroidobacterales > Steroidobacteraceae > 13-2-20CM-66-19. Next base: position 380,844 of record CAWJOW010000002.1, read on the forward strand.
TCGCAGTCCTGACCGGGGCGCTGACGCTCTTTGACCTGTGGCGCAAGCTGCGACGCAGCCCGGTACCCGAGGACCAGAAGGGGCCGTTCATCAACACGCGCGAACTCGTCGCCGCCGTCGGGATGGACCCGGCACCGGCGGCGGGTGTCGAGCCGCTCGAGCTTCCCCCCGCGCGGGGTGCCACCAGGGAGGCAGCACCGGCGCGGCCGTCACCCTGATCTGTTTTAGAAAAGTGCGCCGCCCTCGCCCACCATCGCCGCGCGCACCATCGGAATCGGCGGGCCGCCGTAGGACAGGAACTTGTCGTGAAAAGCGGGCCAGTAGCGACGCGGGTCGCCGCCGGCACCCGCGCCTGGCTGCCGCGCCACCCAGTCCGAGCGCAGCTTGCGGATCATGAGCTTGCCGAGCGTGTACTTGAGGTATGCCGGGTCGTAGGTGCCCCGCGCCGCCTGCTGGCGGGCGCTACCCGGATCCTGGAAGGCGCGTTCCCTGAACATCCGTTCGGATTCGGCGACCGTCATCGTCCCGGTGTGCAGGCCGATCGCCGAAAGAAAACGCACGTCGCGCAGCAGCGCCGCGGTGACCTGGCCCACGTGCTGCTCGGGATTGCCGTCGCCGAGTCCCTCCTCCCACATCATCTCCTCGCAGTAGTGTGCCCAGCCTTCCGCATAGGCGTAACCGACCCAGATCGAGGCGATCTTCGAGGGGTTGCGGTTTGAATGCAGGAACTGCAGGAAATGTCCGGGCCACACTTCGTGCACGCTGGTGTACAGCAGGTTCGCCTTGCCCGGGATGTACTGCTCGCGCTCCTGCGGCGTCCAGGACGGGTCGGGGGGCGCGATGTTGAACACGTACGCGACATTCTTGTCGTACGGCCCCGGCACATTGATGTAGGCAGAGTTGGCACGGTTGTAAGGCGGCGCCTCGGCCACCAGCGGGCGCTCCTCACTCGGAATACTGACGATGCCCTTCTTCACGATGAAGGCGCGCAGCTCTCCCAGCAGCGCGCGCGCCCCCGCCACCGCACCGCCCGCGGGCTTGTCGGCGCGCTCCTTCGCCACGCAGGCGGCGAGCGTACCCCCCGGCAGATACTTCGCGCAGGCATCCTTCAGCGCGCGCGTGTTGCGCTCGAGGTCTGCCCGGCCCACCGCGAGCAGTTGCGCCAGCGGTACGTCGACCTGCTCCGTAGTGCGCAGCATCTCGAGAAACAGCGGCTCACCGAGCGCAAAACTGCCGGTGGCGTGGCCACGCTCGGACTCGAGCCACGCTTTCAGGCCCGCCATCGCCGTCGCCGCTGTCGCGGTCGCTTCTGCGAGCTGCTTTTGCGCGGCGGGATCGTGCACGGAGGCAAACACCGCGGGCGCGTCCTTGCGGTAGAACTCCGCGAAGCCGCCGAAACCACCGATCCCGCGCTCGATGAAGGTCGGCGGGAGCGGCGTGTTCAGGTTGGTGCGGATGTCGGCGGCCAGACGTGGAATCGAGCGCAGGTAGCCGATGTAGCCCGTGAGGCGCCGCGCCAGCGGCGCATAGTTCCGATTCAGGTACACGTCCGGATCGAGCTGCCCGATGTACCAGGCCGGGTTTCTGAAGGGGAACCGCGCGCGCTCCAGCCAGAAGAGATCGCTGTCGACGACCGTCAGCAGGTACTCGCGTTCGAAGCGCTCACCGGGCGTAAGCGCCGCTGCATCGAAAGCCAGCGCCGCGTCGCGCTCCTTGTGCAGCCGGGCAACCTCCGCGGCGAGACCCTGTGCACTCCAGTCCGGCATCTGCCCATCGAACTCGTGCCGCCCCTCGCCGACCGCGAAGTACGGCTGCGCCCTGAAATAGGACTCGACGAAGCCGTCGACGAACTGCGGCCATGCTTGCGCTGACGGGCGCGCAGTTGCCGCCATCGGCGCCGCCGCCGGCGCCGAACGCGCACCCCAGGCCGCTGTCAGCAGAACGAGCACGATGAGCATCCGTCGTTTTTTCATGTTGTTAGCCCTGGATTTGCACGCGGCTGCCAGCGGCCGCGCTTCACCGTCAGATAGCCGAGCACCACCGCGACCGCCAGGCACAGCAGGAGCGCAACCACCGAGGCCTCCGGGCCGAACTTACCCCCGGTGAGCAGCGGTGGGCCGCTCAGCGTGAAATTCATCAGACCGGCGGAGTGCCGTCCGCCGGAAATCGCCGCCCCGAAGATGCCGCCCTCGGTGAAGTTCCAGCCGAAGTGGATGCCGATCGCAAGCCACAGCCGGTGTGTCAGCGCGTAGGCAACGGCGAGCAGCACGCCGGCTTCGAGCGCGATCGCGAGCGCCCCGAAGAGCGTGGCGCCCGGGTTGACCAGGTGAAGGCCGCCGAAGAAGGCGGCGGACGCAGCCACGGCGATCGTCGTGCCCAGCCACTCTTGGAGGATCCGAAATACGCCGCCGCGAAAAATGATCTCCTCCCCAACCGCGGCCGCGGCGGAGAGCCCCGCCGTGGTCACCGCTCCCGTGACGGACCCGGGACCTGCATAGGTCACAGCACCCGCGCACCAGAGCACGGCGTAAACGGCTGTGAAAAGCGCGGCGCCGAGAAGCAGCCCGCCGAGCGCGGGGGGGACGCTGCCGGCGGCCCCGATCTCGTCCGCCCGTCTGCGCTCCAGCCAGCGCACCTCGGCGCGGTACGCGAGGATCATGACGGCGCAGACTATGAGCTCGAGAACGACTGCGAGCAGTGCGCGGGTGGCGCCCTGCACAGCGTGTGTGACCAGCCGCGCCCCTGTCTGCAGCAAAATCAGCAGAGCGAAGAGACTCACCGTGAAGATGATCAGCCGCGCCGGGGCCGTACGCAGGATCGACCTCATCGCCCCGCTCGTCTCATCGGTCTATTCTGTTGCCCACTTGTCGATCGCGGTCAGTGCCGCCGGCTGCGTGATGAGATCCAGATGGCGGATGCCGGGCAGGATGATAACGGGAATTTTCGGACGGTGCCCCTGGAATGCGCGCGCGACCTCCGAGGCCACGGCGAATTCGTCCGCGTCGCCGATCATGACCGTCGTCGGCACGCGCAGGGCCGCAATCGCCTGGACGTAGTCCTCGGGAATGAGGTCGCTCAGCATGCGCAGCGAATAGCTGCGCGTCAGCGTGTGCGAATTGGCAGGGACCGTGAAGGCGAGCACCGGCAGGCCGTCGAACGCGTGAATTCCGACCACGTGGGAGATCATGAGACCGATGAGACGCGGCACGTAGGGCACCGCGAACGAGCGCATGCCCGCTGTGGCTGCACTCGGCGGGCGCACCATGGGGCCGCGGTAGGCCATCCCGGGCGAGAGCAGCAGGCAGCTCGAGAAAAGCGCTGCGTGCGGGCCGCCCTCGAAGCGCAGTGCCAGCCCGCCGCCGGCGGAGAAACCCACCAGGCGCAGTGGGGTGTTGCCCTCACGCTCGCGCAGCATGGCCGCGAAGTCCACCAGATCGTCCTCGAGCTGACCGACGTAGCGGATGTCCCCCGACGGGAGACTGTCGCCGTGGCCGCGTAGCTCGGGTACGTAAACCACGAGGCCGGCAGCGCGCAGCGACTGCGCGAGGGGATGCAGCGTCGGTCCGCTATCGGCGGCGCCGTGCAGAAGCACGATCACCGCGGGGGCGGTGCCGGCCGTCTGCGGCCCGTAGCGACGGAACCCGAGCTGCGCCCCGTCACGCGCCGCGTAATGCTCGAGCGGCGGCAGGGTCGAGAAGTCCACTGCCCTGAACGCCGCGGCGGCCGACGGGTTCGTCGTCGGCACCGAGCGTGTCCCGAAGGCAATGAGACCCGCGGCCACCGCGGTCACGGCGAGCAGCACGACGACGATGACGAGTATCAGGCGTCTCACGGGATCCTCTGTGCGGGGCAGCCTACAATACTTGAATCAACTGTTTCAAGTATTATCATAAGCACGCACCGATGGCCCGCACTGCCAATCCCAAGCGTCCCGAGGCCCTGCTCGATGCCGTCGTCGGGTACCTCATGACTCACGGCGTCGCCGACGTCGCGCTGCGGCCGCTCGCGAAGGCGGTCCGCTCGAGCCCGCGGGTGCTCCTTTACTACTTCGGCTCGAAGGAAGAGTTGGTGGCGCGCGCATTGAAGCGGCTGCGCGAGCGGCAACGCGCAGGGTTCGCGCGCATGAAACAGGCGGACGTTCAGGATCCGATCGAGGTATGCCGCGCGGTATGGCGGCAGCTCGCCGCGCCGCAAACCGAGCCTCTCTTCCGGCTGTTCCTCCAGGCGTATTCCATGGGGCTGCAGCAGCCGCAGCGCTTTGCCGCGTTTCTCCACGATGCGATCGAGGACTGGCTCGAGTTCCTTGCCGCGCCGCGCCTCGCCGCCGGAGCATCGCCCGCGGCCGCGCGAGCCTACGCCACGGTGGTGCTTGCCGGCTTCCGTGGCTTCATGCTCGATTACTGCGCCTCGCACGACCGCCGTCGGGTCGAGGCGGCGGTCGAGCTGTGGCTGAGATCGCTCGAGACGATTCCGCTGTAGCCCGTCCACTTAACGGGGCTTCAGCCGTCACCGCCAAACCTCCGCCGGGCCTGCTCGAGCGCGCTGCCGATGCGCCCTGCCCACTCCGCCTGCCCGGCTTCAGTGCGAATCAGGTCCTGACGGATCTCGATTTCGACGCAGGCAAGCCCGCGCGATTCGGCGTGGTAGGGCACCGTGTAGTCTGTGGCGTCGCTCAAGGCATATGGGCGGTTCTCGGCGACCACCAGTCCCCGCTCCTGGCGCAGCGCCTCGAGCATGCAGCGCGCGAAGCGACGCTCGCGATTGTAGAGGATGGCGGCGTGCATCTCGCGGCGAGCGCCCTTGAAGACATCCGTCATGCTGTGCTGCGCCACGAGGACGGCAGGCGCACCGCCCGCCGCGCGCTCATCGAGGAGCGCGCGCAGGTGAGCGTGATACGGCTCGAAGATCTCCCCGCGCCGCGCCTCGACCTCCGCGGCCGAAAGTGCCGTGTTGCCCGGAATCCCGGTCGACTCCGAAACGACGGGTATGGACGTCGCAACACCCGGGCGGCGATTGCAGTCGATGACGAGCCGCGAATAGTTCTGCGCCACGAGCGGGGCATCGAGCGCTAACGAGACGCCTTGCGCGACCCCCAGCGCACCGATGTCCCAGGCGATATGGCGCTCGAGGTCGGATGGTGAGAGTCCGAGAGAACCGAGCCGCTTCGGGATGCGCCGGCTCGCATGATCGACCACGATCACGAATGGTGAGCCCCCGCCGCGCCGGAGCTCGAAGACCGCAGCAGGCTCATCCGCCGCGAGCAAGCGATCGCTCAATATGACTCTTCCGGTATAAGGGCGCTGTCGTCTCGATGGCATATTATCGAGAAGCGCACCGCACCGCCGCACCCCGGAACGCAAGGAGAGCATCATGGACCTCGAGCTCACCGGAAAGACCGCCTTTGTCAGCGGCAGCACGGCCGGAATCGGTCTGGGCCCAGGGTGAGGCTACGGCGCGTGACGCTGCCGGGGACGCATCGGCTTCGCGGCGCGTGGCTGGCGCTATGCCTGTCGGTGCCGTGTGCCATCGCGCTCGCCGGGCCCGGCGACGCGCCGCCGCACTTCACGGTGCCGGCGGCGCAAGGCGGCGGCCCGCTCACCTTCGTCGTCTATGGCGATACACGTTTCACTGAAACCGAAGGGGCCGCGAACCCGCTGGCGCGCCGCGCGCTCGTCGCGCGGATCGCGAGCGAGAATCCGGCGGCGATCCTGATCGGGGGCGACCTCGTCTTTATTGGCGCCGACCCCGGGGACTACGCGGTTTACCGCAACGAGACTGCCCTGTGGGCGCGGCAGAAGATCCCGGTCTTTCCCGCCCTCGGCAACCACGAGTTCAGGGGCTGCGACGCGGCGAGCGAGGAGAGTGCCTGCCTCGAGAACTGGTGGCAGACGTTCGCGCAGCTCGAGCTCCGCCCCTATCGCTGGTACTCGGTGGCGATCGGGCCGTCGATCCTCGCCCTCGTGCTCGACTCCGATTCATCGCTCAAAGTCGGGAGCGAGCAACTCGCGTGGCTCGAACGTCAGGTCACTGAGGCCAACGCCGACCGCCGCATCGAATTCCTCCTCATCGTGCTGCACTACCCGCCGGTGCGCGACGCGATCTTTCCGCGCGGCAAGGATGAGGCGCAGGTCGAGCGCTATCTGTCGCGCAGCGCCCGGGCCGGCACACTGCGTCCGGCTGTCGTGGTCGTCGGCAGCCACGTGCATAACTACGAGCGCTTCGACCGCGAAGGCGTCACCTACCTCGTGAGCGGTGGCGGGGGCGCCAAGCCGGTGCGCGTGCTGCGCATCTCGCACGAGCTATCGCGGCTCAGGACGCGGGTGAACTTCCACTACCTGCGCTTCACGCTCGCGGCCGACCGGCTGACGGGTACGATGGTCAGGTTCGACGCCGATGCGAGCGGCGGCAACCCCTGGTCCGAGCCGGATCGGTTCGAGGTCACCTACCGCCCGCGCGCATCGGGCGCGTCTTTGCCGGCGCCGGCTACCCAGGCCGGGCGCTGACCCTGCCGCTTCGCGCGTCTCAAGGCCGGGCGGGCTTGAACGCCTCTCCGGGCAGCGGCAACGCGCGTGCCGGAACCGGTGAGGACTGGATCAACGACGTCGTCGTCTGCCCGAGCTGCAGGAAACGGTCGAGCACCTCGTCCAGGCGGTCGAGCGCCTCCAGGTGCACCTTGAGGATGAAGCAGTCCTCGCCGGTGATGCGATGACACTCGGTGACCTCGGGCATGCTGCGCGCGAGCTCCGCAATCCTCGGGAGCTTCCCCGGCATGGGCCGGATGCGCACGAAGGCGGCGATCGGGTAGCCGAGCGCCCGCGGATCGATCTCGAGACAGTAAGCCCGGATGACGCCGGAATCCTCGAGACGCTGAACCCGCTCGCGAACCGCGGGAGCCGACATCCCCACCCTGCGCGCGAGCTCGGAGATGCTCACGCGCGGATCGTCCCGCAGGAGCTCGAGCAGCTCGACATTCCGGGCGTCCTGAAGCAGCTCCCGCCCATGAAGGCTCATAGTCGAGTTCTCTTTCACTCTAGAAACTGATGATGGCATATTGCCTTCAATAGTTGCTTCAAATAGGCGCTGTTGCTTGTCATTCTAGCACGCAATGCCAAGCCAGGCCGCCTGCTGTTCCGCGATCCACCGGCCCCTCGCTGCGCGCCTCGCGCACCGGACCCCACCCCACGTTTTTTTCGTTATCAGCGCGCTCTTCCATTGCCTGGGGCCGGCGTTCGCCGTCCTGCTCTTCGCACACGTGGCTCCTCCCGGCGTGGCGTGGCTGCGGATCGCGAGCGCCGCCGCGGTGTTTGCGCTCTGGCGCAGACCCTGGCGTTACCTGAAGCGCCTCGCGCCGCGCGATCGCGCCGGCGTCGTCTGGCTCGGCATCGTTCTCGCGCTGATGAATGTCATCTATTACTTCGCCATCGCCCGCCTGCCGCTCAGCACCGTGAGCGCCATCGAGTTCCTCGGACCGATCGCGCTCGCTGCGCTCGGTATGCGCACCGGCCGCAATGTTGGCGCGCTCGCGCTCGCGGTGTGTGGCGTGTACGTGCTGACCGATATCCGCCTGGCGGCCGAGCCGCTCGGGCTGCTCGCGGCATTCGGCAACTGCGCGCTCTTTGTCGCCTACATCGTCCTGGGTCACCGGATTGCGCGGGGCGGCGCGGCAGCCGGTATCGATCGACTCGCCGCCGCGATGCTGGTAGCCGCGCTTGCCGCGGCGCCGATCGGCTTGCGGGCCGCTGCGCCTGCGCTGGCGCACCCGAGTCTTCTCGCGGCCGGTGTCGGCGTCGGCCTGTGCTCGTCGGTCATCCCTTATGTCTGTGACCAGCTCGCCATGGCGCGGCTGCGGCGGGCGACTTTCGCGCTGCTGCTCGCGCTCTTGCCGGCCATGGCGACGGTGATCGGTCTGCTCGTCCTCGCCCAGGTTCCCACGCCGGCGGAGCTGCTTGGCGTTACGCTTGTCATAGCGGGCGTTGCGATCCATCGCGAGGACCCGTCGCCTGCCGATCATCCCGGGTAACGCGAGGACTTCGTTCATGCACCGCTCCCGCCTCTGCGCAGTCCTGATCGATTGCCGGACCTCCGACCTCGACGCGGCCGCGCGCTTCTGGGCCGAGGCGCTCGGCCGTGCGGTCGATCTCGATCACCCCGGCAGCCGCGACCGCTACCGCATGCTCGAGACCCCCGTGGACGAGCCCATCGTGCAGATCCAGCAGACCGACCACGAGAGCCGTGCACACATCGACATCGAGACCGACGATATCCCGGCCGAAGTCGCGCGCCTCGAGAAACTCGGCGCTATGGTCGTGAAGCGCCTCGAGCGCTGGGTGGTAATGCAGGCGCCGACAGGCCAGCGCTTCTGCGTCGTGCGGGTCCAGCGCCCCGGGTTTCCGAAGAACGCCAGGGCGTGGGGGTGAAGCGTTCCAAGCTATTGATTCCGCAAAACATGCAACAGAGCGAGCTCTGCCGTTGCTGCCCGACCGGGCTTAAGTAACGAGAGGTCGGGCCCGTAAAAGGGATCGCCTGCGGCAAGCGCCCGAACGCGCGCTTCGTGCTAACCTTTTGCGCACAATAAATACTGCGGACTCCCAAGGCGCCAGTGCCACAGACGGCAGAGGTCTTCCTCAGCTACTCCCGCGACGACCACGACCGGGTCTTCGATCTGGCCGAGAAGCTGCGCGCCGCCGGGGTGTCAATGTGGATTGACACGGGCGCCATCGACGCAGCCTCCCTCTGGAGCGAGCAGATCGTCAATGCGCTCGAGAGCGCCAAGGTGCTGCTTCTCGTCGTGACCGAGTCGGCGGTTCGCTCCGACAACGTGGCGAAGGAGGTCATGCTCGTCAGCGAGCGCAAGGGCCACATCCTTCCCGTGTATCTCGAGCCGACGGTCATTCCGCCGGCCTTGAGGTACCAGCTGGCCGGTATCCAGCACGTCGAGTATTTCAAGAGTGGCGATGGGGCCAGTCTCAAGGCGATCCTGCGCGCGCTCGAGCGGGTGGGAGTCAAGCTCACACCGCCGGCGCAGCCGAAGGCCGCGGCGCCTGCTCCGAAACACGCCGAGAGCCACGGCGCCACGAGCCGTGAGCGCGACGCACTCGCGGTACTGCCCTTCGACAACATCAGCCCGGACCAGGAGACGGACTACTTCAGCAACGGGCTGACCGAGGAGTTGATCGCGCGGCTGTCGGTGCTGAGCGAGATTGACCTGGTCTCGCGCTGGACATCCATGCAACTGAAGGACCGCAAGGACGACATCCGCAAGCTCGGCAGCGACCTCGGCGCACGCTATATCGTCGGCGGCAGCGTGCGGCGATTTCAGGACTCGGTGCGCATCACCGTGCAGCTGGTCGATGTGCACACGAACCGGCAGGTCTGGGGCAACACCTACAAGGGCAAGCTCGACGACATCTTCGACATCCAGGAGCAGGTGGCACAGCAGATCGTCGAGGCGCTGAAGCTCAAGCTCTCCTTCTCCGAGCGGGTCTCGCTGACGAAGCGCCAGACGGTCAACGCTCAGGCCTATGACCTCTACCTGCGCGGCCAGGACTATCTCTATCGCCTGACCAAGCGCAGCGTCGAGCGTGCGATCCAGCTGTTCGAGAAAGCGATCGAGCTCGACCCGCGCTATGCAGCAGCCTATGCCGGCTGCTCGAGCGCCTACGGCCAGATGTACTGGCTGTTCGAGCAGGATCTGAAGTTCCGTGACCGCGCGCAGGAGCTCAGCTTCAAGGCGTTGATGTACGACAACAACCTGGCGGAAGCCTACACCGCGATGGGCCTCTCCTACTTCATCGCGGGGAAGTTCGAGGAGGCGAGCGCTTCCAGCCACAAGGCAATCGAGCTCGACCCGGAGGATTCCATCGCCCACTGGACGCTCGGGAGAATTCATTTCTCCCGGGGCGAGTTCCAACAGGCCTACGAGCTGTACCATCGCGTCATCGAGCTCAAGCCCGAGTTCCTGTCGGCGTCCGCGGACCTGAAGATGACCTGCGAGCGGCTCGGCCGCAACGAAGAGGCGCAGCTCACCCGCGACAGGCTGCTCGAGCGGCTACCGAACCATCTGCTGCAGAATCCTGACGATGCGCGTGCCCGCATGATCCATGCGATCACGCTGGCCCAGGCAGGCCGAAAGGACGAGGCTCTGCACGAGTGCGGCCAGGCGCTCGAGCTGAGTCCCGGCGATCCGGTAATGCTCTACAACTGCGCCTGCTTCTACTCGATGTCCGGCGAGGTGGATCAGGCCATCGAGACGCTGCGCCAGGCGATCACCGCGGGCTATGCGAACTTCGCCTGGCTAAAGCAGGACCCGGACATAACCTCGCTGCGCGACAACCCAAAGTTCCAGGCGCTGCTGGCCGAGCACTAGTTGCGGCAACCTCAATCGCCATCGTCGGCTCGTCGCGGCAGGTAAAACGCCCCGGGCGGCGTAGAATCGGCTGACAGCGGTCGGGCACGGTGCAATGACAAGGACGCCAGTGTTCCCAGTGAGACCCGGGCTCTGCCTGCAGCGTGGCGTGGCAGGAGCCTTGTGCGCACTCGTGCTGCTCTGCGGCGCATGCTGGCCTTGCGCCGCCGCCGACACGAAGCCGATGACGGCCATCTTCCTCGTCGCCCGCACCGAGCTGCCCGATCCCAACTTCGCCGACTCGGTCGTGCTCGTCATGAACAATCTCGGTCCCGGCCCGGTCGGTGTGATCCTCAACAGGCCCACGAAGATTCCCGTCTCGGAGCTCTTTCCGGATCTCAAGCCGCTCGGGCCACTGCACGACAAGGTCTACTTCGGCGGCCCCGTCGAGATCCGCACAGTCTGGTTCCTGTTTCGCGCGCTCAAGCGCCCCGAGCATGCGATCGAGGCTTGTGACGGCGTCTATCTGAGCGCGGATAAGGAGCTGCTGCTGCGGCTGCTCCACCGCGACAAGCCGATGGAGGGCCTGCGGATCTTCATCGGTCACTCGGGCTGGTCGCCCGAGCAGCTGCAGAACGAAATCTCGCGTGGCGACTGGACCTTGAAGCACGCCGAGTCGGACGCCCTCTTCAACGGTCAGACCGAGCATCCGTGGCCGGCGCCGGAGAGCCCGGACGAGCCGAGCACCTGACTCCCGCAGCACGCGCTGCGCGAATTCCTCATGATGGCCATTTCGAGGTGGTGATGCGTCACGTCAGTGGCGGCGCAGCCTGGCCGATCTCGCGCCGCGGCTCTTCCGCTGAAGGCTTCTCTGCGCGGGTCTGTCGGGCTCTTCGGCGCGCTCATTGCGGCGCGACGTCGCCCGCCTGCGCAGCAAGAGGGCGCGCATATTGAACGAGGGAGAGCAGGAACCTGCCCGGCTCCTCGGTCTCCGGCTCGTGCGCCGAATGCTCGAACCATACGAAGCGCTTCCCAGGTGCATGCACCGTCCGGAACCATTCGTAGGCAACGTCGGAATTCACAGTGCGATCGAAGCGGCCCTCGAAGAGCAGGATCGGACAACGGAAATTGGTCTGCTTGCTGAAGTCCACCTGCAGGCCCTTCACGAAAAGATATTTCTCGGAGTAATCGTTGCCGTCGTAGATGTGCGGCGCTTCGGCGTCGGTGTAATCCGGGGATAGCCACACAGCGCGGCTCTCATCCTCCTGGGAGCTGCGGTAAGCCATCACCCCGCCAAAGTGATCACTCCATTTGTGGGCGATCATGGCGGCCTTGAGGGTGATCGGCTTGCCGCCTGCGTAAGGCGCGATGGACAGAAGCTCCTTGATGGCATCCTCGTCGTGCTGCTTGCGAGCCGCGTCCAGGGCGAAGCCCCAGTCACGTCGCTCGCTTTGCGGCGAATTGACGATCTGTCCGGTGCCGATGTAGGCGTAAAGCCAGTCCGGATCTCGCAGCGCCAGCTCGAGGCCGAGATAGCTGCCCCAGGAATGACCCCAGACGAAGATCTTCTGCTTGCCGAGATTCCTGCGAAGCCATTGCGCCAGCTCTTCGCTGTCCTGCACCAGACGTTCGGGCGTCATGGTCGGCGCAACCGCCTGGGGATCGTTGATCATGTAGGTTTTGCCGGCGCCGCGCTGGTCCCATTGCACGACGGTAAAGTATTCCTCCCATCCGCGCGTGTACCACCAACTCAGCGGCAGCTCGGGATAGCCGGGACCGCCATGCACCACGAGCAGCACCGGATTGCGCTTGTCGTCCCCGCGAATCGTTATCCATTGCTGGATGCCGCCGATACTCACGGCCTCGGCGCGCTCGATGCCGTTGGGCGTCGCGATGTGGCGCAGGCCGCGCACGATATCGGTGGCCTGCGCGCGATTAACGGGTCTGGTTACCTCCCCGGCTACGGCAGTCGCAAGCCATACCATCCCAAAGAATCCTGCGAACACAGCATGAGTTCTGATCGTCATTGTCATTTGCGCTCATCGTGGAGGCATGTCGATCCAAGTCCAATCCCTGGCGGATGCACGGCAACCGCCACCGCTCGCACCGGTCCAGGCACGGCCGCGGAGCGCGCGCCCGCTGTGGGACCCGGTCGGCTCGCCGTCCTTGAGCGCAAGCCTGCCGTTGACGAACACGTCGGTGACCCCGCTGGCGTACTGCATCGGCTTCGCGTAGGTCGAGTGATCCTGGAAGGTCGCCGGGTCGAATACGACGACGTCGGCGAACGCCCCCGCCTTAAGGCGTCCCCTATCGGGCATCGACAACACGTCCGCGGGGAGAGAGGTCACCTTGCGCACCGCCTCCTGGACGGTCATCAGGTGCTCCTCGCGCACATACTTCGCGAAAAGCCGCGCGAAGTTGCCGTAGGCGCGCGGGTGCGTCGAGGACTGCAGGAACACGCCCTCGGGCGCACTCGACTCGGCATCCGACCCCAGGCTCACCCACGGCAACACGATCTGCTTCGCGATGTTCTCTTCGCTGATGATGGTGTAGGCGGCGCCGATGCCGGCGTTGTCCTCGATCACGAGATCGACGATCGCATCCTCGGGACTGACGCCCCGCTGGTGTGCAATCGCGGCGAGCGTCTGGCCGATAAGCGGCTTGAGCGCTGAGCTTCGCGTGGCGAGTATCAGCACCCCGCCCGCCCCGGACTGCTGATAGAGGTTCTCCCAGTCCTTCGGGTGAGGCTCGCGCATCGCGGCGATCACCTTGGCGCGCACCGCCGGGTCCTTGAGCCGCGCCACCATGGCCTCGGGGCCGCCCGAGTGCACCCACGGTGGGAGCGAGGCATCGAGCGCGGTGGCGCCGGCGGTGTAGGTGTACATGTCGGCGGTGATGCGGATGCCGGCCGCGCGCGCGGCATTGATCATTGCCACCACCTTGTCGCGCTTGCCCCAGTTGTCGTGGCCGATGAACTTGAAGTGATGGATCTCGGCGGGCGCACCGCTCGCGCGCGCGATTGAGAGGGTCTCCCGCACCCCCTCCTCGATGTGGTCGCCCTCGCTTCTCATGTGCGCGGTGTACATGCCGCCGCAGCGCGCCGACTCCTGCGCCAGCTCGATGAGCTCGGGCGTGCGCGCGTAGTTGTTGGGCGCGTAGATGAGCGCCGTGGTAAGTCCGAGCGCCCCCTCCTCCATCGCCTGGTGAACGAGGGCGCGCATTTTTGCGAGCTGCACCGGCGTCGGCTGCACGTCTCCTTCGCCGAGCACATAGGTGCGCACCTCACCCTCGCCGACGAAGCTCGCGACGTTGGGAGAGATGCCGCGCTGCTGCAGGCGATCCAGGTACTGCCCGAGCGTCGACCAGGTCACGTCGTACTTGAGGTCGCCCTGGCGCTCTTTCATGTGTCGCGCCATCTCCGGCGACAGCGGACCCATCGAGCCCTCGACGAAAATGTCGGTCGTGATCCCCTGGCGCAGGCCGCTCACCGCCCGGCCGTCGATCAGCAGCGATTCTTCCGAGTGCCCCATCATGTCGATGAAGCCGGGCGCAACCGCCTGCCCGTGCGCGTCGAGCTCGAGGCGGCCGCGGCCGGCGGAGCCCCGCCCGACGTAGCCGATGCGGTCGCCATCGATCGCCAGCTCGCCCGCGTAGGGTTCGCCGCCCGAACCGTCGTAGATCGTCGCGTGGCGGATGACCACGTCGTGGGTCTGCGGAGCCGCCGCGCAGGCGCAGGCGCTGACGAGTGAAAACGCCGCGATACATACGAGTGCCCGCTGACCCATGGTCGCTTCCCCTTACTTGTGCGCCGGCGTGAACAGAAGATCCTGATAGTCCCAGCTGAAATCCGCGAGCGGCGAGACCGCCTTCAGGGTGATGTGGTCGATCTTCCCGTCCGCGTCGAGGTTGAAAGTCACGTACGCCGGCTCGATCGTCTTGTCGTCGAAGCGCGTGACAAAGGTGTCGTACTGCCAGTGCTCGAGGGTCGCTGTCATGTGCGGCGTCGACTTGAAGTCGACCCTGAGCCTGCCATCGCTCGTCGTGATCTCGATGTTGCCGTACCAGGGATCGGAGAAGGTCCCGGCATAGTCGCTGATCGGCAGTGACGGCCCGACGGCCGCGGGCTTGGCGGTCTCGGTCCGGAGCTGCTTCAGCGCCTCCTGGATCCGGCGCTGCTTCTCCGCGCGGTACCGCGCCACCCAGTCGACGTGCGGCCGCCCGAGGTAATGATCGAGCAGCTCGAACATGAGCCCACGGATGATCTCGCCGTCCTCGCTGTTGATCTCGATGGAGAACCCGACGTGCTTCTCCGGAATCAGGACCACCGCGGTGAGGAACCCGAATACCGCTCCGCCGTGCCAGACGATCCTGGTGCCGGCGTAGTCCTGGATGTCCCAGCCGAGCGCGTAAGCATTGAACATCGGCTCGGTGGCCTTGAGCGGCGCCGGCAGCGCATGGATGGGCTCGAGAATCACCGGCGTCCACATCTGCTCGTGCGCCGCCTCGGAGAAGAGCCTTCCCGACCGTCCCGGCAGCGCTCCGCCGTCGAGCTGGATCATGAGCCAGCGCGCCATGTCGTTGGCGCTGACGGTGAGTCCGCCCGCAGGCGCACCGTTGCGGCCGAGCTCGTCGCGCTCGTTGAGCATCACCTGCGTGCCAACTCCGCGCATCGGGCCGTCGAGACGCGCGTGCGGGTAGGCGCGATCGGGGGCGGCGAAGCGTTCCGGCTCATCGGTCGTCGAGTGCAGCATCCCCGCGGGCTCGAGCACATGGCCGGCGACGAATTTCTCCCAGGTTTCGCCCGTCACGGCCTCGATGAGCTGTCCCGCCACCATGTAGAGCACGTTGTCGTAGGCAAAGCCGTACCTGAAGCTCGTGTGGGGCTTCAGGTACCGCAGCCGCCGCACCGACTCCGGGCGCGTGAGATTGGTACGCGGCACGAACAGCAGATCCCCTTCGCCGAGGCCTAAGCCGCTGCGATGCACGAGGAGATCGCGGATCGTGATCTCGCGCGTCACCCAGGGGTCGTACATCTGGAACCCCGGCAGGTGATCGATCACGCGATCGTCCCACCCGATCTTGCCTTCATCGACCAGGATGCCGAGCGCGGCCACGGTGAAGGCCTTGCCGGTCGAGCCGGTGGGGAAGATCGTGTCGGCATCGACCTGCTCGCCGCCGCCGATCGCCCGCAGGCCGAACCCCCTGGCGAAAGTCACGCGGTCGTTCTCGACGATCGCAATCGCCATGCCGGGCACGCCGATCTCGGTGCGCGCTGCCTCGACGCGACGCGCGAAATCCTTGGGCGGCTCCGCAAGCGCGATGCCGGCGAGCGCGCATACCGCCGCCGCCGCCGCCATGATCCCGATTCTCATCATGCGATTCCCTCCCGCACGGCCGTGCCGCGCACCAGCCGCGAGATGCCGACGGTGAAGAGCGGCAGCACGTAAACCAGTAGAAAGACGCCGGCGAGCAGCCGATAGCCCCGGGCAATGAGCATCACGAGCCCGAAGTGCTCGGCGATCAGCATGCAGACCGCGAGCGTGACGAGCGCGATCGTGAGGCGGGCACGCCTCCCGAGCCCCGCGCCGCGCCGGCGGCGCCAGGCATTATCGATGCGCTCATTGAGGGCGTGCACCGCGCCCGTACCGCTCTCGAGGAGCGCGGCGAAGATCATGAGCTGGAACAGATAGCGAAACGCCGGCAGCTCGAGCCGCTGCAGCAGGAAGTCGGACGGCAGCGTCGCAGCGCCGATCTCCGGGTAGTAAGCCATCATGCAGGCGAAGAACATCACCGCCGGCAGCATCGCCAGCGGGCCGGCGACGATGCCGGCCACCACCGCATCCCGCGTGCTGGTGAGGTGCCTGAGCACGGGCAGGATCACGATCGCGCCGACGATGTTGTAGCTCGCATAGGTGACCCCTCCGGCCAGCCAGCCGTGTATGGGGGCGTGTGCGGCGAAGCCCTGCCCGATCCGGCCGCCGAAGCGGCTGAGCGCCAGCAGCACGAAGAGCACGTAGACGCCGTAGAGGAGGAAGGACACGTAGGTAAACAGCCGTTCGACCGATGGCGTCCCGTAAGCGGTCACGAGCGCGATCGCCACCATGAGGGCGAGTGTGCCGACGAGCGTCGGCAGCCCGAGCGTCGCCGCACCGATCGCACCCGCCGCCGCGCCGAACACCGCGAGGATCAGCACGACGAACAGCACGTACGCGACCTCGAACGCCACCCAGCCGGGCCCGAGGAGCGCGCGCACGAATGTCAGGTAGTCGCGCGCGCCGGTGGCACGCGCGAACAGGAACGTCGCGACGCAGACTGCGCTCCAGATGACAGTGGCGAGCGCCATCGCGGCGATCCCGCCCCACGGTCCGCTCGGCAGGAAGAACTCCGCGAGCTCGCGCCCCGTGGCGTAGCCGCCGCCGATGACCACCGCCTTGAAGCCGAGCCCC
This sequence comes from uncultured Gammaproteobacteria bacterium, assembly GCA_963844595.1. Taxonomy (GTDB): domain Bacteria; phylum Pseudomonadota; class Gammaproteobacteria; order Steroidobacterales; family Steroidobacteraceae; genus 13-2-20CM-66-19. Next base: position 397,635 of record CAWJOW010000002.1, read on the forward strand.
GGCAGCAGGAAGCGCTGGAAACGCGAGGGCGTCACTGCGCCCGCGGACCGCCCCACACCGCCTCGTCGCACCAGATCCTGCCGTCGCTGTAGCGCACAGCGCGCTCGCGATCGTGCTTGAGGAAAGTCGGCCCGTCGAGGTCGACGACGTCGCAGAGCTGTCCGAGCACGAAGGCGGGCGCCATCGCGAGGCTCGTCCCCATCATGTTGCCGACCATCACCTTGAGCCCGAGACGGCGCGCCTCGTGCGCCATCGCGAGTCCCTCGGTAAGTCCGCCGCACTTGTCGAGCTTGATGTTGACGACGTCGAAGCGCCCCACGAGGCCCGGCACGTCACTTAAAGAGAGCGCGCTCTCGTCGGCGGCGATCGGGATCGGCGAGTCGATCTCCTCGAGCCCCGCCTCGCGGCCGCGCGCCACGGGTTGCTCGATGAGCTCGACGCCCGCCTCGCGCAGCATATGAATGAGCCGCGGCAGCGCCTCGACGGCGTACCCCTGGTTGGCGTCCACCCCGATCCAGACTTCGGGGCGTGCCGCGCGCACCGCGGCCACACGTGCCGAATCGAGCTCGAACTCCCCCGTCAGCTTCAGCTTCAGCGCGCGCGCCTCGGCATAGCGGCGCGCGCCTGCCGCCATGACCTCGGGCGGCTCCGCACCGAGAGTGAAGGTCGTCACCAGCGGCTTAGGATTCGGCAGCCCCGCGAGCGCCCACACCGGCTGACCCGCGCGTCGCGCTTCCAGCTCCCACAGCGCGCAGTCGAGCGCGTTGCGCGCGCCGCCCGGTGGAAAGAGCCGCTGAACTCCCGCCCGGTCGATGCCGCGCTCGATCACACCGCGCTGCGCCTCGATGTCGGCCGCCATGCGATCCACGCGGTCGTCGAGGTAGAAGACCCCCGAGGCCTCGCCCCGGCCGCGGTGCACGCCGTCGTCCAGCGTGACGACGACCGCGTCCTGGTGCTCGAAGACGAAGCCGGTGATACGGAACGGCGCCGAGAACTCGAGCCTCTCGACCGCGACGGTGAGTCGCAGCCCGTGCATCAGTACTGCGTCCCAAGGTGCAGCAGCTTGAACTCGAGTCCCACCCACAGCGTCGTCAGCGCGGCGATGACCAGCACGATGCTCCAGAGCTTCGCCGGCCAGCGGCGCTGCCCGCGCCACACGGCCGCAAGATTCCACAGCATGAGCGCGAGGCCGCCCCAGAACGCCACAATGCTCAGCAGCTGCGACAGGACCAGCAGCGGATCGAGCCGCCCCCCGAGGGTCCCGGTGTCATTCAGGATCAGGGCCATGAAGAGGCCCCACAGCAAGAGCGCCAACACGATCGCCAGCGAGCCGATGCGGCTCCAGCGATAGGCGCTCATCGAGCCCGCATCGAGTGCGAGCGGCGCGTGGTAGCGGCGGCGCACGATGACGGCCACCGGCCACACCAGCACGGTGAGAAGGAGTGCCGCGAAGCTTGCCAGCAGCAGCGGCTTCAGCCAGCTACCGTTCGCATACCACGGCACGCGATCGAACACCATGAAGGGCGAGAGCTCGTTGAAGCTGAAAAGCACGGGCCTGCCGTCCACCACCCTCGCGGACGCGAGATCATGCCCCTCGACGTCCTGCCAGACAAAGGGCGCGATCTCGACCCAGTGCCGGGGCTTGCCGTTGGGTCCCGGGAAGGGCAGCACCAGCTCGCCTTTCCTGTTGACCGCCACCTTGGTCTGGCCGATGAATTCAAGCGCCTTGAGGAAGCTGCTCTCCTCGCGCCGCGAGACCTGCCACGAACCGCTCATCAGCGCCGCGTGCTCCGCCTGCGTCTTCTCGCCCACCCGCTCGGTCACCGGATGCGGCACGGCGGCAGGGAAGTAGCGGTCGGCGAAGTCCTGGAACAGGACATTACGCAGTGTCCCCGCGGCGCCCTCCTTGCCCAGGCTGTTGAAGGACATGTAGAGGCCGGTGTTCTCCTTGAGGAAGAGGTGGAGCGAGGTGTGGAACCAGTCGGTGTCTCCCAGGTGTGCGACCACTTCGTGGCCGTTGATGTTGGTCTCGAAGAAGCCGAGCTCCATGCGATCGAGCCGCGGCAGCACAGTGAGCGGACTGTTGTGCATCTCTTCGGCGATCGCGGCGGAGAGAATGCGATTGCCGTGATACTCCCCGTCCTGCAGATGCGCGATCATGAAATGCGACATGTCATCCGCGGTAGCCGCCAGCGACCCGGCCGGGGCCGGACCCACGTACTCGTAGGGCTGCGCCTCACCGGAGGCCACCCGGTAGCCCTTGGACATGAGCGGCTCGAGCGCGGCGGGCAGCGGCTGACGGAAGCTCGAGTGCTTCATGTCGAGCGGCTCGAGGATGTGCTTCTCGATGTAGGAGTAGAAGGACTCGCCCGAGACACGCTCGACGATGTAGGCGGCGAGCGATGCGCCATAGTTGGAATAGGCGGGCATCGTGCCGGGGGCGAAGATGCGCTCCGGCACACTCTGCTTGAGCAGCTCCTCGAAGCTCGGCAGGTCGTTCTTCGCCGAGATGATGCCGCGTGCATGCTCCTCGAACCCGGCCGTGTGCTGCATGAGGTTCCTCATGGTGATCGGCTTGCCGTCGCGCCCGGGAACCTTGAAGTCGAGGTACTGGTTGATGTCGGCATCCAGGTCGATCTTGCCTGCCTCGACCTGCTGCATGACCGCGGTCCAGGTCAGGAGCTTCGACACCGAGCCGGGACGGAACAGCGTCAACTTCGGATCGACGGGCTTGCGCTTCTCCACGTCCGAGAAACCGTAACCGCGCTCGGTCACGACCGCGCCGTCCTTGACGATCGCGACTACGGCGCCGGCGATGTCGCCGGTCTTGAGAGCATACGGCAGATACCCGTCGAGCCAGGCGTTGGCATCTTCGGCCGTAAGCGCGACGCCCTGTGCAGGGACTGCGGGCGCTGCGGCCGCAGCGGGCTCCGCCGGGGACTGCGGCGCGGATATCGGCTGCGCCTGCGCGATTGCGAAAGTCAGCGTCGCAGCGGCGAGCACGGCCAGAAGCTTTTGTGTGTTCACGATTGCTTTCCTTCTGCCCGCCCTCAGGCGAGGCATGAGTCGACCAGTCGTTCGAATTCGCGCCCCGGGCGCATCGGGTCCGCCGCCGGCAGCCCGATCCGGGCGCTCTCGCAGGCCAGCAGATCGCGCGCCTCGATGGGATTGAGGTGCGAGGTGTTGAGCGACACGCCCGCGCAGCGGATCGCCGGATTGGTGCGGCGGCCGAGCAGAACGGTGAGCTCGATCATCTCGGCGATAGTCGGCAGCGGATAGTCCGGATAGCCGAGTACGCGCTCGCGTCCGGGCTGGTGACAGACCACGAACACGTCAGGTTGGCTGCCGTGCAGGAGCCCGAGCGACACGCTCGCGTACGCCGGATGAAGGATCGAGCCCTGTCCTTCGATGACGTCCCAGTGCTCGGGTGCAGCGTCGGGGCTGAGCATTTCCGCGGCCCCCGCCTCGAAATCAGCCACCACCGCATCCATCGGCATACCGCCGCCGGCGATCAGGATCCCGGTCTGGCCGGTGGCGCGGAAATCGACTGCGCGACCGCGCGCGGCGAGAGCTCGCGTCAGGGCGAGCGCGGTGTACTTCTTGCCGAGCGCGCAGTCGGTGCCCACGGTCAGCAGCCGCTTGCCGGTGCGCTTGCGCCCGGTGGCGATCGGGATCTTCGGCGGCGGCACGCGCACGTCGATGAGCCTCCGGCCGCAGCGCGCCGCGGCGGCCGCGAGGCGCGGCACGTCGGCGAGCTTGGCGTGCAGGCCGCTCACCAGATCGAGCCCACCCTCCAGCGCCTCGACCAGGAGTGGCACCCAGCGCTCGCCGATGATTCCGCCCACGTTGGCAACCCCGATGACCAGGCCGCGTGCGCCGCGGGCGCGCGCCTCGCGCGGCGTGAGGCGCGGCAGCCCGGTTGACACCGTGCCTTCAGCGCACCCCCATTCGCCGAGGCAGCGCTCGGGTATCCAGTCGCGCAGGCCGAAGGCCGTTTTGGCAAAAGCAGGCTCGGTGGCATCGCCGAGGAAGAGCAGGTAAGGATGGGGCAACGGTTGCAGTTCCCAGCGTGGGCTTGCGGATGCGTTCACTGCCGGCGTGCTCCAGCCTCGTGCGCCTGAAGATGCCCCTTGAAAAAGCGATCGGCGGCGTGGAAGAAGGCCATCCACGAATCGTAGCGCGAGAGATTATGAATCTCATTCGGCAGGATCATCTCCTCGTGGTCAATGTCGTGCGCCCGCAGGGCCTCGATGAGCTCGGCCGATTGACTGAACGGCACGTCGCGGTCGTCATCGGCCTGCACGACGAGCACGGGCGATTTCCACGCATCGATCGTGGCGATGGGCGAAGACTTCAGCGCGAGGCGCGTGGCTTCCGGGCTCGCGGCGGGCATGCCGATCGCCTTGAGGAACGTAGCCCAGTTGTAAAGCCCCGCGTAATCCACGCCGGCGGCCAGATCCGCCGAGGCGCGCGAGAGGCCAAGCGCCGTCATCAGCCCACCGTAGCTTCCGCCCCAGATGCCGATCCGCTGCACATCGACATCCTGGCGTCCCTTCAGGTACGCGATGGCGCCGAGCAAGTCGTTGAGCTCGCTCGCCCCGCCTGCGGCAAGTCCCGGCGCCTCGCGAAAATCGAGTCCATAGCCGCTGCCGCCGCGATAATTGACCGAGAGCACGATGTAGCCTTCCGAGACGAAATACTGGTCGAGCGCATACATGAAGCTGTACGCATCCATGGGATGAAACCCGAGCAGCATCTGTCGCTCGGGCCCGCCATGGAAGAAGAGGATGGCCGCATGCCTGCCGGCCGCGGCACCGCGCGGCGCAAAGATCTGACCGTACGCCGTCTGACCGTCGCTCGCGGGGAAGCTTACGCTCTCAGGTGCGACGAGCTGCGCCTGCGGAAAGGATCGAGGCACACCGCCGGGCGCGAGCGGCTGCCAGCGGTCACCGACGAGCATCAGTGGCTCAAGCGGCCGGGTGGCGTCGCTGCCGAGCGCATAGAGCGTACCGTCGGCGCTCATCTGCGGCGCATCCTCGATGGCGGAGTCGTTTCCCGCACGCACCGGGCCGCCATGGTCGAGATCGACCGACCAGACATGCAGGCGATCCCGGTCATCCTGGTTCGATGAGTAGACGGCGCGGGAGCGATCGGGACTGAGCGCCAGGTGAGCGATCTCGAAGGCGCCCGAGGTGACGGGAAGCGCCGTGCCGCCGCCGGCCGCCACCGCGTAGAGCTGCAGCCAGCCGGTTCTCTCCCAGGGAAATACCAGCCGGTCGTGCTGCGTCCACAGCAGATTCTGCTCCGACTGCGTCGGCTGAAAGACACTTCCCGCGCCGGCATCGGCGACCCAGACGCGGCGACCTTCGCCGGTCCCTGCATCGGCGACCCAGATCGACCATGGCGGCCCGCTGCGGCGTGTCACGAAAATTGGCACGTCCTCGGTGGGCACACGGATGAAGGCGATCCGCGACCCGTCGGGCGAGAACACGGGCGAGCTGTCCTGATCGAGACTCGGACTCATCCATGCAATGCGTTGTGCTCCGAAATCGTAGACGCCGATCAGACCGTGTCGCGCACGCAAACTCACGAACGCGAGCCGGCGGCCGTCGGGTGAGAACGTCACGGATGCCACCTGTCCCTCATCGACGAGCAGCGTCTGCGGTGCGCTCGCACCATCGGTCGCGTAGGACCAGACGCGCGTGCCGTCGACAAACACCAGCCGGCTGCCGTCCGGAGAGAATGCCGGCGAGTGGCCTGCATGCACCCTGCGCGCAGCTCGGCCGGCATTGGGAACGACCCAGACCTCCCGCGGCGTCGGCCCTTCGGCCGAGCTGTCGGTGTCGGCGGGGCGGTCGTCCTCGAGCGACCCTCCGCGCGTGAAGGCGAGCAGGCGCGCGTCCGGCGAGAAAGCGATCTCGCCGATGTTGAAGCCGTCGTCCCCCGTGAACGTCGTAACCGCCCGGCCTCTCATGCCGTGAGCGGCGTCGGCGACCCAGACGTTGCGGCAGCCGCGGTCATCGAACACCCACGCGACCGCTTTCGCACCGTGGGCGGCGACCAGCGACGACGGAAAGGGTGTCTGCATCACGTCCTCGATGGTGAAGGCCGCTCGATGTGCCGCCGCGGGAGTGCCATGAAACCACAGTACGGCGGCACCCAGCAGGCATGCCAGTCGCGTCGGACTCATGAGCCCCTTCCTTGACGGCGGCCGCCTCTGATGGCGTCAGAACCGCGCTGTCACCAGCGCGCCGAGTGTGCGCGGCTGAATGTAGCCGAGCGCGCCACCGAAGTTCGGGGTACCCGAGTTGGTGTAGTAGGCAATGCCGCGGGTGTCGCCCACGTTCTTGGCGTACAGCTCGAACGTCCAGCGACCGCTCTCGAGCCCGGCGCGCAGGTTGACCGTGTTGTAGCTCGGCAGGTCGGGCCGCGGTTCCGGCTCGAACGCACCGGTTGCACCGGGAGTGGCGGAGAAATCGTTGAAGCGCGAACCGATATAGCTCCAGGTCGCGCCCGCGAACGCGTCGTAATCACTGAACGCACGCCACGTGTAGGCCCCGTCCAGCGACGTGCTCCATTTCGGCACGTACGGCAGTTGATCGCCATCGTTGCCGCCGGCATCGGGCGCCGCCGCAGTCAGGTAGGCATCGACGTACGCGCCGGTGAGCGTGAAAGTCAGGCCGGTGACCGGAGTCAGCCCGAGCGTCCATTCCAGTCCCTTGGTGCGCGCGGTGCCGCCGTTGGCGTTGATGCCGAACCCTGGCTCCCCCGGCACCTGGACTTCTTCGAACAACTGAATGTCCTTCCAGTCGACGAGGAACGCGTCGACGTCGATGGACAGACGCTTGTCGAGCAGGTCCGTGCGCAAACCAACCTCGTAGTTTGTCGTCTTGTCGGCCTGGTACTGTCTCTGGATGCTGGGTGGCGCGCTCGGCGGCAGGTCGTTCGGGCCGCCCGGCCGATAGCCGGTCGCGATCCGCCCGTACACCATGGTGTCGTTGCTCACGTGCCAGCGTGGCGCAATCGAGTAGGTGAAGTCGTTGCCCGTCGAATCGCCGGTAACCAGCTGCGTCGGAGGCAGGCCCTCGAGCGCGAGCAGCGCGCCGCTGGTCACCTCGTTGGCGGACTGCTTGTTCTCGGACCAGCGGCCGCCAAGGGCCAGGTCCCATTGCGGGGTGAAGTGATAGGTGACCTGGGCAAAGCCGGCCCACTCGCGGTACACGGAGTCCAGCGTTGCGTTCTCGAGCGATGGCCCGCCCAGGACCGACGGTAGAGGGGCGTACACCACCGTGGGGATGTAGAAGAGCGGCAGCGTCTGGGCGAGCGTCGAGGACTCGCGCGTGTAGAACGCGCCCACCTGCCACTCGAGAGTTTGCCCGGCCGAGGAGGCCAGACGAAACTCCTGGGTCCACTTCTTGATGTCGATCGACTCGGTCTCCGCCAGGCCGGCGACGCCGGTCGCCCCGGCGGGCGCAGGCGAGACCAGTGGGAGGAGGCTCGTCGCGAGATCCCCGAACGTGCCCGCCGCGGGCACACCCGGCGCGAGCGCCATCGAAGTCGCGTCGGAGAGGCCGCTCTGCTCCGACGTGCCGTAGCTCGTGACCGAGGTGAAGGTCCCCCAGCCGGCGTTCCAGTTGAGCGTACCACTGTAGATGCGGTAGTCGAAGGTGGTCGGCTCATTGATGAAGCGTTGCTGGTTGAAGTTGCCGTTCTGCGCCTCGAGCTGATTGGCCGGCGGCGTCAGCACTAAGTCTCCTGCTCCGACCACATCGGTGTCGGGCGTCCCGTCGGTGTGCAGGTCCTGCCCGAAGGCGTTCAGTCGTATCGAAAGGTTGTCGGTAAAGTTGACCAGGAGCGCTGCACGCACGCCGCCTTGATAGCCACGATTGATGTCGTTCTCTCCTAGCGACGGATCGTCGATGTAACCGGGTATCCCCTCGTAGTAGCCGCTCAGGCGAAACGCGGCGGCCTCACCGATTGGCAGGTTGAGCATGCCCTTCCCGGACCCGGTGCCCTCACCGTGCGCGACATCCTCGCCCCCCACCTGAACTGCCGCGTCAAACTTCGTCGGGTCAGGCGGATTGGTCACGTACTTGATGAGACCCCCCTCGCTGCCGGCGCCGTACAGGGTCCCCTGAGGGCCGCGCAGCACCTCGACACGCTGCAGGTCCCAGGTGTCGAAATCACCTGTGAAACCAAAGCCGTTGGCGAGCGCGTTGCTGGAGCCGAAGGGGGAATCGTCGATGTACGTGGTCACCGTCGAGCCGACCCCGCCCACGTTCTGGCCGCGCAGGGTAAGCCGTGTTATGCCGGGTTGAATGTCGGTCAGCGATAAGCCTGGCACCTGGGCCGCGAGGTCCTCGAGACTGACGAGCTGCAGCTTCTGCAGTTCGTCCGAGGTGATCGCGGTCACCCCCATCGGTACGTCGTGCAGTTTCTCCTCGCGCTTCTGAGCCGTCACGACCACTTCCTGCAGCGTGGCAGGGGTCGGCTGATTCGCGGCGGCGGACTGACCATCAGCGCGTGCGACGGAAGCCACCGCAATTGCGGCAACGGCCGCGCCAGCCCAGAGCAGGCGCAGTGGCGGCGATGGAGCAAGCGGCGACCTGTGCGGCGATCTTTGCATGACAGTTATCCCCCTGGTTACAGGACAGCACATCGGCCTGCCCCTTTCCGGGGCATGCTTATTTTATCCAATATGACAAGATTTTTTCCGAATTGGCAAACTGTTTTTCAAGCGCCCCGGCTGCGGGTAGGATTGCAGGCGTGGCAGAAGAGGAAGAGCCCCGACACGCTCGAGGAGCCGCGCAGGCGATGACGGAGCAGCCGTTCGCGACCAGCTCCGTCGCGAGACCCGGGGCGGTGCTCAAGGCGCTGCGCCGCAAGCACGGTTGGACTCTCGCCCAGGTGAGCCGGCGCACGGGGCTCCCGACCTCCACCTTGTCGAAGATCGAGAACGACAAGATGTCCCTGACCTACGACAAGCTGGCGCGCCTGAGCTCGGGACTCCAGGTCGATATTTCCGCACTCTTCAACGGCGAGGCCGCAGCCGACGGCGAGCTCGGCGCGAGCGGGCGCCGCAGCATCACGCGCGCGGGCGAAGGCAAGGCGATCGAGACCCGCAACTACTCGCACCTGTACCCGGCGTGGGAGCTTCTCAACAAGCGCGTCATCCCGATCGTCGCCGAGCTGCACGCGCGCAGCTTGGAGGAATTCGGCGAGCTGATCCGCCATCCCGGCGAGGAATACGCCTTCGTGCTCGAGGGGGAAGTCGATCTCTACACGAGCCTGTATGCGCCGGTGCGCCTCAAGACCGGTGACTCCATCTATTTCGACAGCGGCATGGGTCATGCCTACATCGCGGCCAGCGACGGCCCCTGCCGGGTGCTGTCCCTGTGCACGGCGCCGGAGACGCAGCTGATCGCCGCGAGCGCCGGGCGACCCCGCGCCGAACACCCGCGCAAGACACCGACGCCGCCCCGCAAGAGCCGGCGCGGCTGAGCGGCGCTCAGCTGCTTTCATCCGGTACCGCAAACGCAAATGATCTTCAGCCGCTGAGGCGTTCATGCTTCGCGTTGGTGTCATCTCCGACACTCACGGTCTTCTCAGGCCCGAGGCGACAGCGTTCCTGGGCGGCTGCAACCACATTGTCCATGGAGGGGATGTCGGCAGCGAGAAAGTGTTGCGCGAGCTGTCGGTCATCGCGCCGACAACCGCGGTCCGAGGCAACAACGATCAGGGTCTGTGGGCCAGGGTCCTGCCGGAGACAGAGCTTGTCCAGTTCGGAGAGGTGTTCGTGTACGTGATACACGATCTCGCGCAGCTGGACATCGAACCGCAGGCCGCGGGAGTCGGCGTAGTCGTATCGGGCCATTCACATCAGCCAGCCATCCGGGAGCGAAACGGCGTTCTCTATGTCAATCCAGGCAGTGCCGGCCCGCGCCGTTTCAGGTTTCCCATCGCCGTCGCCGAGCTCGGCATCGCCGGGAAAACGGTCACAGCCCGCATCGTGGAGCTCAGCGGGGCACCGACCCCATGACCTCGAGCCCGGCCATGACGAGCTCTGACCCTCCGCCGCATCGCGAGGCGGGCGCTGCCGATCCGGCGGCAATATCACGCCGCGATTTCCTCAAGAGCGCGGGTCTCGCGGCGGTACTCCCCGGCGCGGTCGTCGCCGGGACGAACGCTGTCCCCGCCGGCGACGGCACACCGGAGCAGATTCATCTCACTTTCGGTAACGATCCGTCGCGCAGCGCGTTCGTGTCCTGGGCCACGCCCGCACAGGCTGTCAATCCGCGGGTGCTGCTCGAGCGCCCGGGCGGTGCGCGCCAGGTGGTGCGCGCCGTGCAGCGCACCTACACCGACGGGCTCAACGGACAGACCGTGTTCACCTATCACGCCGGGCTCGAAGGGCTCGAGCCGCACTCTGCCTACCGGTACTCGGTGACCGCGGACAACGACAGCCGCCGCCACTCGCCGTTCACCGCGAGCTTGCGCACCGCGCCCCGTGGGCGCTTCCCGTTTCGCTGGACGAGCTACGGCGATCTCGCGACGCCGGTGACCTCCTGGAAGTTGTCATCGCCGCAGAGCCGCCACGCCGTGGACGCCGTCGAGCGATTCCAGCCGCTGTTTCATCTTCTGAACGGCGACCTCTGCTACGCAAACCAGAACCCCACGGCGCAGCCGGCGGTGTGGGCGGATTTCGGCAACAACGTGCAGCGCTCGGCTGCGAATCGCCCGTGGATGCCGTGCCCCGGCAATCACGAGATCGAGTTCGGCAACGGCGAGCTGGGGATGAACGCTTACCTGACGCGCTACGCGCTGCCCGATAACGGCTCGCGATTCGCAGGCCACTGGTACTCGTTCCGGGTCGGCTCGGCGCTCTTCATCTCACTTGCGGCGGACGATGTGATTTACCAGGACAGCGGCGCCTTCCACGCCGGGCCGGGGCCGCTGACGCCCGCGCCCAGCACCGGTCACGCGCCGATCGAGCCCGGCACCTCGCTCTACATCCACGGCTTCAGCGGCGGTGAGCAGACCCGCTGGCTGGAGCAGACGCTGGCCGCGGCGCACGCGGACGATGGCATCGACTGGATCGTCGTGCAGATGCACCAGGACGCGCTCAGCTCCTCCAGCAAGGGCAACGGCTCGGACAAGGGAATCCGCGAGACCTGGCTGCCGCTCTTCGACCGCTACGCCGTCGATCTCGTGCTCTGCGGTCACGATCATGACTACGAGCGCAGCTGGCCGGTGCGCGGCTGCAACCACGACGTCGGACGCGACGCAACCAGCGGCGCGACGCTCGATACCTGTCAGCCCCGGCCGGTCGTGACCGCCGAGCCCGCCGGTGGCCGCTACGATGCCACGCGGGGGACGATCCACCTGATCCTGGGCGGTGGCGGTACGCACGAGCCGGTCGACATCTATGGAGTCGATCCGAAGAGCGGTGCACCACAGGCAAAAGTCATCACCCGGGCGAACCGACCGGTACCGGGTCCGGTTCCCGGGGTGTTCGTGAAGCACGGCGCCGACGCGCTCGAAGAAGCCATCTGGTCGGCTCGCCGCGATCCGGGGACCGGCTACGGCATCGCCGTGTTCGATCTCGATCCGGGTGCGGCCGGCGGTCGCACGACGATCACCATGCGTTACTACCACGCCCCGGGCGCCGATCAGGCGCCGACGGCGGCCTACGAGCTCTTCGACACGATCGTGCTCGAGAAGGAGCGGCGTGAGCGGCCCGGGTAGGACGCAATGCCGTAGGGTCCTAGTGCCCCACGGTCTGCATGTCGATGACGAAGCGATAGCGCACGTCGCCCCTGAGCAGCCGCGCGTAGGCCTTCTCGATGTCCGCCATCGCGATCATCTCGATATCGGAGACGATGTTGCGCGCGGCGCAGAAGTCGAGCATTTCCTGCGTCTCTGCGATTCCGCCGATCGCCGACCCGGCAATGCTTCGCCGCCGCAGCAGCAGGTTGAAGACCGCCGGTGAGGGGTGCGGGGTCGCCGGCGCGCCTACCAGGGTGAGCGCGCCGTCGCGCTTGAGAAGCTTGATATAGGTATCGAGATCGTGCGATGCGGCGACCGTGTCCAGGATGAAGTCCAGCGTGCCCTCGCGCCTGGCGAGCTCGCTCGCCTCCGTCGAGACGACGACCTCGTCGGCGCCGAGCCGGCGCGCCTCCTGCGCCTTCGCCGCCGAGGTGGTGAAAGCCACGACATGAGCCTCCAGCGCCCTCGCCAGCTTGACGCCCATGTGACCGAGTCCGCCGATGCCGACGATTCCAACCGTCTTGCCGGGACCCGCCTGCCAGTGACGCAGAGGTGACCAGGTGGTGATGCCCGCACACAGCAGCGGTGCCACCGCTGCCAGCTGACCGGCATCGTGCTTGACCTCGAGAACAAAATGCTCGTCCACCACGATGGAGCTGGAATAGCCGCCATAAGTGTTCTCGCCGCCCCCCTTGACCCAGCCGTTGTAGGTCTGGGTGAAGCCGTGTGGGCCATCGCAGTATTGTTCCAACCCGGCCTTGCAGGCCTCGCACACGCGACAGCTGTCGACCATGCAGCCCACCGCGACCAGGGCGCCCGGCGCCACCCGGCTGACCCTGCTGCCGACCCGACTGACCCTGCCGACGATCTCGTGGCCCGGTACGCAGGGATAGAGCACCCCATCCCATTCGCTGCGCACCGTGTGCAGATCCGAGTGGCAGACACCGCAGTAGAGAATCTCGATGGCAACATCGCGCGGACCGGGTTCACGACGCTCGATCTCGTAAGGCCGCAGCGGTAATTTCGCAGACTGCGCAGCGTACGCTGAAGTTTTCATGTCAAACCTCGCCGTGGGATGCAGCGCTCTACGCTGCTACGCGCCCGACGCATCCGCAATCGGTCTCAAGAGAGAGGCGGCGGTCGGTCCCGGCAACGCGACCGCATCGCCTCACGCTCTCGCTCATGATGACGCTCCGCCGGGGGCGCCACGCGGGGAGTCGCAGGTTCAGTGCGTCGTCGCCGCGCCGGATCCATCGAGCTGCGCGAGCGTTGCGGTGGACGGCAGGCGCGCCGCGCGCAGCCGCGCACTCACCTCTTCGTCCTTGGCGAGCACCCGCAACAGGTTGCCCCCTGCGACCTTGGCGAGATCCGCATCGCTCCAGCCGCGGCGCGCGAGCTCGGCCAGCAGCGCCGGATATTTGTCGACGCCGTCGAGCCCGGTGGGCGTCACGGGGATGCCGTCGAAGTCGGAGCCCAGACCCACGTAATCGACGCCGGCGACCTTGCGGATGTAGTCGATGTGATCCGCCACGTCGCGGATGCCCACCTCGGGCGCGGGGTGCTCGCGGTCCCATTCGGCGAGCGCCGCCTTGGCGCGCTCGGGCTGGCCGATGTAGAGGCCGCCGAAGGGCGGGCTGCTGATGCGCGCCTGCTCCGCCGAGCGCTCGGCCTCCCAGCGACGCCGTGCCTCGGACACATAGGCCGGATAGAAGTTGACCATGACGACGCCGCCGTTGGCGGCGACGAGGTGCAGCACGTCGTCCGGCACGTCGCGCGGCGTATCCACCAGGCCGCGCGCCGAGGAATGCGAGAAGATCACCGGCGCCTCGCTCACCGCCAGCGCCGCGCGCATGGTGTCGGGCGAGACGTGCGCGAGATCGATCAGCATGCCGAGGCGGTTCATCTCGCGCACCACCTCCTTGCCGAAGGGCGTGAGTCCATGGTGCGCCGGGTTATCGGTCGCCGAATCCGCCCACGCGGTGTTGGTCGCATGCGTCAGCGTCATGTAACGCGCCCCCAGCTCGTAGTAGGCACGCAGCACGGCGAGCGAGTTATTGATCTGATGGCCTCCCTCGACGCCGATCAGCGAAGCGATCTTGCCGGCTTTGTGCAGGCGCACGATGTCCGCGGCGGTGTACGCCATGGCGAGATCGTGCGGGTAGCGTGCGCACATCTGCTTGACGAGATCGATCTGCTCGATGGTCATCTGCACGGCCGCCGGCCCCTGGACGTCCACCGGAATGAACACCGACCAGAACTGCGCGCCGACGTGGCCCGCACGCAGCCGCGGAATGTCCGTCATGAGCGGCGGGCTGCCCGCGGGTGCCGGCAGCGCCGCCGTCGACTGACCGAGGTCGATCTTCGTCAGGTCGCTGCCGAAGCGCTCGCGAATCTCCCACGGCAGATCGTTGTGCCCGTCGATGAGGGGCGTCTGCGCGAGGATCCGCTCGATGCGCTGCGCATCGCTGGGCGCAGCAAGCAGTGGCGAGGAGACAAGCAGAGCGCACAAGAGTGCCGGCGTGACCCGGGCGGACCAGGACCTGTGCAGCATGACGGAATACCCCGTGTTCTTCTAAAAAGGCCGGCATCATACCGGAAGGCGGCAGGCTCGCCGCCTGACCGGAAGCCGTCTACCGGCCGTGGCTGTCTCGATCGGCTATTTCGAAGCCTGACAGGCGGAGTCAAAGCGGTGATCTGAACCTGGAGCGCAAGCGGCGGTACCTCCGGGTGTAGGAGCAGGATTACGGCGGACCGCGCCCGAACTCACGCTTTTTTCAGGGCTCGCCCCGCGTAGACTGCCACGTTCCACCACATTAATGGTCACATTAATGAACGAAGGGGTTCGTGATGGAGAGCGTCGGTCCGGAAACACAGGCACGGGGGATCGCTGCCACCACTGACGGGAACACCAGGGTCCCGCCCGAACCGATCCTTTCTGCAGGGGACTTGAACCTGCGTGCCTTCCGCGAGACCAGGGAGCGTTATCGCACGCTGTTCGAGCTGGCCCCCGTGGCCGTCTATTCCTGTGACGCCTCGGGCGTCATCCGGGAATACAACCACCGCGCAGTAGAATTGTGGGGCCGCAAGCCGAAGCCGGGGGACACCGACGAGCGTTTCTGCGGCTCATTCAAAATGTTTCGCCCGGATGGCACTTACATGCCGCACGAGCAATGCCCGATGGGCGACGTGCTGAGCTGCCGGGTGTCCGGCGTGCATGATGGGGAAGTGCATATCGAGCGACCCGACGGCTCACGGGTTGTGGTCCTTGTGAATATTGCGCCCCTCGCAGACGACCAGGGAAAAGTCACGGGAGCGATCAATTGCTTCTACGACGTCACCGAACGCAAGAGCTTCGAGCGCGAGCGCGAGACGCTGCTGGCCAATGAGCGCGCGTCGCGGATGGAGGCCGAAGAGGCTAACCGCTCGAAGGACGTCTTCCTCGCCACGCTCAGCCATGAGGTGCGCACGCCGCTCCACGCGATGTTGGGCTGGGCGACGATCTTGAAAAAGAAGCAGTGCACCGAGCGCGAAGTACACGAGGCCGCCGAAGTCATCGAACGCAACTGCCGGGCGCAGGCGCAGTTGCTCGAGGACGTGTTGGATGTATCACGGATCGTCACCGGCAAGCTGCGGCTCGAGATCAAGTCGTGCGACCTTGCATCAGTCATCTATGACGCGATCGAGGTCGTGCGACCCGCGGCAAATGCCAAGCAGATCGAGGTGACGGCGGCTATCGACCCCGGTGCCAGCGCCACGGTTTGCGACGATGTCCGCATCCAACAGGTCGTCTGGAATCTGCTCTCCAATGCCATCAAATTCACACCCAAGGGCGGGCGCGTACGGGTCGTGCTGGATCGCGAGGAGTCCCAGACGCGCATTGCGGTCAGCGACAATGGGCGGGGTATTGAGCCCGGCTTGCTCCCCTACGTGTTCGACCGTTTCCGACAGGCCGACAGCAGCACTCGACGAAAGCTCGGTGGGTTGGGACTGGGCCTTTCTATCGTCAAGCATATCGTAGAGCACCACGGCGGAACGGTGGAGGCCGGCAGCGACGGCGAAGGGCGCGGAGCGACGTTCGTCGTCCGCTTACCCATTCAGGCGGTCCGGATGTCCTCCGGGCTGGCTGATGCACATCCGTCGGAGGACGAACACGCTGCACGTGAGAGACAGGGTCCGGTAGCGACGGATATAAATCTCAGCGGCGTACGCATCCTCGTGGTGGATGATGAAGCGGATGCCCTGCGGCTGATCGGCAAAGTCCTGGCGGACGCGGGGGCGAACGTCACGACAGCCGGCAGTGTGCGTGAGGCGATGGCGGCAGTAGAGAAAGAAGCGCCTCATGTTCTGATCAGCGATCTGGGCATGCCGGATGAGGACGGTATCGATCTGATCCACTGGGTTCGGGGTGGAGGTTACACGGCGGAGCAGCTCCCCGCCGTGGCGTTGACGGCCTTCGCCAACAAGGGACACGAGCACAGCGCGCTCCTCGGCGGGTTTCAGATTCATGTCCCGAAACCTGTCGATCCGCATCACCTGATCGCAGTGATCGCCAGCCTGACCACGAGCTGACCCAGAACCGAACACAGTTCGGACAGACCGCGCTAAGCTCGCGACTGCTCGAGGAGCTTCAGTCGCTGCGCACGGGTGATCTCATGCGTGTTCGTCTCGTGATGGCCATCGTGATCGCCTGCGGCTGCTCGTGCGCTACGGCGGCGGATTCAGACTGGTCACAACAGGCTGCCGCAAGTGTCGCCCTCATTCGAGGCGACATCAAAGTACCGGGGCTGCACCAGGCAGTGAGGGTGCAACGTGATACCTGGGGCGTGGCGCACATCTATGCGCGCAATCAGCACGACCTGTTCTTCGCCCAGGGTTTTGTCGCCGCACAGGATCGCCTATTCCAGATGGAGCTCTGGAAGCGCGCCGGCCAGGGCCGCCTGGCCGAGCTCCTGGGTGCGTCGGCCGTGCAGCGCGACATCGCCGCGCGACTGTTGCGCTATCGCGGCAATCCGGCGGCGGAGTATGCGAGCTACGCGCCCGATGCGCTGCAGATCCTCCAGGCGTTCACCGCGGGGATCAACGCCTACATCGCCACTCTTCGAGCCCCCGGGGGTCCCGGCCTGCCGGTGGAGTTCAGGATCGCCGGCTTCGAGCCCGAGCCGTGGAAACCCGAGGACTGCCTGAATCGATTGGCCGCCTATTCGATGATGGGTAATGCTTCGAGCGAGTTGTTACACGCACAGTTGGTGAGCCTCGTGGGCGCAGCCGAAGCGACGGGGCTGTTGCACTTCGACCCGCCCGTCAAGCTTGATCCGGCAGCGGGTAGCGACTTCTCGGGACTGTCTCCGGCGCTCCTGGCGAACGTGGTGAGCAGCGACGTGCGGACTCCCTTCCCTGCGACTCCGGCACTGCGCGAGAGCAACAACTGGACGGTCTCCGGCACCCTGACTGCAACGGGACGCCCGCTGCTGGCGGGCGATCCGCATCGGGTCATCGCGCAGCCTTCGCTCCGCTACATCGTCCACCTGGTGGCGCCCGGCTGGGACGTCATCGGCGCCGGAGAGCCGGCGTTGCCGGGAGTCGCCCTGGGCCACAACGAGCACATCGCCTGGGCCTTTACCATCTTCGGATTGGATCAGGAGGATCTGTATCTGGAGACGCTGAATCCGGCTAACCCGAAGCAGTACCGGACCACGCACGGGTGGTCGCCGATGCTCGAGCAGCGCGAGGTCATCCATGTTCGCAGCGCGCCGGACGTAACCGCGATGCTCCACTTCACTGACCACGGCCCCGTGCTGTGGGAGGACGGCAAGAGAGCTCTCGCACTGAGATGGGTGGGCGCTGAGCCCGGTACGGCCGGCTATCTCGGCTCGCTCAGCGTCGATCGCGCCCAGAATTGGCAGGAGTTCGAGAACGCCATGCCGCACTGGAAGGTGCCCTCCGAGAACATCGTCTATGCCGACCGCGCGGGCAACATCGGCGAGCATTCGACCGGACTTGCGCCGTTGCGCAAAAACTTCAACGGACTCCTGCCCCTGCCGGCAAACGGCCGCTTCGAGTGGGCAGGCTTCCTGCCGAACGCCGAGCTGCCCCACAGTTTCAATCCCGGAGAGGGGTTCATTGCCACGGCGAACCAGAAGATGATCCCGGAAGGCTACCCCTATGCGGTCGGGTATGAATGGGCGGAGCCGACGCGCTTTGAGCGCATTCATGAAGTGCTGGAGGCTGCCAGCCATACCGGGCACAAGCTCACCCTGACGGACATGGAAGCACTGCAGACCGACCTGGTCTCGCTGCTTGCGCGGCAGTTGCAGCCACTGCTGCGCAGCGCGCTCAGCGGTGGCACCGCAGTGAGTAAGCCGGTGGCAGATGCCGCAGCCCTGCTGCTCCGATGGGACTGCGCTGTGCGAGCCGACTCGCCTGCCGCGGCGCTTTACGAGCTTTGGGCGCTGGAGCTGCGCAAGTCTGTTACTCGGCTTGCCGTCCCGGAACGCGCTCGGGCCGCCGTCAGGACCTGGCCCCTGGCCCGGGCGGTAACTGAGCTCTCGAAGCCGCGCGCCGGACTGTTCGGCGGGGCTGCTGCGGCCGGACGCGATCGGGTCCTGCTCGATTCCTTGCGCATGGCGTACGCGGAGCTCACACGCCGCGAAGGCACGGATCCGAAGCGATGGTCCTGGGGGACTCTCCACCAGGTGTACTTCCGCCACGCGCTCGATGCCGCAGGCGGCACGAGCTTGTTGGATCGCGGACCGGTGGAGCGTCCGGGCGACGGCGATGTGGTGCAGGCAACCTACTTCCATGACGACTCGTTCGAGCAAGTCTCCGGCGCCAGCTATCGCGAGATTTTCGACCTGAGCGACTGGGACAATGCCGTGGCGATCAACGTGCCCGGACAAAGCGGCCAGCCCGATAGTCCTCATTTCGACGATCTGCTGCCGCTCTGGAGCAAGGGGGCTTACTTCCCCCTTGAGTTCTCGAGGAAGGCGGTGGACGGAGTGACCCGCGACACCCTGATCCTGCGCCCTTGACGGTCACCGGCCACGCAAGGAAAACCACCCGGGACCGTCGCAGCGGTCGTTCGTCGACCTGCTAGACTCCAGCCTCACAAAAAAAACCCGGGAAGGGGATAACCCGTGCCACGAATCAAGACGGCCTTGCGGATCGGAGCTTTGTTCGCGCTCGCCGCAGTGTCCTCGGGCCACGCCGAACCGAAATACCCCGGGCTGCCGAGCGAAACCCCGGCGAAGTTCGTGCCTCCGACCTATGGCGCGGATTTCGAGAGCCGCGACGTCATGATTCCCATGCGCGACGGCGTCAGGCTTCACACCGTCATCTTGGTACCCAAAGGGGCCCGGCAGGCCGCGATCCTGCTGACGCGAACGCCGTACGACGCCAAACACATGACCGCGCTGCACCCGAGTCTGCATCTCGGCGCACGGCTCTGGGGCTACGACAACGCGGTCGAGACCATCATCGAGGGCGGATACATCCGTGTGGTTCAGGACATTCGCGGCAAGTACGGCAGCGAGGGCGACTACGTGATGAACCGCCCGATGCGGGGCCCGCTGAACCCAACTCCCGTAGACGAGTCGACCGATACCTACGACACCATCGATTGGCTCGTGAAGAACGTGCCGGAGTCGAACGGCAAGGTAGGTGTGCTCGGCATATCCTACGACGGCTTCCTGGCGCTCACCCCGTTGATCAACCCTCATCCGGCGCTGAAGGTGGCGGTGCCGATGAATCCGATGGTTGATGGCTGGCGGGGTGATGACTGGTTTCACAATGGGGCGTTCCGCGAGCAGAACCTGCCCTACATCTACGAGCAGACCGCGACGCGAGCGAACGACGAGCTCTGGCAGTCGGGGACGTTCGATGACTACGATTTGTACATGCGGGCGGGCTCGGCGGCCGAGCTCGCCCGAGAGCACGGGATGGAGCAGATCGGGTTCTGGAACAAGCTCGTCGCGCATCCGGCCTACGATTCGTTCTGGCGCGAGCAGGCCATGGACCAGATCCTGGCGCGCGCTCCTTTAGCCGTGCCGACCATGTTGGTTGCGGGACTCTGGGACCAGGAAGACATCTACGGTGCCAACGCGGTCTACAAGGCTCTCTACGCCAACCCGGCAAACCGCGACAAACTGTTTCTGGTGCTGGGGCCCTGGTTCCACGGTCAACAGATCGAGGAGGCGAGCGCGCTCGGTGCGATTCGCTTCGGCAGCGACACGGGCCGGTATTTCCGCCGCCAGATCCTCGCGCCTTTTCTGGCGCACTATCTGAAGGACGACGCATCGACGCGCCCACCGGTAGCGCCCGTGACGGCGTTTCGTACCGGCACAAACACCTGGGAGCGGCTGCCCGCCTGGCCCTCCGGATGCGATGGCTCATGTCAGCCGCGCGCGACGCCGCTGTATCTCCACGCCGAGGGCAAATTGGGATTTGAGGCGCCCGGGGGTGGGGCTGCGTTCGACGAGTACGTCTCCGATCCCGCGAAGCCGGTGCCATTCCGCGCCCGCCCCAGCCAGCCGGTTGGCTACGATCCGCCCCTCTCGTGGGTGCGTTGGCTGGTCGACGACCAGCGGGAGTTCTCCGGCCGCACCGATGTGCTCACCTACAGCAGTGCGCCGCTCGAGGCACCGGTCGCGATCAGTGGCGAGCCGGTAGCGAACCTGGTTGCCGCGACCACCGGCACGGATGTGGACTGGGTCGTAAAGTTGATCGACGTTTATCCGGACGAGGTGCCGGGGCAACCGGAACTCGGCGGCTATCAGCTCGCGATCGCGATGGACATCCTGCGTGGGCGTTATCGGGAAGGCTTCGAGGTGGCAAAGCCGGTCAAACCCAACGTGCCGCTCACGTATCGCTTCGCGCTGCCGACGACCAACCACGTGTTCCTGCCGGGACACCGCATCATGGTCCAGGTGCAATCGGCCTGGTTCCCGCTATACGACCGCAATCCGCAGACCTTCGTCCCGAACATCTTCTTTGCAAAGCCCGAGGACTACCGCAAGGCGACGGAGCGGATCTACCACGCCGCGGGCGAGGCAAGTTACGTGGAGTTGCCGATCGTAGCGGCCCCGTCGCCCCACTGAACCGCGCTACGCAGGAACTCATTGAGCCCGGGGCGCACCATGAGTCATCGCAAAGTCAACCGTCGACAGGTGCTGGGCGCGGCCGGGGCCGGTCTCCTCTGCGCCGGCTCGCGCTCCCTATGGGCGCGGGCCCTCGCAGCCGGCGCCGCGGACGCCGTGATCGTGAATGCCCGTATCTACACGGTCGAGCCTGCCGCACCGCGCGCTGAGGCCTGTGCCGTCCATGCCGGGCGCTTCATCGCCGTCGGCAGCAATGCGCAGGTGCGCTCGCTCATCGGCAAGGGCACGCAGGTCTTTGACGCCCGGCAAATGATCGTCGTGCCGGGCTTCATCGACTGCCACAACCACGCGGTCGGGATCGAGTTGCTCTACGAGACCTCCGTCGGCAACCCCTTCGAGGTTGAGTTCGTCACGATCGCCGGAATCGTCGACAAGCTGCGCGCGAAGGCCGGCAGTACGCCGCCCGGCTACTGGGTCGAGGGAAATTTCTTCGACGACACGAAGGTCAAGGACGGGCGCACCCTCAACATACACGACCTGGATGCGGTCTCCCGCGACCTGCCGGTCGCCGTCTATCACCGCGGTGGCCACACGGCGTTCTACAATAGCAAGGCCCTGCAACTCGCCGGCGTCACCCGCGACACCCCCAATCCGCGGGGCGGCACCTTCGATCGCGATGCCGAGGGCAATCTCACCGGCCGGGTCACCGATCTGGCGACCGAAGTGTTCGACAAAGTCGGCCTGCGCCCCACATACACGCCCGAGCAGCGAGCCGCGCGGCAGCGTGCGGCGATGGCTTACATCTCCGAGCAGTTCGTCCGCTATGGGCTCACGAGCGTGCACCACGAGCACTTCGACGGTCCCGATCCATTTCGTGGTATCGAGGCGATCCGTGCGGCAGGCAAGCTCAGGCATCGCGTCTTCTTCGCAGTCAATGGACCCATGCTGGACGAGCTCATCGAGGCCGGTGTGCAGACGGGGCTCGGCGACGAGTGGATACGCATCGGCGGAACGGTCGAGCATACGGTCGACGGCTCTTTCTCCGAGCGCACGATGGCACTCAGCGTCCCCTACCCCGGCACGAGATCCGGGTATCGCGGCAACCTCACCGAAACGCAGGACGCGCTCGATGCGTGGATCCTGCGCATGCGCAAGGCGGGCATTCAGGTCAACTGCCACGCCAACGGGGACGTCGCCATCGCTGCGGTCCTCACCGCACTCGAGCGCGCACAGCGGCAGGTTCCCCTGACCGATCCGCGTCCGCAGATCACGCACTGCACGCTCATCAACGATGAGCTGGTCAGGAGAATCAAGACGCTCGGCGCCGTACCGGTGCCCTTCAGCACCTACCCGTACTACAACGCCGACAAGTTCCACTTCTACGGCGAGCCGCTGATGCGCCACTGCATGGCCTTCCGCAGCTTCATCGACGCCGGCATCGTCGCCGCAGCGGGCTCCGACTTCCCGCCAGGTCCCTTTGCACCGCTCATGGCGCTCCAGGCGATGGTCACCCGCAAGGGCTGGAACGGCGAGACCTGGGGCGCGGAACAGCGCGTCACGGTGGCCGAGGCGCTGCGGATCAACACGTGGAACGGGGCTTACGCCTCACACGAGGAACACGTGAAGGGATCGATCGCGCCGGGCAAGTACGCCGACTACGTCGTGCTCGCCGAGGACCCGCACACGGTGGACCCCGATCACATCAAGGACATCAAGATCGTGTGCACGGCCACGGGCGGCAACGTCGTGTACCAGGCGTGAGGCGCAGCCGCTGAAGAGCGTCCGAATGGGCGCTATGGGCTCAATGACCAAGCGCGTGTCGAGCTTCTCCGGTCCCCGTCGATTCGTCCGCGGTCTGCACACATGCCGGGTCCCTGCCGGCGCTGGCTTCCAGGAGCGCCTGCGCGAACAGCGCTTCTGCCGGGTAGCCGGTGCGCGCCTGGATCCAGCGGAAGGCCGACTCGAGTGATTCGGCGCACCAGAGCACCTGCCCCTCCGCGCTCATGACCTCCCAGGGCGCGAAAGTCATGCTGTCGCTGCGATAGCGAACGATGCGAGTGATGCTCGCAATACTCACACGCCATACGTTGTGCTGAGTCTGTTTAATGCTGTAATCCATAACGCACTTCCCCGGGAACATCCCTGCAACCGTGCCCGCGAACTGATGATTATTGTTGGTTATGCGCGGTTAGGATAGGCCCGTTGGTGTGCGCCGCAACTTGATTGAACATATGGCCGCGCACTGAACATAAGCGACACGGGGCGCCTCGCCTATGCCGGCACTTCAAAGGCCTCGGGCATAGAGTCTTTCATCCAGCGCTGCACCATACCCTCATAGGCGGCTTCGATCTGACGCGTGGTGCGCGCAGTGTCGAACAAGGGAAGCCGGAGAGGGTCGCGAGTGAGGTGATCACGATAGGATTGGAGCCTCGCGCGGTCCTCAGTCAGCTTGAGCGCCAGCGATTCGTACTCGTCCAGATTGTCGGTGATCAGTTCGGGAAGGCCTACGGCGCGCAACAGGCTTGCCGCGACGCGTCCCGCGAAGGTTTGACCCCGGCAGGTGATGAGTGGCAGCCCTGCCCAAAGAGCGTCACTGGCGGTGGTGTGGGCGTTACAAGGCAGCGAATCCAGGAAGAGGTCACCAAGCGCGAGCCGCGCAAGATGCGCCGAAATCTCCAGCTGCGGAGCAAAGACCAGGCGCGCGGGATCTACGCCTGCGCGCGCAGTTTCCCGCCGCAGATTCGTGGTGACCAGGCTGTTATTTTCCAGCAGCCACAGCACGCTCGAGGCCGGCGAGGACGAGAGGGCCTGATAAACATAGGGTTGGACCACGCGCTTACCTGCGCGCACGCCCTCGTCCAACGCGGCGCGCTCGCGAGCCAGATTCCGCCAGTCCGCCGCGTGCATCTTCAGAAGCAACAGATCACCGCGTGCACCGGGATATTCGGGCCTGCTGCGCACCGCCCGTTCCAGGTCGTCGATCGCACCCGCCAGGTCCTTCTTGCACGTCCAAAGACAATAGGCGCGGTTGATGAGCGCTTCCGGCATATCGGGCTGTATCGCCAGTGCCGGTTGTAGCTTTGCAGCGCCTGGTCCATCTCCCCCATGATGCTGAGTACCGTAGCGCGGCTGACCAGAGCCCTGAGATGGTCGGACTTCGCCCGCAGCACGCGGTCGAATTCGGCCAGCGCCTCGCCGGCGCGTCCCAGCGCCTTTAGTGCCACGCCGCGACTGTTGAGCGCCTCCAAATGTTCCGGCGAAAGCTGCAGGACCCGGTCATAGCATCCCAATGCCTCCTCAGACCTGCTCAGCGCCAGCAGCATCTCGCCAAGATTCATCCAGGCATCCGAATAGGCTGGATCGAGCGTGACTGCGCGATTGAAATCGGCGAGTGCCTCCTCGCGGCGATGGAGTCTGGAGAGCAGCGCGCCGCGAGTGTTCCAGGCACCACTGTCGTTGGGACTGAGCCTCACGACCCTCTCGAGCGTCTCCAGTGCTTGTTCAAGGCGACCCACGGCCTCGAGGGCGATGCCGTAGTTGCACAGAGTTTCCGGCGTGTCGGGCCTGAGAGTCAGCGCGCGCTCAATATACGGCAGCGCCTCGGCAGCGCGGCCCTGGTGGAGCCGCAGCAGACCTACAAGATGGAGGGCGGGATAGAAATTCCTGTCCGCCCCCAGTACCTTCAGATAGAGCGACTCGGCTTCGGCAAGCCGTCCCGCCTGGTGCAGGGCCAGCGCCTCCGGCATCCATTGGCCGACCATGAGAGGGTTCAGGTTTTACGCCATGAGCAGTGGCAAGCTCTGTTCTCCATCATACCAATTCGTACGGAGTCCCTATGAACAGCGACGTCTACCCTCACTCCTCACCCGACATCGCGGAGAAGCGCCGTGCGCTCACTCCGGAAACGGAGAAGGCCTTCCAGGCTTTCAGCCGCCAGGTGTTTACCGACGGCGCGCTCCCGACCAAGGTCAAGCAGATCATCGCCGTTGCGGTCGCGCACGTGACCCAGTGTCCATACTGTATCCGCGGACACACGAAGGCAGCGCTCCGCCACGGCGCGACAGCGCAGGAGTTGATGGAGGCAATATGGGTCGCCGCGGAGATGCGCGCGGGCGGCGCGTATGCCCACACCGCCATTTCCCTGACGTCGATCGCGGAGGCGCAGGCGCAGCACACTCACGGCGGTGCCGCGTAGGCCTCGACCGGTCTCAGCCATCCGCCGGGCGCGAATCTCCGGGGCTTTGCACGAGCACAATGAGCCGCACGAGGCACAGCAACACGATCGCCACCGCCAGCCACGCGAACCAGGGGTTCCTGATCCTCATCGCTGAACCAGTTTGTTCACTGTCACGGAAATAACCATCATGCGCCGGGCCGCCGCTTCGATCCTGATCCTCCTCGTGGGAACGGCGTTCGGCGCCGCGCAGCCTGCAGCCGTCCAAGCGGCTCCGCGCAGCACTTCTGTCGCCGCACGCCCCCGCGCTTCCGACCTCGGGCTCAAGGTCGGCATCCTCCCGGCCGGTCCGCTCGATGCCATTACCGATGTGGCCGGAGTCGAAGTCGGCCAGACGACCATCGTGCGCGGCGACGCCGTGCGCACCGGCGTAACCGCCATCCTGCCGCACCCCGGCAATCTCTTCCTCGAGAAGGTGCCGGGCGCCATCTTCGTGGGTAACGGCTTCGGCAAGCTGACCGGTGTGACCCAGGTGGACGAGCTCGGCGAGATTGAGACGCCGATCCTCCTGACTTCAACGCTCAGCGTGCCGCGGGTCGCCGACGCCCTGGTCAGCTACATGCTGGCGCTGCCGGGGAACGAGACGGTGCTGTCCGTAAACCCGGTGGTCGGAGAGACCAACGACGGCTACCTCAACGACATCCGCAGCCGCCCCATCACCGCCGACGATGTGCTGGCAGCGCTCCACAACGCGCGCGGCGGCCGCGTCGAGGAGGGCGCAGTCGGCGCCGGCACCGGTACGGTGGCCTTCGGCTGGAAGGGCGGCATTGGCACCGCGTCGCGCCACCTGCCCCCGAGCTTGGGCGGCTACACCGTCGGAGTCCTGGTGCAGACCAACTTCGGTGGCGTGCTCACGATCGCCGGAGCGCCGGTGGGACTCGAGCTCGGCCGCTACGAGCTGCGCGAGCAGCTAGAGCGCGCCGGCGGCGGCCATGACAAGGGCGATGGCTCCTGCATGATGGTGATCGCCACCGACGCACCGCTGGATGCTCGCGGCCTGAAGCGCCTCGCCGCGCGCGCCTGGCTCGGACTTGCGCGCACCGGCGGCACGGCGACCAACGGCAGCGGCGAGTACGCGATCGCCTTCTCGACCGCGCAGGAGGTGCGCATCCACGCCGACGATCCGGCGCTGACGCGCAAAGAAGAGGTGCTCACTACCAACGCCATGACGCCGCTGTTCCTCGCGGCGATCGAGTCGACCGAGGAAGCGGTCTACAACTCACTTCTCAAGGCGACTACCACCACGGGCAACGGACACACGGTCGAGGCACTCCCGATCGAGCGCATGGTGCAGATCCTCAGGGAGCACCGGGTGATCCGCTGAGGGACCGCTTCGGTCGCCGAAAAATCACGAACGCCAGCAGCACCACCGCGATGGATATCGTGCTGGTCCAGAACTCCGCGCGGTGCGATGGCGTCAGCGCCATCGCCACCAGCACCAGCGCCATCCCGGCAATCGCGACGTAGCTGAGCCACGGAAAGCACCACATCGGCAGAAGCGGCGCGGGGCCCCCGGCGCGCTCGCGCGCGCGCCGCGAGCGCACCTGCGAAACGCCGA
Organism: uncultured Gammaproteobacteria bacterium; assembly: GCA_963844595.1. GTDB lineage: Bacteria > Pseudomonadota > Gammaproteobacteria > Steroidobacterales > Steroidobacteraceae > 13-2-20CM-66-19. Next base: position 424,285 of record CAWJOW010000002.1, read on the forward strand.
TCATGAGATAGATTATCGCGATGATGGCGCCGGAGGCGTTCACCAGGAACGCGAACACCACGCCAGGCGACAGTTTCGCGGCGATCACCCCGGCGAATCCCACCACGCTCGCGAGCAGCACGGCGCGCGCCGGCACGCGGCGGCGGTTGATGCGCACCAGCCCGCGCGGCGCATCGCCGCGGGTCGCCAGCACGAACAGCACGCGCGAGGCTATGTAGAACGACGAGTTCAGGCACGACAGCACGGCGGTGAGGATCACCGCCGCCATGAAAGTGCTCGCATACGGAAAGTGGACCTCGCCCAGCGCCAGCGTGAACGGCGATTGCGCAGGCACCACGCGGCTCCAGGGCACCGCACACACGATCACGAACACCGAGCCGATGTAAAAGAGCACGATGCGGCTGATGATGCTCGAGGTCATGCGCGCCACGGCCCGCGCCGGTTCGGGCGACTCGGCGGCGGCAATGGTCACCACCTCGGCGCCCATCATCGACCAGATGACCGTCGTCACGGACGCCAGCACCGCGAACGCGCCGCGCGGCGCGAAGCCGCCGTAGGCGACGAGATTCGAGAAGGTGGGGCCGGTCGGCGAGCGATAGCCGCAGGCGTAGGCACCGACCACGACGATGAAGCAGATGATCGCCGCCACCTTGATGGAGGAGAACCAGAACTCGAACTCGCCGTAAGCGCGCGCGGACATGAGATTGACGCCCGTCATGCACGCCATCAGCGCGACTCCGATCAGCCACGTCGGCAGCGCCGGCCACCAGCCCTGGATGATCGCCGCTCCGGCGATCGCCTCCACCGAGATCACGACCGCCCAGAAGTACCAGTACAGCCAGCCGACCGAGAAGCCCGCCCAGTTGCCGCACGCCGCGCGCGTGAACTCCGTGAACGAGCGCACCTCGGGCATCTCGACGGCCATCTCCCCGAGTGCGCGCATGACGAGCAGCACCAGGAACCCGGTGAGCGCGTAACTGATGATGATGGCAGGGCCGGCGGCAGCGATCGCCACGCTGCTGCCGACGAACAGCCCCGCGCCGATGATGCCGCCGATGGTGATCATCGAGACGTGGCGCGGCCGCAGTGAGCGGCTGAGCTCGTATTGATCGGTTGGAGCCGACGTCGAGGCGTCGTTCATCGGCCGTGGAGTATACCCGGTTGCACCCCCTCACGATCCTTTGCGAGGATTCCGCGGCGTTGCCCTCCACACCCAGGCTAAACCATGCCCAAAGCATACTGGATTGCCGCATACCGCTCGGTCCGTGACCCCGAGGCGCTGAGTAGCTACGCCCGACTCGCCGGTCCTGCAATCCAGGCGGGAGGCGGCCGGTTCCTCGCTCGCGGGATGCCCGCTCGCGTCTACGAGAGTGGGCTCAATGAGCGCACCGTCGTCATTGAGTTTGACAGCGTCGCGCAAGCCGTCGCGACGCATGAGAGCCCTGCATATCAGCAGGCGCTGCGTGCGCTCGCAAACGGCGCCGAGCGCGACATGCGCATCGTGGAAGGCGCCGAATGACGGCCAGCCTCGCTGCAGCCGGCCTCGTCGCGTTGATCGCAAGTACCTCGTCGGTCCAGCCGACCGGGACGGCTCTGCAGCAGGCCACTGATCTCGAGCAAAGAGCCCAGGCTGCAGTCAAGGCAGGCGACCAGAGGGGGCGCATCGCCGCCGACATCGGGCTACTGCATCTGCTGAACGGCTCGCCCGCCGCTCTCGAGGCGCTCGCCCGTGCCTACGTGGCTTCCGGAGAGACCGACAGGGCCCTCGCCGCTCTCAACCGGTTCGCAGACCTCGGGTTGGCGGACGACGGTCTCCTGACCGATGGCGACCGGCGCCTCGCAGCCATCGCGAACCTGCCGGCGTACAAGCAGCTGTTGGCGCGCCTTTCCCGCAACCAGGCACCGGTCCTGCTCTCGAAAGTCGCGTTCACGCTGCCGGACGCGGGGCTGCTGGCCGAAGACATCGACTACGACACGCGCTCCCGCTCCTTTCTGGTGTCGAGCGTGCTCGAGCACAAGATCATTCGCGTGCGGCCCGACGGGTCCGCCACCGACTTCGCTGTCTCGCCGGACGGTTGGCCGATGGTCGCCCTCAAGGTCGATGCGCCGCAAAACCGCGTCTGGGCGACCGAAGTTGCATTCGACGGCTTTGCTGCGGCACCCAGGTCCGCCTGGGGTCGCTCCGCCCTGCTCGCCTTCGACCTGCGAAGCGGCCGCATTCTGCAGCGCATCGAGGCACCGCTGCATTCATCCCTCGGCGACATGGCGCTGACGCCCCACGGCGAGCCCCTGGTCAGCGATGGAGACAACGGCGTTCTCTATCGCGTCTCCGGGGAAAGGCTCGTCGAAGCGAACCGCGGCGATTTCATTTCTCCACAGACGCCGGCGATGGCGCCGCGCCCGACTCAGGCGCAGGCCGCCTGCTTCGTCCCGGACTATGTTCGGGGGATCGCCCGCTTCGATCTTCGCACCGCGCACGCCGACTGGCTGAATCAGGATGGCAGCGACAAAGTGGCACTTATCGGCATCGACGGCCTTTACATCCACCGCAGCTCGCTGATCGCAACCCAGAACGGGGTCTCGCCCGAACGGGTCGTGCTGTTCGAGCTGGATCCCTCATTCACTCACATCGTTTCGAGCAGGGTGATCGAGCAGTCCGCGGCGACCGGCACCGATCCCACACACGGTGTCGTGGTCGCAGACAGCTTCTACTACATCGCCAATGCCGGGTGGGCCCAATTGGACGAGCACGGCGAGGTGCGAGCCGGAGCGAAGCTCACTCCGGCGCGCGTCATGAGATACGACTTCTGATCAGTCATATCCCAGCAGCCAGGCAATTGTCGCAACCACGACTGCGAGTGCCACGAAGGTCCACACCCGCCAGTCCGCTGCGAGCTCGCGCCACGGTCGCTTGAGTGAATCGTTCACGAGACATTCCTCCTCGGCACGCGAGCCTCAATGCTTCGCATAACGTGCCATCGCCTCCCCGAGAACCCCGTCCACGGGGCCGGCCATTCCCATATGGCGCACGAATCCGCCGTTGTCCAGCTTCTCGCACCAGCAGGCCTGGAGCCCCGGGCCGAGTAGGTATGCTCCGCAGACCACCAGCTGCCGATGTCGAGCAGGTGCTTCCAGCCACCCGCGCCGGCGGCGAGCACCGTGGCGTGGCCGACCTCACTCACCAGGGAGAGGACGACGACGCATGATGCGGCGAGAAGTGCCGGGCGATGCGAGCTTCGCATGATGAGACTCTCAGGTCAGGGGTGGCCCCAACAGTCCGTGCAGATAAAACACTACTCCGTAGACGACGATCGCCGCCACCACCCGCCAGAGCCCGATTTCGCGCAGCGCAGGTCCAAGCCGGTTCCTGCCCGCAGCGATCGCTGCGAACGGAAGGGCGGACGTCACCGCCGCGAACTGCGACCACTGCTCGCCAAAGAGACGGCGGCGCTTCGCGTCGATGGAGGCCGTGCCCCCCACAGCCAGCACGAGCAGCGAGCCGAAAAGAATCAGCGACGCAACATCGCCGTTGACGACGACGTGCGCCAGCGCCCAGAGCGCGACCCCCCACAGGAACGGATGCCGCGTGATGCGGGCGATGCCCCGCGCGATCTCCGGTCCCTGCCCAAGCTTCGATTCCATGCCGACCCGCGTCGGACTCGGCGTCGCCAGGCCGATGACCACGAAGAGAAACGCGATGAACACCAGCACGTATGCCGCCGGCCGGAACGCGAGCAGCACTCCCCACAACGGCACGGTCGGCGCGTGACGATACGCGTAGATCATCCACGCGAGTCCGACGAGCGAGGCGAGCGCGAACGCACCACGATAAGGCCCCGCCCCTAGACGTCCCGTCAGCGCGTCCCGAAGCCGGGTACCCGACACGCCGAAATGGATCAAAAGAAAGTAAGCGCTCGCCGCAATCAGATCGGGCATGGCTGCCTCGCAGTCGTGCCTGAAATTGTAGCGCGCCGTCAGAGCACTGCCAGAGCCCCCATGGGAGCCTCGAGCCGATTCAGTCCCCGCACCGGGACCACTTGCCATCCCGGTCGGCCATCCACAGCGCCGAGTCCCTGAATCCAGTCTCATCGTGGATATCCACCTGCAGCACCGGACGCCCGCGCTCGCGCGAGAGCGCGAGTGACATCTCTGCGGTGAACATCCAGTTGCGGAAGGTGTGCTCCCAGCACGACCAGGCCCGGCCGTGCTTGGTCGCGTGAGCCGCGACGCTGCGCAGGTCCCGCGGCATTGACTTGAGGTCGCGGACCGGATGGGCGCCGGAGGGCACCAGCTCCGCGTGCGAAACGAGACTCTCCAGCAGCCGCTCCACGTGGGACGGCTGCTGCAGCTTACGTAAACGATGAGTCTCGGCCACGCCTCGTGCGCTCCATCGCTGCATTCCGATCCTGCAAGCAGCCCAAAAAAGACCCTGCCGGACAGTGGCCCTGCCCGGCAGGGGTTTTTGAGGGTCGCCGCAGAAGATCGGGAGACAACTGCGGGAACGTCGGTGACTGTAAGCGTCGCACACAGCCGACTTTGGGCCGCACGGCGCATTTATAGAGTCGTCTATAAATCGCCTCACACTTCTTTAGACACCGCTTCGAACGCCCACCAGGCTCGCGCTCCTTTTTGAGAAACGGAGTCGAACGTCATTCACGCTTGCGCTCTTAAGGCGACCCTTCAGCCCCGCGGCGTGCCCCCTAGCTGTGCGCCGCCTGCTGGCGAGCCCGCGCAATCAGCCGCTTCAGTCCGCGGTAGTCCACCGCCCCCAACACCAGCTGATTGCCGACAATGAGCCCGGGAGTACCCGGCAGACCCAAGCCCGTCGCCTCGTGTGCATCCCGTGCGAGCACACCCGCATACTCCTTCTCGTGACGCGCGACGTCGGCGTCGACTTTCGCGGAATCGAATCCCGCCGCGCGCAGTACCGCCAGAACGTCAGCCCGGCTGTCGAGATCCTTGGAGGATGTCATGAGGGCCTCGTGCGCGGCCTGATACCTGCCCTCGCGTGCAGCCGCGAACGTGGCGTACGCGGCGTACACGGAGCCATTGCCGAAAATGGCCCAGTCCTTACGCACGAGGCGCACCTTGGGGTCGGCCCCCAGAAGCCTGCGCAGCTGCGGGTCGAGCTCCCGGCATCCCGGGCAGTTGTAGTCGAAGAACTCGATGATCGTCACGTCCGCGTGCTCGCTCCCCGCCGGGGGCGTCGCGGACGGCCCGGCGAGGAGTGCCGCCAGCGAGGTCTGCGGCACGGCGCGGGTCTCCTGCGCGCTCGCGGGCTCGACCTCGAAGATGAGAAGGAACAACGCACAGAACAGCGCGGAGGGCAGAAGGTGGCGGCGACTCGTGGGCATGCTTGGGACTCCTGCCGTGGCCGTGGGGATGCGACCGTACTGTAAGACCGGCGCGCGAGCATGAACATTGCACGACTGTGGCCTCAGACCCCCTGCACAATCAGGAACTGCGCTGCGGAGGCGGCCGTGCGGATCCGCTTCACCTCCTGGTACTCCGGCGAGTGATAGAAGGCGCGCGCCGCAGCCATCGAGGGAAACTCGAGAACGACGATGCGGTGCCCGGCTCCCTCGCCCTCCAGAACCTCGGTCTCGCCGCCGCGCACCAGGAATCGGCCGCCGTGCTTCGCAATGATCCCGGGCGTCCGGGCGGTGTACTGCTTGTACGTGTCCCAGTCGCGGACCTGGATTTGGGCCAGAAGGTACGCAGACATATTCGCCGCCTCCCTAGCGTAGCGCCAGATAGATGCTGTAGCTCGCAACCAACAGTACCAACCACCCCGACAGCACCAGCTCGGTGCGCACGCTGCTCGCGGCGTGCGCGTCCGGTGTATCCAGCAGCCGCGTCGTCCGGACGAAGCGCAGCGTCGCGAGCGCAAGCAGCGCCACCCCGCTGCCGATGAAGACTAGCCCCTCGTACCGGCTGATGCCATGCGACAGGTGACCGACCAGCATGTTGGTGGCTGCACTCCCGGAGGAAGTGCCCGCCATCGCGAGCAGAAAGAGATTGAACTTCTCGATCACGAAGCCGAAGGCCACGACCGCAATGCCGGTGCGCACCCAGGCGAGGTAGGTCCGCTCGTTGGCGGCGTGTTCGCTGTAGTTCGCGATCATGGTCTCTCTCCAATCAGACACCGAAGACGGTGAGACCCTAGCTACCCCGCTGCACCGCGGCAAGCCCACTCGAGAAAGGCCGGAGCGTATAATCCCGCTCCATGTCAGCCGAAGAACCACGCGCAGCCAGTGCGCTCGCCAACGCCATCCGCCGCCATTCGGGCCTGTTCCTCGCGGAAGGGATCGTACTTCTGATTCTCGGACTGCTCGCCGTGTTGGCGCCCGCCGTCGCTTCGCTTGCCGCGACCGTCTTCTTCGGCTGGATACTCCTTATAAGCGGTGTCGTCGGCCTCATCGCCACCTTGCGGGCGCGGCAGGTAGCCGGATTCTGGTGGTCGCTCGTTTCGGCCGTGATCGGCATCGTGGCGGGGCTGCTGCTGCTCGCGTGGCCGGCGCCCGGCGTGCTCTCGCTCACCGCGGTGCTCATCGCCTTCCTCTTTGCGGAAGGCATCGTCACCATCCTCTACGCCTTCGAACACCGCAGCGCCCTCTCCGGCCGCTGGGGCTGGATGCTGGCGAGCGGCATTATCGATGTGTGTCTCGGCGGGCTGCTCTTCGCGGGTTTTCCCGGCACGGCAGTCTGGGCACTCGGGCTGCTGCTGGGAATCAACCTGCTGTTCGGCGGCTGGGCGCTCGTTCTCATGGCGCTGCACGCGCGCGCGGCGGGAGCCGCCGCGAGTTAGATCCCGCGCGCAGGCGGGACCGCAGAGATGTCGACGTCGCTCGAGCCCGTCCGGGCCATCCGTCTCGAGGAGATTGGCGCCGCGCGCGCGAGGATTGCGCGCACCGTGGTGCGCACCCCGCTGCTGCGTCTCGAGCTGGGTTCGGGCTCCCCCGACATCCGTCTGAAGCTCGAGAATCTGCAGCCGACCAATTCCTACAAGCTGCGCGGTGCCGTGAACGCCGTAGCGATGCTGTCCGAAGAGGCGCGCAGGCGCGGGGTATGGACCATCAGCGCAGGCAATGCCGGTCAGGGCGTCGCTTACGCGGCCCGGGAAGCCGGCGTGCCTTGCTCGGTCGTCGTGATCGAGACCGCGCCCGCCGCCAAGATCGAGCGAATGAAAGCGCTCGGCGCAAAGCTCATTCCGGTTCCGTACGACGTTGCCTGGAAAGCGCTCGACGAGCACGCGTTTCCCGGGCTGGACGGGACCCTGGTGCATCCGTTCGACAATCACAACTTCATCGCGGGCCATGCAACCATGGGACTCGAGATCCTGGAGGATGCACCCGATACCGCCGCGATCGTGGCCGCAATCGGCGGGGGCGGACTGATCACGGGCATCGCGAGCGCCGTCAAAGCCCGCAATCCGCGGATCAAGGTCTTTGGCGCTGAGCCGGAAACCGCCGCCCCGGCAGCGCGCTCGTTTGCGGAAGGTTCACCGCAGGTCTTTGACGCCTGGGCGCCCTCATTCGTCGACGGAGCGGGTGGCATGAGCGTCTTCCCGCGCATGTGGGAACGCATGAAGGGCATCGTCGACGGGTCGATCGTCGTCAGCCTCGAGCAGACGAAGCAGGCGCTGCGCATGCTCGCGGAAAAGACGCGGGTCATTGCCGAAGGCGCCGGCGCCGTTGCGCTGGCGGCCGCCCTCGCCGGAAAGGTGGGCTCCGGACCAGTCGTCGCCGTCGTCTCCGGCGGGAATATCGACCTGAAGAGGTTCTGCGAGATTATCGAGGCGACTGCGTGATGGCGATGCTGTGCTCCGCGCGGCGAATCAATTCGTCCTCTGGCGCAGTTACGCCCCGAGGACCGTGAAGCCCTCGCGCCGGGCCGCCAGCGTCAAGCGCTCGTCCAGACACACCAGCTCGAGCGAGCCCGGATCGTGATCGGCGGCGATGAGCGCCGCGGCGAGCTGCAGGCTGTCGGCGCCGCGCAGGGCATGCGTGCGCAGCAACCGCTCTGCCGTGCGACGCACCGTGTCGGAAGGTACGATCTCGTGCCAGCTCGCGGCCAGCTCACGCAGCGCCGCCAGGGTGCGCGAGACGTCGTCCGCCGTCAGGAGCTGTTCGCGCTCCCGGCGCGCCAGGGCCGAGGCGATCTCGACCGGTGTGCCCCACCAGCTGAGCACCTCGCCATCCTCCTCGAGCCGTGCCACGAGGCGCTCGCGCGTCGACTCATCGACGAGAAGTGGCAGGAGCGCGGAGCTGTCCCAGAACCTCATCGGCTGGCGTCTCGCTCCTCACGCAGCGCCTCCGCCAGGCGGGCGTTGCGCGGCAGATCCCGGGGCAGTACCTCGCGCAGGCGCTTCATCGAGAGAGCCCGGGTCGCTGGCCGGGTGAGTCCCTGCGCGCGTAGCAGCGCCAGGCGGTCGCGACCGCGATCGCTCGACTCGATGCGCTCGATGCAGGCTATCGGGACGTCGCGATCGTAGATGACGACCGTGTGTCCGGCCCGCACCTTGCGCAGGTAGGCGCTGAGATTGTCCTTCAGCTTTGATACAGTGGCCCTTTCCATATGGCCATATTAGCTAGATCGTTCGTGCGCCGCAAATCCGCGGCCGCGGTCCGCAGTACGCACGGCTCCCGCCCGCGTCACGCTGACGCTCACCTGCGCATCGATTACCGCTGCCGGAGCGGCCCGCGGGTACGGCGAACCGACACGGCCGCTCTGCTATCCTCACTCCCTGCGGGATCGAACGTTTTTGGAGGAATGCCGCCCATGCGCTGGCCAGGGATGTGCCGCGCACTGATTCTGCTTGCGGGTCTGGCGTCGCTCGCACACGCCGCGGATCCGCAGGCCTATCGCGTCGAGCTGGTCTCGACCGGAAACCACGCGCTCGATTCGACGCTCAAGGCAGCGTCGCAGTTGGCGACGCTGCGGGACTCAGCCCCGGTAAGCCCGTTTGGTCTGATAGCGCGTGCCAGGAGCGATATCCCTCGCCTGAAGACCGTGCTGGAGAGCTACGGCTATTACCAGAGCTCGGTCTCGATCACGATCAACGGCTTCGCGCTCGATGAGGCGAAGCTCGGCGATACCCTGATCGGGTTACCGAAAGGAAGCCACGCCTCCTGCCGGGTCTCTTTCAGTCTCGGACCCCTCTATCATCTCGGCAGCATCCGGGTCGAAGGCTCCATCCCCGACTCGGCGCGCGGGCGCCTGGCGCTCTCCTCGGGTAGCCCGGCGATTGCGGCCGACGTGCTGGCCGGCGGCGCACGTTTGCTGACGGCGCTCGAGAACCAGGGCTATGCATTCGCGAAGGTCGATCCGCCGGTGGCCGAAGAAGATCCGGACAGGCACGTACTGAATCTGACCTTCCACGCCGTAGCCGGCCCCAGCGTGCGGATCGGCGAGATACGCTTCGAAGGGCTCCGGCACGTGCACGAGCAGCGGGTACGCCGGCGCCTGCTGTTGCACACCGGCGAGCCCTACAGCGCGCTCGCGGTCGAGCAGGCGCGCAAGGATCTCCTGGCGCTCGGGGTTTTCGCCTCCGTGAGCGTGCGGCTTGCAGACTCGCCCGATACACAGGGGCGCGTGCCGATCACTTTTCAAGTGCGCGAAGGCCCGCCGCACACCGTCAGTCTCGGTGGCGCCTACTCCAGCGACCTCGGTGGCAGCGCGGGCGTGACCTGGAGCGACCACAACGTGCGTGGCAATGGGGAACAGCTCATTCTTTCAGCCACGGCGATCAACCTCGGCGGCACGGCCTCCACGGGCCTGGGCTACGACACGAGCGCGAAGTACATCATTCCGGACTTCGTCCAGCGGGACCAGTCGCTGCAGTTTGCGGTCGGCGCCATCAAGCAGTCCCTGCAGGCCTACGACCAGCAGGCGGTGAACTCCGGCGTGACACTCAGCCGCAAGTTATCCACTGTCTGGACCGTGAGCGTCGGGGTCTCCACGGTGCACGAGACCGATGTTCAGGAAGGCCTCACGCGGGTCTACACACTGTTAGCGCTGCCGCTCGGCATTCTCTACGACTCGACGGATCTGCCCACGCCGGTGATGGATCCCACCCACGGCGTACGCGCCTCGCTCACCTTCGCTCCCACCGATTCTGCCGGGCATGGCAACACGACGTTCTTCGTCACGCAATTCAGCATCGCAGACTATCTCGATCTGCACCCGCTCTTTGACACCGAGCCGGGACGCAGTGTCCTCGCGACGCGGCTGCTCCTGGCCGGTGCGCTCGGCGCCACCGAATCCGTCGAAACGATCGACGGCGTCCAGGTCAGTGTTCCCGACCTGCCCCCCGATCAGCGCTTCTATGCCGGCGGCAGCGGCACCGTGCGCGGCTATCGCTATCAGTCCGTAGGGCCGGAGTTCGCCGACGGCAATCCCGTCGGCGGTACCGCGCTCACCGCGGTCAACGTCGAGTTCCGGAAACGTCTCGGTACGAGCTTCGGCGCGGCGCTCTTCGCTGACGCCGGCGACGTGAGCGACCGCTTGCGTCCCCTATCCGGCGGCCGCTGCAGCGCCAGCGCGCCCGCGCAGAACACGACCAGCTGCTGGGCGGTGGGAGTCGGCGCCGGCGTCCGCTACTACACGCCGATCGGCGCGCTGCGGTTTGACATTGCCGTGCCGACCTACCGACGGCCCAACGACGACCGCTTTGAGGTCTACATCGGCCTCGGGCAGGCGTTCTGATGCGTCGCGCCTGGAGGATCGGCGCCTGGACGCTGGGCTCGGCGCTCGCGGTGATTGTGGCCGTCGGCGCGGGCGTGCTGATCGTGGGCAACACCGCGGCCGGACGTGCATGGCTCGAGCACGAGATCGTTCGCTTTTCGGATGGCAAGCTGCAGCTCACGGGCCTCTCGGGAACGTTTCCGGCGGCCATCGATATCGGCGAGCTGCGGCTGAGTGACGACCGGGGAGCGTGGCTCACCGCACAGCGCATTTCGCTGCGCTGGTCGCCGCTCGCGCTCCTGGCGCGGCACGTTAAAGTGGACAGCCTGCAGCTCGCGCGACTCGACATCGAGCGACGGCCGGTAAGCCAACCGTCGAAAAAAAGCCCGTCCCAGGAAAGCTGGGCGCATTTGCCGGTCCTCGATGTCCGCCAGCTCTCGATCGATACCCTCGAGCTTGGCCCGCAGCTCGCAGGAGTGCGCGCAACGCTGTCTCTCCAGGCGACAGCGCACCTCATCTCGCCGAGCGACGCCACCGCCAGCATCAGCGCGCGTCGTACCAACGGTCAGGGCAGCTACCAGATCAGGTTGCGCTTCGATCCGTCGAGGATGGATGCGACTGTCGCCCTCGAGGAGCCCGCCGGTGGCACGCTCGAGAGTCTGCTGCAACTGCCCGGCCTCGGCCCGCTGTCGGTCGAGGGCAGCCTCAACGGGCCGCGGGCCGCGGAGCAACTGCAGCTCACGGCCCGCGCAGGAAAGCTGCATGCGCTCGCGCAGGGCAGCCTCGACCTTGCGCGGGAAGCTGCGGATCTTACCTACCGGCTGGACGCCCCCGACATGGCTCCCCGCCCCGGGCTCTCCTGGCAGCGGCTCACGCTGACAGGACGATGGCGCGGCACGATCACTGCGCCGCAGGCCGATGCGCGACTCGAGATCGACCGGCTGCAGGTTCCCGGTGGCGCCGGTCTCGCCAGGCTCGGCGCGAATCTCAGCGCCGCGCGGGGCGCTCTTGGGGTGCAGGCGACGGCCGAAGGCCTCGTGCTTCCGGGGCCGCAGCCGCGATTGCTGGCGAGCTCGCCACTGCGACTGACCGCCACGATGCGCCTGAGCGATGCCTCGCGTCCGTTGCGGCTGACCGCGGAGCATCGCCTGTTCTCACTGCAGGCGCAGGCGGTCACGACCGGGGCGTTGCGCGGCGGATTCGCGCTGCGTCTGCCCGATCTCGCGCCGCTGGCCGCGATCGCCGGCCAGAAAGTCCGTGGCAAGAGTGAGCTCAAAGGAACGCTCCAGCAGAGCTCTGCGGGCACGCGTCTCGACCTCGATGCCGACACCGAGTTGGCAAGTGGGGCGACGCTCCTCACCTCGATGTTGGCCGGTACCTCCCATCTGAAGCTCGTGGCCGACTTGACCGAGCGCACACTCGAAATCGAGCGACTGACGCTCAATGGGCGCAACGTGTCCGTCTCGGCGAGCGGCAGCGCCCGGCGGGCCGCCGACGCGCACATGCTGGAGTCGCTGCGCGCGCGTTACGAGGTCGGTGTCGCGAACCTCGCGGTGATCTCGCCGAAGCTCGGCGGTACCCTGAAGCTGCAGGGGCAGGTCGACGGACCCCTCAACTCACTCGCCAGTCAGGCGCAGCTGACGTCGAGCCTGTCCATTCAGGGGGCGCCGCCCGGGACGATCGAGGCGGCCATTACGGCGCGTGGCCTGCCGGCCCTCGCCGGCGCCACGCTGCGGGCACAGGGGCGCCTCGGCGGAGCGCCGCTGCAGCTCGACGCCTCGCTCGACCGCGTGGCCGGAGATTCCTTCCACCTCACCGTGCGCCGCGCCGACTGGCAGAGCGCGCACGTCGAAGGCGACTTGACCACGGCCGCGAACGCCACGCCCGGTCGCGGCTTTCTCCGGCTGCGCATGGAACGCCTCGAGGATCTGCAGCCGCTGCTCGGCACGAGCGTCAAGGGCAGCATTTCGGGCAGCCTCGAGCTCAAGCCCATGGCGGGCCGCACCGACCTGGAGCTGCGGCTCGCGGGCCGGGACCTCGTCGCCGCGCAGATCCCCGCCAGTGTGCACCTCAGCGCCTCCGGGCCGCTGAACGCGCTGAACCTGCAGATGAGCGCCCAATTTCCCGACCTCCGGGGTGAGCCCGGCAGCCTCAACACCACCGCGCAGCTCAACTTCGCGGCACGCGAGCTGCGCCTCGAGCATGCCGAGGCGCACTACCACGAGTTGGGGTTGCGCCTGAAGGCGCCCGCGCGGGTGAATTTCGCCGAGGGGCTCGAGATCAGGGGCCTCAAGCTCGGCGTACAAAATACGCTCGTCGAGATCGACGGCCGGGTGTCACCGTCACTCGACCTGCGCGCCTCGGTGCATGACGTCGATGCCGCACTGATCAACGCGTTCGTTCCCGGCGTTCTGGACCAGGGCAGGATCGACGTGGACGCGCAACTTAAGGGCACCACTGCCGCACCGGCGGGTCTCGTGACCGTCAAGGCGGCAGGGCTGCGCCCCGCGAGCAGCGCCGCGCGCGATCTGCCCGCAGTCGATGCGCACGCCACGGTCCGGCTCATGCAGAACCGCACGCAGCTCGATGCGCATCTCAATGCCGGCCAGGCCTCGCAGCTCACGCTGAGCGGAACTGCGCCGCTCAATGCAGATGGCACCCTCAGCCTCGAGCTCAAGGGCAGGCTCGAGGCGGGACTGGTGAATCCGCTGCTCGAGGCCCGCGGTACGCGGCTGGCGGGCACGCTCGCGGTCAACGCTACCGTGACAGGGACTGCACGCGTGCCTCAGGTGGGAGGGACCGTCGACTTTACGAATGGGGATCTGCGCGATTATGTGCAGGGCGTGCATCTCTCCGACGTTACGGCACACCTGGTTGGCAGTCAGGGCACCCTGAGAGTCGACAGTCTGACCGCGCGCGCGGGACCGGGGCGGCTTTCGGTCACGGGCGAGGTCGGAGTTCTGCAGCCGAAGCTGCCGCTCACTCTGCACCTCAGCGCCACCAACGCGCAACCCATTACCAGCGACATTCTCACTGCGAATCTGAATGCCGATCTCAAGGTCGAAGGAACGTTGCGCGAGCGACTCGACCTGTCCGGCACGATCGACGTGAATCGTGCGGTCATCGGTATTCCTAACGCCTTGCCACCCGAGGTCGCCGTGCTCGACGTGCGCCGCCCCGGCCAGGCACCGCCTGCGCCGCCGGAGCACCCGCTCGTGATCGGTCTCGCCCTCAGGTTGCACGCGCCGCGGGAGATCCTCGTGCAGGGGCGCGGGCTGGACGCGGAGCTGGGCGGTGATTTGCGGATCGGTGGCACCACGGCCAGTCCCTCCGTCGGCGGTGGCTTCGACATGATTCGTGGAACGTTCACGCTCGCCAGCACACAGCTGACCTTCTCCAAGGGGCGCGTAACCTTCAACGGCGCGGGCCTGAAGGACAAGATCGATCCCTCGCTGGATTTCACCGCACAGACTACGGCCGCCGACGCCACCGTGACTTTGCATATCACCGGTCTCGCGGATGCTCCACAACTGGATCTCTCGAGCACCCCGTCGCTGCCTCAGGACGAGATTCTCGCGCGGCTCCTTTTCGGCGAGAGCGCCTCGCAGCTGACTGCGCTGCAGCTCGCGCAGATCGGCGCTGCCCTCGTCACACTCAGCGGGGTCGGCGGAGGCGGCCCGAACCCGCTTGCGCGCGTGCAAAAAGCGCTGGGGCTCGACCGACTATCGGTCGGTGGCGGAACGAGCACCAATGGCACGCAGGGAACGCAGACCTCCGGCGCCACCGTCGAGGCCGGACGCTACGTCTCGAGCCGCGTCTTCGTCGGCGTAAAGCAGAGCACCACCGGCTTCAGCCAGGCGGAAGTCGACGTGGATCTCTCCAAGCACCTGAAACTTCAGACCCGCCTCGGTAACGGCACGGCGACCACGCAGGGGACCTCACCCGAGAACGACCCTGGAAGCAGTGTCGGAGTGGTGTATCAGTTCCAGTACTGAAGGGAGCCGTAGCCGCTAGGCCGGCCCGCGTGTTGGGCGGCCTTTCTTCACGGAGAAGAACAGTTGCCGGTGCTTGCCTGCCCGCACGATGCTCGCCGACCGTAGTGCGACCAGTATGTAGAGAATATTAAGAGCCGCGAGCGTGGTGGGGACGTGGCGTGTACGTCGTGATGCGGCCACGACATCCTTGGCGGTCACCCCTCGCGTTCCGCCCACGCGCTGCTGCACGTAGTCGACGGCGGCCGTGTCGATCACATTGAAGTACCCGGAGCCGCGACGCGCTTTCGACAGCGCAAAAGAAAGCACGAAAAAATAGCGCTGCGCTTCGAACACATGATAGGTCTGACGGACTGCCTCGACGCGGCCACAGTATTTGAGTCCGCGCTGCAGCGTTCGGATATTCATGGATCCCCCCTGTTCCCCCCGGCAGCTCAGTGTATCCGGAGTGTGCCGGAGTTCTCAAAGCTCCGCGGCTGCCCCCGTTTCCGCGACGCAGTTCGCACCGCGGCGTACACCACACGCTAGAGTTATTCGCTATTTCCTTCCAGGGGGCGCCCCTCGCCCGCCGCATCTGGAGCGACAATATGTGGAGACTGGATCAGTGGGCCTGCGCGACCGTCGTTTGGGTTGTCCTGGCCGGCCTCGCCGGTATCGCCTCGGTCGATGCGCAGCGCGAAAACTCGCGGCAGGGACATGAGCAGCGGGCCTGCCAGAGGGAGGAGCGGGGCGAGGGACGCGGGGCCGAGGCCCGACAGAGCCGCCGTCCTCAGCCGGCGCGCGCGGCGGCCGCCCGGGCCGCTGTACGGCGCCAGGCTTCCTATTCACGGCAGCATCCGGTCGCTGACTATCGCCGTCAGGTGGTCGGTCGCAGCACCATAGGGCCGCGCCTCGCGAACCCTAACGTGATGCACGAAGCCCCTCTCGCCGGCAGCCGCGTACACGAGGTCTCCCGCAGTTTCGCCGGAGGCCAGGTCCGCGTCGTTCGTTATGGCAACAGCCTCAGCGGCTCGGTCGAGCGCACCATTCGGCCGGGGCTCGTAAGCCGCACCTTCGTCAGCGGTGGACACGTCCTGTATTCGCGCGTCTACCAACAGCACGTCTGGCACCGGTCCGGCAGAGCGTTCGCATATGAGACGTTCGTGCCGGCGGTGCGATTCCCCGGGGTCTACTACGCCTGGGCGCTCGCCGCATGGTCGCGCCCGGTCGCTTATGCCTGGGGTTGGCGGGCGCGGCCCTGGTACCCGAGCTACGGCTTCCTGTTCACGCCGTATCCGGTGTACACGAGCCCGGACCTGTGGATGACCGACTACATCCTTGCCCAGAACATGCAAACGGCCTATCAGGCGCAGACCGCCGTGCCGGCGCCGCAGCCGTCGCCACCGGCCGGGGCATATCCGGGCGATACGCCGCCCGCAGGATACGCCGGCGAAGCGCCGCCTGCGGCGTATCCCGGCGAGGTGCCGCCCGCGGCATATCCCAGCGACGCAGCACCTGCTCCGCAGCCGAGCGATGTACCGCCGGCGCCGCAACCTGGCGATGCACCGCCCGCACCGGTGGCGACGCCGCCGGCCGTCACGCCACAAATCAAGGCGCAGCTCAATGAAGAGATCAAAGTTCAGCTGCAGGATCAGCAGGCCGCGACAGCGATACCGGCGACTCTCACGACTCAGGGCGGTCCGCCGGCGCTCAGGCCCAATCATGTGTTCTTCCAGGTCGTACAGCCGCTGGAGGTTCCGTCAGGCGCCAGCAACCGCACCTGTTCGCTGAGCGCCGATGACTACATCAGGCGTACCGCCGGAATGAGCGATGACGACTGGAAGATCCCGGTAGTGGTCGAGCTGAGCGGACCGTCAGACTGCCCCGTCGGCCTGCAGACGCGTATCGGCCTCAACGATCTCAACGCTATGGAGAACGAGCAGGAGGCCCAGGTTATGCAGGCGATGCAAGCGGCCTCCAAGAGCATGGGGCCGAATGGACCGCCGAGCGGCCCCGGTGCTCACCCGACCCTGGTTGCCGAGGGCAGCGCGGCACCGGAACCGGGCGCGCTCGACGAAATCCGACAGATACAGTGAGCAAGCGCCTGCTCTGCCGCGCAGGCGCGCCCTCGGTATAGAGCCGTGATCGGCGAACTCATAGACCACTATCGCGTTCTGGAGCTCGTCGGTTGCGGCGCTATGGGCGTCGTCTACAAGGCGCTCGACGTGAATCTCGACCGGCCGGTCGCGGTCAAGGTGATGGGCGCTGCGGCTCGCAACGAACCTGACTTCGTCGAGCGCTTCCGCCAGGAGGCGCGCCTGCAGGCTGCTCTCAACCACCCGAACGTCGCGCAGCTCTTCGACTACTTCGTCCACGACGGCGCACCCGTCGCGGTGATGGAGTTTATCGACGGCGAAAGCTTCGAGCAGCTGATCCGGCGGCGCGGGGCGATCCCGGCCTACGAGGCTATTTCACTCTTCAAACAGGCTTTGCTCGGAGTCGCGGCTGCGCATCGCGCCGGGATCATTCATCGAGATCTCAAGCCGAGTAACCTGATGATCGCCAGGGACGGCACCGTCAAGGTGATGGATTTCGGCATTGCCAAGCGGCAGGACGCAACGGGTGCAACCAAGTTCGGTAGCACCAGCATCGGTAGTCCGCTCTACATGGCGCCCGAGCAGATCCTCGGTCGCCCGATCGATTGCCGCACCGACGTGTACGCCCTGGGGGTCACGCTCTACGAGCTCCTGAGCGGGCAGAAGCCGTTCAATCCCCGCGGCAAGACCGAGTACAGTCTTCTCAACGCTCACGTGAACGATCTGCCGGAGCCGCCGACGGTCCACTGTCGCGATATTCCGGGCCCGGTCGTGGACGTCGTATTGCGCGCGCTCGCCAAGGAGCCGGAGGCGCGCTTCCAGAGCGTAGATGAGTTCATTCACGCGTTACCGGATGTACCTGCGCCCAACGCAGCGGCACCCAACGTGACCGTACCCGCCCCGGCTGCGTCCGGCGCAGGTCCGACGGGCACGGTGGTGCTCAACGCAGCGGTACCGCGCGTGGGTCCGACCGGCACCGTGGCGCTGGCTAAACCTAACGCGGCTGCACCGAGCGTGAGTCCGAGCGACACGGTAGCTATCGAGTATTTGCCGCCGATGAGCGAGGAGCCCGTTGCCCATCGCGAGCCCGGCGGCACAGTGGGCTTCGAGTACGCCGCTTCGACGCGCCGCGACCCGCGCGAAACCTTAGCGTTCGACTACTTCGCAGCCACTCTGCGGCGAGAGTCAGACCGGTCCGCGCCGTCATCGGCAACCAACGCCTCATCGGCTCCGGCACCCTCGCCTGCGATGCAACGTCTGCGTGGAACGGGGCTCATGCAAGTCCTGCGAGCCCACCGCGTGGGCCTCGGAGCGGGGCTCGTCGCGGCGCTGGTGGCCGGCACGCTGATCCGCCACGCGCAGCGACCGCATGGAGCGCTGCCGAGTGTCTCGGTTCAGACACCGACATCCACGGAACCTGCTGCACCGCCGGAGGTATCCGCCGCCACAGGCTCAGTCGCGACAGCCGCAACTGCGACGGCCACACCGTCGCCCGCGCCAGCTGCACCCACCCCGCCCCCGGATCTGTCCGGCACCTGGCGCGGCGAATATGTCGATGCCTCGGGCAAGCAGCTGCTGCGCGTCGTCAGTCTGAGCATCAGCCGCGTGCACAATGACGGTGGCATCGAAGGCACGTTGCAGTACGAAGCGGCCTCGGGTGACGGCGAGTGCAAGCTCCACCCGCGTGGCAGCAGCTATTCTCCCGGTGAGCAGCGGCTGCAACTCAGTCCCGAGGGCTGCAGTCCGCACTATCCCAAGGAGCTCGGCGTGCCGCTCGATTTCGACGGCGTAAATCCTCAGGCGAACGTACTCAGCAACGGCCGCATCGAAGCGCCGACCGGCGCAGTGATCCGCGTCAAGCTGAGGCGGGTAAGTTAGAACCGACCGACCCGGCCCGGGCCCGCCTCGCGCCGGACGAGATTACAGGACCCTGGGACCATGCTTTGGATCGCCGCCTCGCTGTTTTTTCTTTGGTGCGCGTTTCGCGAGGTCCGCGCCTCCCTCGTCGCGCCACCCGGTTTCGACCTGCCCAGGCCCGTCTACAAGCCCTATCTCGCCATCGTGCTCGCCCTGGCCGCGCTGTTTGCCTGGCCGCCGGTTCACACCTGGTACTTTGAGCGCTTCCTGTCGGAGAAAGCCACCGAACTGGCCGAGGGCCATCGCGCGACGGTTCATTGCAACACCGTCTTCGATACGATGCTCGACCCCGAGATGCTCGCCGCCGGCCACGCCAATCCAAAAACCGGCAAGATCGCACTTCAACATCCCTGGTGCGACAGGCTGAGCTCGTATCTGCGCCACCCGGACCGCGCAAGCGAAGAAGAGCTCGTGAGTCTCGGCATGTTTACTCATGAGAGTATGCATGTACGCGGAGAGCTCAACGAAGCCAGGACCGAATGTGAGGCTGTGCAACGAAACTATCGTGCAGCCAGACTCCTGGGTGTTCCGGACGATGTTGCAAGCAGGAATGCACTCGACTATTACAACCTGTACAAGCGGCGCGCCGGGATGGGCATCCTGGCTCGCTCCTACTACTCGGATCAATGTGCGCCGGGCAAGGCTCTGGACGAGCACCTCGAGGATTCCACCTGGTCGACGTATTAGTCGTCGCCGGCGGTTGACTCGTCAGGGACTGATTTCGTACCGCCGCCGCTGGAGCCCTTGAAGCCGGCCGGTGCAGGTGTTGGCGGCGGTCCACGCATGGGCCTGGCCGCTAAGCTTTACATTTCCAACAGGGTCGTTAAAGCTCTCCGCAGGCAATCGGACGAGAAGTCCCACGCGGAGTATTTATGAGTATCCACCTGCATACCGGGCCCGTCGTTGCGCTGATCGCCGGCATTCTGATCCTCGTGATGCCGCGCTTGCTCAACTATATCGTCGCGATCTACCTGATCGTCATTGGTCTGCTGGGTCTGGGCCTGTTCGGAGTGACCTGAGGTCAAGTGACTCGCGGTCCCGCCGCAATGCCGGCACGACCGCCTGACTGACCTGTCCCTCGGCAAGCGAGGGCGCGGACATTGCACCTCAGCGCGGCACGCGACGCCGCGCGAGCGTGCCCGCGGGCGGCTGGCTGCAGGTCACCGCGGTCACGCCATGAACGGATATCGATAATCCCGCGGCGGGTCGAAGCTCTCCTTGATCGAGCGCGGCGAAATCCAGCGCATCAGATTCCACACCGAGCCCGCCTTGTCGTTGGTGCCGGATGCGCGGGCCCCGCCGAAGGGTTGCTGACCGACGACGGCTCCGGTCGGCTTGTCGTTGATGTAGAAGTTCCCCGCCGCGTAACGCAAACCGTTCGATGCCAGCGCAATGGCGGCGCGATCCGTGGCGAACACCGAGCCGGTGAGGCCGTAGCAGCTGGCTGCATCGATATGGCGGATGGTCTGCGCATAATCGGAGTCCGGGTAGACGTACGCGCAGACGATCGGTCCGAAAAGCTCCTCGGTCATGTGACGGACGGCGGGATCGGTCGTGCTGAGGAGCGTCGGATGCACGAAGTAGCCCCGGCTCATGTCGGTCTCGCCCCCCGCCTCGAGCGTCAGGCTGCGGGTCGATTTCGCTTCGGCTATCGCCTCGGCATGTTTGCGCCAGGCGCGCTCGTCGATGACCGCGCCCATGAAGTTCCTGAAATCGCGGATGTCGCCGACGCGGATGCTAGCGATCTCATCGCCCAGGCGCTCGCGCACCCGCGGCCACAGGCTCTGCGGAATGAACAGGCGCGAGGCGGCCGAGCATTTCTGTCCCTGGTATTCGTAGCCGCCGCGGACGACGGCCGTGACCAGCGCCTCGACGTCGGCGCTCGCATGTACCAGGACAAAGTTCTTCCCGCCCGTCTCGCCGACGACACGGGGATATGAGCGGTAGGTGCGCCCGCTCACCTTGTGCAGCAATTCGTTGAAGACGTCCGTCGAGCCCGTGAAATGTATGCCCGCTAGATCGGGGCTCGACAGACAACCCTGACTCACGACCTTGGGATCACCGTAGACAAGATTGATCACCCCCGGGGGCAACCCGGCCGCTTCGAACAACTTCATCAGGTAATGGGCGCTCAGCCTGGCGCTGGCGGACGGCTTCCAGACGACGGTGTTTCCGAGCAGCGCCGGGGTGCCGGGCAGGTTGCCCGCGATCGCCGTGAAGTTGAATGGCGTTACGGCGTAAACGAATCCTTCGAGGGGCCGGTAGTCCAGGCGGTTCCACACCCCGTGGGCTGACAGCGGCTGGTCGGCATAGATGCGCTGCATGAAGTGCGCGCTGAAGCGGAAAAAGTCGATCAGCTCCGCCGCCGAGTCGATTTCGGCCTCGCGAGCGGTCTTCGACTGCCCGAGCATCGTCGCGGCATTCAGCGTCGCTCGCCAGCTGCCCGACAGAAGCTCGGCAGCCTTGAGGAATATCGCGGCGCGCTCCGCGCCGCTGCGCTGCGACCAGTCGGGCCACGCGGCCTGCGCTGCGCTGATAGCGGCAGCCACCTCCTGCTCCCCGGCCAGATGAGCCTTGCCGAGAACATGGCTGCGATCGTGCGGCATTCGCGCCTCGTCCAGCCTGCCGCTGCGCACCTCGCGTCCGCCGATAACGAGCGGCATCTCTGTGACTTCAGCGGACATGCGCTTTAGCGCGGACTCGAGCGCCGCCCGCTCAGGCGAGCCCGGCGCGTAGTTGAGCACGGGCTCGTTCCTCCCGGCAGGGGGAGCCAATGCTCCATTCTCTACGGTGACGGCGTGCATGGGTGCCAGGCTCCGTGGATGGAAGACTGGTCAGAACACGAACGCGTAGACCTGGCGGTCCGCTGCGATGTACAGGCGGCGGCCGACCACGATGGGCGCCTGAAACCTGCGCACCTCGCTCATCCGTTCCGCGGGACCCCCGCCATTGAAAACGACGGCGCCCGTGTCGGCACGAAACCCGTGCAACCGGTTGCTGTCCTCGGCGCCGACGATCCAGACGATCGGATTCGCGCGACCGTCGGTCGTGGTAATGATGGGCGAGCCCCGCCCTTGAGCGTTCGCACACCAGGCGACATTGAGCGACGGCGGCGAGCCGCCGGTAATCCGGAGCATCGTGAGGTCCCCACCGGTCCCGCGCGGGCAACCGACGCCGCCTCCCTGAAAAGCGACGAGCGCCGCGTTTTCTGTCACGACGTATGCGGGCGAGGTTCGGATCGCATTGGACGACACCCTCTTCCTGAGGAGGTTGCCGCCGATGCCTCCGAGATTGTGCGCGTCGAGAAGGTAGGCGTTGCCGTCTTTGCCCAGCGCGAGCATGAGCTCGCCGTGAGCTGCGTCGGGCATCCTCAGCAGCAGCGGGTTCGTGCCACCGAGATCGGCATCGCTCTCGTCCAGGCTCGCCCAATCGGAGGGTGCAAAAAAATCCCGCGGCTGCGCGGAAAACTTCAGGTCCGTACCGAGGCGAATCACGGCCTCGCCGTCGCCCCAGCGGTCTGTCCCCATCGTGTTGCCGGTTGCAAAGTAGACCGACGTTGCGTCCGAGCCGACGCCCCCCGGCGCCCAGACCCCACCGGCGCGCGCGCGGGTCGCCCAGCTGCGCACGGCGTGCGGGGCGTCAAGCGCCACGCTCACGACCCATCCGTGGTAATCCCCGCAATCGCCGAAATGGCCGCCGTACGAGACGTAGACCGCATCACCCGCGATCGCAAGCGCGCCGCGCTGATTCTGGACTTCTGAATGGAAGGTCTGGCCGCTGCTCTTGAGCGCCGCTTCTACGTCGACCGGCCAGCCGGGCAACACCGATCCGTCCTTGAGCGACAGCGCGAAGATCTTGTGTCTGGGGCCGCCCGAGGCTTTGTCGGCGACCATCGCATCCAGGTAAACGGCCTGCCGGCGGCTGTTGATCGCCGGAGTACCCGTGATACCGAGCGGATCGATGTTGCCGCACGGCAGAGACGAACGCGCCACCGCCGGCCCCAGTGACCACTTCCATGCCACGGCTCCGGACTTTGAATCCAGGGCGTACACGATGTTCTGTTCGGTCGCCACCAGGAGCCGTGCGCCATCGCTACCGGGCGCCGGCCAATAGAGGGGCTGCGCATACACCGGCCCGGCGACGTCGGCATGAAACGTCGGATCACGCTTCAAGTGAGCTGCGGCGTCCCACGTGAGATCCGGGACGACGTACAGCCCGGAGCGCTCGACATTGCCGTGCTGCTCGAGGATCTCCGTGGTGACTCCGGGTGCATCCGCTGCATTCCCTTGAACGGCCATCGTCAATGTACCGAGCAGCAGCAACCCTGGGCGGCAACGCAAGATCCGGGCGGATGCAGTCATCGGAGAGTCTCCATGCATTCCCTGAAAATACTCCAGGGCGATCGGTTACCTCAAGGCGGCATCTTCGCAGGCCGGCTGCGTCGGTCGCAAACCTCGCGGTGCAACTCGACCTCGAACGAGACTGACCCGGGCCCGACGCAAATCGACCGATCGCCGAAGCGCACATCGTCCCATTTCATTTCTTCAATGGCCCCTTGTCGCTCGCCTCACTGTCGGGGTCCATCTTGACGGTCAATGCGGACGAGCTGCGCAGCCGTACGCGCAACACCTCCCTTCCAAGCGAAAACTCATTTCCGGGGACCAGCCGCGTCGGGCCGCAGATACGTGTTCCATTGACGTATGTACCGTTCGTGCTGTCGAGATTCTCGATTGTCGCCGCGCCGGAGGCGACCGTGATTCGTGCGTGACGCCGCGAAACAGTGGTGCCGTCGACGACCACAGAACATTCCGCGTCCCGTCCGAGAACGTGCTCGCCGTTCGTGAGCGGGAAAGATTGCTTCATCCAGAGCAGCTCGATCGTCGCCGGCGAAGACCGCGTCGGCGGCAGGCAACTCACGTCAGCGCAGAACGCATATCCGGTCTTGTAAACCGTTCGAATGACGCGGGAATCGCGCGCTGTATCACCGAGCCCCGCCCGAAGCTCTGAGACGAGACGGCTCAGGCTCGTGCGCGCCACGTAAACCTTTGGCCAAAGCAGTTCGTCGAGTTCGTTGTTCGTGACGACCGCCGGTCTGCGCTTGATCAGCACCTCGAGCAGCTCGTACACCTTGGGCTCAAGGGGCATGACCTTGTCTCTGCGCTCCAGCTGCCGAGTGACTAAGTCGAGCACGCAGTCGCCAAACTTCAGCCTCATGGTCCAGGTCCCGGCAGCTACCGCTTGATCACTGACCCCCGGGCTTGCACTGCGCTGCGGAAGCCCGCCCCACCACTTGCGCAGCTTATAGCAGGTCGAGCTTCCGAAGACATCGCCCAGCCGCCGCGTAATGATCGAAAGAAGGGGTCCGGGCCTGGCCGTTGCCCGGACCCCTGCAGCCGCCTCATCGGCTCGCGATGATCGTTTGCGGATGGTTTCCGGTCTTGTTCTGGTAGAACGCGCTGAGCAATGGGACGTTCACCTCTCCGATCGCCTCGCTCTCGGCCTTCGTCATGCACGCCCTGTAGCTTGCCAGCTCCCCGGGGGGCTGTTCGCAGACGCGGCGCGCTGCCGCGTGAATGCGCCCGTAGAGCGCCTCCACACCGGCCGGCGTGCCTAGGTTCAGATCGCCGAACTTGACGGTCTCGGAACGGACCTGATCGTCCGCATGCGCGCTGAAAGCGACCAGCACGCACGCCAGCGACATCGCAATAACATAACCGAGCTTGCTGCGGTTACCGGGCTTAACGTTCGAGTTCATAACGGTCTCCTCTGTCTTGGGTTTTGGGAACTTCTCTGGGGCTTTGGACCAGGATTGCCTTAACAGCCCTCATGCCTCGGGAGTGAGGTTAACGACGGACCCGGCACGAGATCCTTAGGGAGATCTTCGGAAGTGATGAGATCTTTGCGCGCTTTCGCGCCTGCGATCGTCCGGCGCAGATTGCCCCTGACGGCGTCAGTTGCTCGAACTTGCCGTTATTGACCGAGTGGGCGCATGCTTTTCGCAACCGCCAAGGCCGGGCAGCGCACACCCGTGAGCAGGGACGAAAACCGCCGCTTTCCCCTGTCCACCGAGGGCTCACCCCGCGGGACTGAGGTGGATCCGCAGCTCTCCGCCTGCGCGCAAGACGACCCACCCCCCGAGCGGCTTCTCAAAACGTCGGCCGCCGAACGCCAGCGAAACGCGACCGGAGCGCAAGCCGACGTGTCACCCAGCACGGTGCGGCTGGCGGTCAGTCAGCTGCTCGGCGGCCGCTACCGCATCGAGCGAGAGCTCGGCGAGGGGGGAATGGGGATCGTGTACCTGGCCACCGATGAGCAGGTGCCCGGCGAGAAGTTTGCCATCAAGGTGTTGAAGAAGGAGCCGGCCCCCGGGGCTCTCGCGCAGCTGCGCGAGGAGGTGCGCAAGACGCGCAAGCTCAGCCATCCGAACATAGTCGATGTGCATTCGGTCAATGTTGACGGCGAGAGGCTATACGTGCTGATGGAGTACCTCGAGGGCAAGTCACTCCAGACGCTGCTCGATGAGGAGTTTGGCCGAGGCATGGCCTTCAGCCGTGCCTGGCCGATCATCGAGGATGTGGGCACGGCGCTGGGCAACGCGCACGACCACAACGTGATTCATAGCGACCTGAAGCCCGCGAACGTGTTCGTGACGACTTCGGGGCGGTCGAAATTGCTCGACTTCGGCATTGCGCGGGTGTCACGTGGTCCGCTGCTCCACGCCCGTTCCGGATCGCGCGCGCTCACCCCCGCCTATGCGAGCTGCGAGATGCTCGAGGGAAAAGAGGCGGACCGCCGCGACGACATCTACTCCTTCGGCTGCGTGATCTACGAGATGCTGTGCGGCGAGCGTCCGTTCCGGGAATGCACCGCGCTCGAGGCCCGGGAAGGCGGTACCAAGGTGGCCCCGCTTGACGGGCTGTCGCGGGGACAGAATGTCGCGCTTGCCCAGGCGCTCTCCTTTGAGCGTGAAAAGCGTACGGCATCGGTCGAGAAGCTCCTCAACGGACTTGCCGCCGAGCGCCCGACCCGCAGTCGCGCGGCAGCGGTCATTGGCGGGACGGTCACTGCGCTCGTGGCCGCGGCGGGTTTGACCTATTTGGCACTCGAGAAATTATCGGCCCCCCGGCACTCGGTCGTGGTTGAGGGAGCAAGCTCGGGCGCACAGCAAGCCGCCCCCGTTGCAACTGTTCCCACGACTGGCGCCTCCAACCCGTCCCTGCAATCGATCGCGGTGCTCCCGTTCGTGAACATGAGCGCGGACCCCAAGCAGGAGTACTTCTCGGACGGGCTCTCCGAGGAGCTGATAGACCATCTCGTGCAAGGCACGGAATTGAAGGTCATCGCACGCACTTCGTCGTTCCAGTTCAGGGGCAAGAACGAAGACGCACGCTCGATCGCTCGGACGCTCGGCGTCACGCACTTGCTGGAAGGTAGTGTTCGCAAGGACGGTCGGCAGCTGCGGATCACGGCACAGTTGGTGCGCGGGTGGGATGGAGTGCAGATCTGGTCGCAAACCTATGACCGCAATCTCGTCGACATTTTCAAGGTACAGAACGAGATTGCGGAGGAGGTCGCCCAAGCCCTGCGTGTCGCTTTGCGGAGTGGCCATCCGGCAATGAACCGAGAACCCGATGTACGCGCGTACAACCTCGTTCTGGAGGGAAACTATTTCAAGGCGCGCAGAACCCTGGCCGACGTCGAGAAGGCCACGCAGCTGTATCAGCAGGCGATCGAAATCAACCCGGACTATGCGCTGGCGTGGGCACGGCTTGCGAGCGCATATTTTGTCGAGGAAAACCTGAGAGGACGGTCGGAGGAGCAAAGCAGGCGAGTTCTCGATGCATTGAACCGTGCCATCCAGCTCGACCCGAATCTCGCGTGGGCGTATTACACGCGGGCCGGTTTCCAGGGAAGCATTGCGTGGAATTGGACGGCTGCGAAGGCGGACACGGAGCGCGTGCGCAAACTCGATCCGCGATTCGGCTACCTGCCGGGCGCGCTCGGCGATATCGCCCTCGTGTTCGGGGACGTCAGCAGTGCTGTCGAGCTGTACCGGGATGGCCTCACACGAAATCCGCTCGACCCGAACATGTTGAACTCCCTGGGGGTCGCGCTCTGCGCAGCCAACCTTCTCCAGGAATGCCTGCAGGCTCGACTGAGTCTCATGCAACTGCATCCGGAATTCGGCGGAGTGAGCCGCTCGGTTGGCGCCGCTCGGCTGTATCTTGGCCAGTTCGCCGCGGCGCTCAACGCAACGCAGAGCGAGCCCAACGAGGACTACAGGCTGCATGGCCTCGCGGTGATCTACTGGGCGATGGGGCGGCGCGCCGAGGCCGATGCTGCGCTGAATTCGCTGACCGCCAAATCTGCTTCGATCGACCCGTATGGAATCGCCTCGATCCACGCATATCGCGGCGAGATTGACCAGGCCTTCCAATGGCTCGACCGCGCTTATCGTGCCCATGATTACGGCATGCTCGACCTCAAGACCGACCCGCTGCTTCGAAACCTGCACCGCGATCCGAGGTTCCAGGAGTTGCTGCACCGGATGAGGTTGAATGGCGATGGCCAGCCGGAGCGTGGAAATATCCAGAGCCAGAGACGTCAAGTCGTAACCTCATTGCTGTGCATGAGATAAAAAGAGGAGCTTTCCGAACATGGCTGTTAAGAGAACTGTCACGAGAAAGGCGAACGAACTCCGGGCGCTGAAAACCGTCCGCTCGCTGACACGGCGCGCGCAAGCCGAGTTGACGCAGTTGTTGAGGAGTCATCAGACCGGAACGATTACGCGGCGGAAATTGGACACCGGGCTGAGGGAACTCCGAAGGCGTTTGAACCACATAGCTATGCACGAATTCCGGCTTTAGTTGGCCAAGGGCTCCGGAACCTGCGTGCTAGGCCGAGTATCGTTGAAACTGGCGAGCGCATCCTGCCAGACCGCGTACTGGGAGAGCGGAAAGCTGCGGATCGCGAATTACCTCACCAGAAGGACGTTCTCGGCGGATCCCGCAGCCCTGGACTTAATCCGCTTCTTCTTTACCCCGAGGACAATCCAGGATGCCCTCTTCGAGTTCCGCTCCTACAGCCGCACTAGCATCGCCAAGGCGATCCTGCAGCTGATCGGTGCCCAGCTTCTGCTCGAGTATGGCTCGGTCGAATGGCAACAGGACGAACTGGTCCGATCGTCATGGAAACCCTGGCTCCCGGAAGGCGGCTTTCACTTCATGACGAAGGACGCCCCATACGTTCCCCGGGATTGGCCCATGCAGGAGAGACTGAAAACTCTTCCCTCCACTCCCGCCCCACCACAGTTCAAAAGGATCAGGGGTGCTGAATCGATCCAGCTTCCACCGCACACAATAGCCGGCGACGTTTTCTTCGAGACGTTGCATGCCAGGAGGACGCGCAGAGAGTTCGCGAAAGGAAAGCTATCTCTGGAGACGCTCTCGCGGCTCTTGCAAACGACGTGGGGTGTGCAGGGGTACTTTGAGACGGACATATTCGGAAAGCTGCCGTACAAGACCAGTCCGTCGGGCGGTGCCAGGCATCCCGGCGAGGTCTATGTGGTAGCGCTTCGGGTAGACGGGCTTGAACGAGGAACGTATCACTACCACGCCAGGGACCACCGGTTGGCGAGGCTCCCGTCGAAAGTAACTCCGCGCCTCGCCAGCGCGTATTGTGCGGACCAGCGGTATGTCACCGGGGCGGCCGCGCTTTTCATCATGACAGCGATCTTTGCGAGGACCATGTGGAAATATGGTAGAGCTCGCGCATATCGCACTGTTCTGCTCGAGGCCGGCCATCTCTGCCAGACCTTTTGCCTCACGGCAACGCGGCTGGGACTGGGTCCCTTCAGCACGGCCGCACTGAAGGACTCACTGATCGAGAAAGACCTGCGATTGGACGGAGTCTCCGAATCGGTTCTTTACGTTGCAGGTGTCGGCTTGGTTCCGCGCCGCCCGCGCCGCTCCGCACTCGCGCCAGCTACATCACGATCCTTGAAGCAGCGAGCGCAGTGACCCATGAGCGCAGAAGTGAACCAGCAACTCTCCAAGGCGCTACGACGAAGCAAGATCGTTTTCATGGCGTCCGTGTGCGTGTGGGCGGGCCTCGTGGGAATCAACAACGTCATGGACTATCGCGCGAACTTCCAGTTCGTGCAGCACGTGCTCGAGATGGATACCACGCTTCCGGGTAACCCGCTGCTCTGGCGGTCACTGCGCTGGGGGCCGCTGCAGCACGCTGCCTATCTTGGCATCATCGCCGTGGAACTCTTAGTGGGCCTGCTTTCGGGGATCGCGGTCTTCAGGATGCTCACCGCCAGAGATGATGCCAATAGATTCTCACGCGCCAAGGCGGTCGGCGTCATGGCACTCGCGCTCGGCATGTTACTGTGGCTGGCGGGGTTTGAGGTTGTCGGTGGAGAGTATTTCCTCATGTGGCAGTCGCCTACCTGGAACGGCCAGGAAGCCGCGTTCCGATTCGCCGTGCTGTGCGTGCTGGGACTCCTGTTTCTGGCGCAGCATGAATGAGAGCAGAATCTGCGGCGTACCGGGATTTCGGAGGAGACAGGCAGGAGCGTTGGAGGGCACGCCGACCTGGAGGGCGCATTGCACGAGGATGCTTTCATTTCGGTTGTAGCCGACCGCCGGGCCAGGGAAGAGATCCTCGAACAGGGGTTTACTCGCCGTCCTTTGAGCGTTGACGGGGATGTCGCGCGCGCACTGGGCGAGCTGGCCCATGCGGCTTGGTTCCTGCCGGTGGATCAGTACTACCAGGCTGGAGACCGATTTCGATCACTAAATCGGTTTAAGGCCGAAATCGTTGCGGGCGGCGTTCGCGTATGGCGTTGCGATGACTCTGAACCCTACGTGCAGCTCGAAAAATACAACACAACACTAGGCGGCCAGCCGCGAAAATACGCTCCGATACCCAAGGAGATTGCCGACACTGCCGGCGTTCGCAAGATGATTGCTCACCACCTGATGTACCTGCCGCTTTCCACTCTTGGCGCCACCTATTCGGTCAACATGCATGTGATCCGATTCGCGGCAACCCCGTCCCGGCCATGCGATACCAGCCCGCCAGGCCTGCATAAGGACGGTGAAAAGTATCTCGCTACTCATCTCCTCGCGCGGTGCGGAGCGCAAGGAGGCGAAGTCGTGATAACCGACAATCACAAGCGCGAACTGAGTCGGTTCATCATGCGCGAGTTGGGCGAGTGTTATGTGTTCGACGATGACCGCATCTGGCACATGCTGACCCCGATTGAAACCCTGCAAGTCAATCAGTTCGCGTATCGCGACACAGTCACGTTCGACCTGTTGCCAGAGGGCTGGAAGCCCTGCACCTAGGGGTCACAGGCAGACATTCAAGGGCACTAGAATGCTCTCCTGGAGGCCGCCTTCACGGGAAGCAATTCGTAAAATACGTTGCCTTGTGCTCGAAATACCGTTTGACTGCCACGAAAGCGCGAGGAGTCAAGACCCGTGGCCATGAAAGGTCGAACGATCCTGCGTATTTTCGCCTTGACCGTCTGCGCGGCCGTTCTGGTATGGCACCTCAACAGCCGACATGGCGGGCATGCGGGCGGCGCACGCGTCGTGTCTCGGACGGCGCCGCCGGTATCTTCAGCCACGGCGGAAATATCACCGCCGCCGCGCCATTGGCGGCTCGGCACATTGAACCTCACGTCGTGCGAGCTCCCGCATCTCCTGAGCGGCGCGACGACGGCGGCGTGGTGCACAGACTTCGATGTCGCCGAGAACCCTGCCCAGCCCGCGGGCCGACACATCGGCCTGCATCTGGCCGTGATTCGCAGTGACGCGGGCAAGCCGGCCGCCGAGATGGTGGTCCTGCTGGCCGGCGGTCCCGGCGAGGCAGCCACCCGGGCATTCGCCGACACGGCCGTGTACGCGGGCGTGCTCAAGCACCACGACGTGCTGCTCCTTGACCAGCGCGGCACGGGCGGCTCGAATCCGCTGAGCTGCCAGGAGACCGCGGAGGCCCTGCGCGCACAAGCGCCCGAAAGCGACGTGCCGAATCCGGACGAGATCCGCAAAAGAGTCGCCAGCTGTCTCGCAGAGGTGCAGAAGAAGGCCGATCCGCGCTACTACACCACGACCATCGCAGTCGACGACCTCGAGAAAGTCCGCCGAGCGCTCGGCGCGCCGCCTTTCGACCTGATCGGCGTCTCTTACGGCACTCGTGTCGCGCAGCAATACCTGATGCGCCACAGGGAAGCGGTACGCGCCACCGTGCTCGATTCGCCGGCGCCCAATCAGCTGATCCTCGGTGAGGGATTCGCCGCCAGCCTGGACTCGGCGCTGAAGCGCGACTTCGCCGACTGCACCGCGGCACCGCCCTGCAGGAAGACGTTCAACGATCCGATGCAGACCCTCTACAAGCTCCGCGACGGCCTGCGCGCGAATCCACGCGAGGTTATGTTCCACGATCCGCGCACTTTCGCACCCGTCTCGCGCAGGGTGACGCCGGGTCTGCTGGTGGGAGTCGTCCGCCTCTTTGCCTACGAGCCCGAGACTGCCGCTCTGCTCCCTCTCTCGATCGACGCCGCCGAACACGGTGACTTCGCCCCGCTGCTCGGCCAACAGCGGCTCCTCGGCGCCGATCTCGCCGGCGATATCAACGGCGGTATGGGGATGAGCGTCGTCTGCAGTGAGGACGCCGACGAGCTACGCGAGCAGCCGCAGGACGCCGACACGATGCTCGGCAATGGGCTCGTCGACCAGATCAAGGCGCAGTGCGGCGTCTGGCCGCACGGCGCGATGCCGCCCGACTTCCACGCCCCGCTGCGCAGCGGCAGGCCCATCCTGATCCTCTCGGGCTCGCGCGACCCGGTCACGCCGCCGGAGTACGGCGAAGAGATCATGCAGGGGCTCAGCAACGCGCGGCATCTGGTGCTCAAAGGCCAGGGCCATGCGGTTCTCGGGCGCGGCTGCATGCCGAAGCTCGTCGAGCAGTTCATCGACCACCCTGACCCCAGGGCCCTCGACGCCAGCTGTCTGGACCGCCTCGGGCCGACGCCGGCATTCGTCGATTTCAATGGAGCCGCGCCATGATCCAGGTCGAGAACCTGCACAAGGCATTCGGCGAGATCCGTGCGGTCGACGGTGTCAGCTTCACGGCGCGCGATGGTGAGATCACGGGCCTGCTCGGGCCGAACGGCGCCGGCAAGACGACGACCTTGCGCATGCTGTATACCCTGATGCGGCCGGATGCCGGTCGGGTGCTGGTCGACGGCATCGACTCAGCAGCCGATCCACTCGCAGTGCGCAAACGGCTTGGCGTGCTGCCCGATGCGCGTGGCCTGTACAAGCACCTCACCGCGCGCGAGAACATCGACTACTTCGCCCAGCTGCAAGGCGTGCCGGCCGATGCGGGCGCACAGCGCCGCGAGGCGCTCATCGAAGTGCTCGAGATGCGCGATTTCGCCAATCGCCACGCCGAGGGCTACTCGCAGGGGCAGCGCGTGAAGACGGCGATCGCGCGGGCCCTGATACACGATCCTAAAAACGTGCTCCTCGACGAGCCGACCAACGGCCTCGATGTCATGGCCACCCGGAGAATGCGCCAGTTCATGCGCGATTTGCGCGCCGACGGGCGATGCGTGCTCTTTTCGAGCCACATAATGCAAGAGGTCGCGCAGCTCTGCGACCGCATCGTCGTCATTGCAAAGGGCCGCGTCGTCGCCGACGAATCTCCGGAAGCGTTGCGCCTGCAGACCGGCGAGTCCAACCTCGAGGAAGCGTTCGTGAAGATCATCGGCAGCGGAGAGGGACTCGCAGCATGAACGCCTCGCTCGTCGTGCTCTTCAAGGAAGTGCGCGAGAACCTGCGTGACAGGCGCACCGTGATCAATGCCCTGGTCACGGGGCCGCTGATCGCCCCCCTGATGTTCGTCATGATCATGAACGTCGTGATCTCGCGCCAGCTCAACCAGGCCGAGGCCCCTCTCGAGCTGCCGGTGATCGGTGCGAGTAACGCCCCGAATCTCCTCGAGGCACTGCACCAGCAGGGATTCGATCCACAGCCGTCGGTCGCGGACCCGATTGCGGCGGTGCGCGACCGCGACGCGGCCGCCGTGCTGCGCATTCCGGCCGACTTCGGCAAGTCCTGGGAAAAAGGCGACCCGGCGCAGGTCGAGCTGTACTACGACTCCTCACGGCGCGGCATGCAGCAGCCCGTGAACCGCCTGAAAGAAATGCTCGAGCGCTACTCGCGCCTCAACGGCGCCATGCGCCTCGTCGCGCGCGGGCTCTCCCCCGTGCTGGCCAACCCGGTCGTCGTCGATGAACGCGACCAGTCGACGCCTCGGTCGCGGGCCGGCGCGTTGTTCTCGATCCTGCCTTACTTCTTCGTGCTGACTGTGTTCATCGGCGGCATGTATCTCGCCATCGACCTCACGGCCGGGGAGCGCGAACGGCAATCGCTGGAGCCGCTGTTCGCCAATCCCGTGCCGCGCTGGCGCATCCTCCTGGGCAAGATCGGAGCGATCTGCGGCTTCTCGGTGAGCAGCCTGCTGGTCTGCGTGACCGCGTTCACCGTCGCGGGACACCTCATTCCCACCGAGAAGCTCGGCATGGACCTCGGCCTCGGACCGGTCTTCGCCCTCGAGGTGGTCGTGCTGATGCTGCCGCTCGTGCTGCTCATCGCTGCGTTGCAGACGCTCGTGGCCGCCTTCTCCAAGAGCTACCGGGAAGCGCAGACGTACCTCGGCATCCTCACGCTGGTGCCGGCGCTCCCCTCGGTCCTGCTCAGCGTGATGCCCGTGAAGACGGTCCCGTGGATGTATGCCGTGCCGCTGCTCGGTCAGCAGGTCGGCATTACCGAGCTGCTGATGGGCGGCTCGATGACGGCGGCCCAGATCGTGACGTGCCTGCTGTGCGGTTTCGTGATCGCTACACTCATGCTCGCCGTCACCGCGCGGGTGTACAGCTCGGAGCGTCTGGCAATCTCCGTCTGAAGGGCGCCGACCGTAGTCCCTGCGCTCTGCTTTCGCTCACCCCCGGCCGCATTCAGTGCGCTCGCCAGCGCGGTCTCCGGCTACTCCTTGAACCACTTAATGCCGCCCATAATGTCGAGGTTAACGGACTCAAGCACTTCCCCGCCCTCGAGAGACTCAAGAAAAGACCTGTCTGATTGCGCGAAACCCCTGACGTCGAATCCGATATACGCGGTGTTGTTGCCTTCGCCATTTGGTCTCTGCAGGAACACCTGAGCTTGACACCTGCCCGGCTCCGAGACCGACTCAAACCATTGTGTTCGTGCAGCGTCGATCGCCGATCCATCGCTCACGAGCTGATTAATGTCCGCCACCGTCCTGGCGTTCTTTACCCGCGGCGCGAGGTCTTTTAGAGCATCACTCTGTTCCAATAGCGTGCCATAGAACAGAGCTTGCGATAGCACTCCATCGCAAGACATCCACTTCGGATGATTGACGGGCAAGGTCTTTCCAACTCCCGTGTTGTAGGCGATGACGCATAGCAACACTAATGCAACAAGCTGGGCGGAGACGAATAACGCTTTCGATACGGCGTTCATAGGCGCCTCGCTGATTTCGATGCATCGCTCTCTGAATTCATTCCCGCGGCGGGGCATACTGCCCCTGTCACAATGCCCGCACCACCGTCTCCCTGACCCACTTCTCCACCCCCGCCGTATCACTGATATCCCCGCCGTACGGAAAGTCCGGCACATACGGACCGATGTGCAGCGGCTGAGCGGGATCGATCGACTGCAGCGTCGAGAACGTCGACAGGCCGGACGGCAGGGGGATCTCGCGCACCTCGCTGTAATGGGTGTCAGCGCCGGTCGTCTGGCCGGCGAGCGTCGCCTTGAGCTTCCTGAAGAACCCCACCGTGTTGATGCACGAGCTGAAGCAGACCGAGTCGGTGAGCACGATGACGCGACCCGGCATGAGCGAGCGCGCCGGCGCGAGTGGCCTGGACCTGGAACGCGCACAGACGAGCGGCGCCGTCAGCGCGCGATGCTGTTCGAGCGCAGCACGCATCGCAGCGGCGGCCGCCCCGGAGTCCTTCGCGGGCTGCGTCTCACCCGCCGCCGCGAACTTTTTCGCCATGTCCTCCACCGCCGCGATGTTCTCGGGCGATGCGCGCCACGCCTCGGGACAGCCGCCGCTCTCCTCCTCGGGCGGCCCGAGGACCGCCCGTGTGTAGGCGGGACCGTACAGCACGTCCGCGAGATCACGCCCGTACGAATCGGCTCCCCCGGAATTGCCGCGCAGATCGATGACCACGAACGGCGCCGCGCGCAGCTTGTCCTCCTGCGTCTTCGCGGCGTCGATCACGGTCGGCGCCTTTCCCGAGAGACTCTCCAGCCCGATCCAGTATCCGGGCCCGACCGCGCGGATTCCGAACCCGGCGTGGCCGTGACCATCGCTGATGAGACCTAAGAACTTCTCCCGGCTTACCCGCTTCCAGTTGAGAGTGATCTTAGCCACGCCGGTCGCGGTGCGGACCGTGCAGGAGTCCGGCCGCTTGATGAACGGATTGTCCTCATCGACGAGCAACCAGGGCGCAGCCAGCACCTGCATCGCCTCGACCGACCATACGACCCGGTAGCGGCCGAGCGTCTCGCGCGCGAAGTCGTCGATTGCCTGACCGTCGCACTCGGTGAGTCGCGCCCCGGCCAGGCTCTCACTCACTACCGTCGCGTCTTCCCTGGCGATGATCCACTCGCTCCCCCGCTTGGCGACGATCAGACCCGCCCAGTGGATCGACGGCGGCCGGAACTCGATGCCGGCAAACTCGAGTCCCACCTCTGCATAGCGCGGGCGTGACCAGATGTGCCCGTCGTTCATCGAGTTGGCGAATTCCCCGAGCGTCGCGACATAGCCCGGGTAGCTCGTGACCGTCCTGGCTTGCGCGAGGGCATGGCTGTAGGCCGCCTCCAGCGTCGCGACAAACGGCGCGTCGACGCCGGGTACGGTCGCGGGGTCGTTGCCTAAGAGCAGTGCGTGCGCCGCCTCGACGTCGGTCGTCGTGAGCGCTCGCCACGCCGCGGCGACCGCACCACCACCTGCCGCCGAGTCGTCCGCCGCGCGCACCCCGGCCGGCACAGCGAGGCACACAAAGACAACGGCCACCGCGAGCGCGCGACACGCAATCGTGAGCCGTCCCGCCATCGGCGTTCGTCCCGCCGTGCCTGCCCCGACCCCCTTGCCCTTCATCAGCGGCCTCCGGGTGCCCTCATCGGCCCAACGTGACCTCAACTCAGCGCGTAGAGATACTCGACGAAGGATGCGACGGCCCCATCGAGTCCCTGCACCTTCGGATTCGTGGACTCGATGACGTAGTACTCGTCCGGCGCGTGCGCGCCGGTGCCGTTTCCCATGCCGAAGTGTCCGGCCGGGAGACTGAGCGGGGCATCGGTGAAGAGATATCCTGGCCAGGATCCCGCCGAGCGCGGCCAGAGCTGCGGATCGGCGCCGAGCTTGCGATAAGTAGCGAGCTGCGTCTGGATCAACCGGCTGTTCTTGTCGGTCGAGTTCGGATCGTAGCCGCCGCTCATGTTGACCTCGATGTCGCCGAAGCCGTGTTTGGCAAGGTGCGCTTTGAGCTTCGCGAGCGTGTCGGCGGCGGTCATGTCCGGGACGAGCCGCATATCGATCTTCGCCACCGCCCGATGCGGCAGGATCGTCTTGCCACCCGGGCCCGTGTAGCCCGCGACGAGCCCCTCGATGTTGATCGTCGGCTGCGACTCGAGAAGCATCTGCGACTCGAGCCAGCTCACATCGCGTACCCAGCGCTCGACGCCGAGCGTCTGCTTGACGGTCGCCTCGGAGGTCTTGGCGACGTGGTCGGCGATCATCTTCCTCTGTTCTGCGGTCAATGGTTTCGCCCGCTCGAAGAATCCTTCCACCGCGGGCGTGTGGCCGTCCGCCTTGACGAGCGTGTTGAGCGCCTGAACCAGGTGCCAGGTCGGGGAATCCACCGCGGCCTCGAGGCTCGAGTGCACGTCATGCTTCGGTCCACGCCCCCACCTCTCGCCGGTGGAGACGAGCTCGAGCTCCACCACTCCCTTGGCGCCGAGCGTCACTGTGACGCCACCGTCGCGATCCTGTCCGGCCTCCGGCATGAACACGCCCATACACTTCTTCAGCTCCGCCAGCACTTCCGGGCTCTTCACCACCTCGCCGAAGTGCGGCGAGCCGATCTCCTCCTCGCCCTCGCACACCAGCACGAGGTTCACGGGCAGCGTGCAGCCGGCAGCCTTGAAGGCCATCAGCGCGCTCAGGAAGGAGTTCTCGGGTCCCTTCTGGTTGACGGCGCCGCGCCCCATGCACACGGTGCCGAGCCCCTCCTTCTGCACCAGCCGTCCCTCGAGCGGCGGGGAGCTCCACTCCTCGGGCACGAACTGCTTGACGTCGTACATGAAGTAGATGCCCACCGTGGTGCGCGCGCCGGCGTCGATGCGCCCGAATACGCCGGGCTTCCCCGAGGTCGGCATGACCCTGACCTGCGTGAAGCCCGCATCGCGCGCGAGCTTCGCCATGTACTCAGGTCCCTGCGGATAGTTGCGGTTCTCGGCCGCGATGGAGGGCAGTGCAATCCACTCCTGCAGACGCTTGATGTTGGCGGCATGCATCCGGGGGATCTGGGCAAGCACTGCCCCCTTGCCCGGGCACGTCGCCGCGAGCGCGCTGGCCGGCAACGCGGCCAGGAGCGCCGCTGAGGCCGAAGCATCCAGGAAATCGCGCCTGCTCAGGCCCTTCTCGTTCGTGTCAGTCATGGCTTCACTCCCGTATGCGCACTGAGTCCCGCACTGGGTCGAATTGTAATGACAGAGGCCGAGTCAGCCTATCAGGATTTGTGCGCTACTAGTTTCACTCGCGGTCGGACAGTGGGACCGCGGCGCTCGTCAGAGTCTGCATTCCTCGCCTGCGCCCTTAGTAGCTGACGGTCATCGTGACGATGCCCGCCGGCTGTGAAGCGTTGGGTCCCGGGCCAGCCTCGCCGAACGATTGACCGTAAGTCCCCTCACCGGCGGTTAATGCGGTAAGCGCGGTGGGGCTGGCAGCGACATTGCCGCTGCGATCGGCCCAGGCCGTCAGGCGCGCCGCGGGGGTGTAGACGGTGGGCAGGCCGTAGGCGCTGTTCATGAGGCGCGCGGCCAGCAGGCCCCCGGCAACGGTGTCGGCGCTTACGGAAACGGTAATGGGGGAGGCCCTGCTGCAACTCACGGAAAGAGCGGCGTTGGAGGAGGCCATGCAGGTCGATATGACGTTGACCGATACCGAGATCCTCTCGCTGGCCATCCCGGCCCAAGCGCTGCCGGCTGCAACCAGCAATGTTCCGGTGGCCACTATCGCGGTAAGCACCCTGTTCATAAGAGCTCCTCGAATCTGTGCAGGCAGATGCCTTGCTTCCATGGCTGCCAGAGTGCCGGGGAGGGGTGGCCGCGTTAATACGTAGTTTTCTCAGTCCCGTTTCGGATGTGACGGAATTCACGCAGGGTCCGGAAGCGGGGTGTACAAGCCGCTTTCAGCCGCTCGCTCAAGCCGGAGTCGCCGTTCACAAGCTGTTCGGCTGCGTCAGGAGCGGGAGCTGAATGGTCTGCCCGCAGGAACAGCCCCCGATGCCCGCCAAGGCGGCGCAGATTGCCGACAGGTTGATTGACCGAAGTCCGTAAAGCATTCTGCAACGAACTTCTCACGGCGAGTGGCTGGCGGGACGGCGGGGGAAGCGGCATGAGATTCAAGCCCGGAGTACCTCACGAGGTCCTGCGGCGCGACGATCCGGCAGCGTGCACGCCCGAGCCGTCGCTGACGCCGTCGCAGCACGTCATTAACCTGCTCGGCTCGGATGAATGGGCGCTGGCCATCGAGGCCCTCGCCATGGGCGACACGCGAGCCGAGCGGACGCGGAGGCTCCCGGCTCAAGAAAGCCCGACTACGATTGCTCCTGGGGCAGGCGACGGCTAACCTCCCGCCCGCTCGCGCCCCACTTCGCGCAAGCCACTCCCGAAACCGGTAGAACCATCGCCGCTCGGCCTGTCGGGCAGCGGGTGCGCGTATGATCGGGAATTCACGGGATTTCGGCGGGCGCGGACTCACGACAGGAGATGGACTTCATGGATAAGTCATTGCTCAACCGACGTCAGTTCAGTACGCGCTGCGCCGCTTTCGGCCTGGCGTTTCCGGCCCTGACTGCAATGCCTGCGGCGCCGGCGGGTGCCCAGACTCCTGCCGGCGGCACGGCATCGCCGCCTGCGGCGCGCACCGTAAAGTTTCCGGACGGCACCACCGTTCCGGCGCTCGGCCAGGGCTCGGCGCGTCTCGCCCGTGGAAAGCATCCGCAGAGCGTTGAAGAGGAGGCGCTGCGCACCGGCGTTGCGCTCGGCATGGCCTTGATCGACACCTCGGGAGATTACGGCAACGGCCGCTCCGAGGAATTGATCGGTCACGCGATCGCCGGTGAACGCGACCGGGTATTCCTGGTCTCCAAGGTGGAGGCCGATGAAGTGTCCGGAGACGGCATCGCGCGGGCCTGCGCGGCAAGCCTCGCTCGGCTCGGCACTGACCATCTCGATCTCTATCTGCTGCATTGGCCGGTTCCGAGCACGCAATTCTCCGCCGTGGTAGCCGGATTCGAAAAGCTGCGCGCCGCGGCTAAGATTCGCGCCTGGGGCGTATCCAACTTCGACACCGGCCAGATGGAAGAGCTCTTTCGTGTCCCGGACGGCCATCGCTGCGCGACCAATCAGGTCCCGTACAGTCTCAACAACCGACACATCGAGCGGGACCTTCTGCCCTGGTGCAGGGAGCACAACGTGCCCGTGATGGCCTATTCACCGCTCGGCGGCGACAGAAACCTCGTAGTGGGCGACCGTACGCCGGCTCAGATCGGCACCCTGCATGGCTGCTCGGGCGCCGCGGTCGCGCTCGCCTGGGTCATTCGCAGCGGCAGCGTCATCGCAATTCCCGAAGCCGGCTCTCCGGAGCATGTCAGGGAAAACGCCGTGGCGCTTTCATTGGCACTGACGCCGCAAGACCTTCACACGTTGGATGCAGCGTATCCAGGGTCCTGAGCCTGCGGAGGCCGCGGCGGCCGGACTGCGCACCCCTGGCGTACAATCCTGCCCCACGCCGCCGTAGCTCAGTGGCAGAGCAGCCGCCTTGTAAGCGGCAGGTCGTCTGTTCAATCCAGACCGGCGGCACCAAATCTTTCAGGCGGTTGCGGGCGTTCGAGGCTGATCGCCTTGGTGATGGCCCACAGGTTTTCCATTTTCATTTGGTTCGCCACTGCCGCGTGATATGCCGGGCGATGGCATTCTCGATGGGTTCGCGCTCGAGCTCCCTCTGCACCTGGATGACGTAAAGGAGTGCACAGACCACCACGCGAGGCACGCGCGTTGCGCCCGATACGTATCGGCGCATGGTGCGGTCGGTCACCCCTATGAGCCGGCCGGCCTCGACCTGGGTCAACCCCGCCTTGTCAAGGAGCCTGCGAAGCTGCAAGGGTTTCATGGAGGCAGCATAGGACAAAATGTCCGTAGGACACAATGTCCGCATAGGCCGGGGCACCGCCGATACGCCCCCCAGCGGTGCCGCACGACCCAGTGCGGGCTAAAGCGCCCGCTCGAGATCGGCCCAGAGGTCGTCGGCGCTTTCGATACCGACGCTCAGGCGCAGGAGCGATGCCGGCAGGTGTTCCTGCCCCGGAATCTTCGCTCGCCGCTCGATGCTCGACTCGACACCGCCCAGGCTGGTCGCGTGCCGGATCAGCCGCACGGTCGCGCACACCCGATCGGCCGCTTCCGCACCACCGTGCACCTCGAAGGAGATCATCGCCCCGAACCCACGAAGCTGGCGGCGAGCGATGGCGTGCGTTGGGTGTGTCTCGAGTCCCGGATAGTGCGTGATCGACACCGCGGAGTGCGCAGCCAGCCGTGCCGCGATTTTCATAGCAGACGCCTGCGCGCGCTCGAATCGCAGTGCCAGGGTTCGCGCACCCCGGACCGCCAGATACGCCTCCAGCGCGCCCGGAGTCGCCCCACCGAGCACCCGCGCGTGCCGCAGCCCCGCCGCGAGCTCGGCATCCTTGACCGATGCCACCCCGCACAGCAGGTCCGAGTGTCCGCCGATGTATTTCGTCGCTGACTGGACTGACACGTCCGCGCCCAGTTCGAGCGGGCGCTGATTGAGCGGCGTCGCGAACGTGTTGTCGACACAGAGCAGCGCGCCGCGCTTGCGGGGCGCCGTACAGATCGCCGCCACGTCGGCGACGACGAGCAAGGGATTGGATACCGACTCCAGCCAGATCAGATCGGCTTCGGAGCAGGCCCGGATCCACCCTGCGGTATCGGCGACCGCGATACGACGGACCTGCAGGCGGCCGAGTCTCTGACCGCGTTCCGCCGACGCGACGACCGCCTGATAACAGTCGCCGGCCACCGCAACGAGCGAGCCGGCCGCCAGTTGGTCGAACACCGCCGCGACGCCCGCCATCCCCGATGCGAACGCAATGGCAACGCCGCCTTCCAGGCCTCCGACGATCTCCTCCAGCGCTTCCCACGTCGGCGTACCGCCGTCGCGCGAATAGGCGCGTTCACTCCCCAGGAGGAAATTCGAAGCCGGAACCGGCGGCACATTCAGCGGCTCGCCCGGGTGCTCCGGACGCCCAGCGGCCACCAGCCACGATTCGGCCGAGATACGAGCGCCATTGAGTTCGTGTGAGGCCATCCGCCGATCCTCCTCTAAGGTGGCGCTACTGCAGCTTCGGCGCGTCCGTCACTTTCGGCCGCGAGGCGGACCCTGCGACGCCCGTCCCGACCGTTGCGGCAGTTCCGGCGCTCTGGGGCGACGCCTGACCGCCCAGCGCCGGACACGGCTGCACGCCGATCTTCGTGTTCACACCCGCAGCGAACAGCGCCTGCAGCGGCACCGCGGGCCGCCCGACCTCGGGAGTCAGGTCCACCCAGTACACCGCCGACGGGAGCTGCCTCTCGTTGATGTCGGCGACGAGCCCCAGCTGCCGCACCGCGTCCGCGCGCCTCTGCGCATGCTCGCGGTCGGTGAAGAGCCCCACCGAGATCACGTGGTTCGGATCATCGGGCATCGCTTCCGCATCCTTGATCCCGTGATCCGCGAGCGTCTTCAGCACCCGCAGCGCCGCCGCATCGCTCTTCGTTCCACTCACCGACACCCAGTACTGCGTCAGCATCTCGCCGACGGTCGCACGCTGCCGCGGCTCGAATCCCTTCGCCTTGAGAATCTCCGCCGCCTGCGCGCTCGAGAGGATGTCGGCGAAGGGGCCCACCGACATGCAGGGCGCCGTGTCCGAGTACTCGTTGTAGGCCGTGCGCCGCGGCCCCGCCGGCGTTGCCTCAGACGACGGCAGTTCGCTCACGAGCTTGAGGCGCGGCAGCCGCGCGGCGGTCGGGTTCACCGCCGGCGCCGTGGGCGCGTCAATCCACCCGGCCCACGCGAAGTACGCGAGGTTGACGAAGAGCAGCGCGAGGAAAGCGTTGCGCACGAGCGCCGATTCTAGACCCAACCGCAGTGCTCAGGTCCCTGAGAGAACTCCCAGCCCCCTCAGTACCAGGTCCGGCACCAGCACCCAGTGACTATGCAGCAGCCCCCGCACCGCCGGCGCCCCCCCGCCCGTCAGCACCACGAGCGGCCTGCGTCCGACCAGCCCCTCCGCCTGCTGCACCGCCTGATCGATCGTCGCCGCCGCAGCATGGCGCGCCCCCTGCACGATGCCCGAGCGCGTCGAGCGCCCGAAGAGACTCCTCCCGACCACGACCGCGGTGCCGCCCCGCGCCCGCCGGCGGATCCCGTGCGTTCGCATCAGCAGCGTCTCCACCATGAGCGTCGGTCCCGGGATGATGACCCCGCCCCGATGCCGCCCGTCTGCGTCCACCAGATCGATCGTCATCGCAGTCCCCACTCCGACTACGCACACCGGCACGCTGGCAAAGAGCGCATGCGCGCCAACCGCCGCCGCGAACCGATCGACCCCGAGCCTCCAGGGCTCGGCGTAGCCGACCTTCACGCCCCCGCCCTGCCGCGGCACCTTCACGAACCGCGTTCTCGCCCCTGCGCGCCGCGCCGCCGCCGCGAGCCGCCGGTTCACTTTCGGTGCGGCCACGCTCGACACCAGGACCATCTCCGGGGCGCGCGCGCCCCGACCCCGCGCCTTCCCGAACAGCCGCCGTTGGTACTCGCCCGCGCCCCAGCCCAGGTGCGCCGCCGCGTGCCGCGGACCAAAGCGCCCGCCGTTCGTGCGCGCCCATTTGATGCGGCTATTGCCGATGTCGACCAGGAGCACAACCATCAGCCGGACGGTATAGATTCACCGCCGGGCGCGCAACGAACGCCCAGCCTGCCACCCTGCGGGCCAGTCGGATCCCGAAACCGACCGCTTTGTTACCGGAGCACGACTGACCCCATAACCCCACGCCCCCTATGCTCCGTGCGGGCAACTTGACGGTTGCTGAAATCAGGGAAG
The DNA here is from genome assembly GCA_963844595.1 of uncultured Gammaproteobacteria bacterium. Classification (GTDB taxonomy): domain Bacteria; phylum Pseudomonadota; class Gammaproteobacteria; order Steroidobacterales; family Steroidobacteraceae; genus 13-2-20CM-66-19. The sequence continues at coordinate 467,448 of CAWJOW010000002.1, forward strand.
GGTGTGACACACATGTCCGACAGTCAGCGCGACGGTCTGCGCGGTTGGAGACTCGGAGGATTTGGGCTCCTCCTGGCCGGCGCCTTGATCCAGCCGGCGCCCGCCCAGCAGAAGACGGGCCCCGGCGTCCCCGCCGAGGAGGGCCTCACCTGGCAAGGCATCACGCTCTACGGCGTCGTCGACCTGGGCGTCCAGTACGACACGCACAGCGCCCCCTTCACTCCGTACCGCCCTGCGGCCAGCGGCAACATCGTGCGCAACAACAGTCGTGAGTCCGTGGTCGGACTCACGCCGAGCAACATGGGCCAGTCGCGCGTCGGACTTTCGGGGATCGAGCCTTTGGTCGGGGACTGGTCCGCCGTCTTCCAGATCGAGTCGTTCTTCAATCCCCAGTCCGGCGAGATCGCCAATTCGCTCAAGTCCCTCGCGGAGAATAACGGCCGGGCGTTGAACCAGCAGAGCGTCGGGGTCGATGGAAGCTCTGCGGGCCAGGCCTTTCAGACTGCCTTCGTGGGCCTTGCGTCTCCGCGCTTCGGCACCCTCACTTTCGGCCGGCAGGTGACGCTGCTCTCGGAGGGAACGATCAAGTACGACCCCAATTACCTTTCCACGGCCTTCGGTCTCCTCGGCGCCTCGAACACCTACTCGGGCGCTGGCAGCAGCGAAAACAACCGGCTCGACTCCACCGCGAAGTACTGGCTCGACTTCGACGACCGGGTGCACGTCGCAGGGCTCTACAAGTTCAATGGATCCGATGGCTCCGCGAACACCGCCCTGCAGGCGCAGCTCGGCGGGACTATCGCGGGCGCATCCCTCGATGCGTATTACTCGAAAGTCAACAGCTCAGTTACCGCGAGCTCACTCAGCGCGGCTCAGGTCTCCAAGCTCCCGTCTTTGGGCTACTCGGTCTCCGATTCCCTCGCGGCCACTGTCTCGGACAATACGACCTACGCCCTCATGGGCCTGTACCCGCTCGGTTCCCTCAAGCTCTTCGCGGGCTACGAGAACATCCACTACGCCAACCCCAAGTCGCCCCTGAGTGCCGGGTTCACCGACATCGGCGGGTTCGTCCTGGCTTTCGTCAACAACACCGCGTACGACCAGCCGAAGATCGTCCAGGTCTACTGGGCCGGCGTTCGCTACGCCGTCATTCCGCACCTCGAGCTGACTGCGGCCTATTACGGCGTGCACCAGAGCGCCTATGGCACCGGCACCCAGGCGGGCTGCTCGACGATCGCGCACAGCACCTGCAGCGGCAGTCTCGAGGCGTTTTCCCTCGACGCCGATTACCATTTCAACGTCCACTTCGACGCCTACCTCGGCGCGATGTACAGCGGAGTGCACGACGGCCTGGCGAACGGCTACCTGTACACGACCAACATCAACCCCACCCTCGGCGTGCGCTTCAAATTCTGAGTCGTCTGTCGACACGCGACCGGCTTCAGCCACGGATGAGCCCGCACTCGCGCGAGCCCGTGCGCTCCCACCACCAGCGCCCTGCGCGGAAGTCTTCGCCCGCGTGGATCGCGCGCGTGCAGGGGGCGCAGCCGATACTCGGATATCCGCGGTCATGCAGCCGGTTGTACGGCAGACCGTGTGCGCGGACATAGCCCCAGATGTCCTCATCGTTCCACTCGAGGAGCGGTCTCACCTGGTAGAGGCCATGACCGCCGTCCCATTCGACTGTCCCGACATTTGCGCGATCGGCTGACTGCCGGCGCCGGATTCCCGTGATCCAGGCGGTGAAGCCGGTGATCGCACGCCTGAACGGCTCGACCTTCCGCACCCGGCAGCATTCGAGTCGGGCCTCGAGGCTGTCATAGAAACCGTTCAGGCCCTGGAGAGTGACGAGGCGCTGCAGGGATTGCGCATCGGGATAGACGACACGAATTCGATTCGCGTAGCGGGCCTGCAGCTCACCCAGGAGTTCGTGGGTCTCCTCGTTGAGGCGCCCCGTATCGATGGTGAAGACCTCAATCTCCGGCGCGTACGAGGCGATGAGATCGGTGAGCACCACCGCCTCCGCACCGAGGCTATTGGCGTAGGTGACTCGCTGGTACTTCGCCACGGCGTCGCACAGCACCTCCCGCACCGCCGTGCATGGAGCTCTGCTGCCGCTCGCTCTCCCATGCGGTGGACTGTAGCGTCACCGCAATATCACCTGGAACGAAGGGTTTCTTCTCAGATGCGAATGGCCGGTTATGAAGCGGGGTGCTAAAGGTCAGTGGTGACGTAAGCGAAGACCGTACGCGGCGCCGGCCATTCGAAAAACCCGGGCGTGTAGACGTTGGTCCACCAGGAGGAATTCGGAGCGTTCTGGATCTGCACACGCAGGGTGCTGTTCCTGCCGAAGACGGTGAACTTGAACCGCCCTCCGACGTTCAGCCATGTGACCGCGGGACTGTAAACACCGTTGTCCACAGTCCCCGGCTCGCTGCCGAAATGCGTCGCCGCCACGTCCAGTGACAGGACCGGCCACCAGGGAACGGTGTAATTGACATTGGCCACGTACTGCAGCCGCGGCTGCCCGAGGGCGATGGGGCCAACCCCTTCGGCCGCGAGATCCGGTCCCATGATACTGACCTTGGCCGCGAGCACGCCGACGTTGATGTCGAAGTGCTCGATCTGCCTGCCCGCAATCGAAAGCTCGACACCCCTGGCCTGCTGCACTCCCAGTTCCCGGTCGATCGAGCTCGTATCCAGGTTGAAATAGGGCTTCTGAAGCTCATAGACCCCCGCGATGATCTTCAACTGCGGTGTCACTGCGTAACGCATGCCCGATTCGACCTGCCAGGTCCGGGACGCGGGCAGCACAGCCCCCCGATTCTCAGCGACGCTGGGTGCAACCCCGGAGTCCTCGAGCCCCTGCGTGTAGCCCGCGTAGAGCGTCAGGCGGCGAGTGAGGAGCAGCGCCGAGTTTGCGTAGGCACGCAGAGGATGGTCGGTGACCTGCTCCGTCACCTCGGCCGCCGATGTCCCCGGGGAGGTGACGGTCTTGCGGTAGTTCTCCTCCTGGATGCCCATCTCGAGCTCGGCAAGACCGTGCCAGTCCGCACGGTAGGCCGAGCCGATGCTCCACAGCTCGGTGCGATCGTTCGTGCGCGTCGAGTAAGCGAAGTCCGGTTCGGGCACCTGCTGGCCCGTGCCGATGATCGCCTGACCCACATCGACGACATCGTCGCCGCCGTAGCGCGCCAGCACGTCGCGGCCGCGAGCCAGGAAAATGAGCTCATGGCGCCAATCGCCCGCCGTGAAGCGGCCCGTCAGCCGCGCTTCTCCCGAGGTGGAATAGGCACTCTGATCCGGATACCCCACGACCAGATGCTCGGACCGGCCGTTCGGCTGGATGTCCGTGTAGAGATCCGTGAAGCTGAGCGGGTTGTCCGCCGTCGAGCGAAATACCCCCGCAGCCAGCGACCACGCCCGGGTCAGCTGCGCAGTGACGAGACCGCCCAGATTCTCCGTCAGGCTTCGGCCTTGGGCCCAGTTCTGACCCAGGTAGCCGAGGCCGATCGGGGGAGGCAGGAAATCGCCGGCCGTGAAGAAGAGCGGAAATGTCGTGGCATTGCGGGTTTCCTGCCAGTCGAACAACGCGCGTACCGTGACCTTGTCATTCGGCGACCACTGGGGAGTCGCACCGGCGCTCGTGACCGTCGACGTGTTGCCGGGATAGGGACCGTAAGGAGTTTGCGTACTGACTTGTGAGCTCACCCCGATCGGCAGCAGCAGCTCCTTGCCGATCAACGGCACACTGCCATCGATGCTGAGGCCCCGCGCCTCGTACGGTCCGACATTGGCGATGATCGTGGCATTCGGCGTGCCGTCTCCGGGATGACGCAGCTCATAATCCACGATGCCGGTCGGCGCAGGAAAGGCGTAGCCGATCTCGCTGACCCCCACCCGGATGGTCGAGCCCTCGACCACGCGATTGGACAGCGCGCCCTGCTGATCGAAATAAAGTCCGTCGATCCTGACATTGCCGGCCGTCTGTGGACTGAAGCCCCGGACCTGACCCGGGCTGTACATGCCGATGGACTCCAACCCGAGCGTGAGTCCAAACGCGTCATCGGCCGAAGTGACGGGATTGTCGGCGGCATGCTGGGCCCGAGCCGGAGTGACGACGGCAGCTGTCAGCAGCAGAGCGCACGCGGCTCGTGCGACGGCGCGCGACTTGGGCACAGCGGCAGGCATCGGACCTCACTGTAGGGGCGAGCCGTCACCCGAAGACAGACCGCTTACTGCACCGGGATGGCGATTCGCTGCATCGAATAAAGCCTGCACGGGTACCTTGGCGTAGAGTGATCGCCATGACCGAGACCCCCACCGGCGTGCGCTCTACGCGTTGGCTCTGGATCGCCGCGATCTGGTGCGTGGGCGGGCTGTTCGACGCAAGTCAGACCTTACTCATCATGCATGCGGAAGGCCGCCATCACCCGTGGCTGCCGCTGTTTGCAACCGAGTTCGCGTCCTGGCTGCCATGGGCGCTGGCCACTCCCCTGGTCGTGCGCCTGGCGCGGCTTTACCCGATCATCCGCAGCGTGAGCGTACGGACGCTCGCCGTGCACCTCGGCGCTTTCGCCCTCATCAGCGCCGTCACCGAGTCCTGGTCCGCGTGGCTCCAGGTGCTCTTCAATCCGTGGCGCAACCGGCACTGGCCAACGTTCATCGATACCTGGACCACGACACTCATTTTTCAGGCTCTCACCTTCGTCATCGCGTACGCGCTGATACTGACCGTCACTCATCTGCTGGACGCACGCGAGCGCATCGCCCAACAGATTACCGAGACTGCGCGACTCAACGAGGAGCTCTCGAGGGCGCAGCTTGCGGCCCTGCGCGGGCAGATGGAGCCGCACTTCGTCTACAACACCCTCAATTCCATCGCCGGCCTCGTGCGCGACCAGAGAACCGATGAGGCGGTCAGCATGATCGTCGGCCTCAGTGAGTTCCTGCGTCGCGCCTCGGAGGACTCGCACCGCTCGCAGGTGACGCTGGCCGAGGAAGTCGAGTATCTGCAGCGCTATCTTGAGCTGCAGAAGGTTCGCTTCGGAGACCGTCTTCAGGTCAGTGTCGATATCCCGGCCGAGCTGCTGCGCGCCAAGGTTCCCAACCTGCTGCTGCAGCCGCTCGTGGAAAACGCCATCAAGCACGGTATTTCCCGGCGCGTCGCCGGGGGAGCCGTGAGGGTCGCCGGCGCCTGTCACGACGGCAGCCTTTGCCTGAGTGTCTGCAATGACGGCCCGACCTTGGTCACGGACTGGCAGACCGCGCACACCGGCGTCGGCATCGGCAACCTGCGCACGCGACTGCAGATCCTGCACGGCAGCCAGTCCGACTTGCAGCTGCGGCGCGTCGAGGCCGGCGGTGCGGAGGTCGTGGTGACGCTGCCCTTCACGGAGCAGACGTGAATGGTGCCCGTGGGCAAGCAGCGTGGCTCCATACGGGCTCTGGTGGTGGACGACGAATCACTAGCGCGGCGCAACCTGACCGTGCTCCTGCGCCGTGATCCCGACATCGGAGCGGTCGCCGAATGCGGCTCAGGCCCGGAAGCGATCGAGGTCATCAGAGAGTCGAAGCCCGAGCTGGTGTTTCTCGACGTGCAGATGCCCGAATGCGGCGGCTTTGACGTGCTGGAGTTGCTCGGCAACGACCTGCCGCCGGCCGTCATCTTCGTGACGGCGTACGACGCGTACGCGCTGCGCGCTTTCGAGGCGGGGGCGCTCGATTACCTGTTGAAGCCGTTTGTCGATTCGCGCTTCGCGCGGGCCCTGAATCGCGCCAAGGACAAGATCGCGCACTACACGCCGCTGCAACCGCAGCCGGCCAAGCGCCTCGTGGTCAAGGGCAAAGGCCAGCTGCTGTTCCTGGATGTCGCCGATATCGACTGGGTCGAGGCCGCCGGCTACTACGCCTGCCTGCATGTCGGCACCGACACGCACGTTATGCGCCGGACACTGTCAGAGCTCGAGCGGGACCTGGGTGACGAGCAGTTCATTCGTATTCACCGCTCGATCATCGTGAACCTCGATCGGATTCACGGACTCGAGCTTCAGGACGGCGGCGAGTACGAGGTCGTATTGAAGTCCAGGGTCCGGTTGCAGCTGAGCCGACGGTTTCGAAAGCGGTTGCAGTATCGCCTGGGTGCGCGATCGGACGCGCCCAGTGGAGCGGCAGGGTAGTCTGGAGCCGGCAGCGCGGTTCTGCCGCGAAAGCGAAAGCCATGAGCGCCAGCGCACCGCCTCCGACCGCAGCCATCGACTTCTGGTTCGATTTCTCGAGCGTGTACAGCTACCTCAGCGTGATGCGGATAGAAGCCCTGGCCGGATCGTGCTGCGTTCGCGTGCAGTGGAAACCCTTCCTGCTCGGGCCAATCTTCAAGACGCTGGGATGGGCCACGTCGCCCTTCCTCCTGCAGCCGCAGAAGGGCGCCTACATGTGGCGTGATGTCGAGCGGCTGTGCGACAAGTACGGTCTGCCGTGGCGGCGACCGCGCGACTTCCCCGTGAAGACACTGCTTGCCACGCGCGTCGCCCTGCTCGGCGCGGAGGAGCCGTGGATCGGCCCGTTTTGCCGGGGAACCATGCGCATGATCTTCAGCGAGGATCGGAATGCCGATGCGCCCGAGGTCGTCGGCGAAGTGCTCGGTGATCTCGCGCCTGATGCGGCGGCACTCCTCGCCGCCGCGCGGCTCGAGGAGACGAAGTTACGCCTGAGACGGCAGACCGAAGCGGCAGGCGGCCGGAAGATATTCGGCGCCCCCACCTTCTTCGTGGGTACCGAAATGTTCTGGGGCAACGATCGCCTGGAAGACGCACTCGCCTTCGCCGCGCGCGCCGGCGCGTAACGCCTGGCTGTCATGAAGAAGAGAGGAATCGGCATGAGCACTCGTCTGGCGACATCAGCAGCCATTCTCCGCACCTGCGTCTGGCTTTTGCCTGCGACCGCGCTCCCGCCTGCGGCTACCCGTGCCGCGGACCCCTCGCAGTCGGGCGCAGACGACCTCCGGTCCGCTGCCGCGCTCCACGGGGCCGCTGCCACGGACCCGGACCACGCCGGCATCTGGAAGGTCGCCATTCCGCCGCCCGGGACGACGCGCGGCGAGTTCGCCGACAACGACCCGGTCGGGTTATCCAGCGGCGAGCGCATCAGGGCCGACTGCTCCATCAACTGGGTGGACCCCGACTCCGGGAAGCGTTACTGCTTCTCAACCGCAACCTCGCTCGTGAGCTTTCTTCAGGCGCCGCATCAATATCTGGCGCAGGCGGAGGGCGTCTGGAACCGCCTCAGGTCCGTGCCCGTGAAGTCCGGGTCCGACCGCTGAAGCGCTCTTCTCTCAGGCCTCGTCCGCCAGGTCGTACCGGTAGACGATGAACCCCGATCGCTGTGCAATGCGATCGTAGAGCCGCTGGGCGACCCGATTGGTCTCGTGTGTTTGCCAATAGACCCTGCGGGCGCCGGCGGCGCGCGCCCGTGAGTAAACGGCCTCGATGAGCGCGCGTCCCACACCACTGCCGCGCCGCTCGGGAGCGGTGAACAGATCCTGCAGGTAGCAGACCGGCTCGAGCGCGGTCGTGCTGCGGTGAAACAGGTAGTGGGTGATGCCCACCAGACGCCGCCCCTCCTCCGCCACCAGTGCATGCACGGGCTCAGCGGCATCGAAGAAGCGACGCCAGGTCATGTCGATGATCTCGGCGGGAAGGGCCGTGGGACCCGTCCGTCCGTAGAAGGCGTTGTAGCTCTCCCACAGCGGCAACCACTGCGCGTAGTCCTCCTTCCGGACGTCGCGCACCGTTGCGTCAGAAGCCATATGCGGCGCGCCTCAAGCGCTCTCTCCGCGAGGGATCTGAACATCGACCACCTCGAAATGTTCGACCTTGTCGGGAAGCTCCAGCAGTGCGGCCCGGTCCTCCGGGTAGTACTTCGGGCGCTGTGGATCTCCACCCGTGTACCGCGACAGCGCCTGCATCGAATCCCACAGCGACACGAACATGAGCTCGACGCTCGCCGCACTGTCCCGCGCAAGAAGCATCCATCCGCGGTTGCCCTCGACATCGCCGTAGTCCGAGTACGCAGTCTCCCGCAGGAACTTCTTGTAGCCCTCGGCTCTGTCCGCGCTCGTCCGGCCGCGCCAGACTCTGACAATCATCGCTGGCCTCCTCGCCGATAGAATTCGATCACTCTCTCGCAACACTGAACCGATTTGTTCACTATCGCGAAAATGCGCCGAGCAGCCCTCTCACCCCTCCCTCACCGTCACATCCCCCGAGATGAACCGACGCACCCCATCCCGCGTCTCGACCAGCAGCGCCCCGCGCAGATCGATGCCGCGCGCCACGCCCCGTGCGGTGCCGTCGGCCGCCGCAACGCTCACCTCCCGGCCGCGCAGCGCATCCGCCTGTCGCCACTCTTCCAGGAAGGGCTTCAGGCCCTCTGTCTCGAACCCCGTGAGCCCCCGCACGCACGCGGCGACGACGCCGGCTGCAACCTCGTTGCGCGAGACGCCCTCGGGAAGCCCCGCATGATGCAAGTCCGTCGCCGGCATTCCCGTCTCCGCAATGTGCCGCAAAACCTCCGCCCCCAGCGCCACGTTCAGCCCGATCCCGATCACGACCGACGCCGGACCCGCGGACTCCGCACGCAGGTCGATGAGCACGCCGCCGAGCTTCTTCTCACCCACCAGCAGGTCGTTCGGCCACTTGAGCAGCGCGCCCCTGATCCCGAGCTCTTTCAGCGCCCGAAGCGCACACACCCCGACCACGAGCCCGAGCGCGCCCAGGTCCGGCGGTAGCGAGCGAAACGTCCAGCTTAAGGATAGACAGATCGCCCCCCCCGGTGGCGCGAGCCAGGCGCGTCCGCGCCGCCCGCGGCCGGCCGTCTGGTACTCGGCGAGCAGCACCTCGCTCGATCCCACCGCGGGCCCGGCGCGCTCCGAAAGCACCGTGTTGGTGGAGCCGGTCGACCAGAGCGCCTCGAGCCGCGGCACGCGCTCGCGCACCTCGCGCGGCAGCCGCTCGCGGATCCGCACCGCATCGAGCGGCTCTCCCGCCCCCACCAGCCGATACCCGCGGTTGCGCACGGCGTTGAGCACCGCACCCTGCTCGTGCAGCAGCCGCGCCGCCTTCCACACCGCGCTCCGGCTCACCCCAAGGGCCGCCGCAAGCTCCTCACCCGAGTGAAACGTCCCGTCGGCCAGGTGTGCAAACACGCGCGCCACGAGCGGGCCGCGCGCGCCGGTCCGGCGCGCCCGCCCGGGCAACGCGCCACCTGCTGCCCCGGACGCCGCGCGCGCGCGGCGGCGCACCATTACCCGTTCCTCCGCCGCTCCCCGAACCGCCACAGCCGCATCGCGCGCGACTCACGCCCGTCCCGGAGCCGTTGGATGTTGGAACGGTGCGTATACACGATGAGAATCATCGCGAGCACCCCGTAAGTGACGAGCGGTTGGTGCGGCTGCCAGCGCGAGACACCGAGCGCCACAGCCACCGCGACCGCCCCGAGAATCGATGCGAGACTCACGAAGCCGTAGATCACGACCGCCGCGAGCCACGTCAGCGCAAATGGAATAAGCAGCAGCGGTCCGACACCGATCAGCGTCCCCACGAACGTCGCGACGGCCTTCCCTCCCCGGAACCCGAACCACACCGGGTAGATGTGCCCCAGCATGACCGCGAGCCCGCACACCGGCACGCTCCACTCACGCACCGCGGGAACCGCCGCCGCGAGGCCCGAGCCCCAGACCGTCGCCGCCGGCGCCCACGGCGCGACGATGGCCGTCGCCACCCATCCCTTGGCGACATCGATGACGAGCACCCCGAGCGCCGCCGCCTTGCCGAGCGTGCGCAGCGCATTCGTGGCACCCGCGTTGCCGCTGCCCAGCGTGCGGATGTCGACCCCGCCCTTGAGCCTTCCGATGATGAGGCTCCCGAGGATTGACCCCAGGAGATAACAGAGCCCGCCTTTTAACAGCAGCTCGGTCACGTGCCGCTCACGTCCGCGTCACTGCCGGCGCCGGCTCACGCCGGCCGGAACACTTCGGCGAGCATGCAGCGCACGCTCCCGCCGCCGAAGCTCTCGATCGTCGGTACCGGCACCGCGAGCACCGTATCCGTCGCGCCCGAAAGCCGCGCATAGACCTCGGGGGTAAGCGCCCGGCGCGCGCGCTCGGACATGACCAGCACGCGTGAATCCCCCAGCGCCTCGTCCCACGTGCCGAGCTCGAGCATGTTGCCGCCGAAGCACTCGAGCTCCGTGTGCCCAATCTCGATCACTTCGCGCCCGCTCGCGCGCAGCGACTTCAGCACCCGCTCGCGGTCCCGCCGCACGATCGCCTCGGAGGCGATCACCACGAACCGCTCGCCGATGCACATGAGGACATTGGTGTGATAGAGCGCCACTCCACCTCGGTTCTTGGCCTCGAATACTACCGGCTCATACTTGAGCTCGCGCGCCCACTCCGCGACCAGCTCCGGGTGCGTGCGCGGCGAGCTGCAGGCGTAGGCTACCCGCCGCACGTGATCGAGCACCAGGCTGCCGGTGCCCTCGAGGAAGCGTCCCTCGCCCTCGTGATGCGTCAGATCGATGAGGTGCGTCACCCTGAAACCGAACGCCTTCACCGCCGCGTCGATCACCTCCTGCCGCCGCTCGGCACGCCGGTTCGCGCCCTGGAGCGGATAGAGCACCAGCGTCCCGTCGGCGTGGAAACTCAGCCAGTTGTTGGGGAAGATCGCATCGGGCTTCTCAGGCTGCGCCGAATCCTCCGCAACGCACATTCCTATTCCCTCGCTCGCCAGCGCCCGCGCCAGCTGCGCGAACTCCTCGCTCGCAAGCCCCTGCACCTCGTCCGGAGCCGCGCCGCCGTCTTTCTGGAACGTATTGGTAGCGGCCGTATCCGGGTTATATCCGAAGGCCCTGGGCCGTACCATCAGCACCGCGTCCGCGCACTGCTGCTGCATGGGTCCATTCTCGCACGAGGTCTTCCCCGCGGGCCACGAGGTATACGAAGATCCGCACTGTCATAAGGTTGTCGCGCGACTCCATTGCAAGACCTCGCATCAACAGCCGGTGCCGGCGTACAGACCGACTCTGCAGTGTCGGAGGATCGCTGGTACGTCCTCGCGATCCTCACCCTGGCCTACGCGCTGAACATCGCGGATCGGTTCTCGATATCCACGCTGATCGAGCCGATACGCCTCGAGCTGCATCTGTCCGACAGCGGCGTCGGCTACCTGACCGGCGTCGCGCTGGCTTTGTTCTACGTCACGGTGGGGATACCGGTGGCCGTCCTGGCGGACAGAGCCAACCGGCGCAATATCCTGGCCGTAGCGCTGCTGGCCTGGTCGGCTATGACGGCCCTGTGCGGGCTGGCGCATAGCTTTGTGCAACTGATGCTGGGCCGCTTCGGCGTCGGAATCGGCGAAGCAGGCGGCACGGCGCCGTCGACGTCAATTCTGGCCGACAAGTTCCCTCGGACGCGCCGTCCGATGGCGCTCACCCTCTTCGCACTGGGTGCCTGTCTTGGCGCGTGGCTCGGAACCTCGGTTGCCGGCGAGACTGCCGAGCGAAGCGGCTGGCGCGCCGCATTTCTGGTGCTGGGAATCCCCGGGGTCCTCCTGGGACTCATTGTATGGCTCACGATTCGTGAGCCACCCCGGGGGTCGCTGGACAGCCCGAGGCTGCAAGCCGCGGGCACCTTCGCGAACACTCTCGAATTCATCCGCAAGCAACGCTCGGCGCTGCATCTGCTGATCGGGGGCTCGGTAGCCACACTGTGGAGCTGGGGACTGATGTGGTGGACCCCTGCGTTCCTGCAGCGCTCGCATCACCTTACCGTCGGCGAAGCCGGAAGGCTTCTGGGACCGATGCACCTCGTGGCCGGCACGGCGAGCACGCTGCTGGCCGGTTGGCTGATGAGTCGGCGTGCGGCCATCGACCCACGTCATGTGTCGCGCTTGCTGGCGATGGTCGTCGGGCTGATGACGATTCCTTCGATCCTGGCGTACTGGGTGACTTCAGAGGCCGCGGCGACCGTCTTGTTGTGGATCTTCGTGCCCGGAGTCTACTTCTACATCGGTCCGATACTCGGGCTGTTGCAGAACGTCCTGCCGGCAAACATGCGGGCCACGGGGTGCGCGCTGCTTTTGTTTCTCGCGAATGTCGGGAATCTCGTCGTGGCGCCGCAGCTGATCGGGTGGCTGAGCGACTGGTTCAGGGTCGCGTTGGGCGCCGGGAACGAATCGCTGCGCTGGTCCCTGCTGCTCCTGGCTCCGACAGGGTTTTGGGCGGCCTGGCACCTTTGGACCAGTGGCAGAACCATCCGGGAAGACCAGGCACGGGCGACCTAGCCTGGCGCGCGCTCCGCACCCTCAGGCCCGCAGCACCAACTGCTCCCCGGTTCCGGTCGCCTCGAGCTTGTCCAGCACCGGCAACCGCTGCGTGAGATCGAGCGGCTCGCCCGAGAGATACCGCCCGCAGTCGACAGCCCCCGCCGGGCGCGCAATGAGGTAGCCCTGCGCGTAGGAGCAGCCGAGTCCGCGCAGCTTCTCGAGCTGCTGCCACCCTTCGATGCCCTCGGCCACTACCTCGATGTGCAGGTGCTTCGCCATGGCAATGATCGCGCTCACGATCGCGAGGTCGCTCATGTCCGTCACCAGGTCCCGCACGAAGCTGCGGTCGATCTTGAGCGTGTCGACCCGCCAGCGCTTGAGGTACGACAGGCTCGAGTAGCCTGTACCGAAGTCGTCGATGGCGATGTGCACCCCGATCTCGCGCAGCTTCGCCACCGCGTCCTGGGCCGCCGTCCGCGCACGCTCCTCGCGCCGCTCGAACACCGCGCTCTCCGTCAGTTCGATCTGCAGCATCGACGGCTCGAGCCCGTGCTCCTTCGTGAGCCGCAGAATGCTCTCCGCCAGGTTCGAGCGCTGCAGCTGCACCGCTGATATGTTGATCGCGACCGGCACGATGCGCGCGCCCTGCTGCCGCCAGCGCACCACGTCCTGGACCGCCCGCTGCATCACGAAGTCGCCGATCGGCATGATGAGGCCCGCTTCCTCGGCCACCCGCACGAACCGCTCCGGCCGCACGTACCCGTGGCTCGGGTGCTTCCACCGCAGCAGCGCCTCCAGCGCCACCACCTGGTGCGACTCGATGTCGACGATCGGCTGGTAGTGCACGTCGAGCTGATGACTCTCGAGCGCCGTGCGCAGGCTGGACTCGATCGCGATGCGCTCCTTCAGCCGCCGGTCCATCGCCGGGGAAAAATGCTGGAAGTTATTTCGGCCGCGGTCCTTCGCCTGGTACATGGCCGTGTCCGAGTGCCGCAGCAGCTCGCCCACGTCCGTGCCGTCCTGCGGGTAGCGCGACACCCCGATGCTGACCGTGGTGACGAGGGTGCGTCCGTCGACCACCATCGGCGCCCCCAGCGCGTGGTTGATACGCGCCGCGGCCTCGCCGACCTGCTTATCCCCCTCCACGTCCCTCATGATCACGACGAACTCATCGCCGCCCATGCGCACCACCACGTCCTGCGACCGCATGGTCGAGCGGATGCGCTGCGCGACCGTCTTCAAAAGCTTGTCGCCTGTCTCATGGCCCCGCGAGTCGTTGACATGCTTGAACCGGTCGAGGTCGAGGAACAGCACCGCGAGCGACTTGCCCGCCACCTTCGCCTCCTCGATCGCCTGCGGGAGATGCGCCGCGAGATAGAGCCGGTTGGGCAGGCCCGTGAGCTGATCGTGGTGAGCCAGGGTCTCAAGCTCCTGCTGCTTCTCCCGGAGCTGCGTCTCCACCTTGCGGCGCACCGTGACGTCGTGCACCGCGACCGCCAGCGCCGCCCGCTTGCCGAGGTTCACCGGGTAACAGACCGCCTCCACGTTGCGCTGCGAGCCGTCCCGGCACAGCTGGCGCATGTCGATGTAGGTGCGCGGCGGCGCGACCCGGAGCTTCTCGAGCAGGGCCTGCTCATCCATCCCCTCCGCCTTGAAGAGCTCCCCGAAGCTCATGTTGCGCAGCTCCTCGAGCGAGTAGCCGAGACTGCGCTGCGCCGACGGGTTCGCCGCAATAATCCGCAGCGTGTCCGAGTCCAGTACCATCGCCGTCGTCGGCCACTGATCGAACGCCGCCTTGTAAGTGGCATCCTCGCGCGACAGCCGGCCACGCTTACGCCTAAGCTGTACGAGCAGCAGTGCCGCGGCGACCACTACCGCCACGCCGATGACGCCCGCGAGCGCGCCGAGCCCGAATGCCGACTGGTTCACACTTTTCCCTTATAAGATTTCGTGGCCAGTGTGCGGGATCAGTGTTGCACACGGGCGGGCGCTGCGCACAGTTTGCTGCGCGCCGGCCCTCAGTAATTGTTGCAGTTTTAGGGCTTGTGAAAACCGCAGCAACGCGGTGAGGAACGCCCACCACCGCGACGTGAACCCTGCCTCACACCGCCCCGTCCGAATGCGATCACCGTTCTCACGCGATCGCCGCGCGCTCGCCCTCGAACGTCACCCAGCCCGACGACCCGCGCCGCACCTCCGCCCCGACCCCCGACACGATCGTCGCGTTCTCACCGAACATAACGCCGCGCAACACTTTGCTGTACCTGAGCTCCTTCAGCACCGGCGTTGGATCCGTCGAGCGCTCCCCCGTGCGGTGATCGAGCGACGGGATGGCGCAGCGCGTACACGGCTTGACCAGCCGCAGCGTAAGGCGCCCCACCGCCAGCGTGTCGATCCGGTCCTCCGCCCACGCAGGCACCCCCTCGATGACGATGCCCGGCCGGAAGCGCTCCATCGGAATGGCCTTCGGCAGCCGCCGGTTGAGCTCGTCCAGCGACGCCACATTGCACACCAGCACCGGATAGCCGTCCGGAAAATTGATCGGCGCCGCCGTCGACCCCGCGAATGCCGGGTTCGCGACGCGTCCCATATCCGGTGCCACCCGTACCAGCCGCACCGGCTGGCCGATAGCCCGCGACAGCCACACATCCGCCTCCCCTCCCTGGTCGACCGCCGTACAGCTGTCTTTCCAGATGCGCACCGTGATGCGTTCTCCCGACGCCTCTGTCCCCGACCCCAGTCCCACCCGCAGCGCCGGCAGACCCGGCGCCTCCAGAACCAGCGCCTGCGCGGTCACCTTCGGCACGATGCGCGCCATCTGCGGGTGGCTGCGCTGCGTGAGAAACCTCCCCTCGAGGTCCACCACCATCCACTGCCGGTCCCACTCGAACCCCGTCGGCGCGACCGTCACACGCGAGCGCGCGAGCCCCCGCGTCGATTTCACCGGGTAGACAAAGAGGTCAACCACCTTCACCCGCGTCGCCATGCTGCTCATCGTATCGCGACGCCGCCCGGCGCGTGCGGCGAGCGTTCCCTCTTCAATAGTGAACCGACTTGTTCACTATCGCCGGAAGGACTACCACGCGCTCCCCGCTCCTCCCCCTCACCCGCGCGGCCCTATCACGCTATCCCCGCGTGCCCCTACCGCACCGTCCCGACGCTCTGATAATCCCGCGCCACCGCCTCCAGCATCCCCTGAAGCCGCGCCCGCGGGTACCAATGCCCCGCGGCCATCACGCCGAGCGGCCTGCGTAGCGTCGCCAGGCCGTCAAGCGGATTCCCTTCCGTCAACACCAGGTCCGCCCGGTAGCCCGGGAGCACGACGCCAAACTTCTCCGCGCCCGGGAGCGAGCGCGAGATGAACTCCCCAGGCGTACGCGTCGCCGCCGCCAGCGCCTGGTACGGCGTCAAGCCCGCCTGCACCAGCGCCCGCAGGTCATCTTGCAGCGAGAAGCCCGGCACGAGCCCCGGAATGGGCGGGGCGTCCGTGCCGGTAATGAGCGGCACCCCCGCATCGCTCATCGCCTTCGTGAAGCGCTTCAGAAACTCCAGCTTCGCCGCGAGGCTGCCGCTGCGCTTCACATAGTCGTCGTCCTTCCATTGGAGTCTGCGCTGCGGGTCGAGGTAGCGCGCCTCGGGACCGCCCAGAAACCCTGCCACCACCGCGGGCTTTCCCCATTGCCGCGCAATCGTCGCGTAGGTGTTGAGGTCCGCGGTTACATAAGCGTGGTCGCGCAGGATGAAAGCGATCGCATGCGGAATCTCATCGAGCGAAGGCGCCGGATCCTGCGCCTCCCCGGGGCGGGATGCGAACGTGGTGTAAAGGAACTCCTCCGTATGCGCGACCATCACCTGGCCGGCATCCAGCTGGCGCTCGAGACCGACCTGCGTGACGCCGTGGCCAACCATCGGAAGCCCCTGCGCACGCCCCTCCTCAACGAGTGCCTGGAAGCATTCCGGTGAGAGGTCGTTGTACACCTTGATGAAGCTGTAGCCGTTCGTCTTCGCGAGGCGCACCACCCACCGCGCCTCGTCCGGCGTCGTCACTACGAAGTTGCCGTACCGCGGCGATCCGTCGACCCGGAACGCGGCATAGACATGCGGGCCCGGAATCGTGCCCGCGTTCACCGCCGGCATGGTCCGATCGATGAAGGGCGCGCGGGCGCCGCCCATGTTGAGGAGGCTCGTAACGCCGTTGGCGAGATAGACCTCGAGGTCGCGTTTCGTGTCGGAGTGGGTGTGCATGTCGGCAAGGCCCGGCGAGAGAAAAGCCCGGCGGTGGCCGTCGATCATCACCTGAGCACCCGGCGGAACGGCGACGTTCACGCCCACTCTCACGATGCGCCCGTTCTCCACCACCACCGTCTCATCGGGCAGCATCCGCTGCGAGTCCATGGGAACGAGGTTGACGTGGACGAAAACGATCGCACCCGGCGCACGAGCCTCCTGCGTTTGAGCCGCGAGCGCCGGTGCGGCCAGCAGCCCGGCGAGCAGAGCACGCCGGAGAATTCCAAAAGCACGAGTGGACATCGCGCAATCTTGGAGAGGAAACGCGAACCGCACGTTTAAACCCCACCGCTCGGGCTCGCCGCCCGGGGCCGCCAGTCTAAGCGCGCCACTCGCCTTGCGCCCCGCCTCTGCCCTATGCTCGCTAACGCCATGAGGGAGGCTGCATGCAAAACGAGACGAGCTCGCCGAAGCAATCGCGGGGATTGGCCGCCGCCTGGATCCGCGTCGCAATGACGATCGCATTAAGCGCAAGCGCCGTCTTCGGCGGCCCCGCGGCGCAGGGCCGCACCCAGAAACCGCCCCTCTACGGCCGTCACTGGATGGCCGTCA
The DNA here is from genome assembly GCA_963844595.1 of uncultured Gammaproteobacteria bacterium. GTDB lineage: Bacteria > Pseudomonadota > Gammaproteobacteria > Steroidobacterales > Steroidobacteraceae > 13-2-20CM-66-19. The sequence goes on from CAWJOW010000002.1 coordinate 484,610, forward strand.
CCGGCAAGCCCATCGCGGCCAGCGCCGGCGCCCGGATCTTCCAGCAGGGCGGCAACGCCATCGACGCGGCCTGTGCCATGCTCGGTGCCGTCACGACCGCCTGGACCACCCTCTCGTGGGGCGGCGAGACCCAGGCCCTGATCTACAACCCGCATACCGGCAAGGTGATCGCGATCAACGCCCTCGGCGTCGCTCCTACCGGCGCGACGCCCGAGTACTTCCACAAGCTCGGCATGCGCTTCCCGCCCGAGTACGGTCCGCTCGCCGCCGTAACCCCCGGAACGCCCGGTGGCCTCATGACCATGCTCGCCGAGTACGGCACCATGAGCCTCGCCCAGGTGCTCGAGCCCGCAATCGAGATGGCCGACGGCTTCCCCATGGACGAGTCGCTGTCGAACGTCATCGAGCACTACAAGGACGAGCTGAAGAAGTGGCCCGACTCCAAACGCATCATGCTGCCGCATCCGGGCGAAGCACACGAAGGACCTCTGCCCGGAGAGATCTTCCGCCAGCCTGACCTCGCCGCGACACTCCGCAAGCTCGTCGAAGCCGAGCACGACGCGCTCAAGCACGGCAAGAGCCGCAAGGAAGCCATCTACGCGGCCTACGAGCGCTTCTACAAAGGCGATATCGCCCACGATCTCGTCGCCGCGGTGCGTGCGCAGGGCGGACTCTTCACTCTGCAGGACCTTGCCAACTGGAAAGTGAAGATCGAAGAGCCCGTGCACACGAGCTACAAGGGCATCGAGGTCTACAAGCTCCAACCCTGGGTGCAGGGCCCGGTGATGCTGCAGGCGCTCAACATCCTCGAGAACTTCGACGTGAAGTCGATGGGCTACGACAGCGCCCGCTACATCCATACTCTCTACCAGGCAATGAACCTCGCCTACGCCGATCGCGACTTCTACTACGGCGATCCCGCCTTCTCACCGCCTACGCCGATCGACGGGCTCCTCTCCAAAACCTACGCCCGCGACCGCGCCAAGCTCGTGAATCCCGAGCACAACGATCCCGATGTCCGCCCCGGCGACCCGTATCCGTACGAGGGCGGCAAGAACCCGTATCTCAACTACCTCGCTGCCTGGCACAGCCGCATGCCCGCGCAGCCGCCGATCACGATGGCCGAGTTCGACCGCACCTTTCGCTTGGGGACCACCAGCATCCAGGCGGCGGATGAGAGCGGCTGGGCGATCTCCGTGACCCCGAGCGGCGGCTGGACGCCGGCGGTCATCGCCGGGCACACCGGCGTCGGCCTCTCGCAGCGCATGCAGAGCTTCGTGCTCGACCCGCGCGAAGATCCCTACAACGTGCTCGAGCCCGGTAAGCGCCCGCGCGCAACCCTGACTCCCTCCATGGCACTGAAGGACGGCAAGCCCTACCTCGTCTTCTCCGTGCAGGGCGGCGACACACAGGACCAGAACCTGCTGCAGTTCTTCCTCAACGTCGTCGACTTCGGCATGACGATCCAGCAGGCCGCCGAAGCCGCCAACATCACCAGCTACCAGATGCGCGACTCGTTCGCCGACCACCAGTCCTTCCCCGGCCGTCTCACCTTGAACTCGGAGACTCCGCCGTGGGTGCGCGACCAGCTGACGAAGATGGGCTACCACCTCGAGTACGAGGACCGTACCTCGGGCCCCATCACCGCCATCTTCGTGGACCGCGAGCATGGCAGCCTCTGGGGCGCCGCCAGCAACTTCGGTCAGGACTACGGCATCGGCTGGTGATCCGCGCCGACGCCAGTGAGACGCCGCCAGCTTCTTAAAGGGCTGGGCGCGTTGCTCGCGCAGTCCGCCGTGATCTCGCGCGTCGCCGCATCGACGCCGCCGCGCCGCCACTACAATCCCAGCGTCGAGTACGGGCAGGAAACGCTTCCCGACGGCATCCGCTCCCGGCGCATCGACAACAACAACGGCGTCACCCTGCACGTCCTCGAAGCGGGATTCGAATCTCCCGGACGGCCCGCAGTTCTGCTCTTGCATGGCTTCCCCGAGCTCGCCTACACCTGGCGAAACCAACTCCTGCCGCTCTCGCGCGCCGGCTTTCACGCCATCGCCCCCGACCTGCGCGGCGTCGGGCGCAGCTGCACCGTGCCCGTCGCGTACGACGACGATCTCGCCCCGTACGCACTCCTGAACCGCGTCGCCGACGTCCTCGGACTCGTCCGCGCGCTCGGCTACCAACACATCGCCGCCATCGTCGGCCACGATTGGGGAGGACCCACCGCCGCGTACTGCGCGCTGGTGCGGCCCGACGTCTTCCAGTCAGTCGTCCTCGTGAGCACACCGTTCGACGGAACGCCGGAGCTGCCCCTGGGCACCGCCGACCACCCGCGCGCGCCTGAGCCCAGCGTCGACATCGAGAAAGACCTCGCCGCGCTCCCGCATCCGCGCAAGCACTACCGCTACTGGTCGGCGAGCCGCGGCGCCAATGAGGACATGTGGCACGCGCCCCAGGGCGTACACGATCTCCTGCGCGCGCTCTTCTATTTCAAGAGCGCCGACTGGAAGGGCAACCGGCCGTTTCCCCTGAAATCCTGGACCGCCGCCGAGCTTGCGAAGATGCCCCGGTACTACATCATGGATCTCGACAAGGGAGTGGCCGCGACGGTCGCGGCCGAAATGCCCACAGCTGCGCAGGTCGCCGTCTGCCGATGGATGACCGAGCAGGACCTCGCCGTCTACACCGCCGAGTACACCCGCACGGGCTTTCAGGGCGGCCTCAACCTCTATCGCATCTTCGGCAGCGCGAGCGGGCTGAGAAGTTTCGCCGGCCGCACGATCGACGTGCCGTCCTGCTACATCGCCGGCGCGAGCGAGTGGGGCGTCTACCAGAACCCCGGAGCGTTCGAGGCGATGCAGCATGGCGCCTGCACCAAACTTCTCGGCGTGCACCTGGTCAAGGGCGCCGGACACTCAGTCGTGGAAGAGCGGCCCGCCGAGGTGAATCGGCTGCTGCTCGAGTTCCTGCGTCGAACGTAAAAGTGCGCCTGCTCACGGACCCCGGGCCACCACCTCGAACTGCTGTACCTCAGACTCGAATTCGAGCAGATAGCCGGTGTCCTCGGGATAGTACTTCGCCTTGAGCATGTCACGTCCCGCGAACGCTCGCACCGCATCCTCAGACGCCCACCGCGTGACCGTGACGAAGTGAGTGATGTCACCTTCGTCGCGCCTCAACACCGACACGTCGAGGTTGCCGGCGAGCGCGCGCGTCTCGGGCACCGCACGGCGCGCCAGAAAGGCCGCGTATTCGTCCGCCACGGTCCGCGCGGTCCTGCCGTGCCATATACGCACAATCATGAGACCTCCTCCCGAGGTCCCGACTTAAGCACGCGGTTACCCCTCGCCGACTGTGAGCACCTCCACAGTTCCGCGACCCAACGCGCGCCGTGTCGCCGTCATTCAACACCCTGCGGCGTCCCCGGCATCGCAATTCGCTGCGCCGCCCGCCTCACGGCCGCATCCCGTTCTGCGCGTACGGCAGCGACCCGGGCCAGCGCCGCCCGCAGAATCTCCGGGCGCGCGGTCTCGGGCCGGCCGCCGTCGAACGGAGGCGCCGGCGCGTACTCCAGGGTCAGCTGCACCGCCTGCGCATGCGCCGGACCTGCCATCTCCGCCATCACGCTGAGCGCCAGGTCGATGCCGGCCGTGACACCGCCACCGGTGAAAATGGAGCCATCCTGGACCACGCGCTGTGAATCGGGGATCGCCCCGAACTCGGTGAGAAGTCCCCGCCACGCCCAATGACACGCGGCGCGCCGCCCGCGCAGCAGTCCCGCCGCGCCGAGCAGCAGCGACCCTGTGCAGACCGCGGTGACATAGCGCGCCGTCCCGGCGAGCCGGCGCAGCGCCGCGAGATAGGCCTCGTCCTCCATGGCGGCGATGCAGCCGTAGCCACCCGGAACGCACAGCAGCGTGCAGCTCGGGACATCCGCCAGGCGCACTACCTGCGTCAGCGCGAGCCCTCCCGAGCACTCGACAGTGCCGCCCTCGACCGAGGCCAGCACACAGCGCGCATCCGGCAGCCGCGAGAACACCTCGAACGGCCCTGTCGCATCCAGCTGCGTGACGTTCGGATACATTGCAAAGACGACGGTAGTCTCAGCCATTGAGCTCTCCCCCGGCCGATCACGAGCTGCGGATAGTACACTCGCGGCGCATGCGTCTGACCGTCACCGAAACCCCCCGGCTGCGACTGCGCGAGCTCGAGGCCGCCGACGCGCCGTTCATCCTCGAGCTGCTCACCGACGCCGACTTCCGCGCCAACGTCGGCGACCGCGGCGTGCACGACCTCGAAAGCGCGCGCCGCTACACCGCGGAGAGCGCCGGCGCGAGCTACCGGGCGCACGGGTTCGGTCTGTGGCTCATCGAACGCAAGACGGATGCCCGGCCGCTCGGACTGTGCGGGCTGCTGCGCCGCGACTCTCATCCCGACACCGAGCTCGGCTTCGCGCTGCTGCCGCACGCGCGCCGCCAGGGCTACGCGCTCGAGGCGGCCACGGCCACCCTGGACATCGCGCACACGCGCTTCGCCCTCAGGCGTCTGGTCGCGATCACGGCTCCGGCCAACACCGCCTCCATCCGCCTTCTCGAGCGCCTCGCCTTCCGCTACGAGCGCACGGCCCGCTTCAGCGCCGATGGCGAGTCGCGCCTGTACGCGTGCGAGAACTTGCCCGACGCCTCATCTCTGACTAAAGTCAGAGAATGACGGACATTCAGCAGATTCGTGCCTTCAACCGCACCGTGACCCGGCGCCTCGGTGTTCTCAACGAGAGGTATCTCGGCCGCCACCGCCCGCTCGCCGAGTCACGCCTGCTCTATGAAATCGGGGCCCAGGGCGCGCCGGTGCGCGAGGTACGCGCCCGGCTCGGCCTCGATTCCGGCTTTGTGAGCCGCATGCTGCGCAACCTCGAGCGCAAGGGACTCGCAGCGACCCGGCGGCGCTCCGACGACGATGGCCGCGTCAGGTTCGCGCGCCTGACGCGCTCAGGCCTGGCCGAGTTGCGCCGCCTCAACGCCCTGTCGGACGACCTCGCGCAGTCCATGCTCAGTCCCCTCTCGGGCAAGGAGTCGCGGCGGCTCGTCGCGGCGATGTCCGAGGTCGAGCGCCTGCTGCGCGCATCGAGCGTGGAGATCGCGCCCGCAGCACCTGCGAGTCCGGATGCGCATCGCTGCCTGAACCATTACTTCGCCGAGCTCGCGACGCGATTCCCCGAAGGCTACGACCGCGGCCTCGACGGAGCCGACGACCTAAGCCATTTCGCTCCACCGCGCGGCTCCCTGCTCGTGGCCCGGCTGTTCGGAGAGCCAGTGGGCTGCGCCGCCCTTAGAACCCTCGAGCCCGGGATCGGCGAGATCAAGCGTATGTGGGTTGCGCCGGCCGCGCGCGGCCTCGGGATCGGGCGCAGGCTCCTCAACGAGCTCGAGCGAGTCGCACGACGCTGCCGGCTGCGCGCCGTGCAGCTTGATACGAACGGCTCGCTCAAGGAGGCGCTGCGACTCTATCGATCGTCGGGCTACCGCGAAATCGGCCGTTTCAACGACAACCCGTACGCGCAGCATTGGTTCGAGAAAGCGTTGAGGCCATAGCACCTCTATGTCCCAGGCAAGAAAAATCAGAGTGGCCATTCTCTTCGGCGGCCAGTCCGCCGAGCATGAGATCTCAATCCTGTCGGCGCGCAACGTGCTCGCCGCCCTGGACCGATCCCGCTTCGAGCCGGTCCTGATCGGCATCGATAAGGCCGGTCGCTGGCTGGCCCAGGATGCGCAGAAGCTCCTCGCCAGCGAACGGGATCCCCGCCTGGTTCGCGTCCAGCCCGGGTTCCCGGTGCATCTCTCGGCGGCACCTCAAGGCCCGACACAGAACCCGACGGTCGGACAGATCGACGTCCTCTTCCCGGTGCTCCACGGGACGCTCGGCGAGGACGGTGCCGTCCAGGGCCTGCTCGAGCTCGCCGGCATTCCTTACGTCGGTGCCGGCGTCCTCGGATCCGCCATCGGTATGGACAAGGACGTCATGAAGCGACTGCTGCGCGAGGCCCAAGTTCCGGTGACGACCTTCCATACCGTACGCCAGGCCGACTTCATCGCCGACCCCGATCGCATTTGCCGCGACATCGCCGCCCTCGGCTTTCCGCTTTTTACCAAACCGGCGAACGCCGGCTCGTCCGTCGGAGTCCGCAAGGTGACGAGCGCGGCAGCCCTGCCGGATGCCGTGCGGCATGCCTTCCAGTTCGATACCAAGATCCTCGCCGAGGCGGCCGTCGTCGGGCGCGAGATCGAGCTCGCCGTACTCGGCGGCGAGCCGCCGGCTGTCTCAGTCGCCGGAGAAATCGTCGTGCAGCATCTCGACGGCTTCTACTCCTATGACGCCAAGTATCTGGACGAGCACGGCGCGAGGCTCGACGTTCCCGCGAGTCTCTCGCCGCAAGAGCTGGTCCGCGCACAGGAGCTGGCCTTGCGGGCATTCGAAGTCCTCGAGTGCGAGGGGATGGCGAGAGTCGATCTCTTCCTGAAAGCCGACGGCAGCCTGATCGTGAACGAGATCAACACCATCCCGGGATTCACGGCAATCTCGATGTACCCGAAGCTCTGGGCCGCCTCGGGAGTCCCACCCACCGAGCTCGTCACGCGACTCATCGAACTTGCGCTCACACGGGCCGACAGAAGACGGGCCCTCCGAAGGTCGTTCGCCCCGGATTAGAAGGAGTTCTCCATGGCCATCATCGGTATCGACCACGTTCAGCTAGCGATGCCGGCCGGCCAGGAGGAGCAAGCGCGAAGCAGGTGAAGATTCACCTCGGCGTCGACCAGGATTTTCATCCCGCGACGAGGGCCCATCCGGGACTCCTTGTGAACGATCTGCCAGCGATTATCGAGCGCTGTCGGGCCAAGGGATTCCAGATTGTCCGGGGCGCCGCGCTCGAGGGTTACGAGCGCGTCTTCGTGAACGACACTTTTGGCAACCGCCTTGAGCTCATGCAGAAGACATAGATCGCCATCGTCAGCCGCCCCTGTCCCGCGGAGCTGCCCGGCAGCTCCTGAGGCACTGGGAACTGGTGCGCAGTCCCCGCCTGCGCGCTGTGACGCCCTCCACACTTCCGCGGAGCCGGTATGCCGCCGGCCGACAAGTCTCGTTATAAGAGAGCGCGAACCTTCAAAGTCTTAAGTCAACTTATTAGCTCCAGGCCGCCATGACCGACCCAAAGTCCCAGCGACCGCAGACGGCGCCTCCTGGCTCCGACGCTGACCCCAACGCGCCTCGCCCCGGCAGTTCCGGCCGTGTGAGGCACGACGAGCGCGGCAATGCCGTCTGGGAGTGGGTGACCACGACCACGAAGAACGCCATCCTCTCCGCCACGAGCCTGATCAAGAAGCTTGATTCGACCGAACTGTCGCTCGAAGAAACGCCGGCCGAGAAGGAAAAGTCTGCGATGTTGCCTCACCAGCGCCCGGGCGGCGGCTTCAATCCCTACGAGCAGGCCAGCAACAAGACGCGCGGAAAAAAGTAGGGCGCAGATCCTCTCGCGAAGCGCCGGGTATCTGACCCCGTCGTTCTTCTGCTTCAGCGCGAGCCGGCCAGGGTCGGCTGCGCAACCTTCTGCGAGAGAAAGTCGTAGATCCCCTGTTCCCCCATCTTGCGTGCGTTGGCGAGCTCTCCGCCCTTGCTCGAGTAGATCACTCTGTCACGGCGGTCGAGAACCACGACCGCGGGAATGCCCATCTTGATCGGATTGCCGTAGCGCTGCGCGATCTCGAGGTTCTTGTCGAAGTTGCCGACGTCGATCTTCACCACGTCGAATCTTCCCTGAATCAGCGCCTGGCTGCTGCCGTGCATCGCCTTGTCGAGCTCGCGGCAGTCCCCGCACCAGTTCGCACCGAAGACCAGCAGGACCTTCTTGTGATCGGCCTGCGCCAGCTTGAGCGCCTGGCGGATGTCTTGCGTCGCGTCCGCGTGCTCGTCGTAGGGCCAGTCGGCGCCCCAGGCAGTGGTGGCGAGCAGCGTAATTCCCGCCAGCATCCACAAGGTTTTCACAGCTGCTTCTCCCTATTCCTTCCCGGTGGCCGCGAAGTCTCCGGGCAACTCGCGCCGCGGCGCAATGCTGCGCGGGGGTATCATCCCGGCGCGGATTCTCTCCGCAACCGTCGTCATGACCTCCGCGGCGGCATCGAGACCGTGCTGGGCGCCGCGCGCGCCGACTACTGCGCAGCGGTCGACGCCGCCGGCGGCGCCGACAGCTGGAACCTCGCCCCCGGTCTCAGAACCCTGATGACGCACGCCGTGCAAAGCTCGAGAGCGCCGCTCTTTATTCTTCCACGCGGAGAACGACTACACCCTTTCGCCGAGCCGTGTGCTTTATGCGGCGGCGCGTGCCGCGGGCAAGCCCGCGGAGATTCACCTCTATCCGCGCTTCGGCGACACTGCCGCAGCAGGCCACAGCTTCACGTGGCGCGGGGTCGCGATCTGGAAAGACGACGTCTTTCACTTCCTCGACCAGCATTGCGCGCGCTGAGCCGAGGTCCGACAGGAGGAGTACACGGTGCCACTGGCGCGAATCATGATCTCGGTGGCGATCGGGGCGCTGCTGATCGCGGCGATTCCACAAGCTGCGCGCGCTGCGCCCCCAGCGCGCCCCACCGCCAACCCCGTCATCCACATCGAGGATGTCGCGCGCTTCTACAAGCTCTACGACGCCTCCGGCGGTCATCCAGGCGCGGCTCAGCTTCAGGACTACATCGATCGCGGCTCGGACGGGCTCAGGTACTTCGCCAGGGCCCGCAACACGACCGGCGCCCGGATTGCCTCAGCCATCGAGGCTCATCCCGCGATGTACGCCGACGCGCGGCGCTGCGTGACGGTGCTGCCGCGCGTGCGTGTGCGGGTCGCGGCCGCGCTGCAGAAGCTCAAGGAGCTCTACCCCGAGGCAAAGCTGCTGCCGGTCACGATCGTCATCGGCCGCGGCAAGCCTGTCGCGATCGGCGACGGGCGCGAGGGCGTAGAGGCCGGGCTCGAGTCATTGTGTGAGGTCGGCTGGATGAATTCCAACCTCGAGGACCGCTTCGTGCACGTGATCGCGCATGAGTACGGCCACGTGCAGCAGTTCCTGGCATTCGACAACGACGAGCACCCGACCGTGCTCGAGGGGTCCCTCATGGAGGGCGCCGCCGAGTTCATCGCCGAGATGACCTCCGGCGACATCAGCTACTCTTTCTTCAGGCAGACGACCCAGGGGCGCAACAAGGAGATCGAGACCGCATTCGCGAAGGACGAGGACAGCACCGACTTATCCAGGTGGCTCTACAACGGCACTCTCGAGAAGCCCGGCGACCTCGGCTACTGGGTCGGCTACCGGATCTGTAAAGCCTATTACCAGCACGCCGCGAACAAGCGCCAGGCGTTTCGCGACATCGTGGAGATCAGCGATCCGAAGCTGTTCCTCGCGAAGAGCGGCTGGTACCCCGGAATCGAGCTGCAGTAGCGCGCGACCGCCGTCCCGTAATGTCAAATCACGGCCGCGCCCTGTTGCAGCGGCGTTAAATCTGGCCGGAGTGTGCGGCGTATCACCGAGGCGTCGCTGCAGATCCGTACACTGCGCGCCCGCTACAAACCGACCAGGATGCCTATCATGGTACCGATCATCATGACTCTCATGGGCGGCACGATGCTGCTGCTCGTGGGACAGGTGTGGAACTTCGTCGATAATCAGCTCACGCAGTGGAAGGGCCGCACCCGCTCCTGATCGACAGCCTCAGCCCGATGCCGGTCGCGCGAGCTCAACGTCGCCAGGGCCGCATGAGCCTGCGCGCCGGCTTGGTCACCGTGGCGACGACCGAGGGATCCAGCAGTCGCCGCGCGCGCAGGTGCCGCAGCGCCGCCTGTACCGTGGATTTCGACAGACCCGTGTGGGTCGCAATCGTCTGCAGGCTCGCCGACACGGAGTCGCGGCCGGAAAGCGCCGCCAGCCGTGACAGGTACAGGTATACGATAAACGCCGCGGGCCGGCGGTCATGCCCGACCAGGTCGGGCATGAGCACGTCGACGACATAACTGTCGACCGTGATACGTGGCATAGCAGCTATAGCTATAGTAACTACTACCACATAGTACGCCTTCCCCGGCCTATGATGGCGCCCGTCCGAACGGAGAACCGCCATGATCACGCAGCTCAAAGTCGTCGGGATCCCGACCACCGATCAGGACCGTGCCCTGCGCTTCTACACCGAAAAGCTGGGCTTCGCGGTCTCGACCGATCAGCCCTTCAACGAGAAGCAGCGCTGGATCGAGCTGCGCGTCGCGAATTCACCGACACGGGTCGTGCTGTTCACGCCCGACGGCCACGAGAACCGCATCGGTACGTTCTTTAATGGTGCCTTCACCTGCGACGATGTCCGGGCAACCTACCGCCAGCTGCGCGAGCGCGGCGTTGAATTCACCTCCGAGCCTCAGAAACAGCCCTGGGGCGAGTTCGCCATCTTCAAGGACCCGGACGGTAATCAGTTCGTGCTGTCCTCGAGCTGAGCGGGCATCGCCTCGAACGCGAGCGTCCTCGCGTCAGGACGCGGTTCTCTCACCGTGCTCCACCGGCGGCACGCACGCCCCCGCGCCCAGCGGGCGCACCATCAGCACCGTGTCGACCCACCGGCCCTGCTTCCAGCCGATGGCCGGCAGTACTCCCGCCTGGACGAAGCCGAGCGCCTTGTGCAATCCGATCGACGGTTCGTTGCCGCTGTCGCCGATGATCGCAACCATGAGGCGCAGCCCGAGCGCCTCGCACCGCGCGATCAGCGCCTGAAGGAGACTGCGGCCGATGCCACGGCGCGCGGCGTCCGGCGCTACGTACACCGAATCTTCGCAGGCAAAACGATACGCCGGCCGCGTGCGGTACGGCCCTGCATAGCCGTAGCCGAGCACCGTGCCGTCCTCGTCTGCAGCAACGATGTGCGGGTACCCACCGGCGAGCACCGCCGCGCGGCGACGCCGGATATCATCGGCATCGGGCGGCGTGAGCTCGAAGCTCGCCAGCCCGTGTCGTACCCAGTGCCCGTAGATGCGCGCGATCGCATCGATGTCGGCGTCCTCGCTGTCGCGCACACTGACCGGGTTCATCTGTGCAGCTCCTGCAATGGCACCTCTATGATGGGTCGTTTCGGGGCGCGACGCCGGACCATCGCCCGCTACTCCACCAGCTTCAGCAACTCGTTCGCCGTGCGCCAGTTGCGTGCCGTCGCGGCCACCCCCAGGCACCGCTCGACTCTCGATCGCAGCACGGAGTCCGCAAAGCCGTCGGGCGTATAGAGGTAGAAGACTTCGCCCTTGAGTGCAAACTGCTCGCGCCCCGCATCCAGCTTCGCCAGTGCCTCCAGGTCCGGCTTCTTCGGACTCCCCGCGAGGAAGTACAGGTGCACCAGCTTGTGGTTCTCATGAGCGGCCGGAAAAGGGTTGCCGCGAATTGCAGTGGCGAGCTCCTCGCCGTCGATCACCATGACGCGCGGCTCGAAGCTGAATTCCTCGAGGACCAGCTGCGCGATGCGCACGCCCAAGGTGCGCGGCGTGCCGCTGCGGCTCTGAAAGACGACGTTGCCGCTCTGGAGGTAAGTGCGCACCGACCGAAAACCCGCGCGCTCGAAAGTCGCCGCGAGCGCCTTCATCGCCACCTGGTTCCTGCCAACCACATTGACTCCCCGCAGCAGTGCGATCCAGGTTTTCATCGCGCCCTTCAAATACAACGGCGCCTCGCTTATCGTCAACAGCCGTGGCTGACCTGCACTTCTCCGACGTCGATCTCGCCCGGCTGTACGATGTGCTCTACTCGCACGGGGGCAGCCGCAGGGATTTCGACTTCCATCTGCCGCTCATCATGGCCGCAGAGTCGGTGCTGGACGTGGGGTGCGGCACCGGCGCCCTGCTGCAGCAGGCTCGCCGCCTGGGTCACCGCGGCTATCTTTGTGGTCTCGATCCGGCTATCGGCATGATCGAGGTGGCTCGCCGCCACCCCGACATCGAGTGGCTCCTCAGCGACCTGGCCGCCGCTCACTTTGCGCGCAGGTTCGATCTCATCGTGATGACCGGGCACACGTTCCAGGTCTTTCTCGGCGACGACGAGATTCGTCGCACGCTCACGGCAGTCCGCGAGCTGCTCGCTCCGCAAGGGTGTCTTGTGTTCGAAACCCGCAACCCCGCCGCGCGAGACTGGGAGACCTGGCCGCAGAAGTACGCCGCCGAGGTGCCGGATCCCCTCGGCAGGCCCGTGAGGGTGAGCTGCAGGATCGACACGCACTTTAACGGCCGTGTCCTGTCATTCAGCCAGACCTATGCCAGCCCTGCCTGGGACAGGCCGCGGGTCAGCTCGAGTACTTTGCGCTTCCTCGACTCGAGCGCCCTCGCTGCGTTCCTGGCCGAGGCGGGTCTCGCGGTCGAGAGGCAATTCGGAGACTGGGACCAGACGGCCCTGACTGACACGAGCCCCGAAATAATTACCGTCGCGCGCCGGCGCTAGAAAACGCTGGCGCTTGCCTGCGCTCGGTCGAGGGCTGTGTGTGCCCTACGCGCCTTCGACTGCGAGGTCCACCGGCACATTGCCGCGGGTCGCATGCGAGTACGGGCAGATCTTCTCGTGGGCCTCCTTTGCGAACGCCGCGAGCTCGGCCTGCGGGATGGTCTGATCCTTAACGAGCAGTTTCACCGCCAGCCCGAAACCACCGCCCTCGCGCGGTCCGATCGAGACGCTGCAGGTGACGGTCGCTTCCTTGGCGTTCCGCTTCTTCTGCACCGCCACGTAATCGAGCGCCCCGCCGAAGCACGCGGCATAGCCGCACGCAAAGAGATGCTCGGGCGTCGTCGTGTGCGGCCGGCCCGGGCCGCCCATCGCTTTTGGCACCGAGAGGTCTACGGCAACCGATTGATCCTCGGCTTCCGAGTGGCCGTTCCGACCGCCCTTGCAGGTAGCGACAGCGGTGAAAAGTGGCTTGATGCTATCCATGGTCTGCTCCTTCGGATGAGTGCGGGGCAACAGCCCTGCTCAGTCGGCTCCCTCTTGTGCACCTCGATCGCCGAAATGTCCAGCGGGGCCGCGACCCCAGCGAATCTCGCCGTTAGCTATGAACCACCGGCGAGCGCTGTAAGGACCACGTAGGCAGCGGTTACTCGCGCGCTGATCGGATAGTTCTTGTTGGCGAGCAGCACGATCCCGAGCCGCCGCTCCGGAATGAATGCAACGTAAGCCCCGAAACCATTCGTTGAGCCAGTCTTGTTGATCCAGACATCCTCACGCGGCCTCGTTGGCGGCTCGATTCGAGTCACCGGCGTCGCGTTGTAGAGCATCGCGGTCGAATTGCCTGCCAACAGCGCCTGCAGTGCGACCGGATAGCTGTACTGCTCCCAGATCAGGTCCTGGGTCATGACACCTGCCTGGAAGTAGCCGGTATGAGTCTCGACGATCGCACGTTGCAATTTCCCGTCGAGCGCAATCAGTCTCAGGTTGGCTTCGATGAACCGCACCAGGTCGGCCGCAGTGCTCTTCATGCCACCGGCCTCGGGGGACAACAGCCTCAGCGTTATCCGCACCGGTGAACCCTCATTCGTATAGCCCTCGGCGTAATCCGCCATCCTGGCTTCGGGCACATGGACATAGGTGCTCCGCATGCCGAGCGCGGGTAACAGCTGCTGCTCCATGAGTGTCTCGAAGCTTCGTCCCATGGCCGTCGCCGCGATCAGACCCAGCGTGCCAATGCCCAGGTTTGTGTATGTCCGGCACGTTCCCGGTGGACAGGTGGAGCGCCAGTTCCTGAAGTATTCGAGCAGCTGACTCTCATTACCGAGGTCATCCGGGACCTGCTGCGGAAGCCCTCCAGGCGTGTGCGTGCCGAGATTGAGGAGCGTCACCTTGCCAAACTCGCGGCCCCGCAGGAGCGGCAGATACTTCGCAGTCGTGTCCGACAGGGCAAGGTCGCCGCTGACCTGAGCATACGAAGCCAGGGTCGCCGTCAACGCCTTGGTGATGGACCCGATCTCGAACAATGTGTCGTCGGTGACCGGCTTCCCGGTCTCCATCGACGCCACGCCGTAGTTGAATTCGTAGAACTTACGTCCGGCGACGATTCCGACCGCCATGCCGGGGATGTGATCTTCCCGCATCAGCGGCCGGATCGTTGCGTCGACAACGCTGCCGACTCCCCCGCGCCGAGTCTCGGCCGCAGCGCCGACGGCCGTATATAGGACGGACAGATACGCGATCACCGCGACGGTTCTGACTCCGATTGCTGACGACAGGCGCGGTCTCATGGCACCTTCCTCTCGTTTGAACAGAAAAAAGCCCCTGAAGTCTCGCGACCTCAGGGGCTTTTCATTTGAAGCCTGGCGGTGACCTACTCTTGCATGCCTGCAAGGCACACTACCATCGGCGCAGAGCGTTTTCACTTCCGAGTTCGGAATGGGATCGGGTGGTTCCCACTCGCTATGGCCGCCAGGCAAACTGTTCGAGGTTCACGAAGCCGGGCCTCGTGGCCCGGCTTCATGCGCCTCCAATCCGGTTGAGTTTCTGTTTCGACGCCTGTCGCGTTCACGATGGAATAGCTCCATCGGCATCAGTCCTCTCGTGGACAGACCACTTGAGGTTATATGGTCAAGCCTCACGGGCAATTAGTACTGGTTAGCTGAAGCCATTACTGGCCGTACACACCCAGCCTATCAACCACGTAGTCTTCGTGGGCCCTTCAGGGGAGTCGAGCTCCCAGGGAGATCTAATCTTGGGGGGGGCTTCCCGCTTAGATGCTTTCAGCGGTTATCCCGTCCGCACATAGCTACCCGGCAGTGCCACTGGCGTGACAACCGGAACACCAGAGGTGCGTCCATCCCGGTCCTCTCGTACTAAGGACAGCTCACCCTCAAATCTCCAACGGCTACGGAAGATAGGGACCAAACTGTCTCACGCATGTGATTCCACTGTTTCCAGTGGCATGGACTATACCTTCACCCTCAGCTTGCAACTGAGGGGACTGGCGTCTTAGCCGCTGTTTGTCCCAGCGACTCTCTCCGTATTGGATCAGTCTCTACAGGGGCAAGGTAACCACGTGACTTCAAGTGCGCTTCAACTAGCTCAGAAGTGATGGTTCGCTTCTTCGAGTAGTTGATGTCTTGAAATCGATCGACCAGACGACACAACGAAACGAACTCCGTCGCATCACCTGCCATCGGAAGTCTGCCCAGGATCTCCAAGCCCAGCCTCACGTGCTCCTTCTTGAGGCGCACATAGGGCTGCAACAGCTCCAAGATCCTGCGGACTTCCTTTGGCTCTACAATCGTGTAATCACTGAGTCCTGTCTTCCGGCGCCGGAGGTACCCAGATAGGAACGTCTCTTTCAGCCAGAGGAGAATCTCTTCATTCTCCGTCTTCTGGTAGAAAGCGATCGACGTCCTGATCTGGAATCCGAGGCAGTAGTCTTTCTTTCTGATCAACTGAAAGAAGACACTGCCATCACCGTCCAGGAATCCTGCGATATAGGCAAGGATTGTAGGATCCATCGTTACCAGCCTTCCCTCGGTATTGCCCTTTGAAGTCAGTTTGCAACTTCAGGAGGGTTCCACCGATATGAGCCAGTTAAATTGCTCCAGGAATTACTTCCTGGCAACGCAGTGTTATCTACGTTTTGAACCCAGCTCGCGTACCACTTTAATCGGCGAACAGCCGAACCCTTGGGACCTGCTACAGCCCCAGGATGTGATGAGCCGACATCGAGGTGCCAAACTCCTCCGTCGATGTGGACTCTTGGGAGGAATAAGCCTGTTATCCCCGGAGTACCTTTTATCCGTTGAGCGATGGCCCTTCCATACAGAACCACCGGATCACTATGACCTGCTTTCGCACCTGCTCGACTTGTCAGTCTCGCAGTCAAGCACCCTTATGCCATTGCACTCTAATGCGCGATGACCGACCGCGCTGAGGGTACCTTTGCACTCCTCCGTTACTCTTTAGGAGGAGACCGCCCCAGTCAAACTACCCACCATACAGTGTCCCCGGTCCGGATTACGGACCAAGGTTAGAACTCCGACATTATCAGGGTGGTATTTCAACGTTGCCTCCACAAGAGCTAGCGCCCCTGCTTCAAAGGCTCCCACCTATCCTACACAGACAAGGTCAAAGTTCAGTGTAAAGCTGTAGTAAAGGTTCACGGGGTCTTTCCGTCTTTCCGCAGCTACGCCGCATCTTCACAGCGATTTCAACTTCACTGAGTCTCGGGTCGAGACAGTGGGGCCAGCGTTACGCCATTCGTGCAGGTCGGAACTTACCCGACAAGGAATTTCGCTGAGGTCTGTTAACCTCGCTTGCGCGAAGCGGTGAGCCTGTTCCTTTCAGAACTCACCCTGCATGTCGCCATGCAGCTCGGACTATATCTTCACCGACAAATAAGTCGTCGGTGTTCGGCGTGTAGTCTCTGAGGATTCTGATTATTTCGGTACGTGGCTTACGGTGATTCATGGTCTCGGCGATCTTGACCATCTCGATCAAACCTTCACGGGTCAGATGCGCGTTGGTCTCCATCAGCCTCAAACACTCCGCGAACCTTAAGAAGTCACCTTGCTTAGAAGTTCGCAGCGGATACTGCTTGAAGAACGGAACGATCGTCTGAACTAGATCACTCCGTTTCCGTACGCAGTACCGGTGCACATGTTCCTTGTGGTTGTCGTAACGCCTATTGACATAGACGTCGCCAACACCAAAGAACTTCATGAGCAATTGGAGACAATCAAGGCTCTTCGCGCCTTGCGTCACCGCAAACTCATGAGCCACTTGGAACCCGGTCTTATAACCTCGTCGATTGACTCGATGAGGCTGTCGAATGAAGTTGATTGAAAAACAACCTTCTCCATCGACGAAACCGGTAATCCATCCGATTTTGATCAGCCTTTCCTGCTGATTTTCCGCATCCGTCGGATTGTCACTGCCCGGCTCACTAACACTGCTGAGTGTTGCTTTACCGAACGAGTACCGCGGCATACACGGATTTTCCAGCATATAGCCGAATTTTACTAAGGCAACGATTCCTGAAACCTTAGGACCGTTTATCTTGTTACATCAATACGCAAATCCGCCGTATTGATGAAGTAATGCATTGCGCATCACTTCTGCATGTCGCCATGCAGATCGGACTATCTCATCTCTTCGACTGAAGAGCCCGGCGTATAGTCTCTGAGGATTCCGATCGTTCGATCGGCCTTTCCTGCTGATTGTCCGCACCTCTCAGATTTTCACTGCCGCTTGCAGCGGCGAGTACTGGAGGATTCACGGGGTTTCCAGCATACAGCCAGGTTTATTTACGTAACTACAACTTTGGTCCTAGTTCAACGCTCTGCAGTTGCACTCGACGAATTGCTCGTCCGTCTCTCTATCTATAGTTACGGCCGCCGTTTACCGGGGCTTCGATCAGGAGCTTCGCCTTGCGGCTGACCCCATCAATTAACCTTCCGGCACCGGGCAGGCGTCAGACCCTATACATCCACTTACGTGTTAGCAGAGTCCTGTGTTTTTGGTAAACAGTCGCAGCCCCCGATTACCTGTGACCTTCTGAAGCTCGTGGAGTAAATCCACTCACCCCAGGAGGCATACCTTCTCCCGAAGTTACGGTATCAACTTGCAGAGTTCCTTAACCCGAGTTCTCTCAAGCGCCTTAGGAGATTATCTCCTCACCCACCAGTGTCGGTTTACGGTACGGTCAATTCCAACCTGAAGCTTAGAGGCTTTTCCCGGAAGCGTGGCGTCGATCACTTCGGAGACCGAAGTCTCCTCGTACTCAGTTCTCGGTGTTAGCGATCCTCCGGATTTTCCAGGAAGACCCACCTACGGCCTTGAACGGCACTGCTGCCGCTGATCTAGCCTTCTCCGTCACCCCATCGCAGTTGGAATCGGTGCAGGAATGTTAACCTGCTTTCCATCGACTACACCTTTCGGTCTCGCCTTAGGAACCGACTCACCCTCAGCCGATTAACGTGGCTCAGGAAACCTTGGGTTTTCGGCGAGCGGGTTTTTCACCCGCTTTAACGTTACTCATGTCAGCATTCGCACTTCTCATACCTCCAGCATGCCTCGCAGCACACCTTCGCAGGCTTAGAGAACGCTCCCCTACCGCGTACAGATCCGAAGACCTGCACACCCATAGCTTCGGTGCTCGGCTTAGCCCCGTTAAATCTTCCGCGCGAGCCGACTAGACCAGTGAGCTATTACGCTTTCTTTAAAGGATGGCTGCTTCTAAGCCAACCTCCTGGCTGTCTGAGCCTTCTCACATCGTTTACCACTTAGCCGAAACTTTGGGACCTTAGCTGATGGTCTGGGTTGTTGCCCTTTTCACGACGGACGTTAGCACCCGCCGTGTGTCTCCCGAGTATCACTTCAGGGTATTCGGAGTTTGCATGGAGTTGGTAGGCCGTGATGGCCCCCTTCTCCAAACAGTGCTCTACCCCCCTGAGTGTTCACTCGAGGCACTACCTAAATAGCTTTCGGGGAGAACCAGCTATCGCCAGCCTTGATTAGCCTTTCACTCCTATCCACAACTCATCGACGCACTATTGCAACAGTGGTTCGTTCGGACCTCCAACCAGTGTTACCTGGTCTTCATCCTGGTCATGGATAGATCGACTGGCTTCGGGTCTATTCCCAGCGACTGTGACGCCCGTTTAAGACTCGGTTTCCCTGCGGCTCCCCTATGCGGTTAGCCTCGCCACTGAAAATAACTCGCTGACCCATTATACAAAAGGTACGCCGTCACCCCTTGCGGGGCTCCGACTGCTTGTACGCATACGGTTTCAGGTTCTATTTCACTCCCCTCTCCGGGGTTCTTTTCGCCTTTCCCTCACGGTACTGGTTCACTATCGGTCGGTAGAGAGTATTTAGCCTTCGAGGATGGTCCCCCGATGTTCAGACAAGATTTCACGTGTCTCGTCCTACTCTTCGTCGCTCACGGATTTGTGCTTTCGTATACAGGGCTATCACCTTCTTTGGCCAGACTTTCCAGACTGTTCCACTAGCACTCGTCCGATTACCACGACTGGGCTGGTCCCCGTTCGCTCGCCACTACTAAGGGAATCTCGGTTGATTTCTTTTCCTCCGGCTACTGAGATGTTTCAATTCGCCGGGTTCGCTTCCAACACCTATGAATTCAGTGTTGGATACCTCTTACGAGGTGGGTTTCCCCATTCGGAAATCGCCGGGTCAAAGCTTGTTTGCCAGCTCGCCGACGCTTATCGCAGGCTACCACGTCCTTCATCGCCTTCTACCGCCAAGGCATCCGCCATATGCGCTTACTCGCTTGACCATATAACCCCAAGGAGTCTGGGGATATGGAGCTGATTCACATTGCGAACGCGACATTTTCAAGCTTGAGTCAAAGAAACACTTTCGCTTGAAAACTTAGCGTCAAAACAAAAACTTTCCGGATTGTTAAAGAGCAGGCGATGCGCTCGTCGGCATCGCTGCAGACCACACGACACGTCGCGCGATCACGCCAGCACATGGAACCCGTGCGACCACGCCCAGGCGGGCGATGGCTACTACTGATCGGCATGAGCTCGCGTCATCACGCGCGCATCTCGATGTGAGGGCGGTGGGGTTGCTGGTGGAGCCAGCCGGGATCGAACCGGCGACCTCCTGCTTGCAAAGCAGGCGCTCTCCCAGCTGAGCTATGGCCCCTCCTTGATTGGCCAAAATCGCCTGCAGCGATTTTGGCGGACATTACTCCGAAAGCCGCCGGGCAAAAAGCGTGGTTTTTGCCGGCTGCGCCTGCGCGTGATGTCCTGGTGGGTCTGGGAGGAGTTGCACCTCCGACCTCACCCTTATCAGGGGTGCGCTCTAACTAACTGAGCTACAGACCCAAACTTCTGCAGCCCCATTGGCCAATGCGCCGACGGGCCGCCGCCCTCGTGTTGGACAGGTAATTTGTGCTGGGAACTCGCGCCCACATGACCGTGGCGCTGGTCTCTTGAAAGGAGGTGATCCAGCCGCACGTTCCCGTACGGCTACCTTGTTACGACTTCACCCCAGTCATTGACCACACCGTGGTAGGCGCCCCCCTTGCGGTCAGGCTACCTGCTTCTGGTGCAGTAAACTTCCATGGTGTGACGGGCGGTGTGTACAAGACCCGGGAACGTATTCACCGCAGCAATGCTGATCTGCGATTACTAGCGATTCCGACTTCATGGAGTCGAGTTGCAGACTCCAATCCGGACTACGATGGATTTTCTGGGATTGGCTCCCGCTCGCGCGTTGGCTTCCCTCTGTATCCACCATTGTAGCACGTGTGTAGCCCTGGTCATAAAGGCCATGATGACTTGACGTCATCCCCACCTTCCTCCGGTTTGTCACCGGCGGTCTCCTTAGAGTGCCCAACTTAATGCTGGCAACTAAGGACAAGGGTTGCGCTCGTTGCGGGACTTAACCCAACATCTCACGACACGAGCTGACGACAGCCATGCAGCACCTGTCTCTGGGCTCCTTGCGGCACTCCCAAATCTCTTCGGGATTCCCAGGATGTCAAGACCAGGTAAGGTTCTTCGCGTTGCATCGAATTAAACCACATGCTCCACCGCTTGTGCGGGTCCCCGTCAATTCCTTTGAGTTTCAACCTTGCGGCCGTACTCCCCAGGCGGAGAACTTAGCGCGTTAGCTACGACACTGGGAGGCTTACCCTCTCAACGTCTAGTTCTCATCGTTTATGGCATGGACTACCAGGGTATCTAATCCTGTTTGCTCCCCATGCTTTCGTACCTGAACGTCGGTGCTGGACCAGGAAGCCGCTTTCGCCACTGGTGTTCCTCCAGATATCTACGCATTTCACCGCTACACCTGGAATTCCGCTTCCCTCTTCCGCACCCTAGCTGCACAGTCTCGAATGCAATTCCCAGGTTAAGCCCGGGGCTTTCACATCCGACTTATCCAACCGTCTACGTACGCTTTACGCCCAGTAATTCCGATTAACGCTTGCACCCTCTGTATTACCGCGGCTGCTGGCACAGAGTTAGCCGGTGCTTTTTCTGTGGGTTAGGTCAAGACCCAGAGGTGTTAGCCCTGAGCTTTTCATCCCCACTAAAAGTGCTTTACAACCCGCAGGCCTTCTTCACACACGCGGCGTCGCTGGATCAGGGTTGCCCCCATTGTCCAATATTCCCCACTGCTGCCTCCCGTAGGAGTCTGGGCCGTGTCTCAGTCCCAGTGTGGCTGGTCGTCCTCTCAGACCAGCTACGGATCGTCGCCTTGGTAGGCCGTTACCCTACCAACTAGCTAATCCGACTTCGGCTCATCCATCGGCGCAAGGTCTTACGATCCCCTGCTTTCCCCCGTAGGGCTCATGCGGTATTAGCCAACCTTTCGGCTGGTTATTCCCCACCATTGGGCAGATTCCGAAGCATTACTCACCCGTTCGCCGCTCGTCAGCATGTATTGCTACACCTGTTACCGCTCGACTTGCATGTGTTAGGCACGCCGCCAGCGTTCAATCTGAGCCAGGATCAAACTCTTCACTTGAAGATTTTGAGAATCAACATCGAAGAGTGGATCCAAAATGGCTCCAACTTACTGCTGGACTCATCTTGGTCACTCGGTCTTTTGCGCCAAAGGCACATCGACGCGAGTCCCCACACAAATTACCTGCCAAAATTTTAAAGAGCACCCGCAAGCGCTGAAGGCTTCGGGACAAAAACACCCACACACAAAATTGCGGCCCCCGCCGCTATCGCGACCGAGGCTGCAGGGGCCGCGCAGTATAGCCCCCCATGGGGCTATGTCAACGCACCGTCCTGGGGTTCCCGGGGCCCCGTTCCCGCCTCTTTATCACCGGTAAGGCCGCCCGGCTGCCGGTTCACCGCCGCCCGGACCGGATCCCGTCGGTAGTCACCCGGGACACCCTTGAAATGGGGGCCTGGACGCCCCGCTTCAACGCCAGGGCAGCGCCAGCGCTTCAGCCCTCGCGCTTTTTCTCCAGCCTCAGCCGGGCAAAGCGCTTGGCGCCGATCTGAAACACGTGCTCGGCGCCCGCCCCGAGCGTCAGCCCGCGGTCGCTGACCCGAACGCCGTCGATCCGCACCGCTCCTTCCTCGAGCTTGCGGTTCGCTTCGGAGGTACTCGCGGCCAGTCCGGCTTCTTTCAGAAGGTTGGCGATTCTGAGGCCCCCCGCATCGACCGGGATGACCTTCACCGGCAGGTCCTCGGGCAGAGCCTTCTCGCTCACCCGCTGGATGAAGTTGCGCTGCGCGCGCCCGGCGGCCGCCGCGTCGTGAAAGCGCGCGACGAGCTCGTGGGCCAGCTCGAGCTTGATGTCGCGCGGATTGCGGCCGGCTGCGGCGGCGCGCCGCAGGACCGCGATCTCGCTCAGGGGACGGAATGACAACAGCTCGAAATAGCGCCACATGAGCTCGTCCGAGATCGACATTACTTTGCCGAACATGCTGTCGGAATCCTCGGTGATGCCGATGTAGTTCCCGAGCGACTTCGACATCTTGTTCACGCCGTCGGTGCCTTCGAGCAGCGGCATCGTGATCACGACCTGCGGCTCCTGCCCGTAGGCCTCCTGCAGCGTGCGGCCGACCAGCAGGTTGAACTTCTGGTCCGTGCCCCCGAGCTCGACATCCGCGCGCATGGCGACCGAGTCGTAGCCCTGGGCGAGCGGGTAAAGAAACTCGTGGATCGAAATCGGCTGGCCCGTTTTGTAGCGCTTGGCGAAGTCGTCGCGCTCGAGCATGCGCGCCACGGTGTAGTGCGCAGCGAGCCGCACCATGTCGGTCGAGGTGAGCTTGCCGAGCCAGCGGGAGTTGAAATCTATGCGGCTGTGCTCGCGGTCGAGGATCCTGAATACCTGCGCCTCGTAGGTGCGCGCATTCGCCTGGATCTCCTCCGGCGTGAGCGCCGGCCGGGTGGCATTGCGCCCGCTCGGGTCACCGATCATGCCGGTGAAATCTCCGATCAGAAATGTCACCTGATGCCCCAGCTGCTGGAACTGGCGCATCTTATTCAGCAGCACCGTGTGCCCGAGATGCAGGTCGGGCGCGGTTGGATCGAAGCCGGCCTTGACGGTGAGCGGCGCACCGCGCCTGAGCTTCTTCACGAGCTCCGCCTGCACCAGCACTTCGTCCGCGCCGCGCTCGAGCTCTGCGATCTGTTCGTCGAAATTCATTCCTCTTCCCGTGAAGCCCGCCGCGGAAAACTCACAGCCCGTACGGTAGCCTTGGCTCATTCTCCCAATCCGGCACTTAACATACGTTGACCTCAGGGGGTCTCGGCCGGTACGGTTCGCGTTCTCAGCTCAGCCCATAAGTCTAATCGATGGCATTTGAGTTCATACGGGGGTCGTTGGCTGGGCGTTTGCGCGGCTTTCACGCACCCTCCGGCGCATTCTGGCTGCAGGTTGGCGCGTGCGCCGTCGTCACCTGGACCGTACTGCACGGTGACCTGAGCAAGTCCCGGCCCGCAAACGCGCCGGCGTCCGCTTCAGGCGCGGCCGACATGGACTTCCTCGCCAGGGCCGCGGCAGCCGTGGGGCTCGCGTCGCCGGCCACCGCGAGCAGCGTGCCGGCGACTGCGGCTGTCCCGTCCGCCGGGCCGCCTGTGCCGGCGGTCGCATTGGCCGGTGGTCCCGCACTCGAGGGCGCGCGGCTTGCACTTTCGACCATCGACGTCATCGTCGTGCGGAACGACACGCTGGACCGGATCTTTCGCCGGCTGAAGCTGAACCTCGCGGATCTGGCCACCATGCGGATGCTTCCCGGCGTGCGCTCGAGTCTCGACTCGTTGCGCCCCGGTGAGCTGCTGCACCTGACGCACCGCGACGGCCAGCTGTTCGGCCTCGAGCGGCGGTTGAGTGAGACCGAGACCCTCAGGGTGAGCCGCGCGCCTTCCGGACTCACGGCCAATGTCGTGCAGAATCCCGTGCAGCTGCGTAGCCGCACCATTCGCGGAACCATCGACACCTCGCTCTTCGAGGCGGTCGAGGCGACCGGCGGCCACGACCCGACTGCGGTGGGCCTCGCGGACATATTCGGGTGGGACATCGACTTCGTGCTCGCGGTGCGTCCTGGCGACTCGTTCGTGGTCACTTACCCCGAGATCTGGCGCGACGGCGTCTACGTGAAGGACGGGCCGATCGAGGCCGCCGAGTTCACCAACCAGGGGCACGAGTACCGCGCCGTGCGCTATACCGACCCCACCGGCGCCACGCATTACTACACGCCCGACGGCCGCCCGCTCCACAGGGCATTCCTGCGCGCACCGCTGGAGTTCACCCGGGTGAGCTCCGGCTTCAACTCAGCGCGCTATCACCCGATCCTGCATCGCATCCGCGCCCATCAGGGGGTCGACTACGCCGCGCCCATCGGCACGCCGGTACGCGCCGCGGGCGACGGCATGGTGCGCTTCGCGGGCGTGCGCGGCGGATACGGCAACCTGGTTGAAATCGACCACGGCCACGGCATCACGACCGTCTACGGGCACCTGTCGCGCTTTGCGCACGGCACGCATGCGGGCGCTCGCGTCACCCAGGGCACGGTCATCGCCTACGTCGGCATGACCGGGTTGGCGACGGGGCCGCATCTGCACTACGAGTATCGCGTGAACGGAATCTTCAAGAACCCCCAGACGGTGGTGCTCCCGCCCGCGGCTCCCATCGAGGCGGACTGGCGCGCGGACTTCGACCGTCAGAGTGCCGCGTTCGTGGCGTCTCTGGACATCTTCCACGGCGCGACCCTCGTTTCGCGGTAGATCGAGTCCACCGCCAAGCCCGGACGCCCCGGGGCGGAGGCGTGAATTCATGGGCTTCACGGAAGCGTCGCCGGCGGCTGGTATGCTTATCGCCGCAAGCCGTCTCCCAAGTGCGGCGATGGTTCAAGGTACGGGCGGGTCAGGTAACTCACCGCGATGGATGCTCCGGATCTAAAGGCACCCCAGCACTACATCAACCGGGAGGTGTCGTTCCTGGAATTCAACCAGCGGGTGCTCGACCAGGCCTTTGATACGACCGTGCCGCTGCTCGAGCGGCTGAAGTTCCTGTGCATCTC